>NZ_JAKRRY010000149.1 GCF_026191675.1 Vibrio qingdaonensis | reverse complement strand
CTGCTAAGTGGCGCTAACGACTAACTTGCCAAGCGTACTTAACTTCAAACCAAAACCGCCAAGCTTATGGCGTCCACTTGAGCAGTTTGTTATGTAACATTGTCCACAGCTTGCGCTGCACATTTGTTTACCTTACTCAAATCAGATTCATTTTGTACAGCTAGGTACTCACAGCCTTTGAATTCAAATTGCATATAGTTTGCTGTCAGTTTGAAAGGTTGGACGAAGCAATCTGGTAACTCTTGATTGTACCCAGTTGATAGTACAGATATTGACTTGCCTTTTAGCTGGCGGCCTAAGTCCTTTTCAATTGTTACGAGATCGGATAATCGATCGAAGAAAACTTTCAACTGTGCCGACATTGAATACCAATAGACAGGAGAAGCAAATACTATGTGGTCGAAGCGTATCAAGTCCTGGATTAATGGAAGAAAGTCGTCACTTCTATTTTCATGCTCATAATCGTAGAAACTGATACGAAAGTCGGATAAATCAAACAACTTCGCCCCAGATTGAACAACGAATGATTCAACCAATTTCCGAGTATTTCCATCAAACTTAGAACTACCCAAAATCACTGCGATATTCATTGAACCTCCTTGTTACATAACGCCCTGCTAAGTGGCGCTAACGATTAACTTACCAAGCACACTTAACTTCAAACCAAAACCGCCAAGCGTT
>NZ_JAKRRY010000148.1 GCF_026191675.1 Vibrio qingdaonensis | reverse complement strand
GTAATGCCAGTCAGTTAAGCTGACTGGCATTTTTTCTATTTGTCGCATACTTCTTGGGTTTTAGTTTAATCCAGCGTGGATAACTCCGGTCTTCGCGTCTTGGTGGTAAGACGAACATTGATATCTGTTGAATCAGCACTTCGTAGTGTCTAGGTAGATTTCCCGGGCTTGTCAGCGGCAAGGATGCAAAATATTGAGTGACAGCCATCGCACTACTGGTAAAGCTCAATTGGTTTGGGCAAATGCTATCTAATCTCTCTGACGCTTTTGTCATCATTTGTCTTATCAGGTTATAAGCTAATAGCACCCCCCAAAGCTCCTGTCTCACCATATCTGGACGCTTACTTCGTAGTGTATATTCGCTATCAAGCAGTGTTTGTTTCATTTCACGATAACCTAACTCAATTTCCCAGCGATATCTGTATAACTCTACAATGTCTTCACCTGGGAAACGCAACCCATCACACATTGACGTAAGTACCTGATAAGTTTTGCCTTTAATTACCTTCGAGACTAAGCGAGCTTCTATAAGTTCAGGGAGTTCATCAAACTTTTTTCTGGCTTGAGGTGTGGTTTTAATCGCAACAATAGCATCTCGACTGCTGTATCTATGAACGACTTCATACTGAAAATCTTTCTTCACGGGTAACATCCAATGCCTTTCCTTACCCGCTTTGTTCCAACGATGGAGGAGCCCTGTTGAATAATA
>NZ_JAKRRY010000147.1 GCF_026191675.1 Vibrio qingdaonensis | reverse complement strand
AACAGAGGCATAAAACTTGAGGGCGTTACCGCCTGTCGTCGTTTCAGGATTGCCATAACCGCCTATTTTCATGCGAATTTGGTTGATAAAAATACACATGTAATTGGATTGTTTCAGGTTGCCTGTGAGTTTTCGCATAGCCTGGGACAGCATACGAGCTTGCAATCCCATGTGGCTATCGCCCATTTCCCCTTCAAGTTCGGCTTTAGGGGTGAGCGCCGCGACGGAATCCACGACCATCACATCGACTGAGCCTGAGCGTGCCAGAGCATCACAAATTTCTAGTGCTTGCTCTCCAGTATCAGGTTGGGAAACCAATAAGTTGGCAATATCAACCCCAAGCTTTTCAGCGTAAATAGGATCGAGAGCGTGCTCAGCATCGATGAACGCACACGTTTTGCCTTGCTTTTGAGCCGCAGCGATAAGCTCTAATGTTAAGGTCGTTTTTCCTGAGGACTCTGGACCATAGACTTCCAGCATTCTCCCCATAGGAAGCCCACCTGCCCCTAAAGCAATATCAAGAGATAGAGAGCCTGTAGAAATGGTTTCTACATCCATGGTTCTGTTATCCCCCAGACACATGATAGCGCCTTTACCAAATTGTTTTTCAATCATGGCTAAGCATGTAGTCAGAGCTTTACTTCTATCTTCTGGAGTCTTGGGTAAGGTATTGGTTTTAGCGGTAGTCTTTGAACTTTTCATCGTTGTTAC
>NZ_JAKRRY010000146.1 GCF_026191675.1 Vibrio qingdaonensis | reverse complement strand
CCTTAATTGAAGCCAGTGAAAGGCAATAAGGAGGCACGACGAAGCGCAGCTACGCAGTAGCGGAGGCGTTGGGGATTGTTCGCAGTAACTTAATGTCACTTCGAGCTTGCTCGATAACAGTGCCATAAGTTATCGCGAGAGGAGTGAAGCGACGGAATGAGCCGACCGAAGGGAGAACGCCCAATATTTAAGTTTAATGTGTACTTTATAGATTGATTGGCGTTAGAAAAAGAACCGTCCGTAGTCAATCTTCAAGGGTAAGCGTTCGAAGGCGGCTCAAGTCAAATATCGCAATAAATCTAAAGGGCGATTCGCCGTCTAGCCATTAACTCAATTAGCCCCCACCTTTTTGGTCAGGGAGAGTGAAAAGTGAAAAAGCTTGGTGCAAAGAAACGCAGAACATAGCAAAAGCTGCACTTAGCTGTTCATGTCGATACACCCGAAACCATGAGTGCGGAAGTCAGTTTTGTTGTGCCATGAGCCTCTAAAAAAGAAAGGTGGTACCTCCCTGAAACTCACCTCGAAAGAATGCAATGCTTTGGGAAGAGAGTGGATCAATAAATGAAGCGGTAAAGCGAGTTTGAGATACAACAACGCTCAAATAGGTGAAATGATAGTAAATGTCAAAACTATAAACAAAATTATAGCTCAAGGTATGCCAGTTAGAAGCCCACGGTTAGCCATAGACGATGTAGCTTTGTCTCCAGACAGATTTTATCAACACCACCACTTTGCC
>NZ_JAKRRY010000145.1 GCF_026191675.1 Vibrio qingdaonensis | reverse complement strand
CCTTCTAACCTAACCATGTGGTCTGGTTCTAAGTCGCTAACGGCAGAAGACTTCTCAGGTAACTACATCCACTACGGTGTTCGTGAATTCGGCATGACGGCTATCATGAACGGTATCGCTCTGCACGGTGGTTTCGTACCGTACGGCGCGACATTCCTAATGTTCATGGAATACGCTCGTAACGCAATGCGCATGGCTGCTTTGATGAAAGTTCAAAACATCCAAGTGTACACGCATGACTCTATCGGTCTTGGCGAAGATGGTCCGACTCACCAACCAGTTGAGCAAATCGCATCGCTACGTTTAACTCCAAACATGAGCACATGGCGCCCATGTGACCAAGTTGAATCTGCAGTGGCTTGGAAACTGGCGATTGAGCGTAAAGATGGCCCTACATCTCTGATCTTCTCTCGTCAGAACCTTGCGCAGCAAGATCGTGACGCAGAGCAAGTAGCAAATATCGCCAAGGGTGGTTACATCCTGAAAGATTGTGCAGGTAAGCCTGAGTTAATTCTTATTGCAACAGGTTCTGAGGTTGAGCTAGCTGTTGAAGCGGCTGCGCAATTGACTGCTGAAGGTAAAGCGGTACGTGTCGTTTCAATGCCAGCAACCGATGCATTTGATAAGCAAGATGCGCAGTACCGTGAATCTGTATTGCCATCTGACGTGACAGCTCGTATTGCAGTTGAAGCGGGTATTGCTGACTTCTGGTACAAGTATGTTGGCTTTGGTGGCAAGATCATCGG
>NZ_JAKRRY010000144.1 GCF_026191675.1 Vibrio qingdaonensis | reverse complement strand
TGATAAAATCTGCTTGGAGACAAAGCTACATCGTTTATGGCTAACCGTGGGCTTCTAATTGGCATACCTAGAGCTATAATTTTGTTCATAGTTTTGACATTTACTATCATTTCACCTATTTGAGCGTTGTAATATATCAAACTCGCTTTACCGCTCGTTAGCGCTTTTTCCGCTTCATTTATTGATCCACTCTCTTCCCAAAGTATTACATTCTTTCGGGGTGAGTTTCAGTGAGGTACAACCTTTCTTTTTCAGAGGCTCATGGCACAACAAAACTGACTTCCGCACTCATGGTTTCGAGTATATCGACATGAACAGCTAAGTGTAGCTTTTGCTATGTTCTGCGTTTCTTTGCATCAAGCTTTTTCACTTTTCACTTTTCACTCTCCCTGACCAAAAAGGTGGGAGCTAATTGAGTTAATGGCTAGACGGCGAATAGCCCTTTAGATTTATTGCTATATTTGACTTGAACCGCCTTCGAACACTTACCCTTGAAGATTGACTACGGACGGTTCTTTTTCTAACGCGAATCAATCTATAAAGTACGTATTAAACTTAAATATTGGGCGTTCTCCCTTCGGTCGGCTCATTCCGTCGCTTCACTCCTCTCGCGATAGCTTATGGCACTGTTATCGAGCAAGCTCGATGTGACATTAAGTTACTGCGAACAATCACCCAACGCCTCTGCTACTGCGTAGCTGCGCTTCGTCGTGCCTCCTTATTACCTTTCACTGGCTTCAATTAAGT
>NZ_JAKRRY010000143.1 GCF_026191675.1 Vibrio qingdaonensis | reverse complement strand
CGCCCTTTTTTCAATGATAAAGACAAAGTCGAGGCTTTATGCGAAGAGTATGAGGCCTATCATGATAAAGTGTTTAAGAAAGAAAAACAGCAAGCGCTCAATGCAGCTTGTCGCGAATTTGAAAACGGCATGAAGGAGATGTTCGGCGCTGAGATTGATTTACCCCACAAAGAGATCCGCGAAATCCTGGCTTCTGGTGACCCATTCGCCATCGAAGCTTTGATCAGTACCTTAGGTGCTTCTTTTGTTGAACATAATAACGACACGTTTTCACCGCGGGACCAAACCGAAGACGAGTGGGACGATTTTGAATTCGATTATTTTGAGAGTGAAGACGACAACGCGCTTAACCTCAAAGAAATGTTCCGAGGCACTCAACTCAACAAAATGTACAAACGCATTGCGAGTGTTATCCATCCTGATAAAGAGTCTGATCCGTCAAAAAAAGAAGAGAAACATCGTTTAATGCAGATACTGGCGGTAGCCAAACGAGAGAACGATGTGATGACCTTAGTCCGAATGCTGACAGAATATGTCCCCGACTCTGATTACCTTCTCAATGAAGCGACGCTGATGAGAATGGGTCATTTGCTCGAAATGAAGCTCCGAGATTTAAATCAGGCTCACCGTGACATATTTAATCAACAAGGATTTAAGTCTCAAGTCTGGAGACAATTCTCAGCACCAAGCAAGAAGAAGACACAAGCCAAAATGGAAAAGTATATTGAAATGATCGATGATTCGATAGTTTC
>NZ_JAKRRY010000142.1 GCF_026191675.1 Vibrio qingdaonensis | reverse complement strand
CAACACAATAATACTGTATGTACAAACAGTATTATTTATGATTAACTGTTTATCATCTCCATTATTAGGGTAACAACGATGAAAAGTTCAAAGACTACCGCTAAAACCAATACCTTACCCAAGACTCCAGAAGATAGAAGTAAAGCCCTGACTACATGCTTAGCCATGATTGAAAAACAATTTGGTAAAGGCGCTATCATGTGTCTGGGGGATAACAGAACCATGGATGTAGAGACCATTTCTACAGGATCTCTATCTCTTGATATTGCTTTAGGGGCAGGTGGGCTTCCTATGGGGAGAATGGTGGAAGTCTATGGTCCAGAGTCCTCAGGAAAAACGACCTTAACATTAGAGCTTATCGCTGCGGCTCAAAAACAAGGCAAAACGTGTGCGTTCATCGATGCTGAGCACGCTCTCGATCCTATTTACGCTGAAAAGCTTGGGGTTGATATTGCCAACTTATTGGTTTCCCAACCTGATACTGGAGAACAAGCACTAGAAATTTGCGATGCTCTGGCACGCTCAGGCTCAGTCGATGTGATGGTCGTGGATTCCGTCGCTGCGCTCACCCCTAAAGCCGAACTTGAAGGGGAAATGGGCGATAGCCACATGGGATTGCAAGCTCGTATGCTATCCCAGGCTATGCGTAAACTCACTGGCAACCTGAAACAATCCAATTGCATGTGTATTTTTATCAACCAAATTCGCATGAAAATAGGCGGTTATGGCAATCCTGAAACGACGACAGGCGGTAACGCCCTCAAGTTTTATGCCTCTGTA
>NZ_JAKRRY010000141.1 GCF_026191675.1 Vibrio qingdaonensis | reverse complement strand
TATGACCGTCTTGCGCGAGTGCAATGTCAATTGGGTGATAACCGCCCTGCTCAGCACAATAGTGCTTATCGCTAAAATGGAGGATGTGATGCCCCTCAATAAGCTCTGGGTGTTTTCTCAGAGTGCTATTGAGTATCCCCAGAAGAGCCTGAGAGATAGGCAGTGCTGCCTTGTTAAATGAATATATCAGTGGTGATTGGCTAAGCATCTTTGGTTTCCTTTTCTCTTATTTCTCATAGACAGCCAGCACACCGAGCATCGGTGTCTGTTTGAGTTGTTGGTTATCGAGATAGAACAAGCTCAAGCCTTGAGTACTTAGGCGTAGCTTAGTTGGGGTAGTGTTAAGGCACTGGCCTATGAGGGTGAAACGCAGCGTCTGTTTCTTGATGAGTGCTTGCTTGATGGTCGCAAGGTGTGGGAAGTAACTCATGTGCTCTGTAGGTAAGTCCACCTCAATGCACCTTAGCCACTGCCGATACGTGTCACTCTCTTGGGTATCCATCTCACTCTGTTCAAACAGGGATTGATATTGCTGTTTGGTGCGTTCAGGTAGTAAGCAAGCAAAGTAGCGAGCGGTGAGCGTTAAAATTAGACTGTCGTATTGCGCAGTGACCCACGGCAATGGCGTAGTGCGTTTAAAACTGTCTTTGCCCTCTTGTTGCGTTTTTTCTGCATAACCTAAATCCACGAGGATGTTCAACCATCGTCGAATCGTATCAGGGGATTTCCCTATTCCTAATGCCAGTGAGACATCACACAAGCTCTCTAAGGATTTAGAGTAACG
>NZ_JAKRRY010000140.1 GCF_026191675.1 Vibrio qingdaonensis | reverse complement strand
GAGTTGGATCGGACAAGGCAGTTGACGCGCTATAGCGCACCGCCAACATTTACGGGGAAATAAAGTGGGCAAATCAACACATTCAAAAATGATAAAAATGTTAACTCGTCATGATGACAGAATGGACTCAAAGTTGGGAACTGTAATCATAAATGACTTCCTTCAATTATCGAAGATACTCGAATCTCTCAAAGAAACAGATCACAAAGCATTTGTGGCTATGTATGCGCTTATCGAGAAAAACCTAGAGCTAGAAACAATGGTTGCAGAAAGAGGCAAGCGTATTTCTAGACTGCAAAAAGGACAGACGCAGCCGAAAGACACAGGGCCAAAAACAATTTCAACTCACGCTAAGCGTAATAAGGACAAATAGGCCAACACAACCTACGCTAAAGGTCAGTAATACATCGATGATAAATATGCAACTGTATAAAATGCTCAGGTGTGCTTATGGGGACTTTGAATTATCATGGGCAGGCATTCAGTTGAATTTTTTATTGGGTGCTATGGGGCCAGTTTCTCCGGCCGATAAACTGGCCCCTTTCTGTTGTCACTTTACGTAGCTATGAGGTAAGGCTTTCCTGATCTACGGGCGTAGAACTTTGAATGTTTTCTTCGGCTGGCACTGTTGGAGCTAATAATTGAGCACGCAGTAAACCTTCAATTTCTTGGCTTACCGCTGGGTGTTCGACGAGGTACTGACAAGCTTTCTGTCTTCCTTGTCCTATCTTGTCTCCCTGGTAGCTATACCAAACACCGGACTTTTCTATGATTTTCTGTTTTACTCCAAGT
>NZ_JAKRRY010000014.1 GCF_026191675.1 Vibrio qingdaonensis | reverse complement strand
AATACTAGGGCTTTTCATTTAATGGACGGCTTCTTCACTATCGAGTTTGAAGTTGGGTAAGCGCCATTTAAATCTCACCGCTGCCATACGAAGGGTATAACCCACAACAATGGTCGCGATGGTGGTTGGAAGTGTATCAATACCATATTCCAATAAACCTAAGTACAAACAAGCAGCAATCACGGAGATAGATGCATACAGCTCTTCATGCAGCACTAGCGGCGTTTGTCTACAAATGAGATCTCTGAGTAAACCACCAAAAACACCAGTGACTAAACCTGAAACGATACAGATAAATGGATGCAACCCCATACTAATACCGACATTGGTACCAATAATCGTAAAGACCACTAAACCAAGTGCATCGAGGCGGATAAAAACGCCTTTAAATTTGATGATCCATTTCGCTAGCCCGGTGGTTAATACACCTGCGACACAGGTAATGACCAAAAATTCAGGGTGCTTAACCCAACCTAAAGGGTAATGCCCAAGCAAAATATCTCGTACGGTACCACCACCAATTGCCGTAGCACTTGCTACTAGCATAACACCGAACCAATCCATGTTACGACGACCTGCAGAGAGTGCGCCTGTCATCGCTTCGGCCGTAATTCCTATAATGTATAAAACACTCAGCAACATGACACGAATCTCAAAAAAAAATCATGCGATAGTGTAATTGTGAACTGGTCTGTTGACGAATGAAATTTAATGATGTTTTGAGGATTTTCTGATAAAAAAAACTAATGAATAAAGCCTACGTGGTGACAGAAAACAAAAGCGACAGAGAGGCTTTACCTCATCGATAATTCCAGAGACAATACCCCCCTTAATATTTGCAGTATAAAGTAACCATGCACCATCAGTACCAAGATCTTATTCAGATTTTTAATCAGACTTTTTTTGAATCTTACAACACGCGCTTAGAGTTAGGTGGGGATGAACCTATTTATCTTCCCGCGAGTGACGACATTGACCACCATCGCATCATTTTTGCTCGTGGTTTCTATGCTTCAGCATTACATGAAATTGCTCATTGGTGCGTGGCTGGTCCGAAACGACGTTTACTCGAAGACTTCGGGTATTGGTATGAACCGGATGGCCGTACTGAACAAGTACAGGCCGAGTTTGAAAAAGTTGAGATTCGTCCTCAAGCCTATGAGTGGATACTTGCGACAAGTGCTGGCTTTCCGTTTACAGTGAGTTGCGACAATTTAAATGGTAACTTTGAACCTGATCGCTTGGTTTTTATGCAAAAAGTAAAAGATGAGGTTGAGCAAATCTTACGTGATGGTTTACCCGTCAGAGTGGCACAGTTATCTAATGCGCTGAGAGACCACTATCAAATTTCAGAATTAAGCAGTGAACAGTTTATTGTTCGTTGAGCCCCTATTAGGACAACAGTTTTATGATTATTGAATACGAAGACATGCTTATCGCTATTATTGATGAGCGAATTCAGAATGCGTCGGACGACGAATTGTTTGCGGGTGGTTATCTACGTGGGCATATTTCTCTTTCTACCGCCGCTTGCGAAGAAGAGGGAATTAACGACGTTGCTTCTCTAAAACTACGAATTCAAGCCAGTTTGGATGAGGCGAAAGCGGAGCTAAGCCCGGCAGACCGAATCATAGTGAACGATCTTTGGGGTGAGCTACAAGCGCTGGTTTAGTCTTATGTTGAGCTAATCTTGTGCAGGTGTCGCCTTGTTCGAAAATTTCGAATGACATAGTGTGATTTTCTTGCTTGTTGATTATCGGTAATGGATTAATCTATATCCATACCGAACGAATAAGAAACCAGTAGAAGGACTCCCTATGAAAGTTATCGCATTTGGTGCAAGTACCAGTGGAACGTCGATTAATAAATTGTTAGCGACGTACGCAGCTAATCAAATTGAAGGGGCGGATGTTGAGGTTCTCGACATCAGTCAATACGATGTTCCTTTATTTAGTGAAGATAAAGAGAAAGAGATTGGGCAAGCACAAGGTGCTAAGCAATTTTTGGATGATATCGCGCAAGCCGATGCTTTGGTTATTTCGTTTGCAGAGCACAATGGCCATTACCCTGCCGCTTATAAAAATTTGTTTGATTGGGCAACGCGTATTGAGCGTGAAGTTTTTGCAGGTAAGCCTGCGGTTTATTTGGCAACGTCACCTGGCCCAGGTGGAGCGGCGAATGTTTTAGCAGCAGCAACGAACTCAGCACCGTATTTTGGCGGCAACGTAAAAGCGAGTGTCTCGGTGCCAAGCTTTTACGATAATTTTGACATTGAAAATGGCGAAGTTCGCAATGTTGACATCCAGAATCAATTACAGCAAGCCGTTGCTACGTTGTTATAGATACGGTGAAAAAAGAGTCGTAGAGCGAGCCTTTTGGGTATTAGATGATTGACAAAAAGCCACCTATAAAAAGGTGGCTTTTTTGGTACCGTCTTGGAATAAGTTGATAATACAATGTTGTTAAAGCTAGTGAGAGGTTCATTTCCCATCCCCTTTCACCTCTTACCTAACCACTCCACGCGTACGTGTTTTGAAAGTGAAATGAGATAATTAAGCTTTGTGGCCTACTGCCGAAGCCATTGCTTTATTGGCGCGTAACTGTTTGATAGCACTTTTCGCCAATTTAATTGGCTCAGGTGTTATCACTGCGACAATAATAAGAAGGATCAAATTATCCGCCATAGCACCTACCGAGCTTAGCCCTACCGGGATATTTGAAATTGCCTCAATGCTAATCACAGCGATGTAGATAAGCATTACACCGACAAGTAGGAAAGCATTGACTTTAGCGTTAAGTGTTTCAGCAGTTAAAAGAGAGCTTTGACCGTTGACTTTACGATTGGCCCGAGCATAAAGGAACCATAAGACACAGTAAAAAAGGCCAATACCAAGGAAGTACATAGCAAATAGTTCAGCGTTAGGAAGTGATACAGTTTGACCGCCATACAAAAGAGTAAGAGTATCTACAGCACCCGCTAAGGCAAGCAGCAACACAAGGACTAATAGGCTCGCGCGAAACAGTACGTAGTAGTTTTCAGGGTTACTCTCACCTTCAGGCATGTGTGAGTAGTGCTTAGCCACCGTGCGAGACACAATAATGGCGCCAAATGTACAGATAGCAGATAGCGTTGAGAATAATGCATCGACGAAGACTAAGTTGGAGTCTACGTAACTTGGGCCCATCATAATGTAACCAGCAGCTGCCATTATACTGAACATGACAAAGCCAGCGAGCATGGCTGTATTTTCAATTTGTGCGACTTTCATAACTAATTCCTTGTTTTAACCATTTGTTAACAATTCTATAGTGTGCTGAAAGGGCTAATATCAACAGTCCCCCTTTGGGTTACAAGTTTGTTAAATATGTTGCCATTGTGATTCTGGTAGGGGGCGTCGCTCAAACGCCGATTATGGCTCTTTGAGCGATGTTATTAACCTAACGTTCGGTCTTTAAAGCGGGTACGTAAGTCTTTTTTACTGAGTTTACCCGTTGCGGTATGAGGCAGATCTTTGACGAACACAACAGCATCGGGTATGCAAAACTTGGCTACTTTGCCGTCAAAGTAGCCCAATAGCTCTTGCTGAGTGACTTCTACTTGATGGGTCACGACAATAAGCAGCGGACGCTCGCCCCATTTAGGATCGGATACACCAATGACCGCGGCTTCTTTCACATCGGGATGACCAACGGCAATGTTTTCTAGTTCAATTGAACTTATCCATTCCCCGCCCGATTTAATCACGTCTTTTGAACGATCGGTGATCATCATATAGCCATTTTTATCTATGCTGGCGACATCTCCGGTATCGAAGTAGCCATTACTGTCTAGTTGCTCACCTTGCTTGTAGTATCCCGAGGCGACCCAAGGGCCTCGTACTTTTACCGAACCGAATTGGTTGCCTGTCCAATCAAGTTCATTGCCCTCCCAATCTTCAATACGGATATCCACACCAAAGACGATTCGACCTTGTTTTAGCTTAGTGGCCATTTGCTGTGCTTGTCCTTGTGCTTTGATACTTGGGGTCAGTTGATTGAATGTGCCAAGAGGGCTCATTTCTGTCATTCCCCAGGCATGATGAACAGAGACATTAAACAGTTCATCAAATTCTGCAATGAGAAGCTCGGGACAAGCGGAGCCTCCGACAACAATTCGGTTTAAGCTAGGCACTTGAGTATCGGTCTTTTTTAAATGTTCTAGTAGTGTCAGCCAAATCACGGGTACGCCAGCGGTCATGGTCACGCCTTCCTCATTAATGAGGTGAGTGAGCGTTTCACCGTCTGCCATTTTAGGTCCAGGGAGAACAAGTTTAGTGCCGGTCATAGGCGCGCTATAAGCAAGCCCCCATCCGTTTACATGAAACATGGGCACGATAGGCATAACGGTTTCGTCTAATGAGAGGGAAAAAGCATCCGGGAGTGCACTACCCATTGAATGTAAAACGGTAGAGCGGTGGCTATATAATACGCCTTTTGGATTGCCCGTTGTCCCTGAGGTATAACACAGTGAGCTTGCTTGGTCTTCTTTGATGTCAGGCCATGTAAACTGCGAGCTTTTATCTTGGATTAACGTCTCATAGTCGGTCAGGTCTTCGATATTGTTGGTTGGCAGGTGTTGCGAGTCGGTAAGTGCGATGAACCGAGTCACGGTTGGTAGTTTTTCTTTAAGCTGTTCAATGAGTGGCAGAAAGAAGGGGTCAAAGAAAACGACGGAATCTTCTGCGTGGTTAACGATGTACTCGATTTGTTCCGGAAACAGGCGAGGGTTGACGGTATGTAACACTGCCCCTGAACATGATACGGCGTAATAAAGCTCAAGATGTCGATAGTCATTCCATGCGAGCGTTGCAACTCTATCCCCTTGTTTAATGCCTAAGTCTTGCAAAGCGTTGGCGAGTTGCCTCACTCGCTTAAATGCCTCTTTTAACGTGTAGCGATGGATGGGATTATCATGGGTTATGGATACGACTTCGGTACCACTATTCACTCTTTCAGCATGTCGCATGATTTCCGTGATAGTCAGTTGGCTGTTGATCATCTGTCCCTGCATAGTACGCCTGTTTTGTTATTGATTTGTTAAATATTATGTACATTGTTGCATTGCTTAGTCTGTACCCCAAATTGGGTACGGGATTTGGAGGTGAAGCGTTTTGGTATTATTCGGCGGGGCTATACGGCGGTTGTTCATACAAAATGTGATGCAAAACTGTGATGAGTCCAGTCAAAAAAGGGCATTGCTACTTTTTGGTGTTAATTATATTTGCCAATATGGTTGAAATATCTACTTACATTCATATGTAATCCAGCAGGCAGCGGAGTGACATCAGCGGTTAGTTTACGAGTTATCGGCCGACAAACTAATAGTTCATACGCGACGTTGTAGGGTTTACGAATAGATTGAAAGCGCGTGAATTGAGGTGAATGGTTATTCGTGATACATCCTTAATACAAATGCGGCAATGACGAAAGGAGTGTCTATGTCCTTACCTATGGAAGGTTGGCAAGTGTTCTGTGACAAGTACCCTGGCGTAATAAAAGCCATTGGAGAGACACAGTTTCTGTCTGAGTTATCACAACTTGCTACGAATATAATTGATTACGAAAGCTTGGTGGTGATGGGGTTTAGTCAGGGCAAATCGCCCGTGATGATTTACAACGACTCAGACTATTTCATTGATGAAGTGAAGAATAAAGAGCTGCTCAATACGCTTGTACTTGACCCATTTTACCAGCTCATTCGCGCCGGAACGACAGATGGCGTGTATCGACTTGAAGATATTGCCCCTGATGAGTTTTATACCAGTGACTACTATCAGCAAGTCTATAAGCAAACAGGGCTCAAGAAAGAGGTGGGGCTGTTAATTAAATGCTCTGAGGAATTTAACGTTGTCTTGTCGTTAGGTCTTCGCAAGCGAGACTCAGTGGAGTGCGATGAGCGATGCCGCTTGATGAACTACTTTGAGCTCATTCAAGCTGCGGTCAGTAAACACTTTCAAGTTGGTAAGGTAGAAGAGCGTACGATAGGGCACCAACTCAATGACATATTTAGTAACTTCGGCAAAGACTTTTTGAGTGAGAGGGAATGTCAGGTGACCCAACTTGTATTGCAGGGTTACTCGACCAAAGCGATTGCGCCACTATTAGAAGTTAGCACGGAGACCGTTAAAGTGTATCGTAAACGAATACACAACAAGCTAAAGATATCCTCACAGTCGGAGTTATTCTCTTTATTTTTGGAAGCCGCCTCTACGGTGCCTTCGGACAGCAATGTTGATCCTTTAACCGTTTACTTTGGTGGTCAGCACGTTCATTAAGCATTCTGCGTGTAACCTGAAAGGGGACTAGCCTTAATGTTAAATATATTTAACATTAAGGCTGTTGAAAAAGAAAGCTATGTGTTTTCTTTGGATAACAATCTCCTTATCTGAATTTGCACTTGAGCCGTGCATATGAATCCAGTTATCCCAGTCTTTTTGGTAGTCAAAGGCTGGGTTTTTTTTTGTCAAACATGATGGCATTCTGCGTGCTACATTGTTAAATATAATCACCAATATCGTTTATTCCGCTTAATTTATCTTCAAGACGCTAACTTAGAAAGACGAGTGTGCTCTTCGTCCTATGTCACGAGTTATAGGGTGGTAGCAACGTCTTGTTCATGCAGAACTGTGAATTACTGCTACGGAACGCAAAGTAACACCCATTACCTTGTGATAAGCGTCACATTTAGCTTTTTTTTGACATTTGATAATGCTGTGTAAAAGGTAGAATGAAAACGAAATGTTAAATTTTATCGTAATTAGTTGGCATGTTTCGCTATTAATTTCGCTAATTTTAGAATTATAAATAGGTTCATAGGGCCAGGAAGCGCATTGTAGTAAATTGTTTGTGCAATTACGCCTTATTCTGGAACGATCTGCTGATTATTCGAGCAAACAGGAGTGTTATGCCATTTTCGTTACAAATTAATGGCAAATTACTTCGAAGGTTGGTAATGTGAACCGCAATCTTTGTATGGGTTTAGATTTTTGTGCTCAAGTTTTGAGCTAAATTAATCTAAAATGCTGTCCGTTCTAGCCCTGTATAAAGACGTCATGGATGCAATAAAAATTACTTGGAGTTAGATGCATGTATAAGAACAAAATCACGCAAGCCCTTCTTCTAGGCGCGAGCATGGCAGTGGCTGCCACCTCTTTTTCTTCGCTTGCCGCAGAAGTTCCTGCCGGTACAAAACTAGCCGATAAGCAAGAGCTTGTACGTGGTAATGGTACTGAGGTTGCAACACTCGATCCGCATAAATCGCAGGGTGTTCCAGAGTCTCACGTGATTCGTGATCTCCTTGAAGGCCTAGTTAACCAAGATGCAAACGGCAAAACTATCCCTGGTGTTGCTAAGTCTTGGGAAACCGCAGACAACAAAACCTTTGTATTCCATCTTCGTGATGACGCGAAATGGTCAAATGGCGATCCTGTAACGGCGAATGACTTTGTCTTCAGTTTTCAACGCGCTGTCGATCCTAAAACGGCTTCACCATACGCTTGGTATATGGAATACACCAAGATGGCGAATGCTAAAGATATCGTAGCGGGTAAAAAAGATAAGAGTGAGCTGGGTGTTAAAGCACTAGACGAGCATACATTGGAAGTAACGCTTGATACGGCTGTACCATATTTCGTAATGATGATGGGCCACACCACAGTGAAGCCTGTCCATCAAGCAACGGTAGAAAAATTTGGTGACCAGTGGACGAAGCCTGAAAACTTCGTTGGTAATGGTGCATTTGTACCAAACAAGTGGGTTGTGAATGAGCGTCTAGAGCTTGTTAAGAGCGATTCATACTGGGACCAAGGAAACACGGTTCTAACGAAAGTTACCTTCCTACCAATTGAAAACCAAGTAGCGGAAATGAACCGTTTCTTGTCTGGTGAACTGGATTTCACTTATGAAGTGCCAAACGAGCATTTCCGTCGCCTACAAAAAGAGTACCCACAAGATGTCAACATCAAGGGTAACCTATGTACGTATTACTACCAGTTCAATGCCCAGAAAGCGCCGTTTAATGATGTGCGAGTTCGTAAAGCGATGTCTTATGCCATGGACCGCGATATCATTTCTAAAGCGATCCTAGGTCAAGGTCAAAAACCAGCGTACTTCCTAACGCCTGAAATTACAGCGGGCTTTGATCCAGTCACTCCAGAATACGGTCAGCTGAGTCAGAAAGAGCGTATTGCTGAAGCAAAACGCCTTCTAGAAGAAGCTGGTTACTCTAAGAGCAACCCTCTAGAATTCGATCTGTTGTACAACACCTCTGAAAACCATAAGAAGATTGCTGTAGCGATTGCTTCAATGTGGAAAAAAGAGCTGGGTATTAACGCGAAACTTGAGAACCAAGAGTGGAAATCTTACCTAGACAGCAAAGATACCGGTAACTTTGATGTTGCACGTGCTGGCTGGTGTGGTGACTACAACGAAGCCTCTTCATTCTTAACGCTAATGGTAAGTGCAAATACAACTGCAGGTCAGCACTATAAGAGCAAAGACTACGATGCAGTGATTGAGAAAGCACTTAGCTCAACTTCAGAAGATGAGCGCACGAAGCTTTACATCGAAGCTGAGAAGCTCCTAGCGAAAGACATGCCAATTGCACCAATCTATCAGTACGTGACAACTCGTCTCGTATCACCTGAGCTTGGTGGTTACCCTGAAGGTAACGCAGAAGATAAGATCTACTCAAAAGATCTCTACATCAAAGCTAAATAACACCCTATAAAAAATATAACGATATAAGACACTGTGTGTGCGAAAGCACACGCAGGGTCTCTTTTATTTTAAATTGTCACAGACTGGATGGATGAGTTTATGCTTAAATTCATTATGAAACGGATATTTGAAGCAATACCAACCTTGTTGGTATTAATTACCGTCTCTTTTTTCCTGATGCGCTTTGCGCCAGGTAACCCTTTTTCAAGTGAGCGCCCACTTCCACCGGAAGTAATGGCGAACATTGAAGCGAAGTATGGCCTTGATAAGCCAGTGTTCGAACAGTACACCACGTACTTAACGAATATTCTGCAAGGCGACTTCGGCCCTTCTTTTAAATATCAAGACTATACCGTAAATGAGCTGATTGCAGTGGCGCTGCCAGTGTCAGCAAAAGTGGGGCTTATTGCCTTTGTCTTTACTGTGATTATGGGGGTAAGCGTCGGGACTATCGCCGCCTTGAAGCATAATACCTGGCTCGATTACACCATAATGTCGACCGCCATGCTCGGGGTGGTGATGCCATCCTTTGTGTTGGCACCGGCTTTGATTTATCTATTCTCATTGCACTGGAATTTGTTCCCTGCGGGTGGTTGGCATGATGGCGGAA
The DNA here is from genome assembly GCF_026191675.1 of Vibrio qingdaonensis. Classification (GTDB taxonomy): domain Bacteria; phylum Pseudomonadota; class Gammaproteobacteria; order Enterobacterales; family Vibrionaceae; genus Vibrio; species Vibrio qingdaonensis. The sequence continues at coordinate 108,748 of NZ_JAKRRY010000014.1, read as the reverse complement.
TGCAATACATCGTATTACCGGTTATCGCCATGTCGTTACTTTATGTCGCCACCTTTGCCCGTATTACTCGTGGCAGCATGATAGAAACGCTGAACAGTAACTTTATTCGCACCGCCCGTGCCAAGGGTTTGAGTTACCGTTACATTGTTCTTAAGCATGCCTTAAAACCTGCGCTGTTACCGGTTGTATCGTATATGGGGCCTGCGTTCGTAGGTATCATTACCGGTTCGGTCGTAGTCGAAACCATCTTCGGCTTACCGGGTATTGGCAAACTCTTTGTTAATGCCGCATTTAACCGCGATTACTCGTTAGTGATGGGCGTGACCATTTTGATTGGTTTCCTCTTCATCCTTTTCAACGCTGTCGTTGATATTTTGCTAGCGATGATTGACCCGAAAATTCGTTACTAAGGGAGTGCGGGAATGATGTTAACGAAAAAAGAAAACTTGGAAGCGATTGAAAATTTTTCCGAGAATTTAGAAATTGAAGGCCGCAGTTTGTGGCAAGACGCCCGTATTCGTTTTATGCGCAACAAAGCGGCAATGGTGAGTCTGTTTATTCTTACACTGATGACGCTGGCGGTTATTTTCTTGCCGATGTTTGCTCAATACGCCTTTGATGATACCGATTGGTATGCCATGCATGCCGCACCAAGTGCCGAGCACTGGTTTGGTACCGACAGTTTAGGCCGTGATCTTTATGTGCGTACCTTAATTGGTGGGCGTATTTCACTGATGGTAGGGGTGTTAGGTGCATTTGTAGCCGTGCTTATCGGTACCCTATATGGTGCGACATCCGGCTTTATTGGCGGACGTGTTGACCGCGTCATGATGCGTATTCTAGAGATCTTATATGCGGTACCTTTCATGTTCCTTGTGATTGTACTGGTGACCTTCTTTGGTCGTAATATTGTTTTAATCTTTGTCGCGATTGGTGCGATAGCTTGGCTGGACATGGCGCGAATTGTTCGTGGTCAAACGTTGAGCTTACGCAGCAAAGAGTTTATTGAAGCAGCACACGTTTCCGGTGTAAGTAACTGGAAAATTATTACAAAACACATCGTTCCGAATGTACTTGGTATTGTTGCGGTTTACTCAACACTGCTTATACCAAGCATGATTTTGACGGAATCTTTCCTTTCTTTCCTTGGCTTAGGTGTACAAGAACCCATGACAAGTTGGGGCGCACTTCTTCAAGAAGGCTCTCAAACTATGGAAGTGGCAATCTGGCAATTGATTTACCCAGCCATCTTTATGGTCGTCACTCTGTTCTGTTTCAACTATGTAGGCGATGGTCTTCGTGACGCGCTTGATCCAAAAGACCGATAAGAATTAGAGAAAGGAAGTATTATGAGCTTATTAGATGTCAAAGATCTGCGAGTCGAATTTACCACCCAAGATGGGATAGTGACCGCAGTAAACGATTTGAATTTCTCTTTAAACCAAGGTGAAACCTTAGGTATTGTGGGAGAGTCAGGGTCTGGTAAATCGCAAACGGTATTTGCGATTATGGGACTATTGGCAAAGAACGGTATTATTTCTGGCAGCGCGAAATTTGAAGGTAATGAAATCCTTAACTTGCCAGAAAAAGCACTGAACAAGGTTCGTGCAGAGCAAATCGCGATGATTTTCCAAGACCCAATGACGTCGTTAAACCCTTATATGAAGGTAAGCGACCAATTGATGGAAGTCCTGATGCTTCACAAAGGCATGGGACGGTCAGAAGCGTTTGAAGAATCGGTACGGATGCTTGAAGCGGTTAAAATCCCAGAAGCCCGTAAACGTATTACTATGTACCCCCATGAGTTCTCTGGCGGTATGCGTCAACGTGTGATGATCGCAATGGCGCTATTATGCCGTCCAAAGCTGTTGATTGCCGATGAACCGACTACCGCGCTAGACGTGACGGTACAAGCACAGATTATGGATCTATTGAACGAGCTAAAAAGTGAATTCAACACCGCCATTATTATGATCACCCACGATCTTGGTGTCGTGGCAGGATCGTGCGATAAAGTGTTGGTTATGTACGCTGGACGTACTATGGAGTACGGTACGGTTGATGAGATTTTCTATCAGCCGACTCACCCATACGCGGAAGGTCTGCTCAAGGCTATTCCTCGTTTAGATACCGAAGGTGATGTACTACCAACGATTCCAGGCAACCCACCAAACTTGCTACGCTTGCCTACTGGGTGTCCTTACCAAGAGCGATGCCATCGAGTCACTGATCGTTGTCGTAAAGAGGCACCGATATTGACGAGCTTTGGCCAAGACCGCCAACGCGCGTGTTTTTCTGATTGGGAGACGTGGGTACGATGAACGCTATGACAGATAATAAACAGTTAATTCTTGATGTTAAAAACCTGAAAGTGCATTTTAGCATTGCATCAAAATCGGCTTGGCCATGGTCAAAACCGGCGAATCTAAAAGCCGTTGATGGCGTTGATGTTCATTTGTTTGAAGGCGAAACCTTGGGCGTCGTAGGCGAGTCTGGTTGTGGTAAGTCTACGTTTGCTCGTGCCATTATTGGATTGGTCGAAGCCACCGATGGTGAAGTCATGTGGTTAGGGCAAGACCTCACCAAAATGCAAGCGGTCCAGCGTCGTGAGACTCGTAAAGAAATTCAGATGATTTTCCAAGATCCATTGGCATCACTGAACCCTAGAATGACCGTCGGTGACATCATCGCAGAGCCTTTGCAGACCTTTTACCCTGAATTATCTAAGCAAGAAGTAAAAGATCAGGTGAAGGAGATGATGACGAAAGTAGGGCTATTGCCTAACGTCATCAACCGTTATCCACATGAATTTTCGGGTGGTCAGTGTCAACGTATTGGTATTGCGCGAGCACTGATTCTAAAACCGAAAATGATCATCTGTGACGAGCCTGTTTCTGCGCTTGATGTATCTATACAAGCACAAGTGGTGAACTTGTTGAAGGAGTTACAGACCGAGTTAGGGTTGAGCTTAGTGTTCATTGCGCATGATTTATCGGTAGTGAAGCATATCTCTGATCGCGTGCTTGTAATGTATCTGGGTAATGCAGTCGAACTAGGAGAGGCAGATGCTTTGTTTGCTGACCCTAAGCACCCATATACCAAAGCACTGATGTCGGCAGTACCGATTCCAGATCCTAAGCTTGAACGTAACAAGACGATCCAGATGCTTGAAGGGGACTTGCCGTCGCCTATCAATCCGCCTTCTGGTTGTGTGTTTAGAACTCGTTGCCCGCAAGCGACAGAGCAATGTGCACAGCAAAAGCCGGGGCTTCAAGGAACGGATGTGCATGCCGTGTCGTGTTTGAACGTTTCTGTTTAGTGTCGTGATATAGCGTTATCGGTATAGAGAAATACCGCATAATCGTATACCGATGATACAAGCTAACTCGCTTTTCAGCCTGTGACAGGCCTAAGCGCGACATCAAATTGAGTCGCGCTTTTTTTGTTTCTTCAATTTATTTGAACATCTTCTTTTACTTACCCCACTGAACCTTTGTGAAGGCATTTTCTATACTGTCTTTAACGTAAAGTAAGGAGAGAGCAGATTATGGGCAAATTAGTTGATGGTGTATGGCATGATGTTTGGTATGACACGAAAACCAGTGGCGGTAAATTCGTTCGTGAAGATGCAGGCTTCCGCCATTGGGTCACAAATAATCCCGAGGCAGACTTTCAACCAGAGTCTGGTCGCTACCATCTTTATGTGTCTCTAGCATGCCCTTGGGCGCACCGCACGTTAATCTTTCGTGCACTGAAAGGGCTAGAGTCTCACATCGACGTCACCGTGGTTTGCCCAGATATGTTAGATAAAGGTTGGTCTTTCGGGCTTCCAGAACCTCTGTTTGGGCATAGCCATCTACATCAAATGTATACTCAAGCGAAAGCGGATTACAGTGGGCGTGTCACCGTGCCTGTATTATGGGATAAAAAGACGCAAACCATTGTTAGCAATGAATCATCTGAAATTATTCGTATGTTTAACACAGAGTTCAATGAACTCACGGGTGATGACAAGGATTATTATCCGTTGAAGTTACAAAAACAGATTGATGAGTGGAATGACTTTGTTTATCCCGCGATCAATAACGGCGTTTATCGTTGTGGCTTTGCGACAACACAAGAAGCATACGAAGAGGCTTACCATGCGTTGTTTTCTGCATTAGATAAAGTGGAGCAGCATCTCGTGACGCACCGCTACTTGGCAGGAGAACAAATAACGGAAGCCGATTGGCGATTGTTTACCACCTTAGTGCGTTTTGATGCCGTTTACGTTGGGCATTTTAAATGCAATAAAAAGCGTATTGCCGACTATAAAAATATTCAGGGATACTTAAAAGAGCTGTATCAGGTCAAAGGTATTAAGGAAACGACGGACTTTTATCATATTAAACGTCACTATTACTTCAGCCATGCGGGGATTAACCCGACGCAAGTGGTTCCGTTGGGGCCTGACTTAGATCTTGATACGCCACACGATCGTGATTCACTAAACCCGTTAGGTTAAGATGGGGCGAGTCGATGGGCTGCAGCGATAAAACTAGATACAAAAAAGCCTCCACATATGGAGGCTTTCGTCATTCAGGCGTTAAACAGAGATTAACCTTGCTCTTGGCTTGATTGAATTGCTGTTAGAGCGATGGTGTAAACGATATCGTCTACTAGCGCGCCACGTGACAAGTCATTAACTGGTTTACGCATGCCTTGAAGCATTGGACCAATTGACACAAGGTCAGCAGAACGTTGTACCGCTTTGTATGTCGTGTTACCTGTATTTAGGTCAGGGAATACGAATACCGTCGCTTTACCAGCAACAGGAGAGTTAGGCGCTTTAGAAGCGGCAACATTTTCCATGATAGCAGCGTCGTACTGTAGCGGGCCGTCAATGATAAGGTCAGGACGTTTTGCTTGAGCAAGTTTCGTCGCTTCACGTACTTTATCAACATCTGCGCCTTTACCAGATTCACCAGTAGAGTATGAGATCATTGCAACACGTGGTTCGATACCAAATGCCGTTGCAGAATCTGCAGACTGGATTGCAATCTCTGCAAGCTGTTCAGCCGTTGGATCTGGGTTGATTGCACAGTCACCGTAAACCAATACTTGATCAGGCAGAAGCATGAAGAAGATAGAGGATACGATAGAGGCATCAGGCGCAGTTTTGATGATTTGGAACGGTGGCACGATAGTGTTTGCTGTCGTGTGTACCGCACCAGAAACAAGGCCGTCAACTTCGTCGTTTTCTAGCATCATTGTGCCTAGGAAAACAGAATCTTGAAGTTTTTCACGAGCCACAACTTCTGTCATGCCTTTCGCGCCGCGAAGCTCAACCAAACGAGCGACGTAGTTTTCACGAACCGCATCAGAATCGATAATTTCAACGCCAGCACCAAGCTCTACACCTTGTTGCGCAGCAACACGGCGTATTTCGTCTGGGTTACCAAGAAGAACACATTGTGCAATACCACGCTCTGCACAGATAGCCGCAGCTTTAACGGTACGTGGCTCATCGCCTTCAGGAAGTACAATACGCTTACCCGCTTTACGAGCGAACTCAGTAAGTTGGTAACGGAATGCTGGTGGGCTTAAACGACGAGACTTTTGAGTGCCTTCTGTCATTGATTCAATCCAGTTACCATCTACATGACCGGCAACGTGATCGTTAATGAATTCGATACGCTCTTTATCATCCGCTGGTACTTCAATGCTAAAGCTTTGAAGGTTCAGAGAAGTCTGCCATGTGTTGCCTTGTGCTTTGAAGATCGGTAGACCAGTATCAAGCGCAGGCTTGATTAGGTCGCTGATTTCAGCTGGAACATCATAGCCGCCAGTCAGTAGGATAGCGCCGATTTCAACACCGTTCATTGCTGCTAGTGCTGCTGCAACGATAACGTCTGGACGGTCTGCGGAAGTCACAAGTAGTGAACCTGGCTTAAAGTGCTCAATCATGTTTGGTAGTGAACGTGCACAGAACGTAATGCTCTTAACGCGACGCGTTGCAATGTCACCTTCATTGATGATTTCAGCATTTAAGTGCTGTGCCATGTCGATAGCACGGGTCGCAATAAGATCGATGCTCCAAGTCACGCAACCTAGCACACGAATTGGACTAGTGTTGAAGATTTCCATCACTTTCAATTCGTTTTGCTTCGCTGTATCTGCATCATCGAAGATTTCAGATAGGTCAGGGCGAGTACGACCTGCTTCATCTACTGGTGCGTTAAGCTTGTTGATGATAACGCCTGAGATGTTTTTGTTCTTAGTGCCACCAAAGTTAGAACAGGCTACTTCAATACGCTCTTTAAGCTGCACTGGGTTGTCTGTGCTTGGAGTCGCAACCATCACGATTTCAGCGCCAAGTGTTGCCGCGATTTCCGCGTTCACTTGGTTAGCAAAAGGGTGCTTACGAGTTGGGACTAGACCTTCGATCAGCGTTACGTCCGCATCTTTGTTGATTTGGTTATAACGTTCAACAACGGTTTCGAGTAGCTCATCCATATTGTCGTTACCGATAAGGTTCTCGGCGACAGACATTTGCAGCGGCGTACCAATTTGCATGTCGCTATTGGCGGCTACGATAGTGGTTGTTAGATCTGGCTGATCGCCACCGCTACGAGGTTGAGCGATAGGCTTGTAAAAAGAAACTTTAACACCTTTACGCTCCATCGCGCGAAGGAGACCCATGCTAACGCTTGTTAGGCCGACGCCTGCGCTAGTAGGGATAAGCATAATAGTACGGGACATTCTTTGAGCACCTCAAACTATATGAAGGGGGATGAAGCTCAGCGTATTAATGCACGTTGAATGGGCAGCGAAATGACTGAGTTCAATAGAAAACTGGCTAACCTATTGGTTAGCCAGTTTGAAAATTAAAGACCTGCTAGGCGCGCAGTATCTTCAGCAATAACTAGCTCTTCATTAGTAGAGATAACCATAGCTGGGATGCGGCTGCTTGCAGTAGTGATAGTACCTTCACCACCGAAACGCGCTTTCAGGTTAGCGTCGCCATCTACTTCGATACCAAATACGCCTAGACGGTTAAGAACCATTTCACGGATTGGTGCAGAGTTTTCACCGATGCCGCCAGTAAATACGATAGCGTCTAGACGACCTTCTAGTGTCGCTGTGTAGCCTGCAACGTATTTTGCAAGGCGGTGACAGAACACGTCCATTGCACGTGTTGCTTCTGCTTTCTCACCGTAGTTGTCTTCAACAAAACGACAGTCAGACGTCACTTCTGTTAGACCTTGTAGACCAGACTCTTTAGTTAGCATGTTGTTGATTTGCTCAACAGAGTAGCCTAGTGCGTCGTGTAGGTGGAAGATGATTGCAGGATCGATGTCACCACAACGAGTACCCATCACAAGACCTTCAAGTGGAGTAAGACCCATTGAAGTATCGACAGACTCACCATTTTTGATAGCACATACAGATGCGCCGTTACCAAGGTGGCAGTTGATGATGTTTAGTTCGTTTGTTGGCTTGCCAAGTAGCTCTGCTGCTTCACGAGCGATAAACAGGTGAGAAGTACCGTGCATGCCGTAACGACGGATACCGTGCTCTTTGTATAGGTTGTACGGAAGTGCGTATAGGTAAGCTTCTTCAGGCATTGTTTGGTGGAATGCTGTGTCAAATACCGCTACGTTTTTCAGTTCAGGGAAGCTGTGCTTCGCAGCTTCAATACCGATGATGTGAGCAGGGTTATGAAGAGGTGCAAATGTTGCAGAGTCTTCGATACCTTTAAGAACGTCATCAGTGATCAGTGCAGATTTAGTGAACTGTTCGCCGCCGTGAACGATACGGTGACCGATCGCGCCAAGGTTCGCTTTAAGCTCAGGCTTAGAAGCAAGAATAGTGTCTACCATGAACGCTAGTGCTTCTTCGTGAGCTGCACCGTTGCCTAGTTGTGCTTCGTGCTTGCCATCAAGTTTCCACTTGATACGTGCTTCAGGAAGGTGAAGACACTCAGCAAGACCTGTTAGGTGCTCGTCACCAGTGGTTGCGTCAACGATAGCGAACTTAAGAGAAGAACTGCCGCAGTTTAGAACTAAAACTAGCTTAGACATTAAAGGTTACCTGTAATTTGTCTGATCCAAGATCAAGGGTATAAATTCTCAAGGCTGAGAAGGTACAAATTGTTACGATTCAGCCTTGATCAAAAATTCTACAATTGCCGTATAATCATAAGCGATTTTCCAAGAAAATCACTTTTGCGTCCTTGCGACGTTCATCTCGTAGTTGCCTTATTCCAAAATAAAGTCAACAATGAGATTGAGGTAGCGCAAAGAATAACGATATTGCGTAATGATAACAAAATAAATTTGAAAGAATATTAACTTTCGTCAATATTTTGCGTTTTTATTTGAATGGTTAAACTTTTTTTTAGTGAGGTTGCTGATGAGTGAGAGACTAAGCTTAACTCAGAGTTTAAAAAATGGTCAGAAGTACATGGATACTTGGCCAATGAGAAAAGAGTTAACCCCTCTGTTCCCAGAGCAGCGCATTATTAAGGCGACAAAGTTTGCTGTAAAAGTGATGCCTGCGGTGGCTGCAATCAGCGTGCTGACTCAAATGGTCTTTAATAACGCTCAGGCGATGCCTCAAACTATTGTTATCGCCTTGTTTGCGATTAGCCTGCCTTTACAAGGTATGTGGTGGTTAGGAAACCGTTCACACACCAAGCTTCCCCCTGCTCTGGCCTCGTGGTATAGAGAGTTACATCAAAAAGTGACTGAGACCGGGTACGCACTCGAGCCAGTCAAAGCGAAGCCTCGTTATAAAGAGTTGGCGATTATATTGAATAAAGCGTTTAGGCAACTCGATCGCAGTTCGTTTGACCGTTGGTTTTAGGGAACCCATTGACGCTAAATCCAGCACCGTAGTACTCAAACGCTGCTAACGTTCAATGAATGTCATTGCCCACCACCATCCCAACAGCTTGCTAGCGTAGCAAGCTGTTTTTGTTTGCCGCGTAAATCAACATGTTGCTTGAATATTGATTGGCATGAGTCCCCTCAGGCTACGTAGGCTGCTACTTCACATTATTAGAACGAGTGATCGTATAGATGCCCCCTGAGTCGGTGGTGAACCACAAAGCGCCTTGGGTATCTGACGTGATGTCTCGGATCCTTTCATTTAACGTTTCGTAGTAGCGACGCTCTTCTAGTACTTGACCAATTTGGTTGACATCTAACAAGTTGATGTGAGTGAGCTTTAGTGCCCCAATCAATAATTTACCTTCGAGGCGAGGGAAGGTTTGGCTTGGATAAATATACAAAGAGCTGGGCGCAATAGAAGGGATATACACTTTTTTAGGGGCTGATATGCCTTCTTTTTCTGTTGCCTCTCCAACACTAACAGGGCCCCAATACTCTTTGCCGTGTGAGGTGATTGGCCAGCCATAGTTTTGACCTTTTTCAATTAGGTTGAGCTCGTCTCCGCCGCGAGGGCCGTGCTCAATTGCCCAAAGCTGTTGGGTTCTGGGATGATAGGCAATACCTTGTGGATTTCGATGCCCATAGCTGTATATTTCAGGTTGAAAGTTATCATTAGCAATAAAGGGGTTACTCTTTGGAATGCTACCGTCGAGGTTGAGACGAATTATAGTACCGGCGTGAGTCGTGGTGTCTTGTCCGTTTTTTCGTACGCCAGCGTCACCGATCGTCATGAAGACAAAGTCATCTTGAATGGCTAACCGACTACCGAAATGCCTACCTGTGGTTACCACCACATTACTCGTGAATATATCTTGCCAGTCGTTCAGCGAATTTTGAACTAGGGTAGCTTTGGCAAGAGTAGGAGATCCGCCATCGCCTTGCGCATTAGGTTTAGCGTAAGTAAAAAAGTACTCATTGTTTTTTTGTGGATTCTTAACCACATCCATTAAGCCGCCTTGGCCGCCGCTATATACCGTTGGAAGTCCACTCACGGGTTTAACTTTGCCAGTATTCGCAGTCAGCGTCACTATACGACCATCACGCAGTGTGATTAATAGCTGATCGGCAGAAATGCTTTCGATGCCCCAGGGCACCCCGGAGAGCTGGGCGACTTTTTTGTATTGGCTACTTTCAAATTCTTTACTGTAGACGCTACTTACTGCCATGGCGAATAAGCCAATAATGATCAGTATGTTGGTTTTCATGTCTTCCCCTTTTTTAAATGACGCTTCTCACCTTTCCGAGCTTTATGGTTTCAAATATAGCCGTGATTACTGATTAGTCACAGGAATGGCTTATCAAGTCGTGAAAGGTTGCGAATGCAAGGGTCGCGTAAAATGTCTCTGGTTATGCTGTACGGATAAAGAGTGCGCACTTTGCTGTACGTGTGCTTGTACGGGATGAGAGAAATATTTCTTAATAATTTGTTTTCATAGCACGTTTGCGAGGTTGAATGTTAATAAGTTCTTTCAATTTGGTAAGGTAACTGGTAGTAATACTAGTTAAATGCAATGGTTAAATTGCATTAAAAACAGAATGTAAAACAAATTTTACACCCTTGTGAGTAAGGGGTTGTCACAGCAAACACAGAAGTACGTTGCTGAATCAAGGAGTCAAGATGAAAGCAAGCAAACTAATTACTACGGCGCTCTTAACGGGTGTCGCGCTGTTGTCTTCAGCAAGCATTATGGCTAAAACAGCGAAAGTCGCTGTTTCACAGATTGTTGAGCATCCAGCGTTAGATGCAACCAGACAAGGACTGGTCGATGGCTTAAAAGCAAACGGCTACGAAGAAGGTAAAAACTTAGAGTTTGATTATAAAACAGCACAAGGTAATCCTGCGATAGCGGTACAAATTGCCCGTCAATTTGTGGGTGAGCGTCCAGATGTACTTGTAGGAATCGCTACGCCAACAGCGCAGGCGTTAGTCTCTGCAACTCGTGATATTCCAGTCGTCTTTACTGCAGTAACAGATCCGGTTGGCGCAAAGTTGGTAAAGCAGCTTGAGCAGCCCGGTAAGAACGTAACGGGGCTTTCTGATTTATCGCCCGTTGATCAACACGTAGAGCTCATTAAAGAGATTATGCCCGACGTCAAAACCATTGGTGTGGTGTACAACCCAGGCGAAGCGAATGCGGTTAGCTTGATGACATTATTAAAAGAAAGCACCAAAAAACATGGCATTGAGTTAGTTGAGGCGACGGCGCTGAAGAGTGCTGACGTACAAACGGCAACTCAAGCGATCGTATCAAAGTCTGACATTATCTATGCCCTTATTGACAACACGGTTGCGAGTGCTATTGAAGGGATGATTGTATCGGCAAACCAAGCGAAGACCCCTGTATTTGGTGCGGCAACCTCTTATGTTGAGCGTGGTGCCGTTGCCAGCCTAGGCTTTGATTATTACCAAATTGGTGTTCAAACTGCTGATTACGTAGCGAAAATTCTGGATGGTAAAGCGCCGGGTGAGTTAGACGTTAAGGTCGCAAAAGGTTCTGATTTGGTGATCAATGCGACAGCTGCGAAAAAACTAGGTCTTACTATTCCTAAAACCGTAATGGATCGCGCAACAAGCGTTAAATAGTTTTATTCCTACCTGGGCCAAGCATTTATGCTTGGCCCTTTTAATAAGCAGAAAAGGAGTTGTTATGTCTGCTTTCGCATTCTTTGGTGCTCTAGAAATTGGTCTGATTTATGGCCTTGTCGCTTTAGGCGTCTACCTCACATTCCGAGTACTTGATTTCCCTGATTTAAGTGTTGATGGCAGTTTCCCTATGGGGGCGGCCGTTGCAGCAACCGCTATTGTATCGGGTGTTAACCCTTGGATCGCTACAGGCATGGCGGTACTTGCAGGTGCAGCAACAGGTTGGGTGACGGCATTCCTAGCTGTTCGCTGTGGTATTTTGCACTTACTGGCGTCTATCTTAACAATGATAGCGGCTTTCTCTATCAATATCCGCATTATGGGCCGTCCGAATATCGCGCTGTTGGGTGAAGAAACCATTTTGACCCCATTCGAGATGATGGGTAACTCGATGTACATTCGACCGCTCGTGGTTGGTGTGTTGGTACTTATTTCAGCGTGGTTTGTTGTTCGCTTACTCAATAGTGATTTTGGCTTAGGGCTGCGAGCGACTGGCGTCAACGCTAGAATGGTGAAAGCGCAGGGGGCAAGCACGGCATTTTATACGTATTTTTGTCTTGCTCTATCAAATGGCTTTGTGGGTTTTGCCGGGGCGTTATTTGCCCAAACCAATAGCTTTGCTGATGTGACATCGGGTGTCGGTACTATTGTTGTTGGATTGGCAGCCGTGATTCTAGGTCAAACTCTTATTCCGGGTCGTAAAATTTGGGTAGCGGTTGTTGCTGTAATCGTCGGTTCAGTGCTGTATCGACTCGCAGTGGCGTTCGCCTTAAGCAGTGGCATGTTCGGGTTGCAAGCATCGGATCTTAACTTGGTCACCGCGGTATTAGTTGCCGCTGCGCTGATAGCGCCGAAGATCAAAGGAAACCTGAAAGCAAAAAAGGTCAGTAAGCCTGTTGAGAATAAAGTGGTTTCAAATTCAGGCAACACGGGGAAAGTAGCATGATTCGATTAGAAGATATTCAAGTCACTTTTAACCCAGGGACCATCTTGGAAAACCGAGCGTTAAGAAGTGTGAATTTAGAAGTACCTGAACATCAGTTTTTAACTGTGATCGGTTCCAACGGGGCGGGTAAATCGACGTTACTCGGCGCTGTGACAGGCGAGACACCCATGGTAGGTGGCCGAGTATTGATTGATGAAATGGACGTAACTCGACAAACGGTGGATCAACGGGCGAATCAATGTGCCCGGGTGTTTCAAGATCCTTTAGCGGGGACTTGTGCTGATTTGACTATTGAAGAGAATATGGCGTTGGCGTATATGCGCGGTAAAAAGCGTGGCTGGAGTATGTCCCTGTCTTCGAAACGTCGTAAGTTGTTTCAAGAGCGCATCAGTATTTTAGGGTTAGGTTTAGAAGATCGTCTTGGTGATAATATCGGCTTGCTGTCAGGAGGCCAGCGTCAAGCGGTCAGCCTTGTGATGGCAACATTATCAGACAGTAAGCTGCTACTCCTTGATGAGCATACCGCAGCATTGGACCCACGTATGGCCGCTTTTATTATCGATCTCACTAAGAAGGTCATTAGTGAGTTTAATTTGACGGTCATGATGGTAACGCACTCAATGAAAGATGCGTTGGCGTGTGGTGATAGAACGGTGATGCTGCATCAAGGGGAGATCGTCCTTGATGTGTCGGGTGAGCAACGCGCTAACATGGGTGTTCCAGATTTGCTGGAAATGTTCTCTAAAGTACGTGGCGAAGAACTGGCGGATGATAGCCTGCTATTGAGCTAGCCGAGCGTGAGTGCGATTAAGCTCTACGCCTAGTCTTCTCCGCCTACTAACTGTGATCCCTCTTCAATTTGAAGGGGGATTTTTTTGTCTACGGAGTTGATTAGAATAGCGTCATCCTAAATCACTGGTAACAAGAGACTTATGAGCACTCCTTATCTCTATCATTCGCAGACTACTGACGGTGTTACTGCACATGCTGATTGTTTACATATTGAACTACTCACCGAAGACTTACCGTTTGAGCGGGTGCTGCTAAGGCATGAACCCGACAATGAAGAGTACCTCATTGACATGGTATCAGGAGAGAAAAAAGGGCGTTTGCGAGTGTGGCAGGCAATACTGCCTCTGAGTCAGGATAAGTCAGTCACTTATTACACCTTTAAAGCGATCTTAGGGCAGGCTCAGTATTGGTTAGATGGTCGTGGCGTGCAAGTAAGGATGCCCGGTAGGGAGTATCACTTTAAATACAATCGAGTCGCCCGACCACCAGAATGGGTGTCTGAGCAGGTCTTCTATCAGATATTCCCGGAACGTTTTTGTAATGGTGATCCGTCTATTGGTGTTGAAGATGGTGAATATCAGTATTTAGGCAAAAATCGACAATCAGTGAAGCGATCGTGGGGAGAACCGGTTGGTCAACATGGCAATACTGGTGCCGTTGAGTTTTACGGTGGTGATTTAGCCGGCGTACAACAAAAGTTAGATTATTTACAAGCGCTAGGCATTACAACACTGTACCTCAACCCGATCTTCACTTCTTACTCAAACCATAAGTATGACACGGTAGACTACTATTCTATTGACCCGAAATTTGGGACTAACCAGCAGTTTGCAACACTATCCGAGGACATCCATCAAAGAGGGATGAAGATCGTACTCGATGCCGTGCTTAATCATACTTCCACTGAGCATGCTTGGTTTGATAAATCACAAACAAGGAACGGTGCCTATGGTTCGGTCAATAGTCCATATCGGGATTATTATTTCTTTAAAGGTCAAAACGATGAGGGCAGTGATAGTTTAGTCTACGTCGGTTGGAAGGGTATTGATACCTTACCCGTGCTGAACTTCAATAATAAACAGGTTCGGGACGCGATTTATCAGAGCGAAGATTCGGTGATCAAACATTGGTTGAAGCCGCCTTACTTGATTGATGGTTGGCGCTTTGATGTGATTCATATGCTAGGGGAAGGCGAAGGGGCGGCGAATAATGCGCACTATGTTACGGCTTTTCGTGAGGCGATGAAATCAGTATCACCGGACTCTTACATGCTTGGGGAACACTTTTTTGAGGCAACGAGCTGGCTACAAGGTGACCAAGAGGATGGCTCGATGAACTATTATGGCTTTGCTCATCCAGTTAGAGCGCTATTGGCGAGCAAAGATATTCAGTTTGATCCGATTGAGCTTGATTGCCGCGATTTTTTGGCGTGGTTACGTGAAGCGAGTGCCAAGCTACCATGGGCGAATCAGCTTTCTCAGCTTAACCAATTAGACAGCCACGATACTGAGCGCTTGTTGACCACATTACAAGGCGATGTGGATAGATTTAAAATCGCGGCACAGCTACTGATGACTTATGTGGGGGCACCTTGTCTATATTACGGGACAGAAGTTGGGTTAAAAGGGAGCCATGATCCTGACAACAGGCGCTGTTTCCCTTGGGATAGAATGGAAAACAATGAATGGCTTGAATACTTTACTAAGCTGATTGCCGCAAGACGCCAGCTACCGGCGTTACAAAAGGGCAGTTTTGTCCCGCTATGGGTAGAAGCGGGCGGCTTGATTTATGCGCGAGAATTTAAGGGTAACGTTGTAATCAGTGGTTTTAACCTATCGGATACGCCGATGACCGTTTCGTTACCACTTTGGAAAATTGCGGCCAATTGTGAAGGCTTACGATGCTGGTGGACGAAAACGCCATGTGATATTGACGCAGATACCCTTACCGTAGAGGTGAAGGGTAAAGCATCTATACTGTTGTTTAACGGATGAAAATATAGCGACAGGCTATCGCGCATCATGCACTTTACTTGTTGTTCACTGAAATTAAAGTTAACGGAAATTGCGGTTAACTGACGTGAAGTGCATCGCGATAGCGTTTGATATCGGCCACAATAGGCGCGGCGGTTTTGTGAATTCGAATCTCGCGAAATAATTCCATGGCTTCTGGGTACTGATTCCGTAAGTAAGCAAACCACTGCTTCACGCGGTTAGGGTAGTACATCCCCTTGTCGCCTTTCATTTCATAGGTGGAGTATTGGATCAAGAGTTCCACTACTTCACTCCACGGCATAGGTGCCTGGTTATGTTTGACCACATTGCCTAGGTTCGGTACGTTAAACGCGCCTCGGCACACCATTAATGAATCGACACCAGTGGTGGCAATGCAGCGTTGACCATCCTCGTAGTTCCAGATTTCACCATTGGCAATTAATGGAATCGAAACGCGCTTGCGTATTTCATTAATGTAATCCCACTTAATTTCACTGGCTTTATATCCGCCCGCTTTGGTGCGAGCATGAACGGCAAGTTCAGCCGCCCCCGCTTGCTCAACAGCATCGACAATTTCAAAGCAATCATCGGGGTTTTCCCAGCCTAGGCGAATCTTGGCGGTTACAGGAACAGTGGGGTCGACTGCATCACGACATGACTTAATGACTTGGTAAATTTGTTCAGGGTGTTGAAGCATTGCGGCGCCGCCGTTGCTCTTATTTACCAGCTTTGCAGGACAGCCAAAATTAAGATCAACGCCTTTCGCGCCCAGTTCCGCAGCAATGACGGCGTTTTCTGCCATCCATTGTGCATGTTGGCCAAGCAATTGGATGTGAATCGGAGTCCCTGATTTAGTTTGCGAACCTTGCGTAAGCTCGGGGCAAATGCGGTGGAAAACATGGTCTGGTAAGCGCTGGTCAACCACACGTACAAATTCTGTGACGCAGAGATCGTAGTCGTTAATCTCAGTCAAAATTTCTCGCATTAAATGGTCTAACACACCTTCCATTGGACCTAAAACAACACGCATAGGGGTACTCTCATTATTCTGGAGCGGGGATTCTATCTGGAAAGCGATCAAGAATCGACCATTGATGTATTGCTAGGGGCGAAATATACTTGCGGCAAACCTAAATACAGAAACCCATATGATGAATCTCATTCAATTACCTAACGGATGGCAAGGCGAGTCGGCAGACTACTTGGAAGGGGCTATTCTTGCCGCAAACTTCACCGTTTCACCATTAGCACCTTCAGAGTGGTTAGCGACGGTTATTGCTGACTATGATAAGCAACAAGAAGAGTGGGTGGTCGCGCATCTGAACGCCCAGTATGCGTATCTAAAAGCCAATCAATACAATGTACTACCGGATTTGGATGATAATCGTGAGCGTCTGGCAGACTTTGCTGAAGGCTTCATGGCAGCGTGGCAACATGTTGAGCCGTTGTGGTTTGAAAAATCGCCAAGTGATGGCACGATCCGAATGCTACAAGCGTTTCTAACCACGCTAATGTTGGCGATTGATGAAAGCCAAACACATGCAGAAATGACACAGGCAGGCTATGAAACGCTACCTCAGCTTAATGACTTAGCTCCGCAGCTCGATCACATGATTAATGAGATCGCGTTGGCGGCTGATGAAATGATGATTGGTCATCAATCTCAGTCGGTTAATCCATTTAAAGATACAGGCCGTAATGACCCTTGTCCTTGTGGCAGTAGTAAAAAATACAAAAAGTGTTGTGGAAAGTAACGGCGACTTGAGAAATCGAAAAGCCCCCTGTCGTGATACCGCGACAGGGGGCTTTTATTTGGGAGTATATGCTCAGCCGTTACTGAAAACCGCGAGTCCGCGAGCGGGACTGTTTTGCACCCTGAGCCAATACAATAATGGCCAATGCGACCAGGTTACCTGCAAAAATAATGACTAACCATTGCGGCATTGAAAGCGTTAAAAATTGCCACACAACTTTCGAACAATCGCCATAGGCTTCAAACATCCATGGGGCCCATTCGTTAAGTGGCGCCCAATCTGGAAAGGTGACAAAGAGGTCACAAGTTTTAAACGGTGACGGGTTAAACTGATAATCCACATGCTCAAGTGACAATGTTAATCCCTTAACGGCAGCAGCCCCCCATGCAATCAGCCCGGTCCAGCGTAATACCGTATTGTTTGGGTTGATGAGACCGATCGTCGCTGCACCTAAGATGCCAAACATGGCAACACGCTCATAAATGCACATGACACACGGACCTAGCATTAACACATGCTGGAAGAATAACGCGCACAGTTCAAAAATTAACGTGCACGCAAATAATAATGCCCATGATAGGCGTGTCTTGGAAAATGCTTTGATGTTGGAAAGAATCGTCACGGAGTCGTCCTTGAAATAAAAAAAGCTCTGAATACTCAGAGCTTTTTAACGTGGATTAGTTTCACAAGCAACTAAAAATTAATGACCAGATGAGATGGCGGCCTCAATAACCTTACTTGAATTCTCTACAATCCAACCTGCGTCGTAAAACCAAGCCGTCATAGGCTCGAGTAAATACACGATGCCAAACAGACCCACTAATGCCAGAACGACAGTATAAGGCAGTGCCATGATGACCATTTTGCCATACGACAGGCGGATAAGTGGTGCCAGTGCTGAGGTTAATAGGAACAAGAATGCTGCCTGACCATTTGGTGTCGCAACAGAAGGTAGGTTAGTACCGGTGTTGATAGCGACAGCCAGTAAGTCGAACTGGTCGCGAGTAATCAGTCCATCGTTCAGAGCGGCTTTTACTTCGTTGATGTAAACGGTTCCTACAAATACGTTGTCCGAAACCATGGATAGAATACCGTTGGCGACGTAGAACAGCGCCAATTGCGTACCTTTGTCTTCGACATGGAGCACGGCATCGATGATCGGCTTGAATAGGCCTTGGTCGATAATAACGGCAACAATAGAGAAGAATACTGCAAGCAGCGCCGTAAACGGTAAGGCTTCTTCAAAAGCTTTACCCATGGAATGCTCTTCAATGACGCCAGTAAACGCAGTAGCGAGGATAATAACCGATAGACCGATAAGACCCACAGCAGCAAGGTGCATAGCCAGTGCGACAATCAACCAAACGGCGATAGCACCCTGAATCCATAGTTTTGCTACGTCTTGTTTTGTTCTGGTCTTACGTTCTTCACGATCAAAGTCGACTAAGATTTGACGAACGTTATCAGGAAGCTGCGCGCCGTAGCCAAAGACTTTGAATTTTTCAACAAGCGCACATGTTACCAGACCAAGTACAAAGACCGGCGCGGTGACAGGTAGCATGCGAATAATGAACTCACCAAATAACCAACCTGCCTGATCGGCAATAATTAGGTTTTGTGGTTCGCCAACCATTGTCATTACGCCGCCTAATGCTGTACCTACACCTGCGTGCATGAGTAAAGAGCGCAAGAAGGCACGATAATCTTCAAGATCATCACGAGTGAGTTCTGACAGCTCATCATCATGCGTATGGTCATGGGAAGAGCCTGAGCCTTTTCCAGATGCAACCTTATGATAAATAGAGTAAAAGCCAATGGCAACACTGATAACAACGGCGATTACCGTTAGCGCGTCAAGGAAGGCTGATAGGAAGGCTGCGGTAAAACAAAACGCCAAAGAAAGGATCGTCTTAGACTGGATACCCAGTAAGATTTTGGTAAACATGAACAACAACAGTTGTTTCATGAAGTAGATACCTGCCACCATAAATACAAGGAGTAGCAGTACTTCGATGTTGTTTACTATTTCGTGTTTCACCATGGCGGGGCTGGTCATCCCCATAGCAACGGCTTCAATTGCGAGTAATCCGCCGGGTTGCAATGGATAGCACTTGAGCGCCATTGCAAGGGTGAAGATGAACTCAACAACAAGTAGCCAGCCAGCTACAAACGGATCAATCAGGAAAAAAACAATAGGGTTGATAATTAGGAAAGCAATGATCGCTAATTTATACCAATCCGGAGCTTTACCAAGGAAGTTCTTGATGAAAGCCTTTCCTATAGACATCGGCATAGTAATACTCTTATGTAGTTATTAATCGAAAATTACAAGAAGGCGTTAGAGTATTTGAGAGGAGGTTCCAAACAAAATTAAACTATAAAAACTTAGAAAACAAACGTCGTTACACGTGGGCGAAGGCCTTTGTTCACTTGCCAAGTCTCTCAGTTTTTAAGCGCTCCTTGCTTCGACCGCAACTCTACTCTTTGATTGGATATAGTCAACAAAAATTACAATTTCAGGGGTTGATTATTCTAGTTTTTTCCAAAAACGCGATCCATGCAATATAAGTAAAACATGGTTTTATGGTGCCCTAGCATGGTGTTATACGATGCAAGCAATTGTAAAAAACAGGGCTCAACGATAGTAGTTGAAACGAATTGCTTAAAAAAGAAAGTTATTCTTGGGTAAAGCCGCATTTACTTCGGATATAACGTAATAATAACCACGGCGCATAGTAGTGCCGCCTGCTATATCTCGTGGGTCATGAGTATGTGATGGAGTGATTAACACGGGGTGCTTAATGATATTTGCGAGTAATGAATGCTAACCGCTAAAGAAATGTCAATATAGAGTCAATACTCTATATTTTTAATGTTACAGATATAAGTAGTGTAGGTTTACCAATTTCTTGAAGTAGTGGTATGATGAGTTCTATAGTCAAATGAATTAAATAATTGGATAAACCCCATAATGGTGATTAAGGCGAAGAGCCCTGCAGGGTTCGCTGAAAAATATATTATCGAAAGTATCTGGAATGGTCGCTTTCCCCCTGGTTCAATTCTACCGGCTGAGCGAGAGTTATCAGAACTAATTGGGGTGACAAGGACAACCTTGCGTGAAGTGCTACAGCGGCTTGCTCGCGATGGATGGTTAACAATTCAACATGGTAAGCCAACCAAAGTTAACCAATTTATGGAGACGTCAGGTCTACACATTCTTGATACGTTAATGACATTGGATGCTGGCAACGCGACCTCTATTGTTGAAGACTTATTAGCAGCACGCACAAATATTAGCCCAATATTTATGCGTTACGCGTTTAAAGCGAATAAAGAGAACTCGGAAAGAACCATTGAAGGCATTATTGAGTCTTGTGAAAGCTTGCTAAACGCTGAATCTTGGGATGCCTTCGTAGAAACATCACCATACGAAGATAAAATTCGTCAACATGTGAAAGACGAAACCGAGAAAGATGAAGAGAAGCGCCAGATCGCATTGATCGCTCGTACTTTTAATTTTTACGATTACATGTTGTTCCAACGTTTGGCTTTCCATTCTGGTAACCAAATTTACGGGCTTATCTTTAACGGTTTGAAAAAGCTCTACGATCGTGTGGGAACGTACTACTTCTCCAACCCAGAGGCGAGAATGTTAGCACTGAACTTTTATAAAGATTTACTCGTGATTTGTGAGTCAGGTGATCGTGATCGGCTACCGGTTGTGATTCGTCAGTATGGCTTGGCAAGTGGCCAAGTATGGAATCAGATGAAAACCACACTACCGACGAGTTTTACTGAAGATGACAGTTAGTTTTTAGTCAGCGTGAGTGATTTTTACGTGATGTAATGCTGACAATAAAAAAACCGCCAATCGGCGGTTTTTTTATTATGGCGAAACGGTGCATTAAATAACGGCGAGTTTAGGTAAAGGTTGATAGAGAGTTTCTGCGAGTTCGCCGATGAGTTCATCATAAATATTCAAAATGGAATCAGAGAGCGCCGAGCTAAGTTGATACATGCTTTCTTTGTCGATGAGTTCTGGAGGGTTAGCGAGTATGGCATCAAGGTCAACCATCGCGACGCCATATATTGGCAAAGGTGCGAGAGTGTGTGAGTGAGTGACACTCAGCCGATGCAGTTTCTTACGCATAATCTGGCAGTAGTGTAATAGTTGCTGTTTACCTAATGTAGAATCGGATTTTTGAATACACAGTCGTAGCTGAGTCAGGCAGTCTAGGCAATCTATGACGCAATGCCATTTTGTACTATATTCCTTCTCAAGCTCCTCTTTTTCAATATCGATAAGCCATGCCACCATAAGGTCATCAATGAGCAATAATAGGTGACGAA
The DNA here is from genome assembly GCF_026191675.1 of Vibrio qingdaonensis. Taxonomy (GTDB): domain Bacteria; phylum Pseudomonadota; class Gammaproteobacteria; order Enterobacterales; family Vibrionaceae; genus Vibrio; species Vibrio qingdaonensis. The sequence goes on along the minus strand of NZ_JAKRRY010000014.1, from coordinate 87,335 downwards.
CCATTTTGCCGTGTACGATTTGGTTTTTATTCACACTAAAATGCGTCCACGAGCGAATCATTAACGCAATATTGTTGTGTAGCACGCGGTACATTGGCTTGTTATTGATATGGGATAGTTGAATAAGCGCCTGGCAGTGTACGTCGATGGCCTGCTCCACCTTGCGCAGTTGTTTAGCTTTTTTCTGATCAAACGCCAGTGAATAATGACTTCCTGAGCGGTGTCGTTGGATTAGGTTGACCAGATCTCTTAGGTGAACAATGAGTTGGTATCGACGTTCTAGCTTGTGGTTATGCCGATATGAATAACGATAGATTAACGCAAGTAGACAAAGTGAGATAAGAATAGAAACTAAGATAAACATAACAATCTCCTGATAGTCGGTGTATCACTTAGTTAATGATTGCAATCGTAATGCCAAAATTTTTTGTAAACAAAATCAAAGATTTATATTGCCCTTACTTCCAATCGGCCAAGGAGGCTGTATGCTTATGGTGCAGTTGCACTAAAACTGCTGACTTTGTCATATAAAAAAGCCAACTCGAAAGTTGGCTTTTTCTTTTTACGTGTTGAAGATGGCTTACATGACTCGCATACCCGGCTGTGCGCCTTCGTGCGGTTCTAGAATCCATAGGTCGCTGCCACCAGGGCCAGCCGCTAGAATCATGCCTTCAGACATACCAAATTTCATTTTACGTGGTTTTAGGTTAGCGACCATCACGGTTAGCTTCCCTTCCAGTTCTTCTGGTTTATACGCCGATTTAATACCAGAGAATACCTGACGAGTTTCGCCGCCAATATCCAATTGGAATTTAAGTAGCTTGTTTGCTTTTGGCACTTCTTCGCAAGAGATGATACGTGCAATTCGCATGTCGACTTTTGCAAAGTCATCGAATTCAATCTCTTCAGCGATTGGCTCTTTATCAAGTTCAGTTTGACTGGCTTGTTCTTTTTCCGCTTCCGCTTTTTCCTTTGCAGCCATTTCAATCGCTGCATCTTCTTTCGAGGCTTCTACCATGGCTTCAACCTTTTTCGGGTCAATGCGGTTGAATAGAGCTTTGAACTTAGTAATGTCATGAGCGGTCAACGGAGTTTCAATGCTCTCCCACGTTAACTCTTCATTTAAGAACGCTTCAGTTCTAGAAGCAAGTTCTGGCATCACTGGCTTCAAGTAGGCGATAAGCACTCGGAAAAGGTTGATACCAACAGAACAGATATCTTGCAGCTCTTGGTCTTTACCTTCTTCTTTAGCGACTACCCATGGGGCCTTCTCATCGACATATTGGTTAGCTTTGTCAGCAAGAGCGGTGATTTCACGAATCGCGCGACCAAATTCACGAGACTCATAGAATGCGCCGATACGGTCAGCCGCTGCGACAAATTCGTTATAAAGCTCAGGTTCGGCAAAATTGTCAGATAGCTTGCCATCAAAACGCTTAGTGATGAAACCAGCATTACGAGATGCTAGGTTAACAATCTTGTTAACAACGTCAGCGTTAACGCGCTGGGTGAAGTCTTCAAGGTTAAGATCTAAGTCATCAATACGGCTGTTTAATTTGGCTGCATAGTAGTAACGCAAGCACTCAGGGTCCAAATGGTTAAGGTAAGTACTCGCCTTAACAAAGGTACCTTTTGATTTCGACATCTTTGCGCCATTTACGGTGACATAACCGTGAACAAACACATTATTTGGTTTACGGAAGCCGGAACCTTCAAGCATTGCAGGCCAGAATAGGCTGTGGAAATAAACAATATCTTTACCGATGAAGTGGTAAAGCTCAGTCGTGCTGTCTTTTTTCCAGTACTCATCGAAGTCTAGGTCGTCGCGCTTGTCACAAAGGTTTTTAAATGAACCCATGTAGCCGATAGGGGCATCAAGCCACACGTAGAAGAATTTATCTTTTTCGCCTGGGATTTCAAAACCAAAGTAAGGCGCATCACGAGAGATGTCCCATTGCTGTAAGCCAGACTCAAACCATTCCTGCATTTTGTTTGCAGTTTCGTTCTGTAGAGAGCCAGAACGTGTCCATTCTTTTAGCATGCTTTCGAATTGAGGCAGGTCAAAGAAGAAGTGCTCTGAGTCTTTCATTACAGGTGTGGCACCAGAGACTGCTGATTTCGGGTTAATCAGCTCTGTAGGGCTGTAGGTTTCGCCACAGTTGTCACAGTTGTCGCCGTATTGGTCTTCAGACTTACACTTAGGGCACGTGCCTTTAACAAAACGATCCGGTAAGAACATTTCTTTTTCAGGATCGAACAATTGAGAAATTGTACGGCTAGAAATAAAGCCGTTTTTCTTAAGCTCTAGATAGATATGAGAAGCAAGCTCGCGGTTCTCATCACTGTGCGTGCTGTGATAGTTATCAAAGCTAATATCAAAGCCTGCGAAATCTTTTTGGTGCTCTTCGCTAACCGCTGCGATCATTTCTTCTGGCGAGATCCCCATCTGCTGAGCTTTCAGCATGATTGGTGTGCCGTGAGCGTCATCAGCACAAATGAAGTTAACTACGTTGCCACGTAGACGCTGATAGCGTACCCAGATGTCAGCTTGAATATGTTCAAGCATGTGACCTAGGTGGATTGAGCCATTAGCGTACGGTAGCGCGCAGGTTACCAACAGTTTCCTTGCGGAAAGATTTCTCGGATCGGTTGCCATACTTAATTATCGCTTTCTTATTCAGTGTAAAATATTGGCTAATACTACATGATGCTCGTCGTGACTCCAAGGTATCCCGAGTCAATCCCCTTAACTTTTTTGGGGTTCTGGTTCTGGCAACTCAGTGCTAGTCTTACAGTAATAGCAAATACAAGGAACCCCCTAATGCGCACGTTTGAGTCGAAACAAGAATTTTGTCAATGGCTAGGAGAATTTACAGCGGATAATTTGAAAGTTGGCTGGAGCGAAGTGCCTGAAGTAGTAAAGGTGCTAGCGACAGGTGAGTTTATTATTACGCTGCCCTTTGCTAACCAAACACTTTTAAATGAGTTAGAAGCATGGATCAATACAGCGCAAGAAAGCCAACAGGTTGCGCCGTTCAATTTCTCAGTTTGTTGTTCAACTAAACCCCTAGTTACGACTGTGGCGGCTGAAGTAAAGGGCGTGAAGAATATTATCGCAGTGACGTCGGCAAAAGGTGGTGTAGGTAAATCAACGACGGCGGTCAATCTTGCGCTTGCCATTAGCAAGTTAGGGGCGAAAGTGGGGATTTTGGATGCCGATGTCTATGGGCCGTCGGTACCACTGATGCTCGGTAAAATGGATGCCCACCCTGAGGTTCGTGATGGCAAATGGATGCAACCCGTTGAAGCACACGGCATCTATACCCAGTCGATTGGTTATTTAATTAGTTCTGATGATGCAGCGATTTGGCGGGGTCCAATGGCATCAAAAGCTCTCGCACAGTTATTAAATGAAACAGAATGGCCTGAGCTGGATTATCTGGTCCTTGATATGCCACCAGGTACTGGTGACATTCAATTGACCCTGTCACAGCAAATTCCCGTGACGGCAGCATTAATCGTAACGACGCCTCAAGACTTAGCGTTAGCCGATGCCATAAAAGGGGTGGCGATGTTTGATAAAGTATCGGTGCCAGTGCTGGGCGTGATTGAAAACATGAGTTATCACATCTGTAGCCAGTGTGGCTCGAAAGAGCATATTTTTGGCTCTGGTGGCGCAGAATGGATGGCGTCCAAATTTGGTATTAATCTATTAGCTCAGGTGCCGCTGCATATTGATATTCGTGAGTCAGTGGATAATGGTGCGCCAACGGTAGTGGCCAATCCTCAAGGTGAGCATGCCGCCATTTATCAAACGTTAGCTGAAAGAGTGTGCGCCGACCTTTATTGGAGCGGTCAAGCCAAACCTGATTCGATTCAATTTACCATGGTTGAGTAGCGTATTTCTAGGTGATTGCGGTAAGGGTGAAAAAAGTAATCGATTGCAAAGTGAAAATTGGTGACGAAAGGTAATATTGAACACCAAATAACTGCGCAATCGTCTAGTATCTAAGGGGTGAAATCCCTATAATTACCCGGTTTTGTCCTCACCACCATATATGTACTAGGTGCAAAGAATGTCTGATAATAATCAATGTGTCATCGTCGGTATCGCTGGCGCTTCTGCTTCTGGAAAAAGTCTCATTGCGAGCACTATCTATAACGAACTGCGCGAAAAAGTGGGCGATCATCAAATTGGTGTGATCACGGAAGATTGTTACTACAACGACCAAAGCCATCTGAGCATGGATGAGCGTGTTAAAACCAACTACGACCACCCAAGTGCGCTTGATCACGACTTATTGTGTGACCATCTAGAGGCGTTGATTCGCGGTGAAGCGGTTGAAGTGCCGGAATATAGCTATTCTGATCATACACGTACGAGCACAACGACGGCATTAACGCCGAAAAAAGTGATCATTCTTGAAGGTATCTTGCTGCTAACGGATCCAAGACTACGTAAGCTGATGCATGCGACTGTCTTTATGGATACACCGTTAGATATTTGCTTGTTGCGTCGTGTGACTCGTGATGTTGAAGAGCGTGGCCGTACAATGGAGTCTGTTCTACAACAATATCAAAAGACCGTTCGTCCTATGTTCATGCAGTTCATTGAACCGTCGAAGCAGTATGCCGATATTATCGTTCCTCGCGGTGGTAAAAACCGTATAGCGATCGACGTACTTAAGGCACATATTGCGAAGTTGCTTAGAGCGTAATTCTTACCGTCAGGCATTTGAATTCTTACGTTACGGTGTTGCAATTTGTTCTATACTGAATGGGTGTGCTCGTAACGTTTAAATTGCTTTATTTTTTAATAAATTAGTGGCACTTTATGTGCCACTTTTTGTTTTTTAGCCTTGCAAGGAAGTTGCCAATGAAAAAACTACTCCTTATTCTCGCCATTCCAATTTTGGTGATAATCGTCGCCATCACTGCACTGGTTGTGTTTGTTAATCCAAATCAGTTTAAACCAATGATCACTGAACAAGTTCAAACACAAACTGGACTTGAGTTGGAAATTAACGGTGACATCAGTTGGCAGTTCTTCCCGTCTCTTGGCTTTGAATTGGGCGAGACGAAACTAAAAAACCCGCAAGGCTTTAACAACCCAAATTTATTTAGCGTAACCCAAGTGGGTGTAAGTATTGCCGTGATGCCAATACTTGATAAGACATTAGAGATTGGTTCAGTAACATTAGATGGTGCGCAAGTGTACCTAGAGACGCTTGCCGACGGCCGCTCTAATTTAGATGCGATAACGGCAGCCAAAGAGGCGACGCCAGAAACCACCACTCAAGACGTGGCAACTCAAACACAAGATGTAAGTGCTACATCGGCTGATGGCTGGAAGATTTCTCTTTCCGGTGTGACGGTTTCCAATGCATTACTCGAAATTTCAGACGCCCAAACGGGAGCCTTGACTAAGCTTTATGATGTTGGTCTAACCGTCTCTGAGTTTGCCGCAGACCAATGGACGACGGCGAAATTTTCAGTCAAAGGTGCAATGGAAGCAAAAGGGCAAGCCGCAACTCAGCAGTTTACTGCCAACGGTACGGCAGATTTTACGTTAAGCCAAGACTTCAGTCGTTACGCGCTGAGAAATATTGAATTTGATGCCACTTTCAATGATGGTGTGAACAAGATTGATAGTGCTCAATTAAAACTTGATACGTTTGAATTTGATAAAGTGAATAACATTAGCTTTGCGCTTCAAGGTATCGTGGCGGACATGGCGTTGAATGCATCAGGTAGTACCGCATTTGAAATCGATAAAGCGATGACAAGGTTAACCTTGAATGCGTTAACACTGGATGCTGCGGTAGAGGGGGAAGCTTTGCCCCAGTCACCAATGAAAGTGGGTATGGCATCAAATTTAGAGTTTGATTTGAAGAAGCAATTTCTCGACTTTGTCTTGCAAAAGTTGACGGTGAATAACATTGCGTTGGATGGGAAAGCGACGGTTCAGCTTGCTGATATTCCTCAAGTGCGTTTTTCACTGCATAGCCCAAATATTGATCTAGACGAATTTTTAGGTCTGGCTCAGTCACAGGAAGCCGCTAAACAGGAAGACAAAACTGCAGCGGGCAGTGGTAGCGAAAAGCCTGCTAACGCGGTAGAAGTTGAACCGGATCTTAGTGCCTTAAAAGGCTTGGATGTTAAAGGCTCAATTACCATCGATAAATTTAAAGCCGCCAATGCACACATGCAGGCAGTTAAGACGCAATTTTATGTTAACCGTGGTGTGGCGGAGTTAACATCATTTAGTTCAAACCTGTACCAGGGTTCGATTACTGCTAAAGCGAAGCTTGATGCGAGAAAGTCGCCGGCAAGCTATAGCGCAGTGAAAAAAATCAAAGGAGTGAAAGTTCAGCCTTTACTTAAAGACGTTGCGGGTAATGATAAGCTGGAAGGAACGGGTAATATTGATGTCAATATTACCGGCAAAAGCTTAACTCAGACGGGCATTAAGAAAAATTTGAAGGGAACCATCAAGATCAACTTTGAAGATGGTGCGGTAAATGGCATCAACGTCGCTCAAATGATTCGTGATAATTACGCTCGATTTAAGGGGCAGTCACCAGATGGTAAACAAGGTCCTCAGAAAACGGACTTTAGTGCCATGACGGCAACATTAACTTTGAATAAGGGCGTGGTATCGACCAACAATATGAAGGCCGAGTCACCGCTATTACGTATTAATGGCGAAGGGTCGGCGAATTACATTGATGAGACGGTCGACTTTTTAGTTCGCACCTCTGTAGTCGGAACGTTAGAAGGACAAGGCGGACAAAGTATTACTGAACTGCGTGATGTCACTATTCCGATTAAAGTCACTGGTGCCTGGACACAACCGCAGTTTGCATTGGTCTTTGATGATGTGCTTAAGCAAAAAGCACAAAAAGAAGTGGAACGCGCGACAGAGCGTCTTGGCATCAAAGATGAAAAAACGAAGAAAGCCGTTGATGGTCTTCTGAAGGGGCTATTTAACTAGAGTGATAAGGCTAACCATACGCAGTATAGCGTTGAATGGTTATTAAAAAGCGGTGTCCTTGGACACCGCTTTTTGCTTCTGACAAGTGCTAGATTAACCAATTGCTAAGCATTTAGAGCGAAAAGAATATCCCAGCTAAACAAGCACTCATTAAGTTTGCAAGGGTACCTGCCAATACTGCTTTAAACCCTAAACTTGCCACATCAGAGCGACGCTCTGGCGACATGACACCAATGGAGCCCAGTTGAATGGCAATCGAGCCAATATTTGCGAAGCCGCAGAGCGCAAAAGTAATAATAATTTGGCTGTGTTCAGACAGTGTTGCTTGGTACTTAATAAAGTCGATGAACGCGACAAACTCATTCATGACCACTTTTTGACCAATAAATGAACCGGCTAGCATCATCTCACTTTGGTCGACGCCAATCAGCCACGCAATGGGGGCAAACACGTACCCAAACAGCAGTTGCAAAGTAATGCCGTCGGCACCAAATAGCTCTGCGATCGATTCAATAGCGGCATTCGCCATTGCGACCACGCTGACAAATGCCACCAGCATTGTACCCACGGCAACGGCGACCTTAACGCCATTCATTGCACCAGATGCAAGCGCATCAATGACGTTGCTTTGATCGCCGGTGTCTAAGTCTATTGATTGGTGGTCCGCTGGGGTGTGTTGTTCAGGAACAATGAGCTTCGCCATCATAAGAGAACCAGGTGCAGCCATAAAGCTGGCGGCAATCAGATATCGCAGTTCCACGCCTAGTCCGGCATAACCGCCTAATACACTGCCAGCAACCGACGCCATGCCACCTGCCATCACCGCGAATAGTTCTGAGCGAGTCATCGTCGCAAGAAATGGACGGATAAGTAACGGTGACTCACCTTGAGAGAGGAAAATGTTACCTGTTGCAACCAGTGATTCTGCCTTGCTGGTACCCAGGAAGCGTTGGATAAGGCCCCCTAAAACACGAATCACGATTTGCATAATACCAAGGTAATACAGAGCGGAGATAAGGGCGCTGATCACAATGATAATTGGCAGAACGCGAACGGCAAAGATAAACCCTTCAGTGGCGAGATCACCAAATAAAAATTGGATACCCACGTCAGAGAAACTCAGGACTTTTGCTACGCCATTGCTCATCGCACCAAGGATGTGTTGACCAAAAGGGATGTACAAGACAAAAGCGGCAAACAGAACTTGCAGTAATAGTGCGCGTAGCACGGTATTCCAGTTAATTGCTTTTCGGTTCTCTGAGAAGATAAAACCAATAGCGATAAGGGAAGCGATGCCAAATAACCCGAAAAGGATAGCGGTCATAGTGGGTATACCTCACGAGCAGTGAGTGTAAACAGCATTGGAGAAGAAGACCAAGACGTTAGCGTCGAGGGTTGCGGAAACCAATCTTGACGATAGGAAAAGAAATATTTGACCATTTTTATACCTTTACAAGCTTTTAAAATTGCAGCTGGTCCAATTCCTTGGGGTCGTTCACAGTTCCTTGGTGACGGCTTGTATTGGTGTATAACTGACGCGAGTGCGCAGCAAACGGTGGGGCAGTATATAGAAAAAAATGAGACTTGCATCTCATTTTTGTGATGGGGAAGGCCGTTTGGTTAATTAATCACCAATCGACGCCTTTTAGTGCTTTAACGCCAGATTCAAAAGCGTGTTTGACATTCTTAACTTCAGAAACCGTATCAGCAAGTTCGATGAGAGTGCGGTGAGCGCCACGGCCCGTGATGATGACCGATTGCATCTTAGGGCGTTCGGTTAGCGCTTCAACCACTTCATCTAAGTCAATATAACCATAGCTGACCATGTAGGTGAGTTCGTCAAATAACACCACATCAATAGTGTCGTCTTTGAGCATACGTTTGCACTCTTGCCACACCAACTGTGCAGCAATCGTATCTGCTTCTTTATTTTGTGTTTCCCAGGTAAAGCCTGTCGCCATGACTTGAAACTCAACACCGAGTTTTTCTAGAAGGTTTCTCTCGCCGTTTGCCCATGTGCCTTTGATGAACTGCGCCACCGCAGCTTTTTTATCGTGACCTACTGCTCGAGCTACAGTGCCAAAGCCTGAGGTTGATTTGCCTTTACCATTGCCAGTAATGATAAGTAGTAGCCCTTTTTCTTCTTGGGCATTGGCAATTTTCTCATCAACATTTTCTTTAACTTTTTGTTGACGAGCTTTGTGTTTTAACTGTTTTTGTTCATCTGACAGTGACATGATTGATTCCCTTTATTAAGCGGCAGCTAACGTTTATTCCATGATAAAGGAATATGAAAAGAAAAAAACAAGAGAATAAATAGGGATATCGGCGCACGGTTAGGCTGGAATCACTTAAAAACTAATACCCACTGCAAAGTGGGTATTAGTTAAATTGAGCTCGTTGGCGTTTTTCATTGTTCTTGTTGCTTGCGGTTATATTCTTTAAGAATCCCGACGAAGTCTTCAAACCCGACAAAGCCCGTCGTCGCAATGGTGTCCGCGACAAAACGAATAGATGAGTTTTCTGTGTCTATGAACTCAAAATTGAGTTCTTGCTCAAAGGCTCGAGCATCGGCTTTATCTCTAAATAAAGGATAAGATAGCGTTGCGTTGGAAGAGGTTAATTCAAACGTTAACACGATCAAATTTGAACGATACTTTTCTTTCATCGTGTTGTAAGGGATCGGCTGCTCTAGTGTTAAAAGCAGTTGGTTTTCTGCTTGGTTTAAAATCAACTGATTATTGTCATTGAAAAACCCGTTTTCGACTGCTTCACCGTTGACGACGTGGACCACAATACCGCGCCCAAGTTCAAGAAGGTGTGTGGTTTCTTGTGCGTGTAAATTAAAGCACGTAAACAACAGAAGTAGGCTGCTAATTATTTTTTTCATGGTTACCTCATTAATAGGGAGGAAGACCTCCCTAAATATTCAGTGGTTAAAATACGTATTCGACACCAACCGATACTTCGTCGTACGAGTCTGACTTCCAACGACGATAAGATAAGTCCTGCGAGCCAGATACTGGCAGTTTGTTGTCACCCATTCTTACGTCTTTTGCTCGAAAATATAGGACGGCAGTTGGGTCAACGTAATACATAGTCTGGAAAGAAATTACATCGTCATCCGTTCCTGATAATGTCTGACCGTTGACGCTGAGTTCCTCATTTTTCGCGTAGCCAAGTTTGAACTGCCAATCTGAAATATCATACATAAATGCGGTTGAGAAGGCATTTTGCTTTTCTTTTCGCCCCGTATCGAGACCAGATGTAACCAACGCATCTTGCCAACGGTATTGGGTAAAGAATGAAATACCGTTGTCGAACCAGCCTTGTAAACTTGCAAGGTAGGTATTGTTGTCCCAAATACGACTATCAGAGGTCTTCGCGGGCGTGCTTCCCGGTTTTTCATAATTGACGGTTTCTTTGGTGTTGCGGTTAATTTCGTACGCACCAGAAATTAAGAAAGGCCCCGCTTTGTAGTGCGCTGCACTACCTTGCCACCACCCTTGGTCCGCGCCAGTCGCCGCTGCTTTTGTTCGGCCATAGCCCACGTCAACAGATGCGCCACGCCATTCAGGCGAGTCCCATCGGATGCTATTGGATGAGCGATCTTGAAATTTGGCACCGCCAATCATACCACCCCAGTCCCAAACATCGCCCATTCCCGGGTTAGCACCTGGCCAGTCGACAATTTCGTACATGGGTGTGAGCACTCGGCCCAAACGAATCTGCCCAAATGAGTCCCAGTCCTCAAAACCTACAAACGTGTCTCGCTCACCCAATCCGCCGCTAGCTTCATGATTTTTATAAGAAGGGTCGACGTAACCCGACTCGATTTGCCAGATAAATAGTGGCTTAAATTTAGCGAATTGTTTACTGCCACGAAAGCCGATACGACTTTCATTGTTGGTTTGAAACCCAGTTAAATTGGGGGAGTTCGCGTACTCCCGAAAGTGAGCTTGTAGGGCGATCTTACCGTACACCTCATATTTCATGCCTGCTTTAATAGCGTCAATATCGATGTTATCGGATGCGATTGCGCCTACTGAAACACAGGTCAGCATTGTTACTGCTAGCTTTTTCATTGTTGATTATCTTTTTTATAAGTTGTTGCCCAAAGTCATCTTTGGGCAACATTGATGGATAGGTGTTGAAATATTAGAGTTTTAGAATGGTGATTCTGCTGCTTCGCTGACCTTGGCGATCGATACTGCGTAGCCACACATCAGTATGAATAGTTGGTAGTGTATCGCTATCGTAATTCAGCCAATTTTGTCCTTGGTTTAGCGAGTACTGAAGTTGGATTCCAGGGAAAGCGCTGTTCATCTCTAATTTGCCGTTGTTTAGGATTGCTCCTGGAACTGGAAGGCGGTATTGAATACCGACTTTTTCGAGCTTAGCTAACTCTCGTTGACCTAAGATGTTTGCAAAACGATTGAAGTCAGCAGCAAGCGCCTCTTTATTAACCCACTGTGTGTCTTGGGAGTATGTTCTACCGACGGTATACGGGGTTTCCCAGCTGCCTTTGTGCCATGCACGCTCAGCTGCTGCCAAAACGCGCGGGAAAACCATATATTCGTATTGGTCATCCGTTCTTACGGTCTCAGACCATAACTGAGCTGACATGCCATAAAACGCGGGCGCCTCGATTGTGCCTTTGCCTTCAAACCCATTGCCATCTCTATCAAGTGATGTCTCTGCATTTTGAGGTAGGTTTTCCGGCGCAAAAGAGAACATCTTACGAGTGTTGGTTGAGCGCGTTGCCCAGTAGTAGCCACGCTCTTTTGGATCGAATTCGTAAGGGAAATCCATATATAGGTAGTCAGGGTTAGAGATAATAACTTGGTAGCCTTTCTTAGCCCATTCGTACGCAGAGGCGGTGCCGCCCCAATACAAGGTATCCCAGAAATTAACTCGTGTTGTTTCTGTTGCAAAATCGCCTGAATCTGTTGCTGTTTTCAAGCCATCTTGCCACGCTTGAAATTGCCCTACACCTTTATCTTTGGCAATTTTCGCTACGTTTTTAGCAAAATAACTAGGTAGCTCTTTAACGGATGTCAGAGCGGTATCGGCTAACAATTGTTGGCATTTTGGTGATTTTTCAAATGGGTGATGTTCATTACTAAGGTCGATCTCACCTTTTCCTGCCACCTTTTGAACGGCCTGACGGTCTTGGTGTCCACCGAGTAATTTGATGTTTTTCGCTTCATCACCACCGAAATGCCAAGTAGTTAATGGTACGCCAGCTTCACTGTGCATGGCTTGCACTTCAGATACCACTTTTGTGACGAAATGATGCGACGATTCTAAGCAGGGGTTAATAAAGCTTTTTCGATCATAGAACTGTACCGTTGTGACGTTTGAGTCATCTTCCGGATCGATGAGGCGGTATTCTTCCGCAAGCTCTAACTTTCCTTGTGCTTTGAAGTCATTGTAACGAGCCTCCATGGCGACAACCGCAGCTCGAGCGTGAGCTGGCATATCGATTTCGGGTATGACTTCAATATGACGAGCGGCAGCGTAGCGAAGGATTTCAATATAATCCGCGCGGCTAAAGTGACCCGATCCCATATTGTTGCTGTCCGGTCCAGAGCCGAGCTGTGGCAATAGGCATTCGGTTTCGGTTTTATCGAAGCAGCGTTTAGCACCAATATCGGTTAACTCCGGCAACCCAGGGATCTCTAAACGCCATCCTTCATCGTCAGTAAGATGTAAATGAAGTTTATTGAGTTTATAGGCGCTCATTTGGTCGAGCGTTTTGATAATAGCCTGCTTAGAGTGGAAATTACGGGCAACATCGACCATCACACCACGGTATTGATAACGGGGTGCATCGCTTATTTCTAAGTAAGGAATTTGGCTTGGGTCATCAAGATCGATCAGGGAAAATAGAGACTGCATAGCATAATACAAACCGGCGTCGTCATAGCCAAATACGTGAATACCATTTTCATTAATAGTCAGTTTATAGCCACCGCTTACTTGAATTTCTTTAGCAAGCGCCGTTTTATCCACTTCACCATACACACCAACACTGCCCGATTTTGATAGACCGAGTGCTAGAGCTCTTGATTCAATCGCGCTCAGTGTTGCTTGGTCTATTGGTAGTGACGTGAAATCAATACCAGCTCGTATATCAAGGCTTCCATTGCCTTCAATAAGTTGGTGAGGGGTCGGAATAATGTGTTGATTAACTGGCGTCAAAGATAAGTCAGCATTGTTTTGGTAACGAACTTCTGGCGTAACAAGGGTATTGTTGTCCGTCGATACACGTTTTAGTTTTTTCGCTTCAATCGGGGCAACAAATTGGCTCAAATCTTCCGTGTCCATTTGAGTGAGAACTTTAGGCGTTGCATTGTCAGCGCTAACAAACGCACGAGGCATGAAATCAGATTCAAATAGCTGCCAGTATTCACCGATAACAGGAATATCTAAACTCTCACCAGATTCGATGCCTTTGAATGAAGAGGTAGGTTTGATTTCGTAGAGATCGCCTGTAATACGTTGTATTGAGAACTGATCTGTATCCAGCTTTAAGATAATACGCACACTATGAATATAGAGTGACCAGTCTTTGGATTTAATGGCAGTACCGCCGTTGGTTAGGGTCATCGTACTTTGATTACAAAGCGCCCAATCCGCACCAAGCTCCTGGCAAGGTAATCCATTACTGTCGGTCAAGTTGCTATCGACTTGATATTGAATCGATAGGTTTTCCGATAGGGTATCGACAAGAGGCTGAGCGGCAAGGTGGCTCTGTGCTGAACTAGCAAAGCTAATGCTCATTAAAGCGATGGTAATCATACTGCGACGAGGCATGCTATCTCCAAGTTGGGGAATTAAGACGGCGCAAAAGTAACGGCTCACGGAACAGATTTAAATTGACTATTAATTTTGTGTGACATCAATCGTTGTTACAAAGTAAAAAAAATAACAAAACCTTTAATAACAATGATTTATTTGTTTGTGTCGTAAAAGTCACGCTAGATTTTCGTAAGTTTGGCGTAGTTCTCTGGGGTGGTTTTAGGTTTACTTAGGTTAGGGCGGGGCGCATTGAGAGGGTTTGGTAAGTTCTGATTTCTATGAGTGAAATAAATGTGACGTAGGTAGCAAAGCTGCGCGACGTTAAATTTTAAATTAGTGCTATTTTAACGATATTAACGAAAGAATTTTGTTCATAGGGTAAGCAGAATTTCCGGAGTAACCTATGGGTGCACTTTAAAATAAAGAGGAATGCTATGAAACCATCAATTTTAGTTGTCTGCATGGGCAACATTTGTCGCTCTCCAACGGGGGAAGCGGTACTGAAAGCTTGTGCTAAAAGGCGAGGTATAGCGGTGGAAGTGGACTCTGCTGGCACGATTGGGTTTCATGAAGGCGCGGCGCCTGATGCGAGAGCAAAAGTAGCGGCTGAGGCTCGCGGTTATAGTTTCGCTGGAATGTCAGCGAGACAGGTCACCGATGAGGATTTTTATCACTTTGATATGATTTTAGCTGCTGATAAAGATAACCTCAGTGACTTAAAGCTAAGGTGTCCTAATCACCTTCAAAGCAAGGTTTCGCTTTTCTTGAGCCATGGCTGCACTGGTGAGACAGAGATACCTGATCCCTATTATGGTGGAGAGCAGGGCTTTGAGCGGGTGTTAGATTTAATCGAAGAGGCGGCGGAGCGGGTATTGGATAAACTTGAAAAATAGAAACAGGGTGAATGAAGGTGCTGCTCACTCTAACTTGCGTATAGCCAACTCGTGTATAGCTAACTCGCGCATAGCGTGGTGAACAGCAACTCGATGTGTACTTGTTTGTGGTAGCGTGTTTGCTTGTAATTGTGCGTTGACTACTTACTCATTTCACCACGCAGAACTTCCGACATTTGCGTTTTAATCTGCTCATAAGACAGGTTTTGGCTTAATAAGTAATGCAACTTGGCAAGTGCGGCCTCTGGCGTCATATCGTATCCGCTGATCACTCCAGAATCTGCTAGCGCACACCCTGTTGCGTAGCCGCCCATATTCACTTTACCTGCCAAGCATTGCGTTAAGTTGACGACAATGACGCCGCGTTCTGATGCTTCTTTTAAGTGTGCTAAAAGCGTCGGGTTTTGCGGTGCGTTACCCACACCAAACGTTAACAAGATCATGGCGTTTACTGGTTGGAGCAGCGTGTTTCGAATCACTTCATGTGAAATGCCAGGGTACATAGTGATCACACCGATAGGTTGGGGTGTGATGTCATGAACGCGGAACTCGCCGTCTGCAGGCTTATTGATTTCTACGCCATTACTTAGCTGAATATTGATCCCTGCTTCAAGTAAAGAAGGCAAGTTAGGCGAAGTAAACGCATTAAAACCGTCAGCGTGTGATTTCGTGCTACGGTTACCACGCATTAGCTGGTTGTTGAAGAATAGCGTCACTTCATTAATTGGGTAGTTGGCAGCAATATGCAGTGCATTCAGTAAGTTGGCTTGACCATCTGAACGAAGCTCTGCTAGAGGGATCTGTGAGCCGGTAACGATGACTGGCTTACCCAGGTTTTCTAGCATAAATGATAGCGCTGACGCGGTATACGCCATGGTATCGGTGCCGTGCAGAATAACAAAGCCATCGTACTTGTCGTAATTGTCACGAATATCGTCAGCAATCTGCTGCCAATCCGCTGGTGTCATGTCTGAAGAGTCAATCAAAGGATCGTATTCATGGATGGTAAATTCAGGCATTTCTGAACGGTGAAATTCAGGCATGCTGGCTAATTGCTTTTCCATGAAGCCTGCGACTGGGATGTAACCATGGCTGGACTTTTTCATTCCGATGGTTCCGCCAGTATAGGCAATGTAGATGTGCTTTCTTGTCATGACAGACATTACTTTTATGATTTGGACAGGTAGCGCGATTATAGCGGAAACAAACAAAAGAGCCACCGAAATGGCGGCTCTTTACAGCTTAATTGAGTGGTTAAATCTACTTATTTAGTTCTATTCAACATTACAAGTTAAGCATAATACATAATGACCTTTAGGATCATTGAAGCTTTCCACTAGCGAGGCTTGTTGCTGAATTTGCGCAGCGGCTGGCTGTAAGCTAGCCGGGATCCAACTTGAGACATCGTAGCCTAGTGATACTTTCACTTGCTGCATCATTTCTTGCATAAATTGTTGAGCAGGACTAAGTGGCTCTTCAACCCAATACACATCATAGGTTTCTAAATTACCCAGCTCGGCTGCGACCGCGACCGCATCGTCAAAATCACCAATTTGGTCGATAAGACCACGGTCTAATGCGTCTTGCCCTGTCCAAACTCGACCTTGAGCAATGTTATCCACGCCGTCGACAGTCATGTCACGGTTATCGGCAACTAAGGTAATGAAGCGTTTATAACCATTCTCTATGCCCATTTGGAACGCGGCTGACGCGCCTTCGGTGAGCCCCGTGGTCACACCAACACCAGAAAATGGCGATGTCCCCACGCCATCGGTATTGATCCCGATGTTATTGAGTCCTTTTTCAAAAGTAGTAATGACACTAAAGATACCAATAGAGCCTGTGATCGTTGTTGGTTGTGCAATGATTTTGTCGGCACTCATTGAAATCCAGTAGCCACCAGAAGCGGCTAGGCTAGACATAGAGACAACAACGGGTTTGCCAGCCTGCTGTAGGGCTTCGACTTCGTTACGAATGACTTCTGAAGCAAAGGCGCTGCCACCAGGGCTATCCACTCGTAATACCACTGACTTCACTGTATCGTCTTCTCTTGCTTGTTTAAGCAAGCCAGCAACGGTATCGCCGCCAACGGTTCCTCTAGGCTGCTCACCATCCATAATGGTTCCACTCGCAACGACAACTGCGACGCTGTCTTGTGGCGCTTGAACATCAAACGGAATCGTCATTTGGTAGTCATAGTAGCCAATGGCATTAAAGCTGCCATCACCATCACTACCGAAGGCATCGATCATGGCTTGGTTCACTTGTTGCTTAGTGGCAAGTTCATCTACAAGACCAAGTTTTTTGGAAAGTGCTGCCAAATCACCATCGACCGACTTTAACTCGGCTAGGAAGGCATCCATAGTCGGAGTGAGTACATCCGTTGCTAACTCTCTGTTGGTCGCAACATCGTCGACATACGCGTCCCATAGCTGAGAAACCCAGCGAGTGGCTGACTCTTTTGCAGCGGGAGACATGTCGTCACGTAAAAAAGGTTCTACGGCTGATTTGTAGGTTCCTACACGGAAAACATGTGTGGTGACATCAAGTTTTTCGAGTAAGGTTTTATAGTACATGGAGTAAGCGCTATAACCTTTGATAAGAACCGCACCATCGGGGGCGAGGTAAACTTTATCGGCATAGCTGGCTAGGTAATACTGGCTCTGATTGTAAAAAGATCCGTAGGCGAGTACGGGCTTGCCTGTCGCTTTAAACTCGTTAATGGCTTTAGCGATGTAGCGCAATTTAGTTAGGCTAGTTTCAGGCATGTCGCGCAAAGAGAGAACCAGTCCAGTGACATGATCATCGGTTGAGGCATGTCGAATAGTATCGACAATATCAAATAACACGTTATCTTTCGGCATGTCTTTGCCAAACAAGGAGCCAGTTACGGAGTCCATTGGATTGACGTAACTGCTTTGCTCGACGATAGGGCCAGCAATGTTAAGCACTAACGCAGACTCTTTTTTTACGGCTGGTGTACTGGAATCAACTTGCGTAAAGCCGAAGTACAGCATTGCAATGACGGCAAAGAAGATCAGGTTCACAATCGCTAATCTGGTAAAGTTAATGACTTTCCAGATCCCCTTGAAGATTAAACCAATAAAGCGCACTATTTTTTTCATCATCTCTCCACATCACACGAGGTGAGTGCTTGTATCCCTAAATATCAACTCTTAGTCTAGTGTTACGACCATGAATAAGCTGTATGAATATTGTAATTGTACGTGAATGTGACGACTTTCACCCAATCAAAACGCATCGTCATAAAAACTAAAGACTTATCATCATCGATGAAGTTCAAATAATCAAAAATTATTTTGCGCAATGTTGTAAAAATGTAAACGGTAGTTTGATTTATTAACCTCAGTGTAATAATCTGGTCAGACCACAATTATAAAAGCAAAGTGAAGTCTGCCATGTACCCAAATCTATTAAAACCGCTCGACTTAGGATTCACTCAACTGCGAAATCGCGTCTTGATGGGCTCTATGCACACGGGCCTCGAAGAGCATAAAGAAGGCTTGCAAAAACTCGCTGCGTTCTACGAAGAGCGTGCTAAAGGTGGGGTTGGACTGATAGTCACGGGCGGGTTTTCTCCGAATTTACGTGGTCGCCTTGCGCCATTTGCCGCTGAATTTAGTAAGCCTAAGCATGCAAAAGCTCACAAAGTCGTGACAGAAGCGGTACATAAACATGGCGGCAAGATTGCGTTGCAAATTCTGCATGCAGGTCGCTATGGTTACCATCCTTTTACGCAAAGTGCCTCGAAAATAAAATCCCCTATTTCTCCTTTTACACCAAGTGAAATCAGCAGTCGTCAAATTTGGAAAACCATCGACGCTTACGCAAACAGCGCCGCTTTAGCGCAAAGTGCCGGCTACGATGGTGTGGAAATTATGGGCTCTGAAGGCTATTTCATTAACCAGTTCATCTGCAAACGTACTAACGTGCGCTATGACGAATGGGGGGGCAGCTATGAAAATCGTATCCGCTTAGCGGTAGAAGTGGTTAAGGCTGTGCGAGCTGCCGTGGGTGAAGAGTTTATTATCATTTTCCGCTTGTCGATGCTCGATTTGGTTGAGCAAGGCAGTACATTTGATGAAGTTATTCAGCTTGGGAAAGCGCTTGAAGAAGCCGGCGTTACCATTATCAATAGTGGTATTGGTTGGCATGAAGCAAAAGTACCTACTATTGCCACTCAGGTTCCAAGAGCCGCGTTTACTTGGGTGACAGAGAAAGTACGTCCTCACTTAAAGTGCCAGTCATCACGACAAACCGCATTAATACGCCAGAAGAAGCAGAACGCGTGTTAGCTGCAGGGCATGCGGATATGGTATCGATGGCCAGACCGTTTTTGGCGGATCCTAATTTTGTTAAAAAGGCTGAGCAGAACCAATCGCAGCTAATCAATACCTGTATTGGTTGTAACCAAGCCTGTTTGGATAATGCCTTTAAAGGCAAACGCGCGACGTGTTTGGTTAACCCACAAGCGTGTTACGAAACCGAATTGGTGATTGGCAATGCGGCTCAATCTAAAAACATCGCCGTTGTGGGCGCGGGGCCTGCTGGCCTTGCTTGTGCCACGATGTTAGCTGAGAAAGGTCATTCTGTTGATTTGTTTGAAAAGAGCGATCGTATTGGTGGGCAGTTCCGCTTAGCGATGCAGATTCCGGGCAAAGAAGAATTTCGTGAAACCATCCGTTACTTCGCTAATCGTATCGATGAAACAGGTGTCAAACTGCACTTGGAAACCGAAGCCAATGCTGATTTACTCAAAGAATACGACGAAGTTGTCATGGCCTCAGGGGTAAAACCAAGAATGCCAAAACTGGAAGGCATTGATCATCCAGAAAAAGTTATTGATTATCAAACTCTGATCCGTGACAAAGTGTATGCAGGGGAAAACGTGGCGATTATGGGCGCTGGTGGTATTGGTGTTGATGTCGCTTCGATGTTGACTGAGCCTGTTGGCCATACACTGGATGACTGGTTGCATGAATGGGGTGTCGATACTCAAGTGGAACATCCCGGCGGCTTGTATCCTTTCCCTGATACTGTATCTGACACTAATGTTTGGGTCATGCAGCGTAAGCCAGGCCGTGTTGGTAAAGGCCCTGGAAAAACCACGGGTTGGATCCATAAGAAAACGCTAGAGAAGCGTGGCGTTAATCTGCTGGCAAGTGTCACTTATGAAAAAATTGACGATGAAGGATTACACATTAGCGTCAAAGGTGAACACAAGTTGATTCCAGCCGATAAAGTGATTGTATGTGCGGGTCAAGAATCGGTTAAGCCGTTTGAAGAACAGTGGCCGGATTTTGGCGATAAACTTCATGTGATTGGTGGCGCCGATTACGCAGGTGAGTTAGATGCGGTACGAGCCATTCGACAAGGGGTGGAATTAGCGGCAAAACTGTAACGGCGAAGCATTTGATAATCGTTATCAATAGTGATGTTAACTCGTTGACTATTTGTTATTATTAATCAATATGAGATGAATAATAACATCAAGGATGGTTTATGGACGCTTTAGAACTGCTGCTTAACCGACGCTCGATTGCTCGACTAAGCGATCCGGCTCCAGAAGGGGCGGCATTAGAGAACATCATCAAAGCGGGGCTTCGAGCACCAGATCATGGTGGGTTAACGCCTTGGCGCTTTGTTCTCGCGCAAGGAGAAAGCAGGGCTAAACTGGCAAAAATTTTAGAGGAAGCGGCGGTCAACGCAGGTCGTGAAGAGGTAGTGATTGAGAAGGCGAAAAAAGCGCCGTTTCGAGCTCCGCTCGTCATTACTGTGATCGCCAACGTAACCGAACATGAGAAAGTCCCCGCGTTTGAACAGCATCTCTCTGCCGGCTGTGCGGTGCAAGCCATGCAGATGGCGGCAGTGGCGCAGGGGTTCCAGGCATTTTGGCGTTCGGGAAAATGGATGTTTGATGATCATGTTCGTCAGGCGTTCAATGTCAAAGGACAGGACCAGATTGTTGGGTTTCTATATGTTGGTACACCTGGCTGTACGCCAATGAAAGTCCCAGAACGCGATCTATCTAAGTTTGTTGAATTTCTTTAACTGTCTATTTATACAGTTTTTCTTGATTAATAAAGGTAAGCTTGGTTAAGCTTACCTTTTCTTTTATCAGTATATTTCTTATGACACGTCTATTTATTGCAGAGAAACCCAGTTTAGGTCGCGCAATTGCGGCGGCTTTGCCTAATCCTCAGAAAAAGGGAGAGGGCTTTATTCAGTGTGGTAATGGTGATGTGGTGACTTGGTGTATCGGACATCTACTCGAGCAAGTTGAGCCCGATGTTTACGATGACCGATATAAGAAATGGAACATACTCGATCTCCCTATTATCCCAGACCAGTGGCAATTGCGGCCAAGAAAGTCCGCAGCCAAACAACTTTCCGTCGTCAAAAAACTGGTCAAGCAAGCGGATTCTTTAGTGAATGCTGGCGACCCAGATAGAGAAGGGCAATTGCTTGTTGATGAAGTTATCGATTATTGCAAAGTCAGCAAAGCGAAAAAAGACGCTGCACAGAGACTGTTGATTAGCGATCTAAACCTACCTGCTGTTAAGAAAGCTATTGGTGCCATGCGCATGAATAAAGAGTTTGTGCCGTTGTCAGTGTCGGCATTAGCGCGTTCAAGAGCAGACTGGCTGTATGGGATGAATATGTCCCGAGCGTACACCTTGCTTGGGCAAAAAGCTGGCTATCAGGGTGTGTTGTCTGTTGGGCGAGTGCAAACGCCAGTATTGGGGCTGGTGGTTCGTCGTGATGACGAAATTGCCAATTTTATCCCTAAGGACTACTTTACTCTGCATGCATTAATCCCATTTCAAGATAGCCAAGACTCGTTTGATATTCGTGCTCGCTGGAAACCAAGTGAAGCGTGTAAGCCATGGCAAGATGAAGAAGGGCGCGTATTGAACCGTAAATTGGTTGAAAACGTGGCGAATCGTATCCAAGGTCAGCCCGCAAAAGTGGTGAAGTCTGAACATAAATCCACTAAGCAAAATGCACCTTTACCGTATTCTTTATCGGCATTACAAATTGACGCGGCAAAACGCTATAACATGAGTGCTCAGCAGGTGCTGGATGTCTGTCAGGCATTGTATGAAAAACATAAGTTGATTACCTATCCACGCTCTGACTGTCGTTACTTGCCTAACGATCACTTCTATCAAGCTAACGATGTGTTAGCCGCGATTAAAAATAACAGTAAAGCTTACGCCAGTAGTGTCGATGGTGCGGACAGCAGTCGAAAATCCAAAGCATGGAATAACAGTAAAGTAGATGCACACCATGCCATTATTCCAACGCCTAAAAAGACCAGTAGCGTACTTTCTAGCTATGAAGAGAATGTTTATGGCTTGATTGCCCGTCAATATGTGATGCAGTTTTATCCGCCAGCGGTTTACGCAGAAGCGATGCTTGAATTTGATATCCAAGGTGGTCACTTTGTTTCTAAAGGAAAGCGACTTCAAGAGCCGGGATGGCGGGCATTACTTGGCAAGCAATCGGATGACAAAGAGGACGGCGTCGATGCGGTACCACCATTACCTGTAGGTACAGAGCTTGTCTGCCGAGAAGGACTGATTTTAGAGAAAAAAACTGAACCCCCTAGGCACTTTACTGAAGCTACACTGCTACAAGCGATGACAGGCATCGGAAGGTTTGTCGTCGATCCTTCTTTAAAGAAAATACTTAAAGAAACCGATGGTATCGGTACGGAAGCGACGCGGGCCGGTATTTTGGACACGCTATTCAAACGGCAGCTATTAAAGCGTGAAGGCAAGTCGGTACTTGGTTCTCCTGCTGGTAGGGGGTTGGTTTATGCGCTACCGGATGAGTCGACTTACCCTGATATGACCGCACATTGGGAACATCAGCTCCAAGGCATGGCAGAAAAAACGCATTCCTATTCACCGTTTATGTCGGGTTTGACTGAAAAAATGGTTCAGTTAATGCTACGAGTAAAAGAAGGACCGGTGCCGGAGTCACTAAGAAACTTACCTAAAGTTGAAAGACCCGCTTATAAGAAGCGCCGAAAGCCTACAACGAGAAAAAAAGCGAAGTAATGGTGTGCTTCGCTTAGTCCTGTTGTTAATTGGAACGTGACATGACGTTGTTTGAAGGGCTAGATGTAGGCTACCAAGGCAGTGCTTTGCCATCAAAATTGAGAAATCGTCCAGAGTCTTCGGTTTGAGCGGATTGAATAACAGAAAACAACCCTTGAGCTGACGTTTGTGTTGAAATCAGCGCATTAGGCCCACCCATTGCGGTTTGTACCCAGCCGGGATGCAATGCTAATACCGTAAAGCCCTGGTTGGTTAAATCGTTACTTAGGCTCTTTACGACCGAGTTGAGTGCCGCTTTCGATGAGCGATAGATGTAGCCACCCCCTGACGTATTTTCCGTCATGCTGCCTACTTTGGATGATAAACAAATGATTTTTTTAACCGACGAAGCTTGCAGCTTGGGGTAGAGCATCTCGACGAGCTTAAGAGGGGCGATGGTGTTGACTTCAAAAACACGGCGCCACTCTTCGGGATCAGTATGCCCAAGTCCAATGTGGTTTGACTGATCCTTTTTGGGGCCATAATAGCCTGCGTTGTTGATGACGATATCTATCGTTGGGAGCCCCTTTGCAAATGTTGCAACGTCGTCGTATTGGGTGACATCTAACCGATACAGTTGCAAGCGTTGATGCTCTTGCTCAAGGGTCAATAGCTCTTGTGATGTTGATACGGAACGGTAGGTGGCGTGTACTTGGTAGTCTTGTGCGAGAAATTGTTTGGTTAGCGCCAAGCCTATTCCTCTATTTGCACCTGTAATGAGTACGGTTTTCATCTGCTTCTCCTAGCGTTAAGATATGACTATCACTTTGTAGTTAACTAACGATGCCGGACATGCCAGTTCCCTTAATTTATCATCATATCTATTCTGACTTACCACTGCCAGAAGGGCATCGATATCCCATTAATAAATATCGCTTGTTATATCAGGCGATTGACTCTCAATATTTACAGACAGAACTACCGCCCTTTGAGCTATTCGAGCCCATTGCTATTAATGCGACTCAGCTAACCCAAGTACATTGTCCTGATTACATTGACGCGTTACTACAAGGTACGCTTCCTGCGGCAAAAATGCGTCGTATTGGCTTTCCTTGGAGCCAGGCTCTGATTGAACGTACCTTAACGTCTGCTGGTGGAACATGCCTAGCGGTTGAAAAAGCGTTGGATCACGGTGTCGCGATTCACCTTAGTGGCGGATATCATCATGCACACTATGATTATGGCAGCGGATTTTGCTTGGTTAATGACTTAGCATTGGCGGCGCAGCATGCTTTAACGTCGGGAGTAGAAAAAGTACTGATTATTGATAGTGATGTTCATCAAGGAGACGGCACCGCGACGCTGATGGCTGATAACCCTCAGGTGGTGACCTTGTCTTTTCATTGTGAGAAAAATTTCCCAGCACGTAAACCCGCCTCAGATTTAGATGTTCCCTTGGTAAAGGGTCTTGGTGATCAGGCATTTTTAGCGACTTTCAAAGAGGTGGTCGACCTTGCATTGCGACTCCACAATCCAGATTTGGTTATTTACGATGCAGGAGTCGATATTCATATTGACGATGAACTCGGGTATTTAAATGTCACGACAGAGGGTATTGCGAAACGCGACGAGTGGATATTGGCTCGCTGCCTCGAAGCGCACATACCTATAGCCTGTGTGATTGGTGGTGGCTATCGGAGCCAACATAGCGATCTCATTCCAGTACATATGAACTTGATCAATGCCGCTAATAAACTTTGGGGACATAAGGTATGAAACACCGCATTCGCGCGGCAGGCATTGCCATCAATGGCGATGAGATTTTGCTACTACGAGTAAAAGATCCCTATTCAGGGGAGTATTGGATACCGCCTGGAGGTGGTTTGGAAAGCTCGGACCAAAGCAGTAAGCATGCCCTCATTAGAGAGTATAAAGAAGAAACCGGGTTGGATGTCGATGTAGGTGAGTTGCTTTTCATTCGTGAATTTCTTGAAACTTCACGTGATACGTATCATGTCGAGTTGTTTTATCAGATTAGCCGTTGGGAGGGTGAGCTGAGTTTGTCAAACTTAGATGGTCTCAATGACCAATCCTATATCCATGCGGTTGAATGGGTACCATTATCTCAATTAGCGTCGATGAAAACTTTTCCGAGTGACATACATGAGAAAATTTTGCCTTTGATTGAACAACAGCTGCACTCTTATCATCTTGGTAGTTTTGTCCAAGGCTGTGATGATGAAGTGAATCGACTGGATTAAGTGAGAAGAGGGCGCTATTATGCTCCGCTTCATAATATAGACGAGTAACCGCTGCGATGAACCGTAAGAAAAAGATCAATCAAATACATAAAGCTAGAATGAAAAAAGCCAACGCAAAGAAGCATACGAGCAATAAGCCTCGTTATATTTCTAAAGCTGACCGCGCAAAAATGGAAGCGGAGCAAGCGGCACTAGATTCGGCGCAAGCAGAAAACACTCAAGAGCAAGACGCGGCTGAACAAGACGCAACCTCTGTTCCTCAGGACAACACTATCGAGTCGTAACGCACAATGTGCACCTTGCTGGCAAGACTCACATCCATGTGTAATAGCAAGCTTGTTATCTATTACACGTAATTTGTTAGCAGTAACTCTCTTTAGTCGTCAATCTCGTCAATACTATCGCATTATTGCTCAGCTCTTAGCTGAGCAATAATGACCGAGGTCTATTTTCGCTGTCTGGTTATATCCGTTCAGTTATATAAACGCACTTTTATCAATGCACTTTTATCAACGCACTTATATCAATCTAGTTAGATAAGCGAATGCGTGTCGGCTTATCGGACTCTAATTGTAAATGGTCGAATGAATCAAGATTATGATGCTTGATCAGGGCCGCTAGATTATCGACATAAGCTTGTCCTCGGGTTGAGTAGTGTGATAATGCCTGTATCAATTGACGACCCGTTAAGTTGTTTTCGCTTCTCAACTGCTTTCGAAGAAGCCACATGTCTTTGTACGCGTCCGTCGTATTGAGATTATGCATATAGCTAGCCGTACCGGCGAACAAGTTATCAAAAGCAGCCACTTTGACGTGCCCTCCAGGTGTGGTGAGATACTTGCCCCCGCGTGAAGATAGATGTTCACCGTAGAGGTTACTGCCTTCAATTGCGAAATGACTGGTTCCCCAACCGCTTTCATCAATGCCTTGCGCTAGCGCCATCCCTACCGGAATAATGTCCACCTGAAGTAGTAAGTCTTCAATTTTCCCTGACTTGACGTCGTAGTCTTTAAGAAGGCTCTCTACCCATTGTCGTTCCGCTTTGCTCCAATTCGTTTGAGGACGTTTCTCAATTGTAAGTAACGTTTGCCTAACGTCGAGAATATGCTGATTTACCTCGCTAATTGTTGGTAGCAATAGGCGGATGAAGCCAGACGTTTTTTGTTTCACTGGAAGCGAGTTTAAGTCATGAGGAAGCGTCTCAACATAGATGGCCGGTAGCGTGTGAGACTGAGCAAGGCCAGCCAATGTATAGTCATATTGCTCGAATTCTTTGAGCAGCGTTTGGGCTGATTTTAATGTCGTCACCGCAACATCGGGGTAGGGGTGCTGAATTTTATTGGGTGGTGATGGGAAATGGTCAGATGCGATAGCGCCGGTTGCCATCATTGATACCAAGAAAAAGATACCTGCGAAGATTTTTTGAATGAAAGACATAAAGCTTGTTCCTTGTTGATAATAGTCCAACCTCAGACTAATCAGATCACCGTAGTATAGACCGGAAAGACAACAAACATATCAATTACAGATTGTATTTATCTCTCTCGAAAATTTTAACCTCGATAGCAAACCGTTGCGCCCGTGATCTTCCTCGAGGCTACTTTGAATGAGTAACACAGTGTTGTGTTTTATCTATTTAAAGGAAGAACTATGGTTAAACAATTATCGGCCATGATGCGAAAAGCCTTGAGCGTATCTAGCACGCTAGTCGTCACATATGGTCTGAGCTTTTCTGCTTTGGCGCTAGTGAACGATCAGACTGAACTACCCGTTATATCGAATACCATTAGTATGAATACTCAACTGATAGCGAGTGGCCTCGTAGAGCAGCAACAATTGGAAGGGGAAACCAACACGCTGTCTTTCTCTGAACCTGGCGCGAGCTTTATAAAGGTTCACTTTAGCCAAGTATCACTGCCTGATGGTGCCGTACTCGAGATTTCGGATCCAGAAAGAGATGAGGTCTACCAGTATAGTCGCACTCACAATACTCCTAGAACATGGGATAGCAACCGAGGAGACGATGGTATTCATCAATTCTATGCGATGTCGATAGAAGGGGATGCCGTTGAAATTCGTTTAGTGGCAAGTAATGTCAAAGAGCAAGCTAGCGTTACGGTTGACTATCTACAAGTCGGCTTGCCCGTTGAGCAAGTAGAGCAGGTCATCAATTTGGGTCCGGCTGGTGAGGAGTCTATCTGTGGCTCGGATAACAAACAACCAGCAGCGTGTTATGCCAATAGCTATAGTAATGAGTATCAACACTCAAAGCCAGTTGCACGCTTGTTGATTGGCGGGCGAAGTTTGTGCACCGCATGGCGAGTTGGACCTGATAACACCATGATGACAAATAATCACTGTATTGAGTCAGCGGCAGAAGCTGCGAATACAGAGGTATGGTTTAACTATCAGCTAGCAAGTTGCAACGGTGCGAAAGCGTCAACAGTGAAAGTGCAAGCTAATCAACTGTTGGAAACTGGCACAACGTTAGACTACACCTTGTTTAATGTGAACAACTTTGCGGCGATTCAGTCATTCGGATATTTAGGTTTAGATCCTCGTATTCCTTCGCAATCAGAGACTATCTACATACCACAGCATCCCGGAGGACGTTTGAAAGAGCTGGGCGTGGTAATGGATACGTCTGGAACACGATGCCAAGTAGACCAACCTGTCATTGATGGACGAGGCGCTGGCACGGATGCTGGGTATTTATGTGATACTGAAGGAGGTTCATCTGGCTCTCCAGTTGTCGCATTACGCAGTAACAAAGTCATTGCGCTGCATCATTTAGGTGGATGCTATAACAAAGGGGCGCACATTAGTAAAATATGGCCAAAAATCGCCAGCCATTTCCCTGCAGGGATCCCAGATAGCCAAGTGAATAGCGGTGGTACTCAGCAAGCGCCTTTCGCTAAGGCTGATATCCAATGTGAGCAGCGTCAGTGTCGTTTTGATGCCTCTCAGTCATTGGATAGCGATGGGAGCATCGTAACTTACAGCTGGAAGTTTGGCGATGGTTCCACTGCATCATCGCCTACAACGTCGCACAGCTACGCGATTGATGGACAGTACGCGGTAACGCTCACGGTGATCGATAATAGTGGTCTATCGGATGCCGTGACGCAGACCATAGCGGTACAGGCGAATACTGGTGGCGGCAGTTGCTCTAACTTGCAAGTTTGGAGCAGTAGTGAGGTGTACCTTGGTGGTGATCGAGTACAGTATGCTGGGCATCAGTATGAAGCGAAGTGGTGGACAAAAGGCGACGACCCTGAGACACATTCATCTCAATGGAGTGTATGGAAGAAAATAGATGCTTGTATCTAAATGATGTGGTTTTGATGATTTTACGGTGGTTGTCTAAATTCATAATACGCTAGAAAGCAAAAAGCCCGCTGATAATCAGCAGGCTTTTTTAATGTGGCGGAGGGATAGGGATTTGAACCCTAGAAGGGCTATTAACCCTTGCCGGTTTTCAAGACCGGTGCTTTCGACCACTCAGCCATCCCTCCGTTGTTGCAGCGTATATTAATGCCCATCTTACTCTTTGTAAACCCTTTTTAATCCAAAAAATACGATTAATCGCTGTTGGGTTAAAAAGTGAGCTTAGATGTCTATTACTTATACAAAACTATCTAAAAACCCCAAGTATTGCTACTTGGGGCTAAATAATGGTCGGATATACTGGATTCGAACCAGTGACCCCCACTCCCCCAGAGTGGTGCGCTACCAAGCTGCGCTAATATCCGATGGGAATAATTTAAACGATCAATTATGCGTTGGTCAACACTATTATAGATATAAACCTTTGTTTTACTGACTTTTGGAGTAGAAACGCTGTAACTCGGTAAAGCCTTGCATCAGTATCGGTAAGCGAGGGTTTTTATCGTCAAGTTTCTGGTAATCTCGATCATAAAGGCTGTAGTTACCAAATTTGTCGACGACCGTGGTGTCATTGTCGGTGATCAACGCCAGCTCTTTTGTATCTCCTGCAATGATCCACTTGCGCTTTCTTTCATCAAACAGGTTACGTCCACTGCTGTAGTTTTTAGCGTTGGTCGAAACACCACTTAAATCCTGCATGATGGTAACGGGGACATCGAGGTGGCTAGTCATATGAGTATAATCCGCCGCCAACTTACCAGGCCAATGTATCACTAAAGGAACCTTTAATTGGTATTGGCTGTAATTAGTATTTGAACCCCAACTGCGGCTTTTTGTTTCATTAAATTCTGTACCATGGTTGGAGGTGAGAATTACAATGGTATTGTCCAGCAACTTTTGGTCGACAAGTGTTTGCAGTATTTTTCCGAATTCAAAATCGGCAGCGCTTGCAGCGGCCGAATAGGCGGCAATGAATTGTTGCTCAGGTGAAAGGTTTGCTTTCACGGGTTGATAGTTGTCAAAACTATCAACCGTAGTCAGTTCTATATAACTAAACCAAGGCTCACTTCCATCGCTAATAAGGGATTGTTGCCAGCGTTCAATTGCTGCGTTATCACTGATGGGGATTTCCGAGGGGGTGCCATCGGTATTTTTCGATATATCAACCCACGGGTAATTCCTAAAAATGGTATCTCGGTAAAGGTCATCTTCGAAGTTGTCACCGCTAAAGAGCTTAAAGGCATACCCTTGTTTTCGCAGTGTCGATAAAAATAACGGCGGCGTACCTTGCGATTTAATGCTACTCGCATAGCTGGTTGGAATACCATACATTAGGCCAAACACACCAAAATCGTCGTTACTTGAGCTGTAATGATTCAAGAAGTTTTGGTTATTTAGCGAAAAACCATAGCTAACAGGCATCACGTCCGGCGACAACATGTCACTTCGTAAATTATTGATACTAACGATCAGCACATTGAGGTTTTCAGAGCGGCGGTTGAACTCAATTTCAGACAGTGGGTAAGAGACGAGATCGACCGAACCTTCATTATCTTTTAATTTTTGTAAGTACTCTTCGCGATCAAGCAGGCCATGCTTTTCCATAAATGACTTGGCAGTCATAGGATAAGAAAGTGGGAAGTTTGCCTTTTGCACAGTAATTGGATTGTAAAAATAGGCATCTGCCCAAATGAAAATCAAATGACTAGATATAAAGCATAGGAAAAACAGCGCCGAAATAGGGCGACCGATGTGAGTGTGCGATAGTTTGCGTTGTTTACGCCATACCCATTCCGACAGCGCAAGTTGCGCGAGGAAAATAGGGGGTAACACAATAAATAGGTGCTGTAGGTCGCTACTGACAGGGCTACTTTCATCGCCAAACAACAGCTCCCAAACTACGGGAGACAAGTGTAGATTGATGGTTTGATAAGCTTGAGTATCAATGAGCAGAACCGTTAAGCCGAAAGTGGCAAAACAAACGGCAATTAACCGGAACAGTTTTCGAGATGGAATAATAAACGTCAGCGGGAACAGTATGAGCAAATAGAGTGCAAATACGAGAAACCCAAAGTGACCAACCCATGAGGTCAGAAGATAAATCTGACCAAATAGGGTGTCCGGCCACGGAGACGCGGAAATATAGCGAGTACCTACTAGCATCGCTGCAATGATATTGAAGAACGCGAACCAGTGTCCCCAACCTACGAGTCGGGAGACGCGCTCACCGTATGAATTTCCGCTATCTACCATTTGCCGTTATTGATTCCGTGCCTAAATTAGTATTGTTCTCACGCTTCTACAGAAGAAATCAGAGCTTTAGAGAATTTTTCCGCAATTGCTGCTCGTTGTGAAGGCGCAACATCGTTATTTAAGACATTGGTTGCGATATTTCCTGCAATCATTAGTGAAAGTTCGGCGCCAGCGCCGTGTTTGTCAAGCACTGCTGCGATTTCGGTTAAAATTTGTTCTACTTGTTGGTCGGTATATTTCGATGTAATTGGCATAAAGACTCTGCTAATGATAATGAAAGCGGCTTATGATACCCTACTCTGCATCACAAACGAAACAGCAACGATAATAATTTCACTATGAGTTTGAACCTATCTAACGTTATTTTACACCAGTTAGCGATAAATGAGCAGGAAGAGCTAACCGTCCACTATCGCGATGAACTACTTCCTAATGATAGCGCAACAGAAAACCTTGTGGCTGAACTGCATCGAGTCTTTAATGCAAAGGCGGGTAAGGGCTTTGGTGCATTTAAAAATGACAGTGATTTTCAGGTATGGCTTAACGAGCTAAAAAATGGTGAGAAAGATTTTTATTCGTTCTCTCAAGATAGTGCCCAACGTCTTAAAACCGAGCTTGCCAAGTACCCCTTTGCGGATGCCGGCACATTAGTAATGGCACAATATCAGTCGCTTGCTACTGAGTACTTGTTCATTGGTTTATTACCGTCGTATAACAGCTTGCAAATCACCGAAGGTTTGAACATTGGCGCTATTGATTATTTAGATATCGGTAAAATGGATATCGTTGCTCGTATCGATTTGACCAGCTATGACGTTGATAAAAACTCGAATCGTTATTTGACGTACATTAAGGGTCGAGTCGGTCGTAAGGTTGCTGATTTCTTCTTAGATTTCCTGCAGGCTGAAGTTGGATTAGATACCAAACAGCAAAATACAATTTTGATGCAGGCGGTGGAAGACTTCTGTGCTGATGCGCAACTTGATAAAGAAGAGACCGTTAGTTATAAAAAGCAAGTTTACGAGTACTGTAACGAACAGCTTAAAACGGGTGATGAGGTTCAGGTTCGAGAACTGTCTGGAGAGCTACCTGCCAATGAGGGCTCTTCATTTCTTGATTACACGCAAGAGCAGGGCTATGAATTGGAAGAAAGTTTTCCTGCCGATCGCTCAACGGTGCGTAAACTCACTAAGTTTGTTGGTGCGGGCGGTGGTTTGAATCTCAGCTTTGATAGCTTGTTATTAGGTGAGCGCGTCTTTTATGATCCTGAAACAGACACATTGACCATCAAAGGCACACCACCTAATTTGCGAGACCAGTTGAGTCGTAATCGTTAACGTCCTAACATTGTCTTTATAAAGCGTTACGTTTAGGTAGCGCTTTTAGTCTTCGTCATACCAAGGAAGGGCTGTCGTTGTTGAAATATCGTAAGTCTTTATTTCGTGCCACTATTTTTACGTTGTTCGTGTGGGCCATTGTTGTCGCAGTGGTGCTTCGAGTATCGTTTAAAGAAGACCAAGCAACGAAGTTAGTGGATGAAATATCCATTAGTATCGACAAACTTCGCCAAGTTCTATTTATTCCCCAACCCTATCGCTCTAAAGTGACTCAACAGATTGAATTAGACCTGCAGATAATTTACGCACAGACCATGCAGTTAAAGGCGTTAACGCAATCTGATATGTCGTCAGATTTCACTCATATGGTTTATCTTCTAGAGCGATTTGTCGAACAATCGGAGCAGCTTTCTCATGATGAGACACGCCTTCAGGCGTTTGTCTCCAATATGAGTGTAGGACTACCAGCACTCACACCGGAAGGGCAACGTCTTAGCCATAAATTGTCTTCTATTGTATTAGAAACTCTATTTAACGATGCCATGGAAGCGCGTCAGGTGTATCTGAAGTTGGAAAGCATCCAGCAAAGTGCTTACAAGCTTCCCCTTCAGGATCAACAAGCTTTGTTGTTATTAAACTCGAAGGCTTCGGTATTATTGGCTCAGTCTGCGAATACAGCATTTTTGCTTGACCGTGTTGTGAATCACCCTGTAGTGAATGAGTTGGCTCAGCGAAGACTGCAATCAGAGACGTATTTAGGCCACCAGTTAGTCATTATATCGGTCTCGAGTTTGTTGGCGTTGCTGATCTTAGTGTTTATTAGCGCCAGGATGGTGAGGATTGGAAAGTTAGACTTATTAAGCTTACGATCTAGTAAGCGAGGTGGAAGTGAATCGCTTGCTGAAGAGCGTACGGTTAAGGAGCCTTTAAGTGGGCATGTTGAAGGAAGCAGTAAAGCCCTCATACCTGAAGCTCTCACACCTAAAGCGGCGACTCACGATACCGCACTATTGAGCGAGGTTTCTAATGGCCACGATGTGACTCGTGCTAAGAACAATAGCACGACAGCAGAGTGTACGTCTGAGACCGACAGTAATTCTACGTCATTTACTGAAAGTGATAACGAATTGGTAGCGCCTGAAACGCTAAGAGCTGAACAAGTAGCAACGGAAGCATTAACAGAACAAGCATTGAATAAAGCGACGTCGGAAGAAATTGTAAATACTGCCGTTATCAATTTTGCCATGATGTTGAATACATTAGATGGTGATAAAGAGTCAGTCTTGATGCTTCTAGAGGTATTTATTAGTGAGCACCGTGATGACGTTAAACGGTTACAAGCGCTCTTAGATAAGGACCACGAGTCTGCAACACGCATTGCTCATACCCTAAAAGGTGTCTCCGGGAGTATCTATGCAGGGGCTTTGCATCAAGTATCGTCAGAGGTTGAGAAAAAGCTTAAGCAAGCGGAGGTGGTCCCAAACGAACTCATCGAAACATTATCCGAAAAACTCAGTCGAGCGGTCGAGTCAGCAGAAGCTTACATTAAGCGAGAACAATCATAATAATGTCGTCGCAATACTCAAATAATCGACTATAAGTATCAATAGCTAACGTCAATCTGACGGTGCTGAGTTATAATTCATTCTCTTTTATATATGTTTTATTGTTGAGGTTGATTCATGGACATTGTGCGGCTTATTCGCAATGTAGGGTTTTATATCACGCTTGTTTTGTTAGCGGGATGCTCACTTTTAGAAGTGAAGTTAGACAGTCAAACCACACCGTTAACTAAGCAAGAGCTTAATATGAGGCTGATGACTCGAGAGTACAGTCGCGAGTTTTTCACCCAAGTAGAGACCACCGCCGATACCTTAACCACCTTGTACCCAGAATCTGACGTGATTAACCAGTCTTATGTTCTCTTATGGAAAATACACGCGGAAGAAGGGTTGCAACAGGCAGCATTTCAAGTATCGCCAACCGCGGGTTTAATTGACTCTTGGGTATTTACCACGCAGATGGCGAACTTTTTTACCGATGGTGAAGGTCAGTCGCTTTTTGCCAGCCAGGATGCCAAGGCCACATCACAAGCGCTTAGCAAAAATATTGATCAGCTAGCTCAATCATTGTTTAAGGGCGACAGTTATCAAACGAGTAAAACATTTGTTGAGAAATTTGCTCGCTTGCATCCCTTTGAGAATCTGACTTTTGCCAGAACACCGGCGTATCGTGAATGGCTTAAAGCACAAGGTATTGACGAAAGTGAAGTGGCTTCAACGTTGGGTACTATGCCGGAGGCATTAGCCGATGTGTCAGATAGGCTGGCGCTGATGTCTGAGCAAACACCTAAGCTAATGACGTGGAAAGCGCAACTGATTGCCCTAAACAGCAATGTGAGCGGCAATGATATTCGTGGTGCATTACAAAGTTTCCAGATGAGTGCGGATGCGTTTCAGGATTTTGTGAGCAATAACCCAGAGTATATGCAAGATCTCGCGCAGAAGATGGCGATTGAACTTCAGCCCTTATTAAATGATTTCGATGCTAAGACCCAAGATAAGCTGACGCAGCTAAGTGCAGAGCGCCAAGCGCTAGACATGATGGTGGCTCGAGAAAGGGATGAATTGATAAAAATGGTCGAACGCGAACGTAAAGAGTTAGCGGTATTGGTTAATACTGAGCGTCGCCTGTTTGCCGACGATTTAGATAAGATCTCTCAAGATGTCGTCACGCTTGCCGTCGATAAGTTAATTCAGTTGATTAAGAGTACGATTCTCTATTTTATTTTATTCATATTAGTTATTTTCTTTGCACCGTTGGGCTTGGGTTATTTCCTAGGCAAAAAGGCAC
Organism: Vibrio qingdaonensis; assembly: GCF_026191675.1. Classification (GTDB taxonomy): domain Bacteria; phylum Pseudomonadota; class Gammaproteobacteria; order Enterobacterales; family Vibrionaceae; genus Vibrio; species Vibrio qingdaonensis. The sequence goes on along the minus strand of NZ_JAKRRY010000014.1, from coordinate 52,487 downwards.
AACAGAAGAAGAATATAAGTTTAGATTCTTAAACGCAGAGCCGCTAGCCCGCTCATACGTTGACCGTCGATTTTGCTAACATCGCAGTAATTTTTATAGAATCGACAGTAAACTGGTTGGGTTTGTTAAAAAATTACTCGGATATTTGAAATTGCGCTTGTTTTCTTGTCTCGAAAATTTTATAGATGGGGGAAGCATTTTAAATATCACATGGAGAGTAATTGGATGAGAGTTGGTTTAGTTGGTTGGCGTGGCATGGTTGGATCGGTATTGATGCAGCGCATGGTCGAAGAAAAAGACTTTGATGTAATCGAACCAGTATTTTACAGCACTTCTCAAATTGGTATCCCTGCGCCTAATTTCGGTAAGGATGCAGGACTACTTCAAGATGCCTATAATATTGATAGCCTCAAACAGCTTGACGCTATCATTACCTGCCAAGGCGGTAGCTACACTGAAAAAGTATACCCTGCGCTTAAGCAGGCCGGTTGGAAAGGCTACTGGATTGATGCCGCTTCAACACTTCGTATGGAAAGCGACGCTATTATCACCTTAGATCCAGTTAACTTGACACAAATTCAAGAAGGCATCCATAAAGGTTTGAACACTTTCGTGGGCGGTAACTGTACCGTAAGTCTGATGCTGCTAGGTCTTGGTGGGCTATTTGAGAAGGGCCTAGTTGAGTGGACGAGTGCCATGACCTATCAAGCCGCTTCTGGCGCAGGTGCAAAGAATATGCGCGAGTTGATTGGTCAAATGGGTGTTGTTAATGACGCCGTGACTTCTGAACTGGCTAACCCTGCAAGCTCTATTTTAGATATTGACCGCAAAGTGGCTGACACCATTCGTTCTTCTTCATTCCCAACAGATCAGTTTGGTGTGCCGCTTGCTGGTTCATTAATCCCATGGATTGATGTGAAACGTGAAAATGGACAGAGCAAAGAGGAATGGAAAGCAGGTGTTGAAGCGAACAAAATCTTAGGTTTGCAAGATAATCCGGTCGCCATTGATGGTACGTGCGTGCGAATCGGTGCGATGCGCTGTCACGCGCAAGCATTGACGATCAAACTCAAGCAAGATGTCCCAATGGATGAAGTTGAAGAGATTATCGCTACTCATAACGATTGGGTTAAAGTCATTCCAAATGAGCGCGATATTACGGCTCAAGAGTTAACGCCAGCGAAAGTAACAGGGACGATGTCTATTCCTGTTGGTCGTCTTCGTAAGATGGCAATGGGTAATGATTTCTTAAACGCGTTCACAGTGGGTGACCAACTGTTATGGGGAGCGGCTGAGCCTCTAAGACGTACACTGCGTATTATCCTATCTCAACGATAATCTCTATCGGATACACATTACGCATAAAAAAAGCGCCTTACGGCGCTTTTTTTATGCTCATAATTTAGAAAGCAACGCATTACTCATCAGGATTAATGATCCGTTTATCAGGCTCTGCGAGTTCACTGCCACAGTGTTTGCAAAACAACGCGTCGCTTTCATGGCCTGACTGTGAACAGTTAGGACACTTAACCAGGTTTCGATGCGCGTGCATTTCGTTATTGAGCTCCGCCGTAATTATACCAGTCGGGACGGCAAGAATAGAATAACCAAGTAGCATCGTGAGTGATGCGATGGCTTTACCCAATGGGGTAGCGGGTACTAAGTCGCCGTAGCCGACGGTAGTGATGGTCACAATGGCCCAGTAGATACTTTGCGGTATGCTGGTAAAACCATTTTCAGGACCTTCAATGACAAAAATTAATGAGCCAAAAATGGTGACTAGGATGGCGACACAGCTAAAAAAGACCAATATCTTGCGTTTCGCCATTAAAAGTGAGCGCAATAAAATATTGGAATCTTTGAGGTAGCGAACCAGTTTCAGGACTCGGAAAATACGCATGACACGAAGTAAACGTAATACGCCCATGAAGGAAGCACTAGGGAATAGCAACGCGAGATACGTGGGTAAGATGGAGAGTAGGTCTACGACGCCATAGAAACTTTTGGCATAAGCTTTCGGTTTCGGGGAGCAATAGAGTCTTAATAGGTATTCAATAGTAAAAAGAGCCGTAAAAGCATACTCTAATTTTTCTAATGTTCCTCCCCATTCTACCGCAACGTTAGGAAGGGAGTGCACGACTAATACGGTAAGCGACATCAAAATGGCAATGATCAGGGCGACATCAAATGCCCACCCTGCTTTAGTATGGGTACCAAATATGATGATGTAGAGCTTGTGTTTGAATTTATGGTCGGTCATTAGCTGTGTAACAGGCTGAAAAGATTACTTACTATTATATACCGCTCTGACAGTAAAGGGTATTTGGCTCACCAATCGGGAGTAATTAGTGAGCCATTTTGATTAGGCTAACCCAGGGAAAAGAGCACGTAGACCATTTGCCATAAACTCGATGCCAAGAGCGCCAAGGATCAAGCCCATGATACGAGTGATGACGTTGATACCAGTCTGGCCTAAGAAGCGTACAATTAAAGGAGCCGAACGAAATAATAGCCATGAACAGAGTGCAAATAGAGCAATGGTTATAATGATGCCGACAGTCTCTAGCATGTTTGGGTAGCGAGAGCCGTAAACAATGGTGGAGCTGATTGCACCAGGGCCGGCCATCAATGGCATTGCTAGTGGCACAACGCCGATCTGCTCTTTACTCACATACTCAGACTTTTCTTGCTTGTTCTGTTTATCTTCCCCTAATTTCCCCGACATCATCGAAAATGCAATGCTGAGTAATAGTAGGCCGCCAGCGACTCGAAATGAATCGAGTGAAATGCTGAACATATCCAGCAGCACTTGTCCCGCGAGTAGAGAAACAATGAGGATAATCGCCACGGCAATATTTGCTGTAGCCGCGGTTTTATTTTTGTCTTCTGGCGACATATGCCCTGAAAGAGAGACAAAAACAGGCATGATGCCAACAGGGTTAACCGCAGCGACAAGGCCAAGGAAAAACTGTAAGTAGATAGCAAGTTCGATGTTATTCATGTGGATGTTCTTCGACGAAAGAGATTTAAACCTAGCGCTTGACTCAGCACCAATTCAGCACGCGCTAATGTACGTCAAGATATGCTTTTTGGCGAATGAAAAAAACTAACAGATCGCATAAAAAAAACGGCAACAATCGTATTCATTTCTGCTGCGTATAACTTATGAATACTTGTGAAGATTTATGTCTATTTTTAGGCTGGTTCAGGATGGAGGTGTTGGAAAAGTGTTAAGGAAAGCTCAAATTTTAATAAAAAATCAATATGTGATGAATGGAGTGCTTGGTGTGTATATACTATCTGTAGCACGGATCGAGTGGTTTACTTGGAAAAATCGTACGAAAATGAAACTTTTTTACATTTTTACGAAGAACTTTTAAAAAAGTTGTCTGATTGCTACTTTTTTAATCGCTCTGTTTTTGTGGTTTATTTTGTTGTAAAACAGGTAGTTACGTCTGGTTATACTTAATGGTTACTACTAAGTAGGTAAATTACTTTTCAGAACTGATCTGAGTCAATTTTTTTCACGTCGTGAAATATTATACTCAGCCATGAAAGCAATTTACTAAGTCGAGTTGAGCTAACGATGAGTGATTCATTAGTCAAACCAGCTAACTTACTAAAAAGTTTTTAATTTTATATTTTTATTTTTAGGAGATTCATTATGCCTGTAACTAATTTGGCTGAACTAGATGCTCTAGTAGCACGTGTTGAAGCAGCACAAAAAGAGTTCGCAACTTACTCTCAAGAGAAAGTTGACGCAATCTTTCGCGCAGCATCACTAGCGGCGAACCAAGCGCGTATCCCTCTAGCTCAACAAGCTGTAGCAGAATCTGGCATGGGTATTGTTGAAGACAAAGTAATTAAAAACCACTTTGCTTCTGAGTTTATCTACAACAAATACAAAGATGAAAAGACATGTGGCATTCTTGAAGAGAACGAAGAATTCGGCACAATGACTATCGCTGAACCTGTTGGTATCATCTGTGGTATCGTTCCAACAACGAACCCAACGTCAACGGCTATCTTCAAATCTCTTATCTCTTTGAAGACTCGTAACGGCATCATCTTCTCACCACACCCACGCGCTAAGAACTCAACAAATGATGCGGCTAAGCTAGTACTAGACGCAGCAGTAGCAGCGGGTGCTCCAAAAGACATCATTGGTTGGATTGACCAGCCTTCAGTTGAGCTTTCTAACGCGCTAATGAAGCATGATGGCATCGCACTTATCCTTGCAACTGGTGGTCCAGGCATGGTTAAAGCAGCATACTCTTCTGGTAAACCAGCAATCGGTGTTGGTGCAGGTAACGTTCCTGTTGTTATCGACGAAACGGCTGACATCAAGCGTGCTGTTGCTTCTGTTCTTATGTCTAAGACATTTGATAACGGCGTAGTTTGTGCTTCTGAGCAAGCAGTTATCGTAATGGACGAAGTCTATGACGAAGTGAAAGAGCGTTTTGCTACTCACAAAGCTCACGTACTAAGTAAAACTGATGCGGACAAAGTTCGTAAAGTACTGCTTATCGATGGCAACCTAAACGCGAAGATTGTAGGTCAACCTGCAACGGCGATTGCTGAAATGGCTGGCGTTAGCGTTCCTGCAGATACTAAGATTCTTGTTGGTGAAGGCATTGGCGAAGTATCTTACGATGACGAATTTGCTCACGAAAAACTGTCTCCAACGCTAGGTATGTTCCGTGCGTCTTCTTTTGAAAACGCAGTAGCACAAGCTGTGACTATGGTAGAAATTGGCGGTATCGGCCACACATCTGGTCTTTACACTAACCAAGACACTAACGCAGACCGTATTCGTTACTTCGGTGACAAGATGAAGACTGCACGTATTCTTGTAAACATCCCAACTACTCACGGTGGTATCGGTGACCTTTACAACTTTAACGTAGCACCTTCTCTTACTCTTGGTTGTGGTTCATGGGGTGGTAACTCTATCTCTGAGAACGTAGGTCCTAAGCACCTTATCAACAAGAAAACTGTAGCGAAGCGAGCTGAAAATATGTTGTGGCACAAACTACCTAAGTCAATCTACTTCCGTCGTGGTAGCCTTCCAATCGCAATGAGCGATCTAGAAGGTAAGAAACGTGCATTCCTAGTCACTGACCGTTTCCTATTCAATAACGGTTACGCAGACGAAATCGTTAAGCTACTTAAAGCTCAAGGCATTGAAGTTCAAACGTTCTTTGATGTAGAAGCGGATCCAACACTATCTGTTGTTGAGAAAGGTGCTGAAGCAATGAAGAGCTTCCAACCTGACGTTATCCTAGCACTAGGTGGCGGTTCTCCAATGGATGCTGCGAAGATCATGTGGGTAATGTACGAGCACCCAGAAACTCACTTCGAAGAACTCGCAATGCGCTTTATGGACATCCGTAAACGTATCTACAAGTTCCCTAAAATGGGTGAAAAAGCTGAACTAGTATGTATCACAACAACGTCTGGTACAGGTTCTGAAGTAACGCCATTTGCCGTTGTTACTGACGACAAAACAGGGGCTAAGTACCCACTAGCGGATTACGAGCTAACGCCAAACATGGCTATCGTTGATGCGAACCTAGTGATGAACATGCCTAAGTCTCTAACAGCATTTGGTGGTTACGATGCAGTGACTCACGCTCTAGAAGCTTACGTGTCTGTTCTAGCGAACGAATACTCAGATGGTCAAGCTCTTCAAGCACTTAAGATGCTTAAGGAATACCTACCATCAAGCTACGCAAACGGTGCAGCTGACCCAATCGCTCGTGAGAAAGTACATAACGCGGCAACTATCGCTGGTATTGCGTTTGCGAACGCTTTCCTAGGTGTATGTCACTCTATGGCTCACAAAGTGGGTGCAGAGTTCCACGTACCGCACGGTTTAGCTAACGCACTGCTTATCTCTAACGTTGTACGTTACAACGCGAACGATAACCCAACTAAGCAAACGGCATTCTCTCAGTACGCTAGCCCACAAGCTCGTCGTCGTTACGCTGAAGTGGCAGACCACCTAGGTCTAAGCCAAGTTGGTGACCGTACTGCTCAGAAGATTGAACGTCTACTAGCATGGTTGGAAGAACTGAAAATTGCTCTAGATATCCCGCTATCTATTCAAGCTGCTGGTGTACCAGAAGCAGATTTCCTAGCGAAACTAGACCAACTATCTGTTGAAGCGTTCGATGACCAATGTACAGGTGCTAACCCACGTTACCCACTAATCAGTGAGTTGAAAGAAGTACTAACGGCTTCTTACTACGGTAAAGCATTTGTCGAAGGCGAAACCTTCGAAGGTACGACTGTTATTAAAAAAACAGAAGACCAAGTGGCGGCTAAACCTGTAGCAAAAGCAAAGAAACAAAAAGCTGAAGCTTAATTTCGAACGTAGTTTTCGCTAGCACGGATACTGCATCAAAATAAGCCACATCGGGAAAAGATAAAGGCCCCTCTTCGTAAGAAGAGGGGCCTTTTTTTATTGGTTGGAAGGGGCTTCGATATTGTTGCGGCGCACCTTTTCGGTGCTGATTAAGCTTTGGCGTGATAAGGCTTTAATGGTGGCTAAGCCTCGGTGCTGACGACTCTCCCGCTGAAGTAATCGTTGGTGACGATGTACTCGGTGGTGCGGGTGAGCTCATCTTGTATTTCTGCCCAATGCCCAGAAATATTAAAGTTATGGCTTTTCATGGGAATGACGCCACCCACGCGTACATTATGAGGTTCGAGTTCTTTCGCCCAACTCTTAGTAAACCCAGAAACCATTGACATAGTGTTGTCTAAATCGCTTAGGTTCTGATTAGGTTCTTGGGCGACGACATTCACAATCACACCGGACTGTCCTTGAGACATTCTTTCTGCGGCGACTTGTCCAAACATAAATAAACTGGATGCGAGTAATGAGAATTGAGTAATGAACTGTCGCCCAGAAATAGTATCAGTTAAAGACTGTCTTGGTAGTGAAAGCCAATGATTGACGAGTACGTCAGGTACCTTTCCTGACTTCTGTTCAACAGCATTAAATAGCTGCTCGATATTAGGCATTGAAATGTCGCTAATTAAGACTTTTTCGACTTGATGTGTCATATCTTTGCAGCGGACATAGGTACTGTGCAGCTTGGAAGCATCGGTGTCACACAGAAAGACATGGGCTCCCAAACGAGAAAAATGAATCGCTAGCATCGCACCTAATGTGGTACCGGCAGAGGTAATCAGTACTACCGAGTCTTTAATGATCATAGAATCTCCGAAAATTGGTTTCGGTTAGCCCAAATTGGCGAGGTCAGTGATTTAATAACTTGGTATATAAACTGTGCGTGAGTTGTGAATATCGTCAAGGTTTTGTATATGCGTACGGTTTAATTTGGTTAAATTTGCAGCAAATCACATTGCGTAGTGTACTAATGTTGAGTGTTGCAGTAGTTATCCATATTTTTTAAAGGGTTATAAGCGAACGGAGATTTGATCTTTGCGGTAGGCGGTGGATAGTGTGTTGTACAGCACATCAACTTGTTGCTGATGAGGAGCGCCATGGGTAAGTTGTCTGCGCGTGTGCCCGGACAGGTTTTGGTATACCTCTTCGGTTAAGCCTTGTGTATGCGTTGGTTGGAAGCTTAGTGGTTCAGGGGAACTATAATGGCGCAGTTTGGCGCTGGCGAGACCACCTTGATGAAATTGATGAGCAATGGCAGCCGAGTTATCATAGTCGTCCAGGCTTCCGGATAGCTTTTGTGCGGTAGGGACATCAAATCTTTTCTTTAGTACCGCCTCATCGGTAATGGCAGAGTCAACATCTTCGATCACGGATGTTTCTCGGGAGTCATTGCTGAGCATAGAAAGCAGCAAAGCAAAATCGGCACGTCGACCTTGTACAACAGCACGACTAAGTGATGTTCCACATTGTAATTCGTTGATTAAGTGTGCTTGGTCTAACGTATGAATTTGCATAGTATCCTCGATGGTCAATAGAGTTATCGGCGAGTCGAGGGGGCACTTTAGTATTTTATTATCTAAGTTAATGTTTTCTTACTTAAAGACACAAAAAAGCCTGCGAAAGCAGGCTTAATATCATTAGTTGGAAATACTCGCTTATTGAGCTAGGTTTTTCTCAACGAATGACCAGTTAACAAGTGCCCAGAAACCGTTCATGTAGTCAGGACGAACATTGCGGTAGTCGATGTAGTAAGCGTGTTCCCACAAATCAACCGTCAATAGTGGTGTCACGCCGTCTTCAGTTAGCGGAGTAGCAGCATTTGACGTGTTTACGATGTCTAGCGTGCCATCTGCTTTTTTCACCAACCATGTCCATGAAGAACCAAAGTTGTTGATCGCAGAATCTGTGAACTTAGCTTTGAACTCTTCAAAAGAACCGAATGCAGCGTTGATTGCGTCTGCAACCGCACCAGTTGGTTCACCACCTGCGTTTGGAGCAAGACAGTGCCAGTAGAATGTGTGGTTCCAGATCTGTGCAGCGTTGTTGAAGATACCGCCAGTAGAGGTCTTAACCACTTCTTCTAGTGTTTTGCCTTCAAACTCAGTACCAGGAACAAGGCCATTAAGCTTAACAACATATGTGTTGTGGTGTTTACCGTGGTGGAAATCCAGAGTCTCTGCTGAGATATGTGGTTCTAGTGCGTCTTTCGCGTACGGAAGTGCTGGTAATTCAAATGCCATTGCTCGCTTCTCCATTGAGTGTAGTAAGGGGCTAACCCTATGATTGCTTCCAATTTATTTTATATATGAGTCAAGGTATTGACTGACTGATTGTTATTTTAGCAAGTTTTTACTTTATTAAAAGAGTTATGTCTGATTTTCTTGCATTGTGACCGGGGTCAATAGGCTCGAAATCCTCTTTTAACGCCAAAATTCGCGGCACAAGCTTAACAATTGTGAACGCCATTATAACCTTATAATTATTGTGCTTTTTATTCTGCGCCGATTCGCTAGAATGTGAACACATCCGCAGTACTAGTATTTCGAGGAAGCAATGGAAACTATCGATAAAATCAAACAGCAAATTGAAGAAAACACGATCCTTCTTTACATGAAAGGTTCACCAAAACTACCAAGCTGTGGTTTTTCTTCACAGGCAGCACAAGCTCTAATGGGTTGTGGTGAGAAGTTTGCTTATGTTGATATTCTGCAAAACCCAGATATCCGCGCAGAATTGCCGAGTTACGCGCAATGGCCAACATTCCCACAATTATGGGTTGAAGGTGAGTTAGTTGGTGGTTGTGACATCATCATGGAAATGTTCCAGAAGGGCGAGCTTCAACCTTTAATTAAAGAAGCTGCCGCGCGCAACGCTGGTGATTCAGAGTAATCTATAGTTTGTCTTAGACTTAATATGTTTAAGGTAAATAGTAAAAAGGCTTGGTCATTGACCAAGCCTTTTTTATTGCATTATGTGCGGATAGACAATGGTGTGCCCATGTCTAGATTGCACACACGCTCATTGCATTTAGAGCACCATTGCCGCAATCCATCCAAAGATGATGAGTGGAATGTTGTAGTGAATAAAGGTAGGAACAACCGTTTCCCAAATATGTTCGTGTTGGCCATCAGCATTTAGACCCGATGTTGGACCTAAGGTTGAGTCCGATGCTGGCGAGCCTGCATCACCTAGTGCGGCAGCTGTACCGACCAGCGCTACTGTTGCCATTGGTGAGAAACCAAATGCTAACGCCAGCGGAACATAAATCGTTGCGAGGATTGGAATGGTTGAGAATGAAGAACCAATGCCCATTGTGACGAGTAGTCCAACAATTAGCATAAGTAGCGCCGCGAGTGGCTTGTTATCGCCAATGCTCGTTGATAGCGCTTCTACTAGAGACTCAACACCACCGGTTTGCTTCATGACCGCGGCGAAGCCTGCAGCGGCAATCATAATAAAGCCGATCATTGCCATCATGTGCACGCCTTTTGTAAACACATCTTGTGTTTCCTTCCAAGCAATTACACCACCAAAAGTGAACACCATGAAGCCAGCAAGCGCACCAATAATCATTGATCCTGACGTGAGCTGTACCGCGAGTGCCATGACAATACCAATCAAGGCAACATAGATGTTTTTCTTGTTGATATGTGTAGGTTCTGGATCCACATGAGTAAGCTCGGTTTCTTGATATTGGCGAGGCTTACGGTAGCTAAAGAACACCGCGGCAAGCAAACCAGTAATCATCCCGATAGCAGGAAGAACCATCGCCATCGGCACTTGGGCAGCGGTGATTGATTCAAGCCCATTGTCATGCAAGTTTTTCAAAAGAATATTGTTTAAGAAGATCCCACCAAATCCAACAGGAAGGATCATGTATGGCGTGACCAATCCAAAAGTCAGTACACAAGCAATAAGGCGTCGGTCAAGTTTCATTTTAGCAAACACGCCCAACAAAGGTGGAATCAAAATTGGAATGAAGGCGATATGCACAGGAACGATATTTTGCGACGATACGGTTACTAAAATAAGGGCTATTAGCACCACATATTTTAAACCAGTAGCGGAAGCCGCATTTTCTTTACCATGGATTCTTTTAATGACGCTTTGTGCTAATAGATCAGTTACGCCTGATTTTGAGATGGCAACCGCAAAGGTCCCAAGCATAGCGTAGCTAAGTGCGATGGTGGCACCGCCACCCAAACCGCCTTCAAAGGCACTGACCGCATCGGTGAGTGACATACCAGAAACGACACCGCCAACAATGGCACTAAATGTCAACGCAACGACAACGTTGACGCGCATTAGTGCTAGCAGCAGCATGATGCAAACGGAAATAACAACAGGATTCATATTAAACTCTAAAAGTTGTGTTTGTATTATTGTTTATCATCGTCAATAAGCGGCCAGCCACCTAGTGCTTTCCACTTGTTAACGATTCGGCAAAATAGCTCAGCGGTTTTCTGAGTATCGTAGAGTGCCGAGTGGGCTTCTTTATTATCAAATTCCATCCCTGCTGTTTTGCAAGCTTTCGCCAAAACGGTTTGACCGAAAGCAAGACCACTTAAGGTAGCGGTATCAAACGTTGCAAAAGGGTGAAAAGGGACACGTTTTAATTTTGAACGTTCATTCGCGGCACTGACAAAACTATGATCGAAGTTAGCATTATGCGCCACCATGATGGCGCGGCTACAATCATGCAGCTTCTGTTCTTTACGAATGACTTTGTAGATTTCTTTTAGCGCTTCTTGCTCGGAAACCGCACCACGAAGTGGACTAAAAGGGTCACGAATACCTATAAACTCTAACGCTTCTTTTTCAAGGTTGGCGCCTTCGAATGGTTCAATGTGGTAGTGTAAAACACTCGCAGGGATAAGATCCCCGGCATCGTCCATTTTTAATGTGATGGCACAGATCTCGAGTAAAGCATCGGTCTTGGCGTTAAATCCAGCCGTCTCTACATCGACAACTACAGGAAAATAGCCACGGAATCGCTTTTTTAAGGTGAGAGCTTCGTTTTCTACAGTCATTTTAGATTTATCAATGGTGACGAAGGTTGCATTATTGCAGATTATTCGCCTATAACATACCTGCTACTGCATTTAATTTAGCCAATATTAGTCGCTATTTATTGAATCTATTCGACAACAGTAATGCTAACGCCCATTATGTGTATTTAATTGATGCTAATGTGCGCATATCAATACCGTAAAATTATGCAAGTAGTGCGTAATTTAATCAGCACTTGCCACTTAAGCGCGGCATCAGTGAAACTGGCTAGATTTTTGCAATGTAAAACAGAGTTAGAATTAATATACAGCATAGCGGCAATCCCGTGCCGCTATGCTGTAAAAGTCGAGTTATTTATCTTTATGAAATTAAAAGCCTTATTCACCTTGCCATTGTTATCTTGCGTACTGGCGCCTCAGGTTGAAGCGGCAATTGAAAAGCGCTATGTGGCCACGCCGACTCAATCTCAATGGGAAATGGTGATGAACACGCCTCTGGAATGTCAGTTGGTGCACCCGATCCCGAATTTTGGAGATGCACAATTTACCGCTAAAGCAGGTAAGAAAATGAATCTCGACTTTGAACTAAAAATGTTACGTTCAATGGGAGAAACTCGAAATGTCAGCTTGGTTTCTATGCCACCACCATGGCGTCCAGGTGATAGTGCTGACCGTATTTCTAATTTGCAGTTTTTCCGACAATTTAACGGCTATGTGGGTGGACAAGCGGCATGGAGCTTACTCAGTGAACTAGAGAAAGGGCGTTATCCCACGTTCAGTTATCAAGATTGGCAGAGTCGTGATGAGCGTATCGAAGTGTCACTGTCCTCTGTGTTGTTTCAAGCCAAGTACAATGTCTTTAGTGACTGTATCGCCAACCTATTGCCATATAGTTTTGAAGATATCTCGTTTACGATTCTCCATTATGATGCCAATAGTGAACAGCTAAACAAAACATCTCAACATCGCTTGCAACAAATAGCCGAATACGTTCGCTACAATCAAAATATCGATTTGGTTTTGGTGTCTACTTATACAGATGCATCAGAAACAAAGAGTGAGAGTCAGCGATTGTCGGAGAAGCGAGCCACAATACTGCAAGATTACTTCCAATCACTTGGTTTGCCAAAGGATCGAATTCAGGTTCAAGGTTATGGAAAGCGCCGCCCAATTGCAGACAATGCGTCACCAATTGGTAAAGCAAAAAACCAGCGAGTCGTCATTTCTTTTGGTCGAACGGAGGTTTAACCGTCGCCCTCCATTGTCCGATACAGGGTGTGCAGGTGATAGGATATAAATAAGGCGTACTGAGAAGTACGCCTTGATTATCGCTTAGGATTGGTAAGTGAGTTAGCCTTCTAAGCCAGCACTTGCCTGCTTGTTTTGAATCAGTTCAATCATGTAGCCATCAGGATCTTTCACAAACGCGATCTGAGTTGTGCCACCTTTAACAGGGCCCGGCTCACGAGTCACATTGCCACCTGCCGCTTTAATCGCATCACACGTTGAGTAGATATCATCAACACCAATGGCAATGTGTCCATAAGCAGAGCCTAGTTCGTACTCAGTCACACCCCAGTTATAGGTGAGCTCAATAACGGAACCTTCAGACTCATCACCAAAACCTAAAAATGCGAGTGTGTATTTATACTCGGTATTTTCATTTTTACGTAGTAAGTTCATTCCAATCACATCGCTATAGAAAGAAATCGATTTATCCAGATCTCCTACGCGTAGCATAGTATGTAAAATACGACCGTTTGACATGCATTGCTCCTTAATTGTCTTTGTATAGCCACTACTTGTTTATGTAAACACGATGGTTTGTCGCATCGTTTGGTCTATACGTCGGTTTTGTCTTTAAATTCGCATAAATCTTCGATGATGCAGCTGCCACAGCGTGGCTTTCGAGCTACACAGGTATAGCGACCGTGTAGAATTAACCAGTGGTGAACATCGAGTTTGAATTCTTTCGGTACGACTTTTAATAGTTTGGTCTCGACGTCATCAACGGTTTTACCCATTGCTAACTTAGTACGATTTGATACGCGGTAAATATGGGTATCAACGGCGATAGTGGGCCAGCCAAAAGCGGTGTTGAGTACCACGTTTGCGGTTTTACGCCCTACACCCGGTAGCGCTTCTAAGGCTTCTCGGTTCTCAGGAACCACGCTGCCATGCTGCTCAATCAATATGCGGCAGGTTTTAATGACGTTTTCTGCTTTTGAATTAAATAAGCCAATCGTCTTTATGTACTCTTTTACTCCATCAACACCTAAAGCCAAGATCGCTTCTGGTGTGTTAGCGATAGGGTAGAGCTTATCTGTCGCTTTATTTACGCTGACGTCGGTGGCTTGCGCTGACAGCAGTACTGCGATCAATAACTCAAATGGACTACTCCAGTTGAGCTCTGTTTCAGGTTTAGGGTTATTCTCTCGAAGCCTTTCTAGGATTTCTCTTCTTTTTATATTATTCATGACTTGCTAACTTTTTCTTCCGGTGAATAAACGCTCTGTGCCATACATATTTTGAATCATGCATATGTTTTGAATCATACATATACGCTGAATTATATCTATAGTCTTTACAATAATGCCCCAAAAATTGGGGCATTATTAGGCGTGATTAGTTGGTGACTCTTGCTCGCTCAATCGTTGGCTTTTCTTGTGTTGGTTGACGCATTGCTATTTTACGATCGATGACGTTTTTAAGGGCAATAAGAAAACCAACGCCAATGAACGCTCCCGGTGGCAGCAGGGCGAGCAAGAATTGGCTATCAAACTGGAACAGTTGAATTCTAAGCGCTAACGCCCAGTCACCCAGAAGTAAGTCTGCACCATCAAACAAGGTACCGTTACCTATGATTTCGCGCATTGCGCCTAAAACAACCAGAACCGCGGTCATGCCGAGTCCCATCCATAAACCGTCGAGCGCGGCTGGCAGAACTTCATTTTTCGAAGCAAAAGCTTCGGCGCGTCCAATGATGATGCAGTTGGTCACGATCAATGGGATGAAGATACCAAGTGACAAGTACAATCCATACGCGTAGGCATTCATGAGTAGCTGTACACAGGTTACGAGCGCCGCAATAATCATGACAAAAACCGGGATTCTGACTTCTTTTGGCACATAATCGCGTATGAGCGAGACCGTGACGTTAGAGCCGACTAATACCGCAAGAGTAGCAAGCCCTAAACCAAGCGCATTGGTTATGGTCGAAGAGACCGCTAATAGGGGGCATAAGCCTAACAGCTGAACTAACGCTGGGTTGTTATCCCATAAGCCGTTTTTAGCGAGTTGTTTTGATGTACTCATGATTCATCTCCACAGTTTAGTGGCTGTGTTAATAGACGAGCTTGGTTGGCATTGACAAAACTCACTGTGTTTTTAATCGCTTTGACCACAGCTCGTGGCGTAATCGTCGCTCCAGTGAAGGAGTCAAATTGTCCGCCATCTTTACGTACTGCCCACTCGGACTCATTGTCTTGGGTGACTTGCTTTCCAGCGAAGCCCAATATCCAGTTGGTGATCCTTAAGTCGATCTTATCACCAAGTCCAGGAGTTTCTTGATGTGCCAACACGCGGGACCCTAAGATTACCCCATTTGTATCAATACCAACAATAATACGAATGGCGCCATTGTATCCATCTGGTGCGACGCTTTCGATTGCCATTGCAGTAGGGACGCCCGCTTTGGTTGCGATATAAAGTGGCTGCATAGCGTCACTGCCAAGTAAGGGATCCCGTACTAGCGTACAAGAAGCATAAAGCTCGTTATCATGCAGGTCATGTGGAATAACTTCATTTAACGTTGCCTGCAATTGCGCTCGTTCTTGCGCTAAAATTTGGTCTTTTGTGAGATACTGAGTCAACGCGACCACGCCGGTAGAGGCACAAGCGAAGATTGCCAGTGTTAGCCCATTTTTACGAATCGAATTTAACATAGTCATTAATGTCCGTAAGTTCTAGGTTTGGTGTAGTAATCAATAAGCGGCACGCACATGTTGGCAAGCAGTACCGCGAAAGCGACGCCATCTGGAAAACCACCCCAGGTACGTATAACAAACACCATCGCACCAATAAACGCGCCGAATATCAATCTTCCCTTGACCGTTGTTGATGCTGAAACAGGATCCGTGGCAATGAAAAACGCCCCTAGCATTGTGGCACCGGATAATAGGTGCATTAATGGTGAAGCCGACTCGCCAGGGAAGACCAGAGCAAACAAACCACTGATTATTACCAACGCACTGAGAAAGGCGACTGGGATATGCCATTGGATAATACGTAGCTTAAGCAGTACCAGTCCGCCAGCCAAATACGCCAGATTTACCCACTCCCAACCGATACCCGCTAAACCCGAAAAGATCGGTTGCTGAAAAATTTCCGTCGCAGTGTAGCTGTTTTTAAATCCAGTTTTTAGCGCATCCAGTGGTGTAGCCATCGTAATGCCATCAATACCGGTTCTAATTTGCTGTAATGAGTAGCCATCTACGTCAAAGCCGGTAAAGATCAGCGAAAACGTATCTTGGAACGTGATTGACTCACCGCTTAGAGAGAGTGGAGTAATCCAGCTGGTCATTTCTACAGGGAATGAAATAAGGAGCACGACATAGGCGACCATCGCGGGGTTAAATGGGTTTTGCCCTAATCCACCGTAAAGATGTTTCGCGATGATAATCGCAAAAATCAAACCAATAGTGACTACCCACCATGGCGACATGGGGGGGATTGCTATCGCTAATAACCACGCCGTGACCAGCGCACTATAATCGTTAAGCGCGCGCTTTGGAGAACGCTTACGAAGTAGCATCACCAATGCTTCAAGTGTTAAGCCTATGATAAGGGCTAAACACAATTGGATAATAGTGCCCCAGCCAAAGAAGTAGCTTTGAGTGAGTAAGCCAGGTAGTGCACACAGTGCCACGCCTTTCATGAGATCAGGGGTGCGCTTGCGATTGTGTGCATGTGGAGAGCTAGCAATAAAGAACGCCACTAGTTGTTCTCCTTATCTTGTTGTTCATTTTTAATCTTACGTGCCTTTGCACGAGCAATTGCTGCAGCAACAGCGGCTTTTTTCGGGTCATGACTGACCGATTCTTCGTGGTCCGATTCAGGCTGAGTTTCGCTTGGCGCGGCAGGCTGCGTAGGCTTATCTGCTTGCTGCGCTTTACGTGCCTTTGCACGAGCAACGGCTGCGGCAACCGCGGC
Organism: Vibrio qingdaonensis; assembly: GCF_026191675.1. GTDB lineage: Bacteria > Pseudomonadota > Gammaproteobacteria > Enterobacterales > Vibrionaceae > Vibrio > Vibrio qingdaonensis. The sequence goes on along the minus strand of NZ_JAKRRY010000014.1, from coordinate 35,849 downwards.
TTTTTTCGGGTCATTGCTGACCGATTCTGCGTTGTCCGATTCAGGCTGAGTTTCGCTTGGTGCGGCAGGCTGCGTAGGCTTATCTGCTTGCTGCGCTTTGCGTGCCTTTGCACGAGCAACGGCTGCAGCAACCGCGGCTTTTTTCGGGTCATGACTGACCGATTCTTCGTTGTCCGATTTTGGCTGAGTTTCGCTTGGCGCGGCAGGCTGCGTAGGCTTATCTGCTTGCTGCGCTTTGCGTGCTTTTGCACGAGCAACGGCTGCAGCAACGGCCGCTTTTTTCGGGTCATTGCTGACCGATTCTGCGTTGTCCGATTCTGGCTGAGTTTCGCTTGGCGCGGCAGGCTGCGTAGGCTTATCTGCTTGCTGCGCTTTACGTGCCTTTGCACGAGCAATTGCCGCAGCAACAGCGGCTTTTTTCGGGTCATTGCTGACCGATTCTGCGTTGTCCGATTCTGGCTGAGTTTCGCTTGGCGCGGCAGGCTGCGTAGGCTTATCTGCTTGCTGCGCTTTGCGTGCCTTTGCACGAGCAATTGCCGCAGAGACTGCGGCTTTTTTCGGGTCTGAGTCTATGGTTTGTTCTGGTTGCGATAGTTTTACTTCTGCTTCAGATGCTTGTTGTGCCTTGCGGGCTTTTGCACGAGCAATAGCGTCGGCAACCGCTGATTTTTTATCATCAGATTGAGCGGCATTATCTACAGCAGATTGGCTTGCTTTTCGTTCTCGAGCGAGGCGTTTACGCTCTTCCCTTAACTTCGCCATCTCACTGTTATCCGGCTCTGCGGCATCGGAGGATTTCGCCGCTGCTTGCTTGGCTTTAGCGCGAGCAATGGCCGCTGCCACGGCTGGTTTTACCTCGTCATCTTTAGGTTGAGCTTTTTGTGCTTTAACTCTGGCAATGGCTGCGGCAACCGCGTCATCGCCGCTCGAGGTCGCCATTTGTTTACGACGATCGTCGGCGGCTTTCTTAAAGCGATTTTCTCGCTCAGCTTTATCTCGCTCTAAGCGAGCTTTTCGCTCCTCAAAACGCACTCTTGCACGCTCTGCTGCTTCGGCTTCTTTTGTCCTAGTCCGGATCTCAGCTTTTGCTTGGCGATAGTACTGAACCAGTGGGATTTCGCTTGGGCAAACAAAGGCGCAGGCTCCGCACTCTATACAGTCTTTGAGGTTTAGTTCTTCACATTTATCGAATTCTTGTGATTTTGCGTACCATTGCAGCTGTTGCGGTAACAGCGAGGCCGGGCAAGCTTCGGCACATTGGCTGCAACGTATGCACGCCATTTCATCTTGGCGTGGGTCAATCTCACGGGAGGTTGGTGCCAAGATACAGTTTGATGTTTTAGTTATTGGCACATTTGCGTGCGGTAGAGTGAATCCCATCATAGGACCACCCATAATCAAGCGTGGTGCTTTTTTATCGGCTTTATAACCAAACTCGTCAAGCAGAGATTGCACGGGCGTGCCGATTCTCACCCAAACATTTTGCGGCTGTTTAAAGGCTTTTCCGGTCAGAGTGACTACTCGTTCTAAAAGCGGTTCTGCATTGCAGATAGCACGCTTAATCGCATACGCGGAGCCAATGTTTTGCACCAAAAGACCAATGTCTGCTGGTATACCACCCACAGGAACTTCGAGGTTGGTCAGTATCTTAATTAATTGTTTTTCGCCACCGGACGGGTATTTTGTTGGGATCACGCGAATGACGATATCATCATTTTTGGCCGCAATTTCTAGTGCTTTAATCGCATCTGGCTTGTTATCCTCAATGCCAATGACGGTCAGTTTTGGCTTTAAAATATGTTTGAGGATTCGGATGCCTTCAATCACATCCTCAGCACAGTCCTGCATGAGTCGGTCATCGGCGGTGATATAAGGTTCACATTCAGCGGCGTTTAAGATCAGGATGTCTGTTCTTTGTAAACCGGATTGAATTTTCTTTGCCGTGGGAAAGCCCGCTCCGCCCATACCAGAGATGCCAGCTTGGCGCAGCGCTTCGATAAGTTGCTCTGGTTGCGATAAGTGATAGTCGCTTGAAGGCTCACGCTCGATCCATTGATCTTGACCGTCGGGTTGAATGACGATGCATAAATCAGTCAGTCCAGAAGGGTGGGCGACCGTTCTTGGCTCAATCGCGATCACTTTACCAGATGTTGGTGCGTGTACGGGCAGCATAAACGCTGCGTTCACTTCGGTCAGTGGCTGACCTTTTAATACTTGGCTACCCACCTCAACGAGTAAGTCGCCGGGCTTACCGATGTGTTGCTTAATAGGAATAATCAATTCAACAGGAATTGACGCTCTAGAGATCGCTTGCTTGTTGGATTGTTTTTTATTTTCAGCTGGATGGACTCCACCTGGGAAATCCCATAATGAGCCAGATTGAATTTGTTCAATTAGTGACAACATACCCTACCTACTGCTTACTTGGCTGAGTGTTTGGAGCGGTGACATTGACCACCGGAATGGCGTTAAGTTGCCATTTCCAAGAGTCGACGGTGGTCTGGACAGGAATCATTTCAATACAATCGGTTGGGCAAGGCGCAACACACAGGTCACATCCAGTACATTCATCCTTTATCACGGTATGCAGCGCTTTTGTGCCGCCGACAATGGCATCAACCGGACAGGCTTGAATGCATTTAGTACAGCCAATGCACATATCTTCATGAATAAACGCGACTTTCTTCAGTGACTTTTCATCATCGTGAGCAGAGTTTTCGACTTCAACCCCCATTAAATCCGCGAGCTTTTCAATGGTTGCTTGACCGCCCGGAGGGCATTTATTGATCGTATCGCCATTTGCGATAGCTTCTGCATAAGGCTTACACCCCGGGTAACCACATTGACCACATTGTGTTTGTGGCAAAATGGCATCGATCTGTTCGACGATAGGATCCGCTTCTACTTTAAATTTGATGGAGGCGAAACCAAGGATAGCGCCAAAAAAGGCGGCGAGAACGACAATCGCCGCTACTGCAATCATTATCGTCGTCATTACAGTTTCACCAAGCCAGTAAAGCCCATAAAGGCAAGAGACATAAGCCCAGCGGTGATCATGGCGATGGATGCGCCTTTAAAGGGGGCGGGAACATCGGCAGCCGTGATGCGTTCACGCATGGAGGCAAATAGAATTAAGACCAATGAAAAACCGACCGCGGCACCAAAACCATAAATAATGGATTCCATGAAGTTGTGATTTTCATTAATGTTGAGTAATGCAACACCTAAGACGGCACAGTTAGTCGTGATAAGCGGCAGGAAAATACCCAGCAGACGATACAAGGTAGGGCTGGTTTTGTGAACGACCATTTCAGTAAACTGCACAACAACGGCAATGACGAGGATAAAACTCATGGTTCTTAGGTACTGGATACCAAGAGGAATGAGTATGTAAGTTTCGACAAGGTAGGCACACACAGAAGCCAAGGTAAGGACGAACGTCGTCGCTAACCCCATGCCGATTGCGGTTTCAAGTTTTTTTGATACACCCATGAAAGGGCATAAACCAAGAAATTTTACCAGTACAAAGTTATTGACGAGGACTGTGCCCACAAGCAATAGGAAATATTCGGTCATAATAGTAAGTGTAAAGAGCTCCGATCTGGTTATTATCGTGCTTTGTGTAGCTAATAACAACCAATGAAAGATAAGGTTTTATTGGTTTGTCGTAAATTTATTGGTTTCTAGCCAATTTGCCGGGCTTCTGGTCAACATTGTTGCCTCTTGTGAGCAATATGGGTTCTGCCTTAAATGGTTAGCGTTTAGCGATATTGACTTGTTTTACGAGAGGTTGCTCACTTTAGATGTGATGACGTGTGTCAAAGATAGTCGAATTGATTGCACCTAGAACGAAAAAAGCCGCATCAAATGATGCGGCTTTTCGAATTTGGCTCCCCCTGCAAGACTTGAACTTGCGACATACGGATTAACAGTCCGCCGTTCTACCAACTGAACTAAGGGGGAATTGCTTTAGCGCGGCGAATATTAGCGATAGCACGGTTTTGAGTCAATGGTTTTTTCAAAAAAATAAAAACAAAATATTCTTAGAAATATCTTTACTTTCTTGAATGCCTTATCCGCTATGAGATGTTTTTAGTTATCCACCAAAATTGTGGATAAGAGTGTTAATTGTCCGGTACAAAGGCTGATAACTGATATAAATGAAAATAAGGCATGTGAATAACTTACAGGGTGTGTGTTGTAATTTATTGATTCTATTGCTTGTTTTTAGATTGAAAAAATAATTGAGAGAGTTGAGTAATTCTCATAGTTGAGAGAGTTATGAAAATTTGGGGACAAACCGTGGATGAAATTTAGTATCAGCACATGGTAGCTTGGAACAGAAGGGCGATTAATATACCTAAACTTATGGAGAAAAGCGAGCAAAGAGTTGCAAAAGTAGCGGAGTAACGGCGACAATATGAGCGGGATAAACAAAGGACTCGGTATCATGGCAAAACACTTCGAATTAGTTTCAGACTATCAGCCCTCAGGCGATCAGCCTACTGCCATTGAGCAGTTGTTGGAAGGTCTCGATTCTGGCCTTGCGCATCAAACTTTACTGGGGGTCACGGGGTCGGGTAAGACGTTTACTCTGGCAAATGTAGTCGCAACGGCTCAGCGTCCTGCCATCATCCTTGCTCCTAATAAAACACTGGCTGCGCAATTGTATGGTGAGATGAAGGCTTTTTTCCCGAACAACGCGGTAGAGTACTTTGTTTCTTACTATGATTATTATCAACCAGAAGCGTATGTGCCGACAACGGACACCTTTATTGAAAAAGACTCGTCTGTTAACGCACACATTGAGCAGATGCGTTTGTCTGCAACCAAAGCATTACTTGAACGTAAAGACGCCATTATTGTCGCGTCTGTTTCTGCCATTTATGGCCTTGGTGATCCGCAGTCGTACTTAAAAATGATGCTACACGTGACGCGCGGGGATGTGCTGGATCAGCGAGATATTATCCGCCGCCTGGCTGAGCTACAGTATTCACGTAATGATGTCGCATTTGAACGTGGTCAGTTCCGAGTTCGTGGTGAGGTTATTGATGTATTCCCCGCTGAATCTGATCAAGAAGCTGTCCGTATTGAGATGTTCGATGATGAAATCGACTGTATTAGCCTTTTTGACCCGCTCACAGGCGTTGTCGTTCAGCGTGACCTTGCACGGTATACGATTTATCCTAAAACCCACTATGTCACCCCAAGAGAGCGTATTCTTGAAGCGATCGAAGAGATAAAAGTAGAACTGAAGTCTCGCCAGGCTTATTTAACGGACAATAATAAATTGCTCGAAGAACAGCGGATTTCGCAGCGTACTCAGTTCGATCTTGAGATGATGAATGAGTTAGGTTTTTGCTCGGGCATTGAAAACTATTCACGTTATTTGAGTGGTCGTAGTGAAGGCGAGCCGCCTCCAACACTATTCGATTACTTACCCGCTGATGGCTTACTGATCATCGACGAATCCCACGTGACCGTGCCGCAAATAGGGGCGATGTATAAAGGCGACCGCTCTCGCAAAGAAACGCTAGTCGAATACGGTTTTCGTTTGCCATCGGCGTTGGATAATCGCCCGATGAAGTTTGACGAATTTGAAATGCTGGCACCGCAAACGATTTACGTGTCTGCAACGCCGGGCAATTATGAAATGGAAAAATCCGTGGGTGCAGTGGCCGATCAAGTTGTTCGTCCTACTGGTTTGTTAGATCCAGAACTTGAAGTGAGGCCTGTTGCAACACAAGTGGATGATCTGCTTTCAGAAGCTAAAAAACGAGCGGCGAAAGATGAACGAGTCTTGGTGACGACGTTAACAAAGCGTATGGCGGAAGACTTGACCGAGTATCTAAGTGAACATGGTGTCCGCGTTCGTTATTTGCACTCTGATATTGATACCGTAGAACGCGTTGAGATTATCCGCGATCTTCGTTTAGGTGTGTTTGATGTGCTTGTCGGTATCAACTTGCTGCGAGAAGGGCTTGATATGCCAGAAGTCTCATTGGTCGCGATTTTGGACGCGGATAAAGAAGGTTTCTTACGCTCTGAACGTTCGCTAATTCAGACGATTGGTCGTGCGGCAAGGCACTTAGAAGGGCGTGCTATTTTGTACGCGGATAAGATCACTAAGTCGATGGAAAAAGCAATGAGCGAAACCAGCCGACGTCGTGAAAAACAGCACGCCTACAATGAACTCAACGGACTGGTTCCAATGGCATTGAAAAGGAATGTTAAAGATATTATGGAGCTGGGCAGCGCAACAAAAGCGCGCAATAAGCAACCGTCTAAGCAAGTGCCATTATCAAAAGTCGCAGAACCATCACAGACTTATGTTGCGATGTCCTCTCAAGACATAGAAAAGAAAATTCTGGCGTTGGAAGCGGAGATGTATCGACATGCTCAGAACCTTGAATTTGAGCAGGCTGCCCAAAAACGCGATGAAATAGAGAAACTTAGAGCACATTTTATTGCGAATAGTTAACAGTGCTCACTATCTTTGGTAGTGTGCTTAAATATCAGTCATATAAATACTGGTCATAGATTGAAATTAGCCCTAGACGTCGTGCTTAGCCTGTACTCGTCTTTCACGATATTAGTTAGGAATTATGCAGCAGATTATTAGTGAGCCTAAATCTCGTTATCTTTTAATGGTAGAAGATACCGCCTCCGTCGCCGCGCTGTATCGCTCATATCTGACACCGCTAGGTATTGATATAAATATCGTCGGCAATGGACGAGATGCCATCCATAGTCTTGCTCACCGCACTCCGGATTTAATACTGCTCGATTTGCGTCTACCGGATATGACCGGAATGGATGTTCTTGATGCCGTTCGCGAAGTGAACCCTAACGTGCCGGTCATTTTTATGACCGCCCATGGTTCCATCGATATCGCTGTGGATGCGATGCAACATGGCGCGCAAGACTTCTTAATCAAACCTTGTGAAGCAGACCGATTGCGTGTCACGGTGAATAATGCGATTCGTAAAGCGTCAAAAAGACGAGACGAACTGAATGAAACCGGTAGTCCAAGTTACCAAGGCTTTATTGGAAGTAGTCAGACAATGCAGGCGGTGTATCGTACTATCGACTCCGCGGCGACCAGCAAAGCCAGTATCTTCATCACTGGTGAAAGTGGCACTGGCAAAGAAGTGTGCGCGGAAGCAATTCACGCCGCCAGTCGACGTGGTGATAAACCATTCATTGCGATTAACTGCGCTGCCATCCCTAAAGATCTGATAGAAAGCGAGTTATTTGGCCACGTTAAAGGTGCATTTACCGGAGCGGCGACCGATCGCCAAGGTGCGGCTGAGCTGGCCGATGGTGGCACGTTGTTTCTTGATGAATTGTGTGAAATGGATTTAGAGCTTCAAACTAAATTGTTGCGTTTTATTCAAACCGGAACTTTTCAAAAAGTCGGCTCGTCACGAATGAAAAAAGTCGACGTCCGGTTTGTTTCTGCGACAAACCGAGATCCATGGAAGGAGGTGGAACAAGGGCGTTTTCGTGAAGATCTGTACTATCGGTTATATGTGATACCGCTGCATTTGCCGCCGCTTCGGGAGCGGGGTGAAGATGTCATTGAAATCGCGTACTCATTGCTTGGTTTCATGTCGCACGAGGAAGGTAAGAGCTTTGTTCGTTTTTCTCCTGATGTTATTGATCGGTTTATTCAATATGAATGGCCGGGCAACGTGAGGCAATTGCAAAATGTGCTGCGCAACGTGGTGGTACTTAATCAAGGCAAAGAGATTTTATTGGACATGCTCCCACCACCGCTCAATATTCCTGTTGAAGCGAAAGTGGTGACCATTGAGCCTGTCGCTAATATGGCTTTTCGACCGCAAGACATTGTCCCACTTCATCAAAGTGAGCGCGCGATCATCGAACAAGCTATCGAAGCCTGTGACGGAAATATCCCTATTGCAGCGGGCTATTTAAGTGTTAGCCCATCCACTCTTTATAGAAAAATTCAAGCATGGAATGCCAGCGAGAAAAACACATGAATTATATGAATCACGATAAAGTGAAAAAACTAGGTTCTGAAATAGGTATGGATAATCTGCCTATTTTACTTGGCATTTTTACTGGTGAGCTCGTGACTTATCAAACCCAATTAACGACGGGGACACTGAGTGAGAAAGTGATGTGCATGAAAGACATTTCCCATGCGTTAAAAAGCAGTGCGGCGAGTTTTGGTGCAGAGGCGTTATGTGATTTCGCACTCGCTATTGATAGCGAGGCAAAGGGAGAGGCACTAGCGATCAATCAACATCGTATTGATGTCATGCTCACTCATTTACAAGCAACGCATGAGCAATATATCGAATTTTTGAACGGTTTAGATTGAAACGGTTTAGATTGAAACGGTTTAGGTTGAATCAAAGGTAGACCTAGATGAAAAGCATCTAGGTCTCACGTTCGCAATCACTCGCCAGCGCGGCTTGACTCAGTTGATAGCAGCGAGGTGATAGCGTGTTTCAACTTTTCACGGTCATGGCGCCAATCTCGATTGGGTGAAGCAAGCGGTCGTGTGATGCATGGCCAGTCGTCGATCAGTTCAGGGTGCGCTTCTTCGCCAAGAATAATATCTAGCTTGCGCCCTTGTAATGCGCGCTCGCACCACTCTAGTTTTTGCTTCAACGTCATTCTTCCTGCCGGCCCGTATTCTGGTGACAAGTTCTCAACAAAAACAATTTTCGCATGCTTGTTTTGATTCATTGCCTTGCTAATGTCCGCGAGCAGCAACGGCGGCATGATACTGGTTAAAAAGCTTCCTGGACCAAGGATAATGCAATCCGCTTGCAATATGGCTTCCACCGCTTCTTTTGTTGCGGGCACGATCGGGTCTAAGTCTAAGCGTTGTAAATCTTGCTCCATTTCATCGACGGAGGTTTCACCAGTGACCCAGCTTCCTTCGACCGATAGCGCGGTAAGGTCAGAAGGGTGTTCAGACATGGGAATAATATTCACGTCAACTTTCAGCATGCTTCGGATTAAGTCGATGGCTTCTAATGGGCGAACCGACAAGTTATCGAGAGCGGTGAGCATGAGGTTGCCCAGATTGTGACCGTTAAGCTCTCCGGCACCACGAAAGCGGTATTCAAACATCATCGAGCTAATAGAGGGCTCTGTAATCAACTGATTGATGCAGTTGCGAGTATCGCCCCAAGCTATGCCACCTTGGCAGTCACGGATACGACCAGTGGAGCCACCATTATCGGTTGTAGCAACAATTCCCGTTGCGTTTGAACCAAAATCAGCCAATGCTGCCAACATACGTCCTAGCCCATGACCGCCGCCAATTGCCACGACTTTGTTTGATGAATATATGCTCATCTTATTCTTCTTTTATGATTTATTTTATCTATATAAGATAAGGTAATTTGTTCAACTGATATACTCAGCTACAATAAAAATGATGAATATGTAAGGTTTTTTTACATTAGAGGTAGAAAACCATACTGTAATTGAGTATTTTACTCGTAAAGCTGTCCTCGTGAAAATAGCGAAGATTGCCATAACTCCGAGCTCTACACGCTAAGTCTTCGCTGGTATAAGCCAAGATACGCCTCTAGAGCCAGTGACAAGTTGTCACCAGGGCAGGATTGGAAATGATCTTGCCTCCCGTATTTGGAAAGGTGTTCCGTGGCGCAACAATTTGAAGATAAATTCCATCGCAAGTTTTATTACTTGCGCTTGTCTGTTACCGATGTGTGTAACTTTAAATGCACTTATTGCCTCCCTGATGGCTATAAGCCGCCCGGTCATAAACGACCGGCTTTTCTGACGCTTCCAGAAATCAAACGCGTAGTCACTGCGTTTGCGGACTGTGGTACGTCTAAAGTGAGGATCACCGGTGGTGAGCCTAGTTTAAGAAAAGACTTTCCAGAGATTATCGAAACCGTTGCCAATACGCCAGGTATTGTCAAGGTTGCGACGACGACGAATGGCTATCGTATGGCTAAACAGGTCGATCAATGGCAGAGTGCTGGTTTAACGCACATTAACGTGAGCGTAGATAGTCTTGACCCTCGTATGTTTTATCAAATAACGGGTGAAAATAAGTTCACCGACGTGATGCAAGGTATCGACCGTGCCCTTGAAATTGGCTACAACCAAGTCAAGGTAAACGTTGTTTTGATGAAAGATCTCAATGCCAAAGAGCTTCCTGCTTTCCTTCGTTGGATAAAAGATCGTCCTATTCAGTTACGATTCATTGAGCTGATGCAAACGGGCGAGATGGATGACTTATTTCAAAAGCATCATGTATCCGGTGTTGATATTCGAAATCAACTCATTGCTAATGGTTGGATTTTAAAAGCCAGAAGTGAAAACGATGGCCCTGCTCAAGTGTTTGTGCACGCAGACTATCGTGGCGAGATTGGTTTAATCATGCCTTATGAAAAGAACTTTTGTGAAAGCTGCAATCGCCTAAGAGTATCTGCCATGGGCAAACTGCATTTGTGTTTGTTTGGCGAGCATGGCGTAGAGCTACGCGATTTGTTGCAACAAGACACTCAAGAACAGGCATTGATCGAGCGCATTCAAGCGCAACTGCAAACGAAATCAGTGAGTCATTTTTTACAGGATGGAAATTCTGGAATGACACCTCACTTAGCTTCAATTGGCGGCTAGCCTCTAGCCGCTCCATAAATGATAAATAAATTTTGATAGGGTGAACAAATCATGGGTCACGCAGAAAGCAAATTTGTGCCTGCTAACATTGCAGTGTTAACCGTTTCTGACACACGTACAGAAGACAATGATACATCGGGTCGCTATTTAGTTGAGAACTTGCAAGACGCAGGTCATACCCTTGCAGACAAGAAAATTGTTATCGATGATATCTACCAAATTCGCGCCATTGTTTCTCAGTGGATTGCAGACGAATCGGTACAGGCCGTGATGATCACGGGTGGTACAGGGTTTACATCACGTGATAGCACGCCAGAAGCCTTAGTTCCTTTGTTTGATAAGCAAGTGGAAGGTTTTGGTGAGCTATTCCGTCAAGTTTCTTATGAAGAAATTGGGACTTCAACGATCCAATCTCGCGCTATTGCAGGTTTTGCGAATCACACGGTGATTTTTGCGATGCCAGGTTCAACAGGTGCTTGCCGTACTGGTTGGACGAAAATTATTAAGCAGCAGATGGACGCGAGCCACCGCCCTTGTAACTTTATGCCACATCTAAGTATCTAAGGGAGCTGGAATGTCAGAGTTTACTCATATTAATGCGTCAGGCGAAGCCAATATGGTGGACGTTTCTGCCAAAGCAGAAACCGTACGCGAAGCTCGCGCAGAAGCGTTTGTTCACATGGCACCTGAAACATTAAAGATGATTACTTCTGGAAATCATCACAAAGGTGACGTGTTTGCGACTGCCCGTATCGCGGGTATTCAAGCAGCGAAGAAAACATGGGATCTTATTCCGCTATGTCACCCGTTGCTGCTATCCAAGGTTGAAGTTCAACTAGAAGCAATCGAAGCCGAAAACAAAGTTCGTATAGAGTCTGTGTGTAAGCTGGCGGGTAAAACTGGCGTAGAAATGGAAGCCCTCACTGCGGCGTCTGTGGCGGCTTTGACGATCTATGATATGTGTAAAGCTGTGCAGAAAGATATGGTGATCGAGAACGTTCGCTTACTTGAAAAGACAGGTGGCAAGTCGGGACATTTCAAGGTGGAATCATGATTAAAGTACTGTTTTTTGCACAAACACGCGAGTTGCTAGGTACTGACAGCGTCGAGCTTGAAGGTGAGTTTTCATCCATCGAAGCGGTACGAGCCCATTTAGCCAATCAAGAAGGTAAGTGGTCACTTGCTCTTGAAAGTGGCAAGTTACTGGCTGCGCGTAATCAAGATATTGTTGCGATGACTGAAGCGGTGAATGATGGTGATGAAATTGCCTTTTTTCCTCCTGTAACGGGTGGCTAATATGAATCCTAGAGTAGCAGTACAAGCCGACGACTTTAACGTGGGTGAAGAGTATGATGCATTAGCTCAAGGTACCGCATCAGGCGCTGTGGTCACGTTTGTCGGCAAGGTTCGAGATATGAATCTGGGAGACGATGTCGTGGGGCTGTCACTCGAGCACTATCCAGGTATGACGGAAAAGTCACTGGAAGCGATCTGTGATGAAGCTGAAAACCGTTGGTTACTCAACGGAATCCGTGTGATTCATCGTGTTGGTGATATGGACGCAGGCGATCAAATCGTGTTTGTTGGGGTATCGAGTGCGCATCGTGGTGCGGCGTTTGAAGCGTGCGAGTTTGTGATGGATTATCTGAAAACCAAAGCACCCTTTTGGAAAAAAGAACGCACGACTCAGTCGACGCGCTGGGTTGATTCAAGAGAGTCAGACGCCCAAGCAGCATCAAGATGGCAACAAGAAGATTGAGCCAAAAGCATTAATATCCATGACAAAAAAGGCACGGTTAACCGTGCCTTTTTTGTGCGCGATATTCTTATACGCAAGTTTTATGCGCAATGTGTTTATACGCAATAGTAGAGCCTGCCACGCTATTTAAGCGTGGCTAAGTACGCACTAATCACCTGTTGTACACCTTGTTCGGCGTTGCTTGGTGCATTAAATTTTGCGAACGTTTTGACTTTTTCATGGGCGTTGTCGACGGCGTAAGAATGATAGCTAGCTTGCAGCATTTCAACGTCATTAAAGTAATCACCAAAGCTCATGGTTTGTTCGTGCGTAAAGCCAAGTGTTTTTTGGAGATGACGAATCGCTGTACCTTTTGAGGCTTCGACATTCATCACATCAAGCCAGATTTTGGCACTCACCACGACTTGGTGATCATGGCCAAACTCTTGATTTATAGCGGGATATACATGTTGTTCTGTGCCGTCAAAATGACAAATAGCGACCTTAATAAAGTCGTCTTCAACACTGAGTAGATCGGAGACAGATTCACGGCGATGGTAGTATTTCGCCATTTCTTCAAGCGCCTGCTCATCCTGTGTTTCTATATAAGCCGTTCGCTTGCCACAAAGTACAATATGCGCATTAGGAATCTTGCGAACTTCGCTAATAATACGATGAATAGCGTGTTTCTCTATTTCACAGCTGTAAAGCTCTTTACCTTGGTGCATGACCAGTGTGCCGTTTTCAGCGATGAACATCATCTGGTCTTGGATTGGCGCAAAGGTTTCTAATAGGCTGTAGTATTGACGACCTGAAGCCGCACAAAATATGATGCCGTTATCGTTAAGTTGACGATGTAGGTTAAAGAAATCGGTATCAAGTTTTCCTTGTGGGTTAAGCAAGGTCCCGTCCATATCGGAGGCAATAAATTTTATTTCGTTGGTCGGCATTTTTGCTTTCTCATAAAGGGTACGCACGCATTATAGAGTGATTCACTTTTATGGCATAGGGCGTGGGATCAATCGTCGCCATACTATTGGTGACATCGAGACGCTTTGTAAAGAAAGTTTCGATAGTAGGCTGAGTGTTTGATGCCTATCTCAGTGCTGTACTGTCCAGCCCAATTACTGATTTCTGAGTTGACGGCCCATACGTTCATCATGGCTCGGAGTTTAGTATCGGATTTCATCGGAATCGGCAGTCGCTTTGAGTGTCTGACTTTATAGACGACTTGCCCATCAATCAACCAGCGGATTGCGCGTCGATTCCACTCAATAGCGTAGGTATGAAAGTCTTCAGCGGCATCAAAATCTAGATAGTGAATATATTCATTTTTCTGTTGGTAATTGTCATCGTTGGTCCAGAAGTTGAATTGAACAAGGTTGGTATTAGAACCGAGAAATTCAATATCAATTTCGTTGTGTAAACCATTGCCCCCGTCAGGTTGGTCATGAGGGCCGGCGAATAAGAAAAAGGCACTGATCACTCCATCCGCTTTGACAGGTTTCATGTCGACTTGAAAGCAACCATTACCATAAAAGTCGAGCGTTCGTATTTCACCGGACACGATATCTAAGTAACCATGACTGTCTTCGGTGTTTTCCAAATGTATAGCCATCCCTTCAGGGCCAAAATCGATTTGGCTATTTTGCCAACGGTTGAGAAACGGAAAGCCATTCTCCCAATCATGAGCGAGAAACCAACGTTGATCGTCGAGTTGATGAAAGTCGTCAGAAAATGGCACTTCAACACCGAATGTCTCGGTTGCAGACAATGAAGTGAGGCCGGCAGTTAAGAGGAGTAGGGATTGCTTTTTCATTGACGATTTCCTTGAGTTGGTTGGCGTTATTCTTCCGTGAACATTAATTAGTGTGACGGTTTTTCCGAGTGTTTGACGTCTAGTTTTTGAGAAAAACGAATAAGATGACGTAACGCAAGCTTACTATTTTCAATATTTGGTTGCTAAGTGACTGTCGAAATGGGCATTTTTAGCGGTGAGTCAAAAATTAGGGTTACGAGTCGCGTTTGCTGAATTACAATCAGGTTATCAGTGTCACTAAACGCAAGATAGGGAATGAACTTGTCGATTATTAAAGAATGTATCAGAACCGTTGGACGAGGCTCACGAGGTCGAGGCCCACTAACGCAGGAACAAGCCAGATTGGTTATGGAGCAATATGTCGAGGGTAAGATCGACGATGATCAAGTGGCGATGTTGTTAATGCTGATTCGAGTGAGAGATGAAACTGCCGAAGAAATCGCAGGTTTTGTGGAGGCACTGAAGCCGAAGAATCATCAGGTACAAGCCGATTTCGACTGGCCACTATACGCAGGTAAGCGAGTTGGCCAAACGTCTGGTAAGCCTTGGCATTTATTGGCTGCAAGTATTCTCGCTGAAAATGGCGTAAAAGTGTTACTCCATGGCGATTTGGATAAAGAAAGTGAGCGTATTCATGCTCGCGATTGCCTGTCGTCACTCAATATCACCAAGGCAGACGACATTGAGCATGCTGGGCAAATGTTAGCGCAGCAAAATATCGCTTATTTACCGTTGAGTCACGTTTCGCCATTAGCGAAACGAATGCTAGATTGGAAGCATCGTTACGGATTAAGAACGCCTATCAATACAGTGATAAGAGCACTGAACCCGGCAAATGCCCCCTATGGAATGAGAGGCAGCTTTCATCCAGGTTTTCAAGAGTTACATGCACAAATCGAGCACTTACTCGTTCGTCATGCCGGCAGTGAACATGAATACAAGCGTATGTTGTCTTTTAAAGGACAGTCAGGGGAAACGGAGTTTAACCCTAAGGTAAGTCAAACCGTGTGGTGGGTAGAAGGCGATTCGGTGCATTCAACCTATATTGAAGAGACCATGCAGGACAGAGAAGTACCGAAATATTGTCCGTTTGAGACGCCGCAAGAAGAATGGCAACTCATGGCTAATACCGTCGTGGCAACGCTAGCCGCGGCACTGTTCACCATGTCAGGCGATTATTCATTGTCGGTGTCAAAAGCTGAATCGTATTGGTCAGCGTATTGTCGTAACACTTATATGACGGATTTAAGCCAGCCTTTGAAAACGTGCTAAGTCATGAATAGCAGTTTGCCGTATTATTTGAGCAAACGGCTATCTAGGCGCTAGCGGGCTGCCTTCTGAGTAACCAGAGCGCTCGTTTTGGTTACCCGCTATTGTGCCTGCCGTCATGTTCATCGTTTTATTCATTTTCCAAGGAATTAAATGAATGATGCCTAAAATCAGCTTGTTGCAAGTCGATGAAAACTCGCCGCTAATTAGTGCCTTAGCGTCCATGTTTCATTCTAAATGGTCTGACTTTAAGGAGAGTGACTTAGGCATTTTAAATCCAGAAGTGCCATTACCCATTGCTGCGGTATCAGACGGTCAGCTAGTGGGTGGCTTAGCTTTTTCGCTATTTGAAGAGCCGGGATGCACTCATAAAGTCGTTTGGCTTAACGCCGTCTATGTTAGGTGTGACTTCCGTGGGCAAGGAATAGCAAGCCAGTTGATTCGATATGCTCAAAGACAACTCACCCCCTCTAAATCTGGTCTGTATGCATACACAAATGTTCCAGCCCTGTATCAATCACTGGGTTGGTCAGAGGTTGATACAGAGTCGGAGCCAAACCATAAAGTCATGCGCATATCCTGACACTCTCACTGCGGGTTTAACGGGTAGGCGTGGTTGGTCTAAATTATTTTTGCCCCATTGTAAGCTAGACCTTTGACTCATTCATATCCTGTTCATGGGGTTTTGCCCTACTAAAAGTTATCCATTCTTCAAATGCTGTCGTCGTCAATCCCCGTGTTGTATCACGGGGGTAAATTCGACCTAAGTCTCAACATTTGGGCAGTCTCAACTTAATGATAGCCCTATCAATATGAGTTTGATTTAAGAGTCAACAAATGCATATCATTACATTGAATGTAAGCAATAAGTAAAATACAATCGCTCACCTAACTATTTTAACTATATGAGCTTTAAGTACATGTTTAAAGAAGAAAATCATTCCGAAGAAATTCTCCAAGCAGTTGATACTGAAGAGTCAACTGAACAAGCAGAACAAACAGCCAATATAGATGATGAGTGCACTGAAGAATGTGCTCATTGTGAAGGAGAAAATTCGGAATGTGAGCAATGCTCTGCTTCAAATGATGAAATTTTTGAAGATCCGATTATAACTTGTACCTATCGTTTCATTCACTCGGTAGCTGATGTAGAAGAAGCACTAGAACAGTTCGTGCCGTTAGCGTTTGATAAAGCTGAGAAGCAAAGCGACTTTATATTAGAACAATATAAGCTTGCTGATCAGTACGCCAAAGATGAATCGAGTCAAACAATGAGTGCTTCGATAATTTTGAAGACGAATCGGCTGTCTGATCGATATGTAAAGTCACAGGTACCAAGGACGTTAGTCAAATCTTTGTTTTTAAATGTTTTTAGTGATTTCGATACATTTACTGGCGAGCTATTAGCCTCGATTTATGAAAAAAAGCCTGTCTTATATCAGTCAATTTCAAAAAATGTACCTTTTAGTGACATTCTCAAATATGCAGATATCGATACTTTAAAAACACGCATTCTATCTGAGGATATCGAAAATTTTAGGCGAAAAAGTTACGTCGAACAATTTGATGAATTAGAGAAACAATTTAGTATTAAGACACTAAAGGATTTTAAGAACTGGGCTGTATTTGTTGAAGCAACTCAACGCCGAAACTTGTTCATGCACTGTGATGGCATTGTTAGTGAGCAATATATTAAAATTTGTTCTGAACATAAGTGCGATCTAAAGAACGTGAAAGTTGGCGATAAGCTAACCTTGTCTTATAGTTACCTCACACAAGTATTAGATGTGATGAGTGAAGTAGCGATTAAATTAGCAAATGTACTTTGGCGTAAGGTTTTACCAGAAGAAACTGAACTGTCTGATGATGCCTTACACCATTTCGTTTTTGATTATTTGAACGATGAGAAGTGGGCTCGCGCGATAAATATAGCGGACTTTGTAAGGCATACTGCTCGCTCCAAAACTGATCTTATGCAGAAAATCAACCTCACAAATCTTGTTATAGCGCATAAATTTTCAGGTTCGCAAGATATCGCTAAGAAAATCTTGCGCTCACAAGATTGGTCAGCTTCAATACATGACTTCAGGCTTTCAGCTGCGGTATTAGAAGATGATTTCGATGAAGCGCATGCACTGATGCTTCAAATCGGTGTTTCTAGTGACTTAATTTGTGAAAGAGCTTACTTAGAGTGGCCTTTATTCAAACAGTTTAGAAACACAGAGCAATTCTTGTCAGCATTTGCGGAAGTATATGGCTATCCATTTATAACTAAAATGCAGCAAAGCGCTCATGACCATGAAAAAGAAGTAGACGAAAAAGATATCAGTATGATACAAGTTGTATCAGATGAAGATGAAACTTCATCTGATAATGAATTATTAGATGCTAGTGAAAAACTAGAAGACGATTCTGAAGACAATATTGATTCTGAAGCTATTAAACCAACAGGTACCTGTTCAGACAAACCATAGAACAACTAAGATTTTGCGCAATTTAAATGACTATTGGAGAAATTTCATATGAGAAAGAAAACCCAACCTAAACGTCGTTAGAACTACACATTAAAGCAGCCTGATGGCTGCTTTTTCTTACCTTACATTCTCTCTCTCTTACCTTAGCTAAAGCTCTTGCTAATTTTAGTAGATGCGTTGAAGTCTTAATTTCTAATTCCGATTGAATACCTAATAGCGCAATCCCTGCTAAGATTTGTTGTGGCCTAACTACTTGGCCTGTCGGCAGCTCCATGCTGTCATATAACATTTTAAACTGTTCCCAATCTTCACTAACGCTGAGTTCCCGACCTTTGGCCATTCTCATAAGCCTCTTGCATTCGGGGGGATTGGTTTTCCCCCACCCCAACCTGTGACGGCCCTGACAGTTTTAAAACACAGTTTAACGACCTCTTCCTTGGTCATTTGGCACTCTAACTCTCGAAAAATGTAATTCTTACTCATTTCGCGACACTTCACAGATAAAACCTCTAAATGCAAGAGGTTGAACTGAGTTAAGGATGTATGCACCATTAAATATAAGTGGACATAGTGCGCACCTAAACCAATACTTTGCTAGTGCGATGCTACTCACCGCACTAGCTCTTCACAAGTAGATTTTCCCCCCTAGTTGCTGATGGTTTACAATTTAGCAAAAGCACTGGCAAGGTTTTGTCCAGAAACGTGTCTGTGTGATCTATTTTACTTTGAATTTTAATTCGATTAATGATGGTTTATGGAAGGCCCCTAACGCGTGAACGGTATCAACCCACATCAGAATGTTACGTGGACTCACGCCAACATCACGAGTCAATAGGCAGCAGCAGCATCATGCTGATGCTGCTTGTACCGCCTGCGTAACATCTTGGTGACCTTACGCTATGCCTTCATAAAGTGCTCTTCTAAGGCTTCACTGTTAGCTTCTGAAAGTAGCGTCATAAACCAGTCAATATCGAGCTCCGAAAGGGTGGTTTTTACCACGAAGGCGCAGTGAAGCGATTGTGATGTCAGGTGTGCCTGTCTAAACCCAAGCGAAGCGTCACTCCCGTCCACCGATAGTGTTTTCTCTCCTTCTATATGCATGTAATCCGTGAGTGCTACGATCAACTGCATTGGGTTTTGCTGCGACGCAATCCGGTACAAATACCCATCGGCGACCTTTTGTTGCGCCCAATAGTCGATATTACTCAGGTTCAAAGCGTGTTGGCTAAAGAGCAGAGCTTCACACCGTTGTGGCCATGCAGATAGGGATACTGGCGTGTGTTTGAATTCAGGTTGACCAGAGTTAACGTCTGAGTTTGGCTCAATGAGCGAACAAGGTTTACCGTTGCTGGCGGTTGAGTTATTCCAATGTATCGGCATAAACAGCTGGTTTGGTGTCATAGCGGTAGAACAATGAACACGGGCTTGAATGGCTGTTTGGTTGTTGTTTATGCTGGCGATGTGCCCATGCTTAACGCCGAAGCGTTGCGCGGTATCGGGATGAACCGTGACATACGGCTCAGGTGAGTGGCTTGCTAGGCTGGTGGACAATCCGGTACGGCTCATGGTGTGCCAATGATCGCGAGCTCGCCCACTATTAAGGATCAGCGGTAAGTCAACAGAGGGGCTACTTTTTGGTGCCTGGTGGCGAACGGCAATAAATTGCGCCCGCTTGTTGGGTGTAAAAAATTGATTATCGCTAAATAAACGTTGGTTGACGATCTCAGATTGTCGCTCCGTGACAGGCCATTGCTGGGGGGACAATCGGCTATAGCCTTTATCATCAAGCGACGTGAGACCAATCAGGTTGAGGTCGCGTTGGCCTGCATCATTGCCGAGTGTTGTCATTGTGGCGTATTCGCTGAAAATTTGTCCTTCATGCAAATAATTAAACGCTGAGGCAAAGCCCATTTTTTTCGCCACCTGACTCATGACCCACCAATCTGGTTTTGCCAGCCCTGGGCTTGGCAGGAGGCGACGTTGGCGTGAAATCCGTCGCTCTGAATTCGTTACGGTACCTGATTTTTCACTCCAACCTTGGGAGGGGAGGATGACATCAGCGAACTGGGTCGTTTCCGTATCTTGGATGCAGTCCGACACGACGACAAACGGACACTGACGCAGTGCTGCTTGGATCTTTTGGCTATCAGGGAGGCTCACTACGGGATTGGTGGCTATGATCCATACCGCTTTAATTTTGCCAGATTCAATGGCATCAAACAGCTCAATGGCTTTTAATCCGGGCTTGGTGGCCAGTTGGCTGGTTTGCCAATAATCTTGAATAAGAGATTGGTGTTGTGGGTTATAAAACTCCATGTGACTGGCGAGGGTATTGGCAAGGCCGCCCACTTCTCGACCGCCCATTGCATTTGGCTGACCAGTAACAGAAAAGGGTCCTGCGCCAGGTTTGCCAATTTTCCCCGTCGCTAAGTGGCAGTTAAGTATGGCATTCACTTTGTCAGAGCCTTGGCTGGATTGATTCACGCCTTGAGAGTAGACGGTGACGACCTTTTCAGTCTTGGCAAATAATGTATAGAAACGCTCAAGCTTTTCTAAATCAAGCCCTGTTATCTCTTGGGTGTTTTTCTCCGTGTTAGCCATCTTCAGCGCGGCATCAAAACCGTCGGTATACGCATCGATATAGTCATAATTAAGGCTTTGATGAGTATAAAGATACGCCAATAAACCATTGAACAACGCCACATCGGAGCCAGAGTTAAGGGCTAGGTGCAGATCGGCGATCTCACAGGTGGCCGTTTCTCTTGGGTCAATAACGACAATGTTCATGGCTGGGTTTTGCTGTTTTGCGAGGCGAAGACGCTGAAATAACACAGGATGACACCACGCGAGATTTGAGCCCGTGATGATCACCAGTTCAGCCTGCTCTAGATCGTCGTAACAGATGGGAACCGTATCGGAGCCAAATGCCCGTTTATGGCCTACAACACTCGATGCCATACATAGCCGCGAGTTACTGTCGATATTACCGCTGCCTATGAAGCCTTTCATCAGCTTGTTTGCCACGTAGTAATCTTCGGTAAGCAGTTGTCCTGACACATAGAAGGCGACGGAGTCTGGGCCGTATTGATCAATGGTGCGGGTAAACTGTGTCGCGACATGTTCGGTGATGGTCTCCCAATCACTGATCGTGTCTACGTGTGTCTGATTAGCGATCTCGTTGCGATTCGTGGCTACTTTCGTCTGTGAACGGAAGAGTGGGTAACGTGCTCGTCCATCTTGAATCACCGTTTCACCTAGCGCAATACCTTTGCTACAAAGCTTGCCATAGTTTGATGGATGAGACTTATCCCCTCTTATTTCTAGCAATCCTTTCGCGGTAGGTCGTGCTTCTATTCCACATCCGACGCCACAATACGGGCATGTTGATTTAGTCCAACTACCATCATCCATAACTTTCCCTCTCAGTTCAGAGTTAATCCACTATATGTATAAGAGAGCAAGTTCCGCGCCATATCACCTTAAAGTGCTTCTTCAAGCATTTTTTAAAATAAACGTCATATAAATCAAATAGTAACCCATATACCACTAAAGTGGTATATGGGTGTTTTGGGTGAATTATTGGGATAAAGTTGAGTAGATGCACTGTTTTGGAGGTAAATGCACTAAAAGTGCTCAAAAATTGATGTTGGTTGTATTTTTGGTGACATGTTTCTTATTGGTGGTTTTGCGTGTTTTGTTTTTTAAATTGCTGTTTATTAGTGTTTTTTTAAATTACTTCCCCTCTTTTTTATGATGTTGGCACTGTCTTTGCTCCAGCCATAGTAGACAAAATGACAGTGAGTCATTGAATGATCATGGAGTGTTATATGAAAGGATTCAGCCATCACGCCACTGTTTCGCTGATTGGTGCAGGTCCGGGAGATCCCGACCTACTAACCATTAAAGCAATGAAAGCGATACAAGCCGCAGACACGATCATATTTGATAATTTGGTCAGCGAGCCGATTCGAGCGCTATTCCCGAGTACCGCAACGTTAATTTTTGTCGGCAAGCAAAAAGGTTGTCACAGTTCGACTCAAGATGAGATCAACCAAACATTATTAGAGCGAGTGAATAGTGGTGAGCGAATCTGCAGAGTTAAAGGAGGAGATTCGTTTGTGTTTGGTCGCGGTGGTGAAGAGATGTTGTGGCTTCGTCAACATGGTATTGACGTTGAGGTCATTCCCGGCATTACGGCGGCGTCGGGTTGCACAACGTATTCGCAAATCCCACTTACCCATCGTGGCTTAGCGCAGGGATGTACATTCATCACCGCGCATGCTGAACATGATTTAGACGTGCATTGGGATGCCTTAGCCAAATTAAATCAAACGCTGGTGATTTATATGGGATTGACTAAGACGCGGCTGATATCCGCGGCGCTTATTGACGCTGGCATGGACCCAAATACGCCAGTGGCATTGATTGAAAAAGGTTGCTGTCCTGAACAGCGCACGCTTATCGGAAAATTGGGCGAATTGGACTCACTTAAGCGACAGCATCAGGTGCAGTCGCCGGCCTTGATAGTGATTGGTCAGGTAGTGACGGTAGCAGAAAAAATGCAGTGGTTGGCGCAGCGCTCAATCAATGCGGTATCGAATGAGTCAGCAGTCGAGCAGGAACTGCGAAAATTAAAACTGACCGCTTAATATTATTAAAAGGAATGGATGATGAGTAAGCAGAGAATAGTTGTTGTTGGCAATGGAATGGTTGGCCACAAGTTTATTGATTCAATTATTTCGTCTGAAACGGCAGAGTTTCAGGTTATTACATTTTCAGAAGAGCCACGTTTGGCTTACGACCGAGTGCAGCTCACGAGTTATTTTGATGAAGGCAAAGGGGCCAGTGATCTGGCACTAACCGATGGCAATTACTACGAAGAAAACGGCATTCAGTTCGTACTCAATGACAAAGTAGTATCACTGGATACAGACGCTAAAACCGTTGTCACGCAAAGTGGTCGACGTGAAGTTTATGACAAGCTGGTATTAGCAACAGGGTCATTTCCGTTTGTGCCACCGATCCCTGGTAATGATCAGGCACATTGCCACGTTTATCGAACCATTGAAGATTTGGATGCCATTGAGGCATCAAGCAAGACGGGAAAAAGTGGCGTAGTGATTGGTGGTGGGTTGCTAGGTTTAGAGGCGGCAAATGCCGTTAAAAATTTAGGTTTAGAAACTCATGTTGTTGAATTTGCCCCTCGTTTAATGGCGGTGCAATTAGATGATGGTGGCGGTGCGTTACTGAAGCGAAAGATTGAAGATCTTGGCGTCACCGTTCATACCCAAAAAGCGACCACAGAGATTGTTGCTGGTAGCCATTCTCGCTATCGCATGAACTTCGCAGATGGTACTCACCTTGAAACGGATGTGATTGTTTTTTCCGCAGGCATCCGTCCACAAGATGAATTGGCAAGGCAGTCAAATATCGCCATTGGTGAGCGTGGTGGCATTGTGATCGACAACAACTGCCAGACCAATATCAAAGATGTCTATGCGGTAGGTGAATGTGCGTTATGGGATAATAAAATTTTTGGCTTAGTGGCTCCGGGCTACCAAATGGCAAAAGTAGCGGCGTCACAAATTTTGAGTGATGGCGAGTCGGATTCGTTATTTATTGGCGCGGACATGAGTACCAAGCTCAAGCTGTTGGGTGTAGATGTGGCAAGTATTGGCGAAGTGCATGGGCAAACACCGGGCGCGCAGTCTTACACGTATAATGACGAAATTGAACAAGTCTACAAACGCTTAATTGTCTCTGAAGATGGCAGTAAAATCGTTGGGGCGGTATTAGTTGGTGACGCGGACGCCTACGGGACGCTGTTGCAGCTTAAACAAAATGATATGCCATTACCAGAAAACCCATCCGTGCTGATTCTACCAAATGTCGCAGACGATAGCGCGACAGGACTTGGCGTGGATGCATTGCCAGATTCGGCCGTAATCTGTTCTTGTTTTGATGTGACTAAAGGGGACATCAAACAAGCGGTGGCAAGTGGTTGTAATACGATGGCCGCGCTAAAAGAGACAACGAATGCGTCTACGGGTTGTGGCGGTTGTTCCGCTCTTGCCAAACAAGTTCTAGACAGCGAATTACTTAACCTCGGTGTTGAAGTCAATAACGATATTTGTGAGCACTTTGCTTATTCGCGCCAAGAATTGAGCGACATTGTGCGCGTCAACCAAATCAAAACGTTTGATGATTTACTGGAAACGCACGGCAGTGGGCTTGGCTGCGAGATTTGTAAGCCGACCGTTGGCTCAATATTGGCGTCATTCTGGAATGACTACATTTTGGAAGAGCAGCATATGGAGCTGCAAGACACCAATGATATCTATCTTGGCAACATGCAAAAAGATGGCACTTATTCGGTTGTTCCCCGTATTGCTGGGGGGGAAATTACGCCAGACAAGCTAATTGTATTGGGGCAAGTGGCAAAAGAGTTTGATTTGTATACCAAGATAACCGGTGGCCAGCGTGTGGATTTGTTTGGCGCTCAATTAAACGAGCTGCCGCTGATTTGGAAGCGATTGGTCGATGCTGGCTTTGAAACGGGGCATGCTTACGGCAAATCCGTCAGAACCGTTAAATCGTGTGTGGGGAGTACATGGTGTCGATACGGCGTGGCAGACAGTGTGGGTTTAGCCATTGACCTTGAGAATCGTTATAAGGGGTTACGTTCACCCCATAAGCTTAAATTCGCAGTCTCAGGCTGTACCCGCGAATGTGCCGAAGCTCAGTCAAAAGATATTGGTGTGATTGCCTCAGATAAAGGCTGGAACTTATACGTATGTGGTAACGGTGGTATGCGCCCTCGTCACGCCGATTTATTGGCAACGGATCTCGATGAAGAAACCTTGATACGGTATATCGATCGTGTGTTGATGTTCTATATTCGCACCGCTGATCGTTTGCAACGTACTTCGGTGTGGTTAGAAAATTTAGAAGGAGGCATCGAGTACCTCAAACAAATTATCGTCGACGATAAGCTTAACCTAGCCGAGGAACTTGAAGCCGATATGGCCACCAACGTTGGAAAATATCAATGTGAATGGAAAACCACGCTTGAGAATCCAGAAAAACTAAAACGATTCCAACATTTTATCAATACTGATGAGCTAGATAGTACCTTGCAGTTTGTCAATATTCGTCAACAAAGATTCCCAACGAATAACAAGAAACAAGCGCTCATTCTAGAGCAGCGTATTGATGTGGTTGAAGTGTAACCATGATTATTACGTCATTAGCGAAGCGATTTTGATAGTTAAGGAGAACACGATGAGTCAGTGGTTAACCGTCTGCTCAACAGACGATCTGGTCCCGCACACGGGGGTGTGCGCCAGAGTGGAAGATAAACAAGTCGCGATTTTTTATTGCCAGCGTAGTGATGAGCTGTATGCGCTGTGTAATTACGATCCTTTTGGTCACGCCTATGTGATGTCTCGCGGCATTATGGGGTCATTTGAGGGGCAACCTTGTGTGGCATCGCCCCTTTATAAGCAACATTTTAATTTGCATACCGGTGTTTGTATTGAGGAGCCAGCGGTTACGCTCACGCGCTTTGATGTGAGAGTAAGTGGTAGCGAGGTTCAACTGAAATTACCAATTGCAGCTTAAGTTACCTATGGCGGCTTAAGTTATTAATAGCCGCTTAAGTTATCCATCACCGCTTAAGCTAGCTATCACAGCATCAGGCGACGTAATCGACTATTTATCAAGGAACTCTGGTTAGTTCGCTGACCAGTAAAAAGGATTTTATTATGGAAAACACTAAGTTCAATCTGTTTTCATTTTCTGGAAAAATGAAAACGCTCCATCTGAGTTGGATGGCCTTCTTTATTACCTTTGTGGTGTGGTTTAACTTTGCACCATTGCTGCAAATGGTGAAAACGTCACTGGGGTTATCGACTCAAGAAATAAAGACGTTATTGATTTTAAACGTCGCGCTTACCATTCCTGCTAGGGTGGTCATTGGCATGCTGACGGATAAGTATGGCCCAAGGCTGGTTTACTCCACTTTACTCGCGGTGTGCTCTATTCCGTGTTTTGTCTTCGCGCTGTCAGATTCGTTTATTCAAGCCGCGATAGCCCGTTTCTTGTTGGGCTTTATTGGTGCAGGGTTTGTTATTGGCATCCGATTGGTGTCGGAATGGTTCCCTCATGATGAGCTGGGTACCGCAGAAGGTATCTACGGTGGCTGGGGTAACTTTGGTTCGGCAGCGGCCGCATTTACGCTCCCGACGCTTGCTTTGATGTTTGGTGGCGAAGATGGCTGGCGTTACGCGGTGGCAATTACAGGTCTGATGAGCTTGTTGTTCTCTGTGGTTTTCTACCGCAGCGTGCAAGATACTCCGAAAGGCTCGACTTACTTTAGACCCAAGCACTTAACCGCGATGGAAGTGACGTCGAAAGGGGATTTCTTCTTTCTGTTGATTATGAAGATCCCTATGTATGCGGCACTGGCTTTACTCGCGTGGAAACTGTCGCCATCAAACATCGGCATGTTGAGTGAAACCGTAGTGAACGCGTTCTATCTTGGCTTGTTCGCTCTGTATGTGTACGAAGTATCTCAAGTATGGAAAGTGAATAAGTCGATATTTTCCAAGCCAGTTCCAGAGATGCACCAATACAAGTTTAAACAAGTTGCCGTTTTAAATGTGCTCTACTTTGCCACATTTGGTTCTGAACTTGCTGTGGTCTCTATGCTGCCGTTATTTTTCTTGGAAACGTTTGAATTAACGCCTGTTCTAGCCGGGATGGTCGCATCGGCTTATGCTTTCATGAATTTGATGTCTCGACCTGGTGGCGGCTGGATTTCAGATAAATTTGGTCGTAAATCGACGCTACTTATTCTTACGGCAGGGCTGGCGGGTGGTTACTTCATGATGGGGCAAGTCGACAGCGAATGGCCACTATGGTTAGCGGTATGTGCGGCGATGGCATGTTCGTTCTTTGTTCAGGCGGGTGAGGGGGCAGTGTTTGCTACGGTGCCACTTATCAAGCGTCGTATGACTGGACAGATTGCAGGTATGACTGGCGCGTATGGCAACGTCGGCGCAGTAGTGTATTTGACGGTATTGTCATTTGTTGATTACCAGACGTTCTTTTATGTCATTGCCGGAACCGCGGTTCTTGGTTTTGTCACGCTCATGTTTATGGAAGAGCCAAGTGGACAAATCGCTGAAGTGAATGAGGATGGCAGTGTGACACTGATTAATGTCTCTCATTAATTCGATATCGGGAGAGAGGGCATTGGCTCATGAGTTTATGAAATCATGTCCTCTCGTTCAAAGGCCTCGCTAGCACGAGGCTTTTGTTCGTATTGCAATTTTATATCCTTATTCAAACAATATCTTTAGCCAAATAATATCCTTAAGCAAATAAGGTTCTCGATACGGCGCGAAAATGATGGAGAAGCCCGATATGGAACATAAAAAGTCGCTATCACTGAGTTATGGTGGCGCATCTTTAACGGGGAAGCGGCAAGAAAACCAAGATGCATTTGTCGTGCGTCATCCTGAGGAAAAATCAGAGCAAGAACTTAAGGGGACCATTGCCTGTATCGCTGACGGTGTGAGTTGCAGTTCTCATGGACAAAAGGCTAGCCATACCAGTGTGATGCAATTTGTGTCTGATTACTATGCGACGCCAGACAGCTGGAGCGTCCAGCATTGTGCCAGCCAAGTGCTGAAATCACTCAATGCTTGGTTGTATGAGTCTGGCGCGAAAGAGGCACTTAGGCACAACGGTTTGGTGACGACATTTAGCAGTGCGATCTTTAAGTCCAATACCGCCCATATTTTTCATGTTGGTGATAGCCGCGTGTACCTATTTCGCGCGGGGGGATTACGCTTGCTGACTCGTGACCACCAAAGAATAAATGGCGGAAAAAATGCGTACTTGACCCGTGCTTTGGGCATGGATACAGCGCTTGAAGTTGACTACCAAACGATAGAATTACATACGGGTGACCAGTTCTTGTTCACCACCGATGGGGTGCATGATGTACTTGATGACAGCGCACTCTGTAAGGTGATGCAGGAGGCTCAGTCCGCTTCAGGGTTTGCGACGGATTTGGAGCACCAGGCGAATCAGCTGTGCCAGCAAGCAATCAAAGCGGGGGGACAAGATAACGCAACGTGTTTGTTTGTGTCGGTAGAGGCGTTGCCGCAATTAACGTTTTTAGAATTTCAACAGCAAACCCTTAACCGTGTATTACCGCCTGCGCTGAAGGTAAATAATCGCATAGACGATTACCGAGTGACTCGAGTCATACATTCGGGCAGTCGCAGTCACGTCTATGAAGTCATAGAAGAGGCCACCGAGCAACGTTATGTGCTTAAAGCGCCCTCCCAACATTACGCCGATGATACCGATACGCTGGTGTTTTTTAGTAATGAATACTGGGTGGGAAGTCGGGTGAATAATCATCGAATTATGAAAATCTATCCTCATACTGAGTCCTCCCCTTATCTCTATCATCTATGTGAGTGGATAGATGGAATAACACTGCGACAGTGGATGTATGACAATCCACAGCCAACATTGCAACAAGTGAGGACGATTATTGATGAACTGATCAAAGCCGTACGGGTGCTGCAGCGGCTAGATATGGTTCACCGAGACCTCAAACCTGAGAATGTGATGATAAGTGCTGATGGTACGATAAAAATTATCGATTTAGGGGCAGTATCGGTCAAAGGGCTGGAAGAAAGTCAACCAAAACAGAGTGTTGAAAATCCTCTGGGGGCGGCGAATTATATCGCTCCAGAATACTTATCTGGAGAGCCTGCAACAACCGTATCGGATTTGTTTTCCGTAGGAGTGATCAGCTATGAAATGCTATGTGGCGTACTGCCATATAAAGAAGTAACGGCGCTGTCCGTGCAGCAAGCCAGGCATCAAAAGTGGCAATATAGAAGCATGGCAGAACTAAGAGAGGATGTTCCGTTATGGTTCGAGTTAGCAATACAGAAAGCCTGCCACCCGCAAGCCACATCCCGCTACCAAGTGCTTGGAGAGTTTGTCACCGATATTACTTTGCCAAACGCTGCGCTTTTGAAGGCCGTAGAATCCAGACCCTTAATGAAAAAAAGTCCGGTACTGTTTTGGAAAGGTATCGCGGTGCTGTTTGCGCTTATCGCTTTTGTTGAGTTTTTGATACTCATAAAAGATTAATCGCGCGCCATCACGCGATAACGAGAGCGAGTAAACATCGTTATTTCATTTTACTCGCATCAGCTGGTGCTGAGTATGACCAAGTTCAAACACAAGAACTTGAGAACGTTTCATACCTTCCACTTGCTCGAGCATTGTGGACGAATACCCTTTGCGTTTCATCCACTCTAAGGAGGTGTTGAAGCCATCTTCATTAACCACGTAAGACTGATCTTTTAATAGCGATTCAGACACGTGAACCACCCAAATTCGTGAGCGGTACTCAACGGCATCGGCAAGTACAGCGAGTATTTTCTTAAACAATGACAATAATCCTAAACGTGAAACAGAGGCACAGCTTTGAGATTGTTACAAATTTCTTAAAGGGAAGATAGGCAAAGCTGTCGTTTTCGTCTTACGCTTAGGGAAAAGGAGTGACGTTTAGTGAGGCCACATAGGTATCGCCTATGAATAAAATCACTCATTCCGATTTAGCAAAATCGATAAACTAGACGACAATGAAAATAACAAAGTAAGTTATTGGGGATTAAGGAGAACATCATGGAATCTTTAAAAGTAAGAGATTATATGACTCAAAGAGCAATTACGTTTACCGTTGATATGCCATTGAGTGCCGCTTTAGATAAGGTGATGGAATCAAAGCATTTAGGTGGACCTGTCATTGATGAAAACGAAAAAGTCATTGGCTTTATTTCGGAGCAGGATCTTCTAGAGAAGTTGGTAAAGGTCACGTATCACTGTCAAGATACGCACACGGTGGGGGATTGTATGTACAAAGAAGTGCTATCCGTGACACCTGAGATGTCGATCATTGAACTCGCTGATATGATGAAAGTAGGAAAGCCTAAAGTATACCCAGTTATTGATCAGGGGCGTTTAGTTGGCATGATTTCTCGTCGTGATGTGCTTCAGGCGATTGGTAAGAATCTGAAAGAGTGCTTTAAGCATCCGGTGTAGATCATCTTGTTTTCAAATGAATAAATTGGTTTAGTAGGCGCGAGAGCGCCTTATTTTTTGGTAACGGGATACAAAGGATTGTAATGACAGAGCCATCAGCCAAGTTTCTCGAAGGATCGACCATGCGCCATATCTTAGTGATGTCGGGTGCAGGTTCTATTGGGTTAATGTCGTTATTTGTTGTTGACCTGCTCGATATGTTATTCATTAGTATGTTGGGACAAGTTGAGCTCGCCGCCGCGGTGGGGTTCGCTGGCACGTTAACGTTTTTCGCCACATCCGTCTCTATCGGCACGTCAATAGCCATGGGCGCACTGATGTCGAAAGCGATTGGTGCTAAAAATACCGCTTATGCTAAGCAAATAGGCAGTAGTGTCTTAGTCATTGCTTTTGTCATTAGTGCCATTATTACGGCGATAATGTGTGCGTATATTCCCGAACTACTGACCGCTATAGGGGCGGAAGGGCGCGCCCATGAAAGGGCAGAAGCGTATTTATGGATCATCATGCCAAGTAGCCCTTTGATTGCGCTTGGTATGGCAAGTGGTGCGGGTCTGCGCGCTGCGGGTGACGCTAAGCGTTCCATGTGGGCAACGCTCTATGGTGGAATCGTCAATGCAATCTTAGATCCATTGTTCATTTTTGGTTTTGGTTGGAACGTTGAAGGTGCAGCGATTGCATCGGTGATTGCACGTTTTACGGTGTTCTATTTCTCGTTCATGCCTTTACTGCAAGTGCATAAATTGCTCTCCGCGCCGCAAATTAATCAAGTAATCAAAAATAGCCGAGTCATATTAGCCATCGCGTTACCAGCGATCATTGCCAATACGGCAACCCCTATAGGTAATGCGATTGTGACCACGTCTATCGCACAATTTGGTGAAGACTTTGTTGCCGGTTATGCGGTAATTGGTCGTCTGATACCGGTTTGTTTTGCGGTTATTTTTGCTTTATCTGGTGCGGTAGGTCCAATTATCGGACAAAACTTTGGCGCGCTTAGAATTGATAGGGTAGAAGAAACCCTACGTAACTCATTGATTGTTACCACTACTTACACGATCGTGGTCTGCCTCGTTCTTTACCTTGTCAAAGATTATGTCATCGCGGCTTTCTCTTTGACGGGGGACGCTGCCCTAATCGTGGTGACGTTTGCCACTTATGTCGCGATCACGTTTATTTTTAATGGTGCGTTATTTGTGGCGAATACTTCTTTTAATAACCTGGGTCGGCCACTTTATTCAACCGCATTGAATCTGGGGAAAGCGACGGCGGGTACTCTGCCGTTTGTTTATCTAGGGGCACATTGGTTTGGTGCATTGGGCGTTCTCTATGGGCAAGCCATTGGTAACATCGTGTTTGGCGTGTTGGGGCTGATTGTTCTTAAGTATCATATTGTGGAACTGAGAAGAACGGGACAATGCCAACAAGACAAAGATCCGAGTTTGACCAGTGTTAACTCCCAGCCATTCTGTACTCATGATGCGGTCTTAATTGAAGATGTAGCGAAAAATAAACAAGGCACGTCACCGGTTTCGATGATCGACTAATTAATCCTTGACCTTGGAGTTAGCTCCAAGGTTTAAACTTGTATTAACAGATACAGGTTTATGTCAATCAAGGAGATCCTCATGTGTAATAAACATGATGCATGCCGTACTCAAAAAATTAATGCCATTCGCCCAGTGGGGACAAGTTGCAGCGCGCCGACAATCGCGGCGATTTCAGCTAATGAAGAGAGCTCATCAGGTTGTTGCTCGACACAAGGTGAGTGCAGCGCGAGTGAACCAGAGGAACCTCATGTTAGTGAGGGAAATCTAGAAACAAATCCGTCTATGCATTCTTGGAAAGTGATTGGAATGGATTGCCCATCTTGTGCTCGCAAGGTGGAATCGGCAATGAGTAAAATTCCAGGTATTGTGAGTGCAAAGGTGCTTTTTGCCACAGAGAAGCTGGTGGTTCGAGTCAATGACCCAGCGTTGGTGTCAGAAGTTGAATCTGCGGTACTGAAAGTCGGTTTTACATTACAGTCGCTCAATGGTGGCTCATCACCCCATACCGTTCAACAACCTATGCCGTCAGGCTGGCGTAAAACCGTATCAGAAAATGCCCATATTTTAGCCATTTCATCTGGAATGCTCATTGCGGCGTTAAGTCGATCTTCTTTTCCTCAATTGAGTGAATGGCTGTTTGTTCTCACCTGCTTGTTAGGGTTAATGCCTATTACGAAGAAAGCGTTTCAGCTAGCAAAGTCAGGCACTCCCTTTGCGATTGAAACACTCATGAGTGTAGCTGCCATAGGGGCACTGTATTTGGGAGAGACAGTAGAAGCCGGCATGGTTTTGTTACTGTTCTTGATTGGCGAACGTCTTGAATCATTTGCAGCATCGAAAGCAAGAAGTGGCGTACAGGCCTTAATGTCATTAGTGCCCGAAGATGCGACCGTTGTGATAGATGGGGTACGTTCAAAGAAAAGTGCCTCAGAGTTACAGCCTGGCGATATGATTGAAGTCGCACCGGGTGACAGGTTACCAGCTGATGGTGAATTGGTTTCGACTAGTGCTAGCTTCGATGAAAGTGCATTAACCGGTGAGTCTTTGCCTGTTGAACGCCTAATTGGCGACAATGTGATGGCCGGTGCTGTGTTGACTGACAAGGTGGTCATATTAAAAGTCACCTCGAAACAAGGTGAAAATGCGATTGACCGGATCTTACATCTCATTGAAGAAGCGGAATCTCGTAAAGCGCCGATTGAACGATTTTTAGATAAATTTAGCCGCTGGTATACGCCGCTTATGATGTTAGTGTCTCTTGCCGTCATCATTACGCCACCGTTGTTGTTTGCCCAGCCATGGGAAACGTGGGTATACCGTGGATTGGCGCTGTTATTGATTGCTTGTCCATGTGCTCTGGTGATCTCCACCCCTGCTGCCATTACGTCTGGTTTAGCCGCGGCAACGCGACGTGGCGCTCTCATTAAAGGTGGTGCCGCGTTAGAGCAACTGGGGAATGTAAAAGCTATCGCCTTTGATAAGACGGGCACATTGACGCTTGGTCGACCTCATGTAACGGATACGATAGCACTAATGAACTTTACGCAGGAAGAGCTACTTAAGGTTGCCGCTGCTATTGAATCGGGTTCTAACCATCCACTTGCGACGTCGTTGGTACGTTATGTTGAAGACAAAGGTCTATCGATTCCAGAAGCCACGGAAAAGAGAGCATTGGTGGGGGTTGGTATTGAAGGGATTGTTCATGAGCGGCATTACGCGTTGCTTGCGCCAAGTAAAGTGACGTTCGAACTTACCGCCGATACGCAGTCACAGATCGCCCTGCTGGAAGATCAAGGCAAAACAGTGGTAGTACTCACCAACCAAAGCACGACTTCAATGAATGAAGGACAGGAACTTGGTCTTATTGCTTGGCGAGATGAAGTAAGGGCTGACGCGGCTGAAGCAGTAGAAAAGTTGGCTAAACTGGGTATTAATACCATCATGCTAACGGGTGATAATGCTCGCAGCGCCCACGCGATTGCCACGCCATTGGGTATGGACTACAAAGCGAGTTTGTTACCTGCCGATAAAGTCGCCTATGTCAATGAGCTGGCTCAGCACCAACGAGTTGCCATGGTCGGCGACGGCATTAATGACGCCCCGGCGATG
This sequence comes from Vibrio qingdaonensis, assembly GCF_026191675.1. Lineage (GTDB taxonomy): Bacteria > Pseudomonadota > Gammaproteobacteria > Enterobacterales > Vibrionaceae > Vibrio > Vibrio qingdaonensis. The sequence continues at coordinate 2,114 of NZ_JAKRRY010000014.1, read as the reverse complement.
AAAGCGGCAAACATAGGTATTGCGATGGGAGGGGGAACCGATGTCGCATTAGAAACAGCGGATGCGGCGTTGACTCACAATCGTTTAGCGGAACTTCCAGTGATGGTTGAGCTGTCTAGAGCCACGCTTAATAACATCAAACAGAACGTGACATTAGCATTAGGGCTAAAAGCGGTGTTTTTGGTGACAACCTTGCTTGGGATGACGGGTCTTTGGGTTGCAGTGCTTGCTGACAGTGGTGCGACAGCCATCGTGACCTTAAACGCATTACGTCTACTTAGACATAAATCTAAATTAGACTAAGCTAAGTAGATAATTATGGTGATGCCCATCTCATTGTGAGGTGGGCGTTTAGTTTTTATGCTAATTATTGGTTGGTGCTCTAAAAAGTGTGATGCCAAACGATTTAATTTGTAATTCAATGCAATTACCTTTCCTAAAGTGTGATCTGTGGGCAGAAAGGCTCACGGTTATCTTATAAGCTTGATCCCATAACTAAGAAATAAGAGGAACCACCCTATGTCCCAAGCTGTTTTCCATTTAGGCGTAAACCAAGATGATCTTCAAGGTGCAACTTTAGCGATTATCCCTGGCGATCCTGCTCGCGTACAAAAAATCGCAGAGTTGATGGATGAGCCTGAGTTTTTGGCCAGCCAACGTGAGTACACGGTGTATCGTGCTAAGTTAGACGGTAAGACAGTGGTCGTATGCTCTACTGGTATCGGTGGTCCTTCGACGTCTATTGCGGTTGAAGAATTAGCGCAACTTGGTGTGCGTACTTTCCTTCGCGTAGGGACAACAGGCGCGATTCAACCAGATGTGAATGTGGGTGATATGATCGTAACAACAGGGTCAGTTCGTCTTGATGGCGCAAGCTTACATTTTGCCCCAATGGAATTCCCTGCGGTTGCTGATTTTGATGTAGCAACGGCAATGAAACAAGCCGCTATTGAAGCTGGCTCTACGGTACATACTGGTGTCACGGCTTCAAGTGATACGTTCTACCCAGGTCAAGAGCGCTATGATACGTTTTCTGGACGTGTTGTTCGTCGTTTCCAAGGCTCTATGGATGAATGGCAACAAATGGGTGTGCTTAACTTTGAAATGGAGTCGGCAACCTTGTTGACCATGTGTGCAAGCTCAGGTCTGAAAGCGGGTTGTGTGGCAGGTGTGATCATCAATCGTACGCAAAAAGAAACGCCAGACCATGACACGTTGAAGAAAGCCGAAACGCGTTCAATTAAGATTGTGGTTGAAGCGGCGCGTAAGCTGATTTAGTACTTGAGTTAAAGAAAAAATATTAATGAAGAACCTCCGCTGTGGAGGTTTTTTTTGGTCAGAAATACTAGGTATAAAAAAGCCTCTCATTTGAGAGGCTTTTATCAATCAGAGAGTTAGAAGATTAAGCTTTCGCTGTGTTCTTTTTCTCGATTTCAGCTTTTGCTTTCTTGAAACGCTCAGGAAGGATTTGCGTAGCAAATACATCTTCAACCGTTTCAGCACGCTTGATTAGTTCAGCTTCGCCGTCTTTAACCAGTACCGTTGCAGGACGTGGAAGAGAGTTGAACTGGCTCGCTTGAGATTCTGCGTAGTGACCCACATCCATGATAGCTAGTACGTCGTTAGGTACTAGAGCTGGCATAGTTGCGCCGCTTTCCCAGATTGATGGGATACAGATAGGACCCGCGATTTCAGTGGTTTTACCAACGAGAGGTTGAGTCATCTTGTTCGCAGGAAGTACCGGGTTCTTAGACTCTTGAGATTCCACTAGCGTTGCTAGGTAAGTAGACGCGTCCACCATGGTGTACGTGTAATCCATCTCTTGGTCATCTTTCACTACGTAAACAGAAGTCAGTAGCGTACCGATGTTACCTGCAATGTAACGGCCAGGTTCTAGCCACAATTGTGGGATCTCGAAACCTTCTTTGTTGAACTCTTCTAACATACCAGTACATACGATTTTCGCGTAGTCTTCGATAGTGTTTGAGTTCATCATGTGCTCTTTGCTACGACACTCTGGCTCACGCTCACGTGGCCAACCGCCGCCTAGATCAACTTGGAAAGGTTGTACGCCACACTCACGAGAGATTTCGATAACGTTGCGTGCGTATTCG
>NZ_JAKRRY010000139.1 GCF_026191675.1 Vibrio qingdaonensis | reverse complement strand
TCGCGACAACAAGCCAAAAGGACAGCCTAAGCCAGTACCTCAACCCAAAGCACGTCGCCCAGTTAGAAAGGTCCCTTCCCCACCAAGAGGGCGCCCTACTGGTTACTCGAATTACGCCACTCGATATTAATGCCTGCTCGTTACGAGCGTTTTTCCCGGTTGACTTGACTGGGTGATAACACACCGAATGTTCGCATCCCCCTCAACCAAGGACTCCCCCTCCGACGACGCGATCATATTTGTCATCAAAGGGCCTCAATACGCACACTCGATAACCTTGGTCACTTAAGACAAGACCGAACAAGGCGTTGCTCGTCGAAAAACATAACCCGTTTGAATGCCGCTACCGGCTAGAATATCGAAACAAAATCCAGACACACTAATGACCTTCTCTTATGAGTGTTTGATGACGTTACACAATAAGCAGACTTCAGTCGTCATACAGAGAAGAGAGTAAAGCCTTTGCCGATGCACGATGCTCGGAGGTGGTTTCTATCGTCCTTTCCGTTTTCTTCGCGTAGGCGTAGTCTTCTCGCATCTGCTTAATGGTGGTAGTGTTATCACACACACTGATACTCACCCCCTTCCCTCGGTTGCCTTCCTCTAGTATTAAAGAGTCGGTATACCCAAACTCATTCACCAAAATCTCATGAACCTTGACGGCCTTTACGGTGGAGTAAAAGTCGGTTGAATTCACCCAAATCACGTGCATGGATATGTCAGCGGATACTGTAGAGCGAACTGTCATGTGACCCCCTAAGCGCCAAAACGCACATCGAAACAAAATCCTGAGCACTTAAACGTTCCCG
>NZ_JAKRRY010000138.1 GCF_026191675.1 Vibrio qingdaonensis | reverse complement strand
CCGCGTCAACATGCCAAAGGACAGCCTAAGCCAGTACCTCAACCCAAAGCACGTCGCCCAGTTAGAAAGATCCCTTCCCCACCAAAAGGGCGCCCTGCTGGTTACTCGACTTGCGCCACTCAATATTAATGCCTGCTCGTTACGAGCGTTTTTCTCGGTTTACTTGATTGGATGATTGCACACCGAATGTTCGCATCCCCCTCAACCAAGGACTCCCCCTCCGACGACGCGCTCATATTTGTCATAAAAGAACCTAAACGTGCTCACACACTCGATAACGTTGACCACTTAGTACAGGACCGAACAAGGCGTTGCTCGTCGAAAAACACAACCCGTTTGAATGCCGCGAACGGCTAGAATATCGAAACAAAATCCAGACACACTAATGACCTTCTCTTATGAGTGTTTGATGACGTAACACAATAAGCAGGCTTCAGTCGTCATACAGAGAAGAGAGTAAAGCCTTTGCCGACTCGCGATGCTCGGAGGTGGTTTCTATCGTCCTTTCCGTTTTCTTGGCGTAGGCGTAATCTTCTCGCATCTGCTTAATGGTGGTAGTGTTATCACACACACTGATACTCACCCCCTTCCCTCGGTTGCCTTCCTCTAGTATTAACGAGTCGGTATACCCAAACTCATTCACCAAAATCTCATGAACCTTGACGGCCTTTACGGTGGAGTAAAAGTCGGTTGAATTCACCAAAATCACGTACATGGATATGTCAGCGGATACCGTAGAACGAGCTGTCATGTGACCCCCTAAGCGCCAAAACGCACATCGAAACAAAATCCTGAGCACTTAAACGTTCCCT
>NZ_JAKRRY010000137.1 GCF_026191675.1 Vibrio qingdaonensis | reverse complement strand
CAGCACAGGAGGAAGTCGTGCAAAAAGAGTACATGGAATACTATTCAAATTTTGATGAAGAGCAGCGCCTGCTGTCCCAAAATATTACGCGTGTTGAATTTGACACGACAGTTAACAAACTGAATCCATATATTCACGTTGGCGCTAAGCTTACAGAGCTTGGTGCTGCTACTGGCAGGTACTCACTTTACTATGCCCACAAGGGATTGGAGGTAACAGCGGTAGAGTTAGTTCCAGAACTTGTTTCACAATTAATCGCTAACTCGAACTCTAAGTCAATTGATTTACAAGTACATGAATCAAATGCAACTGATGTCGGTTTTATCCCAGACGACTCACAAGATATCGTTCTTATCCTTGGTCCTTTGTACCATATTCAGAGTAAACCCGAGCGGGAAAAGGTGTTGGCTGAAGCCCAACGAATCTTAAAAGTCGGTGGTATCGTCGCTATTGCTTATATCAGTCGTTTCTTCGTTGCTGGCCTTCTCGCAAAGATGTCTGATCAGCTAGTAAGCGCTGATACTTTAAATGAGCTTTATGAAATGGGCATAGTTTCAACACCACACGTTGATCAGTTCTTTAGGACAGCTTATTTTGCTACTCCAACTGAAATTGAAGAGCTAACGACTCAATTTCAGTTCAAGGTTGAAAATCATATCGCGACTGATGGTTTTGTTCGTTACATAGGTGATTCTATTAACGCTTTGTCAGAAAGCCAGTATCAAAATTGGTTGCACTACCACCTTAAGACTTGTGCAGAGCCTTCTTTGTTGGGTAGCAGTAATCATGGCTTAGCCATTGCGAAGAAGTGCTG
>NZ_JAKRRY010000136.1 GCF_026191675.1 Vibrio qingdaonensis | reverse complement strand
AACGATTAACTTACCAAGAGCACTTGACTTCAAACCAAAACCGCCAAGCTTATGGCGTCCACTTGAGTAGTTTGTTAGTTGCCTACGCCCCTATTCTCTTATTTGCACCAAGATGCTCATTGGTTGCTGTAAACCAAATTACTATCACCACGCCGTACTTGATAGCTGACAGAACTGACATCTTTTGATTAATGCGAGTTGGCGCGAAAAAGACACCACCGAAGTCACTGAAAAACGGGGTGAGGAAGATGTCACTTCCGTTGCCCACGGACGAACACAAAAAGCAGTGCCGCGAAACCTCGACAGCTAAAGCGAACGGCTAATTGGCGCTGCCACCGGAAAGAAAGTTAAGCAGTGAGGCTTGTCGCTGCATAGCCAAAGGGACAACGATTTGACCACTAAATTTCTAAGTGCAACTAACGCCCTGCTAAGTGGCGCTTACGATTAACTTACCAAGCGCACTTAACTTCAAACCAAAACCGCCAAGCTTATGGCGTCCACTTGAGTAGTTTGTTAGTTGCCTACGCCCTATTCTCTTATTTGTACCAAGGTGCTCATTGTTTGCCACAAACTAAATTACTACCACCACGCCGTGCTTGATAGCTGACAGAACTGACATCTTTCGATTAACGTGAGTTGGCGCGAAAAAGACCGCACCGAAGTCACTGAAAAACGGATTGAGGAAGATGTTACTTTCGTTGCCCACGGACGGACAAAAAAAGCAGTTCCGCGAAACCTCGAGGGCTAAAGCGAATGACGCTTTCGCGCTGCCACCGGAAAGAAAGTTAAGCAGTGGGGCTTGTCACTGCATAGCAAAAGGGACAATGATTTGACCACTAAATTTCTAAGTGCAA
>NZ_JAKRRY010000135.1 GCF_026191675.1 Vibrio qingdaonensis | reverse complement strand
GAATCCGTCTTGAAGCACTTGTTATGCTTCTTTTAATGTAATACCAACTTGATATGTCAATAATTTAACTAAGCCATTGGTTTCCGTAGCTTGAATTAAACTATCATCAATCTCTCCGGCTACAATAGCCCCTTCAACATTTCGATCACAAAACTCCCGACTGACAAGCCCCATATACATTGCAATTTGACCAAATACCTTAAAATCAGCCAATCCAGACTTTAACTCCACCACTAATAATGACTTATCTGTCTTGTTCTCTAACAACACATCTATTTTTCTAGTACCTATTTGGTACTCAATGCCAACCTTTGCACCACCGAATATTTCGTATTCAGGAAACAATTCCGTTACTTGCATACATAGTAATTGTTGGAGGTCTCTTTCATAAGTAAAGCGCATTGATGGCGAACTTAGCTCTATGCCATGGTTTTTAGGTATAGCAGATGGAAGTTGCGCACAGTATTCTTGTACTTCATTTCGATATTTAAGTACTTCGTCACGTGATATATCCAAGCAAAAGTCTTCAACTGCCAGCATTAGAATTTCATTCTGTTTTGCTAAGTTTCTCTGTGAACGAAATTTCACATAGTGTGCTAATGCTGACCGAACACTACCGCCACCTTCATCACCTACGTTTGAAAATTTGCCTTTCTTCGCATATAACCTAAGTAACTTACTGAGCTCTCGGCCATCTTCAAGTTCAAAAATATCGAATTCACTGCCTATTTGCTCAGAATAATGAAGTGATAATCTATCCATAGAATCCAAATAAACAGACCACTCAGATGCTTTACCAGATTCAGTCAACCAATTCTTAAACTCTTCTACCATAGCCTCAAATTTCTCCAGAAG
>NZ_JAKRRY010000134.1 GCF_026191675.1 Vibrio qingdaonensis | reverse complement strand
AAGCGACCAACCGACGATTTTACGCGAGTAAAGGTCGATAACGACCGCTAGATACATCCAACGTTTACCTTGCTTTATATACGTTAGATCTCCAGACCATTGTTGATTAACTGCCGTTGGTTTTGGTGTGTCTTTTTTAATATTCTTAATCGATTGATAGAACCGATGTAGCTTGGCCATTTTTATGTAAATACGATAACTTCGCGCTCTCAGCCCTTGCTCTCTCATGATCCGAGCCACACGCTTGCGGCTAACCAAAACTCCTTGGCGCCTCAGCTCTGCATGAACTCGTGGACTACCGTAAGTCTCTCGACTCTGAGTAAACACTTTAATTATGCGCTTCTTCAAAGCCTGCTCTTCTTGATCGTAGCGGCTTGGCTCTCTATCAAGCCATGCGTAGTAACCCGACTTGGAAACAGATAGAAAACGACACATCAATACAATGGAATAACGCGTTTTGTAATGGGCTATGAATCGGAATTTTGTCGATTTTCTTGGGCAACGAATCGTTGCCACTTTTTTAGCAAGTCATTCTCGAGCTTAAGTTGTTCGTTCTGACGTTCAAGCTCTGCAATCCGACTAGACTCAGTTTTCTGACTCGGGATCTTAGTCCTTTTCTTACGTTTATCTTCCAAAATAACCCCTTCTCTATAGTCCTTTCGCCATTTAGAAAGCATATAAGGGTGGATATCCAATGATAGCGCCACGCTTTTAACTGTAGCTCCTTCTCGAAGCGAAAGTCGGACGGCAGTTACCTTAAATTCCGTGAGATATTGTTGAGTTTTTTTACCTGATTTATAAGCTGGCATAAACACCTCCAATTACAATTGAAGGTGTCCACTAGATCGGGTCAACTACA
>NZ_JAKRRY010000133.1 GCF_026191675.1 Vibrio qingdaonensis | reverse complement strand
CCCGTAATGTTATTGGTGTGAGGTTGTGTATCAACGTCACTGAATAGTTCATATTTGTGAACTTTATGGGGAGGATATTAATGATATTTCAGTCAAATAATGTGACCTAAGTCTTGCGGTTCACTATAGTGCACTGAAAGTGCCTTAAATCGAATAATTTATTGATATTTGTCAATTCTTATGGGTTTGCGATAAAAAAGTTTAACTTTAGTCTTGATGGATGCAGAGATTTATAGTTATATAGTTACATAAAGTTAATTGATTGCCGGGGCTGTTTGATAATTCCTTCGAATGTGTGATGGTGATCAAAGTTAACATTAATGGCCTTTGTGGGGTGCTGATGCACTGCCAGAGAATTAGGTCATTATTAGAAATGCTTTATTGACTATTGTTTTTTAGACGTAGCTTTTAAGGCATTGTTTTATCGTTATTTTTATGGATACTCGAACCCGAGTTCGAGTATTTTTGAGCGACTCATAGTGGGCATAAGATGCCTTTACGGTCGTAATGTTTTGAAACACTATTTAAGAGTAAATTAAGATGAAAACAACGATTCATACAGAGTCAGCACCTGCCGCTATCGGTCCTTATTCACAAGGAACGGCATTTAAAGAGCTGGTTTTTACATCCGGTCAGTTACCGCTAGATCCAACGACGATGGCTTTTGTTGAAGGGGGCATTACCGAGCAAGCTCGCCAATCGCTGTCTAACTTAAAAGCAGTATTAGAGGCGGCTGGCGCGTCTATTGATAGCGTAGTGAAAACCACGTGTTTCCTATCGGATATGGAAAACTTTGTCGCATTCAACGAGGTCTATACGGAAGTGTTTGGTACTGAAAATGCACCATCACGCTCTTGTGTAGAAGCCGCAAGATTGCCGAAAGACGC
>NZ_JAKRRY010000132.1 GCF_026191675.1 Vibrio qingdaonensis | reverse complement strand
CATTCCTATTAGTTAATAGTTTGATAAAACTAGATTTGAGTGTAATTTGAGATTGTTGAGTTCGATACTTGGCAGCCAACAATATCCCCGTCCTTGACCATTATCTTGTAGCGAATCACACCTACATCTTTTCTAAGACAGTGAATCCGGCGGTAATCTCGTAAATGATTATCTCGTCTCACCAATAACTCTAACACAACAGGCTCATTTCCGTTTTTCTTCATCATTCCTCACTCTTGGATTCAGTGTTTTCCAGAGCACCACGAATACGCCAATATTCATCAAAGCAGATAGGATTTGGGGTAGCTAATATTGAATGCCGAAGTACATCTTTAGCCACTTCATTAGAAACATTGAGATATTGCTGGGTAACAAATAGTAGCTTGGAATAGCTAGGGTGGTTAAGCACTAATGGTTTCTTTCCTTTCACTCTCACCTCAAAGCGCTCGATGACATAATCATCTTCATCAGCATCAATGCATACCCAATCATTGGTGTTCATAGTATTTTACGATTCTCTGTTTGAGCACCAAAACCCTCGGTATTTAGCCCTAAAGCCAAACGCCAAAGCGGGGCGATATCAGGAAACACAAACTGCTCTGTTTTCTTTGATACACCTCCTATCGCCGTATTTTTAAGCGATAAATTAATATGCATCAGCTTATATTCATAAAGGGCATCAGGGTTCATTTTGAACTGAAAGCCATGCTGTCGAACTAGGCGATACCTTACGCTCTGTAAATCACTTTGAGCCAACGTTAAACGATGCAACTCTTTCACAGATAGATAACGGTCACAATGTTCAACAAACACCTTGGCGACTTTCGCTAAGTCACTATCTGGGTTAGCTAAACTCTGCTCCCATTTCCAATATTGTTGCTTGAGCTTTACCGTCATTACATGTCTTCCACTTTATATC
>NZ_JAKRRY010000131.1 GCF_026191675.1 Vibrio qingdaonensis | reverse complement strand
CCTTCTATTCCATCCTTTGCATCACGGACTTTAGCTTCAATGGATACCCTTACCCAACATTGGAGCGAGATATTGAATTCGATTTCATTCATAGCACAGTTTTTACTCGATACTCCGGCATAAAAGCATGTCCTCTCCCAACATCGTCAAGCTTTATGCCCTATGGGAATCAACATTCATCGCGAACTTTAGAAAGGGCGTCTACAACCTAATCGAGCTGCGTAGTCACTAGCCTTTATCCGTTAACACTCTACAGGCCATCTTGCTTTTAAGGTGGCCTTTTTATTGATTCATCAACAGGACACCCTCATGTCAATTACAAAACAAGATAGCCAAAAGAGTTCATCCAGCAATCCATCCGATTTATTACTCACGCCAGAGGAAAGTAAAATCAAACCGCTCACAGTATTCGTTCATTGGTCAGAATCCAGAGCCTTTGATTCTGATACCGAGTATGATTTTGCAGATTTTGAAGCTAAAGCGTTAGAGGTGGCAAAGACCAATCCATTAGGCGGGTACGATAAAACAAAAGTGACGGTCACCTTTGATAATGAGCACCAACACGAATGCCGCTTAGATTTAGGCTGTGGGGGTAATGACCAAGGATTTGCAGAGCACTGTTTAAGTACGCTCAACTACTACCATATACACAAAAATGAACCAGATAAGCGATGGCTGAATGACAAGTACCACCAGCAACTCATCGAACTCATTAACACTTACGCTTTGAACTACACGCTCGTTGATCTTGGTCGTATGCAGATTAAACAGGTCGAAGAGCAGGCCAAAGCACAAGAGGCGGCGAAAGAAGAAGTAAAACAAAAGGAGAGGGAAAAAGCATGGCGTGAACACCAACAAGCAGAGGAGGCGTTTCAAGAAGCTCTGGAAGTACCGACATGGGCTAAGGGTGTGATTGTTGCT
>NZ_JAKRRY010000130.1 GCF_026191675.1 Vibrio qingdaonensis | reverse complement strand
AATTGTCCTATTAGTTAATAGTTTGATAAAACTAGATTTGAATGTAATTTGAGGTTGTCGAGTTCGATACTTGGCTGCCAACAATATCCCCATCTTTGACCATTATCTTGTAGCGAATCACCCCCACGTCTTTTCTAAGACAGTGAATCCGGCGGTAATCTTGTAAATGATTATCTCGTCTCACCAATAACTCTAACACAACAGGCTCATTTCCGTTTTTCTTCATCATTCCTCACTCCTGAACTCAGTGTTTTCCAGAGCACTACGAATGCGCCAATATTCATCAAAGCAGATAGGATTAGGAGTGGCTAATATCGAATGCCGAAGCACATCTTTAGCCACTTCATTAGATACATTGAGATATTGCTGGGTAACAAATAGTAGCTTGGAATAGCTGGGGTGGTTAAGCACTAATGGTTTCTTTCCTTTCACTCTCACCTCAAAGCGCTCGATGACATAATCATCTTCATCAGCATCAATGCATACCCAATCATTAGTGTTCATAGTATTTTACGATTCCCTGTTTGAGCACCAAAACCCTCGGTATTTAGCCCTAAAGCCAAACACCAAAGCGGGGCGATATCAGGAAACACAAACTGTTCTGTTTTCTTTGATGCACCTCCTATCGCTGTATTTTTAAGCGATAAGTTAATATGCATCAGCTTATATTCATAAAGGGCATCAGGGTTCATTTTGAACTGGAAGCCATGCTGTCGAACTAGGCGATACCTTACGCTCTGTAAATCACTTTGAGCCAACGTTAAACGATGCAACTCTTTCACAGATAGATAACGGTCACAATGTTCAACAAACACCTTGGCAACTTTCGCTAAGTCACTATCTGGGTTAGCTAAACTCTGCTCCCACTTCCAATATTGTTGCTTGAGCTTTACCGTCATTACATTTCTTCCACTTTATATT
>NZ_JAKRRY010000013.1 GCF_026191675.1 Vibrio qingdaonensis | reverse complement strand
AACGTCTTCGTCGCTTAGCGTCTCGTCGTTAGGGGTGCGTATCTTACGCTTCCCGACTGGAGAGTCAAGATGTTTTTTCAAACTTTCTTTTCTACTCCAAACCGACTCGCCAATGTGACTTTCGTCTCACTCCGTGTCGGTGAGGCGGCATTATAGAGATCACTCAACTGATGACAAGTGTTTTTTCCAAATTAATTATTGTTTGCTCAAAATGCCATCAAGATGCTTTTTTCTTGATTAAAATCCAACATTTGAAATACATCACATCAATTAATTGGAAAAATCCCCCTCAACTACGTAATATTCTTATATCTATTTTTTAACGATAGATGTCATTATTCGCAATTAAGAAAAGTAGTATTTAAATATGGATTCTAAAAAATCAGTCTTTCTGGTGATCGCTGTTGCCGTATTAGGGGGAATCATCTTCTCTCAACTTGCAGTTTCGCCAGCTCTCGCATTTGTTGTTGGTGTGGTTGCCACTTTTTTCGTCGTAAAGCTTTCAACCTCCGCACCTAAACAAGTATCCGAATCATCGAATTCAACGAAAACTCTCTATGTAGGGAACCTACCGTATAAAGCTAATGAGTCTCATGTAAGAGATCTATTTGGTGAATATGGAGAAGTCTTTGCTGTGAGGTTAATGAAGGATAAAAGAACAGGTAAACGCAGAGGCTTTGGATTTGTCGTTATGGCTAGTTCTGATGTCGATGCCGCTATCAATGCAATCAACGAAAAAGATTACATGCAGCGTACATTGAAAGTTCGTGTCGCTAACGACCCTAAACACCCTGAAGGGGAAATAGTTGAATAGGTGTAAAGCCTAACAATTGTACTGCGTTATTTAGTGCTGCCTCCTCTACAGGGGGCGCACTACAAAAAATACTCAATAGCCCTTCTTCCGCCTCTTCCTCTATTTCTCCTAAAAGACTCGCTACCCTTCTTGCGATGGCTTCACCAGAATCAATCAATTCAACCTTATCACCGAGTGCGTGACCGATCTCTTTTCTTAATAGAGGAAAGTGCGTACACCCTAAAACTGCAACATCAATATTGTTGTTAAGTGATGAAAGGATCTGCCCAATCTCACTTTGGTCTATAGCACGACCTCTCAGTTTATCTTCCGCTAACTCAACTAAGCGAGTTGAACCAATAAGTTTAACTTCTCTATCTGTTGAAAAGTCACGAATCAGGTCTTGTGTATACTGCCTCGTAATTGTGGCCGGTGTCGCAATCAATGCTACCGCGGTCTTGGACAATATTGAGGCAGGCTTTATTGCGGGGACGACACCAACAACGGGGATGGATGTCTGCTGGCGTAAATGAGGCAACACAATCGTACTCGCCGTATTGCAAGCGATAACAATAATATCAATCTGTGTCAGCAACACCATCTGCTTCACTAGTGCGCAAGTTCTGGTAATTAAGACATCTTGAGCCAATTCACCATAGGGGTAGGCTTCATTATCAAACAAATAGATATAATTCTCGTTAGGCAATCGAGTATAGATCTCTTTAAAAACTGAGAGTCCACCGACACCAGAGTCAAAGATGAGAATATTTTTCTTGGTTATTTGATTCGACATAACAACAAAACTTTAGCGATATTGCCGCTAATCATACTGACAAGCATGGTTAGCGTAAACCTGGTTAATGTTAATCTGACACGACACGGTAGCGAAGATGGCTAAATCGCTCGGCGGTTTCAATGCCGCAATGCTCCAGTTCGATTGAAGACGAAAAGTATTGAGAATGAACTACTAAGGTATGAAACTCCCCATCCTCGCCACAAGGGTCAACATGCTTAGGTAGATTATCAATTAGCTCTTGAGTATAAAACCGTCCACAGATGGACTCTGGTAACACGTTGCGATCCACCGTCACCATTACCGTTTCAATGCCACGCTGCAGTATTTCTTTCGCCAAGGTATAACTGTCTTCTCCCAGTAGCGGGAAAATAGCCTCATAACCCGCCGGTTCGACATAACTCTTGCGGTAATCAACAATGCCGTTACAGAACATGTCACCAAAGGCGATGCCATCAACAGGCAATCCAGATGTTTGTATTCCTTGAATCACTTTAGACTGATAGATCTCGTTACTAGGAAAGACGGCCGGCAACTCTATGGCTACGAGCGGTAGACCGAGTCTTTGTGCTTGCATCTCTACGACAGATAATGGCGTCACTTGAAAAGGAACTTCACCATTTACGTGCGTCGTGTACAACCCTACTACATGGTAATCCTCAGACTCCATTAACCTTTCTAAGGTTAGTGTAGAATCTTTTCCTGATGACCAGCTGATAATAATATTTTTCATAATAATACAAAAAAGCCGCCATTATTGACGGCTGATTCTCCTAGAACTCATACATAGCATTGACATAGTAGTTACGTTCAGGCGTTTTATATCCTTTAACCATCTCGTATTCTTCGTTAAGCAGGTTACCCACTTTAGCGCCTAAGCTAAACCCATTACTAAAGAAGTATGTTCCGGCTATATCCACTAGCGAATATGGATCTAATTCTTTTGTATTGGCCAAATCATCATAACGCTTTCCTTGATATAGATAGCTTAAATCGAACTGCCAAGCCTCTAGACTATATGATGCATTCCATTTGCCACTATGGCGCGCTCGTCTGGCTAAAAAGTTTCCTGTCGCTTCATCCTTTGCATCTAAATAGTCATATGACACTTCGTGAACAATAACCCCGGTACTAAACCTCGTTAATATTTCAACACCTTCGATTTTTGCTTTATTAATGTTCACATTCGTAGAACCATTGCTTGCAATCATCTTATCTACATTACTTTGATATGCGGCAAGGCGGAAGTTCAAACGAGAAAAATCACCTTCCAACGCGATTTCCGATGTGGCTGACTCCTCAGGTACTAGGTTTGGGTTGCCCTCATAACACCCCCAAGAACCACACTCTTTAGGCCAATATAATTCATTAAACGTTGGCGCTTTAAAGGCAGTTCCATGCATCGCAACAACCTTCAATTGCTCAGTAACACTAACGCCGCCACCAAGCTGATAAGTTGTGTAATTACCATAGGCACTATTATCATCGTGTCTGACGTTACCTTCGAACGTAACAATTCCTTGCTGATAAAGTGCTCCGGCAAAGACAGCGCCATTGTCACGACTGTCCTTTGTCATCAACTTAGTTGTGTTGTCGATATTATCCTTATACCAATCCACACCACCAATTACATTTAGTTGCTCAGTAACTTTTAAATTGTTGTTCCAATTTATAGCAACCCGATTTGTTGATATCGTCCCCTCTGGCTGGCCTTGTCCGTAGGATTTAGCCTTATCTTGATTTGTGGATAACGATAATGCCGAATCAAAGCTTTCATTACTATATTCACTAGCGACACTCAAGCTATACAAATCACTATCGGATTTATCGACACCTGTCCACGGATTATCAAACTCAGTATAGTGCTTCTGATAATAGCCATTGGCTTTAAGTAGCCACGCATCGTTCAGCCTTTTCCCCGTATCAAGAACAAGATATTGGCTTTCGTAGCCATCATTATCGGCATCTATCGGGTTAATGCTTGTTGGCTGTATATTATAACCCTCACTTGTTTGATGCGTTGCTGTTAAATTCAACCACCCAGAGTGAACGTCCCCTAATGATAGAGTTGCACCAACATTATAACTACCAAAGCTACCTGCCCCTGCCTTCACTCTGCTAGGAACGTTATTCTGATTAGTGGTAATGATATTAACTACTCCACTTACCGCATCAGATCCGTAGACCGCTGCACGAGCCCCACGAATCACTTCAATTCTCTGAACACCATCTAATGGCATTGCCGAAATATTCGCAGAACCTGTCGTGGCGCTACCTAATCTCACGCCATTAATCAGCACAAGGGTATTCTTGGTCGAACGACCACGTATATACAGCTCTGCACTTTGTCCAACGCCACCTTGATTAGCGATTTGAACACCCGGCAAGCGCCTCAACACCTCAGATAGTGACTTAGCTTGGATAGCATCAATTTGAGTCCTATCAATAATCTCAATTGGTGCTAAAACATTAGTGAGTCTCTGTTCAACACGGTTCGCTGTGACGACCATGGTTTCTTGGGTTGGTTTTTCTTGCTCTTGCGCCAGTGAAAAAGAAGCATAAGAAGAGAGCGATGCAGCCACTGCTATCGCCAAAATAGATTGGTTCATTGTTATATTGTCCTAATCGCGTAAGTCCTTCCGAGTCGCTCACATTGGTTATTGAGTGAGCAACTTGGCTGCTGGCAGGTATTCGGACTTAAGAGCGTTAGGAACATCATGCTCCTAAACCTACTAACTCGACTTCCCGTATGTAATACAGTGTCTTATGAGTGTTCGTTCTCTTTTACCGCTGCGCGTCAGTTCTGGATTTACACCAGATTCCCTTTTCAGTGAGATTCCTTTGTCATTCTCACACCAGCTAAGCGGCATGGTATTAACAACATGATAATTTGTCCATAACAGATTGAACTAAGCTATAGATATACAGCCCTATTAAAAGACATTTCTGGGAAAAACTGGACAACGACGGGAGATTGAATAAAATCTGCCCTCCTTTAAAAAACTCATTACCGACGATAGGCAACCATAATGGCAAACCTCGACTTCACACCAGAAGGCTACCAAACTCAGCTCGACGAAAAATCTCAGCGACTGATCGACATGATGGCGCCTTATTCTGCTCCTGAACTCGAAGTCTTTACTTCTCCTGAGAAGCACTATCGCATGCGTGCTGAATTCCGTGTTTGGCACGAAGGTGAAGACATGTACTACGTCATGTTCAACCAAGAAACTCGTGAAAAGTATCGTGTCGACCAATTCCCAGCCGCGAGCCGCCTCATCAATGATTTGATGCCGCTCCTTATCGACGCGATGAAAGGTAATGACGTTTTACGTAAGAAGCTATTCCAAGTAGATTTTCTTTCTACGCTCAGCGGTGAGATTTTAGTTTCCCTGCTTTATCACCGTCAGCTGGATGACGCTTGGAAGGTTGAAGCTCAAGCGCTGAAGCAAAGATTGAATGACGAGGGCTTTAAACTCAATCTAATTGGTCGTGCCCGAAAAATGAAAATCGTACTAGACCAAGACTACGTGATGGAAACATTGCACGTAAACAATCAGCCATACCACTACCAACAAGTTGAAAACAGCTTTACACAGCCCAATGGTCCTGTGGCGCAGAAAATGTTGGAATGGGCAGTAGATTGTACACAAGAGAGCAAAGGCGATCTGCTGGAGCTTTACTGTGGAAATGGTAATTTCTCTCTTGCTCTGGCACAAAACTTCGAGCGTGTTCTTGCGACTGAACTTGCCAAGCCTTCTGTTGACTCTGCACAATTCAACATTGCAGCAAACCACATCGATAATGTGCAAATTATTCGAATGTCAGCGGAAGATTTTACTGAAGCCATGGAAGGAAAGCGTGAATTCCGCCGCCTAAAACAGCAAAATGTCGACTTAAAAAGCTACAACTGCAATACGATTTTTGTCGATCCACCCCGCTCAGGAATGGATATAGACACATGTAAAATGGTGCAAGGCTACGAACGTATTCTCTACATTTCGTGCAACCCTGAAACCTTAAAAGACAACCTTGACCTCCTTGGTGAAACACACACTATTACTCGGTTCGCACTTTTTGACCAATTCCCGTTCACACATCATATTGAAGCGGGTGTCATGTTAGAGCGCAAAGTTGACTAATGCTGTTCAACTGCCAGAAATAAAAAAACGAGCCATCAGGCTCGTTTTTTTATTTCTATATTCAACTTAGGCTTCTTTCATGATGTAACCTAATTTCTTACCAATCCAGAAAAGCAGCACCAACACCACGATAATCGCGAAGAAGTTGCCACCCGCATCTGGATACTGCGCCTTAGTAAACGCAGAGTGCCCAAATGCCCCAACAAAAAATGCCGCTAGGCCAACCATAGGAAAATCTTCAGGAATCGGGTTTTTTAGGTACTCTTGATAAAGCGCCTGCAGTGATAGCACGAGTGCAATCAAAGGAAAAATAGAGAAAGTCATTTCGCTAATCGTCAACCAAGACAACATAGCATTACCACACATACCAGCGATAAGTGCTAGTACCAGTGTTTTTTTACCGCTGTTACTGCTTTCAGAGGAAATTTCTTTAGACATCAGTTCGACCCTTCTTTTAGACGGTTTCGTTCACGTTCTTTACGGTACCAGTGTGCGCCCTTGGCCACGATTCTTAATTGGACAATCAACCTTTCAGCGAGTTCATATCTTTCCGCTTTACTCAAATCAAGTGCTTCCGCACCTGAACTGAATACCAGAATGACCGACGCTTCTGCCTGGGCAAATGCTTCATCACGATCCATACCAGTACTAACCAAATACTCAGTCAGCTCTGCCGAAAAGTGCTGAATTTCCCTTGCTACCGCGGCGCGAAATTCAAACGACGTGCCCGAACGTTCTCTCAACAATAGTCGGAAAACATTTGGACTACTCGCAATAAACTCCATAAAAGTTTCGACCGAAGTGCGAATCACACTGCCTTCTTTGACAATACGTTGACGCGCTTGTCGCATTAACTGCCTAAGCAGTAAGCCCCCTTCGTCTACCATGGTGAGACCCAGTTCATCCATGTCTTTAAAGTGACGATAAAAAGAAGTTGGGGCAATGCCCGCTTCTCGCGCCACTTCACGCAAGCTCAAATTGGAAAAACTGCGATCAGCACTTAACTGGCTAAACGCAGCATCAATCAATGAACGACGCGTTTTTTCTTTTTGTTGTGCACGGATTCCCATTGATTTCATACTTAACCTAGGTGTACTTGTTGTTTACCGCTCATGGCGGTAATCGAGGGAGAGCCAGTAATATAGCGCGAATAGTGATTTTGTATAAGTGTAGGGAAAAGGATTTTTACTAAAACCTTTTACAACTCTCACTTCAGTTTGTAACCAATCACAACACATCAAAGTGATAATGCTATTGTTCTAAATCTCTACTGCGCTGTAATTTCAGTGCAAAGTCCGTGATCATTCACACTGTATCGCCTCAGATCCGTTTACCTACGTTAATAATCCGTTAGAATCTCGATAACATAAATTTACGCGATGTTAACCAGCAATAACGTTAGTCCACCTTAATTAACGATATGCCCTCCCACTTTCCTCTGGCGCTTTAAAGCCAATATAGGGTATTGCTTGGTATTACCGCGAAACGAGGATTATTTTATGAGTCGCTCCAAACACTTTGATGCAATCGTTATTGGTAGTGGTCCTGGTGGCGAAGGGGCTGCTATGGGTTTGACCAAGGCAGGTCTAAATGTCGCGATCATAGAAAAAGAAGCCAGTGTCGGCGGCGGATGTACACACTGGGGTACCATCCCATCTAAATCCCTGCGCCACGCCGTAAGTCGAATTATTGAGTTCAATAGTAACCCACTGTTTTGCAAAAATAACACCAGCTTGCATTCGACCTTTTCCAATATTCTCGGTCATGCGAAATCCGTCATCGACAAGCAAACTCGCTTGCGCCAAGGCTTTTATGACCGCAATGAGTGCACGCTTCTTTTTGGAACAGCACGCTTTACTGACGCAAATACACTAGAGGTCACCAAGCAAGACGGCACTATAGATACTTATTCTGCGGATAAATTTGTTATCGCCACAGGTTCACGCCCTTATCGCCCTGATGATGTGGATTTTGACCACTCGCGTATCTACGACAGTGATTCCATTTTGTCGCTAGAGCACGACCCTCGTCATATCATTATTTACGGCGCAGGTGTCATTGGTTGTGAATACGCTTCCGTTTTCCGTGGGCTTGGCGTGAAGACCGATCTCATCAATACTCGAGACCGATTGCTCGCCTTCCTTGATAACGAAATGTCTGACTCCCTGTCCTATCACTTTTGGAACAGCGGTATGATGATTCGTAATGACGAGACCTACGCGAAGATTGAAGGCACGGAAGATGGCGTTATTGTCCATCTCAACTCAGGCAAAAAAATGCGTGCTGACTGTATTTTATTCGCCAATGGTCGCACCGGTAACACTGATGCGCTTAACCTCTCCTCTGTCGGTCTAACGCCTGACTCGCGAGGTCAATTAAAAGTAGATGGCAATTACCAAACCGAAGTCGGCAATATCTACGCCGTGGGCGATGTTATTGGCTACCCGAGTTTAGCAAGCGCCGCTTATGACCAAGGGCGATTTGTCGCTCAAGCCATCACACAAGGCGAAGCGGAAGGTACACTAATTGAAGATATCCCAACAGGGATTTACACCATTCCGGAGATCAGCTCCGTCGGTAAAACCGAGCAAGAACTGACGGAAGCAAAAGTGCCTTATGAAGTAGGACGCTCCTCCTTTAAGCATCTTGCCAGAGCGCAAATTGCCGGCAAAGATGTAGGGAGCCTTAAGATTCTGTTTCACCGAGAAACCAAAGAGATTTTAGGGATACACTGCTTTGGCGAGCGAGCCGCTGAAATCATTCATATCGGGCAAGCCATTATGGAGCAAAAAGGGGAAGCCAATACCATCGAGTATTTTGTTAATACCACATTTAACTACCCCACCATGGCAGAGGCGTATCGAGTTGCCGCGTTAAATGGACTCAATCGCTTATTTTAAACGTCGACTTCAATGCGTAACATCCTTGCTGATAAAAACAGGACGATATTTACTTCGTCCTGTTTTTCAAATCAAGAATGCACTCACCCTAACTTATTCCACACTTTAAGCTGCTAAGAATTCCCCTTTGCGCCACTGCAGGATAAAAATGACCGCCAACCCAACTCCGCGCATTAACATAAAACTGATCATAGCAAACCATAAGGCATGATTTCCCCAACCAGCTGACAGAGAGAAAATAAGAAAGAAGCAACATGTCGCGATAAACATACTATTTCTCATCTCCTTTCCTTTTGTTGCACCGATAAAAATACCATCAAATAGGAAGCACCACATAGATACCAAGGGCATCGCAATTAACCAAGGTAAAAAATGTTGAGCTTGCAACTGCACCGTCTCTATCGAAGTAATCAAACCAATCAATGATGTCCCCGCAATAGCAAAAACTGCGGTTAGCATGACACAAATAATGAAACTCCAGAAAAATGTTCCGATCAATGATTCCACCAGCTCCGATCTACTTTTGGCCCCCATCGCCTTTCCAACCATCGCTTCCATGGCGTAAGCAAAGCCGTCCATTCCATAGGAAATTATCATCAAAAAGCTCATCAATACTGCATTGGCAGCAACAATATCGTCACCAAACGCCGCACCTTGAAAGGTCATAAAACTGAATGTTGCTTGCAAACACAATGAACGGAGAAAAATGTCTCGGTTGAGTCGTACAAAACGAGCGAGATCTTGTGTTGCTTCCGCATAAAGAGAAGTGATATTAGGTAAACTTCTGTTTTTCCATGTTTTCGCAACACATAATAAGCCGAAGATACACCCACTATAGTCAGCGATGACTGAGGCTAATGCCACCCCTTCCACCTGCCATTTGAACCCCATAACAAACACAACGTCGAGCACAATGTTGATAACATTGGTAATCAGCACCATCCACATTGGGGCTTTCGCATTTTGAGTGCCGAGTAACCACCCCAACAAAACAAAATTCATTAACGCTGCTGGCGCACTCCAAGCTCGAATCGCAAAATACTGCGCGCCATAGTGTTTCACTTGCTCACTTGCGCTACTCAGTGAGAACACCACGTCTGACAACCAAGAGTGAAACACTAAAAAAAGGACGGCAAAACCTAATGCCATCAAGCTGCCTTGCAAAAACACTAAGGCGAGCTGACGTTTATCCTGCGCTCCATAAGCCTGAGCGGTGAGCCCAGTTGTCGACATTCTCAGAAACCCAAGTAGCCAAAATGTCACACTGATCATCGTGCTACCTAACGCAACACCACCTAAGAACCACGCATGCTCGAGATGCCCAATGACAGCGGCATCGACAAGACCAAGTAAAGGCACCGTAATATTGGATAGAACCATAGGGATAGCGAGCAACAATACCCTACGATGTAAGGACGCATTAAGTAAAAGCGAAAACGGATTTGATAGCACACCAACCTCGACAGATCACCATTGCAATCATGGCAAACAAACACAACAAAGAGGTAATGGTATCGCTAATCCTAATGGGTAGACAGCATGAAAAAAATTATTACACTATGAAGCTGCTGAATTACCACTGAATATTGATAACATTGGGCGTCAGTCTATTCTTGTAGACGGGTAATTTAGCAAGAACTCGCTGCCAGCGACTCCAACGCTGGCAATGCTGATCTATTGGGGAAATCAGAGTAGCTCGGTGAATCCATGGCAGCCAATTCAGCAGAGACTGAGTAGGCCTTTTAAAACCGTGTTGATACTCTTCACAGCCCATTCTCTGACCCAAACGGTTTTGACTCAGGTCACCCGCTAATACAACGCACGCTTGAGCGTGTTGAAAATGGCAACCAATAGACTGAACAAAATGTGCCACTCTATTCTCTCGTCGATCCAAAAGCGCTTGCTCACACACCACCAAAACGGGTTGGGATTGGTCGCTTGGCAATTCATGAAGCCAAGTCATGTCGTCGATCGAGCCACACATCAATTGATAACGTTCACTACGATGAAATAATCGCTGGCGCCAAACTAAATGTTCATTGGTATCCACTTCGATCCAACGACAACGGCCATTATCGAGGCGATAAAAACGTGTGTCTAACCCTGCCCCAACATTAATAACTAAACCATTAGGGTTCGACTCCAAGAAGCGTCTAACTTGCAGGTCACAGATTTGCGTCAAAGTCGCGTGCAGCAGCTGCCCTTGGTCGACGTTACCAGATAGACAATCGGAGGCAAGATGGCACCGACGGCATGCATACGCTGCGATAGGATCATAGACAAGCCCATCATCCAGCAAGCTCTCTCGGCTTCTAAACCATAGCGGCCTAAGTAACTTCGTCGGTACATTTAACGTTTTTGTCACTGCTTGCTTGTGAGTCGTCATTTACACATCCCCTGTAGATGATTAAATGATAATCGATCTCAAATGCAGTCGCAAGTTAAATGATATTAACTCTCATTTAACTTTATGGAAGCGTAAAAAAAGCGACAGGATAACCTGTCGCTTTCCATCGCCATTTGGCGAAATCGGTCGGCACTATTAATGCCTCACAAATATCCATTTGTTATTCGTGCTTCCACTGCTAATTCTTATTTGTCATCATCCTGATGCGTTTTCATATTCCCTAGCAAAACCATCTGCGAGAGTTCTTCCTAAACCCTGTCCCTTAATGCTCTCAGCCTTGAGAAAGGTCACCATCCCTGTAAACCTGAACTCCAAGTTCAAGTTTTCCATTTATTCTTCTTAGCTTCCTAGCCAAGCATCCTTGGTTGTCATCCTGACAGCAAATCCATCACGCAACACCCTGTCGACCCGAACTAATTTACTCGAACGAAAGACAAAAACAACCGCCTGAAAATAATTATGAGCTATCATTTCTCGACATCGAATTAAAACACCATTATTCAACCACTTAGACACAGAGCACGAGTAATCAGCGATAGCAAGTATGGCAAATATCTCACACCACCCTCAGAAAAGCATCACCTATGGCGCTCACCTCTCTACAGCAATATGTGCGCGATGCCTAGAAATAACAAAGCCCTTCAAATGAAGGGCTTTGTTAGCTCGGATACGGGCAAAAAGAAACAGACGTTGGGCTCACGTATTCTAAACAGTGTCGGGCAATCTATTAGTGCAAACCACCAACGTACTTCGACAATGTCGTAATATCTTCATCGTTCAATTTCTTGGCGATATCTCGCATCATGGCGTTCATATCGTTATTTCTATCGCCACTGCGGAATTTTTCCAACTGGGCTTGGATGTATTCGGCATGCTGACCTGATATTTTAGGGAAACCAGATAGCTCAGTGCCGTTACCTCTTGGCCCATGACAGGCGATACATGCGGTAATACCACGCTCTGCATCACCAGCCGTATAAAGGGTCTTGCCTTGTTCAACGACATTTTCTGGCGTGCTATTCGCTGAAATTGGCATTGATGCATAGTAGGCTGCCAAATCAGCCATATCTTCTTCAGATAGCGGCATTGCCATACCACCCATTACGGGATCATAACGACCTTGCTTACCAGCACTCGTCATGCCCAGTTTTAGGTCTTTCAATTGTTTTTCGATGTATTTTGCGTGCTGGCCTGCAATTTTAGGGTACATCGTCAACTGACTGTTACCGTCAGTACCATGACAAGCAACACAAGTTAGGGATTTTGCTTTACCAGCTTCAATATTGCCTTCAGCCCATACTGAACAGCTGGCTACAAGACTCAAGATTAGCGCTAATTTTTTCATGACATTCCATTATAATTATCAAGCTTCCAGTACCACTTTCCATCAGAGTTACACGTTTATTATTCGTTTGACGAGCAAAATGAGGTAACTCGGGCAATTAACACCGTTCATGGTACAATGTGTGGCCATATGCCGAGCACGGTTATTTTACACAATTTCACAAAAAAGTAATCAATCGACTACACAAAGTCGAGATGGAGTTAACAGTGAGCGTAAAAATTCATTATCAAAACACGCATTTTATAACAAGTGCGCCCGATATCCGTCACTTACCAGAAGATGAAGGTATCGAAATTGCGTTTGCAGGACGCTCCAACGCAGGTAAATCGAGTTCATTGAACCGACTCACCAACCAAAGAAGTTTGGCTAAAACCAGTAAGACACCTGGCCGAACTCAATTGATCAACCTCTTCAAAGTAGATGAAGGTTGTCATATCGTCGATCTACCAGGATACGGGTTTGCTCAAGTTCCGTTAGAATTAAAGAAAAAATGGCAGCGTTCTCTCGGTGAGTACTTACAAAAACGCAAATCCTTAAAAGGGTTAGTTGTACTCATGGATATTCGTCACCCAATGAAAGACCTTGACCAGCAACTCATTGTTTGGGCAGTCGAATCCAATATCCCAGTGCAAGTGTTGCTAACGAAAGCCGACAAACTAAAAAGTGGCGCGCGTAACGCTCAAATTCTGAAGATTCGCGAGCAAGCAGAAGCGACATTTGATGGTGATGTACAAGTAGATGCGTTCTCATCGCTAAAAGGGATGGGAGTGGAACAACTTCGTCGTAAACTTGATACGTGGTTTGCTCCGGCGTTTGAACACTTAAACGAGGCTGAGGCGCAAGATGAAAACGCCGTCCAAAAGCCGTCTGAATCAGAGTAATTCGCTGTAATTGTCCAACGATAGAAACAAAACGCCCCGCCGTCCTGGCAGGGCAATGGGAGAGAGAAGATTTAGTTATAGTTTGATGTAAGAATTCATCAAGATAACTATTTTTTCAATTCAATGGTCTGCAAAATGTGACCTCCTCGGCTCTCCCTCTTTTTACTTCCTCGTAAACCACTCAAACAAATCCCCACCTTACTCTATACTTTTCAATACTTTAAAAGCACACATATGAAAAATCACGCGGACTTGATTTCATACTGAAATTATCAATTATGTGAAGGTGATTAAATTACAAAACGATAAGTAGTAAAGACACGTAAACGGTCTAAAGTAATGAGAAAATAAAACAAAAGCGGGTGAATGAATTTTTCCTTCGCACAAGAAAAAACGCCCCAGTCAAATACTGACTGGGGCGGCTGAATCAGCCTAATCCAATAACGTGAAACAAAAGGTCTGAAAGATAGAACATCTTACCTCTGTACCCTACACGACCAATGTACAACAACTGATCTAAAAATGAAACAGATTTTGTAATTTTTTTTCATCCACTGTTCATTAACCAACAGAATGAATCAAAACAAAATCGCTTTATTATTGATACAAAAAAGCCAGTGTTTGTGCACTGGCTCATGATTTTAACTCTATAATGGTCAATAAGTGTCTAGTGAGCTTGATCCCAGTTATCACCGTGACCAGAATCCGCGACTAGCGGTACAGCGAGATTTGCTGCAGATTCCATCAACTCTTGTATTTTACTTTCAATTTCGCCTAAGAATGACGATTCCACTTCAAAGACCAATTCATCGTGAACCTGCATTAAAATACGAACCTTTCCATCACCTTCATTTTCAACCCACTCATCAACAAGCAGCATCGCTTTCTTAATAATATCGGCTGCCGTGCCTTGCATTGGTGCGTTGATCGCTGCGCGTTCTGCCGCTTTACGACGCATGGCATTACGAGACTTGATTTCAGGTAAGTGAAGACGGCGACCGTAAATAGTTTCAACATAGCCATTTTCAGATGCCGCGGAACGAGTATCCTCCATGTACTGCATCACACCAGGGTACCGCTCAAAATAGGTATCCATATACTCTTGGGCTTCACGACGTGGAATACCTAATTGCTTCGACAGACCAAATGCACTCATACCATAAATCAAACCGAAGTTAATCGCCTTCGCTCGGCGACGCTGTTCTGTCGATACTTGCTCAATATCAACCCCTAGAATTTCAGCTGCGGTAGCCGCATGAATATCTTTGCCCAACTTAAAGGCTTCCAAAAGCGCTGGATCACCGGACAAGTGCGCCATAATTCTCAGCTCAATTTGAGAGTAATCGACAGCCAAAATCTTCCAGCCGTGCGGTGCAACAAACGCTTGACGAATACGGCGTCCCTCTTCATTCCTGATTGGAATATTTTGTAAGTTAGGATCGGTTGACGAGAGGCGGCCTGTCGCCGTCACCGCTTGGTGATACGACGTATGGACTCTTCCCGTTTCTGGATTAATCATCTTCGGCAGTTTATCGGTATAGGTGGATTTCAATTTGGCTAAGCCACGATATTCTAAAATGAGTTTTGGTAGCGGATAGTCCAACGCTAACTCTTGCAACACTTCTTCGTTGGTAGACGGTGCACCTGATGGCGTTTTCTTGATCACAGGCAGGGCCATTTTCTCAAATAAGATAGCCTGCAATTGCTTCGGCGAGCTAAGATTAAACTCTTGCCCGGCAACGTCGTAAGCTTGCTGCTCGAGTTCATCTAGTCTCACGGCTAGCTCTTGAGATTGTGCCCCCAATAACATGTCATCGATTAACACGCCAGTTCTCTCAATGCGGGATAATACTGGAACCAGTGGCACTTCTATCTCTTGATAGATCCGCTTAAGATCTTCGTTTTTTTCAATTTCGCCATTTAAGCGCTGATGAAGTCTTAACGTCACATCCGCATCTTCCGCGGCATAAGGTGAAGCTTCATCCAATTCAATCTGGTTAAAGGTCAGTTGAGACTTACCCTTACCTGCAATTTGCTCGAAAGAAATACAACTATGTTGAAGAAACCGCAGAGCTAAGCTATCCATATCATGCTTGCCACCCACACTGTTGTATACGTAAGACGCTAACATGGTGTCAAATTGAATACCTTTCAGTTCAATATCATAACGCGCTAATACACTGGCATCATATTTTAAGTTCTGACCGACTTTCTTTAGGTTTTCATCTTCAAGCAAAGGCTTAAGCTGAGCAAGTACCCAATCTCGATCCAGCTGCTCTGGTGCGCCCATATAATCGTGTGCAACAGGAAGATAAGCTGCAACACCCTCTTCAGTCGCAAATGACAAACCAATTAAGTTGGCCACCATATAATTAAGGCTATCGGTTTCTGTGTCTAAGGCAAATACTGAGCTCGACTTAAGCTTTTCAAGCCAAGTAGCAAACTGCGCTTCGGTTAAAATCGTCTCATATTCACTGCGATCAATCGTTACCGCAGACACATCCATATCAGAGTCAGAGTCTTTTTTCGAAGAAGCAGAACCTGATGCTGAGCGAGAGTCCGCAACAACCTCACCAGTGCCACTTTCTAGCAACTCATTCAACCACGACTTAAACGTCAACTGAGCAAATAAGGTCGTCAACTCATCGGTATTTGGTGTCTGCTTCAATAACTCATCTGGTTTGTAATCAAGCTCAACATCGAGTTTTATCGTAGCGAGTTCATAAGAAAGCGTCGCGTTGTCTTTGTGCTCTACTAACTTTTTAGCCATCGTTTTCGACCCGCGGAAACCAAGGGCTGCAATATCATCAAGACGCTCATAAATACTTTGAATACTACCGATACCTTGCAATAAAGCGGTAGCGGTCTTGTCCCCAACACCCGGTACGCCTGGAATGTTATCAACTTTGTCACCCATTAAGGCTAGGTAATCAATAATCAACTCAGGTGGAATGCCAAACTTCTCGACAACACCTTCAACATCCATGACGGTATTCGTCATGGTATTTATAAGCGTCACATTCTCATCAACCAATTGAGCCATATCTTTATCACCAGTACTGATCAGTACCGGCATTCCCACTTGAGAAGCTTGATGCGCTAATGTTCCAATCACATCATCCGCTTCTACGCCAGGTACACAAATAAGTGGTAACCCCATCGCTCGAATAACATTATGCAGTGGCTCGATCTGACAACGAAGATCATCAGGCATAGGGGGACGATTCGCTTTGTATTCAGGATACATATCGTCGCGGAATGTTTTGCCTTTAGCATCAAACACAACCGCAATACGATCAGAGGCAAATTGTCGCATCATGCTTCTCAGCATATTCACAACACCATAAACCGCATTGGTGGGGATCTCACCGTTACTCATCGTTTCAGGGTAAGCGTGAAATGCGCGATAAAGATAAGAAGAGCCATCAATAAGAATCAGCGGGTTGTCTGGTATATGAGCCATGTCTAGTCATCCAAAATTGGGGGATTTAGTCTAAGGATGCCACGTCTGTTTACACTATGCTATGACCTTTCACTGGTTAGATACACAGCGCTCACCTTTTAGTAAGGTAATCTCTCCCCTCACCTGTGGATAAGTCTGTTTATAGTGTTGTTAACGCTTGAGAATAACTTTACGAGCTACTAAAAAAAACACAGTTAATACACTGTTTTAAAAGGAAAATAATACAGATCAACCATAACAAAGATGATCCTTAATAGATCACGCAATGTGGAAAACCATTTTGGCGGGAAATCTCATGGTATAGAATACTGTGCTGACAAACTGTGTAGATAGAACGAACAAATTTTAGATAGAAAAAAAGCGACATCATAGATGTCGCCTAGCAAAATAGAGGGATGGGTATCTCAAAACTGAGTACATCTACCCTACCAAAAGCTATAAATACACTGGAAGCAATGTGAGCAATGTCGTGTCAAAAATGAACCCATTCCGCTGATAACTTCTACCCTAAAAGCACCGCTTAAAAGATAGGCTTATCTGGAGTGTTTCCCCTTAAGACGAGACTAATAATAATCATTCGCATTTAAATCGTCAACAACTAATTGCGAATTATTATCATTTAATTACCCATGCTTTTATTTTCACTGCCTAGCGTTTTGATAAACATGATCCGTGACTCTATCAAAGGCGTTCTTTGTTCATACCCCTCGATCAAGTAGCCATTTTTGAGCAGCAATCTCAACATTGAAGGAAACTGATTTCTGGATTTGACTGTAATGGCTTGGTAAGACTGTGCCGTCACCCAGCGTTCTTGCCACTCTAGTAACGCCTGAGCAACACCAAGTCGGCGAGCTTGACTGGTCACTCCACCAAACCAGCTATAAAAAGTGCCGTTATCAATTTCATAACCCATTTTAAACCCGACTAATTCACCATTACTTTCTGCCACCAAAATAAGGCTGCGTTTGTCGCCTAAACGAGACGCTAGACTCTCTACACTTTCCTTATGAGAAAACTCATCTATGGTCGCGACAATATCAGCGACTTCTTTCAAGCTACCTTCACGAATCAACATATCTTTCTCCCATAAAAAAGGTCGGCATATGCCGACCTTCATGACACAATAATACTTTCACTTAACGAAGATGACTTTTTGCTTCTCCATTCTCTTCAGCGAGCCACTCCGCTACATCTTTTGCGAAATAAGTGAGGATACCATCGGCCCCCGCTCGCTTAAAACAAACCAGTGATTCGAGCACCGTCTCGCGCTCTTTAAGCCAACCATTTTGAATCGCCGCTTTATGCATCGCATACTCACCCGAAACTTGATAAGCAAAGGTCGGCACCTGGAGTTCTGATTTCACTCGACGAACCACGTCTAAATAAGGCATTCCAGGCTTCACCATCACCATATCCGCCCCTTCATTAATGTCCATTGCCACTTCGTGCAAGGCTTCATCACTATTGGCAGGATCCATTTGGTAATTTTTCTTATTCCCCCCTTTCAGGTTCGATGCTGATCCGACGGCATCGCGGAATGGTCCATAGTAGTTCGACGCGTATTTTGCTGAGTACGCCATGATTTGTGTATGAATATAGCCCGCGTCTTCGAGAGCTTCTCGAATTCTCCCGATACGACCATCCATCATATCAGACGGTGCAACCACATCCGCTCCAGCTTCCGCATGTGACAACGCCTGCTTGACCAGCACTTCCGTTGTCTCATCATTTTGCACATAGCCATTGTCATCGATGATGCCATCTTGACCATGGGTGGTAAACGGGTCTAACGCCACATCAGTAATGACCCCCATATCTGGCACGTTTTGCTTCAGTAACTTCACAGCACGTTGAACCAGTCCTTCAGGATTATAGGCTTCTGCCGCACAAATACTTTTGGCGTCTTGGTTGACGACCGGGAATAGCGCAATTGCTGGTACGCCCAACTTTGCTAGGTACTCAGCTTCTTCCAGCATCAAATCGATAGACAGGCGTTCAACACCTGGCATCGACTCCACCGATTCACGACGATTTTTACCCATCAAAATAAACATTGGATAAATCAAATCGTCCACTGAAATCTGGTTTTCCGCCATCAAGCGACGGCTAAAATCGTGCTTGCGCAAACGGCGCATACGTCTTGCTGGAAATTGACCTTGAATCGATACAGACACTTTGTGCTCCTTGTCTGGAAAATGCGAAAACCAAGCATAGCACTCTCAATGCTGCATGCTAGTAGTAATACTGGAAAATGCCGATCCACATTCAATTGCATAGGTCTGTACATTATCTAGGTTGATATCACGACAGTGATTTTCGCCGCGAGAACTTGTGTATATACTTACCCCATCATTTAGACAGTAAAGTAATCCTATGATCGACACCCATGCCCACATATACGCTGAAGAGTTTGATGCCGACCGAGATGATGTTGTACAACGCGCACTTGCTGCTGGCGTAGAGAAGATCCTCCTACCAAACATTGACTTAGCATCGATTAAACCCATGCTCGCCACCGAAGCGGCTTACCCATCTGTGTGTCGTTCAATGATGGGGCTGCATCCTTGCTACGTCGATGGTGATGTCAAAGACACGCTTAACGAGATCCACGGCTGGTTCGATAAACATAACTTTATTGCCGTGGGTGAAATTGGTATCGATCTTTATTGGGATAAAACTTACAAAGCTGAGCAAGAATATGCCTTCATCACTCAGCTCAATTGGGCTAAAGAGCGCAACCTTCCCGTGGTCATCCACACTCGAGATTCCATTGAAGAAACCCTTTCGCTGCTTAAAAAAGAGCAAGACGGCACATTAAAAGGGGTGTTCCATTGCTTTGGCGGCAGCGTAGAAGAAGCAAAAGCGATCAATGAGTTAGGCTTTCACCTAGGCATTGGGGGTGTTTCAACGTTTAAGAATGCAGGGATGGATAAAGTCATTCCTGAGCTCGATGCAAAGTGGCTGCTTCTTGAGACGGATTGCCCCTACTTAGCACCGGTCCCACATAGAGGGAAGCGCAACGAACCCGCCTATACGGCTTTGATTGTTGATCGCATGGCGCAATATAAAGAGACCGATAGCGCGTCATTAATTGAGATGACAACCAGAAACGCAAAAGCGCTGTTCTCATTGTAAGTATATAAAATATATATACAAACATTGCACTAACATCACAAAAAGATAGAACAAGACAAGCGCAACAAGTAGAATACTCGCCGGTAGCATATTGGTTGGTTGTCATACCAACTTCTGAATCATTTTAGGTAGGTGGGTATGTGCGAGCACGGCAATTTATTACAACGACAAAAGCGAACATTTTGGCAGCGGTTAAAAGGCATTAAAGAAATTTATATTTGTTCAGGGTGTGGTCATACAGTCATCGTTAAGTAGCCTCCCAAGCTTCCGTTCCATACTATTAGCCACTTTACTCAAGGGTGGCTTTTTCTTTCTGTCGACATCCCATCTCTCTATCACAACCCGTAACCTCACACGGCCTCTGCTCCTGTTCCTTACTCATGTCAAACTGTGATACTGCTTCCAATTTGACATTCCCAAGGGGATTAGCACGCCATAGAATGCGAGCCCTAATACCATTTCAATCAAAGCATTATCGATAATCAAGGAGATGACAATGTGTGAGCACGGAGCCTTGCTGTTGCGCCATAAGCGTTCTATCTGGCAAAAGCTTATGAGAATCAAGAAAATCTATGTATGCCGTGCGTGTGGCTATACCATTAGGGTAAAAAGTTAAAAAAATAGCGGCTCAATCGCCGCTATTTTTATATGTTTTTCTAATTTAATCTTCGTCTTGCTCTTCTAGCTCATCATCTTTACGAGTGTAGAACCTAGCAAAGAACAGTCCGACTTCGAACAACAAACACATTGGAATCGCTAACAATGTTTGTGAAATCATATCGGGTGGCGTTAGCATCATGCCGACAATAAACGCCCCTACCACAATATACGGGCGCTTCTCTTTCAAGCTTTTCACATCCGTTGCACCAGTCCAGCACAACAGAATAATCGCAACTGGCACTTCAAATGCGATACCAAACGCTAAAAACAACGCTAATACAAAATCGAGGTAACTGGATATATCGGTGGCAAACTCTACACCACCCAATGAAATAGCCGTAAAGAAGCCAAACACTAAAGGAAAGACGACAAAGTAAGCAAACGCCACCCCACAGTAAAATAGCAATGAGCTCGAAAACATCAGCGGCATGACTAAACGTTTTTCATGCTTGTACAAGCCAGGCGCAACAAACGACCACACCTGATGCAATATAAAAGGTACGGACAAAAATATGGACGCGATAAGCGTTAATTTAAGGGGCGTAAAAAATGGTGATGCCACATCGGTCGCGATCATCGTTGCCCCTTCAGGCAAACGCTCGACGAGAGGCTTAGAAACAAAATCGTAGATATCGCCAGAGAAATAGATCAAACAAAGAAAAACAACCAACACGGCACCAATGGCACGCAGCAACCTGTTTCTGAGTTCGAGCAAATGGCTAATTAAAGGTTGCGTCTGTTCAACGGTAGACATGAAAACCTCAAACAAATAAGAAGATGACTAAACTAAAGCAGGGCTATCTTCGATAACTAAAAAATAAGAGCGGATTACCGCCCTTATTGCACTTTTTTATCTGGCGACTCAGTTTCCACAGGTTTAACCACGTCTTCAACAACCGGTGAAGGCTCTTTTGCATCGGAGGCAGTTGTTTGCACCTTATCCTTCGCATAAGGACGAGTAACCTCTTGCGCAGCTTGCTTGAGTTCTTCTACAGAACTTTTCAGTTCTGGAGACAGGTCTTCCATGCCCATTTTCTCAGCTTTACGCAAATTTTCTTGCAACTCCTGAACCTTAAGTTCATGCGAGAGCTCATCTTTGACATTATTTGCCATGCTCTTTGCTGAACTAATGAAACGAGAGACGCTGCGGATAGCAGTTGGTAAACGCTCTGGTCCAAGAACGACTAAACCAACCACCGATATGAGTACCAGTTCCCAAAAACCGATATCAAACACAGATTAAACCTGCTCTTTGTCTTTCTTAGTTTCCGTTGCTTCCGCTTGAGCGTCTGTTTTCTGTTGCTCAAGATTCTTCGGCTCAAAGTCCGCATCTTTTGTCTTAGACTTATCCGCAGACTCATCTTCGCTCATGGCTTTTTTGAAGCCTTTTACTGCGCCACCTAAATCACCACCAATTCCGCGTAATTTCTTAGTGCCGAATAACAATACAACGATGACAGCAATAATAAGAAGTTGCCAAATACTAATACCACCCATTTTCTCTACCTCGGGTCTTGATTAACAAAGAATAATAAAATTGAAGTTTATCGCTTAACGTCGATAACTACGCCAACTTAACAGCCAAAATGTGATACCGACAGCACCGGATACACCGGATAACTCTTGGTAAGACCCTTCTAGCAATATGGCTGAGCATACGATTAAAGTCGCACCAACGCCAAATAAAAATTGTCCTGTCGCATGTTGCCGTTTTGTTTCACGGTACCCGCGATAAAGCATGTCTACACGCTGATTCATCATGCGACCTTGTTTCAAGCTATCGTACAGCAACTCTGGTAATTCAGGTAACTTTTCTGCCCAAAACGGCGCGCGTTCCTTAATACCATTAATAACAGCTTGAGGTCCCACTTGATTCGCCATCCATTTTTCCAAAAATGGCATCGCGGTTTCCCATAGATCGAGTTGAGGATACAGCTGACGCCCTAGCCCCTCGATATACAGCAGCGTTTTTTGCAACAACACTAATTGAGGCTGCACCTCCATATTGAAGCGACGCGCGGTGTTGAATAAATTAAGTAGAACATGACCAAACGAGATTTCACCTAACGGCTTTGCAAAAATTGGCTCACACACCATACGAATAGAGAACTCAAATTCATCTACGTTCGTATCGGCGGGCACCCAACCAGAGTCCACATGCAGCTCCGCCACTTTTCGGTAGTCTCGGTTAAAGAACGCCAATAAGTTTTCCGCCAAATAGCGCTTATCCTCACTATTTAATGTGCCGACAATCCCGCAATCCAAACCAATCCATTTCGGGTTTTCAGGGTGATCATAGCTTACAAACACATTACCTGGGTGCATGTCTGCATGGAAAAAGCTGTCGCGAAATACTTGAGTAAAAAAGACACTCACACCACGCTCAGCCAGCAACTTCATATTAGTGCCGTTGGCTTGCAAGGTAGGAATATCGCTCACTTGAATCCCATAGATTCGCTCGGAAACCATCAAGCTTTCACTACTAAAGTCCGGTAAGACCTCTGGCACATAAAGCTCTTCGCTGCCTTCAAAATTGCGTCTAAGTTGAATGGCATTCGCCGCCTCGCGACGCAAGTCCAATTCATCTAATAGCGTCTTCTCATATTCTCTTACGACCTGAACCGGTTTCAAGCGACGCGCGTCTGGCAGTGCTCTTTCAACAATACGCGCCAAGCGATACATCAACTTAATATCCGCATCGATGACAGGACGAATATCAGGGCGAATAACTTTAAGTACCACCTCACGTCCACTTTCTTTGAGCTTAGCGGTGTGAACCTGAGCGATCGACGCTGAGGCGAGTGGCTGTACATCAAAATCACTAAACCACTGCTCTACCGAACCACCTAATGCGTTTTCAATATGCGTCTTCGCCAGTTCGCCATCAAACGCAGAGACTTGGTCTTGTAGCAACGCAAGCTGGTCAGCAATGTGAGGGGGAAACAGATCTCGACGCGTCGACATCATCTGACCAAACTTCACCCAAACCGGCCCCAATGCCTGCAAGGCTAAACGTAAACGCTCACCTAGAGGCTTCTCTGGGTGAGCATTTTTAATCCAAAATAGGGACTTTCGCGCGAATAGCGGAGCTTTGGTTAACTGATGTGTTGGAATCAACTCATCTAAACCATACTCCAATTGCACTTTAACGATTTGATATAACCGCTTCATTTCACTCGGAGTCATAGGGGCTCCGAGTTATCTGCTTTCGAAGCAGCAAGCGCATTCAATGTATTGGATTCCAATAAACGCTCAATACGCACAGCAAGCTTATCTGCCGCACTGCGCACATCATCCACTTGATCGCAAAACGCTGCAATTTCGAGTGGTGCTGGTGCCATTTTCCATTCTTCAGTCAGCACTTGTCCTAAGTGGTCTTGATGCTTTTTCATTTGAGAAGAGACAAAACCAACCGCCCCTTTGGCGCTTTGCACAAGACTATGCGCCACGACATCGCCCGTCACACGAGATAGCCACTCTTCTAAGTCAGGCTTGCAGTCGGTCATCAACTGAGCAAATTTCTGTGCCAGTTGAATATCACCTTCAAGTTCAAGCTTATCTTGCTTAATCAAACGAGTGATATTGGCCTGCTCTCTTAGTTCAGGGAGCACAGATAAATTCAACGATAGCGAACAGTCCGCCACCCCTTCATAGTTTGCCAACACATCCAATTGGTGGCTAAAGATAAAGGTCAACGACTTATTGAACTCACGCAGGTGAATTTGGATGCTTTGACCTTTTAAACGAGTCACACGTTTAACGAGGTCATCATCATCTTTAATCAGAGTATTCAGCGTGGTCTCTACCACCGCCGTCACTAGTGGATCAAATGGCATTTACCTATCCTTAGAATTTATAGCCGCGGTGCAAGGCGACAATACCACCGGTCAGATTAAAGTACTTAGTATGCTCAAAACCAGCGTCTTGCATCATCCCTTCTAGGGTCTCTTGATCAGGGTGCATACGGATAGACTCGGCCAGATAACGGTAACTCTCGGCATCATTTGCCACAATCTCACCGATTTTCGGCAACAAGTGGAAAGAGTAGGCATCATAAATTTTAGACAGCGGGTCTAAGATAGGTTTAGAGAACTCTAAAACCAATAAACGACCGCCAGGTTTAAGCACGCGATACATTGAGCGTAACGCTTTGTCTTTATCCGTGACATTACGAAGGCAAAAGCTGATCGTAATACAATCAAAATAGTTGTCTGGGAATGGCAGTTCTTCAGCGTTCGCTTGGACATAATGAACATTACCAACGATGCCTGTATCTCTTAACTTATCACGACCCACGTTGAGCATGGAGTTGTTGATATCCGCCAAGATAACGTGGCCTTGATCACCGACAATACGTGAGAACTTCGCCGTAAGATCACCCGTACCGCCACCTAAGTCAAGAATACGCTGACCCGGTCTTGCTCCGCTGCAATCAATTGTAAAGCGTTTCCATAATCGATGGACTCCACCCGACATGAGATCATTCATAATGTCGTACTTAGCGGCTACTGAGTGAAAAACCTCCGCAACACGCGTGACTTTTTCACCCTTAGACACCGTTTCGAAACCAAAATGCGTGGTTTCATCTTGCTGATTTACTTGATTCGATTGCACGTTAGTATCCGTCATTATCCTTCCTCATACGCAGCGCGACATTACCCCGGCGCTGCCGACGGTCAGTTTACTTTATCCGTCTCTGGTTGTCTTTCCACCAACGCATCATTTTGTGCAATTTCTGTGATAGAGGAAGAAATAGAGCGCTTCACTTCCACCCCTAACTCTTTAAAGCTTTCGGCCTGACGAATGGCGTTTCCTCGCCCAGTCGCCAGTTTATTCATGGCACCTTGATAATTCTGATTCGCTTTATCTAATGCGCCGCCTAGTGCTTCCATATCATCGACAAACAATCTTAGCTTGTCATACAGTTTGCTTGCTTTATCGGCAATAATTTGCGCATTTTGATTTTGCCTTTCATTACGCCACAAGTTATCGATAGTACGTAAGGCCACTAACAGGGTAGTCGGGCTCACAACAATAATATTGTGCTCCATCGCGTCTTTTACCAAGCTAGGGTCAGCTTGAATCGCGACCTGAAAAGCAGGCTCAACTGGAATAAACATCAATACGTAATCCAGTGAACGAATGCCTTTCAGTTGGTGATAGTCTTTTTGTGATAAGCCACGAATGTGGTTTCTTAGCGCCAACAAATGATCGCGCAGCGCCTGCTCTTTCTCTGTATCCAGATCGGCATTAAAATAACGTTCGAAAGCCACCAGCGCCATTTTGGAATCAATCACAACTTGTTTATCTTGTGGCAGATGCACAATCACGTCTGGCTGAAAACGCTTACCCGCTTCATTTTGCAAATTCACCTGAGTTTCGTATTCATGCCCTTCACGTAAGCCAGACTCGGCGAGGACACGGGCAAGCACCACTTCTCCCCAGTTACCTTGCTGTTTATTGTCTCCCTTAAGTGCCTGCGTCAAATTCATCGCCTCGCGAGTCATCTGGTCATTCAAGCGCTGCAGGTTTTTCAGTTCATGTACTAGAGTATGGCGCTCTTTCGCTTCTTGGTTGAAGCTGTCGTTAACCTGCTTTTTAAACCCTTCAAGCTGCTGTTTTAAAGGCGTTAAGATTCCATCAAGACTCTGACGGTTCTGTACATCCACTTTATTGCTATTGGCTTCTAATACTTGGTTCGCCAAGCGCTCAAATTGCTCTTTTAATCGCAACTCCGATTGCTCAAGAAGTTGCATCTTTTCCGTATCTGAACGCTGCTGCTGTTGAAAGGTAGCCAACTGCTCGCGTAATTCGGTTTCCGATAAGGCGCGCGCCTGACGCACACGTTCAAGTTCCTCAGCATAGTGCTGACGCTCTTGTTTCACCGCCTCAAAATAGCGCAGTTTTTCCACCGCAGCCATCACCTTACCGTGGGCTTGTTTAAGCTCAAATGCCGATTTATCTCGCTCATCATCAAGCTCGTCTAACTCTTGCTTGGCGTCGGTTAAGGCCTGCTGCAAACGCTCAATATCTTGCTCCAAGCTCATTTGAACCATGTCTGCTTTTTGCTCCATGATTTCAACCGTTTGTCGCGCTTTAAAATGAAAAATCGCCGCTGCCGAAAACCCTAGGCAGGTAGAGACAGAAGTGATTGAAAGTAGGAGGGTTTGGTGATCAATTATCCATTGCATGTTTGGTCAGCCATCAGCGTTTCATCTAATGCTAATGGTAATTTATACTGGATAAATGTCCAGATATTTACAATTTTCTCAGCTTCAATCGCGAATTAATAATGTCTTCCATTATCTTTTGATCACGTTTAGCTTTTTCATATTTTTGTTTGCTTTTCCAACGCTCAAGTACTTGCTCTAAACCATGTACGCGCTGTGACTTTTGCTGCAATTGTGCCTGTATTGCATGACACTCCGCCTGCATCACCGCCTGCTCATGAACTTGGTGGTTCAGCATGCCTTGCAGCATACGATCGACCATCGTCATGTTCATCAAACTCAGTCGACTACGAGATTGCACTCCATGACCATGGTGAAAGGATTTCAGTTCAGCTAATGCCGATAATCGCGACTCGAGTTTCTCGGTTTGTTGACGTGCAGCATCCAGTTGTGATCCAATTCGGTCGCGTTGAGTTTCTTCAAGCATAGTCAACGCACCGACCGCTTTTATTTTACTCTCCATGATACCCTTCCCTGATAGTCAGCACGCAATATTGGCACTCTTACGACGATGTCGCTTCACTGGCAAAGAGCTGCGCCAATTGCGTTAAGCTTTGCGAGTAATCCAACGTCTCGTCAGCGCCTTGAAGTAAATAGGCTTTCAATTGAGGATGCATCATCACTGCGCGATCAAGCTCGGGATCTTGCCCAGGTTGATAACCGCCTAGCGGCAACAGCTCTTTGACCTGCAAGTAGCTGGCGTAGCATTGACGAAATTGATTAGCAATCATGTGATGTGGCTTTTCAGTACAAGCATTCATGCATCGGCTAATCG
Organism: Vibrio qingdaonensis; assembly: GCF_026191675.1. Classification (GTDB taxonomy): domain Bacteria; phylum Pseudomonadota; class Gammaproteobacteria; order Enterobacterales; family Vibrionaceae; genus Vibrio; species Vibrio qingdaonensis. The sequence goes on along the minus strand of NZ_JAKRRY010000013.1, from coordinate 94,396 downwards.
ACGCATTAATATCTATCGCTGGATAATGCCCTTGCTCCGCAAGCTGCCTAGAAAGCACAACGTGACCATCTAATATAGCTCGCGCAGAGTCGACCACCGGGTCTTGCTGATCATCACCTTCCGCTAGTACCGTGTAGATCGCCGTAAGACTGCCATCGGGGTGCTCACTGTTCCCTGCTCTTTCTAACAATTGCGGCAAAATACTAAATACCGAAGGTGGGTATCCTCGTGAAGCAGGTGGCTCTCCCAATGCTAAAGCAATTTCTCTCTGAGCCATGGCATAACGTGTTAATGAATCCATCAACAACAAGACATCTTTACCTTTGTCACGAAAATATTCGGCGACTCGGTGACACAGCAATGTAGCTCGTAATCGCATCAACGGTGATTCATCCGCGGGCGCGGCAATAATAATGGCTTTGCGTCGGGATTCTGGTGTGAGATTACGCTCAACAAACTCACGCACCTCACGACCTCGCTCACCAATGAGCCCGACCACAATGACATCAGCTTCGGTGTTTTGGGTAATCATCCCCATCAAGACACTTTTCCCGACTCCACTGCCAGCCATTAATCCAATTCGCTGACCTTTTCCCACGGTGAGCAAACCGTTAATAGCACGCACCCCAACATCAAGAGGCGTGTCTACCGGGCGACGTTTCAGCGGATTGATAGGTTGAGGATCCAATGACACGCGTTCTCCCCCCGTTAGCGGTGCCCCATCATCAAGAACTTCACCTAAACCATTAACCACACGTCCTAGCCAATGGTGCCCTAGATGCACATGGCTGTCCCCTTCTAACGGAATCACCTTAGCACCTGCAAATAACCCTCCCAAGCGACGAATCGGCATGAGATAAGCAATCGTATGATCAAACCCAACCACTTGCGCTTCGATCATATCGCCTTCCGCCGTCTCAACTAAAAATCGTTGATCAAGCTTAAAACGACAACCCACCGCTTGCAGCATTAACCCATTCACTTTAACCAAGCGGCCCGTCACTTTAGCAACCGGCACCGCTTCCAATGACGCCATCGCATCATGAAGCCTTGCTGTCAGGGGTAACGACAAAGCATTAGTCATGATTGGACTCATGGCGCGCTGGCAATGTTTCGTCAAGTAAATGATTCTTCACGTTATCCATACACGTTTCTAAGCGCGCATCACAACTGGCATCGGCTTCTGCGTCATCCGTGACCAAATGACACCCGCCCACCGGAAGCTCAGTTTTCGCCACTAGCTTCCAATTGTCTGGCAGTTCAGCATTGATGTTAGCGATACGTTCTAAATCTTGCGGATTCAAGTGCACCATTACTTTTTCAGTCTTACCCGGCATCGCTTCCAAGGTTTCATCCACCAACGCGAGAATTTGCTGCGGCATGAGCGTCAGTTCAGCACGAATGACCTGCTGGGCAACCTTCTGCACTAATTCACAAATCACGTGACGCTGCTGTTGATCTTTCTCTTCCTGCCAACGCTCTAAATGATGGTAAATCTCGTTGACGGGCTTGATTGCCTCTAAAAAAGCCTGCTTTCCGGACTGCTCACCGGAAATAAACCCTTTTTGAAACCCTTCCTTTTGCCCTTCAAGCAGCCCTTGTTGCTGCCCTTGTTCAAGGCCTTGTTGCACCCCTTCTCGATGCCCCTGCTCAAGCCCTTGCTGAAATCCCATCTCAAGTTTTTCTTGCACGTCTGCCTGTGATGCTTCTTCTCCCCACATCCTATCTTCAGCAAGATCATTAGCTTGAACCTTGGGGGCGACCGGAGGAAAACGATGCAATCGATAATCGGATGCCGCTAGCCTAAGTATCGGCTTACTTTCAATCGCAAATGGCGAGGTAACCTTATGCTTCATCGCTATTCCACCGTCTGTTCTTCGTACAGTGACAACTCAATTTCGCCCGCTTCAGACATCGCTTTGACCATTTGCATAATCTCACCACGTGCACGCTCCACCGCGCTAACAGGCACAGCGCCTCTCAGCTGCATATCGTCTTCCAATGCCTGAACTAAACGCTGAGGCATGGATCGTTTTATTGCTTGTTGCAGCGAGATTTCAGCGCCTTTCAGCGCGGTTCCCCACAGTTCAAGTGGAACTTGCTGCACCAAACGATCCATGGTGTCTTCACGCTGTCGCCCTAGCACCATGAAATCAAACATGTTTTCTTCAATTTCACTGACCACATCTTCATCATGCAGCTTGAGCATTTCCATCAACATACCCTTATCACCAGAGAAGCGATTAATAATATCCGCCACCTGTTTTACGCCAGACAATGGCGCACTTTGGCTCGTTGAAACATGTTCAATACAACGTTCAATCAACTCATTAAGATCGCTTGCCACGTCATGATCAATTTCCTGCAAACGTGCAATCCGATACAACAATTCATCATGATAATCCGCAGGCAGTTGCTCGAGTACTTTCGACGAGGTTTCCGGAGGTAGATACGCTAAGAATATTGCCTGCATCTGAGGATGCTCTTGTGAAATAAAACGCGCCAAAATCTCCGCATCAACCCATTGCAAGCGCTGCATGTTGTTGCGAATTTCATCCCCGTATAGATTATTAAGCAGCCCTTTCGCTAAATCATTTCCTAACGCTTTACGTAACGTATTCGACAAATACGCTTTTGATGCACCGCGAATGCCACTATGTTGACGAAAATCATCAAAAAAGTGTTGAATGACCTGCTTGGCATTATCACTTTTTATGCCGCTCAACCGCGCCATTGCTTTGGTCACTCGCTGTGTTTCATCTCGAGTGAAGTGTTGAAATACCTGTGCGGCGGCATCCTCCCCCATCCCAAGCAATACCAGAGCGGTACGCTCAACATGACTAAGCGTGGCTGGTGTTGACTGCGCTGTTTTCATTCACGTTCACCCATTGTTTTAGTACTTCTGCGACACGCTCTGGCTCTTCGTTAGCAATAAGCTGCAGATGTTTTAATTGAATTTCTAGCGGAGAACCCGCCGGCGGTAACATATCGCTGCTCGCATCCAAGCCCGATGACGCAGAGGTAATTCCCTTCTCAGACAGCTTGCGATTGAGTAATTCTTCTCGCTCTCGTTCTTCTCTGGTTTGCACATTCTCTTGATAGTCATCTTGAGGATTCTCAGCAAAATCAAGGTTCGCATTGCGCTGATCGGCACCCGTTAAATGCATAATCAAAGGACGTAAAACAAACATAATCATCGCCATACCCAACAAGCCACCAATCACATAACGCAAAGGTTGCTGGACTGTCGGGTCTTGCCACCATGGCATGGCAACTGGCGCGTCAATTTCAATCGGCGTGAAGTTAAAACTCATCACGTTAAGGCGATCACCACGACCAGCAGAAATCCCCACCGCGTCCATAATCATATCCGAAATCTGATTGCGCTCTGCGTCGGTCCACGCCGTACCATTTGGCGCCGCCGCTTCATTAAGCAATACCGACACACTTAATTGTTCCACTTCACCTTGCTGATATTGCGTTCGACGAATACTGCTGCCCACCGCATACTGGCGATTTAATTCACTGCGCGCGTTGGTATTTTTACTGTCTTGTGTTTCGACCTCTCCCGTCACCGGCGGCTGATTACTTAACGCGCCGGGAATACCTAACGCAATGTTGTCGATACTATTATTTTGAATGCTGTGTTCATTACGAACGACGGGAGTCGAATCAAGGATCTCTTGTGTTTCTTCGACTTGACTGAAGTTAAGATCGGCGGCAACTTGAACCCGATAGTTGCTTGGTCCAACAATAGGCGTGAGCATATCCGCAGCTCGTTGAATCACCTGCTTTTCTACACTCTTCTGATAATCTAAGTATTTAGCATTAACCTTACCGGCTTCCATTGAACCTATATCGGCACTAAGCAAGCGACCATATTGATCAATCACAGAAACAAACTCAGGCTTCATTGCCGTTACGCTGCCCACAACCAAGTTAACTATCGCTTCAACTTGCTCCGGTTTTAGATCATCACCAGCTTTGAGTTCAAGCATAACCGAAGCCGAAGGCTCTTCGCTTTGCTGACGAACAAACAACGTTTGACGAGGGATCGCTAAATGCACCCGAGCATTGGCAATGGCGTTAAGCGAGATAATAGTGCGAACTAACTCACCTTCCAAACCATGTCGATAGCGAGCATTTTCCATAAATTGACTGGTGCCCAGCGAGCTGTCTTCTTTCAAAGCATCTAAGCCGGTTGGCAATTGGGCTTTTACACCTTTCGCGGCCAATAGCATACGAACCTTCGCCACCTGCCCTTCCGTCACTAATACCTGACCATTTTGCTCTTGCAGACGATAAGCAATCCCTTCCGCTTCAAGCACGGAAATGATCTCCCCGATATCAAAACGCTCTTGCTGGCTATACAAAGGGCGATAACTTTGCGATGAACTCCATAGAGCGACCACAATAATAGCGGCAACAATGGCAGCCAATACCGCAGACAACACGAGGTTACGTTGTGAGCTTGACCACAATAGTTTTAGTTTCTGACTAAAATCACCAATGGGTTTCTTATGGACAAAGGCCTGATCTTTTGACGATGATGACTCGATAGCCCCAGGACTAGGCATCACTTGAGAAGTTAATTCTGACATTGTCTACACCGGCATTTTCATGATTTCATCAAACGAAGAGACGACTTTGTTACGAACCTGCATCAAGGCTGAAAATGATAAGCTCGCTTTTTGGCTCGCAACCATTGCCCCAACTAAATCGTCGCTTTGTCCCGTCTCAACCGCCGTCATTTTGCTGCTTGCCAAAGACTGGTGCTCATTAACCCGATCTAGCACCCCTTTCATCGCCGTCGAAAACGATAAAGGTGACAAGGGTTGCTGCGCATCAACTGGGTTTGATGACACCACAAAGTCTGGTTGTATCTGTTGTTGCATCGATTGCAGCTTGGTCAGCATGAGTTGTTCCGCCGTGACCGCGCTATTGATAGGTTGCATTGCCATCATACTTCTCCTTTATGCAGCCGAGCCTAATGCCGACTGCAGATCAATTCCTTGTTCGCGCATTGCAGCCAGCTTATAGCGCAGTGCACGCGTTGAAACCCCCAGCGCGTTTGCCGTTTTGGTTCGATTACCACCAAACTGACGCAGTTGCTCTAGGATAAATTGGAACTCTGCTTGTTTTTTTACTTCCACATGCCCGAATGAAGCGCTGCCTAATCTCTGCTTAGAAGGCGCAGTGTTAGGCAAGGACGGGGCAGAAAGTGAGTGTGGTGATGCCGCAAGTTCAATGGGAAGCATCAGATCTTGGGCAGTAATAAAATCGCCATGACGCATCACAAGTGCACGTTGAATGACATTTTCTAATTCACGAATATTACCGGGCCAGTGATACTGACAAAGCGCTTGTTGCGCATCTTCAGACAGGTGGCAAGCCGCCTTCTCTTTATATTTATTGATAAAGAATTGACTAATCGGCAGGATATCTTCCTGACGCTCACGAAGTGGTGGCCAGTGCAGTGGCAGCACATCCAATCGGTAATAAAGATCTTCACGGAATTGACCTTTTTGCACTTCACTTCTCAGATCTTTATTTGTCGCAGCAATCACACGAATATCAAGTTTAATGGACTTATGACTGCCCACCCGCTCAACTTCTCGCTCTTGCAACACGCGAAGTAGCTTAGCTTGAACCGCTGGTGACATTTCACCAATTTCGTCCAATAAAATGGTGCCACCATTGGCTTCTTCAAACTTACCACTTTGAGAGCCTGATGCTCCGGTAAACGCCCCTTTAACGTGACCAAATAACACCGCTTCAAGCATTGATTCAGGTATCGCCGCACAATTCACGGCGATAAAAGGCTGGGATGCGCGAGGAGACTGATCGTGCACATAATGTGCCAGCACTTCCTTACCCGTCCCTGATTCACCTGAAATCAAAACACTAGCACTGGTGCAAGCCGCGCGATGAGCCAATTGCAACACCTGCTTGCTGCGCCATGATTCCGCAACAATATTCGCCATTGGCTTTTCCATCGCTTCCACGCGATGAAGCAAATTAGTGAGCTGCACCGCCTCGAAAGGACGCAGTAAATAGTCCGTAGCACCGGCCTTCATCGACTCCGCCGCTAGCATACCTTGGTCTTGTTCGACAATGGCAATAGCAACACCCGCGTTAGTCTTGCGCTGCTGACACACGACCCACTCACGAACACTCATATCCGGTAGGCTTGAACTGACTAAACTGATTGCCGCCGTTGGCTCCAATAACGCCGCTCGCCCTGTTCTCACATGACGAACAAGAAACCCTTGCTGCTGCAATACATCAATAATCGGTCGGGCATCATTGTCGCAAGGTTCAACGAGTAAAATATCCTTATTCATTTCAATGTCACCCCCGTCTGCTCATCCTGAGAAGACGTCAATGTGTTCATAGATTGACGAATCACTCTTACTGTCACTCGTCGATTTTTGGCTTGACCTGTTTCTGTCGCATTACTCACCACAGGATAACGATCGCCGTGCGCCCTCACTTCAATTAACGAATTTGATGTCCCCAGTTCGGTTAATAGACTTGCTACATCATCAGCGCGTACCCGAGAAAGCTGCAGATTCGCCATGGACGAGCCTAGATTATCGGTATGCCCATCAATCAACACACGTTGAACCGTTTTGTCCGATTGGAGATAACCTGATAAAGCTTTAAGTACTTGGCGTTGCGAGGCATCCAATACTCGCTGCCCAACACGGAAGCTCAGCTCTATATCTCGAGCCTGCTCATAAGACATGCCCGGTAATGCCGCGCGACAATCATTAAACTGACTGTACGCTTGGTCGATACGAACAGAAGGAACGGTCAAGCCTTCAGTGACTAAAAGCTTACCCTCGTCATTATCGTGACCGAACTCCAAGTGCATCCACGCCCCTTTAGCAAATTCGGTCAAAAAGGCTTCAATACCATGATTAAATGCCACCACTCCCGATGAGACTTGGTGAGAAGTGACAATCGCATTAGAGTACGCTGGCGACTGCCAAGGCGGAGAAATTTGTAACAAACTCGCTTGAGGGGAATTCACGTGCGTCTTGCGCAGCTCCATCGGGCTATTTGGCTCTGCAACAAAAGCAATATATTCCGTACCCGACAAGGAATAACGTAACTGGCATTTAAATTCAGACTCAACAAACTGCCAATTAACCATATCCATTGGGATGCTATTTTTAGCAGCAAATGAGACATTGCCCCATAAAATAAGAACACAAGCTAGCATTAGCGGAAATAAAGCTTCCGCCCGGAATGAATTACTCTTCCTCCACCCCACGATAACGTCAAGGAAGGAAATTAACTCAGACCTATTCCTGTGAATAAATATAACATTCATATCAATACCAATTCTGACATGTAACAAGGCGCATATAATTTAACCAAATATGAACACCAAAAATGAAGTTTTAAAATTAATCTTGTAAAACATAAGCTTAAAAACACAAGCCATACACGGGCAAATTATATGACAAAGGGTTCATTTGCTTTGGCTATATTTAGCTTTTTTTAATATTTATTATTTCACCAAACTAACTCTATTTATTTTTTATTTAAAGATGCTTTTATAATGCATAAACAAACATATGAACCAAGCTCACAAATTTAAATTTTACGACTAAAAAGATATAAAAAAAACAGAGTAGACTAAAACAATAACGCCTAGTTATTAATTTGACGCGTCGGTATTTAGTCGTATCGATAGCTCAATCACTTTTCGGTAATATTATGGCTTCTGAGTATTCATTGACATTAGAGCACGCACAATCACTCAATATCGAGCTTCTTGGTAAGCCGATCCATAGAGTAAAAAATAAACTGGAAGACGAATTTAAACGCTCCAGTCATTCCTTACGTCAAGCGATACAATCTTGGCTCAATAGTTCCGATGTCGATGTCACCATTCAAACGATTACGATCAACAGTGACAATCATCAGTATCACGATTTTGAAAGCATCAGCGCCATGCAACACGAAACCGGCGGTCACCTATCCATTCACCTTTCAAACCTCTTGCTTATCCATCTTGCAGACCAATTTTATGGGGCAAGTATCGAGCGCACGACAGATGAACTTTCAGCCAGTGACCTACGACTCCAAGAACGTATCGCGAAACTGATCAGTACTTGGATTGCACCGATGGAGCATTGGCATTCAAGTCAAGCTATCCCTCATCAAGGGACGGGAATTGTGGCAACTCTTGCCATTACATATCATCACCCGACAAGCGGTAATATGACCGCCAATCTAGCCATTCAACTCGATAGCGTTTTAGTACAAACGCTCGCTGACGAGTTAACGCAGGCCCCTAACCCTCACATCGCCAGCGATTTTCAACATGTGCTGCAGGCCACTCCTGTTAGGCTGAACGTGCAATTAAGCCAAACTCAATTGCCATTAACCCAGGTATTACGTTTGCAACCCGATGATATTTTACCTATCAACTTACTGACAAACGTCCCTGTCCATATAGGAAAGGAGCGTCTCTTTACCGGTCGCGTCGCAGAGCAAGATGGGCAATTGGTTTTAATTTTAAATAATGAAAAGGAAAGCAACTCATGAGCGACACGCCTGAACATAATGCCTTTGACGGTGACGAATTGAGCTTTGATGACTTTCAACTAGAAGGGTTTGATAGCGATACACCACTAAGCACACCCGCTTCACCTCAACGTGACCTCAGTTTTTTTAAAAGCATTCCTGTCACTGTGACTCTTGAAGTCGCCAGTAAAGAAATCGCGTTAGGTGAGCTAATGAGTGCGGGTGAAGGCAGCGTGATAGAACTGGACAAGCTCAATGGTGAACCTCTCGATGTGAAAGTGAATGGTTCACTGATGGGACATGCAGAAGTCGTTGTTATCAATGATAAATACGGTTTAAAGCTGATCGACGTAGTGGATTCTGCACTGACCAAGATGGGGCCATAGTTAGTGTCTCATCCGTTTACTCACAAGGTTGTTAAACTGACTAAACACCACTTCGCCTTGCTGTGTCACCTCCCTTGGAAGTTCATCGTACTGGTGAGCTTAATCAGCTTCCCTGTCGCGGCAGACAACGGGTTAACCTTTCTTACCGTCAATGATGGTCAGACCGACCAGGCGTATAGCGTCAAGTTGCAAATTTTGCTACTTATGACCGCGCTGAGCTTTCTGCCTGCATTTATTCTGATGGCTACGAGCTTCACACGGATCATCGTGGTCTTAGCCATTTTGCGACAGGCTCTTGGTCTGCAGCAGAGCCCGCCTAATCGCGTGTTAGTGGGCATTGCACTCAGCCTAAGTATTTTAATCATGCGCCCGGTCTGGAGTGACATTTATCAAAATGCTTTCCAACCATACGACCAAGGTGAAATCACCTTAATGCAGGCATTTTCCACCGCAGAAAAACCTGTGCGCAACTTTATGTTGGCACAAACCCAGCAAAACGCGCTCGAGCAAATGCTGCGTATCGCCAATGAGCCTCTGAATCAAAATATTGAGGATATTTCCTTTGCGGTGATTTTACCGGCCTTTGTCATTAGCGAGCTCAAAACCGCATTTCAAATTGGTTTCATGCTGTTCATCCCGTTCCTCATCATTGACCTCGTCGTGGCCAGTGTTCTAATGGCCATGGGGATGATGATGCTTTCACCACTCATTGTCTCTCTGCCCTTTAAGCTTGTCGTCTTTGTATTAGTGGACGGCTGGGCGATGACCGTGGGTACGCTCTCGGCCAGTTTTGGATAGCACAAGGACAAACCATGACTCCAGAAATGACCGTCACGCTATTTTCTAATGCCATCTGGCTTATCATCAATATGGTGATGGTCCTAGTACTGCCTGGGCTCGGAGTAGGGTTGATTATTGCTATTTTTCAGGCCGCCACACAAATACAAGAACAAACGTTAAGCTTCCTACCGAAATTACTTGCCACCCTACTGATGGTGATTTTTGCTGGCCACTGGATGTTACGAAAAATCATGGAGCTGTTTGATTACCTGTTCCACAACATCCCAGGGATGATTGGCTGATGCAATTGACCTTTGCCGATCTCTCACAATGGCTAGGGCAGCTATGGTGGCCCTTTTTTCGCATTGGGGCGGCATTTCTTGCCTTACCCTTTTTTGGTGATGCCCTGATTCCAGTTTGGGTTCGCAGCTTGCTCGCGCTGTCTATCGTCGTCATTACTGCCCCCTTGATGCCGCCAATGCCTGCCGTTGAATTATTTTCTATGACATCCCTGTTCCTTGCCTTTGAACAGGCGCTATGGGGGGTGTTTTTCGGTCTGATTTTGCATCTGTTTTTTACTATTTTCACCATGCTGGGACAAATTGTTTCCATGCAAATGGGGCTAGGAATGGCCATCATGAATGACCCGGTCAACGGGCTCTCGGTCGCGATTCTAGGGCGCATATTTTTATTGTTATCCACCCTGCTATTTTTAACACTAGAAGGGCACCTTTTAGTGATTGATATTCTTGTGCAAAGCTTTGTGATTTGGCCTGTTGGCTCTGGTCTCAGCATGAGCGCGCTCAATCAAGTCATTGGGCTATTTGGCTGGATGTTTGCTTCCGCCCTTGCCCTCGCACTGCCTGCTATTGTTTCAATGTTACTTGCCAATATCAGTTTTGGTGTGATGAATCGCGCCGCGCCCAGCTTAAATGTCTACGCGCTCGGTTTTCCGATGACCATGCTGCTCGGTCTATTCAGTATTTTGCTCACCGTTACGGGTATTCCAAGTCGCTATACCGCCCTAGTTCATGAGGTGCTTCGCCATCTCAACGGATTTGTCGTGGGGGGGGTATGAGCGAACAATCTAGCCAAGATAAATCAGAAAAAGCCTCACCGCAGAAGGTTAAAAAAGCGCGCCAAGAGGGACAAATTCCGCGGGCCAAAGAATTTTCCTCAGCGGTTATCTTTCTGGCCGTAGCGTTATTTTTTAACAGCCAACTGCCCAGTATTTGGGCGCATATCTCTGGTATTTTTCGTTTCAATATGAGCCTGATTCGTGAGGATCTTGATAACCCAATGCAAATGATTGAGCAGCTCGGTCATAGCTTGGGGATCCTAATCGACATGCTGCTGCCCATGTTCTTAGTTATCGTGATTGTCGCGGTTGCTAGCAGCCTAATTTTAGGCGGCTGGATGTTTCGCCCCGCCAACGTGCAGCCAAAACTCAGTAAACTCAGTCCTCTGTCCGGCATTAAACGCATGTTTTCTACCCGCTCACTGGCCGAGTTACTCAAATCAACGTTCAAGGTTTCGGTCATTTTTGCTCTGCTCTACAGCTACCTCAACAGTAACCTTCAGCCCTTGTTAGGCATGCAACAGCTCACCCTAAATCAAGGCGTCACCATGGTGATGACCATTTTATTCGAAGGCTTACTATTGATGGGAGTAGCGCTGCTTATCTTCGGCGTCATTGACATTCCTTACCAACGTTGGGAACACTTAAAACAGCTCAAAATGACCAAGCAAGAACTGAAAGAAGAGTATAAAAACAATGAGGGGCGACCTGAGGTCAAACAGCGAATTCGACAAATTCAGCAACAGTTTGCGCGTCGTAAAATCGAAAAAACCGTACCGAAAGCCGATGTGGTGATCACCAACCCCACGCATTATGCGGTGGCATTAAAATACGACACCAGCCTATCGGATGCGCCATTTGTGGTGGCAAAAGGCATTGATGAAGCCGCCATGCACATCCAGCGCATCGCGCGTGAAAATCAGGTGGAAATCTTAAATTCCCCTCCGCTGACACGATCGATTTACCACACTACAGCAATAGAACAAGCCATACCGAGTCAGCTCTACATTGCGGTCGCACATATTCTGACCTACGTCATGCAGCTGAGATCATTTCGCCGTGGGGCCGGAGAGAAACCGTTGCCGATACCGCAGTTTTCGATACCAAAACATTTACAACATTAGCGTTGAAATTACGGCATTTATATTGAGTACAGAACACACGAATCACTCATCGCCAACTATCTCTCATCGCCAACTATAGAAAAAGGAACCTTCATGTTGAACCGAATCAAACAACTTCAGCAAACCAGCAAAGGGTACATTGGTATCCCTGTGGTGCTGCTGATGATTCTGGCGATGGTCATTTTGCCACTACCACCTTTGTTGTTGGATGCTTTGTTTACCTTCAACATTGTCCTCGCGATACTGGTGTTGCTGGTCAGCACGACCGCGAAACGGCCATTAGATTTCTCTATCTTCCCGACCATTTTGCTTATCGCGACGCTCATGCGATTAACGCTCAATGTCGCCTCCACCCGAATCGTTCTCTTGGAAGGGCATCAAGGTGGCGATGCGGCGGGTAAAGTGATTCAAGCCTTTGGTGAAGTAGTGATCGGCGGCAACTACGTCGTCGGTATGGTGATATTTGTCATTTTGATGATCATCAACTTTGTGGTAATCACCAAAGGTGGCGAACGTATTTCCGAAGTGTCTGCGCGCTTCACTCTCGATGCGCTACCGGGTAAACAGATGGCTATCGATGCCGACCTAAATGCAGGGTTAATCGATCAAGAATCGGCAAGACAACGTCGACAAGAAGTCGCAAACGAGGCCGACTTCCACGGCTCTATGGACGGCGCTTCAAAGTTTGTTCGTGGTGACGCCATCGCCGGTTTAATGATTCTGTTCATTAATATTATTGGTGGTATCAGTATCGGGGTATTTGAGCACGGTCTTGCCGCCTCAGAAGCCTTTAAAACCTATGCTCTACTCACCATCGGTGATGGCCTAGTCGCACAAATTCCGTCTTTGTTACTTGCTACCTCAGCTGCCATTATCGTGACGCGTATTAATGACAGCGAAAATAGCATGGCTGAGACCATGCAAAAGCAATTACTGGCGACCCCATCGACCTTATTTACGGTGGCAACCGTCATGTTGATCATCGGCATGGTTCCCGGCATGCCTCATCTGGCATTCTTTACCTTTGCCGCAGCGCTTGGCTTTGCTGGCTGGCGACAATCCAAATCCACCCCTGCCGATCCACAACTGGATGAAGTCGCGGCGATCTCTCAAGTCATGCACGACAATCCTGACGTTGCATTGGCTTGGGAAGATATTCCGCACGTCCACAGCTTATCATTAGCGCTAGGCTATCGCTTAGTCCACCTGGTCAATAAAGAACAAGGTGCACCACTGGCGCAGCGTATTCGAGGGGTACGTAAAAACCTCTCCGAGCAAGTGGGGTATTTACTGCCAGAAGTTGCTATTAGAGACAATTTGAACCTCAAACCCAATCAATACACCTTGTCACTCAATGGAGAAATTATTGAAGAAGGCTTAATTGAGCCCGACCGATTAATGGCTATTGCAGTGGGCGAAACCTACGGAGAAATTGACGGCATCTTGGGTAGCGACCCTGCCTACCACTTACCTGCGGTATGGATAACACATCAAGACAAGGCCAAAGCTCTAAATATGGGTTATCAGGTAGTAGACGATGCGACCGTGATTGCCACTCATATCAGTAAAATAATGAAAACCCATCTTGCCGAGCTGTTTAATCACGATGATGTCGATGCAATGAACCTGCGATTGAGCCAACAAGCGCCTAAACTTTGCGAAGCATTAAGTGCAGCATTAAGCCTGTCACAGCAATTAAAGGTGTACAGGCAACTACTTGCCGATCAGGTCCCCCTTAAAGATATTCGCACCATTGCTAATACCATGCTGGAATCGGCGGAAAACACCAAAGACCCGATCTTACTGGCCGCTGATGTCCGCTGCGCGCTGCGCCGAACACTAGTGAATTTGATCGCGGGTCAACGGAAAGACTTAAATGTGTACGCGCTGTCCGATGAATTGGAACAGATGTTAATGACCTCCCTGCAACAGGCGCAAGCCAGCGGCAGCGTGATGCTCGATAGTTTCCCGATTGAGCCGAATATCCTCAATCAATTCCAACAAAATATGCCGTTAATCAAACAGCAACTTAAACAACAAGGGCTGGCGCCCATCTTATTGGTGATGCCGCAATTAAGGCCCTTGCTCGCTCGCTATGCTCGCACCTTCTCACAAGGCCTAGCCGTGCTGTCATACAACGAAATCCCAGACAACAAACAAATAAACGTGGTAGGAAACCTTGGATAATCTCACTTCAAATCAAGCGCTGTATTACTATCTCAGCCAATTGATCGGTCAGCACGTCGTCACGGAAGACGACCAGTTGATATTTTCTGCGTTCGAAGCCAACGACATTCATCATGCCTGTCAGGCGATTCGAGACACCAATAGTGGAGATATTGAATATCAACATCTTACTCTGCGCTTTGGCAGTCATAGCGAGCAAAGTGTTTATCAATTCGATTTGTCGACGTCGATGCGATTTTGCTTGGATCTCTACAGCTTATATTTGGCAGTGCGACAAACTAAATTCCAGATTGAAACATTCCACCCTGACCTCATCAGCAATGTGGTCGTTCCCATCAGCCACGATGCGCTGCTGTGGCAACAAGGGCAGTTCTTCCTAAAACAAATCATACGTTTTCATGCTGGTGCGTTTTATCACATCATCCCCTCGTTGCAATTAAGTGAGACGAGTACGCTGCATCCCGATACTCAACCACTCAGCGACACGCTCAAAGAATACGCCTACGCATTATGGTTTGATATCTCACCATCACAAATGCAACTCGACCGTTTACTGCCACTCGCCCCGGATGCCTTTAAAGTCGCAGTTACCATTGAGAGTAAACAAGATCGCAGCGCCTTATTACCATTAGTGCGTTTTTGTCGGCTACATAAAATAAAATGGGTGGCAGGCCGTATCTGCAGTCAAGAAGAGTTAACGCAATTCAAACGACTTGGGGCGAGCTATTATTTTGGCTATTTCAGCGACTTACCCACCGCCATGTCATTTAAATCGTTTGGCGATGCGCATAATGAAGTGATGTGAGGTTCGAGGAGATCATGTGGGACGAATAATTATCGTCAACGAAAGCGAAGAATGTCGACCCACTTTCAACTCTCTTCCTCCCCTCTAGGCGCTAGGCACCAGAAACCGCTCTATACCCATAAACCGAATTTACCCCCTTCCCTTGAACCAACCTCACACATTTACGCCCAATTTCAACAATTTGGCTATTTTTTTCACTTTTGAGTTAATCCTAGAAATTAACTGACCGCCTCTTGTTAGTGAGCGGGGCGAATGTCCCAAATTGATAGTGATTCAAGGAGAACGACAATGGCTTTATCAATGCACACGAACTACGCGTCGCTAGTGACACAAAATACACTAAACAATACTAACGGCCTATTAAACACTGCAATGGAACGTTTGAGCACAGGTTATCGTATTAACTCTGCAGCAGATGATGCAGCAGGCCTTCAAATCTCTAACCGTCTTGAGTCACAAAGTCGCGGTATGAACGTTGCCATGCGAAACGCGCAAGATGGCATCTCTATGCTACAAACTGCTGAAGGCTCATTTGATGAAGCAACTAATATACTTTATCGAATGAACGATATCGCAATTCAAGCGGCAAATGGTTCAAACGCAGCCAAAGATGTTACAGCTCTAAACGAAGAGTTTCTTCAATTAGGTGAAGAGCTCGCGAATGTAATGAACAATACGCAATATGCTGGTGATACTCTATTCGGTCAAGCAGTCGCGGGGACCGGAGACGGTATTAAAGGCGGCGGCCTTGTTTTCCAAATTGGTTCAACAGCTAATGAGCAGTTAGATTTATCAACTTCTGTTGATGGTAAGGTAGGTGCAGCAGTTACTAGTCTCACGGCTTATGCCGATGTAGCAAATACAGGTACAACTCCTGTCAATGTTAGCGATGCCGGGATCCTGGCTACCATCGAAGCTTCAATAGACACTGTTGGCGCAGCTCGAGCGAGCCTCGGTGCAAACATCAACCGTCTAGAACACACTATCGTGAACCTAGGTAACATGGTTGAGAATACCTCCGCGGCAAAAGGCCGTATCACCGATGCTGACTTCGCCGTTGAATCTTCAAATATGACGAAGAACCAAATGCTGATGCAAGCAGGTACAACGGTACTATCGCAAACTAACCAGCTACCTGGTATGGCAATGTCACTGCTTCGCTAATTTTACCCCATCCTTGATAACGGATGTGATGACACCCCGTCTAGCCCAGCCGTTATTGTGGATACGAAGAGTTTTCCTTTATTCGCTCTTCATCCGTCCTTAACCTCCTTCGGGAGGTTTTTTTGTACCAAGCTACCCACACCTAAGTCGTCGTAATTCGGAACCCATATCCCACAATTCAAAACGAATCCGTCACTGCAATTAACACGCCCATGATATCAGCCGCCTTATTGTTCTAGTGAAAAACCATTATTCGCGGAAAGCGGAAATCATCCACTGGAAAACAGACTTCCGCCACTTACAAATAAAAAAACATAAACAACTGATTTAAAACAAAATAAATCATGGCATGCATCTTGATTTATTTACTGTTCACCTCTGTGCTGTTCACAATCATACAGCCAGCATGATTAGGAGCATTCTAATGAGTTCATTAGACCCCATTACTATGGCAACCCAGCTCGCGACTTATGACGTGCAGCCATTTCAGAACCGCTACCAAATGCAAGCGGACAGCTATCTCGCGCAAATGACGGCATTAGGTAAAGTAGAGTCGGCGCTTCGAGAATTTAGAACCGCCGTCAATGCAATGAATAGTACTGACTCAAACGTCATTAAAAACAGTGCCTCCATTTCGCAAGAAGGGTTCTTTAGCGCCAAAGCGGATGCCAGTGCGATGGCTGGAAGTTATCAAGTTTTTGTGGAGCAAGTCGCAACCGCACATCAGCTATCAACGGGCATGCCAGCCAATCTGGATTCAACCACCGAAGTACCTACAACGGGTACGCTCGACTTTACTATTAACGGTGAAAGCTTATCGGTTGATCTCTCTACGCTAGACACAGACGGAGATGGCAAAGCAACGATGACGGATCTTGTTTCCGCGATCAACAACGACCCAGACAACCCGGGCATCAACGCAACACTGGTTCGCTCCAACGGCCAGACACACTTTATGTTATCGAGCACGGAAACCGGCGTCGCCAATACCATCAATGTTTCCGCCTCCGGCACTGGATCAACATGGTTTGAGGATGCGTTCACTAACACCAGCAACATCAGCACGCCACAAGATGCGGTCATTTGGCTTGGTGCCGAAGGAACAGGCCTCAAACTAGAAAACAGCAGCAATACCTTTACTGGCGTGATTGATGGCGTTGATCTCACGGTCAGCAAAGCTCAAGTATCTGGTGAGGCTCCCCTCACCCTCAATATTGGCGCAGATTCTGAAGCGACCAAAGAGCAAGTTAATCAATTTATCGACGCCTACAACACCCTAATGTCCACCATTGACGAGCACACTGGCATTGGCGGCGAAGATAAATCGCGTGGCGTATTAGCCAGTGACCCAACCCTGCGTTCAATTGAGAGTCAGTTAACCAGCTTAGTTCGAGGCGAGTTCGAGGGCATGCGCTTAAGCCAAGTGGGTATCACGCTCGATCGCAGTGGCACCATGACATTAGATGCCAGCAAATTTGAAGAAGCACAAACCAATAATAGCGCCGCCCTCGAGGCCATGTTCAACGGTGAAGGTAACCTTCTCGATTCTATCGATGCGATGGCAAACCCGTTCTTACAATCGACCTCTGGCTTGTTTAAAAGCCGTAAAGATAGCTTACAGCAAAATATCTCACGCATTGACGATAAGCAGAGCACGTTAGATCGCAAATACGACATGGCTTACAACCGTTATCTAAAACAATTTACCCAAATGAATACCTTAATGACCCAAATGAATCAAACCATGGGCATGTTTGGTTAACCCAAGGAGACAATAAAAATGCTAATGGACTCAGGCTACGACTCTTATCAACAGGTTGACTTAAACGCTCAAGCGGCCGCGGCTAGCCCTCATCAACTCGTCATCATGCTCATTGATGGGTTGCTTGATGAGGTAGAACGTGTGCGCGGTCATATCACTGCAGGTCGCCTCGCCGAAAAAGGCGATGGCATCAGCAAGAGCATGAATATTTTAGTCGGTCTCGACAGTGCATTGGACTTAGAAGCTGGCGGCGAAATTGCTGAAAACCTGCATCAACTGTATGACTTTTGCCAAGTGGAACTGTATCAGGCAAGCGTCAACAACGATATCGACAAGCTGACGAATGTAGAGCGCGTCATGGGCACAATCAAAGAGGGGTGGCTGAATTTTGGCAAACACGCATAAGGTGTCCCCTGAGCGATTTCGACACCTAAGTCAACTCATTGAAATTGCGACAAAAACACAAGACTGGCCCACCCTTCAGCGCTACGACGTGCAGCTTAGGGAGCTTTTGGTCACCCATGATCCTTTTACTAAAGGAGGTCGCCAAGACCCACGTTTAGCCGCTGAGATAGAGCGGGCAAAACAAGCGCACTTACGAGCATTTATTGCGCTTTCTGAAGCGACCAATGCGTTAAAAACGCAGCTTGGTGAAGCCGATGAGCAAAAAGAACGGGCGCAAGCTTATCAACTCGCGATGAGTCTGGAGTAACCCATGGTAACGATACCTGCAGCAACTAATAGTACGACTCAAACGACACCACATCGGGGAACTGAGGGTGAGCGCTCTATCGCCCCATCCAGCCAAGAAAATGCGCGACAAAACCCGCCCGCGTCATTCAAAAAATTGGTCGGCGACAAAAAAACCGAACCGTCATCATCAAATGAAGCGGATGCGCTGCCTAGCGACGCGATAGCCATGAATGCCACCGCAGATACGCTAGCCCCAGCATTAACCACGGCATTGCCGCTCACGCCTCACCATCCCAGTGACGGAGCATTTCACGCACCACCGAACGCGCGACATAATATGACGCTGGCGACACAAGGCCGTACCATTCAAAACGGCGTTCTGCAGGCTCAAGCTCATCTTCCTGAACAGGGGAGTAGTCCACTTATTGACGCCAGAGTAAGCACGCCGAGTCAGTCTACAGGGCGATCTTTTGAAGCATCGCTTGGACTACAGGCTCATACAACGGCGCTAGCCCACTCGCGACTCAATACGTCACCATTGGGTAATGACATTCCTTCATTACTAATGACGGCAACTGCCGCTAGTAACCCATCAGCCTCGCATTCTCCAGCGCCGCCAGCGGTCAGCAGCCATACAGAAGCCAGTACGGCGCAGTGGGCCAATGTCCGTATTGACACTCAAGCAGGAAAATGGGGAGAGCAGATGCTTCAGGTACTGCATGACCGTGTGACCTTGCAATCGCAGCAAAACTTACAAGAAGCACGCATTCGGCTTGACCCACCTGATTTAGGCAAGCTCGACCTAACAGTTAGAGTCGAGGGCGATAGGCTCAGTGTGCAAATTAACGCCAATGCAGCGGCAACGCGCGAGGCGTTAATGCAAGTTTCGGAGCGACTACGCAGTGAATTGCAACAACAAAATATTCTACAAGTCGAGGTGCAAGTCGGTTCTGGTGACAACTCCAACCCTTCTTCCAACACGCCAAACCGCGATGAAGAGGTGGGCATCTTCGCCGCACGAGAACGACATGAGGAGCCGACGAGTTTCTCATCTCACTCATCTTCTGGCCACTGGTTCAACATTCACGCCTAGTGCATTCATAAGGAAATAGGTCATGACCAAACAACAAATTTTTGCTCTTTTTATTGCCACCATTATCTGCAGTGCATTGGTCTCTGGCGGGACGGTTTTTGGTACCGCGTGGTACCTACAGCAAGAAAAGAACAACACCTTGACCAGTAATTCATGGCTATCGGAGTTATTTAGCAGCCAGCCAGAGCGCCAACTACAGCCAAGCTTTCAAGCGCTTGATAAGTTAGTTCTCAGTGTGAGAGGAAAGAAGCAAACTCACTTTGTCATGCTAGAGCTTGCCATTGAAACCCGTCGTCCAGAGCGTATGGAAAATATTAATGACTACATGCCCGTAGTTCGCAACGCCATGCTCAACCTCTTTAGCCAAAAAACCTATGAGGAGCTGCACGGTGAAAATGCGCTAGCAATGCTGCAAGATGAAGTCAAAGTGACCGTGCTTGGCGCGTTCGAGAAAACGGATCTCGTACGCGATATTGACGATGTACTCCTGACTAAATATGTCGTGCAGTAGGTGGCGTTATGTTGGATATGAATTACAAGGACAGTTACGGTATAGAAGAAGAGATTCAATCTCCCTCTGTGCCCATTGATGAACAGCGATTACTGAGTCAACATCAAATACTCGTCAAGCGCGTCGTCAACCAACTGCGTCATCACGCTACCACCCATTGCAGCATAGAAGACATGCAACAAATTGGGCTTATTGGGTTGCTGGAAGCGGGGCGACGTTATGGCGATATCGATGACAGTCAATTTCCTGCGTTTGCGGTATGCCGAATTCGTGGTTCGATTTTAGATGAATTACGTCGGCTCGACTGGCGCTCGCGTAAAACCCGTCAGCAAGCCCACGAACTTAACGACATCACGCGTGACCTCACCAAATCTTTAGGTCGCCTACCCACAGACAAAGAAATCATCAGCGCTTTGGGTACCGACCAAGCGGATTACTTATCTCGCCTTAATGCTTCCATGGCAGGCGAAATGCAAAGCCTAGATCAACTGCTCGATAGTGGTCTTGAGGGCAACATTCACTCTGCTTATGACGCCACTCAACATGAGCACCATCGACGCAGCCTTGAGGTCGCATTGGGTCAACTGGCGAAGCGTGAACAGCTACTCATGACCCTGTTTTATCAACACGACATGAATCTTCATGAAATTGCGTTAGTACTCGATTTAACGCCACCACGCATCTGTCAGCTTCACAAGCAAGCTCTCAAGCAACTCAATCAATTGTTATCTTCTTAGGAGTCACCTATGCAAAAATTTATGGGCGCGGTCATCATTTTGATGTGTGTCTTCGGCGGCTACGTTTGGGCCGGCGGTAGCCTAATGGCGATCTGGCAACCAGCTGAATTCCTCATCATTATTGGTGCAACGGTTGGCTCGCTGATCATTGGTAACCCACCACAAGTACTCAAAGAAATGCGTCTCCAGCTGCGCTCTATCTTGTCGCCCCATAAAGAAGAGCAAGCCTTTTTCATGGAGCTGATGGCACTACTACAAATCCTGTTAGAAACCGTGCGCAGCGGCGGCTTTAAAGCGCTGGATAAGCACATTGAAAATCCAGAAGAAAGCCCAATATTTAACCGCTACCCACTGGTTAGCCGTGACTATCGCCTCGTTTCTTTCATAACCGACAATTTACGTTTAATGGCAATGGGACAAATGTCGCCTCATGAATTAGAGGGGCTACTAGAACAAGAGATCGAAGCCATACAAGCAGACCTTCTTCTGCCGTCACGTTCCATGCAAAGAACGGCAGAGGCCCTACCAGGTTTCGGCATCTTGGCAGCGGTGGGTGGCATTATTATCACCATGCAGGCCATTGATGGTTCAATCGCGATGATTGGTTATCACGTTGCCGCGGCTCTAGTTGGCACATTTTTAGGAATTTTTGGTTGTTATTGCTGCTTAGACCCAGCGAGTAACGCCATGGCTCAGCGCGTAAAACGAGACATGTCAGCCTTTGACTGCATCCGTGCCACCCTAGTGGCGTATGTTGCGAAAAAGCCAACACTGCTCGCCATCGACGCTGGCCGTAAACACATTCAGCTCGACATCAAACCAACCTTCAACCAAATGGAGAGGTGGCTCGCTGAACAGGAGGGATAATGCAAAAACAAGAGCACGTTGTCTTTAGGCGCTCAAGCCGCCGCCATGAAGAAGAGTTCCATGGCGGCGCATGGAAAGTGGCCTTCGCCGACTTTATGATCGCACTCATGGCTCTGTTTCTCGTATTATGGGTGATGCAAGTCGTTGATAAAGAAGAGCGGAAAGCGATTGTCGCTCACCTACAGATGGCCAGTGTCTTTGATAAAAGCACAGGTAACCTCTTTGATACCTCACAAAGTATCTCACCTATCGACCTGACTTCAGATTCCTCTGTCGCTAGCCGTCATGATTCGGTGCACACGGTGAGCTCTTTTTTTCAAGGGGATCGCGATGGGCCAGAATCCGATTCACTGATTGACGGCACATTCGATACTCAAGAGCGTCTCGCCGCCCTTGCTAAGGTCATCAATGACGCTATGCGTCAGATTAATGCCGAGGGAAATGTCGACATTACGGTCACGCCACAAGGCCTAAGAATCGTGCTGCAAGATGACTACAAACAAAATATGTTCCGACGGGGTGGCTCAACATTAACGCCATTTTTTGAAGATTTATTACTGGCTTTAGCACCTATATTTAACCGCGTTGAAAACCCGATGATTATTAGCGGTCATACTGACGCGACCCAATATCAAAAAGCTTTTCGTGATTCGTCAAACTGGGAATTGTCATCCTCACGAGCGAATCGAGCGAGGCAAACCCTGGTCGCAGGAGGCATGCCAGAGCAGCGAGTATTGCAAGTCACCGGCATGTCGGATCGGGCACTGCTAAACCGAGAAGAACCCAAATCGAGCGAAAATAGACGCATCGAACTGTTTGTTCTCACCACACCTGCCGCCCAAGTCATCAGTACGTTATTTGGCGAGCAACCAACCAGTGAACTCAATAAAGCGCGACAAAAAGCTAAATTCAATCAACCTGTATTCAGGCACGACACGATTGGTTATTCGGTGGACACCTCTCCCCCTATAACCCCTCAGCCTCTCTAGTGGTTTTATTGCTAGCAAGTTCTATGCTTTAGATAACTTGCTAGCAATAGACACATGTGTTTGTGATGAATAATGGTGACCGACCAAGAATCGAACGCCAGTTGATGAATTTAAGTTGAGTCTTTATGAATCAAACCCCTCCACATACTGCTGCGTCTCAACCGGACTCGCTAAAGAAGGCGTTCCTGTGGTTGGTGATTATTGATTATATTCTTCTGGCATTGTTCTTAAGCCAGTTGCCAACTCTCACCCTTAAAGCAGGAACCGGGATCAGCCTGTTATTGGTTATCTACAACGTGTTACTCAGCTTTCTTTGTTTTCGCCGTACTCAGCAAAGAGATGGCTATATCATCTACCCCACTCTCTCCGCCACCCTACTGGCGTTTATCTGCTTTTTGTATTTTTTCTTTTTGGTATAAAAACAGCTTACTCATTACAATGGGTAAGCTGTTTTTATATTGATGCTGGCGTTATTAGGATAAAGAGCAGAACCGCTTCGTTAAGGCACTACTTCAACAACGCCACAACTGTGTGGCGACGCACGTTAGCTTGGGCATTAAGCGCTTGGAATGTGCTGGTGAAATCATGGGATTGCTGGCTAAATTGCGCCAAGGAACCACTCACCTGATTGGCTGAAGGAAGGTTAGATTGACTCTGAAGTCGTGACATTTGCGAGTTCAGTTGAGATTGGAAGTGTTTGCTCTCTCTCAGGCTAGATTGAGCTTGTTGAAGGTGCTGGTTCACGGCGGCAATAGACTGCTTAATACCCTCGCGAGAACCCAAGTCAAAACGCAGTTCAGCGATACCATCTGGCTCTGCTTTTACGGTAAACGTGTTCGCTTGACCTGCGGGGAAGCGATGTCCCTGTCCGGTAACGTTAACTTGTTGCTGCATCGCAAGATAGGCGGACTCTTGTGCTTGAAACACGATATTACCATCATGAGCAAGGCTTGCTCGCATGCCCATTGGAATCAAATTTCGATCCAATTGCTTGACGGTGCGATCACCTTGAGCCTGAGATTGTCCATCAAACTGCATGATAACCGTGCCGTGACCAGGAAAATCAAGACGCACTTGCTCACCGCGCTCACTCATTCTGTTGACGTTTAAGCCAGGAATAGAAAAGTGCCTGACATCGGCACTGTTTAATTTCAGCTTAAGCTCATTATCCACGACACGCTTATCATCAAAGCGCGCCTGATCGAGCGCTGATTCAATATTGTGTTTTGACCGAGATAGTACATTGGTCAGAGCGGGAGACACCCCTTGGTTAAGCGCCTGAGTTAACGTGCGCTTTATCTGAGTCAGCTCTTTCCCCACACTCTGCAGCGCTTTATCAGCGATTTGTACCGATGTTGCCTGTTGCTGGCCTTGCGTGAGCAAAATACCAGAAAGCGAATAGGACGTAGGCGTCATATTCGCTTGAGGCGTTAGGTAACGTTTAGACAGCGATGAGCTGGGTTCCGAGGCTTGAGATGGCGCAATATTAGTGGTTTCCTGCCCGCTTAACTTAATACTATGCGGTCTTACTTCCACGGTACTTACTGCCATATTACGTTCCCTACTTGACTCTAAATGCGTTAAATTCGATCAAACAATGACAGGTCATTAATTTTCACGTAGCTGGCCTGCGTGGCTTGCAATGCCGCCATATAATTACTCAGACGTACCGATGCTTCACCATAATCCAATGCTGAAATATCACTGGTGACCTTATCAACAAAGAGTTGATTTTCACTGTGTGCGCCATCGAGTAAATCAAGGTTATTATGACGTCCACCGATTTCAGTCATCGCCCCTAATACGCTACCTAAGGTATCATCGATCGCCGCAAGGCTGGCATCAACTTCGGTTCGAAAATTTGGACTCGGGTTCTTAAATTCGACAATTAACGCATCGATTTGGTTAAGCACATTACTGCCGCCACCAAGATCGAGAATATCTTTGGCGGTCATGTTAGATGTCATGGTCACGCCCTTGGCAACCGTCACAACCCGTTTATCGCTATTACCATCAATCGTGTAACCCGCACCTGAGTTAGAAATTGCAGGCATATCCGTTTTGGTGCCAGAAAATAAAAAGTGCCCTTCTTCATCTTGAGCATTAAAGGATGACTCTACCGAATCTCGCAAACTTTCCAGCTCAGTGATCATGCCAGCACGGTCTTCGTCGGTTAACGTGCCATTGGCGCCCCACAACACCAACTCGCGCATACTCTGTAAGCTATCGGTGACCGAGTCGAGCTGAATTTCCTGACTCGATAACGTCGTTTTCACATTGGCGATATTGCGATGATATTGATTGATCGCGCTGCCTTCTCGCTCTAAGTTGAGTAGCTTAATCGACGCCATGGGATCATCCGATAGCTTGGTGAGCCTATCCCCCGTTGCCATTTGCTGCATCACTTTGCCTAAACCGGCATTATTTAACTGCAAGCTTTGCAGCATCATTTGGCTAAATTGGGTATCACTGATTCTCATCATGGCTCCTTAAAACAGTTGCAGCACGGAATCAAACAATTGATTCGCCGTGCTGATCACTTTCATGTTGGCATTATGAGCATTGGCAAACGTCATCAGGTTTGCCGCTTCTTCATCGCTACTCACCGCGCTCACATTATCGCGCGCTGCAACAGCTTGTTCATTCATAGCGTTTTTCGCCTGATAATCAGACTCGGCTTGGCGGGCTTTAATCGCCGTTTCACCAATCATGGCGGTAAAAGCATCATTGAGTGATAACGACCCAAACCCCGACACCGCTACTGGCTTATTACTGATGGCAATAAGATCGGTTAAATTATCGCTGTTACCCGGATTACCATCGCCCGACAAAGCCAGTTCATCGGCTTTAATATCACTAATAGAAAGGCTGGCCGCAGGGTTGGCCGGATCATAGGTAAACAAAGGCTTACCTGCATTACCATTAAGATCTAACCCCGCTGACAGTGTGGCATTAAACTCATCGGCGAGATGCATCGCCATGTCATTCAAAGCGTCTTGATTAGGTTTGAGTACGTCGACTTGGTATTCATGCAATGCGCCTAACTTACCGCCAATATCACCATTAGTGGCAAAGGTCTGTTGCCCAAACTCTATATGCAGCTGAGCCAAATACGGGTCACTGGCATCGGGAATCGCAGTAATTGAACCAGCATCACCGCCTAATACGAGAGGCTGCCCAGACGCGAGTGATACCTGCACACTGCCATCGGGTTGATTGGTGGTTTTTACTGCCATCACTTCCGACAGCGAACCAATGAGGTTATCGCGAGTATCCATAAGCTGAGCGGGATTGCCGCCCGTACCGTTGGTCTCAACAATCTGTTTGTTCACTTCCGCGATATTGGCCATGAGACTGTTGGCATGAGAAATCGCGGCATTTCTCTGCTCGTGCGTATCTTTATGTTGATTGTGCAAAGACTCTGTCAGGGTATTAAACCGACGCGCCAATGCTTCAGATTCATTAATAATTTGTTGCCTGAGCGGTGTAGACTCTGGCTTTGATGTCGCATCATTCAGTGAGGCAAACAGAGAGTCCAATCCTTGGTTCAAACTAAAACCATCCGCGCCGAGCATGTTTTCGAGCTGGCTCATGCTACTCATGTAGCTGGCGGAATAATTAGCAGCACTGCTTGTTGACCACGTTTGCGACACTAAATATTGATCGGTAACACGACGAATGCTAGTGACCTCGACCCCCATACCCGGGCTAGTCGCGTTGTACTTGCCCCCAGCAATGGACGCCATCATAGCCTGCTGACGGCTGTAGCCAGGGGTATTAATATTGGCCACATTTTGCGCCGTCACATCGAGCGCAACGCGATTGGCATTCATGCCAGATAACGCAATATTGACGAGATTCATAATAGCTCACGCTCCATTGTTCTCATGAGAGGCTGGGAGAATGCCATTGTGGTGGCAGACTCTTGCGGGGATTGCAGACTAAAGGCGACCTTGGCAGGTGATGCATTAACCTCCGAGGGTACTTTATTACTCGCCATTAACTTGGCTTGTGAGCTTGCTTCCAAATCATTCGCAGACGCCATCGCCAATGCACTATTGGTATCAAACTGCACTTCAGCATGAGAGGGGCTGAGCTGCTTAACCAGCATATCGGCAATACCAGAATGCTGCTTTCGAGCGAGTTCAATGGACAACTGGCCATCGTGCATATCTCGAAATACCCCTTGTTGCTGCGATGAAAACGGGCTGTCTTCATCGGCCAGCACATCACTGCTGCTGCGCATTTGTCTCAGCACCATTTGCAAGAACATCGCCTCAAACTGCCCAGCGACTTCTTTGAGTGCCGTTTGAGAATCTTGGCTATGCTTAATGTTCGCCAGTGCTGCGTTGTCGTGGTACAGCACTTGGTTACTCACCGTCGAATTCGGCGCATCTATCTTCATACTGTTCTCCTAAATCACGACAAGTTCGGCGTTAAGCGCACCCGCTTCATGCAGCGCCTGTAAAATAGACATTAAATCCGTTGGAGTGGCACCAAGGCTATTCACGGCATTGACAATGGTATTGAGCTCAGTGCCAGGCGGCCAAATCACCATTTGCGCTTGGTCTTCACTAATATCAATTTTGGATTGGTCGACCACCACCGTGTCGCCATCGGCGAAGGCATTAGGCTGACTTACCCGCTGTGATTCGGAAATAGTCACCGTCAGATTGCCATGGCTCACCGCCGCTTCGCTGACTTTGACATTCTTGCCAATCACCACCGTGCCAGAACGAGAGTTAAAGACGATACGCGCAGGCTTACGCCCTTCGACCACACTCATTTCTTCTAACATCGACATCATCGTGACTCGCTGCTGAGTATCTTGCGGGGCACGCATATCTACACGGGCTTTATTGACCGCAATGGCGACATCGGGCCCAAAGGTGGCGTTAATTTCACGGGCGATATTTTTCGCGGTGGTAAAACTGGCTTTGCGTAAATGCAGGGTGACTTGATCGCGGCTATTAAAGTCTGATGGGATTTCTCGCTCCAGTATGGCGCCATTAGGAATGCGTCCCGAGGTGGGGGTATTCACAGCAATTTTCGAACCACTTCGACCCTCTGCCGACACACCACCAATCACCAAGTTACCTTGTGCGACCGCGTATACTTCGCCATCGACGCCTCGTAATGGCGTAAGTAAAAGCGTGCCGCCTCGCAGGCTTTTCGCATCACCAATAGAAGACACGACAATATCTAAGGCTTGCCCCGGGCCAGCCATGGGATCGACCATCGCCGTGACACTGACCGACGCCACATTACGCAGTTTGGGGTTATCGGCATCATCAATTTGTACGCCAAATTGACGCAACATGTTCATGATGGACTGAGCGGTAAATTTCACTTGGTTACGGTCACCCTGACCGTCTAACCCCACCACTAAACCATAGCCCACCAACTGGTTGTTGCGGATGCCCTGAACATCCACCAAGTCCATGATTGGAATCGGCGTCTCTGCTTTTGTTGTCGTGACCAAGCCAAGCGTCAACACCAAAAATAGTGTGGTGAGCATTATTTGTTGTCGATTCATTAAAAAGGTATCCATGGGCTGGTAAAGAACTGCGTTAACCACCCAGCTGAGTTACTGTCAGCCAATGCGCCACGTCCTGAGTAAGTGATACGAGCATCACCAATACGATGGGAAAAGACTTGGTTGTAACGATCGACATCATCAATGCGTACGATCCCTGTCACACGAATAAATTCGTCCCCTTGATTAAGGCGAATCCATTTCTCTCCACTGACTCGCAATACGCCATTAGGCAACACTTCATGCACGGTGACCGTGATCGCGCCTTCCAAACTGTTGCCCTGCGAACTGGCGGCAGAGCCATCAAAATTACGGTCGCCATTGAGACCAACCGCGGTTTCATCCAGCGTTTTACCGCCAATCGTCGCCGCTCCAAAATTCACACTCGACGATTTGCCAAATTTGGTATCGGCTTTCTTACTGGATTGCGTTTCTTCCGCGAGCAAGATGGTCAGCATGTCACCAACACGATAGGCTCGGCGGTCTTGAAACAAGGTTAAGTTATAGCGGTGGCGATACAGGCTGCCACCAGCAGCTTCAGGTAAATCGTAATTCAGCTCTGGCGGAGCATACTTTTGCTCGTCGGGCTCTGGCGGCACGAACTCTTGACGGACAGAGCATCCGGTTACGCCGAGCAATAGCATTGCAGTGATCAATATTGAACGCCATGTCATGTCAAAAATCCTTACGCGTGTCGCGACTGCTTAAATGGCTTGAGCGACAAACTTGAGCATGTCATCAGCGGCAGACACCACCTTGGCATTCATCTCATAAGCGCGTTGAGTGGTGATCATATCGACCATCTCTTCGACCACCTGCACGTTAGAGCCTTCTAGCGCGCCTTGTTTAATACTGCCGGCGCCATCTTCGCCAGGAATCAACTCTTCGGCCTGACCGCTGGCCTCGGTTTCTTTAAACAAGTTGCCGCCGACCGCTTCTAAGCCTGCAGGGTTAATGAATTTTGCCAATGAAATCTGGCCAAGATTTTGCGGTACCGTGCTGCCTGCGGTTGTGGCCGTGACGGTCCCATCCACCCCAACAGACAAACTTAAGGCGTTATCTGGCAGCTGCACTTGAGGCTCCAGTGGCAACCCCTGACTGTTCACCATCAAGCCTTCTGAGTTGACATGGAACTGGCCGTTACGGGTATACATGATTTGCCCATCGGAGTTTTCTATTTGAAAAAAACCTTGCCCCATCACGGCGAGGTCCAACTCTTGTCCGGTATTTTGTGCACTACCTTGAGTGAACACTTTTTGTGTCCCCACTACGCGTACACCGCTACCTAACTGCACCCCGGTTGGCAGTTGGTTAACTTGATCCACTTGGGCGCCCGGTTGACGCTGAATGCTATAAAACAGATCTTCAAAGACCACGCGATCGCGCTTAAAACCGACCGTATTGACGTTGGCGAGGTTATTCGAGATGGCCGTCATCTTGGTGTCTTGCGCGGCCATGCCCGTTTTACTGATCCAGAGTGCTGAATGCATTGTGTTGCTCCTTTATTGTGCGTGTTAACGATTGTGCGCGTTAACGAGCACTCATCAATTTATTGCCCGCTTGTGCCAGTGTTTCTGCGGTTTTCATCATGCGAATCTGCATTTCGAAGTTACGAGTCAGTGACATCACACTGAGTAACTCATCGATTGCTGAAACGTTACTCGCTTCAATGTGCTCAGGCGCCAGATTGACCGTCGCGTCTGCCGCAAATGGGGCACCGGTATTACTGTGCAATAGGCTGTCGCTTTCTTTCTGCAGCTGAGTCGGTTCAGGTTTAACCAATTTCAGCTCCCCCACTTCCACTTCGGCATTGCCACCGGGAGGGATAATCGACACGCGGCCTCGTTCGCTGATTTCGACTTTTTGGTAATCAGGTAAAACCATAGGACCGTTATTGCCTATCACCGCGAAACCGTTAATGCTCATCGCACCCAACTCATCAACTTTAATGTTGCCTGCGCGGGTATAGGCTTCATCGCCTGCTGGGGTTTGTACCGTTAGAAAGCCATCCCCCATCACAGCCACATCCAATGCCCGACCGGTTTTCACCACATCGCCAGCATCAAAACGCGTCGCCGCGGAGTTGGTGACGACCATCGTGCGACCGTCAAAACCAGAGCCTTGCAACGGCACACTTTGTACCCGCTCCATATCGGCGCGAAAGCCGGTGGTATCGGCATTCGATAAGTTATTTGAACGAACGTGCTGGGCTTTTAATACCCGGCTGGCGCCTGTGGTGGCGGTAAACAATAAGCTGTCCATGCTCGATTCCTTATACTGCGTTGAACAGGGCTTGAGTCAGCTTGTCCGAGGTCGAAATAGTCTTGGCATTCGCTTGATAGTTGCGCTGCGCGGTCATCAAGTTCACCAATTCTGAGGTCAAATCCACATTCGAGCCTTCCAGTGCGCCCGGCGTTAAGTCACCCAACACGCCTGTCCCCGGTGTCCCCATCACAGGTGCGCCAGAACCATAACTTTGCGTCCATGCCGTACCATTGGTTTTCGCTAGACCTTGTGGGTTAGCGAAATTGGCGAGCACCACCTGACCTTGCAGCTGAGATTGACCATTGGTGTAAGTCGCAAAAACCATACCGTTGTCTTCTACGCGCACACCCGCTAATTCACCGGAGGTATAACCATTAGGACTATTGGTGCTCACGCCAAACGCCGCGCCAAACTGGGTACTGCCCGCTAAGCTGATGTCCACACTCATACTGTTGGCGCCCGCTGCCGGGAAAGCCACATTAAAACTGCCGGTTGGTGAGGCTAATGTGCCATCCGGATTGAACGTCACGCTTTGCGTCGTCGCAGGGTTCGTTGCCGAACCATCCACCTCTACATTCACTTGCCATGTGTTGTCCGCCGTTTTGGTAAAGTACTGCGTCACAGTATGAGAATTACCCAACGAATCATGAACTTTGGTCGTGTAAGAAGAGTTAAAAGAATTCGGATCCGTGGCATCAAATGGATTCACCGCTTGGTCAATCACACCTGAGCTAGCATCAAAGTTGGCGACAAAATCTAATTTATCTGTGGCTTGCGCTGCTAATGATGACGTACTGATTTTGACATCGCCAACGGAGCCTGTGAGTAGGTTATTATTGCCATCTACGCTATAGCCTTGCAGCTTGGCGCCAGTATTGCCGACAACGTAATTGTCTTTGTCGGTACCAAACACACCCGCGCGGGTATACAGCATCTGACCCATATGGTCTTTGGTGACAAAGAAGCCATTACCGTTAATCGCTAAATCCATTGAGCGACCCGTACCTGATACCGAACCATTTTTATCAAAGTTTTGCGAAATGGCGGCGACTTCCACACCTCCTGCCTGCATACCGTTGTACACCGCTGAAAATTCTGTTCTTGCTTCTTTAAAACCATACGTCGACGCGTTAGCAATGTTATGACTGATGGTATTAAGTTGTGAGTTGGTGGCGTCCAAGCCACTGAGTGCGATATCAAAGCTCATGATGTCCTCTTCTTTGTCTTTTTAGTTGGTGCTCAATTAATGGTTATATTCAATTACAAGTTGCACTTAGCGTTTAATATTTAGCGTTTAACACTTAGCATTTAACACATAGCTAGGCGCTAGGCACCGAACTGACTGATTTGATAGAAAGGTACGCTGCCGACACCGGTAATATTGACGAGTGCGGCACCACCGGTACTTGGAATTCGAACTTGCTCAACTTCACCAGCAAGCAATAGATTCGGTGCCGCTTGGCCTTCTTGTACTTCCACCGATACGCGATAATTTCCGGGCTTCAATCCATGCTTTTCAGGATCGAGAGAAAAATCAACATCACCGGCGGCGTGAGCACCTAATGGCACCTTTGTTTTTTGACCGAATTCATCTTCCACCACCAATGTCACTTGATTCGACGGGTGAGCGAGCTCGATCTTGCCACTCTGCACCCCTTCACCCATTTCAAATTCATCACTGTTGACGTACACGGTTTGCCCCACGAGTCCTGCGGTTGATAACACTTGCATGTTGTCGAGCAATACCATGCTGTTTTGCATTAACGTCGACATGTTTTCGGTACTTTGTACTTGAGAAAACTGAGCCAATTGACTGACATATTCCGTTCCATCAAGGGGATTCAGTGGGTCTTGATTTTGAATCTGCGCCACCATTAAACTGATGAATTCATTTTGTAATGAACTGGCGCTGTTCATATCTTGCGGATTCGCCGAGATCCCTGCATTGCTTTGGGTTGCCAGCGGCGCATCGGCGTCTAACGCCGTAAATTGTGCAATACTCATTAACGTCCCTCTCCTAGGCGAAGTAGCCCTTGCTGCATGCTTTTGACATTCGCCAACACTTCCACATTGGTTTCAAAGCTGCGCGTTGCCGACATCATGTCGGCCATTTCCGTCACCACATCCACTCCAGGGTAGTAGACATAGCCTTCCTGATTGGCGAGCGGGTTATTGGGTTCAAATCGCTGCTCGGCTTGAGCCTGACTTTGTACAACATCGACAATACGGACTTCAGCGTTGGGGTATACCGCTTGGTCGGCAGACAGCTGTGATTGGTTATATACCGTAGCAAACACGGGCTTTAATGCCTTGTAGGCGTCATCCGGGTTGGCAGAGACGGCATCCGCATTGGCTAAGTTACTGGCGACCGTGTTAAGGCGCACCGTTTGCGCCGTCATCGCAGACCCTGCGATTGAATAGATATCAGTAAATGACATGATTAACGTCCTTCAATTGCTTTCGCCAGCCCACTTAGCTTCATATTGAGAAACGTCAGGCTAGTTTGAAAATCCATGTTGTTTTGCGCGAACTTGGCTTGCTCGACACCTAGCTCAACGGTATTACCGTCTTTGCTGTTCTGGTAAGGCATGGCATATTTCGCTTCTGCCATCATTTGGGGAACTTGCGGTTGCACACCATTAGGCGTCATTTTCCCCATCACAGTCTTAAAGCTAAGATCTCTTGCGAGGTATCCAGGGGTATCGACATTTGCTAAGTTACTTGCCAAGACCTTGGTACGTTGCACTCTAAAATCGAGCGCGTTAGGGTGGACACCTAGTGCATTTTCAAAGCTGATTGCCATCGCATATTCCTTTTCCATTCGCCAAGTACAGCGAATAGATTACAATATACGTGCCATAAATATTTTCATTTAAAAACAACAACATAAAAAAGCAAAGGGAAGTCATCCTTCCGTTTGTCGGAAGCAGTAGTCATGATAGGGAAGCGAGTAGGAAGTGCTATTTGGATGATATTTTCTAGCGCCGTGATGTCACAACAAGTGACGACAATGAGCGCCGACGATATTCGCCAAACCGTAGAGCAATCCGTCAAATCTGAGCTTAACTTGCTGGCAAAGCAGCAAAAATGGGGCGCGTTTGACATCGCTCTCGTGACCTTCGTTCCAGAGTCAGTAAAACACTTACCGCGCTGCCAACAACCACTCATGATTAACGGACGTGATAACCAGTCCATGCCCATTGGTCATCTAAAACGCAGTGTCATTTGCCAAGATGGCGTGAATGAATGGCGCATTAACACCACGGTGCGATCGACATTAACGTTGCCTGTCGTTGTCGCGGCGAAAGCCTTATCTCGCGACAGTGAAATTACCCTAGCGGACATCAAACTTGAGCGACGTGAGTTAACTCGAGACACCCCCTTTATTGCCACCCTAGAACGGGCCACTGGCCAACAAGTCAATCGTCGACTTCGAACTGGTCAAATGGTGAATTCACGTTATGTCAGCGCCCCTCCTTTAGTGCAAAAAGGCAATGAAGTGCTCATCATCGCCAGCAGCGGAAAATTCAGCGCCCAAACACGCGGTGTGGCAATGGAGACGGGGGGAAAAGGTGAGCAAATTGACGTACAAAATAGTCGTTCAAAAAAAGTTATTCGCGCCGTTGTGACGGGTTCAAACCAAGTGCATACTCAATTTTAGATTCCCCCCCAAAAAACTCTATGACTTTTCTCTCTGGCGCGATAGGACAGAAAAAATTCTGGACTCAAGGTAACAGTTTTTAACTCTAAGTATCGTCAATCTCATCGATTCTACGGTACAAAAAATAACGCAAACCATTTAATGCCAGCCTCAGGCCTGTCGCTCTATATGGTTGAAGACACGCGACAGGAGAATAATGATGAAGATAGATAAAGTAGCGGGCGGGCATGTCCCACAAACGCTTCTGAAGCAAGACAGTAAGCCAGCAACCGCTGCTCCGGCCCGACAAGCTAACGATGCCGCGACATTTAACGCCAATACTGCCGCTTTAGATAAAGCGCAGGCTGAACTATCCACATTGCCGAATGTCGATATGGCGAAAGTTGAGCAAGTGCGAAATGCCCTTGCCAATGGGGAGCTTGGATTGGATGTTAAAGCGCTATCGCAAGCGGTGATGCGTTTTCACACCGGACATGAATAAGCCTGTCAAAGCATAAAACTATCGATAGGATACGACCGACATCTATCGTCGGTGTCAGCAAAAGGATGACGTTATGACCGTCACAAAAAGTGAATTGGTGCAAAACTTTGTGGTTTCGATCACTGAGGATATTAAGCTCTATCAAAAGTTACTTGCGTTACTGCAGCACCAGAAAGCCCTGTATCTGAAACTCGATAGTGACGCGCTCAATCGCAATATTCAGCAACAACTTCCTGTACTCAAGAAACTGAGCTACGGCGCTAAATCACGAACCTTATGCCTGCAGCAATTACAACTGCCAAGCTCAGAGGTTGGCGTGAAAACACTGACTAAAGCCTTACCGATAAAATTGCAGACACACGTTGCAAAGCAGTGGTCGGTACTGGAAGCACTCATTAAACAGTGTCAGCGCTACAATCAAGAGAACGGTCAAAGCTCGGCGGCGTTTCATGAGCTTCTGGGTCAACTGATGGGCAAACCCGCTATCACGTATGAAGAGAAAGTAGTGTGTGAGGAGTATGCGCGCTAGGCGAAGATTGACCTTTGTTATCTTTAGCCTTTGGGGTGCGGTGTTGCATTCAAGTTGGGCAGTTTCCTCGTCCCATTCAATAATATCACCCCAACTCATCGCCCCGCATATTGAAAAGCTACAGCCATACCAAGCACCTATCCTCGCCAAGCTCGATACTTATAACCCGCTGATACAACAGCTGTTCAAACAGTTAGCTGATTACTCGCTGCCAAACAATCTCATACTCCTGCCCATGTTAGAGTCGTCCTACAATCCTAACGCCGTGTCCGCCGCCAATGCCGCGGGGCTATGGCAACTCATTCCCGCCACCGCCACCCGATTTGGGCTCATCGTCAATGCCCAAAAAGATGAACGCTTCGACATTGATGCCAGCAGTACCGCCGCGCTTAAGTACCTCAATTTTCTTTATCAAAAGTTTGATGGTGATATCAACCTAACGCTCGCCGCCTACAATGCAGGAGAAGGACGCGTGCAACGCGCGATTAATCGTTCAGGCAGCCGTGACTTCAACCGCCTGTCTTTGCCAGCGGAAACTCGCCAATATGTCCTTCGCTATCACGCCCTACTAACGTTAGTGGATATGGCGCGTTTCACTGTTCAAAATCGCACAACGCTGTTTTTATTTGGTCAACACCATCACAAACCTACCGCCTTAATTGACCTAACGCCCCTCCCGGCATTGATTTCATTGTGACCCCCTTCAAGATCCACAAACTCTTGCTTTTCAGAACGCTATTCACTGGTAAGATGCTGGCACTTTATTTACTCAATCGCGTACCACACCCTCATGCTAAACGAACGAAAAGCTTTATTCTTTGCTCTGTCTGCTGTGCTCCTTTGGTCGACAGTTGCCACCGCATTTAAACTGACACTGGCCGAGTTCACTCCGGCCCAAATGGTCTTTGTTGCCTCACTGGTTTCAGCGATTGCACTCGTGGTGGTGTGTGGTGTACAGGGCTCGATAAAACAAATCAAAACTACCTTCCTATCCAACCCGTGGTATTACGTCTTACTCGGCATTATCAATCCGTTCGCCTACTATCTGATTTTATTTAAGGCCTACGAACTGCTGCCAGCGTCACAAGCTCAGCCCATCAATTACAGTTGGGCGATCACGCTGACTTTAATGGCTGCCGTATTCTTAAAACAAAAAATCCGTGGTCAAGATTGGATTGCCTGCTTGCTTGGCTATTTTGGTGTGGTTGTCATTGCGACAAAAGGCGACGTACTGGGGCTGCAATTTGATAGCCCTCTAGGTGTGGGGCTGGCGCTCATTTCGACGTTGCTATGGGCCAGTTATTGGATCCTAAATGCAAAAAATACTGCCGACCCTGTGGTTGGAGTGTTGCTTGGCTTTTTGGTGGCGCTGCCTTTGGCCTTTGGTGTCGCCATGTATGAAGGCGCATCTTGGGGCGGCATTAGCGCGCAAGGCTGGCTGGCGGTCACTTATGTTGGTCTTTTTGAGATGGGCATTACCTTTGTACTGTGGCTAAGCGCACTGAAATTGACACAAAACACCGCTCGTATCAGTAACCTTATTTTCGCCTCGCCGTTTATTTCATTGCTGCTTCTGGCCTATGTCATTGGCGAGGAAATTCATCCGTCGACCTTGGTGGGTTTAGTCTTGATAGTGATTGGGCTGGTCATCCAACAAATTAAACGTCGCTCACCCGCTGACGCTTAAGGGGGCGAGAAGGGCAAGCGCAACTTGCCCTTTGTGTCTGCAGCTCAGCTCGGCGATAAGGTGACCATGACGAGGTTTACGATATTTAAGGACAACGACGATGGGTAATAAACAACACGACGCTAATAGTAATAATAGTAATAATACCGTTATCGCCGTACGCTTGACCAAGGGACAAGATCTAAAGCGTGAAATTCAAGCGCTGGTAAGCCAGCACCAGATTCAAGCCGGCAGTATTGCGTCTTGTGTCGGCTGTTTAGACAGCATTCATATTCGGCTTGCGGGAGCAACCAAGTCACTGTCGATGCAGCAACCGTTTGAGATTGTGTCTCTCATGGGCACACTGACCCCTAACCATCAACACATTCATATTTCTGTCGCTGACTCACAGGGACGAGTGATGGGTGGGCATTTACAAGAAGGAAGCCTTGTTGATACCACGGCTGAACTCATCATCCATCAATATTCTCAAGTTAGTTTTACTCGAGAGCACGATCCTCAGACCGGATACACTGAGCTAGTGGTTACTCGCACCTAAGCTATTAGGCGCATCTAAACGATTACCCTCACCCAGCTATCCCACGCTTTAAAAGCCATGTATCTACGTCGTTTTTTTTCCACTTTTTTATCTCTAACCACGCCGTAAAAAACCAATCCATAGCAACAAACCTGGTGCAATCCTCTAAATACTATCCACTAATCAGCAGCTAGCACTAATTGTTCAATTTAAAACCAGCGCCATTCGTTGCATCTCACTGTAAAACCTGTAGAAAAACAACGGTGGCAAAATAATTTTAGCGTGATGTGTACACATTTTTGAACGCGCTTTGCTGTGCCCCTTTATGGATAATAATGATAAGGAATTTACTCTATGGAGAATACCCTCTCTTCACCTGAGCCGAGACGCTCTGGTTTCGCCCAATTGGTCCGCTCACTTGGTCCTGGCATCATGATGGCGGCCGCTGCCGTTGGGGGATCGCATCTTGTTGCCTCAACTAAAGCTGGGGCAATTTATGGCTGGCAACTTGCCGCTCTCATCTTGCTGGTTAACCTTCTCAAATACCCTTTTTTCCGAGCGAGCATTCAGTACACCATGGGCACGGGTGGCAGTTTAATCCAAGGCTATGCCACGTTAGGTCGTGGCTACTTATGGGTATTTACCATACTCAGTGTCATTTCTGGCGTCGTGAATACCGCCGCACTGTTGTTATTTAGTGCCAGTCTACTGGGTTATTTTTTACCTTTTGACCTGCCAATCGTCGCCCTGTCTGGCATTGTGCTTGCGACCTGTTTAGCGATTTTATTTGCTGGTCACTATCGCGCGCTCGATACCCTCTCGAAAGTCATCATGGCCGTCTTGACGATTGCCACCGTGACGGCGGTTTGTATCGCCGCTTCCAATGGCAGCGTCGCGCCAGCGGATTATCAAGCGCCTTCACCTTGGACGATTGCCTCGATTGGCTTTATCGTGGTGACCATGGGCTGGATGCCAGCTCCCATTGAAATTTCAAGCCTGACGTCAATGTGGCTAAAAAGCCAGTGTAAAAAGCAAACCGTCACACCAGAGTCCGCGTTGTTTGATTTTAATGTCGGTTACATTGCTACTGCAGCGCTCGCCATCGTCTTCCTTGCACTCGGCGCACTAGTGATTAATGGTTCTGGTACGGCGTTATCCGCATCCGGCGTTGGCTTCTCTCATCAGCTTGTGGGCATGTATGCTTCTACCATTGGCGAATGGTCACGCTACTTAATTGCCGTCATTGCTTTCTTTTGTATTTTTGGCAGTACCATTACGGTCATTGATGGGTATTCACGAGCGATTGCGGAATCTCAACGTTTGCTACAAAAGCAGCAAGAAGACAATTCTAAGCACTTTCAAGCGTGGGTGATTGTGGTCGCCACCGCGGCGATTGCTATTATTGCCTTCTTTGCGTCGGCACTGATGCCTTTACTCAATTTCGCCATGATTCTTGCGTTTATAACGACGCCAATTTTTGCTCTGTTGAACTACATCCTAGTCTCACGAGCCACCCTTCCCGCCTCTTTACAGCAGGGCCCTAAACTTAAAGCACTGTCTTGGGTAGGCCTAATTTACCTCTTTGGTTTCTTAGCTGTTTTCATCTGGTGGAAGTGGTTGATGTAACTACGTCAGACAACAGTTTGGATCTCTGTAACCATAGCCGAGTAATTTGCTCGGCTTTTTTTGACACCGACACACCTTTCTAGTCCAATAATATTGACCTCTCAATCGGGCATGGGACAATACCTTGTCGCCGATATCCTTTCAATAAACTCTCGGCGACGGTTCGCCTATGGCTAAACAAGGCAGCAAACAATAACCAGAATTAAGGTGCACTTTCATGCTGAATTTAGACAAATACCAAGGCATCATTTTTGACCTAGACGGCACATTGGTGAATTCCATGGTCGCGCACGCTACCGCATGGGAGTCGACCTGCCGGGCGTTCAATATTCCTTATGATAAGGAATGGCTCGATCAACTCGGGGGAATGCCATCACGCAAGGTGACACTAGAAATCCTCAAACGCTACCCCCTTGATCTCGATGCTCAAGCCATTACCCGGCATAAAGTTAACGTATTTGAAGGTATTGAGAACAAGGGTGACATCATCCCGAAGATCTACAAGATCCTGAAAGAAAATTACAAAAACAAACCGATTGGCATTGGTACAGGTGCGCAATATAAACATGCCAAAGAAATACTCGACACAACAGATATTCTTAGCATGGTCCAGGTACTCGTCACCTCTGACGACGTGGAAAACCATAAACCTAATCCAGACACCTTTGAAAAAGTCGCCCAGCAATTGTCACTGCCTGCTCCTGACTGTGTGGTTTTTGAAGACACAACCATTGGACGTCAGGCTGCCAATCGTGCAGGGATGGACTGTTATTTAGTGGCGCAAGGCGACATCATTGACTTCTTTCCTGCCAATAAAGCACAGGGATAAATAGCCTCTGTCGCCCCAAGAATTCACAATACGATAAAGGGAAGGCTCTGTTTTCCTGTAATCATATTGCCTATTTTTCACCATTCTAAGTTTATTCCGCACCACCTCATTGTGTAATTAAAGTACAATTTACATTGACCGTGGTCACAATTAGGTTCATAATTCGCCATAGATCACACAATCAATGAGAATAAACGTATGAATACTACAACTATTACCCATGACATCGCGGCTTCTCAACCGGCTCAAATGCCAGCTTCATCTTTGGCTTCTGAAGTTCTATTTTTTGTAAAATCAGGTGTTGCGATGACAGCCATGGTGTTACTACTCGCTTCAGCTTGGGTTTAATTTCACTCCCAATGCGCATTAAGTGTGATCAGTGGCGGCACTTGCCACTGACAGCTTATTCCTTCGAAACACGCGTCTTTGTTATTTAAGTTTTTGTCTGAGCGGTTACCTGGGTAGCGGTCTGAACAAACAGCCCTATCATTAATAAGTAACTGATTGCCGGCAGCCAATAACTCACTCTAAGTCCCACAAGATCCACCATCGTCGCTTGCGCAAGCGGTAATAGCGCCCCCCCAATGGAACACATAATTAATATCGCCGCTCCTTGCGAGCTGTATTGCTTTGCCGCGCTCAGAGCTCGTGCATAAATGATCGGGTACAGGGTTGAATTGCATAGCCCCACACAAATTAACACATAGCCAATAAACACATCCGTGATTAGTATTGCCAATAAACAGATCATAATCGATACACTGCACATGATGATGAACAGACGTAGGCTATTGATTCGAGAACCATACTTGGCAAACATTAAACGCCCTAAAAACATCAATGCCCAATAGCCTGCTATGATTTGCGTAGCTCGTACGAGTCCGAGATCACCATAGTTTTCATCGGCCAAATAGGTAATAGTAAACGTACCAAAACACACTTCGACCCCAATATATAGGAGCAAAACCAGAGCCAATTTCACAAAGTCAGCCTGCTTAATAAGTGCCCCCAGCCCTTTCCAAAATCCGCGACGAACATTAGGTTGAATATCAGGTAAATCGATCACTCGAAAATAAATGATCAAGATGAGAAAAAACAAACTAATGCACAGAAACAATATCGAAATCTGTTCCGCTGTTTTGAAGTACCCCATCCCACTCGCAGCAATTATCACTGCACTTAACGCAATCGGCCCAAGTACGGTGCCGATAGAGTTTGAAGCAGTCGCAATGCTTTGACGACGGATACTTTGTTCCGGTGAGGCCAACAGTGACACATAAGGAGAACTCACCACTTGGATCGCGGAGATACCCGATGCCATGATGAAAATACCCACTAACGTCAGCAGTAATTCTTCAGACTGAACCAAATAGGCCATCACTAAACAGCCACTAAAACACCAAAATAAACAATATTGTAACGTCGCTTTATAGCCTATTTTTGCCATCACAAACGAGGTAGGAATCGATACCGCGATACGAGAGATGAAGAACGCCATCGGAAACAGCATCGCAGTCTTATAATCCAACGCGAATACCGCTTTGTAGTGTGGAATAAGAGAGTTACTGACCACCGTGATCAGTCCCCAAATGAAAAAAATCAACGACAATAACACCAACGCTGAATCTCTTTTGGCTAAAGAAGACATTCTGCACCTCGAAAGGGATTGACCTAGTAAAATCACTAGATGGAGGCCAGCCATGAAGAAAAAAAAAGCAGAAGGAAACCTTCTGCTTTCTTATATGGCACCGTACTAACTAGTCACGCACAAAGTTAATGTGGTGAACTCGGATATTGTACTTATCGATGATCGCTTTTGTAGCATGCATGCTCTTAACTCGAGCTTCCGATGCCAACGCAGCATCCATTGTCTCTTGATCAGCGTAGCTATGCTGCATCATCAACAATAGCTGCTGAAGCCCTTCTGCCTCAATCGCCTCTGGCTTGTTGAGGATCACTCCTTGGTTATTTGGAAAGGTACGGATAATCGGCACCACTTCCTGTTCCATATACTGATAAAAGTCTTGCTTTTGTGCGTCGGATAAATCGGCTTCAAAAAAAGCGGTTCTTAAAATGGTCATGTGTTCACGTCCGTTTAGTCAAAAATTGGAGAGGGCTTACAACTCAAAACCCACATCATTTGCAAGGGTCTTCAACTTCGCTTTCGCCTGCTTGATATCTTCGAACCAGTTGTCATTTTGAGCCCACATTTCGATCACAAGTGGTGCGCTATACTCTATTTCCGCCAGCGTCTTAAAGATGGCAGGGAAATCCACTTGTCCTTCTCCAATCACAAGATCGCGGAATTGCCCTTTTGACGTTTCAGACACACGCAGCGTATCTTTTAAATGAACCTGCACAAGATGATCCCGACTCAGTCTAAGCTCAGTACACACATCGTAGTTCCAGCCCGTGATGTTCCCAACATCGGGATAAGCCATGAAGTAAGGCGATGGAATTTCGCGTTTCAGCACTTCAAATTTACTCAGCGAGTTTAGGTAGGGGGTATCCATAATTTCCACACCCAACATGATACCAGCACGCTCAGCCATTTTTGTGGCTTGCTTCATCCCATCGATAAAACGAAGGTGTGTGTCTTGTGATTGCGGCTCATAGTACACATCGTAACCCGCCATCTGTATGCAGCGAATACCCAGCTTATAAGCCAATGCGATCGCTTTCTCCATGATCACTAAGGATTCATTGCGAACGGCGTCATCCATGGAACCAAAAGGAAACTTACGGTGCGCACTCAAACACATGGATTGCAGTGGCAAACCGTGTTTTTCACACAGATGACGCAGCGCATAAATCTCTTCGTCGGACCAATCGAGACGCGCTCGTCGCTCATCCGTTTCATCCACCGAGATTTCGACGAAATCAAACCCTGCCTCTTTGGCGTGTAACAGACGCTCCTCCCACGTCAGTGACGCCGGCATCGCTTTTTCATAAATACCTAATCTGAATTTGTTTTTTGAATCAAACATCTTTGTTCCTTTCGTAAAGTTGTTGTTCAATGCGGCCGGTGATGGTTTGTACTTTCTTCGCTAGCGCTTCATAGCCAAGCGCCTTCATCTTCGGTGTCAGCGAAGACACACTCACCGCATAGACTGGAGACTTATTCTTGTCAAAAATAGGTACAGCAACGCATGAAATACCTGCCTCATTTTCTTCATCATCTAAGGCATAACCGCGCGCTTTAATATCATCGAGGACATCAAAGAATAACCCTCGATCTAATATTGTGTTTTCTGTCAGCGGCTTCATGGTGCTGGCATTACGCTGCCAATAGGCTTCTCGTACTGCATCAGAGCTAAATGCCAAATAACACTTACCCGCGGCTGAGCAATACATTGGTGAATGCAACCCCACATACGTTCGCGTTCGGAATGACGCATCCGCTGGCTCAAACTTATCTTTGAAAATGATGTTATCTGCATCAAAAGACAGGAAGTTAACCGTTTCATTGACCTCCGTCAGTAGCTCAGCAAGGTAAGGTTTCACGACCCCTGTGACATCCGAGTTAATCGCCGCATGACCGAGATGAACGAGCTTCATCGTCAAGCGATACTCTTTACCAGAACACATTTGAGCAACATAGCCAGAGGCTTCAAAGGTCGCTAAAATTCGATGGATAGATGATTTATTAAATCCCGTCCCTTCAGATATTTTTTGCAATGAAACCCCATTTGGGTACTCACCCAAGAATTCCAGTACGGTCAAAGCTTTCGACAACGATTTAATTTGTTCACTCATATGTGTTCTACCAGTGCTTGCCTATTTCGGAATGAAAAGTCTCTGCAATCTCACAACCATTTTCTCCGGCTAATGCTCTACCTGCGATAAATGCTTTAGCGGAAAGGTGTTTAAACAAATGCAGATCCTCTGGAACAATACCACCAGTTATCGATAGTTCAATTCCAAGCTCTGATAATTTATGCATTTTTTCTAAATCTGCTTCGGTCCAACTGACCCCAGCCAACTCGGCATCACGCGAACGGTGGTAAATGGCTTGGGTAATACCCATGTCGACCCACGCTTTGGCATCTTCCAATGTCCAGTGACCATACAGCTCAATTTGCACTTCACCATTGAATTCGTCCGTCACTTTTTTGGCTGCGCGGATCGTTTCAATATGTGCTGCAGCGCTAACCGTCACCCAGTTCGCCCCCGCTTCCA
Organism: Vibrio qingdaonensis; assembly: GCF_026191675.1. GTDB lineage: Bacteria > Pseudomonadota > Gammaproteobacteria > Enterobacterales > Vibrionaceae > Vibrio > Vibrio qingdaonensis. The sequence continues at coordinate 50,369 of NZ_JAKRRY010000013.1, read as the reverse complement.
TGGCCAGTCGAGACAAAATCGCACTGGCATCGGTAATTTTCATGTCACAAACAATAATATGATCAGGGTATTTTTTTCTGAGAATACTGACGCTCTCAACACCATGGGCAAAGGCCAAAATGGTGCCGACTTCGATAATATCCAGTTGATTAGCAACGTGCTCTACAGAGGCTAACGCAGTATCAATATCCGTGGCGTCTAGCGCCATTTGTAATAAAGGTTTAGACATCGAACTCATCCTCAAATTGTTTAAATAGTTGTACTAAACGCTGATACTTTTGGTACTTACGTTGGTAGCGTTCAACATTGTCTTTATTCGGTGAAATTCGTGATGACGCAACGCCGAGTGATTGGCAACAAGCTTCTAGCGAAGCAAATTCTCCAGAGCCGACCATCGCCACCATCGCTGCTCCCAACGATCCCGTTTCATCCACATCGGAGACTTCTACCGTCATCCCAGTTAAGTCAGCTAGCATCTGCATCCATATTGGGCTTGATGCTGGACCGCCCGTCACTTTGAGTACGCTGGCATTCGGGAATCGAACACGCATGCGCTGTAAATGAAGGTTATGGCAAAATAAGATGCCCTCCCAAATGGCTTGAATCAGATGACCTTTGGTATGATGCGACTGAAGACCATAAAATCCAGACTTCAAACCTAAACCTTGGTTTGAGCCATATAAGAAAGGCACAAAGAAAACACTGCTGCTTGCCGGCTCGAGCTCTGCCACCAAGCTTTGATTCACTGCATGGTCCAATTCACCATTTTCACCAAGGTAATCAGCAAACCACTCATAGTTACCTGCGGAAGTGGGACTCGCTTCATGGACAATATACTCACCGTCCACGGCGTAATGCCCATAAACAAAGTTATGGTCCTGTTGCGTGACCTGTTTTGTGATTCCTGAAGTGACAGACCACGTGCCCATGACGTAGTTGAGCGTGTCTTCGTTTGAATTAATGCCAGAGCAAATCGCCGTTGAAACCACATCAAACAGCCCACCAAAGACGGGAGTACCGGCCGCTAAACCCGTTTCGCTCGCCACATCTTGAGTAATCTTTCCAGCAGGCTGATCGGAACCAACAATGGTTGGTAACGCATCCCAGACTTCTTCAATACCAAACGTTTCCAGTAAGGCTTTGTCGTACTCGCCAGTTATCGCGTTAAAAAAATTACTTTCCGACATGTTGGTAATTTCCGCGCCCACTTCTCCCGTCAGGCGATAGCGCAAATAATCATGCGCCATCATGATGGCGCCGATGTTGGCATAACGCTTAGCGTCATTCTCTTTTATCCAGCGGATAATCGATACGGGATGCCCTGTCCACAACGTCTGTAAGGTGGTGGGATAAATGGCTTGTGCTTTGCCCTGAGCGAGCCATTCTTTTACGATAGGCAATGAGCGAGAGTCGGAAGACATAATTCCGTAACCAAGGTTTTCGCCTTGCTTATCCAGTAGGTAAACCCCTTTACCTTGTGCTGAAATGCTGACGCCTTTGATTGTGGTCGCGTCGATTCCTGTTGTTTCAATAAGCTGCTTAATGACCGTTACGGCATTGCCCCAAAGAGCGTCGAGATCCCGCTCTACCCAACCTTGTTTATCATTAATCACACTGGCAGAGACACGAGCCAAACCATGCTGAACCCCTTTTGCATCAAAGAGGGCGGCTTTCATAAACGTGCCGCCAGAATCAATTCCGATGTAGTAGTTCATTATTTCGCTTCCAACAAATCATTGTGAATTTTGACGACGAGTTTACGCACCACACCACCAGTACCATTTTCAATATTGGTTACATGAACCACATTTGGCGTGAAGAGATAAAACTGGTGTGGGCTGGCCTCAATGAAATTCAATTGAATGCCATCAAACTGGTAAAATTGCAGATCACGAACCTCGTTATAAGCGTCTGCATTTTTGTGCTGCCCTGAATCCAAAGACCACGCCATAGTTTCTGAACCACGTAATACTATCTGCAAATCAGAGTGGTACTTGTGGACCTCTGGCTGAAAGTTTTCAAGCGGCTCTTTTTCATATTCCAGAACAACAAACCACGCTTGCTTACTGTCAAAATTAGGGATGTCATGACGACCTAGATCTAAGGCATCGAGGTCAATGCGGTTTAAATACCCAAGGATGTCTTGTACAGCCTGCGGGTACGTGGTTGTGATGATTTGCTTTTGGGTAGTTCCAACTAACATAAAACTTCTCTATTAGAATAGCCGCTGTAAAAGTGTGGCAAGACCCGACTCGTGGTCGTTGCTATGGTCTGTCACCAGATTCGCGGCATTTTTGACAGTCTGATCGGCATTGTTCATGGCGATCCCCAAGCCCGCTAGCGTCAACATCGAAATATCATTGTGGTTATCCCCCACCGCCACGCACTCCTCCAAGGTAATGCCCAGCGTTTGAATATAGTGAGTCAATGCGTTGCCTTTGCTGTTACCCGCGGCAGAAAAATCGACACGGTCAACCCAAGAACGTTCGCCATTAAAGTGCGTATCAATACATTCAAGCGCTGAAAATGCATCGATATCGCCACCTTCTACGACGAACTTCCATACATAATCGGTAGATTGAAGTTCTTTCCTAAAGTCATCGACACGTAAAATGCTGGGCTGACTGCCTTCAGGAAAGGATTGCGCCCAAGCAGACAATGCCTCCATATACGCGATAGGTCGCTTGTTTGAATACAGCATTGCATCTCGAACATACATCACCATTTTCAAGTCGTGCTGCTCTGAAAGCTGAATGAACTCGATCGCCCGCGCTTTAGTGATGGCGTTTTCTTTGATAACGCGGTCATTGGCATAGTCAAAAATATAGGTGCCGTTACAACAAATAATTGGCGTGCTCAAGCCTAGCTGCTCGTAATAGGGTTTTGCAGCCACATGATGTCGTCCAGTCACGATCACAACATGCGTTTTCTTAGCCAGATGCTGAATGGCCTCAACCAGTGGCGCACTGATTGTGTGCTGTGAATTTAGCACCGTGCCATCAAGATCCAACGCCAATAATTTATGCATTGCAGACGTCCTTATTTCTGACCGTAGTATGAGTCTTTACCGTGTTTACGGTTATAGTGCTTATCTAGAAGCTCCGGCTGAATCGCCGCTTCGGGGCTAATAGAGCGCGTGGCCGTCGCCATCGCAGCAACCTCTTCCATTACGACCGCATTATGCACCGCGTCAGAGCCATCTTTACCCCATGTAAATGGAGCATGTCCGGCAATAATCGCACCAGGCATAGCTTGAGGGTCTATATGACGTTTAGTGAATTCTTCGATGATTACCAAGCCGGTATTCTTTTCGTAATCCGTGGTAATTTCGTCATGGGTAAGCTGACGAGTACACGGCACATCACCGTAGAAGTAATCCGCATGCGTGGTACCGAGTGCAGGAATGTCTTTGCCTGCTTGCGCCCAAATCGTTGCATTACGAGAGTGTGTATGGACAATACCGCCAATGTTTGGAAACGCTTTGTAGAGTTCTATATGTGTCGCAGTATCGCTTGAAGGGTTGAGATCGCCTTCAACACGGTTTCCTTCTAGATCAACGATAACAATGTCATTTTCGCTCATCACATCGTATTCCACCCCAGACGGCTTTATCGCGATGACGCCATTCTCTCTGTCAATTTCCGATACATTTCCCCAGGTAAATGTCACCAGACCATATTTAGGGAGTTGCAGGTTTGCCGCCAATACGCGCTGTTTTAATTCTTGATACATAATTGTCTACCGAAAGTGCAAATAGATGGGAAAGAAGCGTTGTTATGAATAGATTGCCTAACGGCTTGGCTAAGCAACCTATCCTTTCACCAGTGACGATTCATTGAACCGTCACTGTCATTTCTGTAGCAATTACTGAGCTGCGACTTCAATTTTCTTAATCATGTCGTCGCCGTTTTTCGCTACAAACGCCTTCCAAACTGGCTTAATCGCTGCTTGGAATGCTGCGCCATCCACATCACGGTTCACTTCCATACCGCCCGCTTGTAGGTCCGCAATCATCTTGTCTTCTTTGGCAATACTCAGCTCACGCTGCATCGCAACCGCTTCTGCTGCCACTTCCGTGATGATTTTCTGCTCTTCATCGCTCAGCTTATTGAACTTTTTAAGGTTCATCGTCAGAACAAGAGGAGAGTAAGCGTGTTGAGTCAAGCTTAGGTACTTTTGTACTTCGTTAAACTTGAACGAAAGAGTCACACTAATTGGGTGGTCTTGAGAATCAACAACCCCCGTTTCCAACGCGGTATAGAGCTCAGAGACTGGCAGTTGTTGTGGGTTCGCACCCAGTTCATTGAACATATCATTCAGTGCTTTAGAACCATTAACTCGCATCTGTAGACCTTTCACGTCACTTGGAACGCGAATTGGTTTTTCGTTGTTGGTCATATTGCGGTAGCCATTTTCTGGATAACCCAAACCTTTAAGACCGAACGCTTCGAGGCTAGTCAGCACCTCTTTTCCTGGTTCGCCATCTAATACTTTGTATGCGGTTTCACGATTAGGGAACATGAAAGGAAGAGTGAAAGCCGCAGACTCTGGTAATAGGCCGTTATAGTTATTCAAGCCCACCATTGCAAAATCAACAATGCCTGCACGAGAGCCATCGATCATCTGCTTATCACTGCCGAGCTGACCTTGCGGGTAAATATTGACTTTAATATCGCCGTTCGTACGCGCTTCCACTTCTTTCTTGAAGAACAGAGACAGATCTTGCTGCAGATCGGATTCTGGAGCCGCGTGAGCGAGTTTTAATGTGGTTGCCGACATAGCAGTTGAACTCATTGCGATTGCCGATGCTACCAGTGCTACTTTGAATAGGGATTTCATTATTATTTTCTCCATCGAGGGTTAACCAATGACAAACGACATTGGCACAGTGATAATGCTTGGGAATATGACAAACAATGCGAGTAGCACCATGTAGGCACCAATGAATGGGAGGACCCCTTTCACTGCTGTCGACATCGGTACCCGAGCTACACCACAAACTACGTTTAGAACAGTGCCTACAGGAGGCGTGATTAGGCCAATTGAACAGTTAATGACAAACAACAGACCGAAATACGTTGGATCAATACCCGCCATTTTGATAACCGGCATTAATAAAGGAACAAGGATGAGAATCGTTGGACTCAGGTCCATCACCATGCCAACACACAGCACCAATATCATGATGACTGCCATCAGTAGACGCGGACTGTCGACAAGCGGACCTAACATCTCAGCTAATTGCTGTGGCAATTGAGCCACCGTAATCAGCCAAGCAGCAACCATGGCGCAACCGACCAAGAACATCACCATCGCGGTCGAGCGACCGGCATTCACCACAATGTGGTAGAAACGTTTGATAGTCAGTTCACGATAAACGAACGTTGAAATAAAGATGGCGTACGTTGCGGCAACCACTGCAGCTTCTGTTGGTGTAAAAATACCAAAGCGGATACCGACAATGATGATGACAGGCAACATCAGCGCCCAAATACCATCTTTCAACGCCGCTCGTTTTTCTGCTTTTGTCGCTTTTTCTGCCGTTTCTAGGTTTTCTTTACGAACGGTCCAACGCCAAACAAACATCAGCGTCATGCCCATGAGTAAACCCGGTACGATACCGCCTAGGAACAAGTTTTTAATCGAGATACCACCGGCAACACCTACCAGAATCAGCGGGATAGACGGTGGAATAACGGGGGCGATGATACCACCAGAGGCCAACAGCCCCATGGAAGGTGCTTCAGGGTATTTTGCCGCTTTCATCATTGGGTAGAGAATACTAACCAATGCCGCCGCATCAGCTACCGCCGAGCCAGACAGGCCTGCCAGTAACACCGACGTCATAATAGCAACGTAACCTAGACCACCTTGGCGATGCCCCACGTATGTCGTCGCAAGACGCACAATACGTTGTGACAGACCACCTGAAGCCATGACTTCACCGGCAATTAGGAAAAACGGAATCGCCAGTAAGGTAAAACTATCAACACCATTGATTAACGACTGCGCAAGAATGTCTGCACTGAAAAAGTCCATGTGTACCATCAATGCCATTGATGAAAGCAACAAGGCAAAGGCCACTGGAAGCCCCAGTAAAATAGAGACCAGTAATACGGCTAAGAAAATGGCTAACGTCATTATTCTTTCTCCTCATCTACATCCAGTTGCCATTCTGGTTTAAAAATTCGCACTAAAGCGATAACGCCCATCAGAGCACCAGAAACGACACCGGCTAAATAGAACAACGCGGAAGGAAGACCTGTCAGCTGCGAAATATCTGACCAGTTGGCCATCATTTGACGATAAGAGCCGATATAAAGCATGCCAACAGAAACAAGGATAATCGCCCAACAAATTCGTCTTAGTATCGGGACCGCTTTCGGCAGTAATTTTTCCGAAAATTCAGCCACCGCAAGGTGCTCACCTCGGCGCAGCACAACAGCAGCACCGAGCATGACTACCCATACAAGACCTAAGCGAGATAGTTCAACAGAAGGACGTAATCCAGAGGAGAAGCCGTAACGTAATACGACATTAGCAAAGACGAGAGCAACCATCGCAGTCAAAATGACTGCCATGATGACGTCGATACTATTCCAAATCCACTTCAATACACTTTGCATAAAGTTCTCCCGACCTTCGCTTATATTACAGCGCGGTAATTTGGTTCCAGATATCGTCATGGACTTCGATACCACCCGCTTGAGCGTGCTTATCGATAAAGTTTTGGATCTCTGAGCCAGCAATCATGACCGACCCTGTTTCTGCAGGTTCTGATGCAAGAACATAATCACGGATACGCTTCATTTCTTGAGCGTATTGGCCTTTGTCCATGGTTTTGCTTAAATCAATGGCAATGAGGAATTGAGAGACACCAAACTCGCCACCCATGTCTTCCGTCAGAGCAGGGACTGAGTTACCACCCGTAATCGCAGTTAGCATCATATCGAGTACGATCGCCATTGAAGAACCCTTCCAAAAGCCCATTGGCAACAGACGCTTGTTTTCCCAAAGCACATGTGGGTCTTTGGTTAGCTCACCGTTATCATCAAAGCCGCCCACAACAGGGAGCTCTTTGTCTGCTAATACAAAATTCTGTAGTTGTCCGTACGAGAACTGTGTCATTGAGCAGTCAACCAATACCGGTGGATCACCAGCAATGGCCATAATGAGCGGGTTTGAACCCACACGGTGATCCTTACCACCCCACGCAGGCATAACTGCAATAGAGTTTGTTGACGCAATACCCGCAAAACCTTCACGAGCCATTTTCAGAACATACGCACCACCACGCATCCAGTGGTTAGAGTTGCGCATGCCGACCATGCCAATACCGTACTCACGCGCCAGTTCCATCGCTCGTTCTGAACAAATCAAACCATTTAATACACCTGGACCGAAATTACAGTCCCATTGCTCTAAAGCGCCCATACTATTGACACATTCAGGTAACTCATTGAGCTTAATTTGGCCTTTGTCGACTTGCTCGATAAACACAGGAAAACGGTTAATACCGTGAGAGTAAGTGCCTTCATTGGCCATTTCGACAAAACCTGCAGCGAGTTTTGTTGCCATTTCAGGCTGCATATCACGAGCTAATAAAATTCTTTCATATTCGCTTTGAAGCTGTTCAATTTTGATTAAAGGCATTGTCTTCTCTCTAGTGAATTCCATAATACGGAATTAAGTGTTGATCAAATTCCATTTTATAACACTATGAAAAGGCTTTTTTTATGAAGCTGACCATAATTTTCTTTTAAGACACTGTTTTTATTGATATTAATATTTCAGCAACAAAATGTGACCAATATGGCAAATATTCAATCACAACCAACACTAATGATAGAATTACAAATAGCCGTCACAGAAATGGATATCTGACTATGCTTGACCCCAAGTCAAAATAAGCAAGTGTGCGCATAGTCACTTGACGCATAACGGGCGCGTCTGAAAGGTCGTCATTCACAAATAAATAAGAACAAGCGATGGGTTAAGAAAGCAGCACCCCACGTTTTAATCATGTTTAAGCGAAGAAACTATGCAGATAGTATGGATATTGCGACACCTACCGCTTGTTTGAATACACTTTCACACCCATATTAGTCAGGGTACTTACTATTCAATCATCAGGAGCCACCATGAAGGGCGTTATCTCCATTCAATCCCATGTTGTCTATGGTCACGCTGGCAATAGCTCAGCCACTTTTCCCTTACAACGAATGGGGTTTGAAGTCTGGCCTATTCATACCGTTCAGTTCTCCAACCATACCCAATATCAACAAGGTTGGACTGGGCAAGCCTTTTCCGCGCAAGACATCAACGCTTTGATCACCGGCATCGACAATATTGGTCAACTGGCTAATTGCCAGGCGGTTTTATCGGGCTACCAAGGCAGTGCTGAGCAATGTCTTGCTGTTATTGAGGCGGTGAACAAGGTCAAAGCACAAAGCCCAGACGCGATCTATGTTTGCGATCCCGTGATGGGCTCGCCAGAGAAAGGGTGCATTGTGCCAGCAGGTACAACGGAACACTTAGTCAAACGCGTCATGCCAATGGCCGATGTGATCGTGCCCAATCAATTTGAACTAGGGCAATTCGCTGACATGGCGATTAATAACCTCGAAGATGCGGTCACTGCGTGCCATAAAGCCTTAGCGAAGGGACCAAAGATGGTACTGGTTAAGCACCTGCATAGTGTGTCGAATGAAAAGTTCACCATGATGCTAGCGACGAAACAAGGCTGCTATATTGCCCAGCGCCCGCATCTAGATTTTGATAAACAGCCGGTCGGAGTTGGCGATCTCATCTCTGCATTGTTCACTGCGGGTCTGTTAAAAGGTTGGTCGCCAGAGCAGGCGTTTGAACATGCCAATAACGCCAGTTATGGCGTGCTAAAAGAGACACAAAATCGTGGGGAATGGGAGCTACAAACCATTGCTGCGCAGCAAGAGTTTATTGCGCCAAGCGAGGTCTTTCCGATACAAAAAGTGTAGTTCAACATCACTAGGACACGGCTCTATTAGAGCCGTGTCACTCGATAATAAGAGGGGATAATGCGTTAAACGTGTTGCCCCGCAACAAACCCAGAGGACCAACACCACTGGAAATTATATCCGCCCAACCAGCCAGTCACATCCATCACTTCGCCAATAAAGTACAAACCCGGGACGGATTTACATGCCATGGTTTTTGAAGATAGATGATCGGTATTCACGCCCCCTAAGGTCACTTCAGCGGTGCGGTAACCTTCAGTACCATTAGGTACAATCTTCCACTGCTCAAGCTGGCGTACAATATCGGCCATTTCTTTCGGGTTAAACTGCTTTAACGGCTTATCGGCAAACACTTTTCTTTCGATGAGAAGCTCAACCAACCGTTTAGGTAGCACTCGGGCTAAGGTGTTTTTTAGGCTTTGATTTGGATGATTTTCACGAGTAGATGACAGGAGCTCATCCACATCTGAATTTGGCACTAAGTTAACCGTAACTGGTTGCCCTGGCTTCCAAAATGAAGAAATTTGCAACACAGATGGCCCTGATAAACCACGATGGGTAAACAGCAATGCTTCTTTGAACATTGTCCCATCCACTGCGGTGATTTCGGCCGGAATAGCAATCCCGGACAATTCAGCAAAGTCCTCTTTATCTTCTTTGTGTAGCGTAAACGGCACGAGACCCGCTGACGTTGAGATAACCTCTAACCCAAACTGCTCTGCCACTTTATAACCAAACGGGGTCGCGCCTAACTTTGGCATAGATAAGCCACCCGTGGCGATCACTAGCGAGTCACACTCGATGACGGCATTACCCGCATTAGCACTGTCGGCGTGAAATGAGAATCCACTGTCTGTTTTGGTGATGGAATGTACATCCGTTTGATACTGGAAGCGAACGGTCGGCAGATCGCATTCATCCAATAACATTTTGACGATTTCTTTTGCCGAATCTAAGCAGAAAAGCTGACCGTGATCGCGCTCTTCAAACTCAATCCCATGCTTACAAATCATCGAGATGAAGTCCCAATGAGTATATTGCGATAACGCCGATTTTACGAAATGACGATTCTGGCATAGGTAGTTATTTGGCGTCACATCGTAATTGGTGAAGTTGCATTTACCGCCACCAGAAATGAGAATTTTTCGACCTGGCTTCTTGGCATGATCAACAACCAGCACACGACGTCCGCGCTTGCCAGCTTCCGCTGCACACATTAACCCGGCAGCTCCAGCACCAATCACCACCACATCAAATTTATTGCTCATAGCTTTACTCTACCGACACACAAAATGGAATCAACAAAAAAGGATGTGCCAAAGCACATCCTTATCTCTTATTGCTCGCCATTGTAGCGAGTCTTTTTGGTATTGCAATCTTTCGCGCCCAAGCAATCCGGTTACGATTAGCCAAGGGTTGCTCAGTTACGTGGTGTTCAAACCAACGTCATCCCCAACTCTACAGCAAAAACGCCGCAAATAATGACACACCTGCCAATGCACACGACAAGACAAACAGCTCTCTCACTCGATTACACTTGGAAATAAACACTTCATCATGGTGATGATAATACTCCTTAGTCTTGAGATAGGAATACAATCGAACCTGTTTGGTCATATTACCGTGTGTGGTAAAAAATCCACCGCCATCCACTTGCTGATATAGCAGAGGGTGCGCTTCACGCATGATATAAATAAGTGAGCGTAGTGCAGTCAGATATCTTGCCATATTGACTGACGTAATGAGCATCAATGCTAGTAGAATAGTGTCGCCACTGATCATCTTTTCCTCCCTACCTCTTCCAAGATACCCAAGAGAAAAAGACGATCTAACGGCTTTTTTCGCTGATGTTACACAGCGGGGGTATCCATAATGGAAGAAGAACCTTCTTTTGCTAACATCGCTAAATCTTTGTCGATAAAGAACAGAGCCTGTCCGTTTTCACCAACGAGTTCTAGCTTATCTAAGATCCCTTTAAACAATTTTTCTTCTTCGTGCTGTTCAGCAACGTACCACTGAAGAAAATTAAACGTCGAGTAGTCTTGGGCTGAGAAAGCGACATGAGCGAGCTTGTTGATTTGCTCGGTAATCATTTGCTCATGCTCATACGTTTCACGGAAGACATCACCTAAACTAGTAAAATCATGTTTAGGGGCAGCAATCGCGCCAAGAATAGGCAGTGCACCAGTCTCACTTACGTAAGTAAAAAGACGCTGCATATGCTCCATCTCTTCTACAGCATGCTTACGTAAAAACTCTGCTGCGCCTTCAAATCCTTTGTCTTCACACCAAGCACTCATTTGTAAGTATAGGTTGGATGAGAAAAATTCGAGGTTTATTTGCTCGTTTAGATGTTCAACCATTGCTTCTGAAAGCATGCTCTACTCCTAGTTTCATAGCTTCAATTAACGCTACTATAACATAACATTTTGCGGAGTATTGCTTCATCCATCCATTCTTACCACTGAGTAAGACACTGCACTCTTAATTTCAGTCTAGAAAACTTGAGCGATTTTGCGCACTATTTATTGTCTTGTTGTTGAGAAAATACTCTTGAGATTATTACGTCACGACAGTGAATTGAGATCATCTCAACACATTTTTTGCCAACACAATGCTATGTTATAACGAGAACTTACGTCAGAAGGAGTGCGTTATGGGCTATAAACATATCTTGGTCGCATTGGATCTCTCAGAAGAAAGTAAACTGCTTATCGATAAAGCGGTATGCCTAGCCAAGCCACTCAATGCTCAGGTATCTTTTATTCATATCGATGTGAACTATGCAGAGCTTTATACGGGTTTGATTGATCTTAATATGGCTGAAACCCAACATCAGGCAATGGAAGCATCCATGCGGCAGCTAAAAGATTTTGCCGACTATGCTAACTACCCTATCAAACATTCTTTAGTAGGAAGTGGCGACCTCAGCAACGAATTAACCGACACCATTGGAGAATTCAACGTTGACCTTGTCGTATGCGGTCATCATCAGGATTTTTGGAGCAAGATTTTATCGTCCACTCGACAGTTGATAAATACCACGCCTGTCGACCTTTTAGTGGTGCCGATTAAAGACTAACCGTCTTCATCCAACAAGGCTTCCAATAGGAAGCCTTTCTTATCCGCCCACTTTCCTTGTTTTAAGGTGATATAATCACCACCCCATTCAAAACAAGCACTTAATCACAGTTATGAGTTACCTTTATTCCATCACCCTTTTATGGGCCTTTTCCTTTAGTCTGATAGGCGTTTACCTAGCCGGTCAGGTCGATTCTTGGTTTTCGGTATTGATGCGAGTGGTCTTGGCCGCTGTGGTCTTTCTACCGTTCACTAAATTCAAGTCTGTGCCCAAAACGTTGATGGCAAAGCTAATGGCGATAGGTGGAATACAGCTAGGGTTAATGTATTGTTTTTATTATCAGTCGTTTTTACTGCTGTCCGTACCTGAGGTTTTGCTGTTCACGGTATTTACCCCTATCTATGTGACACTATTTTATGACCTACTCAAAGGTCGCTTTTCACCGTGGTACTTAGTGACCGCTGCGATCGCGGTTAGCGGTGCAGCTTTTATCAAATTCGCGGGCATCAATGATAACTTCTTAATGGGCTTTCTTGTGGTTCAGGGGGCAAACCTATGCTTTGCCATCGGACAAGTGAGTTACAAATACGTGATGGAAAGTGAAACCATTGAGCTACCTCAACATTCTGTATTTGGCTATTTCTATCTTGGGGCCACCGTGGTGGCAACCATCGCTTTTGCGATTTTTGGTAGCTTTGAAAAATTACCCACCACCATGACTCAGTGGGGCATTTTGGTTTACTTAGGCACGATTGCGTCTGGTTTAGGGTATTTTATCTGGAATAAGGGGGCGTGCTCGGTCAATGCGGGAGCACTGGCGGTGATGAATAACCTACTGGTTCCGGCTGGCTTGATCGTCAATATCGTGATTTGGAACCGAGACGTTGACATACCGAGATTGTTAATTGGTGGTGGGATAATTTTGCTGTCTTTGATCGTCAACGAGCGCTGGGTGAAACCTCGCGTAGAAGCGCAATACCGAAGCCAGTCCGGCATAACAAAGCAATAAGTCTGTACAGCAAAGCGCTCTCTACGATAAAGAACGCTGTCCAAGCAAGAGTGTCGCACAACAACTCATCGTCGTTTCACAACACGTATAATATTAATGCAGCTGCTCGGGCTGCATTTTTTCTAGCTGCTGACTAACCAGCATTTCTGCATGATGGTACTTTTGTTCAAGCTGGCTTTGTTTACGCGCCAGTTTTTGGCTCTTCTTGATTATTTTCTGCAGCTTCTTCTGCATCTTGTCCTGTTTTTTTAGCGCTTTCTTCGCGCGTTTTAACGCTTTCTTATCACTACCTTCTGACTCCTGCATCATAACAACGTCTGACTCAGATACTACCGGCTCTGAGGCGATAGCTTGTTCTAAACTGATTTCTTCTTTTGTCATGCCCTCAAGCAATAAACCACAGGTAAGTTTCTCTTTTGCTGGTTTTACTTGGCAACTCATCGGTGGGATCGCGGCTGGCTTACATAACGTTGAGCTATCGGCAGAAGAACGAGAGCAAGAGCGACAAAGAAATTTAGGCTCAGCAACGAGGCGATGAATATCCCCTAAATTTGCATTGATGTCATGACGATTTAACTTACAAAGACGCTTAGCCATACAACCCTCCAGCTAACCAAGATCCGCAAGAGCAACCAATAACGGCCACTCCCAATATCGGCTACTTAAAATAACGAATAATAATGATTCTTAGTTAGATATACAGCCTAATGAGACTGGTGACAAGTAACTTACGCAAGTTACATGGAGGGGTTTAGTAACAAAGTACGCCGAGTTAGGTTTAACTCATTGATGCATTAACATAAACATCAAACCGATTTTTTTTGGTTTCAATCGCCATTGTCGGTTTTTTCTCATCGAGCCAATTCGCGTAATCGGGACGCTTTACCACCACGCGCTTACTCGCTAATCGCAGGGCCGGCTCCAATAGGCCATCAGCATCCATATCAGCACCAACCAAAGATTGAAAAACTCGCATCTCTTTTTTGACCAATGCGCTTTTTTTCTTGCTCTCAGGGTGTGGGTACATTGGATCCAAATACACCACATCGGGCTGTTGGAAATCCGGGTCATCGGCAAGACCCGTTAACGCATCTAAGCTTGAAGCATGAAGTAATGACATGCGCTCGGATACCCAAGCGCCTATCTCTGGATCTTGCTTAGCGCGTGCTAGCCCATCATCAAGCAGTGCAGCAACGACGGGGTGCCTTTCAACCATTTGCACCTTACAGCCAAGCGACGCTAATACAAACGCATCTCGCCCTAAACCTGCGGTGCCATCGAGCACTACGGGCGTTGCGCCTTTATTCAGCCCAGCAGCTTTCGCTATTGCCTGCCCTTTTCCGCCACCAAACTTGCGACGGTGCGCCACCGCTCCGCTGGCCAGATCCACAAAAATAGCGCCCAACTTGGGCTCATCAAGTTTACGCAGTTCTAAGCGCTCTTCCGTCAGTACCAAAGCAAATTCACTGTCATCAGATGCGTCCAATCCCCAACGTTGTGCCAACTGGTCGAGTTCACGTTGGCGCGGGGAATATTCACAGATAAGTTGGATGTGCAAGGTTGGCTCCGAAAAGGTTTAAAGTAACGCAGCAAGTGTACATGAAGTCCATCCGTCTACCAATAAGCGTGATCCATACGCAGACGGCCTCAACATTTTAGTGCTAAGCTCTACAGCCTCTTTATTGTCAATGACGGCCTAAAATTAAGGATTCACTATGCACAGCGTCAATGGGTTAGATGATCTCGACAAGGCGATTCTAAAAACACTGATGGAAGACGCACGACGCCCTTATGCTGAAATGGCAAAAAGCTTTGATGTCAGCCCTGCCACTATTCATGTTCGCATTGAAAAAATGAAAGCAGCCGGCATCATTGAAGGCACTGAGGTGGTGGTGAACACCAAAAAGCTAGGCTACGACGTCTGTTGTTTTATTGGTATTAATCTCTACGCGGCGCGTGATTACCACTCTGCATTGGAAAAGCTCGACGCACTCGATGAAGTCGTTGAGGCTTATTACACCACCGGTGCTTACAACATCTTCGTCAAATTGATGTGCCGCTCGATTGAAGAATTACAGCACGTACTCATTAATAAACTTCAAGCGATCGATGAAGTGCAGTCTACAGAAACGCTGATCTCGTTACAAAACCCGATCAGCCGCAATGTCGACCCATAAAAAAGCCTCTCACGTGAGAGGCTTTGTCATTTAGTCATAGTGTGTTTTAGGCGCTGATGCCAGAATGACGCAGTAGCGCATCAATTTGAGGCTCTCGACCTCGGAATCGTTTAAACAGCTCCATCGGCTCTTCACTTCCGCCCATTTCTAAAATGTTATTCAAGAAGCTTTGTCCGGTTTCTTTGTTAAAAATACCGTCCTCTTCAAAGCGTGAATACGCATCGGACGAGAGGACTTCCGCCCACAAATAGCTGTAGTATCCCGCACTATAGCCACCAGCAAAAATATGGCTGAAGCTATGAGAGAAACGGTTCCACTCTAGGCTTGGTAACACCCCAACTTTAGACTTAACATTGGCTAACGTTTCCAGCACACGCGCACCGATTTCTGGGTCATATTCCGTGTGCAACGTAAAGTCGAACAAGCCAAATTCAAGCTGACGTAGAATAAACATAGCGGATTGGAAGTTTTTCGCGGCCAGCATTTTATCTAGCATGGCTTTTGGCAGCGGCTCACCCGTTTCATAATGCCCAGAGATAAACGACAGCGCTTCTTCTTCCCAACACCAGTTTTCTAAAAACTGGCTTGGTAATTCAACCGCATCCCAAGGCACGCCATTAATACCAGACACTGCACCAGTTTCAATCTGAGTCAGCATGTGGTGAATGCCGTGTCCCGTTTCATGGAATAACGTCACGACTTCATCATGAGTAAACAGCGCAGGCTTATCGCCGACCGGTTTATTAAAGTTACATGTTAGGTAGGCAACGGGGGTTTGCAGCTCTCCTGCAAGATTAGTGCGTCGTACACGGCACTCATCCATCCATGCGCCGCCACGTTTGTGCTCTCGCGCATAGAGATCTAAATAGAAGCTACCGCGTAGCGTGTTTGAGGCGTCAAAGATATCAAAGAATCGCACAGACTCGTGCCATGTATCGATGCCCTCACGCTCTTGTACTTGCATGCCAAACACTCGATTCAGCACTTCAAACAAGCCACTCACCACTTTTGACTCTGGGAAGTAAGGGCGCAGTTCTTCATCAGAGAACTGGAACAAGTTTTGTTTTTGCTTCTCGCTGTAATACGCGATATCCCACAAGTTAAGCTCCGTCACACCGCACTCTTTTTGTGCAAACTGACGCAACTCTTCAACTTCACGCTCACCTTGCGGTTTAACTTTCGTCGCTAAATCGTTCAAGAAGCTAAGCACTTGTCCTGGGTTTTCAGCCATTTTAGTCGAGAGCGATTTTTCACTAAAGCTACTAAAGCCTAATAAACGCGCGATTTCATGACGCAATTTAAGCTGCTCAGCAATAATTTCCGTGTTATCCCACTTCCCTGCGGTTGGACCACGGTCAGACGCGCGTGTGACATAAGCCTCGTATAGCTCTTTGCGCAGCGCTTCATTATCACAGTAGGTCATCACAGGAAGGTACGATGGAATATCCAACGTGAGTAGATAGCCATCAAGCTCTTTTGATTCCGCAGCAGCTTGCGCGGCCGCCAACGCCGATTCTGGCATCCCTGCGAGCTGTGCTTTATCTGTAATATGCTTGTTCCAACCCATGGTGGCATCGAGCACATTGTTCGAAAATTGCGAGCCTAGCTCAGACATACGTTTGCTGATTTCACCATAACGATGTTGCTCTGCCGCTGGAAGGCCAATTCCCGACAATTCAAAGTCACGCAATGAATCTTGGATGGTCTTCTTTTGAGCTTGCGTGAGCGCTGCATACGCATCGCTGGCTTTAATCGTTTTATACGCCTCGTATAACCCCTTATGTTGACCGACCCATGTGCCGTACTCAGACAAGATAGGCAGGCAGCTTTCATAGGCGTCACGAAGCTCATCGCTGTTCATCACCGAATTCATGTGGCTGACTGGTGACCATAAGCGACTCAGACGATCGTCAATTTCATCAATGGGTGCAATCACGGAATCCCACGTTGGCGTCTCATTTTCTGCCAACACTTGATCGATTTTACTGCGGCACGCTTCAATCGCTTGCTCGACAGCCGGTTTTACGTGTTCTGGCTTAATCTGTGAAAAAGGAGGTAAGTCAGTAAAACTGATTAACGGATTAGACATGCAGCATCCCTTTTAAGTGTTTGGGTCCTTCACTTTCTCCTAAGAAGATAAGTGAGCGTAATTAATAGATAAATGTAGGCGATAATAGAAAAAATCAATAGCAACTCACCACTCATGACGCAGAGTGTGATTTTAATGATGCACAGTTTTCTGTCGGTTATCTGGGTATCAGCGCCAGATAGCGTTATAATCCGTGCATTCGACCTTTTAAGTGAGTCTTCATTTTGCTGAGCTATCGACACAGTTTCCACGCGGGCAACCACGCCGACGTCGTCAAACATATAGTACAAAGTCTTATCCTTAATTCCCTAAAAAACAAGGATAAGCCGTTCGTTTATCACGATACTCATTCTGGTGTTGGTCGCTACGACCTTACCCACGAGTGGTCGGAAAAAACCGGCGAATATAAGCAAGGCATCGCCCGTATTTGGGGGAATGCTGATATTCCTGAAGAGATAGCGTCTTACATTGAGTCAATCACTCAACTTAACAATGACAGCACGCTGCGATACTACCCTGGCTCTCCTAGAGTCGCACGCGCTCACCTTCGCCCACAAGATCGCATGATGTTAACGGAGCTTCACCCAAGTGACTTCCCATTACTTGAGCAAGAGTTTCACCGCGATCGCCAAGTGAAAATATTTAAAGAAGATGGTTTTCAACGCCTTAAAGGTAGCCTTCCACCAGCAGAACGACGCGGTTTGGTCCTAATCGACCCACCTTACGAACTGGCGAAAGAGTACCGCGATGTCGTCACCGCCATTGCACAAAGCTATAAACGTTGGGCAACGGGTATTTATGCCATTTGGTATCCAGTGGTGAACCGTGTCGATATCGAAGACATGATTGAGGGACTACAAGGCTTAGGCATTCGTAAAATCCTGCAAATTGAGTTAGGCGTTTCGCCGGATACCAATGAGCGAGGCATGACCGCATCAGGAATGATTGTTGTAAACCCTCCGTGGATGTTAGAGCAGCAGATGAATGCCATCTTGCCTTATCTAAAAGACAAGATCGCCCCAGCCACGGGGCACTTTAAAGTTGAATGGATTGTACCTGAATAATCACGATTCAATCATTTGAACTGTATAAAGGCGTAATATATTGTTTTTAAAGATAAGATTTCGCCTTTTTATCTCTACCCCTCTCTGCTTTCCAACATTATTTCCACTTTATTGAAATTAATTTCGTCTTTTTCCGTTGCGCCTCGTCTTACTAGTGAAAGTACACCCGTACTCCCTATTATTAACCCTAGTGAGAAACCAAATGATTAAAATTGTTAGCTTTAAGATTTGTCCGTTTGTTCAACGAGTAACTGCTGCACTGGAAGCAAAACAGCTCCCTTATGAGATCGAGTACATCAGCCTAAAAGAAAAACCTCAATGGTTTCTAGATATCTCACCCAATGGTCAAGTCCCTGTTATGGTGACGGAATCCGGTATCAGTTTGTTTGAATCTGATGCCATCATCGAATACATCGAAGACGAATACGGCCCATTAGAGCAAGGGGTCACTAATGAACAGCGTGCATTAGACCGAGCATGGAGCTACTTAGGGTCTAAACACTATTTGCCGCAATGCGGCACGATGAGCAGTAAAGATAAAGCAACATTTGATGCTCGCGCGGAAAAACTGATAGCCACTTTTACCAAAGCAGAAAACCAGCTTTCAGGTAAGTCTGCGTTCTTTAAATCGGATACGTTAAGTCATGTCGATCTCGCTTGGTTACCTTTACTGCATCGTGCATCAATCGTAAAACAGCACTCTGGCTTCGACTTTTTATGTGGTCTACCCAAAATGCAAACTTGGCAGCACAACCTGCTCGCGACAGGGTTGGTTGAGAAAACGGTGTCTGATGATTTTCTGGCATTATTTGGTGATTTCTATCTGACCAATACCTATCTTGCTGATGGAAAAGATATACAAGCACAACGTGGTTGCGGCACTAGCCGTTGTTGCGGTTAATCCCATCAACAACGCTATGTCCTTTCTACGCCAATAACCATCAATATTAGAATGGACACCAAAATCCACCAGCCCTTGTAATAGCAAGGGCTGGGCAAGAAAAAACCAACATTCTCTCAATACCCTTACCATTAATCGTTATTACTCATAATCAATGCCACTTTTTCCCATTGGCTAAAGTTGCTAGACTCGATTTATGATAGAGATAGCGATTCTTTAACAAAACATGACGGCTATATTGAGTTCAACGATGCTCACCCCAATGTTCTTGTTATAAACAAATCATAAAATTAATCAGCTTTCGGAGAACGTAATGGCGACTCATTTTGACTATATCTGTATTGGTGGCGGCAGCGGCGGTATTGCATCGGCAAACCGAGCATCAATGTACGGTGCTAAAGTTGCGCTAATTGAAGCGCAAGATCTTGGCGGCACTTGCGTCAACGTTGGTTGCGTACCAAAGAAAGTGATGTGGCATGGTGCTCAAGTAGCAGAAGCCATGAACCTATACGCTGAAGATTATGGCTTTGATGTTGAAGTGAAAGGCTTTGATTGGAGTAAACTGGTTGAGAATCGTCAAGCCTACATTGGTCGAATCCATCAGTCTTACGACCGTGTACTTGGTAATAACAACGTCCATGTCATCAAAGGGTTTGCCAAATTTGTTGACGCTAAAACGGTAGAAGTAAATGGTGAGCACTATACCGCTGACCACATTCTTATCGCCGTTGGCGGTCGCCCAAGCATTCCAAACATTCCAGGCGCAGAGCACGGCATTGATTCAAACGGCTTCTTTGAGCTTAACGAACAACCAAAACGTGTCGCGGTGATTGGCGCAGGTTACATTGCCGTTGAAATCGCTGGCGTATTGCACGCACTAGGCACAGAAACGCATTTGTTCTGTCGTAAAGAATCCCCACTTCGCAGCTTTGACCCAATGATCATTGAAACCTTAGTTGAGGTGATGAACACTGAAGGTCCAACACTGCATACGCACTCTGTACCAAAAGAAGTCGTCAAAGAAGCTGATGGCAGCCTAACGTTGCATTTAGAAAACGGTAATACACAGAACGTTGATCAACTTATTTGGGCCATTGGCCGTCACCCAGCCACCGATGCCATTAACCTAAGTGCAACCGGCGTGGCAACCAATGACCGCGGTTACATCAAAGTAGATGAATACCAAACCACTAATGTTGAAGGCATTTACTGTGTCGGCGATATTATGGAAGGCGGTATCGAGTTAACTCCAGTGGCAGTAAAAGCCGGTCGTCAACTGTCTGAGCGTCTGTTCAACAACAAGCCTGACGCAAAAATGGATTATGACTTAGTGGCAACCGTGGTCTTTAGCCACCCACCTATTGGCACCATCGGTCTGACAACACAAGAAGCAGAAGAGAAGTACGGCAAAGATAACGTTAAGGTGTACACCTCTGGCTTCACAGCAATGTACACCGCAGTGACGAAGCACCGTCAACCATGCAAAATGAAATTGGTCTGTGCTGGCCCTGAAGAAACCGTCGTGGGTCTCCACGGTATTGGTTTTACTGTCGATGAAATGATTCAAGGTTTTGCCGTTGCGATGAAGATGGGCGCAACCAAAGCGGACTTTGATGCGGTAGTAGCTATCCATCCTACGGGCTCGGAAGAGTTCGTTACCATGCGTTAAGCAACGCCTCTATAGCAGTTTTAAAGCCCAGCATGCTGCTGGGCTTTTTCGTTTTTGAAGCACCCCTCATCATCAAGCAATTATCTAAATCATCATTCAGTAATGCCTTGAGATGCCTCGCAAGGCGTACATTCGAAGCACAGAAATAATGGTTTTCACAGTTACTAGCACATAGCCTTTTCTGAAGAGTTTTGTGCTGACTATTTCTCATTGGTCAGCATGAGACTCTAACTTTTAGCGTCAACCCACTAATTAGAAAAGGAACATCATATGAACCTCCCTCACTGGTTACTCACAGTAGGTGCTGTAAGTACTAGCTTCACGTCTCTCGCCGTCACCCCCCAACCCGACCCACAAAACCCAACCGGATACGTATTACTGCGCTCTGAAGTGATAGCCAGCGAACAAGCACAAACGTCCGACCCTATGTATGCCGTGTGGGCGAATGCGTTAGCCACCGCGCCAAATAGCGCGGTCGACCTTATTGATGCTGGTGCGGCGAATAACCCAAGCAACGTAAAAAGAGCAGAACGCGTATTCCCTCGTAGTGAGTGGGATTTTTTAACCCAAATGGCAGCACCGGAATATACCTATCAACGCTTCTTACAAGCGATTGGTAAGTTTCCTGCTTTCTGTGGTGACTACACTGACGGGCGTAATGCGGACGCTATCTGTAAGCGCTCGATTGTGACCGCCTTTGCGCATTTTTCTCAAGAAACAGGCGGGCATATCGCCATTGATAATACTTGGGATAACCCACTCGCATTGGAAGAATGGCAGCAAGCATTAGTCCATGTACGTGAAATGGGGTGGTCGGAAGGACAGCCCGGTTACACCACAGGCTGTGGACAAAATGATTGGCAAAACAAGCGCTGGCCGTGCTCACCAAACCAAGGCTACTTTGGTCGAGGCGCTAAGCAGCTCTCGTATCACTTCAATTACGGGGCGTTTTCTGAAGTGATGTACGACGGTGATGCGACGGTCCTATTAAATAATCCCGCTTTAGTGGCTGACTCATGGCTCAATCTTGCCTCCGCTATTTGGTTTTTCTTAACCCCTCAAGCACCAAAACCGGCAATGCTACATGTTATTGATCGTACATGGACACCTTCTCAACGTGAAGTTGACGCGGGTATTGGCTATGGTTTTGGTACCACCATTAACATCATTAATGGCGGTATAGAATGTGGTGCACAAAACAAAGACAAAGGACAACCCGTTAATCGTATTCGCTATTGGGAGGGGCTATCTGCTCACTACCAAATTCCAATTGAAGCCGATGAAACCAATACCTGCTGGCAGCAAACCCCTTACGGTAGCCTGAATCTCAATGGTGCCACTGATGTGCTGTACACCAACTGGGAAGCAAGCTGGAAATACCATGCAGACCGCCCTGGTGGCGTATCCTTTGAGTGTAACCTCGTCGGCTATCAAACCGCCTACTCGGCACTGGTTCCTGGTGACTATGAAAAATGTGTCACCAACTTCTTTGGCTCACACGCCAACTGGCCTGAAGTTCGCATAGTTGATGTCATCGATGGTGGAACTGGTGGCGGAACCGGAGGAGGGACCGATGGCGGCACTGGTGGTAACTCCGGAGACACGCCAGTCGGCGTCATCACCTGGGAAGCAGGAATCACCAACGTAAATGTGGGTGAGACTGTCATCCATAATGGGAAATGTTTCACGGCTAAAAACGCTCCAGGCGTATGGGAAACCCCGACACAATCCAACTGGTTTTGGGATGAAGTAGCCTGTCCTTAGGCTGTTGTACGAGCAGTGTTTTTACACTGCTCGTATTCCCTCGACCTAATGTGTTCGCGACATGCTGAAAATAATCACACAACTTTTATCAAACACCCCTATCCGTAGCCACATATATTTCTTATAGTTTTCTTTATGCTGTAAGGAGCAATGAACTCATGGACAAAAAACATATCTTTTTCTTTGATGTGATGCGATGCGTTGCCGCGCTGGCGGTCATTATCATCCACGCATTGGGACCCTATCGCCACGAACTCGGGCAAATCCCTATGGGCGAGTGGATCACGGCGATTACCTTCAATGGGTTCAGTCGCTGGGCGGTACCGGTGTTTATTTTGATCACAGGGGCATTGATGCTCAATGACCGACGTCCGTTTGATTTGAAATATTACCTATCACGTCGCTTAGGAAAAGTACTCATTCCCTTTATTGCTTGGTCGTTGTTTTATGCGTATTTGTCCGGCTGGACGATTGCCGGGTTTGATGCGGCAACAGTGAAAAATGTATTGGCTGAGAGCTACCATCATTCAACCTACTACCACTTAGGTTTTTTCTACTACTTTATACCGCTCTACGCCGCGATCCCATTTTTACAAATTTTTGTGCGCCGCTACAACGATAGCGCCCTGTATGCGTTGACCGGTGTGTGGTTACTCACCACTTTGTTATTTTTAATGCGCATTGATGGACCTTGGAGCGAGCAGTTTTGGCTGTACATGGGGCTATTACCGCTAGGCTACATCTTATTCCAAAAGCTGCCGATCAATAACACAACGGTGGTGATCGCGCTTATTCTTGGCTTAGGCGGAATGGCATTGGGGACTTACATGGTGATTGAAAATAGTATTGCCGCAGACCGTTACTCGGTTGGGCGTTGGTTCTCGTACAAAACCACCAATACCATTCTTGCTGCCAGCATGATTTTTATTCTGGCAAAAGCCTATGCCGATAAGATCCATGGCTCATTCAAAAAAGTGATTAGCGTTGTCAGCCAACACAGCTTAGGGATCTATATCCTTCATCCGTTGTTTTTATGGCCAATGAATGAACTCGCCCTGTACCAAGGTCACCCCATCGTGATGATTCCACTCTGGGTTATTATTAGTGGCAGTGGTGCACTATTCACGAGCTGGCTATTGTCTCGCAGCGCGAAAACTCGCTGGTTACTACCTTAAACTATCGCTCTACGAGCACGTTAACAGCGCCTTATTTGCCGACGCAAATGACATTGAGCAAGGTATTACTTTTTAGGGGTGATACCTTGCCATTAGTAAATAACCCTTTCTGACCATCCCCCCAATATGGCATCTGCATTGGCCACTGATTTTTCTGCATCACTTTGGCATTGAGTAGCTTTTGCCATTCACTTGAGTTAACTAAATGCATATTGAGATCGCCACATACTTTAATGGCTGCGCTGTAATCCATTCGACTCCACGCTTTATCATGTTCCATATAAAACTGGTGCTGACTGCCCGCTAAATAAGGTACAACATAGCGCTGGCTGCCAAGCTGGGTTTGTCGCCGTACTGATAAAGATGGTGACACAGACTTGGCTAGAGGCTGAATCGGTTTCACCTTATTGACACTCTTAGCCTGTTTTACGGTGGGCGAACCTATTGCCTGTGCAATAGGCTTAGCCATCGCTTTCATTGGCGGTTTTGGTGTCGATTTAGGGTACTTTTTAGGTTCACTCGCAGCGTGAGTAGCTTGCGGCTTTGAAGGACCTACCTGACGAATAAAGGCATCTTGGTATCCCTTGATTGATTTAATGTTCGACAGCTCTTTCTTTAACAACTCAACGTCATAATAAGGGCCAATGAGACACCGCTGAACTTCGCCCTCAGGCTTCATCCACACATCCGTTGAAATCTCAGCATACAAGACTTTGGCTGCGTTCAATGACATGGGTTCATCCAATATGCCACACTGAATCCAATACACCGCTGTCTCCGTTTTCGGTACCGTTTGGCTCCAAATCCCCTTCCCTATAGGGCAATCCTGACTGAGTATGGGTAATTGGGTAGAGGAAGGCTGAGACGCATCACACAACACACCTGTCGCAGCGGCAGGCGCTGAAAAGGTACTAACAACAAATAACAAGGTACTCATGATTGCGCTTACCGATAGGCAATGTGATCCCTTAACACCATTTAAAGAGCTCATATACATCCTCAGAACACTCTAGATAAGACTGGCTAGTTTCCATAAGCGGCACTAATAAAAAGAGCCGCACTTATGTGCGACTCTTAGTGTAGTGAGGATTGGGATTAAAAATCAATCTCTCTAGATCACCCTTTGTAGATTTTCGGGTTAAATACGTCTCTTAACCAGTCACCTAATAGGTTGACCACTAGAACTAACGTAATCAACACAATGCCAGGGAAGACCGTAATCCACCACGAACCGGAGAAGATGTAGTTAAAGCCGATGCTAATCAACGAACCCAGTGAGGGTTGGTCAACGGGTAGGCCTAGGCCTAAGAAAGACAGCGCTGCTTCCGACATAATGGCGTTAGCAATTTGTACCGTCGAGATCACTAGGATTGGCGACAGACAGTTTGGCAAAATATGACGGAACATGATTTTAGGTGCTTTAAAGCCCATCACTCGCGCTGCTTCTACATACTCTTTCTTTTTCTCGGCCAATACTGAAGCACGAATAGTACGAGCATATTGAGGCCATTCGGCTACCCCGATGATCACCACCAACATGGTCACCGCATACTGGCTATAAAACTCGGTACCAAAACTGGCCTTGAATATCGCCGATACAATGATCGCCACCATCATGGTCGAAAACGACAACTGCACATCGGCAAAACGCATCAAGAAGCTATCAACACGACCACCAAAGTAACCCGCGGACAAGCCAATGATAATACCTAAAAATAGTTGTAGACCAACCGCAAGGAAACCAATCGTCAACGAAAGGCGTGAACCATAAAGGATGGTCGATAAAATATCACGACCTTGGTCATCGGTACCTAAGACGAAATTCGAATCACCATCTTCCATCCAAGACGGAGGAAGCTCTGAATCCATAATATCAATCGAACTGAGATCATAAGGGTCAGCCGGTGCGATAAGTGGCGCGGCTAACGCCATCACCAAGAAAAACATAAAAATAGTAAAACTCGTCATCGCGACTTTATCGCGCTTAAAGTAGTACAAGAAATCTGATTGCTTAAAACGTTCCCAAGCGGAAGGAACTGTTGCTACATTTGCTTGGCTCATGACTACGCTCCTTTTCCAGTTAGGTTGACAGTTGGGTTAATTAATCCATACAGAAGATCGACGATGGTGTTCGTCACCACGAAGATCAGGCCAACAAAGATAACGTATGCCGTGATCAGCGGAGTATCCACACGGTTGATGGCTTCTAGGAAAAGAAAACCTGTGCCTGGCCACTGGAAAACAGTCTCAGTCAAAATGGTGTACGCCACCATGGTGCCGATTTGGACACCACCAACCGTCAACACGGGTAACATGGTGTTTTTCAGAGCATGTTGGTAATAGATCTTACGTAAAGGTAAGCCTTTAGCTTTAGCAAACTTAATGTATTCTGAGCTCAGTACTTCCAGCATTTCAGAGCGTACTAGACGAATAAATAGCGGCAACATAATCGACGCCAATGCGACACATGGCAGGACCAAGTGCTTAATGCCATCAATCGTAAAGAAGCCTGACTGCCATCCAAGAACGTTAGCGGTTTCACCTCGACCAAATGAAGGTAACCAGCCTAATTCAATGGAGAAAACGTACATCAGCATAATCGCGGTTAGGAAAACCGGGATAGAAATACCAATACTACTCCCTGCCATCACGAGCTTTGTGAAAAAGCTTTTAGGGTGTATTGCTGAATAGACGCCTAATGGTATTGATAGGCAGATAATGATTAACGTCGCGCCGAACACCAGTTCGAGAGTCGCCACCAGCTTGTCAAGAATGACATCTACGGCAGGACGTTTGAAAAAGTATGATGTGCCGAGATCACCTTGCAGTGCCGCACCAATAAAACGTGTGTATTTTGTAACGAAAGGATCGTTGAGGCCTAACTCATCACGCAGTGCTTGACGCTCTGCTTCCGAAACCGACTGACCTACAAGCTCACGCAGCGGATCACCCAGGTTATCCTGAATGGCAAATGCCACCAAACTGATCACAAACATCACTATCAGTGCCTGAAACAGGCGCTTGACCAGAAACGAAAACATCCCTTGCCCCTTAACTATCCATATGTCTCTGTGACGAGAACTTATTCAGTCTTAAAATCCACTTAGTCCGACTGAAATAAAACTAAGCAGTATAAAGCGAACAAAGAGGGGAAGGCTTTCCCCTCTTATCAACGTCTACTAAACGAGATTATTCAACCACTAGGTCGCCAAAGTAAGGCATAACCATTGGGTTTACGATGTCTGCTGCTTTCACGTTAGACTTCGCGCCCCACGCTTCACTTTGCCAGTGAAGAGGAACAAATGCTGCGTCGTTATACAGTGTTGCTTCAACGCCTTTTAGCATTTCCGCACGCTTAGCAGGGTCAGTCTCTACGTTTGCAGCTTCAACCACGGCATCCATTTCTGGGTTTGAGTAGTGACCACAGTTGTATTGACCACGACCTGTCTCTTCGTTACGAGTCATTGTTAAGAACTCATTGAAGTTCGCAGAATCTTCTGTATCTGAGTGCCAACCGATCATCATCATATCTGCAGAACAAAGGTCAAACTCAGGCCAGTACTGTGCTTTTGGCAACGTTTTCAGATCAACTTTGATGCCAATCTTAGACAACATCGCCGCCGCCGCTTGTGCCACTTTAGCGTCATTCACGTAACGGTTGTTTGGCGCCATCATAGAAAGAGTAAAGCCGTCTTCGTAGCCCGCTTCTTTCATTAGCTGTTTCGCTTTTTTCACGTCGTAACGTGGAACCAGCGCATCATCATGACCCACGTAACCTGCAGGGCTTTGTTGACCAGCCGCTGTTGCGAAGCCTTTCATGATTTTCTTAACGATGCCTTCGTTGTTGATTGCGTGCACAATCGCCTGACGAACGCGCACATCTTTCAATGCTTCGTTGCTGTTTTGGTTCATTTGGAACGTGATGATACGAGTACCAGGAAGCGTCACAAGATCGATACCGTCAGCCGATGCCACACGTTTGTGGTCATTTGGCGCAACCGGGTGAATCATGTCAACACCACCAGAAAGAAGCGCAGCAACACGTGTTGCATCTTCTTTGATTGGCACCAGTGTTAGCTTATCAACGTTACCTTTTGTTTCGGTATCCCAGTAATCAGCAAAGCGTTCGAAATCAACTTTAACGCCTTGCTCACGTGCCGTAACAACAAATGGACCTGTACCTGATACATGCGTAGAAGCAAACGAGTTACCGTGCTTCACGAGCTCAGATTTGTCTTTACCATCTTCCGTTTTACCTGAATAGAACTTGCTATCCATTGGGAAAATGTACGTTGCTGTTTGCAGTACGAGTGGGTAAGGACCTTTTGTCACTAGATCGAATGTGTAGTCGTCAACCTTAACGATTTTTTCATATGGGTCGAAGATTGCTTTGAAATCTGGTGAATTTTGTAGACGATCGAACGTCCAAACCACGTCATCAGCCGTCAATGCATTGCCAGAGTGGAATTTAACACCTTTACGAAGATTGAAACGAACCGTTGTGTCGTTAACACGTTCCCAGCTTTCCGCTAGGCGAGGTTCAAAGTCCATTTCTTGAGTAAAACGAACCAGTGGGTCAAACACCATGTGTGACATTTGCAGTGTACCACCAGACAATTGCTCATGCGGGTCTAGTGAAACTGGGTCAGCAGCGTAACCAACCTTGATGTCTGCTGCTAGGGTATTAAAGCTTAGGCCTGCGGCCATTAGCGCCACTGCTAGTTTGCTTTTCATGGTTCTCATATTTGCATAACTCCTTCATGCGGGGATCCGGATCCCGTAATTGTTGTGTTTGCTTCTGTTATCAAGTCCCAATAGGGATTTTTTATTGGCTTACGCCATTTTTGCGGTGTCTTCTCTTAAGCCCTTAAACTCAGGCATTAAGGAAATCAAATGCTGGCTGTACTCATGCTGAGGAGCGGTAAAGAGTTGCTCAGTTGGGGCAACCTCAAGCAACGTCCCCATCTGCATCACACCTACCCTGTCGCACATTTGGCGAATAACAGGCAAGTCATGACTGATAAACAGCATGGTTAGATTGAGCTCTTGTTGTAAATCTTTAAGTAGATTCAAGATTTGAGCCTGAACGGATACATCAAGTGCCGACGTAGGTTCATCACAAATCAATAGTCTTGGACGGGTTGCTAGCGCACGCGCAATAGAAATACGCTGACGTTGGCCACCAGAAAATTCATGTGGGTATTTCAACCCTGCCATTTTCCCAAGCCCAACATGCTCTAGCAGATCTTCAACGATTTGCTTGGTTTCATTCTCATTCGCCGTCAGCTTATGAAAACGAATAGGTTCGGCAACAATGTCGAAGACTTTCATACGGGGGTTCATCGAAGTGTACGGGTTTTGGAACACCATCTGCATTTGACGACGCATCGGACGACGCTCTTTTTCAGACTTCAATCCTGTAAGATCAATACCCTCAAAACTGACCTTGCCTGAATTCGGTGCATATAGCCCTGCAATCACACGCGCAATGGTTGATTTACCAGAACCAGACTCCCCCACTAAACCAAACGTTTCGCCTTCATGCACTTCAAAGCTGACATTATTAGACGCTTGCACGTATTCACGACGGCTTTCAAACAACGAATCTTTGGTGATAAATCGCAAGTTGACGTTTTCTACGTTCAACAATGGTCCCGTATACTCTCGCTGATCCTGGCTTTGCCCTAACCAGTGGTTCTTAATATCAAGAGGCTTCATTTCTTTCGCGTCTTCGATATAACTCACCAGCGGGAAACGTCCCAACTTAATATCAGAACGTGGCACGGCTGAAATAAGACTGCGTGTGTATGGATGATCTGGGTCTCCCAATACTTTTACTGTCGCGCCAAATTCCACTAAGTCACCACGGTACATAACGGCAACACGATCGGTCACGTTAGAAACCACACCCATGTCATGCGTTACCAACATACAACCCACGTTGTTTTTGATACACAAGTCGCGAATCAAACCCAAAATTTGGTCTTGGATCGATACATCCAATGCCGTTGTTGGTTCATCCGCAATAATAAGGTCTGGCTCACCAGCCAAAGCAATGGCAATAACAACACGTTGTCTCATACCACCCGAAAACTGGTGTGGAAACTGCTTAAGACGATTTTCTGGTTGCGGGATGCCCACTTGATTCATTAGGTTAAGCGAGCGCTGATACGCTTCCTCATCCGATACGTCCATATTGGCGTGGATGGTCTCTTTTAATTGTTGCTCAACCGTGAACAGTGGATTGAGAGAGGTCATCGGGTCTTGGAAAATAAACCCAATTTTTGAACCACGGACTTTGCGCATGGCTTCCGGAGAAAGCCCTGATATTTTTTCACCATCCAAGAAAACATCGCCAGCCGCGACAACACCTGGAGGAGAAAGCAGATCAATAACCGCGTTACCAACCGTTGACTTACCAGCACCGGACTCCCCAACCACACCAACTATTTCGCCACGTTCAACATTGAACGACAAAGATTTAACCGCGGCATGTACCCCGTGGCGGGATGGGTATTCGATACGAAGATTTTTTACTTCTAATAATGACATTACCAGACCTCTACTGCTTTGGCAGTTTTCTGCCCCTGTCTGCAAAACTGAATCCATTCGTAGACAGCATTTTCTGCTGACTATTTATAAGGGCATCAATTTGGCAAATCTTTCACAGAAAAGCAACAAAAATAGGATAAAAATTCGAGATCAAGCAAATACAAAGCAGCATGGATACATATATATGCACTTTAATTACATATAGTAGTGCTTCAAACCAGATGAAAAGTTGATACTAGCTCCGAAAAATGTGCGGCAAAACGAAAATAAAACGCCAAGCTTCACGTTATTAGCAATATTAATGACCATAACGTATCGCATAGTTATTCCGGCCAGAATTTAACACACTAGAAACATAAGTGTTAAATCACTCCGTAATACAGTACTAAAACCTAGTTTAAGACAACGCTGTTACGCATTACAGCCTAAATAATTTCATAAATTAGCACTTTATTCCGCTCTTGTTTGCAACATATCACCCCATAAGTTTTTAAATAAAAATCTGTATTTCACACGGTTTACAGCGTTAACGGCTATTTCTCATCAAAAGAGAATCGCGTAAATGTTATTCACTTGATTAAAGTTCACACAAATGACTGATTATTTTCGCGAGTAAATGGCTCAATGCCATTAGCATCGGTCACTATCTCCAAGGTCATCTGCGAGCAAGCCACTGAGGTTCAGCGATGTATCAAAGGAAAAAATAGCCTCTAATTTTCCCCAAAGTTGCTCTCCCGCCATAAATAAAGCCACGATAAAAGTCACATCACAAATGGCGCCGATCACCTGCCTAGATTCAACCCAAGCTGGAGACAAGAAAGGCAAATAAAACAGTGCAATATTCATAATCGGTCCCACAATCATCATTAACGCTAATCCCGAGTAATAGCCTAATTTTGTCGACTTGCGCTGCGGTTTTAGCTTTAGCACCTTTTCTACGACCCAATTTTTGATAACAAGTAGTCGGTCTTTACCAAGTAACATCACCGCAGCAAGCGTCGCGAGCTCAGGCACTCCGAAAATCATGGATCCGCTAAGCAGCGCTTTTGAACCACTGCCTATTTTTAAAGTTGAGATTACAGGGATCAATAATGGGCTAGCACAGGCAATAATCAGCATCAGCATACCCAGAAATAACCGAGCACTATCGACAAACCGATCCCGATACGTCGTTATATGTTTCTTCATTGTCACCACCAAAATTGCTCCAGCTATACAACTGGAGCATCATGAAAGGTTAGTTAAGAAAGCTCTCGGCGAGTAACCGATATTTTACAGCGGATACCACCACACAATTTTGCATGGTATTTAAAGGGCACGGTCACAGGCGTAATACCTTTCTCCGCAAGTTGTTGACACAGTATTGGAGCTTCCTCAGGCACTAAAATATGTTGCTCATCAAGCACCACCGCACAAGGCCCCGTCGCGAGCGCTTCCGCTCTATTGACCCAAATAACATCAAAGTCGCGCATAAATTCAGGTAACCCATTTGGGAATGACTCTTCATAAGCAATGACCAATTTGGGCCCAGCAACACACATCACGGCGAATAGATGATGAATACCCACGTCAGGAAGGTTGATAATACAAACCTGATAGCCATCATGTTCGAGCATACGTTTGACCCATTCAGCCCCACGCTGATTGGTGGAAGAAGGGCCTGTAGATACCAAGATTCGTCCGTCACCCAAGTTAAGCACATCTCCACCTTCATAGGCATAATCTCGCGACATCGTCGGTCTCGGCGCTGTGTAGTGTAAGATATTGCTGTCGTTGTCGATGAATGGTTGATGCAGCTCTCTGACTGGCGCTATGCTTGCCCAAGCGATATCGCTTGCCCATACATTCTCTAGCACATTCCGCCCCACAACCCACAGCGGCTCCGCTGCGAATATTTGAGTAAACACCGTAGAATTTTGGCAAAATTGTATTTCACTTTCGGATACACCTCGAGCATGAAGTACGTTCACATCAAAGCGCTGTAGTGCTTTTTCCAGGGCTTCAGTTTCACTCCTTAGGCCTGCGAGATAGTCTGGGTAAGCATCCGATAATAGCTGCCCGCCCGCTTTATCACACATTTCAAATAACTCAGGTTGCATGACACTCTGGTACGTGGCCTTAATATCGTCGGTTAATTTAGGCAAGCGCATATTGTCACTGTGACCCAAAATAACCTCTCGCAGTTTCCCATAGAGGTTAAACTCGCCATAGCTATCGTGAGTTTCAGCTGGTACATGTACTTTTTGGCTTACGCTTGATTTGGGCATGCTATCTCTCCGAACAAGATGATTTTAAAATAGAGAGTCCCTTCTCCAATGAACGAGTTAAGCGTAACGAATCAAAGTCGGCTTCAAAAATCAGTGTCTGAAACAAAATGGAACCACGGCACCGAAAGTAACGCCTTTCATGGGAGAGGATTAGTAAGAGGAAGGCATATCCTTACGCACCACCACTTGATAGTGAATATTGCTTCCATGTTCATCACTGATTTCAACGCCAGCTTCACTATTCACTTCAGTGATCATTGTCGGTAAAACGAGCTGGTTTTGATCTTGTGGGTGGCTTAGTGACTGTTCGACCACGACAAAGTGCAATGTGGCTATATCGTCATTCACACTCGATTGACTATACAATATGACTTGTGTGGTCTCATTTTTCTTGATGACTTGTCTATCTTGTAGCCCTATCTCAACTTTGCCTTGATAAACACCGCGGATCATTAAATTCAATTCCGTGACATATTGAGCGTAGACACTAGGGGAAATAGAAACCACCATCATTACCGCTAAGCGTATAAGCCTTCTCGCCATAGTCACACTCCTTTTTCATTATGTGCCAAGTAAGAGTAAAGGGCTTTCAACGAAAGTAAATACCATATGTGTCATCACTTTATGACACTGGGGACTAGGTATTAAGCGCAAAAGACTGACTGACTTGCTGCATTTTTTCCACCAGCTTCAATTCAGTATTAGCATCACTTTGCCAGATCAATTGGTAACTCAGCTTCGTAGACACTCGCTCAGTAAGTACGAGTTCATGGCCCGCTAGAGCTTCCTCAACCTCCCCTTTTGGCAACCAACCAATCCCATAAAACTCACACATCGCACTTAACATATCTTGAGGTCGATTAAACGAGATTGCATTTAACGAACTGTCGCTCTCTGAACACCATAACGGCCGCCCCTGACTTCCGTGCACAAACATCTGTCGATGAGCTCGCCCTGATTGCTCTGGCGCTTGTACCTCGACAAATTCACGCCAACCAACCGATTTATATTGAAGGTGAGAGGGTAAGTGCGTAAAAGGTTGAGTGATCGCTATATCGATTTTTTGTTGGATCAATAATTTCTGTATCGCATGTGTATCGACTCGAAATAAATCCAAACTACGCAATGGATTTTCTCGTAATAGCAGTAGCGAAATATCGACCACCTCATAAAAAGACAGACCATAGTCAAAACACACGCTCAATTTTTTGACACAACTTCGGCTAGAAAACGCGTCTGTTAGTTCCAAGATATTCACTAATTCCGTTGCCCGTTTTAAAAATCGCTCTCCAAAACGACTCAACTTTACCGGTCGACTTCCCTGAGCAAAGAGTTCACCGTCAAGACTAATCTCTAAGCGTCTAATGCTCGCAGTGATAGCAGGTTGAGATTTCCCTAAAGCACGTGCCGCGCTTCTCATGCTGCCATGATGGGCAACAGCAACAAACGTTCGGATCTGATCGATGGTCATTGCTGTGCCTCTTGTTGTTGGGATTTATGCATGGCCCAGCCATTGAGCTTTTCCAGCAATTCACTTTTCGCGAGGTGATCACTCCAGAACACCAAGACGCCCCATGCTGCCTTTAAATGAGGCTCATCCTTGACGCTCATTGTCTCTGTTAAATCTATATTGCCAAGAACTGACGATAAATGGCTGGGTACTTTAGCCAAAATAGCCGAAGCCAGATGGTAATCGCTGACTCGAATTTGCCATGGGCAAGGATAGTCAAAACGTTTATAAATAGGTACATCGACTCGATTGGGGTGTGAAAGAGACAACTGTGGCAGACTCAATAGCAGACCACTGTCCAAGCGAAGTGGGCCATCAAAAGAGTCAAGCTGTGGACTATTTGTCACCAAATAGCTTTCTATATGACCGATAGAAAAAAAATTGCTCGTTTCAGGCCAAGGCAAATCCGCTAACGTCACAACCCAGTCTACACGCTGCTGATTAAATGCCGTAATTAGCTCATCACTTGGTAACGAATAAAACTGACAACGAATATCAAGATCCATCACGCTCCAAAGCAGCTCCTTCATCCAGTGCCGTGGCAACTGGCTATCAATCCCTATAGATACTTGACTCGGTGAGACCTGGACGGCGGAGTTCTTTAATTCATAATAACTCGCCACGACCGCCTCAGCCCAAGGCAGTAAGGCTTGCCCTTTTTCTGACAACTGTCGCTTTGCCGTATTTTCAACGAATAGCCTGCCCCAACGAGCTTCAAGGCTTTGAATAGCCAACGTAACCGGACCGTGAGTTTTACCTAACTTTTCTGCTGCAGCTACCACAGAGCCTACCTGAGCGACGGCGACGAAACTTTCTAACTGTTCGATAGATGCCAAGTGATAACCTTTTTAAACCATAAACAATAGATATTAGTTTATCAAAGATAATTAACATACTCGCAGCTTTCAAGGAGTGGGCTTATTTTTGCTGAGATATCAGGTACGGAGCACTTTGATCATCTAGCACTGTAATAAACGAATTGAATAAGGGTCACCATGAACATTAATGCAATCAAAGCTTTTGTCATTACCACCGAACTTGGGTCTATCTCTGCGGCAGCCAAAGCCATGAACAAAGGTCGCGTCCAAGTCAGTCAATGGATAGCGAATCTCGAGCTCGACTGGGGAATTGAACTGTTTGACCGTGCGGGTCATAAGCCGGTTCTTACCGAGCAAGGGCAAGCACTCCTAGATAAAGCATCATCAATCCTAAGACTGTCTGAAAAGCTTGAATCGCAAGTCGAGAAAATTAACGGCTCCGGTACGGATCGAATTCGACTTGGGATCACGACTTTTATCGACCCAAAGATAGTTTCTCTGCTTATTCACCAATTGCGCGAGATAGAACCTGGTATAGAGCTTCAGATTGAGTGTGCAACCTGTGATGACCTAATGGCTTCAGAGCAATACGACTTCATCATCAGCCACTACCCCTATAGTGGAATCGGACAGTGGGAGTTTATGAATGTTACCCAACGTCAGTTTGTTTCTGTCTGCGCACCAGGGCATCCAATAGCCCAACTCGACGAAGTATCCACAGATCAGCTTAGTCAGCACCTCGCGATTGTGATTACCCAACAACAAAATGAATCCGTATGGAGCAACTATAAGTTTGACCACTTGTCCGTCAATAACCTCACCACTGTCAAACAGTTAGCCAAAGACGGTATCGGTTGGATTAGCGTTGATCAGGATTCAATTAAAAATGAACTCAATAACAATGAACTGGTCATCATCAATCATCGCGAGGCCATTCAGCGCAACAAATTTGGCCTAGGATATCGCGATTCAGACCACTCACTCGGCATCCGAGAAATCATCTACAACGTACTCTGCCAGCATGTTTAGTGCCAGCCCCGTCTCCGTATCGAACCTAGACAGTGTCTGATTTTTGAATAACTGCACCTTTAAATATCATACGCATCGACATACACGATAAGGTCCACAGACCACATTTAATGAGGAAAACATGAAAAAAGTAACGTTAAAAACCGCCACCGCCCTAGCTTTAGTCACCGCTATCTCTGCACCAGTCTTAGCATCAAGTGACTCTGGTTTCTATGTGGGTACGTATTTGGGTGCCATGTCAGCATCAAACACAGATACATCCACCATTAATCCACCTACCAACCCAGGCACAAGCACTGATTATAAAGTTAAAGGCAATTTTCGCTCACTAGGCCTTAAGGCCGGTTATGACTTTAACTCAATGTTTGGCGCCGAACTTCGCCATAGTCGCGACAGCGGTAAAATAGAGACAAATGGGCAAGGTTTAGCGGTTGATCATCAAACAGGTATTTACGGAAAAATGAAATTCAATGTCTCTGACAGCATTGAGCTCTATGGCCTTGCCGGCGTTAATAACATTCGCTTAAAACAAGCTGGCCTTGCCGAAAACAGCAATAAAAAAACCATTAACTCATTTTCTTACGGTGTGGGGGCTCAGTACAACTTCACTAATTCTCTTGGTGCCAATGTTGAATTAATGAAACTATCAAACCACAAGCATTTTGATGCCCAGTCCATCAATTTAGGTCTAAGCTACAAGTTCTAGCTTCCATTTAACTTACCAAGTTTGCACGGATGCAACTTGTTTCGTTTATAGCGGTATTTCCCACTGCCCAACAGCTACCAATCACGTTTCTTCACTCCGTAAAGTACCCCTACATTTAGCAAGAACACCGCAGATAGCTTCACACGTGTTCCAACCCCGATCAGAATGCAGCTTGTTTCTCGCTTCGTCATCAAATTTCAGACGAAAAAAAACCTCGTCTTTCGACGAGGTTTCTTAATGGTGGTCGGTGAAGAGGGATTCGAACCCCCGACCCTCTGGTCCCAAACCAGATGCGCTACCAAGCTGCGCTATTCACCGACAATGTTTTCTACGATAATATCGTAAGAGGAAGCGATGCTACCTAATTAATGGGGTGGCTAACGAGATTCGAACTCGCGACCACCGGAATCACAATCCAGGGCTCTACCAACTGAGCTATAGCCACCACTAATTTTGCTTGGTTAAAGCACTAAGCTTTAACTGAAATAGTGGTCGGTGAAGAGGGATTCGAACCCCCGACCCTCTGGTCCCAAACCAGATGCGCTACCAAGCTGCGCTATTCACCGACAATGTTCTTTCGAACGTTTCGTCCCGATTGTAACAATCGAAACTGGAAACCGAGGTTACCAAATAATGGGGTGGCTAACGAGATTCGAACTCGCGACCACCGGAATCACAATCCAGGGCTCTACCAACTGAGCTATAGCCACCATTATATCTTTCGCCAATTTGTTAATCCGGATGGCGCGCCTGAAAGGATTCGAACCTTCGACCTTTGGCTCCGGAGGCCAACGCTCTATCCAGCTGAGCTACAGGCGCATGCCCTATCGGCGGAGTGGAATAATACGGATATCACACTATGGCGTAAAGCACTTTTTTACTTTTTTTTATTGTTTGCCGTCTTTTTCAGCAGTTATTGGCTTAAAAGAACCAGTATGCGATGTGATTCACCCCGTGAAGCTGAAAACTTGTTGTTTATTGCAACAAGTTAACAGGATATAATCACCCAATATTTACATTGATTTAACAGCCGTTAAGTCTCAATGCAGAATAAACCTAGAATCATAATAAACCCAAGCAAGCTACGACTTGCCACCTTTGGATAGTAAAGTGAGTTTAATGGATATGTCTCGTCAAATCTTAACGGTGTTGTGCGCCGCTCTAACTTTTTCTACCGCTAGCTTTGCAGCGGATGTCAACCAAGCTGAATACGATGCCATTGCTGAACGTATTAAGCCAGTTGGAAATGTATACCTAGCAGGCAGTGAACCTGTAGTAGCAGAACCAACAGGACCTAGGGACGGTGCCGCTGTTTATGGCATGTTCTGTACCGCTTGCCACTCTACAGGCATTAGCGGCGCCCCTAAAACGGGTGACGCTGCAGATTGGGCTCCACGAATCGCCCAAGGTAAGGATGTACTAAAAGACCACGCAATTAATGGTTTCAACGCCATGCCAGCGAAAGGGTCATGTATGGACTGCTCAGATGACGAGATTGTCGATGCAATCGAACATATGATTGCTGGTTTATAGGCAAAATAAAAAAGGCAGCTCCACGGAGCTGCCTTTTGCTTCTTGATGCTCCCCTTTTTTGTCAATAAGGGAAGCCATGCTATTTTTTGTTAAACATGGCCCGAATGTTGGCGATGTGTGTTTGACCTTTTTCCATTCTTTCTTCTTGTGATACAGGCTTTTTGGTTTGCTCCCAGTCCACATCGTCAAAAGGCAGCTCGTCAAGAAAACGGCTGTGTTCTGGTTTAATGAGCTCTCCATACTGCCGTCTTTCTTTACACAACGAAAACGTCAGTTCTTTTTGCGCTCGAGTAATACCGACATACATCAAACGACGCTCTTCTTCGACATTCTCTTCATCAATACTGGTTTGGTGAGGCAAAATACCTTCTTCTGTACCCAGTAAGTAGACGTAAGGAAATTCGAGTCCTTTCGATGAATGCAATGTCATTAACTGAACCGCATCGCTGTCATCGTCATCTTCACCACGCTCCATCATGTCTCGCAGAGTTAAGCGCTGCACCACTTCTTTCAGCGATTTCTCTTCTTTGTCATAGTTGTCCCCTTCTAGGTCA
Source organism: Vibrio qingdaonensis (assembly GCF_026191675.1). Lineage (GTDB taxonomy): Bacteria > Pseudomonadota > Gammaproteobacteria > Enterobacterales > Vibrionaceae > Vibrio > Vibrio qingdaonensis. The sequence continues at coordinate 11,474 of NZ_JAKRRY010000013.1, read as the reverse complement.
GCGACAATCCACGAGTAAAGGTCAGACACGTTCTTCATGCGCATTTCTGCAGCCTTTGCACTTGAGGAGGTTTCATACAGCCAATCTTCGTATTTAATATCACGCACCAGTGATCGAACCGCTTCAACCGTATTCCCTCGCTCAGCATTATCACTAATCTTCACTATCCATTGAGTAAAGCGGCGCAGATTTTCTAGCCCTCGCCCTGACAAGTGATGTTCCAACCCCAGTTCAAAGCTTGCCTCAAACAAGCTTTTGCCACGCATATTGGCGTAACTGCCTAGCTTCTGTAGGGTAACAGGACCAATTTCACGTCGCGGCGTATTCACAATACGCAAGAAAGCATTATCATCAGCTGGGTTCACTAAAATTCGCAGATAAGCCATGATGTCCTTTATTTCTGCGCGTGCAAAAAACGACGTGCCGCCTGAAATTTTGTATGGCACCCGGTTTTGCATCAATACCTTTTCAATCAGTCTCGATTGATGGTTTCCTCGGTACAAAATGGCATAATCTTTATAATTGGTTCGATTGACAAAACGATGACCAATCAACTCACCCGTGATGCGCTCTGCTTCATGATCTTCATTTTTAGCTTTTAATACTTTTAGCTTTTCACCATCAGGAATTTCGGAAAATAGCGATTTATCAAAAATATGCGGGTTATTCGCAATTAAGATATTCGCCGCACGCAAGATTCGACTCGTTGAACGATAATTTTGCTCGAGCTTGACTACCTTTAAGCTCGGAAAGTCTTTACTCAATAAGATAAGGTTTTGTGGTTTCGCCCCTCGCCAAGAGTATATCGATTGGTCGTCATCACCCACGACAGTAAACCGAGAACGCTCACCTACCAGTAATTTCACCAATTCATATTGGCTAGTATTGGTATCTTGGTATTCATCCACTAAAAGATACTGGATTTTTCTCTGCCAACGCTGACGCACTTCTTCATTATTTTTTAACAGTAGAACGGGCATCGCAATCAGATCATCAAAATCCAATGCGTTATATGCTTTCATTTGTTCTAGATACATTTCGTAGCAAAAAGCAAAGAGTTGCTCTTGCTCTGAGCGAGCGGCTCCTTTGACATGTTCTGCCGATAACATGTCATTCTTCCAGTTTGAAATAGCACTCATCAGGGAACGTAACAGATCTTTATCACCGTCAAGCTGCTGCTCTGTGAGCTCTTTCAATAGTGCGAGCTGATCCTGATCGTCGAATAACGAAAAACCGGCCTTGAGACCCAGCGCTTTGTACTCTCGACGAATAATGTTGAGACCCATGGTGTGAAAGGTCGACACGAGTAACCCTTTGGACTCATTTTTCCCCAACGTCTGGCCAACTCGCTCTTTCATTTCTCGAGCCGCTTTATTGGTAAAGGTCACTGCCGCGATATTTCTCGCCTTGTAACCACAGTTTTGTACCAAATGAGCTATCTTATTAGTAATCACACGAGTTTTACCCGAACCTGCGCCAGCAAGAACGAGACAAGGTCCAGAGACGTATTTTACAGCCATATCTTGCTGTGGATTCAGCTTCATTATTGCACTCACTACTACGGATTTGTAACGGGCACATAATAGACCGCTGTAAGATAAGATGCCACGCTATGTCTGTCTTTCTTTGATTTTATAGAACATAGCTTAAAAATAAGTTGCATAAATATAGGGCAATTGCTTTATAATGAATGAACGTTCATTCACTAATTGCGGATGATTGATGAGCATAATGAACCAAAAAGACAAACGGCTACAAATACTAGAAGCGGCGCAACGAATGGTCGCAGAGGTTGGCATCCAAGGCATATCCATGCAAAAACTTGCCAACGAGGCTGGCGTCGCTGCGGGAACGATTTATCGCTACTTTAATGACAAAGATCATCTGCTTGATGAACTTCGTCTTCATGTCGTTTCTTGCATGGCTGAAGCCGTACAAGTTGGCGTTGAAGCCGATAAACCACTCAAGGTGCAATATCGAACCATGTGGTTAAACATATGGCGGATTGCGGCCTCAAATAACGATTCACTGCAGACTCGTGCCCAATACGATTCTATTCCTTCAAAGAATAATCAGGCAACTCGGGAACAAGAACGAAAATTGTTTGCCCAAGTAGACAACCTATTCACCGATGGAAAGAAACAAGGGGTTTTCAAAGACCTCGATAATGAAATCCTTTCGGGATTAAGCTTAGAAGCCAGCGTTTCGCTTGCAAGAAAGCATGCTCTCGGATTATATCAACTGGATGACAACGCACTAGAGTCCGCGATTGAAGCCAGTTGGGATGCAATAATAAAACACTAATTTGGAGTTTTCGTCAGAATGAAAAAGTGGACATTTTTCATGCTTCTTATCGCCGTACTACTGTTCGGTAGCGTGATAGGATTTAACATGTTTAAGCAACAAAAAATTGCCGAGTACTTGGCTAACCGACCGGAGCCTGAGTTCCCTGTCACAGCAACCACCGTCAAGCCTGTTGATTGGGTTCCTGTTATTGAAGTCATCGGCTTTGTTGAACCAAACCAAGGTGTCACGCTAACGACAGAAACAAGCGGTGTGATCGACAGTATTTCATTCACATCGGGCTCTCAAGTTGAAGTTGGCCAAGAGCTATTGAAACTCGATTCTGATGTTGAGAAAGCCAACCTGAAAAGCTCTGAGGCTCGCTTACCGGCAGCTCAAGCTAAATATAAACGCTATCAAGGCCTTTATAAGAAAGGGTCTATTTCTCGAGAAGCGTATGATGAAGCGGAAGCGAACTACTATTCACTTTCGGCTGACATTGAAAGCTTAAAGGCATCCATTGACCGCCGTGAAATCAAAGCACCATTTGCTGGTGTTGTCGGTATCCGTAATGTATTCCTCGGTCAATACCTGCAACCAAGTGACAAAATTGTTCGCTTGGAAGATATCAGTGTTATGAAACTACGCTTTACCGTGCCACAAACTGACTTTTCAAGAATCTCAATTGGACAAGATGTCGATATCTTTGTGGATGCATACCCTGATCAAGCCTTTAAAGGCTCTATTAGCGCGATTGAACCTGCGGTTAGTATTCAAAGCGGTTTGATTCAAGTGCAAGCTGACATTCCGAACAATGACGGTCGTCTACGTAGCGGCATGTTTGCTCGTGCCAACATCATTTTGCCAAAACTAGAAAACCAAGTCACTCTGCCTCAAACCGCGATTACTTTTACGCTCTATGGTGACAATGTCTACATTGTTGAAGACGTCGACGGTGAAAAGCGCGTTAAGCAGCAAGTGATTGAAGTGGGTGAACGCACTGGTGATATCGCTCATATCCTTGAAGGGGTGAAAGCCAATGACGTTGTGGTCACCTCTGGCCAAGTTCGCTTGAACAATGATGCTAAAGTTCGCATTGTTGAAAGTGACGCAACCGTTCCCCCTGCTAAAACACCGATGCTGTAATTGGAGGCAAAATGCGTTTTACTGATATTTTCATAAAACGTCCTGTTCTTGCGGTATCTATCAGCTTTTTGATTGCCCTGCTTGGCTTACAAGCAGTATTCAAAATGCAGGTACGTGAATACCCAGAAATGACGAATACCGTAGTCACTGTGACAACCAGTTACTACGGTGCAAGTGCCGACTTAATTCAGGGCTTTATTACGCAGCCTCTGGAGCAAGCCGTCGCGCAAGCCGATAATATTGACTACATGACATCACAGTCTGTATTGGGTAAATCCACCATTACAGTCACGATGAAACTCAATACTAATCCCAATGCAGCGCTGTCTGATATCTTGGCGAAAACCAACTCGGTTCGTTCCCAGCTCCCGCGTGAGTCTGAAGATCCAACCGTCACCATGTCTACCGGCTCTACAACCGCGGTACTCTATATTGGTTTTACCAGTGATGAGCTTGCATCAAGCCAAATTACCGATTACCTAGAGCGAGTGATCAACCCTCAGCTCTTTACGGTAAATGGTGTGTCTAAAGTCGACATGTACGGTGGTATGAAATACGCGTTACGCGTTTGGCTGGATCCGCTAAAAATGGCGGCGCTCAAGCTAACCGCAACGGACATCATGAACGTCCTTAACGCGAACAACTACCAATCGGCTGCGGGCCAAGCAACTGGCGAGTTTGTACTTTATAACGGCAGTGCCGACACCCAAGTATCGAATACTGAAGAGTTAAGTAACTTGGTCGTCATGGCTGACGATGGTGAAGTGACTCGTTTAGGCGATATCGCTAAGGTGACGCTAGAAAAGAGTCATGATGTTTATCGTGCGAGTGCTAACGGACAAGAAGCGGTGGTTACCGCTATCAATGCCGCGCCAAGTGCTAACCCAATTAACATCGCTGCAGATGTGCTGAAGCTTCTTCCTGAACTCGAGAAGAACTTACCAAGCAATATCAAAATGAACGTCATGTACGATTCAACCGTGGCCATTAACGAATCCATTCAAGAGGTAATAAAGACTATCCTTGAAGCGGCGTTAATTGTTTTGGTCGTTATTACATTGTTCCTAGGTTCATTCCGCGCGGTATTGATTCCAATCGTGACGATTCCACTATCGTTGATTGGTGTGGCTATGATCATGCAAGCTATTGGGTTCTCATGGAACTTGATGACGCTACTTGCGATGGTGCTTGCAATCGGCCTGGTGGTTGATGATGCGATCGTTGTACTAGAGAACGTCGATCGACACATTAAGCTTGGTGAATCACCTTTCCGTGCCGCGATCATTGGTACACGTGAAATTGCGGTACCCGTCATCGCAATGACATTAACACTAGGTGCCGTATATGCCCCGATCGCACTGATGGGTGGTATTACTGGTTCCTTGTTTAAAGAATTTGCTTTGACTCTTGCTGGGGCAGTATTCATTTCAGGGATTATCGCGTTAACCCTATCGCCAATGATGTGTTCTAAGCTACTAAAAGCCAACGAAACCCCAAGTAAGTTTGAGCAAAAGGTGCATCATGTTTTAGACAAGATGACTGCACGCTACGAAAAAATGCTGTCGGCGGTAATGCTACATAGACCTGTCATCATTGGTTTTGCGATCATTGTATTTGCTAGCCTCCCGTTATTGTTCAAGTTCATTCCTAGTGAACTGGCACCATCGGAAGATAAAGGCGTAGTCATGTTGATGGGTACTGGCCCGTCTAACGCTAACCTAGACTACTTGCAAAACACCATGAACGACGTCAATAAGATCTTAACGGAACAGCCTGAAGTTCAGTTTGCCCAAGTATTTACCGGTGTGCCTAATTCAAACCAAGCATTTGGTATCGCTTCCATGGTTCCTTGGAGCCAACGTGAAGCGAGTCAGGCAGAAGTAGCGAACCGTGTAGGTCAACTGGTCAGCAATGTTCCTGGAATGGCGGTGACTGCCTTCCAGATGCCTGAACTGCCTGGTGCAGGCTCTGGTCTGCCGATTCAGTTTGTCATTACTACGCCAAACAGCTTTGAGAGCCTATTTACCATCGCTTCTGATGTTTGGACTGATGTTCAACAGAACGCTCAGTTCGTATATTCAACGCTAGATCTTAACTATGACTCTGCCACGATGAAAATCAATATCGATAAAGATATGGCAGGTGCCTATGGCGTAACGATGCAAGATATTGGTGTAACGCTGAGTACAATGATGGCTGATGGATACGTTAACCGTATCGATTTAAATGGTCGTTCGTATGAAGTTATTCCACAAGTAGAGCGTAAATATCGTCTAAATCCTGAATCGATGAACATGTACTTTGTTCGTTCTGCTGACGGGCAAGCTATTCCTCTAGGAAGTCTTATTTCCATTGATGTCGTTGCCGAGCCTCGTTCGCTTCCTCACTTCAACCAACTAAACTCCGCAACAGTGGGCGCTGTTCCGGCTCCAGGTGTAGCGATGGGGGATGCCATTACTTGGTTTGAGTCAGTAGCAGAGAACAAGCTGCCAAATGGTTACAGTCATGACTATATGGGTGAAGCACGACAATACGTAACTGAAGGTAGCGCACTGTATGCCACCTTTGGTCTTGCTCTTGCGATCATCTTCCTAGTGCTTGCCATCCAATTTGAGTCCATTAAAGACCCGTTCGTTATCATGGTTTCAGTACCATTAGCGATTTGTGGGGCCTTGATTGCGCTTGCTTGGGGTGCTGCAACAATGAATATCTACTCCCAAGTAGGTCTCATTACTCTTGTCGGCTTAATCACTAAGCACGGTATCTTGATTTGTGAAGTAGCAAAAGAAGAGCAACTGCATAACAAACTCAACCGTATGGATGCAGTAAAAGAAGCAGCAAAAGTGCGTCTACGTCCAATACTGATGACGACTGCAGCGATGATTGCTGGCCTTATTCCACTCATGTATGCAACAGGTGCAGGGGCAGCACAACGCTTCAGTATCGGTATTGTTATCGTATCTGGATTGGCTATCGGTACGCTGTTTACTCTGTTTGTTCTTCCAGTAATTTATACGTACCTTGCAGAGAAACACAAACCTCTACCGACATTTGTTGAGGACAAAGATCTAGAAAAGTTAGCTCGTGTTGATGAAGCGAAAGCCGCTCATCGAGAACTTGCTGACAACAAATAGTCTTCTCTACAAATGACCAAACTCTAAAAGGCCACATTGTGGCCTTTTTTATTGCCTAAATTGGCGACAATCTTAACTTAATTACATAAAATGTTGAGTAACTGCAAAGGAGCTAATTGAAATGTTTGACCCAAAGAAACTAGAACAAATTGCCAGACAGATCCACGACTCTATGCCTCAGCCTGTCAAAGAGCTCGGCACCGATGTTGATCAAAAAGTTCGTCAGGTTATTCAAGGCCAACTCAACAAGCTTGATGTTGTAAGCCGTGAAGAATTTGATGTACAAACCCAAGTATTGCTACGCACTCGCCAAAAACTTACCGAAATGGAACAGAAGCTTGCAGAGTTAGAGCAAAAGCTATCTGAAAAATAACATCACTGTCCGAGCTATCGATGCCATCTCTGTGGTTTCAGATAAATAAAAAAGGCTTACCTCTCGGTAAGCCTTTTTTATTACTTAATACTAGGTAGTCACTTAACCACCAACAGCAATACGCTTCATGTCAGTCATGTAACCACGTAGCTCTTCACCAATGTATTCTACTGGGTGATTACGTACAGCGTCATTTACTTCAATCAGCTTGCCGTTGTCCACTTGGTTAGATGCTTCACCTAGACCACGACCAATTACATCCGTTTCTACGCTAGGCATGAACTTCTCGCGAAGTAATGGTGTTGCAACGTTGGCAAATAGGTAGTTGCCATATTCTGCTGTATCAGAGATAACAACGTTCATCTCATACAGACGCTTACGAGCAACAGTATTAGCAATAAGTGGTAACTCATGTAGCGATTCGTAGTATGCAGACTCATCAATAATGCCCGACGCTGTCATCGCTTCAAATGCAAGCTCAACACCAGCACGAACCATCGCTACCATCAAAATACCGTTATCGAAGTACTCTTGCTCTGAAATTTCAATATCGCTTGATGGGTAGTTTTCAAATGCTGTTTCACCTGTTTCTTCACGCCAGCCAAATAGATTCGCATCATCATTTGCCCAGTCTGCCATCATCGTGCTAGAGAAGTGACCAGAAATAATGTCGTCCATATGCTTGTTATACAATGGGCGCATTAGGTCTTTAAGTTCTTCTGATAAATCAAAAGCTTTTACTTTTGCAGGATTCGACAGACGATCCATCATGTGAGTGATGCCGCCAAACTTAAGGGCTTCTGTAATAGTTTCCCAACCATACTGTAGCAACTTACCCGCGTAGCCTTCTTCGATGCCATCTGCGATCATTTTTTCATAACAAACAATCGAACCGGCTTGAAGCATGCCACATAGGATAGTTTGCTCACCCATAAGGTCAGATTTAACTTCAGCAACAAAAGAAGACTCAAGAACACCTGCACGATGTCCGCCTGTTGCCGCAGCCCAGGCTTTAGCAATCTCTAGACCATCACCTTGAGGGTCATTCTCAGGGTGAACAGCAATAAGTGTTGGAACACCAAAGCCACGCTTATACTCTTCACGAACTTCGGTACCAGGGCATTTAGGTGCAACCATTACTACCGTCAAATCTTCACGGATCTGCATGCCTTCTTCAACAATATTAAAACCGTGAGAGTAACCTAGAGAAGCACCTTGCTTCATAAGCGGCATCACCGTTTCAACGACGTTAGAGTGCTGTTTGTCTGGTGTTAGGTTCACCACGAGGTCTGCTTGGGGAATAAGATCTTCATAGCTACCAACAACAAACCCATTATCTTTCGCATTCTTAAACGACTGACGCTGTTCATCAATCGCGGCTTGACGAAGAGCGTAAGAAACATCAAGCCCAGAGTCACGCATGTTAAGACCTTGGTTAAGACCTTGCGCACCACAACCGACAATAACTACTTTTTTACCTTTCAGGTAATCCGCTTCAGAAGCAAATTCAGAACGATCCATGAAACGACAACGACCTAGTTGATCCAATTGTTGACGCAAGTTTAGAGTATTAAAATAGTTAGCCATAGTTGGGCTCTCCTGTTGAATTCTATCCATAGTGCCGATGCTTATCATCGAATAACTTCATACTAAAACAGACTTTAAGTTGCTTAAAGTGAAATATTCACAAGTTGTGATTGCAATTAATGCAACTACATTTATCCTAAGTAATATGAATATAAAAAGTCTCCAAGCTTTTATTCACCTCTGTGAAAGTAAAAGCTTTAGCAAAACCGCAACAGCAATGCACATCAGTGCATCGGCTTTAAGTCGACAAATTCAAAAGCTAGAACAAGACACACATCAAAGCCTATTCTTGCGTGACAACCGCTCGGTAGAACTGACACCAGCTGGCAAGAAATTATTGCCTATCGCCGTCAACATCGTGAGCGAATGGCAACAGTTTCAATCAGACAGCCAACATGGTGAACAAGAACTTCGCGGCAAGTTACGACTGTTTTGTTCAGTCACCGCAAGTTACAGCCATCTGCCCGAACTATTGGCAGAGTTCAGGCTGCTCTATCCCTACATCGAGTTTGAGCTCTCAACAGGCGATCCCGCGCAAGCAATAGACAAGGTCATGAATGATGAGACCGACATTGCTATCTCTGCTTTGCCCGAACTGCTTCCGGCACGACTAGAGTTTGAGACCATCAGTGAGATCCCACTATCCGCCATAGCACCAGCAGGAGTCAGCAGCTTTGGTTCTGAGCTTGCTGATGGCATGCCTGACTGGAGTAAGATCCCGTTTATCGTCCCAGAAGCGGGTACCGCTCGCGAAAGAGCTAATCTCTGGTTTAAAAAGATGCGCATTAAGCCCAACATCTATGCGCAAGTATCGGGTCACGAAGCCATTGTAAGCATGGTGGCACTGGGGTGTGGCGTGGGCATTGCACCAGAGGTCGTTATCGTCAACAGTCCGGTTAGAGACAAGATCCAGCGTCTGAAACTGGAGCCCATTAAGCCATTCAAGCTAGGAGTGGTGTGTAAACGTTCGAATCTCGATAACCCACTGCTTTCCGCATTCTGGAAAGTCGCAGAGAAGGTCTATATTCAACCTTAATAAGGCTCAGTGGGATAACACAGTTGGGATACTTTATTACCCAAGTTATCGATACTATATAGTTAGTTTTCTGCTCAATAGGCTCATTGTCTTATGCTCACATTCAAAAAAACAGTTCTCGCTTGTACATCCATAGTGCTAATAGGTTGTGCGTCTGCTCCAGATAGTGTGCCCTTATCTGAGAAGGACTATTGCGCAGAACTCTCCAACAAAGAGCACCTGCCGCTATCTCACTATACTCAACCTTTCGAGGCTGAAATAAAGAGCAGCACAGGTGTTTATGTCCTGGAGCAGGGGGCAGAAGCGATGATGTCTCGAGCTTGGTTGACCGAGCGGGCAGAGACTTCCATCGATGTGCAATACTTTATCTTCTCAATCGATAACGTCGGTTTAATTGCCACCGACTACCTTGTCAGAGCGGCTGAACGAGGTGTTAAAGTTCGAGTATTGGTGGATGACATCATGCTCGACGCTAAAGGGGATGAGCTACTCATGTTGGCTGCTCATGACAACTTTGAGATAAAAATATACAACCCTAACGTGAATATTGGCAAAAACATCGTGCAGAAGATGACGACAGTCTTAACTGATTTCCACGGTATCAATCAGCGAATGCACAACAAGGTCTTTTTAGTCGATGACCAAGTGGCCATTACTGGGGGCAGAAACATTGCTGACGAATACTTCGGCTTCGACCACGAGTATAACTTCCGCGATAGAGATGTGTTTCTCGCGGGCAAAGCGGTTGAAGAGATCGATACCTCCTTTGAGCAGTACTGGAGTAGCCCGCTCAGTGTCCCTGTCGAAGATCTATTCAAATCCAATCCCTATGACAGCAACCCAGACTTTTCACGGTTGCACTCCTATGCCTGTAATTCGAAACATTTTCATCCTGAGATAAGAGCTGAAATAGATAAGGTACCAGAGACCTTTAAGGCACTGTCTAAAGAGGGGAAATTCTTATTCGTTGATAAAGTTGAATACATCGCCGATAAGCCAGGTAAGAACGATCGTCAGACCTTCTTAGGTGGGGGTAGCATTACTCGCGACAAGCTAATTGATCTCGCTGAAAGCGCACAAGCATCAATTTTGATCCAAACTCCCTATCTGGTGACGACTAAAAAGGATCGTGAGTTTCTACGCAGTTTGGTTGAAAAGGGCATTTCAATAAAGATCTTAACCAATAGCCTAGCTTCCAATGACAACCTCGCCGCGTTTAGTGGTTACCAGAGAAACCGGAAGCAGCTTTTGGCCACGGGTGTAGAGGTTTATGAGTTTAAACCTGATGCCGAGGTTAGGCAGCGGGTAATGACCGAGCATATGTACAAGAAACTGCCAACCACACCTATCTTTGGTCTCCACGCTAAAAGCATGACGATTGACGACACTGTTACCGTTGTTGGCACCTACAATCTTGACCCACGTAGCGCTCATTTGAACACAGAGAGCTTTGCTATTATCTACTCATCAGAAATCACCGAGCACGTGTCAAAAGCGATGAAGGTGGAAATGGAACCTGAAAATGCATGGCGGATAACGAAAGACTTTAACCCTGATAATGAAGTCAGCGTAACCAAAAGGGTTGGCGTAAAGCTGCATCGCATCGTTCCTAAGAACATTCTTTAGCTTTAGTATCGCTTGAAGGGTTAGAACGACATAGGGATAAAACAAAAAAGGCTCCAACCTAAGTCAGAGCCTTCACGCATTACAGATGCAAAAAAGCCTCGTCATTTGACGAGGCTTTAAATATGGCAGGGGTGGAGAGATTCGAACTCCCAACACGCGGATTTGGAATCCGCTGCTCTGCCAATTGGAGCTACACCCCTAAACTGTTTCTAATCTATGCCAATTGACTCAATAAATCAACATGATAGATTCAAAAAAGCCTCGTCATTTGACGAGGCTTTTTAATAAA
>NZ_JAKRRY010000129.1 GCF_026191675.1 Vibrio qingdaonensis | reverse complement strand
ACTTCTATTCCATCCTTTGCATCACGGACTTTAGCTTCAATGGATACCCTTACCCAACATTGGAGCGAGATATTGAATTCGATTTCATTCATAGCACAGTTTTTACTCGATACTCCGGCATAAAAAGCATGTCCTCTCCCAACATCGTCAAGCTTTATGCCCTATGGGAATCAACATTCATCGCGAACTTTAGAAAGGGCGTCTACAACCTAATCGAGCTGCGTAGTCACTAGCCCTTATCCGTTAACACTCTACAGGTCATCTTGCTTTTAAGGTGGCCTTTTTATTGATTCATCAACAGGACACCCTCATGTCAATTACAAAACAAGATAGCCAAAAGAGTTCATCCAGCAATCTATCCGATTCATTACTCACGCCAGAGGAAAGTAAAATCAAACCGCTTAAAGTATTCGTTCATTGGTCAGAATCCAGAGCCTTTGATTCTGACACAGAGTATGATTTTGCAGATTTTGAAGCTAAAGCGTTAGAAGTGGCAAAGACCAATCCATTAGGCGGGTACGATAAAACCAAAGTGACGGTCACCTTTGATAATGAGCACCAACACGAATGCCGCTTAGATTTAGGCTGTGGGGGTAATGACCAAGGATTTGCAGAGCACTGTTTAAGCACGCTCAACTATTACCATATACACAAAGGAGAAGCCGATAAGCGATGGTTGAATGACAAGCACCACCAGCAGCTCATCAGATTCATTAGGACGTACGCATTGGACTATACGATCGTTGATTTGGGTCGAATGCAGATTAAACAGGTCGAAGCGCAAGCCAAAGCGGAGGAGGCGGCGAAAGAAGAAGCCAAACAACAGGAGAAGGAAACAGCATGGCGTGAACACCAACAAGCAGAGGAGGCGTTTCAAGAAGCTTTGGAAGTACCAACATGGGCTAAGGGCGTGATTGTTGCC
>NZ_JAKRRY010000128.1 GCF_026191675.1 Vibrio qingdaonensis | reverse complement strand
CCAGGACACGCGGATTATGTTAAAAACATGATCACTGGTGCTGCACAAATGGATGGTGGTATCCTTGTTGTTGCTGCAACAGATGGCCCTATGCCTCAAACTCGTGAGCACATCCTACTAGGCCGTCAGGTTGGTATCCCTTACATCATCGTATTCATGAACAAATGTGACATGGTTGATGACGAAGAGCTACTAGAACTAGTAGAAATGGAAGTTCGTGAACTTCTTTCTGAGTACGAATTCCCAGGTGATGACCTACCAGTTATCCAAGGTTCTGCACTTGGCGCTCTAAACGGCGAGAAGCAGTGGGAAGACAAGATCGTTGAGCTTGCAGAAGCACTAGATTCTTACATCCCAGAACCAGAGCGTGCTGTTGACCAACCGTTCCTACTACCTATTGAAGATGTATTCTCAATCCAAGGTCGTGGTACTGTTGTTACTGGTCGTATCGAGCGTGGTATCCTACGCGTAGGTGACGAAGTAGAAATCGTTGGTATCAAAGATACTACAACGACTACTTGTACTGGTGTTGAAATGTTCCGTAAACTGCTTGACGAAGGTCGTGCTGGTGAGAACGTTGGTGCACTTCTACGTGGTACTAAGCGTGATGACGTTGAACGTGGCCAAGTACTTGCTGCTAAAGGTTCTATCAACCCACACACTAAGTTCGAGTCTGAAGTATACGTACTTTCTAAAGACGAAGGCGGCCGTCATACTCCGTTCTTCAAAGGCTACCGTCCACAGTTCTACTTCCGTACAACTGACGTAACTGGTGATATCTCTCTACCAGAAGGCGTAGAAATGGTAATGCCTGGCGACAACATCCAAATGGTTGTTGAGCTAATCGCTCCAATCGCAATGGACGAAGGTCTACGTTTCGCTATCCGTGAAGGTGGCCGTACAGTAGGCGCTGGTGTTGTTGCTAAGATCTTTGCTTAATTTTTAGCAAAATCTTG
>NZ_JAKRRY010000127.1 GCF_026191675.1 Vibrio qingdaonensis | reverse complement strand
AACAGGGGTAACACTTGATGACTAACTACTTAAACCGAGGCTTTGAACTGGCGGAGTTTGAAAACAGAACGTTACGTGCTCAAAAAGTCATGCATGACAAACAACTCGATGCCATGATTTTCACCACCGAGCCTAATGTTCGTTACTTCACCGGCTTTCATACCCAGTTTTGGCACAGCCCAACACGCCCTTGGTTTGTCATCGTGCCTGCCGAAGGCAAACCTATTGCCATCATCCCTGAAATCGGCGCAAGCGGTATGGCCGGTACGTGGATTGATAACATCATTACTTGGCCATCTCCAAGACCTGAAGATGACGGCATTAGCCTCGTCGCCAGCGCATTGAACTCTCTACCGTGTAAGCATGGCCGCGTAGGCGCAACGTTAGGGATTGAATCTCACCTGCGTATGCCAGTGAATAACTACTTAAAACTCACCACCATGGTGAAAAAAGACTTCGTGGATGTCTCTCTAGAAATGCACGGTCTTCGCCAGATTAAATCTCAAGCGGAAATCGAAAAAACACGTGAAATATGCCGCATCACTAACGTCGCCTTCGACAAAATCCCTACTTACGCTAAAGCAGGTATGTCTGAGCGTGAAATCTGTAAGCAGTTCCGCATTGATATGTTGCTAGAAGGTGCCGATGAGTGTCCGTACATCATTGCTGGCTCCGGTCCTGACGGCTATGACAGCATCATTATGGGCCCGACCGACCGCATTATTGAACCGGGCGATGTGCTGATTATCGATACGGGCGCGGTACGCGATGGTTACTTCTCTGATTTCGACCGCAACTGGGCATTTGGTCACGCCAGTGAACAAACCAAAGCCGCGTATCGCGCCACCTATGAAGCCACCACTAAAGGTTTTGAAGCGGCGAAACCGGGCGCCACCACCACTGATATTTATAACGCCATGTGGAAAGTGCTAGAAGCCAACGGCGCACTAGGGAACGACGTCGGTCGTCTTGGTCATGGTCTGGG
>NZ_JAKRRY010000126.1 GCF_026191675.1 Vibrio qingdaonensis | reverse complement strand
TGAATAGGAAAGGAGTACGAAGGATGATGGAATCGAATGTTTTTGAACGCACTAACAACGGAGAGCAAGAAGTAAGCTCTCGGCTGTATAATTTTACGATTGGAGCGGTGTTGTGTTGGGGCTTTTGGATTAACTGGTTAATGGTTGGGAATATCCCGGTTGAGTCAATTGCAGCTATTAACCCTTGGGTCTTTTTCATCGGCTATTTTGCGAGTTGCTTCTTTGGAGTCTACTTATTCAGTAAATCTTCGAACCCATTGGTTAGTTTTGTCGGCTACAACTTTGTAGTTATTCCTTTTGGATTAATCATCAACTTAGTTGTATCACGCTATGACCCATCCTTGGTTTTAAGTGCGATTAAGGTTACAGGTCTAGTGACTGGAATGATGATGCTACTGGGAACAATTTTCCCTGCATTTTTCCAAAGAATCGCTGGTGTATTAACTATTGCGTTAGTAGTTGTACTTGTGGTCGAGCTCTTTCAAATATTTGTACTTGGAATCCACCAAGAATGGATAGACTGGGCTGTTGTTATCCTTTTCTGTGGTTATATTGGTTATGACTGGGGACGAGCAAATCAAATTCCCAAAACATTAGACAATGCAGTAGATAGCGCAGCAGCGCTATACATGGATATTATTAACCTGTTCTTGAGAATACTTAGAATCATGGGGCGCAAATAGAATTCACATAACAAACGGTTCAAGTGGATTCGTAACGCTGGGCACTTTGGGCGTTAATTTAGGGTTTTGTGATTACGGTGTATAAATTTGGTTCGGTGGTGCGTTACTCACCACTTAACCGGGCGTTAGTTGCACTTAGAAATTTAGTGGTCAAATCATTGGCCCTTTAGCTATGTAGCTACAAGCCCCACTGCTTAACGTTCTTTCCGGTGGCAGCGGCAAAGCGTCATTCGCTTTAGCCCTCGAAGTTTCGCGGCACTGCTTTTTGTGTCCGTCCGTGAGCAACGAAAGTAACATCTTCCTCAATCCGTTTTTCAGTGACTTCGGTGGTGTCTTTTTCGCGCCAACTCGCATTAATCGAAAGATGTCAG
>NZ_JAKRRY010000125.1 GCF_026191675.1 Vibrio qingdaonensis | reverse complement strand
ATTTCGATAAATGCGAGTTGGCGCGAAAAAGACACCACCGAAGTCACTGAAAAACGGGTTGAGGAAGATGTGACTTTCGTTGCCCACGGACGGGCAAAAAAAGCAGTGCCGCGAAACCTCGAGGGCTAAAGCGAATGACGCTTTAGCGCTGCCACCGGAAAGAAAGTTAAGCAGTGGGGCTTGTCGCTGCATAGCTAAAAAGACAATGATTTGACCACTAAATTTCTAAGTGCAACTAACGCCCTGCTAAGTGGCGCTAACGATTAACTTACCAAGCACACTTAACTTCAAACCAAAACCGCCAAGCTTATGGCGTCCACTTGAGTAGTTTGTTAGTTGCCTACGCCCCTACTCTCTTATTTGCACCAAAGATGCTCATTGCTTGCCGCAAACTAAATTACTATCACCACGCCGTATTTGATAGCTGACAGAACTGACATCTTTCGATTAACGTGAGTTGGCGCGAAAAAGAAAACACCTAAGTCACTGAAAAACGGGTTGAGGGAGACGTTACTTTCGTTGCTCACGGACGGACACAAAAAACAGTTCCGCGAAACCTCGATTGTTAAAGCGAATGACTCTTTCGCGCTGCCACCGGAAAGAAAGTTAAGCAGTGGGGCTTGTCGCTGAATAGCTAAAGAGACAATGATTTGACCACTAAATTTCTAAGTGTAACTAACGCCCTGCTAAGTGGCGCTGACGATTAACTTACCAAGCGCACTTCACTTCAAACCAAAACCGCCAAGCTTATGGCGTCCACTTGAGTAGTTTGTTAGTTGCCTACGCCCCTATTCTCTTATTTGCACCAAAGATGCTCATTGCTTGCCGCACGCAAACTAAATTACTCCCACCAAGCCGTCCTTGATAGCTGACAGAACTGACATATTTCGATTAACGCAAGTTGGCGCGAAAAAGAAACCACCGAAGTCACTGAAAAACGGGTTGAGGAAGATGTTACTTTCGTTGCTCACGGACGGACACCAAAAGCAGTTCCGCGAAACCTCGAGGGCTAAAGCGAATGACTCTTTCGAGCTGCCACCGGAAAGAAAGTTAAGCAGTGGGGCTTGTCGCTACATAGCTAAAGGGACAATGATTTGACCACTAAATTTCTAAGTGCAACTAACGCCCTGCTAAGTGGCGCTGACA
>NZ_JAKRRY010000124.1 GCF_026191675.1 Vibrio qingdaonensis | reverse complement strand
TAATGGAACTGGACACCGAATTGAGAGACAATCTTTGTCAGATCAATGAGGTGATAAATGACTCAGAAAAGAGCTTACAAACGCTACCCTAAAGAATTTAAAGAAGAAGCGGTAGCATTGGTGCGAGAGCAAGGCTATACCGTTCCTCAGGCCGCCGAAGCCGTTGGTGTAACAACAACGGTCTTATATAAGTGGAAGGAAAAAATCGAAGCACAACTTGATGGCACTGAGCTATCTGATGATGAGCGTGACGAGCTCAAGAGACTTCGCAAGGAAGTCAAAGAGTTGCGCATGGAGAAAGAAATTTTAAAAAAGGCGTCGGCCTTCTTCGCGAAAGAAATGAAGTAAAGTTTAACTTCATAAAGGTCGAGTCGGAAAACTACCCGACATTTCATCTGTGTAAAGCGATGAGGGTAAGTCGCTCAGCTTATTACGATTGGCTCACCCGTCCTGCTAAGGTAATTACGGCTGAAACACTGAATTTGTATCGTCGTACTAAGGCGCTTTTCGAGAAAAGTCGACAGAGTCTTGGTAACCGAGAAATGGTGAAAAAGCTACGCGAGGAAGGCTTTGCTGTTGGGCGCTACCGCGTTCGCAGTGTAATGAACAAATTAGGTTTGAAAGCGACTCAGCGAGTCGCCTACAAGGTGACAACCAAACGCAAGCACAGTGACGCTGTCGCCGACAACTTGTTGAATCAGAATTTTAACCCTATGGCCCTGATCAAGTTTGGGCCGGTGATGTGACCTACTTGAAAACCGGAGAAGGATGGATGTATTTGGCTGTTGTCATGGATCTGTATTCTCGTCGCATCGTCGGCTGGCATATTGATAAACGCATGACTACAGACTTGGTTAGCAAGGCGCTAATTAAAGCTTACAACTTACGCCAACCAGTTAAAGGGCTTGTGTTTCATAGTGATAGGGGCTCGCAGTATACAAGTAAAAAATACAGCAAACTGCTACAAGGATATGGCATTCGAGCCAGTATGGGTGATGTTGGTGCGTGCTGGGATAATGCGGTAGTCGAACGGTTTTTCGGTAGCCTGAAGCATGATTGGTTATTTAAAGTTTACCAGCCGACTCGGGCGCATATGAAGAAAGATGTTTCAGCCTACATGAGGTATTACAACCTCGAAAGGCTGCACA
>NZ_JAKRRY010000123.1 GCF_026191675.1 Vibrio qingdaonensis | reverse complement strand
TTTTAATGGAGAAAAAGGTAGAGTGAGAGCAAAATTATTTAATTGGATAGGTGGTGTTAGCGCCGTAATTACAATAATACTGGCAATATTACCGTTTTGGTGGGATTCAACGGATCTTAGTGTCTATTTATCTGGAGGGGATTATGTTACTAGTCCCGAAGATTTAGGCTTAGATTCTGAGAGTGAATACACCGGAGAGCTTTCCTCTAGGCATAGTTTATATACGCTAGAGATTACTAATGATGGTAGTAGTCCCGCTAAAGACGTTAATGTTATGGTTCCATATGACGCCCCCTACACTCATGGGATACTAGTCAAAAATGACAAAGTGAAAGCTAGGTATAATGATTTAAGGAGTGTGGTTATTGGGGAGTTAAAACCCAGTCAGAGTGTCACTATCTATATTTGGTCAATTCATGATGATTTGTACCCGAGTTTTTTCTCTCCCCGAAATATAGTAGTTTCATATGATGGTGGTACAGCGACAATTAAGCATGAAGTTGATGGTTCAGGTATATTGGGATATATCGATAGGTATAGTTTTGTTGCATATATGCTGACATATCTATTTATTTACCCTATTCCTTGGTTTTGTTATAGATATGGGCTATCAAAAACAGGAGTAGTTTCTGAACCAACTCCGACTGTGGTATCACCAAAAAGTGAAGTAGGAAAAATTACTTTACTAAAATCAGCTTGGGAAGATGGTGTTTTATCTGAAACTGAGTTTAAAGAACGCTATCTAAAAATCTTAGATTCGGAGTGATGGTTAGCTAAAAACTAACAAACGAGTATGGCGTCAATAACTAAATTTTGGCGCTGTTTTCATCCCACATCGTTCCATCTCTTAACATCGAATTTAGAGTTACAACCATCTTCCTAACACAAGCAATGATAGCGACTTTCTTGGGCTTTCCTGCATCCAATAAACGTTTATATGTTGCTTTAAAAACAGGGTTACATTGCATAGCGGACATCATTGCCATGTACAATACAGTGCGTACTTGAGCGCGACCACCTTGAATAACTCTTTTGCCTTTATGGCGGCCACTTTCCTTGGTGATTGGTGCGACACCGACTAGAGCAGCGGCTTGTTTGTTCGTGATATAACCAAGCTCTGGAACGTTACTAATAATAGAGGCTGCTGCG
>NZ_JAKRRY010000122.1 GCF_026191675.1 Vibrio qingdaonensis | reverse complement strand
CTATGTCCTATTCCTGGAACACTTTGAAGTAGGGTGTTCTTGGCATGGTATTCAGGGCAAGTATCGATTAATTTAATGAGCTTCTTTTCTATCTTATCAATCTGGTTTTTCATTGCGGTTAAGATAGGTTTGATGGTGGAATGCATCTCTTTAGGTAGGATTTGGATACGATTTTTTTCCATCGTTTGCATTGAGAGAAGTTGGTTTCTTCTGATGACTAAGTCACTCATAAGTCGGATGTTTTCTGCTTTTAGCTCCGTTAGTTTTGGTTGTATAGCTTCGGCATAATGAGCGATTAGCTCTGAGTCCAGTCTGTCATTTTTAGCGCGCCTGCCAATGGCACCAGCAAAGCGTTTTATGTGTAAAGGATTGGCTATAACAAAAGGAAGATTCGCCTCAGAGCATGCCATGATAAATGGCATTTCAAGACGACCTGTTGCTTCAACAACGATGCGTTTTGGCTGGTGCTTCGCAATAGTTTTAATTGCCTCTTTTATTCCTTTATCATTGTTTTCGACAGTAAAAAATAGGTCTAATGGGCGGATGTGAATGTCTAATTGTGACTTACCAACATCAACGCCGATATTTATGTTTTGAAGTGCAGTAGGATTCATAATAAGCTAACTCATGCTTGCGTAATACGGGCTCAAGTCCCAGTCGAGTATTCGAGGTTAGTGCTTGGAGCTTTAGACAGCGATCATGTTTGTTATCGGTCTCTCAATGGAGGAGCCAGCGTTTAAACGATCTACTGTATAAAGAGCTTTAGTTGCGGCTAAAGCTAGGGTCTCACGTTACCCGATTTCATGAGTTATTATCCATACAAAGCATTTAAGAGTGATTCGCAACGCTTGGCAGTTTCGCTTCGCTCAAGTATAGCCAAGCGCTGCTCACACCTTAATGCGGCGTTAGTTGCACTTAGAAATTTAGTGGTCAAATCATTGTCTCTTTGGCTATGCAGTGACAAGCCTCATTGCTTAACTTTCTTTCCGGTGGCAGCGCTAAAGAGTCATTCGCTTTAGCAATCGAGGTTTCGCGGCACTGCTTTTTGTGTCCGTCCGTGAGCAACGGAAATGACATCTTCCTCAACCCGTTTTTCAGTGACTTCGGTGGGTTCTTTTTCGCGCCAACTCGCATTAATCGAAATATGTCAC
>NZ_JAKRRY010000121.1 GCF_026191675.1 Vibrio qingdaonensis | reverse complement strand
CGGTGACGGCGACAGCCGTGACGAAGTGTTCCGCGTGTACTCGATTGATGGCAGCAGCTATCAAGATATTGTCGTGACCATTCAAGGGGTGGACGGCGCGCCGACCATCATCAGTGGTGATAGTGACGAACTCACCGAAGATGTCGCGGTCGTCGGCAATAATCTCATTGCGACCGAGCAGCTCGTGATTAGCGATGAAGATGCCGGTGAAAATGTCTTTAACGCAGGCGCGGGGACGTCTGTGGGCACCACGTTGGGTAGCCTGTCTATCCTAGCAGACGGTATCTGGACCTACACCATTGATAACACCTTAACGCAGGTGCAAGCCCTCGATGTCGGTGACACCTTGGTTGAGTCCTTTATCGTCACCTCTGCCGATGGCACCGAGCACACGATTAGTGTGACGCTGAACGGCGCGGAAGATGAAACCTTCATCACCAACTATGCCCCAGACAGCGTTAAAGAAGACACCGACGAAGTCGCGGGTGAGCTTATCGGTGGCGGCAAACTCGACATCGCCGATTTAGATGTCGGTGAAGCGGCGTTTAACACCACCGTGACTAACCTAACCAATGACGATGGTCAGTCGCCATTGGGCACGCTGACCATCTTGGCGGACGGCACGTGGACCTACAAAGTCGATAACAGCCTCACTGGCGTGCAAGAGCTCGGCGACGGCGATACACGCGTTGAGCGCTTTGAAGTTGCCTCGATTGATGGCAGCAAAACACAAATCATCGAAGTGACCATTGAAGGTACCGACGATGCGCCCGTGATAGCCGGTACTGACATCGGTGGCGTCATTGAAGATACCGATATTCAAGCGGGTGATCTTCTTAAAGAAAGCGGCCAGCTGACGATTAGCGATACCGATCAAGGCGAGAGCCAATTCCAAACCAGCGTCACTAAAGTGGACGACGGCAACGGCCTCACACCAGTGGGTACCTTGACCATCGATGCGACTGGCGCGTGGAATTACGAGATCGACAACACCGACAGCTCGGTGCAATCACTCTCAGAAGGCGAAACCCGTACCGAGACGTTCCAAGTACTCAGTGAAGATGGCACGATGCACAACATCGTCATCACTATTACCGGCGTTAACGATTTACCAAGCATTGTCAGTGGTGCCAGTGATGACGCCACCGAAGACGCCGCGGTGGATCTCGATAGC
>NZ_JAKRRY010000120.1 GCF_026191675.1 Vibrio qingdaonensis | reverse complement strand
TTGTATGGATAATAAGCATTCCAATCGGGTAAGGTGAGACCCAGACTTTAGCTGCAACTAAAGTTCTTCTATTTGGTAGTTCGATTGAGTAATGGCTCCTCTATCGAGAGACCGATAACAAGTATGAACACCAAATAGAACTCCAAGCATCACACTCGAATAGTCTTCTGGGTCTCGAGCCCGCATTTGCAAGCAAGAGTTAGCTTATTATGAATACAAACACACTTCAAAACATTAATGTCGGCGTTGATACCGGTAAGTCACAATTAGATATTTATATTCGTCCTCTCGACATCTACTTCTCTGTACCCAATACAGAAAAAGGCGTCAAAGGAGCCGTCAAAACCATCTCTAAACATCAACCTCAGCGCGTCGTCATCGAAGCAACGGGCCGATTGGAAATGCCCTTCATCCTAGCTTGTGACAAAGCCAAACTTCCTTATGTCATTGCTAACCCTTTACGTATAAAAAGGTTCGCTGGCGCTATCGGACAAAGAGCTAAGAATGACCGTTTAGATGCCGCTCTTATCGCTCATTATGCTGAAAAAGTTCAACCAGAACTGACTAAGCTAAAGAGCGAAAACATACGACTAATGAGTGACTTAGTTATCAGGCGCAATCAATTACTCTCTATGCAGACCATGGAAAGAAACCGACTTCAGATATTACCTAAAAACATCGCCTCGACCATTACTCCCATTTTAACTGCGCTCAAAAATCAAATAGAAAAGGTCGAAGCTAAAATTGCAAAACTTATCGACACTACTCCCGAATATCAGGCTAAAAACGAGCTACTTCAAAGCATGCCTGGTGTGGGGAAAATATTGGCAGCATCTATCATTAGCAACGTCCCTGAGCTGGGCTACATTACCAACAAACAAGCCTCCAGTCTTATCGGCGTTGCCCCTGTGGTTAGGGAAAGTGGCCGCTACAAAGGCAAGCGAGTAATACAAGGTGGACGGGCTCAAGTTCGGACCGTCATGTACATGGCAATGATGTCCGCCATACAATGTAACCCTACTTTCAAAGCAACTTATGAACGATTACTTGCCGTCGGTAAACCTAAAAAAGTAGCTATAGTTGCCTGTATGAGAAAGATGGTTGTGATCCTCAATTCTATGCTGAGAGACGGTGTTATGTGGGATGAGAGCAGCGCCAAAAATTAACTATTGACGCCATAGTCTCTTGTTAG
>NZ_JAKRRY010000012.1 GCF_026191675.1 Vibrio qingdaonensis | reverse complement strand
TGATCCTGAGCCATCGCGGGCTGATAGGCGCATTACTACCAGATTGATCGATGCCTTGGCACTAATTGATGTTCGAGTGCTGGACCATATTGTCGTCGGTGAAGAGTGCGTCTCTTTTGCAGAAAGGGGATGGATATGAACAGTGTTATTACCCGTTATGAATGTATTTCCCTTTCACAGAATCTACAGAGTTATATTTCGGCTTCAATTGACTTAGCAGCAGTCCCAGAGCACGCAGAACGAATTGCCCTTAACTTTCGTAATTCACACTATCGAAGTAATAGAACTGGTGCCCACCCTGTAGAGATCCACCTATTCCGTAAAACAACTGTGGATTCGTGGAAGATCGCAACAATGACTAGCTTTGCCTTTCCTAATGAAACCAGCAATGAATTAGACGTCGAGCTTAATTTTAATTTCAGTCACCAGTGGTTTTATCAACCAGACATTAAGCGGTGTGACCTTAACCAGCCTGAAGTCATTGACTTGTTTCAGTCATGGCAACGGTCGCTAGTAAACGTTTTGCGTAACGGTGCATTTGATTTCTTCGCAGTTACAGTTATCAAGCCCCTACCTCAAACAACACATTAACCCCAATTATTCATTAATTTAAATGCGCTGTAAGACGGCGCCTAGGAGCTCCTATGCCTGTTAAAACATTAACCTCAATATCCTTCAGCCCTACCAGTTTGCCCTTATCTAAGGCGTTCCAACGCTGCTTAAGCCAAGAGCTATATCAACATCGGGATAAGCAAAGTGATCACATGACGATTAACTTTCGAGACAAGAGCTACAGCGCAGAAAATGGCGGATATCACCCCGTAGAAATTGCACTAAGCAAAACAAGCGAGAACCACTATTCCATCTTGTACATCACTGACTTTAGTTATTGCGGAGGTCCCTACCCAGAATTAGAAAGAGATCTAGATTTTGATATCGGGAATGGCATGGCATTTTCTCGTTACAGAGGATGGCAGAACATTCGCCAATCTTCTGTGAATGAGTTGTATAAATTGTGGCAAAGCAACTTTGTCGCTTATGTCGACATGGGTGCGTATGACGAAATCAAAGTCAGTAGCCACTAAATCCCGTTCAATCACCACGACAACAAACCAACCTAAATCCCCGTTCAACAAACAACAATCACTAGCATACGCGAGTACTGATATCGCTGCTTCCCATATTGTTAAAACGGGAAGCTTGGAACCCTTGCTACATAAGGGTTTGCCGATGTCGGCCTCTCTGTGCTTCCCAAAACACCCTTCTACAGACAAAAAAGGAAGCAGACTATGGCTGAGGTCCACGCGATCAAAGACGACGACACAATACGCTTAATTGGCCATTTACTGGCTATTCGTTGTAATCCGCAAATGGCTGATGTTTGGCATATTGGTTTAAACCTGGCACTGCGGATATCGGATTTACTCTCTATCCGCTTTGAAGACATTAATGATGACCGGCTCATCATTCGTGAAAGCAAAACAGGCAAGCTGGCAAACATCCAGTTAAACACCAAAGCACGGGAGCACATTGCGAAAGTGCGAGAGAAGCACCCTGACCATGTTTACCTATTTCAATCACATCGATGCCAACAACTAAAACATAAACCGCCGCAGCCGATCTCTCGGCGTGCGGTGTCTTTGGCCTTTCAACAAGTAGGGCAAGAACTCAAGCTAGCGTTAGGTACTCACTCCATGCGCAAAACACGAGGTTACTTCCTCTACCAATCCACAAAGGATATCGGTCGTGTGATGAAGATGCTACGCCACACCTCAGAGGGCGTGACGCTTCGTTATATCGGTATCACTCAAGATGAAGTCGACAAAGACTTCGTATCACTCGAACTGTAACTAAGAGAGGTTCTATCATGGAACACTTACAACCTGGCGATCACCTAGTGGTCGATATAAGCAACAACACCAGCGAGCAATATACTCGTTACGTTGGCTCCAAACATCATGGGCTTTATGTCGGTGATGACATGGTGATTCACTTTAATGCTCAGTTAGATGAGGTTACAACCGACTGCATAGATAACTTTCGTGATGGTTGCAGCTTACATATAAAGCGACGCGCCAGTAGCCCTAAACGTGCAGTCAGCAAAGCACACAACAAGTTAGGTTATCGGGGCTACCATGTTCTTACCAACAATTGCGAGCACTTCGTCAACTACTGCTTGGATGATCATCATACATCTGCCCAAGTAGCCGACAACTATCACATAAGCGCGCATGTCGCTGCGCGTGTTGGGCTGCTAGGCAGAGGAGCCGCTGAGGTAGCAAAGGGGCCTCTTGGCATCGTCACCATCAGCTCTACCCTCGCTAAGGGCGCTGGTGAAGCCATTGGCCTTCCAGACAGAGTCAATACTGTCATTGGTACCCCTGGTGATTTAGTATCTAAACCGTTGGAGTCATGTATTAATGGCGCTGGTAAAACGATATCTAATACTACCGATAAAATAGGCAGTGGAGATATTACTGGTGCCGTTGGAGAATTAATTTATGGCACCACCGAAACAGTTATAGACACAGCGTTTGCACCTGTGCATGTTGTTTTTAAGTGTTGGGATGCCATTTGGGATTAATCATATAAAGGCCAGAGGGGACTCCTGGCCTATTTTATTATCTTTGACTGCAACCAAAGTTTCTTTTTCTTTCTCCACTGTGCTTAGTATCTTTTTTAGCTAGGTAGCTTAGTCGATAAAAAAGAGCAGAATATTGTTTATTAAATTCTCGACTATTTTCATTTAAATGATATCTACCATTTTCAGAAAAATGCACTAAGCCAATTGCACTATCAAATTCCAAACCAAGAGCACTAGCCCAAGACTCTATAATAAGTCCTGACAGGCTTTCTCTATTCCCCCAATCTCCTAACGCATAAAATCTGTCTTTGTTAAATAATAGGGCCATATGGAAATGATCATTTTCAGAACTATCACGTTCTCTACACCAAATAAATCGAACACTAGTAGGATAAACTCTTTTATTCACTTGTTGATATCTTCGGTCCATTGCTTTTATTTTTGCCTTAAGCGAGTCAATTAATCTAGACATTAGCCTATCTCTAAATCGGCAATGACTGACTATCTCATCTCTACTCAAGCAATCAAGGTCTTGAGGACCTTGCGGCAACTTTAAGTCAACCCTTACCGCAGAGACACGTTTGTTCTGATCACACGCATGATTCATCGTGTCTAGTATCCGATCTAGGTACCTTACATTGTAGTCATTTAAATTGCCTTGTATTGGCATTCCTTTGAAGTTGTTACCGTTCATCTTTTTCTCCTATGGGTTTTCATTCATAGGTGATGAACTGCATTAATTTTTTAGTTGAAGATAAAGTAAAGTGATCATACTAAGGTATGTTCACTTAGAGCTATGTATATAACTATACCAACACTGGTACCGCGATCCTGTCACGTGATTCCCTCTTCTATAGCAATTGCGAAATCAGATACCTAACACCGTGTGATTCACTCTGGAGTTATTAATTCCAACAAAAGCTGGGATAAATCAACCATTTTGACTAGAAACCCGTTATAGCGGAGGATTATGATAGAAAATCCGTTACTTAAAAATTACGTAATAATTATGTGATAATTACACGTTATTTATTCGTGGCTTAGTGTAAATTTATGTAGCAATGGTGTGATTGAATTGAAGGAATAATCAAATGGATTTACAGCTAGTTAGTTGGCGAGAGGGTCTCTTTTATGCCCATGAGTTAGATCTACTCTTGGGGTCGCATTGTGGCGAGGAACTTAATCGTATTCGCAATTTGAGGGAAGCTGAAGATTACTTAAGAGACATCTTATTCAATGTGACTTATGCCAAAGCAGAAGAAGTGCTCAAAAAATTAGGCAAAGATACTAACCAGTTTGATGATAGGCACCCATTGACCACGCACCTTAAAAGCAAGTTCTCCGACGAAGAGCAACTGCCAGATAGCGCTTACCAATGGATAGAAGATAACCAAAGAGCTTGTGCATTTTCCTATCACTTTTTGCAAAAAATGGCTGGTGAATTCAACTTCCGAGGATTCATACTAGAAGGTGCGAATGGATATAGAGTCACACCTAAAGACTCAAGGTCAGCCCTTACAAATACCAACCGAAAGCCAAATTATCATGAGTTTATCAAAAGCCACAATTTAATAAGAACTCCTCATGTATTTTCGAGAGAGAGCTTAAATGATAATCATAGCGAACGATTAACATCCATAAAACTAGCCTTGAAAAATAGTGAAGTGTCACTAGAAAACCAGAAATATTTAATTTCACTACTGCGAGATGCTTGGAAAGAAGTATTAAGCAACAGTAGCATAGAAAAATTTCATCGATGGCTAACTGAAGACAGTTGCCTCAAGTCGAAATATATAAATAAATATTTCACAAATAAATATAATAATTTCACTCTATCATGGAAACCAGTTGATGATAGTGAAGAATTCACGGCAATTCATGCCCATTTCGATTACTACTTTTTAATCAATCATGATATTACTGAAGCTAGATTTCATCAAGCCAGGTCAGCGTGGAATCAAAGAAAGTTTCAAAATAAAAATAAAGGAACGAAGTCTAGAAGCATATCCATGTCAGAGAGAACTAATAAACGTTTAGACTGGCTTGCCAAGAATAAAGACGAAAAAATTAATGCGGTTATAAAAAAACTTATTGATCTTGAGTTTGAACATTCAGGTGGGCCATCTAAACTGTAAAATTATAAAAAATGGAGAGTAAAGCTACTCTCCAATCTGTGTTGAGCTAGCGGCTAACTACCCGATCAACTAACCAGGCTTGAACCTCAGACTCGACCCAGGCCACAGCTCTATCACCAAGCGATACCTGCTTAGGGAACTGCTGATTTTCTATAGAGCGATACACACCAGATCTTGATAACCCAGTCATCGCGAGTACTTCTTTTAGGCGGATTAAACGAATCGGTTTATTTGGCATTGTGACACCTCATCAATAAGTAGATTTCACTCTGATGACATATGCCTGAAAAAATTTGGTATCGATGTCTTATGGCTATCCAACTAGAGCCGCCCCAACGCTCATGCAGCCAGCCACTAGTTAACCTGCTGCAGGTAACTGCCTCCGGTAACACTGTAACTTCCATAGCTTGATTTCTCTATATGTTCACTCCACCAGGACATGAGTTGGCGTCGAGAGTCGAGGTAGTCGGTTCTATTGTAGGCTTTGCGTATTTGGTTCTTATCGGTGTGAGCCAGCGCCGCTTCAATCACATCGGCATCAAAGCCTTTTTCATTGAGTGTGGTACTAGCAAGTGCCCTCATGCCGTGAGCAGTCGTTCTATCCTTAAAGCCCATTCTGCCAAGCGCTTTATTGGCAGTCTCGGAATCAGTGGGTACCTTAGGATTGCGGCTCGATGGAAAAACAAATTCACGATGGCCACTAATCGGTTTTATCGCCTCTAGGATTGCCAAAGTTTGCGCCGTTAGAGGAACTACATGTTCCCGGTTCATCTTCATGCGCTCTTTCGGGATGATCCACAGCTGATTTTCCATATCAATCTCTTCCCAGCGAGCACCAGACGCCTCATTAGGTCGAACCATAGTGTGAAGCTGCCACTCAATTAAAAAACGCGTGACGTGCTGTATATTGGCTGTAGCAACCGTGCGAATAAGCTCATGCATTTCATGAGGGTGTAGCGCTTTCATGTGCACCACTTTATGCTTCTTAAACACATCACGAATACCCGACAATGGATTGGCATGAATAACCCCACTATTCACGGCGTAATTCATGATCTCATTCATCAACTGTGCAGTACGTTTAACCGTTTCGAGCAGTCCTTGGTTTTCAATTGGTCGGAGAGCGGCTATTGCGATGGGCGCCGTGATCTTATTAACAGGGATGGTGCCAAGCTTGGGAAAAGCATACAGCTCTAGTTTACGCCAATTACCATGGAGCGTTTTCTCTTTGAGCTGCCCTTCTTTTGTCGCCTTCCATTGCTCGGCAACAAAACGGAATGTCGCATTTTGCTCAACAATGGCTTTGGCTTTTTGTTCTTCTTTAGCCAATTGGGGGTCAATACCATCACCTAATAGCTTTCTAGCTTCAAGCGCTTTGTCTCGCGCTTCTGCCAAAGTTACGTCTGGGTAGGTACCAAATGAGAGATAAGTGATTTTATCTTGGCCAGGCCGCTTGTACCGAAACTGCCAAGAACGGGAGTTACTTGGACGCACACAAAAGTAAAGATTGCCACCGTCAGATAGTCGATAAAGCTTATCTTTCGGTTTTGCCGTTTGGACTTGCCTTGCCGTTAGATTATTCGCCATTTTGGTCCCTCAAGTAATACCTGGTACGAGCATAAACATTGGGAGATCTAGGTATTACTTATGGCCTGATAACTAATTAAATTACATTAAGTTATAGATCATGCTGGTGGAAAAAGTAACAACAAAGTAATGCCTGAATTTATGCTCTAAAGTAATACTAGCACTAGATAGGAATACTGGGTATTACTTTAGGTATTACGAAAAACAAAGGCTTTTACGGAACATTATGGGATGCTACGGAATCATAACTGATTGATTTTGATAAGTTTCAGATAAGAAAAAAGACGTCCTGAGACGTCTTTAAACTTGAATGTGGCGGTGAGTGAGAGATTCGAACTCTCGGTACGTTGCCGTACACACACTTTCCAGGCGTGCTCCTTCAGCCACTCGGACAACTCACCGTTTTGTTTGTCAGCCTTGCTGGCCAACGAGCGCTAATTTAATGATTATCCGTGCCTTGGTCAACCCTAAACTTGGAAAAAAGCGCTCTTTTTTAATTGTTTGCCTACTTTCTGTTTAATTCGATCAAATGTTCGGCGATTACGCGCCGTGGTAGTAACCCGGTACGCGGAACCAACGTCGGCAGTAATCTAAGAAGTAACCGTACAGTACGCCCATTCCACAAGACACCAAAGCATTACTCGATACCGCGGTAATGATTTGCTCGGTGGATGCGCCAACTGTCAACAAAATCGCGGCGTACACTGGCGATTGGAATGCCACGTAAGCGATAAGGTCAGCGGTGGCTTTCATAAAGCCTGAATTCGATACTTTCGCACCTTGCTTTAATGCCCAATCACGAAACAGGCCGTATGGCATGGCGATGGCAATATTAACGGGGATAGACAGTAAACGCGATGCTAGCGATTGTTCAAACGTCATACCCGACACAAGTACTTCAATAAGCATGCCCGACACAAAACAAAATACAACCATAGCAAACGTATCTGCTGCTGCGTTGCGAAGACAAAATGGAGCTTTAGGTTTCACCGCTTCTTTCCTACAGAATAATTACCTAATAAATTTAGGTACAACCAAACCAATAAGCTAGACATAAACAGTAGACTAGCAATTCACGCTATTAAACCACCAAATTATTAGTTTTACATTCCGTATTTAAAGTTAAATAGTAAATTAATCACCAATAACTAAGGGTTAGTTAGATTAAAGCACTAGATTACGTAATTTTACTACACAATGGTGATTTCCAACCTACAATCAGGCAGTTGGCGCGATGGTTTGGTAACTTAAATACCAGAAAGGGCGTTGCATCCCGTATGATATTTGTGTGTTATCTCGTCATCAGCGGCTAGCAGCACGTCATTTATGTTTATGACGCGTTATCTATAAAAAGAGAAAGGAATAGCAAGCGCACATATAAGCATGGGAGCACCGCTAGAGGTTCGCCCTCTAGCGGATAATGGTTAGTTTGAAGTTTGGGAGGTTTGAGTTCAGGAGGCTGGTGAGTGCGTCGTGCTCTGGTATTGAAATAGCTTACCAGCGTACTGATACAGCGCATCATCTAATACGCGCTCGTCGATAGGTTTTGCCACGATAAAGTCTGCGCCTGCCGCTAACATGCGCTCTCGGGTTTCTTTAAAGACGTCTGCGGTACAGCCAAAGATGAGTATGTCTTTTTCTGGGCCATCCATATGACGGATCTCAGAAATAGAGGCCACACCATCCATTACTGGCATGTGATTATCCATTAACACTAAGTCATACTGGCGTTCGGTAATGGCTGACAATGCAAGCTCGCCGTTCTCTACGCTATGAGTGGTAAAGCCTTTTCTACGCATGAAAGTCTCGATAATGATGGTATTGGTGCGGTTGTCTTCCACTATCAACACATTCAACCCGCGGTAATCGAGCTTTCTTTCAACATGAATCGCCGAAGCTTGTGGCTCGCAACAATCTAGTTGCAAGGTAATATCAAATTGTGTTCCCTGTCCCTCTTGGCTGGTGAGAACAATATTACCATCCATACCGCCTACAATTTCCCGAACAATTGCCAGCCCAAGCCCTGTACCACCAAATCGGCGTGTCGTACTGGATTCTGCTTGTTCAAAGGGTTTGAATATTCGCGATTGCGCGTGATCTGAAATACCAATGCCTGTATCTTTGACTCTAATTTTGAGTTGGTTTTTGTCGTTTTTAGTCACTTCACTAAAGTACACGTCCACCTGGCCTTCGGATGTAAACTTCACAGCATTATTTAAAAGGTTAAACAGCACTTGTCTTAAGCGCGCTTTATCACCTTCATACCAACGTGATTCATCGACGTCAGAATGTACATTAAATATCAGCCCTTTTTCATTACACAAGGTGTGGTACACACTGTGAATGCTGCCAATGATAGAACTAAGCGGAAACGGGCTTTTCTCTAGCTCAAGATGGCCTTGTTCAATTTTGGAGTAGTCGAGTATTTCATTCAGCAGCGCCATCATATGCTCGCCAGAGCCATAAAGTGTTTTTAAGTGCTTACGTTGTTCTATGGTGAGATCGGATTTAAGTAGCAGCTGAGCGGTGCCCAGTACGCCATTCATTGGCGTGCGAATTTCATGTGATAAAGTCGCAAGAAACGCGGTTTTCGCTTTGGTAGATGCTTGGGCTTTAATACGCTCTTGTTCAAGATAGACCGTCTTTTGGTTAAAGGAATCAATCAGGTAGCGAATTTCATCCGGGCTGTCATATTGCATGTCTATATTGCCGCCTTGACGTGATGCATCGGCTTTTTTGGCGATAATGGCGATAGGCTTTATTAAGTACTGATTAATTAGGTAATAGCCAAACATGACACAAATCAGTAGCACCGGAATGATGCCGCGTTCTACGCCCATTACGATATCAAACACTTGATCTGCCACTAGGCGGCGAGCGTTAACAACTTCCAAGTGCCAATTAAAATCCCCAAAACTGCGTGAGCTGGTGTAGACGTCTCGGCTAACACGAAAGTTATATTCGGTAATGACCTGGTTGCTGGCGTCTCGCACCACAATGCCGAGATCTTGCTCTTGGGCCTTCCGTTTCACAAAGCGAATTAGATTATTTAAGGAGAGATCAACGGTGGCTACCCCAGCAAAGCTGCCATCAACATAGTACGGGGAAGAGGCCGTAATCATTTGCACATGCGTGTAGGGGTCAATGTACACTTCAGACCACGCTACGGTGTTGACTGGCTTTCCAGAAACCGAGGTGTACCACGGTTCTATATGGTAACCCTGCGCCTCGGGATTGTTCCAAAGGTCGATTTTATCCACATCACCATTGGCCGTTCGGTTATAAAACAAACTGGAGAAGCGCTCGTTCGCGCTAACAGAGAAAGGTTCTGGCCACAAACCGCCACTGACAACAATACCATCATTAAGCTTGAAAATTTGCCGCAGAGACGAATCTAAAGCGCGGGTATCTTGAATGGCCTGCCCTAACCCAACCACACTTTTGAGCACCCCAACCGAACTGTGCATCGGAGCAGACATTTCAGATGCAAGGAGCTCGTTTTTAAGGTCGAGATTTTCTTCCAGCTTCTGTCTTACTGGCGACTCTACTACCCAATAAGTAATGCTACCGAAGACAGCAATAAAGATGGCCAGATAGATCGTTAGCGCAATGATGCTTTTCTTCTTCAACGATTTTCGGATCAACATAATGAGCGAAACAGTCCTTTGTTGTAGAGCGGGCGAGTAACAGTTAACAACGTCGATCACCAACGGATGGGTAGGTCTGTGCGTCTTGGTTATGCTGTTACCACGAATAATATGACGATCACGATATTGACCTATAGCTTTATCAACCGATAGCTTGTTACTATTAACTATCATTTACATCTTAACGGTAAATCATTTTGGCATTAAAAGACATCCTTTCCCTTCCTGAACTCGATGGAAAACTATTGAACGAAGCACAAACTCAAGGTTTTGTCGCATCTATGGCTTCTGCCCCTCATACCTTACCTCCAGAAGAATGGCTACCGTTCTTGTGGGGCGGTGAAGAAGTGGCGCCGTTCACGTCTGGTGAACAGCTGGAAAGCTACGCGCACGCCGTCATTGCGTTGTGGAACACGTACCGCCCTGCACTGCTTGATGGCGAGTGGGTTTGGCCAGAAGGCTGCCAATTAGACGAAGCAGAGATTGTGTCTCAACAGACGAAAGATTTCTGTGAAGGAGTATTGCAAGGCTGGCAATTAGCGCGTGATGACTGGGAAACGTTGATGCCAGAGAACAGCGAAGACAATGCGCTATTGGGCGGTGTTTTGTTGTCACTGAGTATGCTGTTTGATCCTGAAACCTCCATTGCCACGCTTCAAGCCCAAGGTATTGAAGGGTTAGAGCAGTTCGAAGAGATCTTTAATGCCATGCCTATCATGCTGTGTGGCATCACGCAGAAAGGCGCGGTCTTGGCAGAGCAACAATAGTCTCGCTGCCGCGGCTTTAATCAAAAATAAGCGCGTAATATAACGCGCTTGTTTTATTTACGACATTCTACGCCCTAGAAGCCACACTCTAAAATCGATACCCTACTGCCACAATCAGCTGATTCCAATTGAGAAAGCTGTATTCCGCCATTAAATTCCATTCTTTTTCATAGCCAAAATCATACACCGCCGCCAGTGACATATTGGAGGTTTCTTTGCTTTTTAAGTCCACGTCGAACTGCAATTCATCGGCAAGGTTAATCCCGCCGACTTGCAAGTTGGTTAAGCTACCCGTCACGTTTTGCTCGATACTTTGATACTGATAACCCAATAACAATGCCAGTTTTCCATACGGGACATCATAACGTTGTCCAACTCGCAGCGAACCAATTTTAGTCAAAATAGTACTGTCGGTAGTGGTTGTCCAAGCGTTTGTCACTGCGCCCGCTGCGGTGATAATAATGGGGTTGATGCCCTCAATTACGTCGATTTGTGTGGCAATTACGGCACCAATACCAAGGTTGTAGGCTTGATATTCGATATTAATTGGAATCGTCGCGGGCACGCCAAACGGTTTGCCATTGCGAGTCGCGTTCGATAAGTCAGCACTGATCTCTTTATTGCCTTCTGTATAACCCGCCAAGCCATATATGTTGAGAAATGGAAATACCCAAGCATCGGCTCGCAATTGAACGCTCTTATCGGTTCCTTTGATAGCAACATCATCAGCCGGCACCACGTAATGAGCAGGCTTACCAAAGCCGCCCAGCACGCCACCTGTCGCGTCAATTTTAAAGTCATCGGTCGCGATGTATTCCACATCCTGCGAGTTCATGTACACGCCAAAACCAACAGGAATAGGTAACTCATAGCCCATTTCACGAACTTGCTCCCCCCAAATCGGTAAGCCGCTCCAATGCGCTTGGTTTTTTTCTCTTTCGACTTGTTCTATTAACTCACTGCCTGCGGCCTTAACGGTATTAAATACGGTATGAGCACAAAGCACTATCATAATGGTTAGTAATCTAATCAAAATAGGTGTTCCAGTTTTAGGGGTTAAATATTGGTGGTAAGAAGCCATAAGCACTTCACTTAACGAAGGGCTTGATTGGCAATCATTGTAAATTAATTAGGTATGTACATGAGTAAGGCACTTAAACGAATAAAAGAGTAAGTGCCCCTATCATGCTTAACAACTCATTAGGCATGACTCATGAGCGGTTTAAACGCATCTGTAACGTTAAGACGCTTCCGTAACGTTAAGATGCTTCCGTAACGTTAAAACGCTTCTGTAAAGTTAAAATAAAATGCCGCGCCATGCTTACCCATACCTAAGTCGAGTCGGATGTTCATTCTAGGTTGCAGCTCGTAACGATAGCCTGCACCGTAAGATAGAATGGCGTGCCCGGCTAAGTCTTCCGCAGAATTACCCACCGCACCTACCCCACTCCACAGCGTCATACCATGAGCAGACAAGCCGCCGCCACTGCGACGGAAGGTATGGCGATACTCAGCGGTGACTTCGGCCGTCACACGGTCACGATACTGGCCTTGATGGTAGCCACGCATAGAGCTAGCGCCACCAAGCTCTGGCATATCATAGTAAGGTACATCACCAAAAGCCTGCTGGTATTGGCTGAGAAGGGCGATCACACGACCTTCTTCAACGCTATAGAAATGTCGAAATTCCAAGTCCAACTTTTCATAGTCCGCCTGGCTACCCAAGGCTTCGCTGTATGTCAGCGCCTCGGTACGGAAAAGTGACCCACTCCATGCATTCACAGCCACATCGCGACTGTCATATTGCAAGGTGGCGCCCACCCCCCAAGTAAATGGCTTGTCTTTAAACTCAGCAAAATTTTCATCAAGCAGCGCCGAATCGGGCACGGTTGTAGGGTTGAAGTAGTTGACTCGCAGTGCGGGCCCAGCAAACCAGTTATCATGCACTCGGAACGTTAAGGTCCCTTCATAGTTGGTCACAGTGGCTTTGTACTGGGTCACATCACCAGATTCAAAGTTTTGCGCCGCATCATAGCCAACACCCCAATAGTGCTTACTTTGTGTCCCCGCATTCCACGCCCCTTCGAACTGGATATCGTTGTTGTTCCAAAACAAAGAGTGTTTGGCACGAAGTCCATAACCGACTTCTGAATCGACGTAGTTGCCAATGACAAACATGGAGACACTTGAGCGTTGCAACTGCTCTTGCTCACGAGTGGTTTTGAAAGAGTACAATCCCCCAGCGGCAACCAACAACCCCTGCTCGGGTGTATAAGCCGGGCCACCCAAAAAGCTAAACATCGGCATACCATTGATTTCTTGATAATGTTTTTTGCCGTATTTTAAATCGGTGATAGTGTCGTCATAGCGGTCACTGTCTGGTTCGTCCTTTAGGCGATCCACGGCTTGATCATAAGATTCGACGGTTTTCTCCGCGGTTGCGAGATCCGGTTCAAACTCCATCGACGCTTTATCGATAGCCAGTTGTGCATAAGAAGGAATGGCGACTGTCTCTTCTGCCTGGGCGGAAATTGCGCCAGTAAGCAAAGTAACGGAAACAATCGAAGAAAGTACGCGCATAGATTTAATGATTCCAGAAGCAAATGAATGAACGTTCATTCATTATTAAAAACGGGCGCATAATAAACAGAATGGGTATTTGTATCAAGTTATATTTTGGGTTTTTACATTGGCCATGGTTATCACTATCATGCAATGAGTGTTTATGATTAGTGCATATATTCCACCTTTTTCACTCCGCCGTCTATCCGACGCCCTGCTTCGAAATTGTCGCTTCCTGCGAAAAGAATACCAAAGAAAAATAACGGCTACCTTCACAGGGCTGCCCCACCGCAATCACGAGTAGAATTGGAAAGGGCTAAGGGGTGAAACCACAATTCAAAGCAGGCTCTTAGCGTCAGCGAATCGACGACCAAGAAAAGTCCTCAATACGTTCGTCGGCAATATAAAATAGCTTGCAACCTGCGTGTACTGCTTGAGTAAGATCGGGGTTTAACGCAATTCCGGCGCCGTCATCAATGGCAATCAATGTGGCTTGGTAGTCTCGCTTCATCCATTGGAACAGCACTTCTACACTGGTTTCTGTAGCGCTGTCTGGGTAGCGGGTGGAATACTGTGTCATACCGCGAGTCGAGCTCAACAGTTCTTGATGTAATGCACTTGAGCCGGGATCAACAGCAGCCTTTGCTAACATCTCCGCCCCCACAGCCGGGATACATTCAGAATTAGGGCAATGCTGGCTAAGTAGCTCGCTCAGCGCTTCATCTTTAAAGTACACCAATAAATGCGCGGTTGGGTTGCGATTGGCGCAATACAACGCCGCAGACAACGTGATGTCGTCTTCCGGGTTGTCAATCAAAATGCAGCTCGCCTGCTCAATGTTAGTCTTCTCCATTTCGCGACCGTCGGTATAGCTATTTACTTTAACAAACTCTATCTCTCCGGGTAACGGGTTCTCTATGTCAGAACGACTACACAAGACAATGGGCCTGCGTCCCGTCTCTTCGTGTTGAAGCATTCGAATAAGGTGCATGGTCCGCTGTCCATTCCAGCCCAAAATTAAAATGTGTTGATCCACTTTTACTGTCCTTCTACCGAGTTGTCCTGAGCGCCAATAATCAAGCCCTAATGCCGCTAATCGTCCGAGTAAAGCGGCGAACAAGCTAAGACCACCAGGGATAATAAAAAGGACGGTTACCCAGCGACCAGGCTCGGTACTTGGCGACAGATCGCCGTACCCCACTGTCGAGGCCGTCACAATCATAAAATATACAAACTGGGAAATAGGTACGGTGAGGTCGGTTTCTCCACTCAACCACAACAGCCCCCAGGAAAGCAGCACATACAGCCCTAATAGGGTCGCAAGGCTTCTCAGCTTGAGTTCAAATAAATGAGAATGAAACCATTTTCTTAGTTGCAACCAAATGACCACAGTGTTCCTTACTTGTGTCGGAAAGCTATTCTTAACGTAACCGTTATTAATGTACTTCTATTAACTTAACTGCGATTAAACTCGCCATTAGCATAACCATGCTGAATGGCGTTCTTATAAGCATATATGAAAAAACCAGCCAAATGGCTGGTTTATTTAAAATTCGATCACAAATTACTGATGAAAGGCTACGCGTTGCCTTTCACCTGCAATTGCAGCTGCTCTGCAAAATCAAGCATGCGATTAAGCGGGATCAGTGATTTCACGCGAACGGCTTCATCAACAAAGATTTCGTGTTCTTCGCCGCCTTCGGTTAATGCACTTTCAATCGCTTTTAAGCCATTCATTGCCATCCAAGGGCAATGCGCACAGCTTCGACACGTGGCGCCAGCGCCAGCGGTTGGTGCTTCAATCAGCTCTTTCTCTGGCACCAATTGTTGCATCTTAAAGAAAATGCCTTTATCAGTCGCGACGATCAGTTGCTTATTGGGTAGCGCTTTTGCCGCTTTAATTAACTGGCTGGTAGAGCCTACACAATCCGCTAGTTCAACCACGCTGGCTGGTGATTCTGGGTGCACCAAAATTGCCGCTTCTGGGTAAACCGACTTCATGTCTTTTAGTGCTTTTGCCGAGAATTCATCGTGAACAATACACTCGCCTTGCCACAACAGCATATCCGCACCGGTTTGGTTGGCGATGTAAGAGCCTAGGTGACGGTCTGGTCCCCAAATGATTGGCTTGTCTTCCGCGTCTAGGTGCTCAACAATTTCCAAAGCAATACTGGATGTGACAACCCAATCTGCGCGAGCTTTTACCGCAGCGGAGGTATTGGCATAAACCACAACCGTATGGTCTGGGTGCGCGTCACAAAACGCAGAAAACTTGTCTTCAGGACAACCTAAATCTAATGAACATTCCGCTTCTAAGGTCGGCATTAGAATGCGTTTTTCTGGAGTGAGAATTTTTGCAGATTCGCCCATAAAACGAACGCCAGCAATAATCAGCGTAGAGGCTGAATGGCGGTTGCCAAACTTGGCCATTTCTAGAGAGTCACCCACAAATCCGCCTGTTTCCTCAGCTAACGCTTGGATTTCCGGATCGGTATAGTAGTGGGCAATAAGGACAGCATCCTTTTCCTGCAACAACGTTTTAATTGTTGCAATATGCTGTGCTTTCTCCTTGTCCGTCAATACAACAGGCTTTGGAGGGAATGGGTAGATTGTATCAATTGAGTCTA
The DNA here is from genome assembly GCF_026191675.1 of Vibrio qingdaonensis. GTDB lineage: Bacteria > Pseudomonadota > Gammaproteobacteria > Enterobacterales > Vibrionaceae > Vibrio > Vibrio qingdaonensis. The sequence goes on along the minus strand of NZ_JAKRRY010000012.1, from coordinate 115,378 downwards.
AGATGTGGCTCATAGCGGGTGCTCTATGCTACTTGCAAATAATCCGAGTATTGTACACGGATATGCGCCAGAGGACAAAATTATGCTAGGAATATCAATGGTGGCTTCGATAGTTCACAAAGCGTTCAACGCATTTCTAAGATAGATGCAAAAAGAGAGCCCAGTTGAGCTCTCTTTTTCGTTCCTAACGGCACCAATTGACTTAATCGTGCCCATAGACTCAGTGATACCGATTAACTCAGTGATACCTATTAACTTAGTAATACCTATTAACTCAGTAATACCCATTAACTTAGTACTCCCCATTAACTTAGAGGCACTAAGGCAGGCAGCGTCTATTTCAAATTAGACTTGGCGACTTTAGCTGAAGAGCTGGCTGGATATTCATCCACTACCTGTTGGTAGTATTGTTTCGCTTGTGTGGCATTGTTGCCGCGCTTGGCTAAATCACCTAACTTCACTAACGCATCTGCACGCTTGTTGGAGTCCTTAAACGCCAGTACGGCTTTAAAACTCGCTTCAGCTTCGCTGTCTTGGCGCTTGGCAAAATACAGCTGGCCTAGCCAGTAATGGGTATTAGGTGCGAAGGTAGACTCAGGATAGTCTTTTTGAAACTGTTTGAAAGCGGCAATCGCGCCCGCGTAGTCGCGTTTTTTCAAAATCAGATCAACCGCGTTTTGGTAAGCCGTTTGCTCATCAACATTGGTACTAAATTTACCCGTTGATTCTGCCGCCTTAGCCGCAGGTGCGACCGCAGCTACGCTCGCTTGGGAACGAAGTTTATCAATTTCGATAAACAGCTCTCGCTGACGCTGAACCATTTGGTCCATATTGTAGCTGTTTCGTTCCAATTCACCGCGAAGTGTGGAGATCTCTTGTGTCATTTCATCGAGTTGCTGCTGCATTTGCGCCTGCACTCGATTTCGGTTTTGAAGCAAACGCTCCAAACGTTGAATATCGGTTTCGTTGGTCGCCGCGTGTGCTGATGCAACAGACGCAACCGTCGCTGAAGATGATGTTGCAGTGCTCAAGTCGGTAACCGGTGCTTTCGCAGCGAGCACTGAGCTCGCTGCGCCGGCTAGTAACGTAAGCGTAACTGCTCGCTTAATGTTACTTGTCATAAAGGTGAATACCTCTGTGGCCGTTTAAATTAGTAAACTAGAACAGCGCGACGGTTTTTCGCGTAAGCGTCGTCAGACTGACCTAGAACTAATGGTTTCTCTTCGCCGTAGCTCACGATAGAGATTTGATCTGCTTGAACACCCAGTGCTTGGATGTATTTAGCAACCGCTTGTGCACGACGCTCGCCAAGTGCGATGTTGTACTCTGGAGTACCGCGCTCATCAGCGTGACCTTCGATAGTCACTTTAAGTGCTGCGTCTTTGCTTAGGTATGCGGCGTGTGCTGCAAGCATATCTTCGTAATCACCTGCGATTGTTGAGTTATCAAACGCAAAGTAGATAGTTTGGTTTTCACGCAACGCTTTCTCTTTCATTTCTTGCTCAGAAAGTTGTGCGTTTTGATCAATTGGAGTCACAACGGTTGTTTCTTGTTGTTGATTCGTTGTTTCTGCGCCAGTTGAAGATGCTGCGTCGTCACTTGAACTACAAGCTGTCATAGCAAGAACTGGTAGTGCGATTAGCAAACCCTTAAAAACTTTGTTTAGTTGCATTGTTTTTTCCTTAACCTAAAATTTTAGTTGCTACAAAAACGGGGACCATGCAGGCGCTCGAACACGCCCGTTTGTTGCCGGTAGTCTAGCTTTAAATCGTCCATCAATAGAAACCATTGAAAGAACGTTAGTCTTGTTATAGATAGAGCTATATATCACCATGCCACCATTTGGTGCGATGCTTGGTGACTCATCCAGCAGTGTTTTCGTGAGGATCTGTACCGATCCTGTCTCTAAGTCTTGTTTTGCAAGATTAAATCCAGAATTAGAACGATTAACCATCACTAGGTAACGACCATCGGGGGTGATCTGCCCACCAAGGTTCTGACTACCCTGCCATGTGATTCGTTTTGTTTTGCCGTCAGACAAATTTACTTCATAAATCTGAGGGTTACCACCCCTATCCGACGTAAAAATAAGGGAATTTCCACCTGGTTTCCAGTACGGTTCTGTATTATTTGACCGACCACTAGTTATTTGGCGTAATTTTCTTGTTTCAAGATTCAGTGTATATACATGCAGTTGCCCAGTCTTCGACAGAGTGATTGCAAGAGATTTTCCGTCAGAGGAGAATCTTGGCGCACCATTGTGACGAGGGAATGACGTAATCTTTTCACGTTTACCCGTGTAGATATTCATGATGAAGATTTCAGCTTGACCGTTTTGGAAGCTCACATAAGCAAGACGCTTTCCATCCGGTGACCACGCTGGAGACATGAGTGGTTGCTTTGAGCGAAGCACAAGCTTTTCATTATAGCCGTCATAGTCGGCGATACGCATTTGGTACGGATACTGATCTTTATCGTTCACGACCACATAGGCAATGCGTGTTAAGAATGCACCACGCTCACCCGTTAGCTCTTCATACACCAAATCAGAAATTCGGTGCGCATATTCACGAAGACGGTTCGCTGGAACGGTCGCTTTCTTCTTAAAGAGCACATGGTCATTAGACAATACTAACTGGCCATCATCGCTAAGTGCTTTTGATTGACCACCGGTTAACTGACCACGTACCACATCCACTAATTGATAGCTAATTTCGTAGTTACCATCGGCTTTCTTAGTGATGGTGCCCGTCAGCAATGAATCCACACCAATTGGTGTCCACGATTCAAAATCGATCTCTGCGGCATCATACGGCGTTTGTGGCATTTTGCTGGTGGCGACGGGGCTAAATTTACCACTGCGCTGGAGGTCAGAAGATATAACCGCAGAGACATCTTGTGGCAACTTCCCCTCACCCGTCCATTTAAACGGCACAATGGCGATTGGGCGTGCTGAATCAATACCGTCAGTAATGACCAGTTCTAAAGCGGCATTCGCGGTTTGCGTCGTAACGCTAAACAAAAATGCCATTCCTATTAATATTCGCTTAATCACAAGCTCTTCCTTTTACTCTGGAACTACAGTCAAATTGATGTTCTTTAATTTCGCGTTTACGTCGGCTTCTTTTGTCAGCGGGAAAGTACCCACTTGTGTAATCGCTCGTCTCGTTGCAGCGCACAACCGGCTATCACCATCGAGCACTTTTACCTCACCAGCAATCGCACCATTGCCAGCTGGAATTAAGCGTAAATTAACTCGACATTGCTTTCCCCGAAAACTGTCCTCTAGCAACAGTTTTTGTTGAATCAACTGGGTGTAAATTGCCCCCATTCGCTGCAGCTCAGACGTCACATGGTTAGAACGCGCCGATGTATTTTGCTCCGACTCACTTTCCAACCCGGCAAAAATGTCATTCATCGCCGCTTCTTGCTCTTGTCTTTCACGCTCAAGCTGCTTTAAGCGCTCTTGCTCTTTGCGTGCTTTCTCTGCTGCTGCTTTCGCGGCTTGTTCTTTCTCTATGCGCTGGCGCTCGGCCTTTTCAGCCGCTTCTTTTTCAAGACGCGCTTTTTCTTGCGCTGCCTTCGCGGCTTTCTCTCGTTCAACGCGCTCTTGTTCGGCTTTACGTACTGCGGCTTCTTGAGTTTTTCGTTCCGCTTCCGCTTTTGCCGCGCGTTCTTTTTCACGTTTCGCTCGTTTTTCCGCTTCTCGTGTTGCTTGAGCCTCTTTGGCTTGCTGCACTTTAAGCTTACGAATTCGTTCCTCTTCCGCTTTACGGTTTCGCTCTAATTGCTCACTCTCACGGCGCAGTTTGTCCAATCGGTCTTGCTCTTTTTTCGCCGCAGTTTCGCGCTGTTTTCTAATTTCTTGCGCTTGTTGGCGAACGCGAGCAGGATCAATGACAACAGCCTGAACCATACCTGTTGGTTCAGCCTCTTTCATGGTGAAATCCGTGCCCCAGAGCAAAGCCACGATCAACACCACGTGTGCCAATAAAGAAATGGTTATTGGCTTTCCGTAGCGCGCGGCTTGCTTTTTATTATTTTTCTTCATACTGCTGCGATGACTATTCCCTGATATCGGTCAGTAGGCCAACTTTTGGTATCCCTGCCTGACTCAATTCATCTAATAATAAAACCACTTCTGCATAGGGTGTTGCGGCATCGCCGCCCACAGCTACAGGTGAATTAGGGTTAATGGAAAGCTCGGCGCGCACTCTGACAATAATGTCTTGTAGGCTTAACCCACGTTGAACATCTTCGTTGTTCACACTCAGTCCAAAATTCCCATCGCGATCGACTTCAACGATGATAAAGCTGGATTCTGTATCTCCAGCTAAATCAGAAGCAGGCTTCGCGGTTGACGTTTTCGGTAATTCAACATCAACCCCTTGTGTCACAAAAGGTGACGTCACCATAAAGATGATCAGCAGCACCAACATCACATCGATGTATGGCACTACGTTTATCTCTGCGGTCAGCTTTCTCTTTTTAGGTTGATAGCCTGCCATTACTGTTCCTTACCGGCCATTGCTTGGCGGTGCAGGATAGAGTGGAACTCTTCAGAGAATGTGGCGTAGTTATGCTCTAGTTTGCCCACTTTCGTGCTGAGTCGGTTATACGCCATTACCGCTGGAATCGCAGCAAATAGACCCATCGCCGTTGCAATCAACGCTTCGGCAATACCAGGGGCGACCATGGCTAGTGTCGCTTGCTTCACTTCACCGAGTGCGATAAAGGCATGCATAATACCCCATACCGTACCGAACAAGCCGATATATGGACTGATAGAGCCCACGGTCGCTAAGAATGGCAGGTTCACTTCCAAATCATCGACTTCACGCGCAACGGCAACGCGCATAGAACGCCCTGTTCCTTCCATGATAAACGCAGGAGAGTCAGCATTCGATTTACGTAGACGTAAAAACTCCGTAAAGCCGCTGTAGAAAATCTCTTCCGTACCAGAGAGGTCATCTTTGCGCTTCTTTACATCTTGGTAAATAACAGAAAGATCGGCACCTGACCAAAATCGGTCTTCAAAGCTATCCGAGTCTTTCGTTGCCTGAGTCAACACCTTGCTACGCTTAATGATCATTGCCCATGATACGACTGACATACCAAGCAAAATCAGCATGACGAGCTTAACAAGCAAACTCGCTTGTAGAAAAAGGTCCAGAAACGAAATTTCAGCGTTCACGTTTTAACTCCAATAAGATTGACGAAGGTATGCCCTTCGGCTTCATTTTTACATTATCAATACATGCCACTTTAACCAGTGCTTTCGCGAATGTCACACCTTCCGCGTCGACTATTTCTTGTTGAAAGGTTAATGAAGCACGCTTAAATTCCGAAACGGCGGTTTTTACCGTGAGATGAGCATCCAGCCGAGCACCTTGAACAAAGTCGATATCCATATGGCGCACAACAAATCCGGTATGCTCAGCTAACAGCAAATTCTGGCTAACTCCAACGCTGCGAAGTAACTCTGTCCGAGCACGCTCAAAAAACTTAAGGTAGTTGGAATGGTAAACCACGCCCCCCGCATCGGTATCTTCGTAATACACGGTGACAGGGAACTCAAAATAAGAAGGTAAGTCAATCAAACTAATAATTTCCTAGAAACAACAACGCCCTACTATAGCGTAAGTGCCTTAATATAGCGCAAGTGCCTAAATATAACGTAAGTGCCTTAATATAACGTAAGAAGATCGAATTGTTATTACTGCTGACAATAATTTTTGAATAAAGTGCGAAAATTTACACTTAACTGAAGAAGTTGTGAGTAGATTTGTCGTTTCACTTGCGTTTATAAAATAAAACTGCCCTATTCGAAAGTACCGCAAGGGGAAAACATCCATTACTTACTTAAGTGAGCTTCCATTCACGCAAAAGCCCGAGCATTAGCTCGGGCTTTATCTTTATAAGACGTACATTACTGTTAAGTAACTCAGCACAGTTAACGAGATGTAAGGGCTAAATAGAATTTGCCAGACCCAAAGCCTTGGCTTAAACCCTACGCCGTACACCATGCTCGAACATAAGGACAGGACAAAAGCCAGCCCAAGGAGTGGCGTGAAGCCACCAATTTGTTCTGCATAGGCGTCCGGCCGCCACATAAATAGTCCAACATGTGCAAATCCCATTAGCAATGCTATGGCCTTTAACCACGTTTTATCTAGCCACTTATGTGCATTCGTAAACGTCTCGTTGAGATTACTCACTGTCTTTGTCCGTATCTTTCTTTATCTGTTTACCATTTTGGTCGACAGCTTCATCTTCATCCATCATTTCGCGATGTTCTAACCACAAAGCGTTGATGATGCCAAAAGCACACGCGAGAAGCACACCTAAAATCCAAGCAAAATACCACATTCTATGTGCTCCTTAATAAAGTGAGTTTTTGTTTTCTTCGATGAACTTGTCATCAAGACGACCAAACATTTTGTAGTAAGTCCAAGCTGTGTAGCTAAGGATCACTGGCACCATAACAAACGCAACACCCGTCATCAGGTTCAACGTCAATTCACTTGATGTTGAATCCCACATAGTCAGGCTTTGATTTGGGTTTAGGCTGCTTGGCATAACAAATGGGAACATAGCAAAACCTGCAGTAAAAATAATACCGCCGTTCGCTAGGCTCGATGAAACAAACGCTAATGCACATTTTTCAAAACGTGACGCAAGCACCGCAAGCAGTGGCATTACAATACCCAGAGCTGGAGCGATCCAAAGCAGCGGGTAAGTTTCGAAGTTGTTCATCCAAGCGCCCGCTTCACGGATCACTTCTTTATTAAGAGGGTTCGACGCCGCTGCAGTGTCGATAGCACTGACAATAACGTAACCTTCAAGGGTTTGAATCCAGAAGCCTGCGGCAACAAACGCTGCAACAACCAATAGACCCATCATTTGAGCCACATTACGCGCTCGCATGTGAACATCACCGGTGGTTTTCATTTGCAACCATGTTGAGCCTTGCAAAATGATCATAAACACACTGACCAAGCCACAAAGCAACGCAAACGGGTTGAGCAATCCAAAGAACGAACCATGATAGGTAGACATCATGAAGTCGTTAAGTTGGAACGGCACCCCTTGTAGCAAGTTACCAAACGCCACACCAAAGATAAGCGGAGGAACGAAGCCGCTAATTGAGATCGCGATGTCCCAAGTGTTACGCCAGCGTGGATCTTCAATTTTTGACCGGTAATCAAGACCCAGTGGGCGCAGCCATAACGCCGCTAGCGTTAAGATCATTGCCAAGTAGAAACCTGAAAATGACGTTGCGTAAACAAGAGGCCAAGCCGCAAATAGAGCGCCACCAGCGGTAATTAGCCAAACTTGGTTGCCGTCCCAGTGTGGTGCAATAGAGTTAATCATGACACGACGCTGTGTATCCGTTTTACCGATCACAGGTACTAGGGCACCCACACCCATATCGAAACCATCGGTGATAGCAAAACCAGCAAATAACACGCCAATTAATACCCACCAGATAAATCGTAAGATTTCGTAATCAAACATTCTTTTTCTCCCTGCTTACGCTTCTACTTGACGGCTAACTTTATCTTCAACCGAATTTGCATTCTGTTCGAAGTGGTAACGACCCGTCTTTAAGCTACTTGGTCCTTTACGAGCGAATTTCACCATTAGATAAACTTCGGCAATTAAGAACACGGTGTAGAGCGCGATAATGGCAAACAATGATGTCCATAGTTGGCTCATGGTTAACGCGGAAGCGGCAACATGAGTAGGCAGTATTTCACCCACCGCCCATGGCTGACGACCGTATTCGGCGACAAACCAACCAGCTTCAATAGCAATCCAAGGTAGTGGCATACCAAATAACGCGGCTTTAAGAAGCCATGGTTTTTGGTTGATTTTCTGACGGCAAGTTTGAACAAACGCAGCACCGAAGATGAATAGCATGATGAAACCACACGCTACCATGATACGGAACGACCAGAATAATGGCCAAACTGTCGGGATTGAGTCATCAGCCGCCGCTTGAATTTGATCTTCAGTGGCATCAACAACATTGTCGGTATAGCGCTTAAGCAATAAGCCGTAACCGAGGTCTTGTTTCACTTCATCAAATGCTGCAAGGTTTTCGTCAGAACGATCACCGGCACGAAGTTTTTCAAGTAGGTCGTAGGCGTACATACCGGTACGAATGCGGTCGACGTGCTCTTCACGGAGATCACGTAGGCCTGTTACTTCCGTATCAATAGAACGCGTCGCAATAATACCCATCACGTAGGGGATCTTAACGGCAAAGTCGGTGTGCATTTTTTCTTGGTTTGGTAGTCCAAACAAGGTGAATGCCGCCGGTGCTGGTTCAGTGTGCCATTCCGCTTCAATTGCAGCCAATTTCACTTTTTGAACATCACCAAGCTCGTAGCCAGACTCATCACCCAGTACGATTACAGACAAAATTGAAGCCATACCAAAAGAGGCAGCAATGGCAAAAGAACGACGAGCGAATGCCATGTCGCGACCTTTTAGCATGTAGTATGAACTGATACCAAGGACGAACATTGCGCCTGCGGTATAACCCGATGCAACGGTATGAACAAACTTCACTTGCGCAACTGGGTTAAGAACCACTTCTGCGAAGCTAACCATTTCCATACGCATGGTTTCAAAGTTAAACTCTGCGCCAACAGGGTGTTGCATCCAGCCATTAGCGACCAGAATCCACAATGCAGAAAAGTTTGAACCCAACGCCACTAGCCAAGTTACTGCTAAGTGTTGACGTTTAGATAGCCTATCCCAGCCAAAGAAGAAAAGACCGACAAAAGTGGACTCTAGGAAGAAGGCAACCAGTGCTTCTATGGCAAGTGGCGCACCGAAGATATCCCCCACATAGTGAGAATAGTACGACCAGTTTGTTCCAAATTGGAACTCCATGGTTAAACCGGTGGCAACACCAAGTGCAAAGTTAATACCGAATAGCTTACCCCAGAACTTTGTCATGTCCTTGTAGATTTGCTTGTCGGTCATTACATAAAGAGACTCCATTATAGCGAGAAGAAACGCCATACCGAGTGTCAATGGAACGAATAAGAAGTGATACATCGCCGTGAGTGCAAATTGCAATCGCGACAGCTCCACTACATCTATCATGGTAACTCCTTTTGTGTCGGCTGAAAGACACGTTTTATATTAAGCGGCAAGGATGACTGTTTAATTCACATTAAACTTGTTGAGACTTGGCATCATCCTTGTTGCGAATATGTACCCTAATGGTTAGTTATTTGTTAAGCTTGCGCTAATATAGCTGCCGCTAATATTACTGCTAAATTAAATCAGTTTCAAAAGGTTTATTTAGTAACGTGCTTTGATTTACATCAATAAAGACAAGGAGTTGATTGTACAATCTTTAATCACAATGACACAGATCAATTTTGGTCGGCATTTGTAACGAGATTGGGGAGCAGCGAGAAAGCGCAGATTACGAGAAGCAACCCTTTAGTAGTAAGGGGTTATAGTAAAATCAATAGAGCAAGATGATGGTAGGTAGCGCACCTATAATGCGCCATTAGCATGCAGTGTTATATTAACTGCATGCTAATGAGTAGTAACAAAAACAAAAAATGATTTTGTAATTATCGATTGTTGCAATGAATGAGCGTTATGACTTATCGATACCAAAATGCAGATACGCGCGATCTGACGCAATTCTTCCACGTGGAGTACGCTGCAAGTAGCCTTGTTGAATGAGATAAGGCTCAATGACATCTTCAATGGTGTCTTTTTCTTCACCAATCGCCGCGGCAAGGTTGTCTAAACCAACCGGTCCCCCAGAAAACTTCTCCATAATGGCGAGCAATAGCTTACGGTCCATATAGTCAAAGCCTTGGTGATCGACATCCAGCATGTTAAGGGCTTTATCAGCAATATCCGAACAAATGTGCCCATCACCTTTTACTTCGGCGTAGTCTCTAACTCGGCGAAGCAACCGGTTAGCGATACGAGGCGTACCACGAGCACGACGTGCTATTTCTAACGCGCCTTCCGGCTCCATTGATAAGTTAAGACAAGCGGCGCTTCTTTGCACGATGCGCTGCAAATCGGCAATTTTGTAGTACTCAAGACGCTGCACAATACCAAAACGGTCACGTAACGGTGACGTTAGGGACCCTGCTCGGGTCGTCGCGCCGATGAGAGTAAAAGGTGGGAGATCAATTTTAATCGAACGCGCCGCAGGACCTTCGCCTATCATGATGTCTAGCTGATAGTCTTCCATCGCTGGGTACAAGATCTCTTCAACCATTGGGCTTAATCGATGTATTTCATCAATAAATAACACATCATTTTCTTCAAGGTTGGTCAACAACGCGGCCAAGTCACCGGCTTTTTCTAACACCGGACCAGACGTGGTGCGAATATTAACGTCCATCTCATTGGCAACGATATTAGCAAGAGTTGTTTTACCCAAACCCGGCGGACCAAAGATCAATAAGTGATCCAACGGTTCATTTCGCAGCTGCGCTGCTTTAATGAAGATCTCCATTTGGTCACTAACATGCTGCTGACCTTCGTAGTCGGCTAACTTTTTTGGTCTAATTGCCCTATCAATGACATCCTCGTCTTTAAAAACGGGATTTTCTGGGGCTATAAGGCGATCGGCTTCAATCATATTTTTATCTCTATTGAATCGCTACTAAGCTTACACCATTGAGCGCAATGCATCACGAATAAGCGCTTCACTGCTCATTCCTGGTTTCGCCACTTGCGAGACAACTTTTGTTGCTTGTGCTGACTTGTAGCCAAGAGCAAGCAAAGCGCCGACCGCTTCATCTTCTGCGCTGTTTGCTGAGCGCAACGACTCCATCCCATCCATTGGTGCGGCATCGGTTGCAGGCGTAAACAGATCCCCTGCGCCCCACCCTTTCAAACGGTCCTTCATTTCAACCACTAAACGTTCTGCGGTCTTTTTACCGACACCAGGAAGCTTCACTAGCGTAGAAATGTCTTCACGTTCAACACAAGAAACAAACTGGCTCGCTGACATGCCAGACAGAATACCTAAACCAAGTTTAGGGCCCACGCCATTGGCTTTAATCACTTCTCTAAATAGGGCTCTTTCGCTGACAGAATTAAAACCGTATAGCAACTGAGCATCTTCACGAACAACAAAATGTGTGTAAATGATGGCTTCTTCGCCGACTTCTGGTAATTCATAAAAACAGCTCATTGGCATTTGAATTTCATAGCCTACGCCCCCGACTTCAATTAAGAGCTCAGGTGGCTGCTTTTCTACTAGAATTCCGCGTAATCGTCCTATCACAGTTTAATTTCTCATGCTATTTGTAATAGGACTTAGGATATAGAATAACTGGATGGGTATCCAGTTATTTTAGAAGGGAGCTGATGAGCCAATAACTGTATTTTTGTTGGTTAACCGTGTTTTTATTGGTGTTTAAGCGAGTACCGTACGTAACCGCTCTGACAATTCTGTTCCTTCATTAATCTGCTGATTGAGCTGCTCGGTAATAATTTGAATATCATCGGCAACCGACTTGCTGTCCGCCACCGAATGAGCCACTTCACTGCTTGCTTGATCCAGTTCGCCAATGGCCTGATTCTGCTGGCTGACCAGTTGACTCAGGTCGCTTATTTCCGTTGAGATCACTTGCACCTGTTGGATCATTTGACTCAATTCCGTCACTGTCGTTTGGATCGTCTGCTGACCAGAATTAATCTCACGCTGGCTATCCCCAATTAACGCACGAATTTCTTCTACTGAATTACTGGTTTTAGAAGACAGTTCCCTCACTTGTTCGGCAACCACGGCAAAGCCCCGGCCGTGCTCCCCCGCTCGCGCAGCTTCAATTGCGGCATTTAACGCGAGTAGATTGGTTTGATCCGCCACGGTCGTAATAAGCTCCATCACCGAGACGACTTTTTGGTTACTTTTATCGATATTAGTGATCGCTTGCGTTGATGCGTTGAGCATTTCGCTGCTGCTTTCCGCTTGCGTTTTTATCGCTTCGGTTTGTTGCATGACTTGCGACATGAACACCACCGAGTCTTGCGTAAAGGCTGAGAGTTGTTCTAGCTGTTGACTCATCTCTTCTGCCGCACTTGCTTGCGAGGCACTGTTTAGCCCGAGTGACTGCACGTTGTCTTTCAGCTGAGACGATTGCGTGTTTACGTGGTGTATCACGCCATCAAGCTCTTCTACGCTTTCATTAACAACCACGAAGGTAGCATCTAATTTCGCTTGTCCTTGCGTGGCTTTCTCTCCTTGTAACTGACTATTTTGTAGCGCTTTTTCTGCACGAGTAATGGCGCTTTCTTTCTGTTTTGAGGTAAAGCTTTGTGCAAAACAAATCACCAATAACGGTAGAATCATCCCTGACCAGATTTCAATGTTGTGCTTGCTGGCAGAAAGTTGTATTTGCGGGAAGCTATAACCGCTAGTGTGCAGATACGTCAACGTGCCGGTGATCAATACAATCCCTACGCTCCAAGTTAACGCCATAATGCGTGATGCGGACAGGTAAAAAGCAACAATAAGCAACGGTGCCCAAAATGCTTGGGTAGAATCAACAATGCCACCGCTCTGATAAATGATGTTGAGTGCATGGCTTGTCATACCGAGAAAACCCACATTCAGCGCTATGGTGATTCCGTGAGTCCAACGAAGCAACGCTAGTGACACACACTCGAGGAAAATTAATAGCAAGGATGTGGCAAACAACGCAGCATGACCATTGCCATGCCATTTAATCGCGCTATATAGGCCAACGACCAGTGCAACAATGGCAAATACCGCGGTGATCTCTGCTTTTCTGAGTTGAATATGCGCTAGGCGATCAGAATCTAAAATAAAGTAGTGCCATATGACGTTGTTTTTCATTGTTATTTGGTCCTTTGACTTAACTCATCGGACCAATTATAGAAGTTAACAATAATTTAACAATGGCTTTTTCTGATTTGGCTCGAAACTGTGGGCTAGCTATCGTTAAGCTTGTTAATATCAGCGATGCAAATGCTAAGGTTAGAATAATGGCTACCGCCAGAGTGATAGCTAACGCTAACCATCGTACGCTGACTAACGATAACGCCCTCGTTTGGCTCCGGTGGCTTTGCCCGCTAATGCAATCAGTGTTTTGTTAGTGTTCGCATGACAAATCGCCACTCCCAGCGCATCTGCCGCATCCGCTTGGGGTTTTGCTGCCAACTTTAACATGCTCATCACCATATGCTGAACTTGTACCTTGTCGGCACCACCCGAGCCCGTCACCGCTTGTTTAATCAGTCGAGCGGCGTATTCGTGAACTGGCAAATCGTGATTAACGGCAGCAACAATTGCGCTGCCTCTCGCCTGCCCAAGTTTGAGTGCTGAGTCGGCGTTTTTCGACATGAACACTTGTTCAATCGCAAATACGTCCGGCTGGAACTGAGTGATAATTTCACTCACCCCTGCGTAAATTTGTTTCAAGCGTCCGGGCAGCTCTTTTTCGGACATACGAATGCAGCCACTGCCAAGATAATACAAGTGTCGGCCCTGTTGCCGAATAACACCATAGCCCGTAATACGCGATCCGGGATCAATACCAAGAATAATTGACATAAATTACAACGCTGTCGCTCCTAAGCTTTGTTTCACTATACCTAAACTTCATTTTACTATCCGTAAATCAGATAAAAAAAATCCCGCCTTAGCGGGATCTTTTTACTCACTATCATCGATGTTGCCAAAAGAGCAACAGACGAAAGTCAGTCATCAAAAGCGAGCAACCTTGGTCATGTTCGTTTACCAACGTTGCTAAGACTTTCTATTCTGCGTCTTTCTTTGCTGCTTTCACTGCAATCGCCAGTTCATCTAACGATGCTGGGTTAGCCAGGCTAGGTGCGTCCGTTAATAGACACGCCGCCGCGGTTGTTTTAGGGAAAGCAATCACATCACGGATGTTTTCTGTGCCACATAACAGCATCACTAGACGGTCTAGACCGAATGCAAGACCGGCATGAGGTGGTGTACCGTACTTAAGCGCATCAAGTAAGAAACCAAATTTCTCACGTTGCTCAACATCGTCAATACCTAAGATACCAAATACCGCTGACTGCATCTCTGCATTGTGAATACGGACAGAACCGCCACCCACTTCGTAGCCATTGATAACCATATCGTAAGCATTTGAATTTGCCGCCGCTGGATTTGCTTTTAGCTCTTCCGCTGTCATGCCTAGAGGCGATGTGAATGGGTGGTGCATCGCGTGCAGATTCCCTTCATCATCTTCTTCAAACATTGGGAAGTCGATAACCCAAAGTGGTTTCCACGCTGCGTTGTCGGTTAGCTCTAGATCTTTACCAAGCTTAAGACGTAGTGCACCCATGGCTTCTGCCACGATGTTTGCTTTGTCTGCGCCAAACAAGATGATGTCACCAGATTCTGCACCAGTGCGCTCTAGAATACCGTTGATTACATCTTCGCTTAGGAATTTAGCCACTGGCGATTGAACCCCTTCTGCGCCCGCAGCACGATCGTTCACTTTCATCCACGCTAGGCCTTTCGCGCCGTAGATGCCAACAAACTCACCGTAGCCATCAATGAGCTTACGAGTCAGTGATGCGCCACCTGGTACACGGATAACCGCAACACGGCCTTTCTCGTCATTTGCTGGACCAGAGAAGACTTTAAATTCAACATCTTTTACTAGATCTGCAATATCAACAAGTTCAAGCGGGTTACGCAAATCAGGCTTATCTGAACCAAAACGACGAATCGCTTCAGAGAACGGCATGATAGGGAAATCACCTAGGTCAACGTTAAGCAGCTCTTGCCACATGTCGCGAACCATTTTTTCTGTTGTCTCACGAACTTGCTCAGCCGACATGAATGAGGTTTCGATATCGATTTGAGTAAATTCAGGTTGACGGTCAGCACGCAAGTCTTCATCACGGAAACACTTAACGATTTGGTAGTAACGGTCAAAACCAGACATCATTAGCAGCTGTTTGAACAACTGTGGTGATTGCGGTAATGCGTAGAATGACCCTTTATGAACACGACTTGGTACTAGGTAATCACGTGCGCCTTCTGGCGTCGCTTTGGTCAGTACTGGTGTTTCGATATCAAGGAAGCCATTTTCATCTAGGAAACGACGAACAAAGCTTGATGCCTTAGCACGTAACTTAATACGGTCACTCATCTCTGGGCGACGAAGATCGATATAACGGTACTTAAGACGCTGTTCTTCTGTATTCGTTTGGTTGAAATCAAGAGGTAGCACGTCAGAACGGTTGATGATTTCTAGGCCAGACGCCAAAATTTCAACTTCACCCGTTGCCATGTCTTTATTCACTTGGCTGTCTGGACGAACGCGAACTTCGCCCGTTAGCTTGATGCAGAATTCGTTACGAAGTTGGCTTGCCAATTCGAACACATCCGCCATATCTGGATCGACAACTACCTGAACGATACCTTCACGATCTCGCATATCAATAAAGATAAGACCGCCTAAATCACGGCGACGATTAACCCAGCCGCACAAATCTACAGTTTGTCCTGCAAGGGACTTGTTCAGGTGACCACAGTAATGGCTACGCATAATGAATTTCCCAATTTCCAATTATTAATTAAAATCAAATTGTACGAGAAGCGGCGATGGAAACAACCACAATACCCACATACAAAATTAAAGGTTCATTTATACTCGGAAAATCGTCTAAAATCGACCTAATTTGACAGTTTTATTGTGTTTAATTGCCGTCAGACTTAGTCTGATTAGTTAAACGGACAAAATATCAACAAAAGCGCAGTAGAAGGTAATATGAGTGAGCTAAGTTTACGGTTGGGCCTGACGATGTGGTCACATAATGATTGGCTTCATTCGTTTTATGGCTCTGGCACGAAATCGAGCCAAAGGCTCGAGCGTTACGCGTCGGTATTCCATACTGTAGAAGGCAACACGACATTCTATGCGACCCCAAGCGACAACACGGTGAATAATTGGAATAAAGCGACACCCGAACACTTTCGCTTTACGTTTAAACTGCCAAAATCCATTACCCATGAGCAACAACTAAGACATTGCCAAGCGCCACTCCACGATTTTTTAGCCACGATGTCACCGCTAAGAGAAAAGCTGGGCATGCTGACCATTCAGCTCCCACGCCGCTTTGGCCCTAACGATCTCCCTGCTCTGCAATCATTTTGCCAGTATTTCCCTAACGATATGCCATTAGGTGTGGAAGTTCGCCACCCGGCCTTTTTTCAAAAGGGCCCGCACGAGAAAGCGCTCAATCAATGGCTACTTGAGCATGGCATTGATCGAATCATCATGGATAGCCGCCCAGTATTTGCCGCTGAACCCAACTCACCAGCAGTGATAGACGCTCACAATAACAAGCCCAAAGTACCGGTTCATGCCATTTCTACTGGGCAACACCCCATGATTCGGTTTATTGGTCATCCCGATCTCGAAGCAAACAATCCATTTTTCAAACCCTGGCTGAGCAAACTGCCAGAATGGATTGCCCAAGGCAAACAGCCCTATCTCATGATTCACACTCCGGATAATCAGTACGCTCCAGAATTGGCGCTGCAATTATATACGCAGTTACAACAGCATATAGGACAAGTACCTGGTATCAATCAAGTACCTGGTGCCAATCACCCGATATCTTTGCCCTCTTTAGCGTCTTTTCCTCCTAACGCTGATGAACATCAGATTGCGATGTTTTAAGTACTCATTGCGATGTCATAAGTACTAACGGTTACCTTTATCGATAAGAGCAACCTACTCACACCACCTGTAGCCACGGTGAGTAAAGAATGGCTTCATATAATGACAAGTACACTTGAATAGCGTAAAATGCGCGCCTTTTTATTACGTCTACAGAATGAGAGAGACGACATGGAAAACAAAGATACGATATTCTCTGCCCCTATCGCGAAAATTGGCGATTTTACGTTTGATGAAAGGGTGGCTGAAGTCTTCCCAGACATGATTCAACGTTCCGTACCGGGCTATAGCAATATCATTTCTGCTATCGGTATGTTGGCGGAGCGTTTTGCCAAACCTCATTCTGTTGTCTACGATCTTGGCTGCTCTCTTGGTGCCGCAACGCTTTCTATGCGTCGCCATATCCAGCAAGAAGGCTGCAAAATTATTGCCGTCGACAACTCTTCAGCAATGGTCGAGCGCTGCAAGTTGCACATTAACGCCTATCGTTCCGATACGCCTGTCGATGTGATTGAGGCGGATATCCGCAACATCGAGATTAAGAATGCATCGGTGGTTGTACTCAATTTTACTTTGCAATTCTTATCGCCTGAAGACAGGCAGACCCTACTAGAAAAGATTTATGAAGGTCTGCGCCCGGGTGGCATTCTAATTTTGTCAGAAAAGTACATCTTTGAAGATGACACCGCGCATGAGTTATTAATCGACCTTCACCATGACTTCAAACGAGCCAACGGTTATAGCGAGCTCGAAATCAGTCAAAAGCGCAGCGCTATTGAAAACGTGATGCGCCCTGATTCTATCGCCACGCATAAGCAACGCTTTAATGACATTGGTTTTAGTAGCTCTGAAGTCTGGTTCCAGTGTTTCAATTTTGGTTCTATGTTCGCCATCAAATAAGTCAATATATCGAGAGTCCCATGTTTAACTTTGCAAATTTTTATCAACTCATTGCCCAAGACACGCGTTTACAACCATGGCTAACGGTTCTTCCTCAACAATTGACAGACTGGCAAAATGCCCAACATGGCGATTTCGACCGCTGGCTACGAGCTTTGGCGAAAATCCAAACGGGTACTCCGGATAACATTGACCTAAAAACCAGCGTCACGCTTTCCAATTCAGACGCACTGCCCGTCGGTGAAATGAAGAAGCTAGAAAGCCTACTTCGTACATTCCACCCTTGGCGCAAAGGGCCTTATACTGTCCATGATATTCACATTGACACTGAGTGGCGCTCAGATTGGAAATGGGATCGTGTATTACCCCACATCACGCCACTCAAAGATCGCTCAGTTTTAGATGTTGGCTGTGGTAATGGCTACCATATGTGGCGCATGCTAGGCGAAGGTGCACGCCTTTGTGTGGGTATCGACCCATCGCACCTGTTTCTGGTCCAGTTTGAAGCCATTCGCAAGCTGATGGGCGATGACCAGCGAGCGCACTTATTGCCGTTAGGAATTGAGCAGCTACCAGAGCTTGAAGCCTTTGATACGGTTTTTAGCATGGGTGTGCTCTATCACCGTCGCTCTCCACTTGACCACCTGATCCAGCTCAAAAACCAGTTAGTTCCCGGTGGCGAGTTAATTCTTGAGACTCTCGTGATTGATGGCGATGAAAACGCCGTACTTGTCCCGTTTGACCGTTATGCACAAATGCGCAACGTTTACTTCTTCCCATCTGCGCCTGCGCTAAAAGTGTGGTTAGAAAAAGTAGGCTTTGAGAATGTACGCATTGTGGACGAAAACGTGACGTCAGTCGGCGAGCAACGCACGACTGAGTGGATGACGCATAACTCTTTACCTGATTATCTGGATCCCAATGATCCAACAAAGACGATTGAAGGCTACCCAGCCCCACGAAGAGCGATCCTCGTCGCTGACAATCCAAGCAACTAAATTCACTTGGCTTCTCATTTCTTATGATATTTACCAAAGGCTTATAAGTCTGACGCAGCTCTGACAATAGGGAGTATCGCACTCCCTATTCGATGCGTTAAAATCCGCCTCAATTCATTCCAATTTACCACAACTGTTTAGGATTTAAGATGTACAAACGCTTGGTACCGCTTGTCGCCATCACTCTTCTCGCTGGCTGCGCTTCTGTAAACCACCAAGAACTTCACCAAAGTACCTTAAATGCGATCAAGAACTCCGAACAACACCTTGATAATCGCCTTACGAATTTGGATCTACAACTAAGCAATCAAAGCGACTATATTGATAGCCTTGAATCTGAAGTGATTGCGCTGACTAAGCGCATCGAAACACTGCAAAACAACCAAGACTCAGCCGTAGAAAAGTTGGCTGAGCCGAAAAAACAAACCACCCCTGCTCGCAATATAAGTCCATCTAAGCCTGTCGTTTTAGGTTCGGTTGAAAAGGTCGACCTTGATATTCTCAATCGCCGATTCGATGCTCGCGTTGATACGGGTGCTGTCACCTCATCTCTTAATGCTATCGACATTCAAGTTTTTGAGCGCGATGGCAAACAGTGGGTAAAATTCCACCTCCTCGATGACAAAGCGAAAACACAAGACAAGCGTTGGATTGAGGCGCCCGTTATTCGTTATGTTAAAATTCGTCAATCTACGAATGAAAAGGCCGAACGTCGCGCCGTTATCGAATTGTGGATCCGTGTTGGAAATATCCATGAAAAAGCGCAATTTACACTGGCAGATCGCTCTCAAATGACCCACCCTATATTACTAGGAAGAGAATTCATCAAAGATATTGCTTTAGTTGACGTTAGTCAGCAATATATACTTTCTTCTAACGAATGAATCTCTTTTGAATAACACTCTCAGGGACAGTAAATTACAATAATAAGGTTGTTTATGACTTCACGTATTCCATTTTTTCTATCAGTTGGTGTGCTGATTGCAATAGGTATCGCGCTTAGTGTCCTTCGACATGAAACCTACGGCGTACCTTGGACCCCAGGCGAAGCTCGTCAAGTTTGGGACATTGAATCCCGAGTCGAGTTTAACGCGACTGGCCAACCCGCTAAAGTCTCTTTAGCCGCGCCATACACGCAAGAAGGCTTTACACTCATTAGTGAGTCGGCGTCTTCGCCAGGTTACGGCATTTCTTACGTTGAAACAGACGCAGGTCGACGAGCAGAATGGTCTATTCGTGAAGCTCATGGACCGCAAACTATCTACTACAAAACTCAATTCCTTGTCGATGACCAAGCCGTCGCCAACTCAGAACCACCAACGGGTGACATCGTTATTCCAACATTCGATGGGCCTGAAGAAGCCGCTGCAACCGCGCTTATCGAGCGAGCAAACAGTCGTTCATCGGACAACATCACGTTTACCCGTGAGCTCATCAAAACCCTCAATGACGTAGATAGTCAAAACTCTGCCCTCATTCTTAATACGATGAACAAGACTCAAGCAGCGGCAAAATTGTTAGCGTACGCTGAGATTCCTAGCAAAGTGGTTGGTGTCATCGAGCTGGAAGATGGTCGCCGTCGTCAATCCATCCAACAAATGATCCAAGTCTGGGATGGCGCTAAGTGGCAGATTTTCGCACCAGAAGCCAATGAAGGCGAGAAGAAGAAAAACCTTCTCGTCTGGGATGAGTCTAACGTTTCATTACTTGATGTGGTCGGTGGTAAAGACAGTAAAGTACACTTTACGATGATTGCTCAAGAAGTCAGTGCTCAAGAAGCCACCGACAGTAAGGTCGATTCTGACAACCTACTTAACTTCTCGATTCACAGCCTACCGCTGGAAGAGCAAGCAATGTTTAAGACCATCATGCTTATCCCAATTGGTGCGCTTATCGTTGTTTTGTTGCGAGTGTTGGTTGGCTTGAAAACATCAGGCACCTTTATGCCGGTATTGATTGCGGTGGCATTTGTACAAACACAACTGGTCACGGGTATTGTCGGTTTCTTGCTTATTGTTGGTACTGGCTTGGTGATTCGAAGTTACCTGTCCAAACTTAACTTGCTGCTCGTTGCCCGAATATCGGCGGTAATCATCACCGTTATATTGATTATCTCCGTCTTTACTGTAGTGGCCTTTAAGATCGGCCTTACCGAAGGGCTATCCATTACCTTCTTCCCTATGATTATCCTTTCTTGGACAATCGAACGTATGTCTATTTTGTGGGAAGAAGAAGGCGTAAAAGAGGTTGTGCTACAAGGTGGCGGTTCTCTGCTAACGGCAGTGATGGTTTATGTTGCGATGACCAATCCATACATTCAGCATCTCACGTTCAACTTTATCGGGCTGCAACTGGTTATCCTTGGCACCATTCTTTTGGTCGGTACTTACACTGGTTACCGTCTAACAGAGCTACGTCGATTCAAACCTCTGACGGAGGACTAATCTATGTTGAATAAGATTACCAGTCCGTTCAAGCTACGCGAACGTGGCATTATGGGAATGAACAAGCGCAATCATAGCTACATTAGTAAGTACAATGATCGCTCTAAGTATCCGCTGGTTGATGACAAGCTGCAAACGAAGATCATCGCTGAAAAAGCAGGCGCAACAACGCCTGCCCTTATCGGCGTCATTCGTAGCCAAGCTGAAGTTAAAAAAGTTCACAAGATGGTGAAAGACTGGCCTGGCTTTGTGATTAAGCCCGCTCAAGGTAGTGGTGGTAAAGGCATATTGGTCGTCACTGAGCACAAAGATGGTGTTTACACTAAACCCTCTGGTGCAACGATTAACGAAGTCGATGTAGAGCGCCACATCAGTAACGCTCTTGCTGGTTTGTTCTCTCTTGGTGGCAAGAACGACGTAGCCGTCGTTGAAAACCTTATCAAATTTGATGACTGTTTTGACGGCTTCAGTTATGAGGGTGTGCCTGATGTACGAATCATTGTATTCCAAGGCTACCCCGTTATGGCCATGATGCGACTCTCTACCTCAATGTCTGACGGTAAAGCCAACTTGCACCAAGGCGCGGTAGGGGTAGGTATTGACATCGCAACCGGTAAAGCGGTTCGTGCGGTGCAATATGACCAACCCGTGACATTGCATCCTGATACCGGTAAAGAACTGGCAACGTTGGTGGTGCCTCACTGGAAGCGTCTGCTGACACTTGCCTCTAGCGCGTATGAAATGACAACGCTTGGTTACATGGGTACCGATATGGTGCTTGACCGTGAAGAAGGTCCGATGGTATTAGAGCTTAACGCACGTCCTGGCTTAGCCATTCAGATTGCTAACGGGTGTGGCTTACTCCCTCGCCTACAGCATATTGAATCACTTGGGACACCAAACCCATTTGACTACCCAACACCGGAAGAACGTGTTGAGTATGCGGCAAAAATGTTTGGCCACCATAACGAGTAGCCAGTAAAACAGAACAAAACGGTGGGTTATTGCCCACCGTTTTTTTGATAAAAGTACTGGCAAACCGATTACACCACATCATGTTTGCGCTAGATCTCACTTTTCGATTTCTTTCCTCTAGAATCATTAAAAAATCACACATCAAGTAAATTATTAAGTATCAGTCACTTATCTGCAAAACATCAAAAATACCAAACCATTTAGCATTCACCCAGACAATAGCACGCCATCCATAACCTTCCTGGCAATCAAGCATTAATCTATCAAAACAATCCGTTAGCGTGTTAACAACCCTCACTCCACGAGCTCAAACCCTTAACACCACACTAAAAGCCTGATCTATAGGTAAATTTATATTTGCATTAATTCACTGCGCCTTCGACTTCTCACCCTTTATATTTGCCGCGCCTAATAATGTGCGACCAACACTGCGTTTCTTAGCATGAACAGTCTCACAGCTCGTCGTCAATCACGACCCTGAAATATTAGGTCTACACATATAAAGTAATGGTAATTGCTTTAATGACTCTTTGGATTTTGTGGCTTGGAGATTTAAATGACCAAATCCGTTCTATATGCAGCCTTAACATTTTCGTTAACCTTTCTCTTTGGCTGTGATACTGACAACGCAACTGTTGCTTCTGTGTCTCCTGTCAGCGTGAATACTATCGCCGTATCACAAAGTGACACTTTCCCCATCACCGAATATGTCGGTCGAACTCGTGCTCCCGAAGATGTGCAAATTAGACCACTGGTATCCGGGCGCCTTATTCACAAAGCGGTGTCTGAAGGCGCGGATGTGGAAAAAGGCGAGCTATTGTATGAGCTGGATCCAAAGCCATTTCAGGTTAGATTGAACGCCGCTAAAGCCGAGCGAGCCAAAACCAAGGCACAACTCGCCCAAGCCAAGCGTACCCTGACAAGAGCAAGCAAACTTCACAGTGAAGGCTCATTAAGCCCACTAGAGTTCGAAGAAATTCAACTTGAGCACACCACCGCGTTGGCCAGTTATGAAATCGCGAATTCTGAATTTGATAAAGCCCAGCTCGAGCTCGACTGGACACAAATCACTAGCCCAATTAAGGGCCGCGTGAGTAACTCTGAATACAGCTTAGGTGACATCGTCACACCTGAAGGACAGCCGCTAACAACCGTGGTCAAACTCGACACCACTTGGGTCAATATTTCGGTCAATGAAACCTCTGGATTAGCCGAATTTCAAAAAGCAATGATCTTGAATCAAAGCCATGCCAGCGACTTTGATGTCAATCTAAAATTAGCGAACGGAATTCGCTACCCTCACGCAGGCCAAGTCGGTTTTGTCGATAACCGCGTGGATGTTGAAACGGGTACGATCACCGTTCGTCTTAACTTCCCTAACCCACAGCTCCTTTTATTACCGGGACAATATGTCACCGTTGAAGTGGTTGATGATTCCATTGCTTCTTTGTCAGTACCGAGCAAAGCCGTTCAATATGATCAAGGTGGACACTTTGTCTATGCCGTGGATTCGCAAGCCACCGTGCAAAAAAAGTACTTTAAGTGGTATCAGCAATTGAGCGATATCTTTTTAGTTGAGTCAGGCCTGACGCTGGGCGAACATATTGTTGTCGATGGGCTGCAAAAGGTGAAACCGGGAACCATCGTGGATGCTGCCATGACGGAAGAAGGATAACTCAAATGGTTGAATTTTTTATCCGTCGTCCCAAGTTCTCCATCGTACTGAGTATCTTGATGACCATCATCGGTCTGGTTGCACTACTTAATGCCCCCGTCGAACAGTACCCAAATGTCGCGCCACCTGAAATTGAAGTGACCACGGAATTTACCGGCGCAAACGCCGAAGTGCTGCGAGATACCGTTGCAACCGAAATAGAGAAAGAGGTTAACGGTGTCGAAGGCATGATTTACATGAAATCTAAATCCGCTGGCGACGGCAACTACTTGCTGACCGTAGCCTTTGAAGTCGGTTTTGATGCTGACAAGGCACAAATATTAGTACAAAACCGAGTCAACCGTGCAATGGCGAAGTTACCTGAAGAAGTGAAACGTTCAGGTGTCAAAGTTGAAAAGACCGCGTCCAACATTATGATGGCCGTTTTGGTGCACTCGCCAGATCAAAGCCAAGACGGGCTATTTCTCAACAACTACGCCAACATGAATATTAAAGACGAGCTCGCGCGGGTGGCTGGGGTTTCAAAGGTACGTAATATCGGCGACATGGAATACGCGATGCGTATTTGGCTTGATCCGCTAAAAATGGCAAGCCTTGGTATTGTACCTGAAGATGTGGCTGCCGCCATTGGCGAGCAGAATGTCATCCGCCCTGCTGGTATGGTGGGTGCTGCGCCCTATGCTGAGCAATCTTCACCGTTTCAAATGGTGGTACGCACTGAAGGACGATTAAGTAACGCCGAACAGTTTGACGACATCGTGGTCAAATCTGACAAGCAAGGTAAATTAGTTCGCATTTCGGACGTGGGCAAGGTGGAGCTAGGTTCTCAACAGTACATCGTCAAAGCGATGTATAACCAATCAGATGCCGCGTTACTTGCGATTTACCAAGCGCCAGGAGCCAACGCGTTGGATATATCCTCTGGCATTGATGACAAAATGGAAGAGCTCAAGTCACGCTTTCCGCAAGGTATTGACTACTCAATTCCATACAACCAGACCGAGTTCGTTAAAGTCTCTATCGCAGAGGTGTTCGAAACCCTCATCATTGCGGTTCTTCTCGTCACGGCGGTAACGTACGTTTTCCTTCAAGATTGGCGCACCACCATCATTCCGGTGATTGCGATTCCTGTCTCTGTCATTGCCACTTTTGCTGCCATGAAAGTGATGGGGATGTCGATGAACATGCTGACACTGCTTGGTCTCGTATTGTCGATTGGCGCTGTTGTCGACGCCGCTATTATTGTGGTTGAGAACGTTGAACGTTTAATGGCAGAAGAGCATCTTTCACCAATGGATGCCACACTAAAAGCCATGCGAGAAGTGACCGCGCCTATTCTTGCTTCTGCTTTAGTGCTGTTTGCAGTATTTGGTCCCGTTACCATGATGCCCGGACTGACAGGTCAGCTGTATCAGCAATTTGGTATTACGCTATCGGTTTCTATCGCCATTTCAACGATAAATGCCTTAACCCTTACCCCTGCCCTTGCCGCCATTTTAATGCGCCCCGGCGGCCCTAAGCCCGGCAAATGGTTGCAAGCATTCAATCACGGATTAGAAAAAGCCACAACAGGGCTTGGCGTGACGGTATCGCTGATGATCAGACGCTTGGCGCTAAGCATAGCGTGCTTTGGCGTCATGATTGCGGCCATCGTAATGATGGGCTATCACATGCCAAGTGGCTTCCTACCCGATGAAGATTCTGGCAGCTTTTTCATTAACGTAGAACTGCCACAAGCGGCGTCGCTTGCACGTACCGAGCAGATTACCCGTGATGCAATTGACATTGTGCAATCGGAAGAAGGGGTGTCCAGTGTCGTGTCGGCTCCCGGTTTTAGCTTACTTGGTAATGCCGCTGCTTCTAACTCTGCAATGATGATTGTTAACCTTGACCATTGGCAACAGCGTAAAGACACAACCATGCACATGAAAGCCATCATGGAGCGCGTTCAAACCAAACTTGATTCCATCAAGCATGCTGAGATCATTAGCTTCTTTTCTCCCGCTATTCCTGCGCTTGGAATGAACTCAGGGTTTGAAATGCGCCTTGAAGATACCATGGGACGCTCATCTCAATCATTAGCTGAAGTCGGCGACAATTTGATGCAACAAGCGATGGCGCATCCAGCCATTGACTTGGCTTACACCATGTTTCGCGCCAATACACCTCAAGTAGAAGTAAAGCTCAATAGAGACAAAATCAAAGCCACTAATGTAAGCCTTGAGTCTGTCTATATGACATTGCAAACCTACCTCGGCGGTCTTTATGTCAATGACTTCACAGAGTTTGGTCGAAACTACAAAGTATTCTTGCAGTCCGAAGCCGGCAGTCGCGCCAAAAGCAGCGACATTTCAAGTTTTTACGTTCGTTCTCTTGATGGAAAGATGGTGCCTCTTAACTCACTGATTACAGTAAATAATACGCTGGGCCCAGAAGCGGTTGAACGCTTTAATCTGTATAGTTCACTGATGATTAATGGTGTCGCAGCTCCGGGATACAGCTCAGGAGAAGCGGTAGCAGCCATGGCAAAAATCGCCGATGAAAGCTTACCTGCAGGCTACAAATACGATTGGTCAGGGCTAACCTACCAAGAGCAAAAAGCAGGCAATGCGGCACCGATTATGTTCGCCATGGCTATGTTGTTTACCTTTTTGTTCCTTGTGGCGCAGTACGAATCTTGGGTGACACCACTGGCGATTATTATGTGTGTGCCAACGGCCATTTTCGGTGCCCTGCTCCACACTTGGCTAATGGATGGCGATATTAATATCTACACGCAAGTGGGCTTGGTATTGATGGTCGGAATGGCAAGTCGTAATGCCATACTCATTGTCGAATTTGCCAAAGAGTTACGTGAAACTAAAGGGCTGTCAATTGTCGATGCTGCTATTGCGGCAACAAAATTGCGCTTTAGAGCCGTATTAATGACTGCGTTCTCCTTTATCCTAGGTGTCATTCCGCTCGTCATTGCCACAGGTGCTGGTGACGGTGCCCGACGCGCGGTTGGTTATAGTACGTTCGGCGGCATGCTCGCCGCAACCGTGCTGGGGTGTTTAATCGTGCCGGTTATCTGGGTGATGCTACAACGCCTAAGGGAGCGCCATGGTAAAGCCGCACCTCTTACTGTTAATTCCGAAGTTCGCTAGTACTGAAGCGCTTGCATAGCAAATCACGTCAAAGCGTCCAAAAGGGTTGACTATCAAGTCAACCCTTTTTCCATTAGGTTTGCTTGGGTTTAGCCGCGCCATTGAGAAGCGCTGCAACAATCGATTTCTCTGGTATTTGGTATTGCCCAGCACAATACGTCATATGACCATACCCTTCCGCCTCATGCTTATAGTCTGCTGACAAATGTGTGGCTAACCATTTACCTTGTTCAAATGGAATCGCAGAATCATCATCAGAATGCCATACGCACGCATTAGTACATTGGAGATTCTTAACATCAAAACCCCAGTCAAAGCAGGTGTCTTGCGCTGATTCCCATGTCGCCCCGGTTGTTCCCCTTACAACAGAACGACGCATCGAACTTTCAAAGCGTTCAATAAGCGCTTTATCGGCGTTAACTTTAGGGAACCCCTTACGAATTGGCATACTGGCGAGGCTGGCTGGTAGCACACCAAACACAATGCGGAACACTGAAAAATACCAGCCCATCGTCACCTGTTTTAACTTTGACGATGTTGGCGTCCCTCCCGTTCCTATGGTCGCCCCTGTGCCAAGTTCTTCACAAAGTACCGTGGGTAATAGTGGTGCATTAAGGCCTAAACCAATACAACGCTCCTGAAAATGTAAAGCCGCCGCCATCGCATGAGGCGTCCCTTGCGAATGACCCGTAATATGAAACTCACCAATACGTTCCGCGGTTAACACCGCGTCTAAATCTTCAGCAGGCCAATCTACCACTCTGCGACCGGGTTTTTCGTCACTAAACCCGCAACCGGGTAAGCTTATCGCGATCCCTCGACACTCTAGCGCCTCACAAACCGCCTCATACGTTGCTCGCTCAAAACCCGCTTCTAACCCGGAACCGTGCATATTAATAACAACTGGCGCGTTTGGGTCATCACTGCCGTAAACACAATAAGCGACCTGACGACCGTCCTGTGTTATCACAATGCGTTGTTGAGCGGCTTCGAACTTATCTCTTGGAATGGGTTGCATACCTTGATGACGAATTCTGACGCCCCAAAAATTGAATAACACCACCAAGACGATGAGTGACACTATACTAAATACGACCATACAGACTCCTACATGCTAACGCCGATAACATACTGTAGATAATGATATTTTATTCAAATACGAAACCATTCAAGATACAAGGTGGCTATCAAAAAAAAGAGGCGTGACCCTTACCGTGTCACGCCTCTTTCTAGCTCTATTTTATCCGATTAGATCTTAGCCTAATATCTGCTCTTCAAGCTCTTTTATCTGTTCTGCTTGTTTCGTCTCACCAAAACCGCGTAGACCAACGACGTGTACATGCTCGTGGTCTTTAAACACTTTACGTACAAGCTTATACGTGGTGCCTTTTTCTGGGCTGATGTTTTCTGGCGCGGCAATTAATAGCTGCATTCCTTGGCGATCACAAAGCTCGAACAGCGTCGCAATAGATTTCGCATCCAAACGGGCCGCTTCATCTAAGAACAGGAGACGACATGGCACAATATCTTTACTGCGTAATCGTCTTGATTCCTCTTCCCAGCTCTGAACCACCATCAATAAGATAGATTGACCCGTACCGATCGCTTCACCTGTGGAGAGCGCACCAGACTCGGCTTGTAACCAACCATCAGAGCCACGGTTCACTTCTACGCTAAGCTCTAGGTAATTACGATAATCAA
This sequence comes from Vibrio qingdaonensis, assembly GCF_026191675.1. Lineage (GTDB taxonomy): Bacteria > Pseudomonadota > Gammaproteobacteria > Enterobacterales > Vibrionaceae > Vibrio > Vibrio qingdaonensis. The sequence goes on along the minus strand of NZ_JAKRRY010000012.1, from coordinate 86,842 downwards.
GTAGCTCTTCGCCTAATACTTGTGGTGAGCGTTGCCCCATATCAATATGTGGGTTAACGCGTTGGAACAACTTCGCCATCGCTTCAGAGAAGGTGTAGCGCATGGTTTCAAACAAGTCCGAGTGCTCTCTCGTCAGCGCTTCAAGAAGCTGCTCATGACTTTCACGAACTTTAACGTTAAGGCGTACGCCTTTCACCTGTCCAAAGTGGATATTAGACAACCCTTGGTTGAGCATGCGGATGCGGTTCTGCTCACGTTGAATGGTCTTTTTAATGATGCTTGAAACAGACTCAGAACTTAATGCAAGGCGGTTTTCACGCTGCGTCAGCTCTTCGGTTAAACGAGCCAGCTCCACTTCCATTTCTTCGATAGCTTCAACCGGATCATCGGTACGAATAATATCTTGGCGAATACGCTCTCGAAGGTGTTGGTATACGGCAATATAGAACAATACCTTGCGCTCAGGTTTGGCATTGTCTTCCGATAAACGTAATGCATCACGAAGATTCTCATTATCCGCGACAGCTAAACGCAGCGCCCCTAATGATTTATCCGACATTGAACGCAGCTCATTGGCGCTTAAATACGCCAGCTCACGACGATGCAATCGACGCTCTACGTCATTTTCTTTTGCCAAACGCAGGACACTACACCAGCCTGCTTTCGCAGCCACCACATAAGTACGCAATTCTACGTACTCTTTTTGAGCTTTTTTCAGACGCTTAGCGAGCCCCTTCATCTCCAGCTCTGTGGCGGTAATGGTTTTCTCGTATTCGCTCTTACGAGTACGAGACGTTTGCAATGCTAAATGCAGCTCATCACGGCGCTTTTCAGCACGTTCAAAGGCGGTGTCATCGGCAACAACACCGTAGTCTTGCAATTCAATTTTAAACTCTTGAACCGTCTCTAATTTCGCTTGATATGAACTCTTAAGCGATGCCATAACTTGGTTGTACTGGTTTGATTGCTCTTGAGCTTGTTTCAAGCCATCACGTAAACGACGACGAGCGTCTTCAGCTTGCACCAACTTCGTCTTTAATTGCTCACTCAGCTCACTGCTTTTACTCAGCATCTCAACAGAGTCGGCATAAGCAAAGTGCGGACGACGCTCGGCTAAATCAGCCACAGCAAAGATTTGTCCTTTTAGCGACTGTAAAGCGCTATCCAACGATTGATATTCACTTTCCAGCGCTTCAAATTGCTCTGGATCGCTCTCTAGCGCGTTAGCAACATTGCTTAATTGCGTCACAGTTTGACCGTGCGCTGAAATAAACTGCTTCGCGGTATTTAACTCTTCGATGCGCGTGCGTAATGCATCGAATCGTTCTGTCAGAGTCTCATCAAACAAAATGCTCGCCGACATCATCAGGCGATCTAATAAAACCACCGTCTGCTTTGCTTGCTTAAACTGTGAGGCAACCTGCTGCTCTTGTTGTTTAAAATCATTCAGCTGGCGATTACATACACTTAACTGCTCTCGAGATTGAGCAATAGCTTGCTCAGGATCCGCGTCAAATGCCAACTGCATGTGCTCGGCAACAAAGGCATTAAATGCTTGATACAAACGTTGCAGCTTTTGTGCATCAAATGCCGCTTTCGCGTGCTGTTCAACGGTCTCTTCTTTTTGGTCTCGAAGCAGCTCTAAACGTTGCTCACGAGCGGCACGCCCAAACAATGGAATGGTTGGGAAGCGAGAATAACGCAACTGACGATCATTTAACTGAACGCATACTGCGCCGCCTAGCTCATCGGCATCAAAGGTGCTGTCATCAAACGCGTCTATGTCGCCTTCAATGATGTACAAATCTTCTGGGCAGTCATCAAGCTCAACCAGTTTCTCTTTAATACCATCGAGGTTAGAAACGACGATCGCATGACGAGCCGGACCATACATTGCACTGAAATACGGCGCATCATCCAACGTGATGTCATCGTAGATTTCAGACAACAATACGCCGCCTAAGGTATCCGCTAACCCTTTTAAACGAGGATCATTAGAGCCGCCAGGCGATGCAAGGCGCTCAATTTCACGCTCTAGTTCATCACGCTTAATGGCTAGCGTATCTCTTGTTGTCGCGGTTTGGCGCTCAGACTCATTGATATGTTGCATTGAGGCAATCACATCCGCACGATCTACTAACTCAAGTGCTGATTGCTCACGCAATGCTTCTAAAGCGTTGAATGAACGTATCCATTGTGGCGCGTGAGCTTCCAAACGAGCGATGTCAGCATTGTGTCCTTGCGCTTGCTGTTTAACATCACGCTGCTGCTCTTTTAACGTTTCTAACTTAAGCTCGGTTTCGAGTACACGTTCACGCTGACTTTCTGCTTCTAGCTCAATATCCATTTCAGTCTTGATTTGGATACCTTGCTGCTCGATGTCAGTGCGAAGTTGTTGCGCCTGCGCTTGTCGCTCAAGTGCTTTTTCTACATCTCGATATTGAGCGCGCAGCTGAGTCTCATCGTTCAGTACTTGTTGGTACGCCTGAGCATTATTCAGCAGATCTTTCGCCACATCGGATGCTTGGTCACGACGGACGTCACCGACCACTTTTTTCACCAGTGATAGTGCAAGTTCAAACTGTTTTGCCGCTGCCGAAGACATGTCAACGCGGTGTTTAAGCTCTAGCAATTTCGTGGTGCTTGTCGCTTCTTGCGTTTTAAGACGGTTAAGTTGCGCCGCTGCGTTACTTTCATCCAGCTCGTTGCTGCCTAATAACTGGCGAGCCTTTTCTAATGCTTGTACCGCTTGTTGATACTGAAGCGTTCGCGTTTGTTGTACATCCAACGCCTGTTGATAATCAGCCAGTTGTGTTTTAAGGCTATCCACTTCTTCTTCAGATTGCGATGCCTGCTCTTCAGCAATGAATTTACGCTCTTGTGCTTCTTCAACCACCATCACTTGTTCTTCTAGACGCTCATTCAGCTCTTCTAGATCTTCTTGGTAGCGGGCGATTTTTTCTTGTTGGCGCAGGGCATTTTGCACCAACTGCAAATGATCTTGTGCCGCTTGATGATCTTGCTCTAAACCCGCTTCACTTTCCACCAGCATGGACAGTGACTGCTGGACATTATTCAGCAGATCATTTTGTGATATTAAGCTCTGACGAGAGCCAAACAACTCACCACGCAAGGCTAATGTCTGCTCTAGCTTATTGCGCCTTTCGTTGGCATGACGCATGTAATCCGCGGCAACGTAGTGGGTTGATTCGGTGATCAAATGCTTGAATAGATCACGATCTGCTTGCGTTGTTTTGATGGCTTCCAATGTCATGCGGTTTTCGCGCAGCGCCGATTCCATATCTTGGAAGGCTTTTTTCACTCCGCCGTTCTGCGGTAACAAGTAGTCACGCAATGAACGGGTAATCGCACTAGAAATACCGCCGTATAATGATGCTTCGATCAAACGGTAGAATTTAGAACGATCGCTGTTATTACGCAGCTTCTTCGGTAATACACCAAATTCAAACATCTGTGAATGGTATTCAACAATCGAGCTGAAGGCTTTAAATTGCACTCCTTCCATATCGCCGATGACATCTTTGACTTCGTTGATCTGACGAACACGGGCATGGTTGTCTGACACATTTTCAATTAAGACATCTGTCGGTTTAACATGACTTGGTAAACCTTGAATAATGAAAGGTTTAATGTCGACTTTTTTGTCGCGACCCGCCACCTGCTGCAATTTAACCACAAACAAAATGCGTTGGTTACGAGAGTTGACCACATCAAGCGCAGAGTAACAGGTACCCGGTTGTAACTTACCGTACAAGCCTTTATCACGCGATGCTTGCGAACTACCCGCTTCGGTGGTGTTTCTAAAGTGCAGTAGACTCTGATCTGGAATTAGAGCCGTGATAAATGACGCCATTGCTGTCGATTTGCCCGCACCATTACCGCCAGACAAGGTGGTTACCAGACCATCAATATCAAAGGTACGCGCAAAGAAGCCGTTCCAGTTGATCATGGTCATTGATTGATACTTACCTCTTTCAATCATAAGTCTGCCTCGTCTTTTCCTTGCTCTGTTTCAGTGCTTGTTGGTCGTTCTGCTGTTGGCGTTTCTTCTGCTGGAATTAGGCTTTGTTGTTCTGGTTCTTTAGCATGAACCACTACCGCTTCCCCATCTCGTATCAAACGAAGTTGAGCGTCGCGCATATCATCGCCAAGTCTAACGTCCGCACCGAAGCGAAATACCGCTTCGCTGATGCGAAATTTACCAGTATCGCCAATCGAAATGGTCATACCTAAACGACGTAGTCTTCTGAGTGAAGTTTTCACCTTATCAAACAACTTTTCTTTATCAAGATCAGAACCTGTTGCTCGGTTGGTCACTAAGCGCATCAGCTTAGACTCATCCGCTAAGGACAGCAGCTCTTCATAAAGCTCTTGATTGGTAAAAATGCCTTCATGGGCTAAACGCTCAGGACTCAGGTAAAGAAAACACAACACTTTACCGACGAGCATATCAAGTTCAGATAATACGCTACGTCCAATTAACGTGGTTGAACGTGGTCGCAGGTAAAAGAAGCCTTCAGCAGCTTTGACAAGTTCGGTATTGTAACGTTGATAGAATGAAGCAAGCTCCACCTCAAAGTCGCACAATAACGCATGATTATCCAAATCTTCAGACGAGATATGGCGACCTGCACGAAGCGCGCTGTCTAGCGCCGGAAATAATGGGTTTGTAATTGCTTTTGCCAGTTTTTCTGACATGTATTCGTCAATATTTGTCGATGACATTTGCTTGTACCTTTGCGCCAAAATCGTTAATCGCTTGCCAATCGGGTTGGATGGCAGAGTAGTCAGACTGGGAGTAGCCCAACCTCACCGCTTGGTCGACAACAATTCTTGCTAAATCAAAATGATGAGTCTGAGGGTGTGAGCTTAGGTAATCGCGTAGGACTTGCCCTAAGTCGATCGCCGCTCCGCGCTCTTTATGCGCTTTCAGCATGTCTGCAATGCGCTCGGCAAGTTCATCATTCACTTGCTCGAATTCTTCATACTCTACGTCCAGTGGCACGGCGCCCGTCACTTCTTCATTACGAAGGACCAAAGCGTCATCACGTAAGTCGGACAACTTCTCTGCATCGGCGTAGGTTAAATACCAAGGTGCACCAAAGTAGTCTGTGACCGACTGACGCAGCCTTTGGCTGAAGGCACGGTTTTGGTCCATATCAATGGCGGTACGTATGAATTTGTGGACATGGCGATCGTAGCCAATCCAGAGATCGATAGCTTGCTGGCCCCAACTGATGATGCGATCCAGCTTCATCTGCAGTCCAAATAGTGCTTCACCAACAAATTCAAGCTCATCATCACCATAAACGATTTCTTGTATATCTAGGATCTGAGTTTGCAATTCATCACCGGCGGCTTGCAAGGTATCTTGCAACTCACGCAAATTAGCCGACGTCTCTGATAACAAGGATTCACAGTTATTGATGGCTTCACGCCAATCTTTATTCAGTAGCTCGGCAATTTGTTGCTTCACTAACTGTTGCTGCTCGTCCATGACTCGTTGGTTAAGATCGATTTGATCAAATATCTCTCCCACCGAATATTTAAGTACACCAAAGACGTTTTTACGCCAATGCCCCACCGTTCCGCCGTCTCTAGCCGCAACGATCGCTTTCGCCATTTCGTCAGCAACCATAGACAGTTGAATCGATAAACGCAGTTTTGAAAACTCGCGGTGCCTAACGTAGTAATCTGTAATGCCTATTGCTAATGGACTTAAGCGATAAATACTCGCACCATCGGTCACTTCACTGGTAAATCGGCTCATGAGCTTCTGTTTTACCAGTTCGTTGATGGCGTTGTTTGCTCGAAACGCGGATGCGTCTCCTGTTTCATCAAATTGCTGGGTTACGATCTTGAACGCGTCGTGCAGTTCGCCTTCGCCCAGTTCTTCATCAAATCTTTCATTACTCAGAACTGCAATAGAAATGAGAAATGCCAACCGTTCTGTTGACAGGTTTAATGAAAAGTCATGCTGTTTCACCCATCCGACAAGTTCGTCGATAGGTTGCTCTCCAGCAGGCAGAGTGTTCTCACTCATTATCTTTCCTGTTCTTCTTTTTTTTGTGCCCATACGTGAATGTATCGACCCATTGAGAGATAGGGCTCTTGGCGGCACAGCTGTTGTTCCAGTTTCAGAACCTCTTCAGCTGTGTAGTCTCCCATATATTGCATATTGCCGATGTAATCACTGAATGAGCGAATCCCGGATTTGCCTTGTATCTCAAACCCTGCTTCTTCAATCCACTGATACACCTCTTCTGGCTTAAGTCCCTGTTGGGGCTGAAGCTTGAATCTTTTACGATGCGGCATTCCATTAAGTACATGCGGAATATTGCCACAAATGACGTTCTTAAACACCAATCCATGATGGTTATAAAACATAATCGATGCGATACCACCCGGCTTGATTTGCCTTAACACGGTTTCTAATGCGGATTTAGGGTCAGCCAACCATTCCATTACCGCGTGGAACAACGCCAAATCAACAGGCTGTGGTAAATGGTCATCGATTTGTTGAATCGCGCTATGGATCCAGCGATATTGCGAAAGTAGTCCCTTTTTTTCAACATCAGATTTCGCTAGCTTAAGCATCTCTGAAGAGAGGTCACAAAGTGTGACGTTATGCCCTCTTGCTGCAATCCTTTGGGAAACTTGTCCCAATCCGCCACCTGCATCTAATATTTCTAGTGTTTTTCTAGTATCATCCAGTACGGCAAGTACTTGAGTTAAGTCTTCCCAAACAATAGTTTGGCGGATTTCACCCTTCTCTGAGCCGTAAATATTTTTTGCAAATTTGTGGGCGATATCGTCGAAATTACGGTCTTGCATCACAGTTTATTGAGTTAAGATAGCCAATCGGACTGCTATTCTGTCATATAAGTGACAGGAATAAAGGGGCAAGCCTCTTTTTTAGCGTTAAGTGGTGTTTTTTCGGACTATTAGTTTATGTTTGAGCTGAAAAAAATCGTGTCATCCCTACTAATGCCTTTACCAGCCATGCTGATCTTAGGTTTTCTCGGGCTAGCACTTATTATGTTTACTGCTAGGCGCAGAATCGGATGCATGGTTATTCTTGTATCACTGTGTGGGATTTTTCTCATCGCCTTCCAGCCTCTGTCTAGCCGCTTACTGATGCCATTAGAGCGTCAGTACAAACCTTTTTTACCCGTAAACGAGACCATTGACTATGTCATGGTGCTGGGCAGTGGTCACGTGGTCGACAGCGATCTCCCGCCAACGTCAGAGCTTAGCCGAACGGCCCTAGTACGCCTTAGTGAAGGCATTCGCGTGATGCGCATGTACCCAGGGGCGAAGCTGATATTGTCTGGCTACAATGGCGGCACTGACGTGAGTCAAGCTCGTATGATGGCAAAAGTCGCGTTAGCGCTAGGCGTCTCTAAACCCGACATTATTTTACTTGAAAGCGCCAAGGACACATGGGAAGAGGCAAGACAGGCAACGTCATTCGTTAAAAATAAAAAAATGGTGCTTGTTACGTCAGCCAGTCACATGCAACGTGCTATGTACGAGTTTGAGTCTGCGGGATTAGTTCCCTATCCTGCCCCGACTAACTTTTTGGCGCAAAAAAATATTGAGCAAGCGTGGCAAAAATACACGCCAAAAGCGCAATATCTTGAGCAAACAGAACGCTATTGGCATGAGACGATGGGGCTAACGTGGCAGCGTCTTCGTGATTGGGCTGCAAACGAGGGTACACCATCTGCCGATCCCACCGTCTTAGAATCTGATGCTGTAGACGATGCTCTTGCTGTCGAAGACGAGACTCACTCTGAAATAGATAATGCGCCTAAAACCGAACAAGCCAACGGTAAATAAGCGACGGCGTAATCCTTAGTAAGATAAAAAAGACCTCATCATAACGATGAGGTCTTTTTGTTTTCGAGAGCGTTTATCTATTATTTAACTGGTTAAGCTTGGCTTTCACCGGAGCGGAGAAGTTGAAGCCATCATGTTGATCCCAGTTGATAGACCATGTCATTACTCCACCAAAATTAGGCGATAACTTCGTTGGTTGCACGCTACCACATCGCTGCAGTAAAACCATACAATCAAGCGCTGCTTCAATATTGGCGATGGGCGCTTGCCCAGAGTTCGCTGAACTAGGACCCGATGGAAGCCCTATAGCCACTTGGTCACCTCTCAATGGCTGGAACATCGACCCATCCGCGAGTTCAAACCCTTCGGTAAGCATTTTGGATGCGGCAACCATCATGTCAACCGATCCTTCTGCCGCCGCTCCTGTCGTGTAAGGGTTGGCGAGGCCGCCATTGTTATACAACTGGACATGGAGCAAATTCAGCATGTCCCTTACCTGATCGATAACAGGAATATACGCGCCCCAAATACCCGAGTAAGCGACCATTCCCCCTTGCACATATGGATGCTCCGGTGCCATGGTTAGGTACATGTCTCGACCCATATTTTGTTGAATTTTTCGCAACGCCGTTGGCAATCGAGCTTGAATTTGACTACCGTGAACAAGATTCGAACCACTTTCTAGATCGATATCTAAACCATCAAAGCCCCATTCTTGAATAATAGCCGTTAAGCTACTAACAAAGGCCGCTTCATCCGCTGCTGTATTCAAGGTGATAGTGCCTTCTGCACCACCCAACGATAATACAAAAACTTTACCCTCTGATTGCAGCGAGGCAAGATCTTGCTTAAATTTCACCGGGTCAATCGGTAGACAGTCAGAGCGGATGTCACCGTTATAAAGGTTAAAATGTACGGTGCCATTACTGTTACGATCGTTATCAGCGAAGGCAATATCAATAATGTCCCAATCTTTTGACATCTCACTCAATGGCATTGGACAACCGGAGCCATTAACAAAGTTGTGCCAATAGCCGATCAATTTATGCTTAGGCAACGTGATGGATTTCGCTTCGATCGAGACACTGTTCGACACCACCTGATTACCTTGAGTATCGGATACTAAGGCCGTTAACTGATAGCCTCCGATAGCTGCTGGCTGCCATGAAAACTCATAAGGTGCTGCGCTATCTGTTGCCACTAACTGTCCGTTGACATAGAGCTCTGCTTTAGCAATGTCACTTTGCAGGGATTGCGCCGACACCGTCACATATACCGGTTTATCTAACGGGACAATACTACCAGACGTAGGTTGTATGATTTCGCTGGTTAGCACTTGGTCGGTAACATTAACGGTTGTTGAAGCCAGAGTTTCACGCTGCTGATCATCCGTCGCAACAATGCTGATTGTCGCTGACGTTAACGTGTTCACGTTCCACAACCAGGTATAAGGTGCTTGTGTCAGCGCACCTAACGACGTGCCATCCACACTGGCCTCTACAGAGACGACGCTGCCATCGCTATCCGTTGCGTCGGCTTGAATGGTAACATCACTACCCAGTAAGACCGCTTGTCCTGCCGACGGTGACAAAATACTGACGACGGGAGACGATCCGCAACTGCCTAAACTATCCCACGCGTCTTGCCAATATTGACCGACACCCGGTTCATAGGCCCATGCAGAACTTGATGAACACCAGCCTGCCACTTTACACTGGTATACTTCATCATTATTTTTAACTTGCTCATTACTCGAGTATTGACTGCCCGCCACATAACTCGGCAGTGTCGTACATTGCCCGCCAGATGTTGCACTCGAAACGTTAATATCAATAAGTTGTGACTGAGTACTTAGCCCACCATCATCAGTAGCAATAGCTTGTATCGCAAACTGACCCACAGCCGCTGGCGTCCAAGTCGTTGTCCATGGTGGTGTGGTTAATGTGCTGAGCGTAACGCCATCCACGACATAACGAACACTGGTTACGCTACCATCAACATCATCTGCGGCCGCTGAGAGTGTCACTGGCTGATCAACCGACACTGATAGCGAGTCTGCCGATAAGGTGATGGATGGCGGTTGATTTTCTGTCATCGAAACTGAAAACAATCTCGACTGCGTGGTTTTCGCGCCGCGCTCATCGGTGGCAATAACGTCAAGGGTGTAGCTCCCAACCGTGGCAAGCCAATCTACGCTATAAGGCGGTGACGTTACTGTTGCTACAACTTGGCCATTGACAACAAAAGCGACAGTGGCAATCGCATCATCAACATCGCTTGCATCGGCCTGAAAAGTAATCGTATTACCAGACGCTATATTGGCACCTTCTACAGGGGAAAGAATTGATAGCGTCGGTAATTGGTTTCCTCCACTCGCGTCACACGCCCCGAGCAGTGTCCACTCTTGGAAACTACCCGATTTTTCGCTTGGATTTGCATTTTGGCTCCACCAGTTCGCTTGATAAGCATTCGATTGGAATTTTACCTCAGCACCGCCGTTATACGCTGTCTCTGCATTCCATACCGGTAAGTTGTCACACTGATAAGCGAATGCGGTGGGCGAAAATAAAACAAGTAGCGATAATGAAGTTGCAGTGTAGTGATTCAACGCTGCCTTTGGAGACAGTAATTTATTTTGGGCTATCGGGTTCGTCCTATCCATTTACTTGTCCTTGTATTAAATGAACTTAACTATGATAAATCGCTGTTAATCGTTAGTTTTTCTCTTTTAATACCCAACCTGGGCGACTAAATTTTTCATAACAGCCTATTCAAGCTAGCGCACTCACGAGCGAGTAAATGAATCTGTAGGCATTCCAGAACCTGATTACGAGTCACTTAACAAAAGTAATACTTGTGTTGCATATCAATTTCATCATTTATCTAGATTACTCGCATTAAAAAGCCCGGACGAAATACAACGTCCGGGCCTACATAAGGAATACTTGATAAGTCAGCGCATCTGTAGCGCTTAATCAGCTGCAGTGTCTAATCACCAGCAAACATGTAACCTTCACCGTGAACGGTAATGAAAATCTGTGGATTCTTAGGATCCATTTCCATTTTCGTTCGCATGCGGCGAATTAACACATCAATGGTACGATCATTTGGTGCGTCAACGCGGTGACTGATCATGTTAAGGATACGTTCTCGACTTAGCACCTGATTAGGGTACGTCGATAAGGCGACCAATAGTTCATATTCCGCTTTTGTCAGCTTTACTGGCTCGCCACTGCACGTTAACGAGCGTCGCTGTTTATCAAACAACCAATCGCCGAAATGCACGATATGTTCATTTTCAACACTTTGAGGCTCTTGTGGTGGCTTTCTTGCTTGGGAAATTCGCCACAGTAAGTTCTTAACTCTAACTAGCAGCTCTCTTAACTCAAACGGTTTGGTGACGTAGTCATCGGCTCCCATCTCTAAGCCAACTATTTTATCAATGCTGTCAGTGCGTCCGGTCACCAGTATAATACCAATGTCAGATTGACTGCGTAATTCACGAGTCAGCATGAGTCCATCTTCACCCGGTAAGTTGATATCAAGCATCACAAGATCGACACTGGATGATTGCAGCACTTGGCGCATCTCTTCCCCGCTTTCCGCTTCGCTTACTAAGTAGCCTTCACTTTCAAAGTAACCAGACAACTTGCTACGTGTAACGATATCGTCTTCAACGACTAATACGTGATAACTCATAGGCACCGTTTCTTTTGTTAATGTGTTATGACCAAGACCATTCTATTCATAATTAGTCACAATTCTAGTCGACATCATCGTAAATTGTCGAAAGTCGTGTTTTTATTGATTAAAGACAAGAACTATTCTCGATTAAGATATGCAACACCACTAATCGAGTCGCCTTTGGGCTAAAATCCAATTTTCTCGTGCTACAATCGACACATTCATTTATCTTCACAAGTTCCTATATTTTTTCACCAATTAGCTTACTGCTGTTCATTTTTATTGGCTAAAATGAGGATAAGACTTTTGGAGACTATAAAATGCAAGAAATCAAAGCATTTAACGAACAACGTGCTGAAATTTATTGGTGGCTATCAAGCCTATTTGCTAAAGAGCTAACACAAGAAGAGCTAGAAAAATATCACAGTGTAGAGATACGCGCTTTCCTTGCTGGATTGGGTGAGAATGCGTCTTTAACCACGGCTATTGCCAATCTGGTCGACACGCTCAATCGTTTACAAACCCGCGAAGATGCTCAACTTGAGCTCTCTGCTGACTTCTGTGATCTGTTTTTAAAAACAGATAAACATGGTGCGCTCCCCTACGCGTCGATGTATATCGGTGAATCCGGTTTACTAAATGACACGCCTGCACATGATATGGCAACTCTTCTCAAACAACATAATATCGGCGTGTCCGAAAACCTGAATGAACCTGCCGATCACTTAGCGATAGAATTGGATTTTCTCGGCAATCTCATTATTCGCTCCAATGAGCTTGAGTCTGATGCACACATCAATAGCGCTCTGCTTGAGCAAGCTGACTTTATTGACCAGCATCTAATGACGTGGCTACCTAAATTTGAATTACGATGTAAAGAATTCGATGAATTTGGCTTTTATGCGTCGGTTGCCCATTTACTCGTCGCATTTTGTCAGCTAGACCTCACATATTTGCGTATTGAGTAATCACCGTTACTGCGCGCTAAAGTAGTAATAATCAACAAGCCAAATATAAATTTGGCTTTTATAGACAAAATTGTCGGTTCAGACGTTGCTAGGGTCTGCCACTAAGACTACAATTCGCCGTTTAAATGCGAAAGCTAGGCTTTAGTACGATGTGGTTTCCACTTAAATGTACTGATTGAAACCTCCATTTCACAAAGTGTATTGGTGTCCGGTACGCATTCGTTACAACAAAGCGCTTATTTTTCGTAAATAATGCTTCATGACCGCAACGACTTTTATGCAATTAAAACCACGAAAGCCGTTACTAACAGGAAAAAGCTATGGCAACAATTAAAGACGTCGCCCGCCTAGCTGGCGTTTCGACTACCACCGTATCTCACGTCATCAACAAAACGCGTTTTGTTGCCGAGGCCACACAAGAAAAAGTTAATGCTGCAGTTGAAGAGCTCAATTACGCGCCAAGTGCGGTGGCAAGAAGCTTAAAGTGTAACTCGACAAAGACAATTGGTATGTTGGTCACTCAATCAACCAACCTCTTTTTCTCTGAGGTGATTGATGGGGTTGAGAGTTATTGCTATCGACAAGGTTATACCTTGATACTGTGTAACACCGGTGGCGTGTATGAAAAACAACGCGACTACATCCGTATGCTGGCAGAAAAACGTGTAGATGGCATCTTAGTGATGTGTTCAGACCTAACTGAAGAACTTCTTACTATGCTTGACCGCCACGCAGATATCCCGAAAGTGATTATGGACTGGGGTCCGGAAAGCTCGCAAGCAGATAAGATTATCGACAACTCGGAAGAAGGTGGTTACCTAGCGACAAAATACCTTATCGAGAAAGGGCATACTGATATTGCCTGCTTAAGCGGTCACTTAGAAAAAGCGGTTTGCCAAGAGCGCATTGTCGGTTATCAACGCGCTTTAACAGAAGCAGGCTTAACGATGAAAGAAGACCGTATTTTTGAAGGTAACTTCGAATGTGATACCGCTGTCATCGCTGCAAACCGAATCGCAGCGATGGAGGATCGCCCAAGCGCTGTTTTCTGTTTTAACGATACCATGGCATTAGGCTTAATGAGTCGATTACAGCAGCTTGGATTAAACGTCCCTGGCGATATATCTGTAATTGGTTACGACAATATCGAACTGGCCGAGTACTTTTCACCGCCATTGACTACCGTTCACCAACCAAAACGTCGTGTTGGTAAGAATGCATTTGAGATTCTACTTGAACGAATCAAAGATAAAGGTCACGACAAGCGTATATTCGAGATGCACCCAGAGATAATCGAACGCAGCTCTGTCAAAGACATGACAGAATGATGACAAAAGCGCTCTATTGAGCGCTTTTTTTTGATCTTCTTCCCATAAATTCCAATCTGCATTGTTACTTCGTGCTACTTCACAAGCACAAATACCCCTCTAATTTTTGAAGCAACATCACACTTCAACCAATAACCCATGCAGGTTAATGGTTTTTTTCTTTATGCTATTTGAGTCACGCACAGGGCAAACCATCTGAAAAGGTGGGACGCAAAGCCTCCGGCCTAAACCAAACTTGGTAGGTAGCGGGGTTACCGATGGCAAAGGTATTAAATCTTGTTATTGACCTAACAAGGATTTGACACCTGTTTGCTATACTCTCGGACCTGATTTTGGTGACACAATCAATAACACCGAGAAAAGATAAGCATGGACAATCCAGTATTAAAAAATTCAATGCAATTGTTCGCTCAACTAGGAAAAGTAAAATCTCGCTCCATGTTCGGTGGATTTGGGATCTTTGTTGACGAAACAATGTTTGCATTAGCAGTGAACAACAAATTACACATCCGAACCAACCCAAAAACAGTCGCGTCTTTTAAACAGTTGGGCTATACACCCTATGTATATAAAAAACGTGGATTCCCTGTCGTTACTAAGTACTTTGCACTTCCAGAAGATTGCTGGGACGATACAGATGTTATTCTGTCATACGCCCGTGCAGCCTTGGATTTTGCCAAAGATGAGAAAGTAAAGCAGTCTGATACTAAACCAAATCGCTTAAAGGACCTACCGAACCTCCGCCTTGCTACAGAGCGTATGCTCAAGAAAGCGGGTATCGAATCGGTTAATTCGCTACAAGAGCATGGCTCTGTGGAAGCCTTCAAAGCTATCCAGAAAACGCATTCAACGAGTGTTGGCCTAGAGTTACTTTGGGCGTTAGAAGGGGCGATCAACGGTACGCATTGGTCTGTTATTCCACAAGCAAAACGAGACGAACTCGCTAACCACATCAACTAGCGTTATTAGACTTATAAATAAAATCAGCTTAACGCTGATTTTTTTATAAGTCTTTGAAAGTAAATTCGCCCTACTCCTGTCTTATACTAAAGATGCATTGTTTACATGGAGTAAGTCATGAGTAAAAAATTATTATTGGGATTCGCCTTCGTTGCCATCATTCTATTCTTAGGGTCGCAATTCGGTCAGTACTTAACATTAGAAAACGCGAAGGCACAGCAAGCTGAGCTCGCGAGTTACATTGACGCGAATTTCGTCGCAGCTGCGCTCACCTATTTCTTCCTATACATTGCGATTACAGCATTTTCAGTGCCCGGCGCTGCGGTTGTCACACTTTTAGGCGCTGCGTTATTTGGATTTTGGAGCAGCCTTTTGCTCGTGTCCTTTGCAAGTACTATCGGGGCAACGCTAGCCTTCCTTAGCAGTCGGTTTCTATTACGAGATTGGGTTCAACGCCAGTTCGGTGCAAAGCTTACGACGATTAATGATGGCGTCGAGAAAGATGGGGCATTCTACCTTTTCTCTTTGCGGCTTATCCCTGTATTTCCATTCTTTTTAATCAACCTACTCATGGGTTTAACCCCTATTCGTGTCTCCAAGTACTACTTGGTCAGTCAGCTAGGGATGCTACCAGGCACCGCCGTATATTTAAATGCCGGTACGCAACTTGCGAATATTGATAGCTTGTCTGGAATTGTGTCCCCTACCGTCCTTGCTTCATTTGCTTTGTTAGGGCTGTTTCCACTTATCGCAAAGTGGTTCATGGCAAAATTAAACAAAACGCCCCAGGTAGAGACTAAATGAAGATTTATGTCGGCAACACCCCAACCGAAACACACATTATTCAACAGCAACTTTCTGCGGAAGGTGTTCAATGCGAAGTGAGAGGTGAAGGCGTCTTTGGATTAAGAGGTGAGATCCCATTTGATGAAAGCTCATTGCCCTTTATTTGGTTGATGGATCTAACGCAAGAGTCTCAAGCTAAGCTCCTCATAGACGCCTTGCAACAAGCCAGCAAACACGTGGGGGCAAGCTGGCTCTGTCCAACCTGCCATGAACTTAATGAGGCTCAATTCGGCTCTTGTTGGAATTGCCAGCACCTAGCACCTAGCACCTAGCACCTAGCACCTAGCACCTAGCACCTAGCACCTAGCACCTAGCAGGAGAAATTATTAACTGACTGATTGAATAAAGGCAATGGAATGCTTATTAAACTCGTCGGGTTTTTCTACGTTACAAACATGTCCACAGTCTGCAATCTCTAATAAACGACTCGATTTATGCTCTGCCACCATCTCTTTGACCGGGTGGATAAACATATAATCTTTGTCCCCCATTAAGTAGAGCGTGGGAATTGGCAGTTCTTTGTCTTTAAAATAACGATGTAAAGGATTCACTTCCGTCGTTAGGGTATACCAGCGCTTAAATTCTTTTTGGCATAATTTTTTGGCTTCACGAACAAACAGATGACGAGACTCTTTTTGTCCACGCTGTGGCATCACAATATAGGCAAACAAGCGATATAACCACATGTACGGGATAATGTGCTTGCTCCAGTTACCTATGTTGACCAACAGCTGCGAACGCGTGTTAAAACGCGTTACAGCGCCTCCTAGTACCATAGAGCGAACTCGATGTGCAGATAACTCCGCGATATTTCGAACAATGATAGTTCCTAGAGACATGCCAACAAAGTGCGCGGATTGGATTTTAAGATGATCCAGCACTTTGAGTATATCGACGGTGACGCTTTTAAAAGTGTAACCGCTCGCCATGATTCCTTTGATTAGCTGATTTGATTTACCGTGACCACGTAGGTCGACAAAAAGTAGGTTGAAATGTTCTTTGTAGGCTCGAATTTGTTTAAACCAAATTGACGAGCTTCCCCCTGCACCATGCACAAACACTACCCACTCTTTACTGGTGGGATGCGGATACGTTTTATGAAAAAGTAGATTCTCAGACATAGGCTCTTAGAGGGTGATATTAGTGTGCGTTACGTTACCACAATTCTTGTAAATGCAGGTAAAAAGTCCGCACTTTTTCATTTAAAATCATTTCCAAGTGTTAACTCATCATCGATTTCTATCATTAAAAAAGGCGACATAACGTCGCCTTTTTACATTTAAGTAATTGTAATAATTAACCTTGATTCAACGCAATATCATACATTTTGCTGTAATCCTTTGCAGACTCAAGCCAACTAAAATCACGCCCCATTGCACGTAGTTGCATCTTATGCATCTCTTCTGGTTGCTGCAAATAGAACAATAATGCTCTTTGCAACGTAATCAACAATGCATCATGGCACGGTTCATCGAAACCAAAGCCTGTGGCTTCTGACGGATTATCGTCAAAATCAATCACCGTGTCTTTTAGTCCACCCACTTTACGAATAATCGGCAACGTTCCGTAAGCCATACTATAAAGCTGGTTAAGGCCACAAGCTTCAAACTCTGATGGCATTAAGAAGAACTCCGAGCCCGCTTCGACTAAGTGGGCAAAACGGTTGCTATAAGCCTCTACAAATGCCAATTTATCCGGATGCGCTAATGCTACATCACGTAGGTGGGCGGCTATTTGAGATTCGCCTGTTCCAATAATGACTATTTGCACATCATTCTTAAGAAACTTCTCTAAAATTGGCAAAATGTAATGAAAGCCTTTTTGGTGTGTCAGACGACATACCATCCCCACCATTGGCGTATCAACTTGTGGTAGGTTCAACTCTTGTTGCAACAACGTTTTAGACGCTAACTTTCCTTTTAACATACTAGAAAGCTTCGCTTCATAACGCTCAGGCAAAAATTCGTCGTTTCGTGGATCCCACTCAGAGTAATCACAACCGTTAACGATACCGTGTAGATCTTTCGCACGATGCACAAAGTCATCAACTAACCCATGCGATCCCAACGGCGTCACCAGCTCCGCGGCATAATTCGGACTTACCGCATTGATCTTGTCAGCAAAAGCGATACCCGCTCGCAACATGCTCACCCAGCCTTCACCATACTGCAAGAATTCCATTCCAGACAGGTTTAGCTCAGGGATAATTTCAAGCTGACTATAAGAGAAAATACCCTTAAAGATCGCGTTGTGTACCGTTAGGACAGATTTTACATCACGAAAGCGCTCATCATCCCCGTAGCGAGTTTTCAGCAAAAACGGGACTAAGCTCGTGTGCCAATCATTCGCATGTACTACGGCGGGTTTAATGCCAAGCTTTGGTAAAACATCTAAGCTAGCAGCCGCAAAAAAACCAAACCGCTCGCCGTTATCGGCATACGCTCGGTTGTGCTCAGCATAAAGTTCAGGTCGGTCAAAGTATTTATCACACTCGATAACGTAAACATCCACACCATCAAGTTCGGTTTTTTTAACTTGGTAAGCCGTATGTGGCCAGTGTTCTAGCTCTGTAGAGAGGATACACTCGTAATCGTGTTTATTCGGTAAGGTTTGGTAGCCAGGTAATGTAATTGCTACCGATTTTCCGAGCTCTTGCAATGCTTTAGGCAGAGCCTTGGCAACATCTGCCAAGCCTCCACTTTTTACAAGTCCTTGAGCTTCTGAAACTGGAAACCATACATCTATGTTTCTCATTTTAGAATCCAACTTTTGTCCCTTTTTTGATGACTACTACGCCACCTGGAGAAACATGAAAACGCTTCGCGTCCAACTCTAAATCTTCACCGATCACTGTTCCAGGGGCAATTTCTACATTTTTGTCAATAATCGTACGCTTGATAGTACAACCCGCACCAATTTTAACATCGCCTAGGATAACAGATTCGCTGACAATAGAACCAGCGGCAATGTTACTCCTGAAACCGAGTACTGACCGGTAAATAGATGAACCTCGGACATAACTACCACCTGCCACTAGGCTATCGGTAATTTTAATTTTTTGATGCTCCGCATCAACAAACGTTGCTGGCGGCAGTGGCGGGTAATAGGTGTGTAACGGCCATGTACGGTTGTACAATGAAAACTGAGCGTCCTCTTGTAGCAAGTCCATATGTGCCGCCCAATAAGAGTCAATCGTACCCACATCACGCCAATACGTGGTGTCTTTTTCGCCGGTAATCTTGTTCGTGGAGAAATCGTAGACATACACGTCCCCTTCAGGGAACATTTTAGGGATAATATCTTTACCAAAGTCGTGGCTTGATGCTTCATTCTCCGCATCAATACGTAACTCATGGTATAGACTCTGAGCTTCAAAGATGTAGTTACCCATTGATACCAAGGCCATGTCTGGATGACCAGGAATCGATTTTGGATTTTCTGGCTTTTCTTCAAAGCCAATCATTTTGCCGTTTTCATCCACTTCAATCACACCAAACTCAGAAGCTTCAGCTAAAGGCATGCGCAAAGCCGAGACCGTTAACTTAGCTTCAGTGCGCTTGTGGAAGTCTAACATCTGACGAATGTCCATTTTGTAAATATGGTCAGAACCAAAAATACAAACATGCTCAGGATTTGCCAACTCGATAAAACGAACATTCTGATAAATGGCATCCGCCGTCCCTTCATACCACCGCTTACCATCACGCATTTGCGCTGGGATAGGGTCAATAAATCGGTCGGTGATGCCGGTTAGGTTCCATCCCTTTCTCATATGTTGGTACAGGGATTGAGATTTAAACTGTGTCAGTACATAAACACGCATTAAGTCTGCATTGATAAAGTTGTTAAGGGCGAAATCGATAAGACGATAACTCCCTCCAAAAGGCACTGCAGGCTTACTGCGAGACTCAGTTAAAGGACGAAGGCGAGACCCTTCGCCACCAGCAAGAATCATTCCTAATACACCAGCCATTATATTCTCCGTTTTTACAGCTTTGTCATTATTGTCAGGCTTTTCTTTGTTATTCAGCCTGACGTCATTATTAACGGATGACGATGTCGATGTTGGCATCAGACAATCAAACGTTGAATATCGTATATAAAGTGAAATACCATTTATAAATAAGTAATTCGCACCACCAATATTCCTTAGAACGGGGCACGCTTCGACCATAATCTTCGTATGGTTTTCATCTAAATTATCGTGTTGAAAAAAGATTACAACTAGTAAGATCTCAATATCGGTCATTGTACGGTATTGCATTGCAACTCGTGGCGTACATCACAACTATCCATAGCAGCGCAACATTAAAATCACACTTAACTAACACTTCAGTCACCCAGACACCAACCGATTGTGATCTAAATCGTATTAACACTTTCTACATAGATGCTTTACAAATACATAAAAGTTATAAAACGTTTTGTGATACCGCTCTTTTCAGGCAAAAAAAACAGCACCTAATAGGTGCTGTTTTCAATCCGTAAGATGAGAAGCTATTTCTTTGGCTTTTTACGCTTATCGGTAATTTCCCATTTACCATCAACAAACATACCCGTCCAACCTGAAGGCTTACCTTCTACTTCTGAACGAACATAATTCTCTTTGGTCTTACGGCTAAAACGAACCACTGTTGGACGACCATCTGGGTCTTCTACTGGTGCATCAGCCAAGTAATGAAACTTAGGTGAAATTCGCTCTTTATATTTCGCGAGTTCACTCACCAATGGAGCACGTGTTTCACGTGATTTAGGGAAGTTACTCGCTGCCATAAACAGACCAGACGCACCGTCCCGAAGCACAAAGTAGGCATCTGAGTTTTCGCACGGTAATTCAGGGAAGTGAACTGGATCTTCTTTAGGCGGCGCTATTTCGCCGTTCTTAAGGATCTTACGAGTATTCTTACATTCCTCGTTAGTACAACCCATGTACTTTCCAAAACGGCCATTTTTTAGCACCATTTCAGCGTTACATTTATCACATTCAACCGTTGGGCCGTCATAACCTTTAACTTTAAACTCGCCATGCTCAACAACGTAGCCTTCACAGTTCGGGTTATTACCACAAACGTGAAGCTTGCGCTTATCGTCGATAAGATACGCGTCCATTGCTGTTTCACAGATAGGACAACGTTTTTTGGCACGTAACGCTGCCGTTTCAACATCCTCTTCTAAGACATTGATTATGCCTTCTTCATCACCAAGGTTGATGGTCGTTTTACAACGTTCTTTCGGTGGTAAAGCGTAACCTGAACAACCTAAGAATACGCCTGTTGATGCCGTACGGATACCCATTGTACGAGAACATGTCGGGCACTCAATATTGGTCTCAACGATATGGTTCGGCTTCATGCCTCCTGTCTCTTCGTCGAGTTCGGCTTTTTCTAGGTCCGTGGTAAATTCGTTGAAAAAGTCGTTAAGAACGCCTTTCCAATTCGTTTCACCTTCCGCTATTTGATCGAGCTTTTGCTCCATACGAGCGGTGAAGTCATAGTTCATCAGGTCGTCAAAGCTATAGTTGAGACGGTCAGTAACGATCTCACCCATTTTTTCAGCGTAGAAACGACGCTGTTCTACTTTCACGTAGCCACGGTCTTGGATTGTCGAAATGATAGAGGCATACGTCGACGGTCGGCCAATACCCTTCTTCTCAAGTTCCTTAACCAGTGCCGCTTCTGTAAAACGTGCTGGCGGTTTCGTAAAGTGTTGCTTTGGATCTAAAGCGACTAAATCCAATGTGTCACCAACTTGTACCGCAGGCAAAATTGCATCTTCGTTTTTGCCCATAGGGCGTTGAACGCGAGTCCAACCATCAAACTTAAGAATGCGACCTTTTGCTTTTAGCGTAAAGTCATCCGCTTTAACACTCACCGTCGTTGAATCATATTTAGCTGGTGTCATTTGACACGCAACGAACTGATTCCAAATCAATGAGTACAGTTTATGGGCGTCCGCTTCCATACCCTGTAAGTCATCAACTTTAACGGTGACGTCAGAAGGTCGAATCGCTTCGTGCGCTTCTTGTGCACCCTCTTTGCTGCCGTAACGCAGTGGATTTTCAGGCAGATACTCACCGCCAAACTCACTATCAATATAGCTTCGCACTGTCTCTACCGCTTCCGAGCTTAAGTTCGTCGAATCGGTACGCATATAGGTAATGTAGCCGCCTTCATAAAGACGCTGGGCCAACATCATTGTCTTTTTAACACCGTAACCAAGACGAGTACTCGCAGCTTGTTGCAGTGTTGACGTGATATACGGCGCTGATGGCTTGCTCTGCGTCGGTCTGTCTTCACGCTTGCACACTTCATACGTGGCGTTGGCTAGAACTGCTGTCGCTGAGCTTGCTTCTGTTTCGTTGGTTGGTTTGAATGCCTTACCGCCCTTTTGAGCGACAAGCAATCTGAAGTCTGTCTTATTGGCGGTTTTAGTATCGGCATGAATATCCCAAAACTCTTCTGGAATAAACGCGTTAATTTCACGCTCCCTTTCTACCAATAACTTAACCGCAACCGACTGTACACGGCCTGCAGACAAGCCACGTGCGACTTTCTTCCACAGTAATGGCGATACCATAAAGCCAACAACACGGTCGAGGAAACGACGCGCCTGTTGTGCATTAACACCATCCATGTTCAGCTCTCCAGGTGCCTCAAAGGCCTGCTGGATAGCATTTTTAGTAATCTCGTTAAAGACGACTCGTTTATATCGCTCTTCATCGCCACCGATGATCTCACGAAGGTGCCATGCGATAGCCTCTCCCTCGCGGTCCAAATCGGTTGCGAGGTAGACGTAATCGGCGTCTTTCGCTAATTTCTGTAGTTCTGCAACGACCTTTTCTTTTCCAGGTAGGATCTGATAATTAGCATCCCAGTCGCTGTATGGGTCGATGCCCATCTTTTTAATCAGTGCTTTTTGGTCTTTTGCTTTTTTAATTCGTGCTTTTTCTTCAACACTTAAACCTTTGGTCGAGACTGCCGCTGCTTTTTTACCAGTACTTTGACCTGCAGTTGGTAAATCACGTACGTGACCCACACTCGACTTCACGACGAAGTCTTTACCCAGGTATTTGTTGATGGTTTTAGCCTTAGCGGGTGACTCCACTATAACCAGTGACTTTCCCATAATGACACTAACGTCCTATATCACATTGCGAGTGTTAATCGCACGATGTTCGAAATTTATGCTTCTTTTTACTATTGAGCGAGAACAAAAGAAGATCAACCTGTTTTTTGCAATTACATTCTAATCGCTCGACAAATGTCCGATCTCACTTCGTCTACCCATTGAAACGAAGGCGCCATAGTAAACGTCAAACCCTTATTGTGCCTAGCTTTGATAATCAAAATTTGTTTCTTATCACAAAACATCCGCCATTGTAGGCAACAACTTAGTACTTGCAAACCCGCTGCGCGTCCATACACTATCGGAAATTGCCTAATGATTGAGAGCATTGATATGTCAGAAAAACAACGTATTTCCGAATTTGATTTATTGCTAATTGCAAACCAAATAATTCAAGAGCATGACGACTATTTAGACGGTATGCGTGCAGACAGTGTAGATGAAAAAGATGAAGTGCTCGTTTTTAAAGGAAATTATTTTCTCGACGAACAAGGCTTACCGACTGCCAATACGACAGCAGTATTTAACATGTTCAAGTATCTTGCCCATCACCTTTCTAAAGAATTCACGCTAAAATAATCATTAGCTCAAATCATCGTTAACACTAAACGAATAAGCGCCCTTCAGGGCGCTTAATGACGTTTCAATCTACTATTGGCTTAATTCTGCCAGCTTATCAAAATAATCCGGGAACGTTTTTGAGGTACATTTAGGATCATTAATTGTCACTGGGGTGTCGCTTAACGCGACAAGTGAGAAACACATAGCCATTCGATGATCGTCATAAGTATCAATCTCAGCATGAGTTAATTTCGAAACCGGCTCGACAATGATATAGTCTTCCCCTTCTTCGACTTTTGCGCCCACTTTTTTAAGCTCTGTCGCCATAGCTGCCAGACGGTCCGTTTCTTTGACACGCCAGTTATACACATTGCGGATCACCGTTTTGCCCGTTGCAAATAATGCGGTTGTTGCAATGGTCATCGCAGCATCAGGAATATGATTGTAATCCATATCGATGCCAACTAGTTCACCTTTGCGACACGTAATATAGTCCTCGCCCCACTCTATCTCTGCGCCCATTTTTTCTAACGCGTCAGCAAAGTGGATATCACCTTGTATACTGTTTTTTCCAATCCCCGTAACCTTGATTTCTCCGCCCTTTATCGCTGCAGCGGCAAGGAAATAGGAAGCCGATGAAGCGTCACCTTCAACTAAAAATTGGCCTGGCGATTGGTACTGCTGTCCACAACGAATGATAAAGGTTTGGTAGTTGTCGTTTTCAACCACGACGCCAAACTGTTTCATGATGTGAAGCGTAATGTCTATGTAAGGTTTCGAGACCAACTCCCCCACAATTTCAATCGTCACATCAGATTTTGCAAATGGCGCTGACATTAAAAATGCCGTCAAGAACTGGCTAGAAATAGACCCATCAATGGTGACTTTTCCGCCTTCTAAGCCTGTGCCATAGATTTTCAGAGGAGGGTAATTGACGTTTTCAAGGTATTCGACCTTTGCACCGGCTTGTGCGAGCGCATCAACAAGATGACCGATTGGACGCTCTTTCATTCTTGGTTCGCCAGTCAGTAGGTATTCACCTTGACCAAGGCACAGCGCTGCTGCCAAAGGACGCATTGCTGTCCCTGCATTTCCCAAGAATAGCTCCGTCATTTGATCAACCGAAAAAGGACGACCTAAGCCTTGCACTACGCATTGTTTTTTATCTTCTGACAAGTCATAGCTCACCCCTAACGCTGTTAAGGCATTGAGCATATGCTTAATGTCATCACTATCAAGAAGGTTGGTGAGTGTCGTTGTCCCTTGTGCTAAAGCCGCTAAAAGTAGCGCGCGGTTTGAAACACTTTTAGAACCTGGAAGGTTAACCGTTCCGGAGACTTTTTTGATGGGTTGGAGTGTTAAGCTTTCCATTAATTGAATCTAATCCTTTACTGGCATCCACTGTCCTACAACGAATGCCATTGCTATTCTTCGTAAAAGCAGCCTAACCAAATTATGCCTCAAACACCAGCTTTTATCCGTGAGTTTTGCTTACCTTTTATGCAATCAGTACTAGCAAGCTAGTACTGATTCAATCGGCATATTCATCCTTAAATAGCGTATAATTAACGCAAGAACGGCTAAGCTAATTATCATGACTATTTATTTACCAGAACTCAGTAGCACTAACTTTGATTTCCCCTCTCCTTTTGAGGCCCTCGATGATCCTAACGGTTTGCTCGCTTTTGGTGGCGATCTTAACCCTGAAAGGATCTTGAACGGCTACCATCACGGGGTCTTTCCTTGGTTTGGTCCTAATGAGCCGCTACTGTGGTGGAGCCCCGCCCCTAGAGCGGTCTTTATTCCTGATCGATTCAAGCCTTCGCGTAGTTTGAGAAAATACCAAAACAAAATGCAATATCGTGTGACGATCAACATGGCGACAGAGCAAGTCATCAAATATTGCTCTAGTACCCGACCCGCTCAAGAAACCTGGCTAAATCAAGATATGTGCGATGCCTACATTGCTTTGGCCGAACAAGGACACTGCCAATCTGTCGAAGTATGGCAAGACGATACCTTAGTTGGGGGACTGTATGGGCTGTCTGTTGGAACGGTATTTTGTGGTGAGTCCATGTTTTCGCTGCAACCCAACGCTTCAAAAGTCGCGTTATGGTATTTTTGCCAGCACTTTGTCAAACACGGTGGGACACTTATCGATTGTCAGGTCATGAACCCACACTTGGAATCACTAGGCGCGATAGAATTAACCCGCGAGGTATTTATCGATAGTTTGCATCAACGTAGAGAAGCGTCCATGCTTAAGGATTGTTACACACAACAGGATATTACGGTAACTCTACCCAAGGTGAACAACGAATGAACATGGCCTCACAACAAATTCGGATTGGTTTAACCACAAACCAACCATGCAGCTACATCAAAGAACAAGAAGAGCGTGTGGCCATCGTCTTAGAAAAGTACTGCCATGATGAAGAGCACTTTGAGATGCTACTTGCTAACGGGTTTCGCCGCAGCGGCGACGTTATTTATAAACCACAATGCGACCATTGCCAGTCATGCCAAGCATTAAGAGTCGCGATTCCCGAATTTGAAGCCAGTCGCAGCCAAAAGCGCCTTCTATCCAAATCTACGCACCTTTCCTGGACCATAAAAACCGAACTCGATGAAGGGTGGTTTGAACTCTACGCTAAGTATATCAGCGCACGTCATACCAGTGGCAGTATGTATCCTCCTAAAAAAGAGCAGTTCTTTGATTTTGCTAAATGTGGCTGGATGACTATGCACTTTCTCCATATTTATGAAGGAGAGACGCTCGTTGGTATCGCAATTACAGACATTTTGGAAAATAGCGCCAGTGCGTTTTACACTTTTTTTGACCCAGACGTACCACTATCTCTGGGAACGCTCGCCGTGCTTTTTCAAGTGCAATACTGCCAACTTTACAACAAACAGTGGCTATATTTAGGCTATCAAATCGACCAATGCTCCGCCATGAACTATAAAACACGCTTCCAACGTCATCAAAGGCTAGTAAATCAGCGGTGGCAAGGGTAGAATACGCGACAACTTTACTTATAAAGATTTTAACGGCACAATGCAGACCGTTAAAAGCGCCACATTTCGAAAGAGGATTCAATGGCTAAAGAAGACGTAATTGAGCTACAAGGCACTGTTCTTGATACTCTACCAAACACAATGTTCCGTGTTGAACTAGAAAACGGTCACGTAGTTACAGCCCACATCTCTGGTAAGATGCGTAAAAACTACATCCGTATCCTTACTGGTGACAAAGTAACTGTAGAGATGACTCCATACGACCTATCTAAAGGTCGCATCGTCTTCCGTGCTCGTTAATCTCTACGTTTAACAGAACACAAAAAAAACGGAGCTTAGGCTCCGTTTTTTGTGGCTATTTGCTTGCCAATAATGACGCCAAAACCAACATTTCGGCCACGTTATACCTCACGCACATTTATCACTCACTCGCGAGCTACTGCATAAGCCTTAACACCCGCAGAGAAGTCAGCTTATGCCTCCTTACCGCTGTCACAACTACCACTGTCTTCGGTATTATTGCTCACCATAGGCCACCACTTTAAATAATCACTAATCGCTATCCGTAGGCAATAAAAAAGCGTGCGAGAAATCGCACGCTTTATCACTACAGTTTCATCCTATATCAGGAAGAATCAGTACCTTATGGCTAATGAAGCACTTCTTCCTTAGAGCCAATATACTCGAACGTTAGGTCGTCATCTTTCAAGCCAACCTTAACCGTACCACCATCAACCAGTGAACCAAAGAGCAATTCATTTGCTAACGGTTTCTTCAGCTTGTCTTGGACAACACGGCCCATTGGACGTGCGCCCATTGTCTTGTCGTAACCTTTCAGCGCAAGCCAATCACGAGCCTCAGCGGAGACTTCTAACGATACGCCACGAGAATCAAGCTGCGCTTGAAGCTCAACAATGAACTTGTCGACGACTTGGTGAATCACGGTATCATCCAAGCTATTGAACCAGATAATGCCATCAAGACGGTTTCGGAACTCCGGCGTAAAGACGCGTTTGATCGCGCCCATCGCATCTGGTTTGTGATCTTGCTGAATCAAACCAATGGATTTCTTTTCAGTCTCAGAGACACCGGCATTACTGGTCATAACCAAAATGACATTACGGAAGTCGGCTTTACGACCATTGTTATCGGTCAGCGTACCATTATCCATTACCTGTAATAGCAAGTTAAAAATATCTGGATGGGCTTTTTCAATCTCATCAAGCAAGACAACCGAATGTGGGTGCTTAATCACCGCATCCGTCAATAGCCCGCCTTGATCATAGCCCACGTAACCTGGAGGGGCTCCGATTAAGCGACTCACAGAATGGCGCTCGCCGTATTCTGACATATCAAATCTAAGTAATTCAATGCCTAGAAGTTTAGACAACTGCACCGTGACTTCTGTTTTACCGACCCCTGTCGGACCAGCAAACAAGAAAGAACCGACAGGCCGTTCATCGTTCCCCAATCCAGCACGCGTCATCTTAATGGCTTCTGACAATACATCGATGGCTTTATCTTGACCAAATACCAGCATCTTCATTTTTTCATCAAGGTTTTGCAGAATATCTTTGTCTGACGATGACACGGATTTTTCCGGAATACGCGCCATTTTAGCGACCATAGACTCAATATCAGCAACGCCAACCGTTTTCTTACGGCGGCTCGCAGGGACAAGTCGGCTACGGGCACCAGCCTCATCGATAACATCAATGGCTTTATCTGGTAAATGACGTTCATTAATGTATTTCGCCGAAAGTTCTACCGCCGCGCGAAGCGCCTTATTGGTATAACGAACTTCGTGGTGGGCTTCATACTTAGGTTTCAAACCAATAAGAATTTTAGTGGTGTCGTCTAGAGAAGGCTCAACCACATCAATTTTTTGGAAGCGACGGGACAAGGCACGCTCTTTATCAAAAATATTGCTGTACTCTTGGTACGTCGTTGACCCAATACAACGCAATTTTCCGCTGCTCAGCAACGGCTTAATCAGGTTAGCCGCGTCAACTTGACCGCCCGACGCAGCGCCAGCACCAATGATAGTATGAATTTCATCGATAAAGAGAATGGCGTCGTCTTCTTTTTCAAGCTGTTTCAAAATGGCTTTAAAACGCTTTTCAAAATCACCACGATATTTCGTGCCCGCCAATAATGAACCGATATCGAGCGAGTAAATAACACAGTTTTCAATAACATCCGGCACCAGACCTTCAACAATGCGCCATGCAAGGCCTTCTGCAATAGCGGTTTTACCTACTCCGGCCTCACCTACAAGTAATGGGTTGTTCTTACGACGACGACAAAGTACTTGAACGGTACGTTCTAGCTCTTTATCACGACCAATAAGAGGATCGATGTTGCCGTCTTTGGCAACTTGATTCAAATTAGTTGCAAAATTTTCTAGGCGATCTTCGCCATTTGCATCTTCAACAGGCTCACTTCCACCACCTAATGAACCGCTTGATGGTTCATTGTCTGAAGCGCCAGAATTTTTAGTAATGCCGTGAGAAATGAAGTTAACGATATCTAGGCGACTGATATCATTTTTCTTCAATAAATAGGCGGCGTGAGATTCTTGCTCACTAAAAATAGCGACTAATACGTTTGCCCCTGTTACTTCGCTGCGACCAGAAGACTGAACGTGAAAGACTGCGCGCTGTAATACCCTCTGGAAACTCAATGTTGGTTGAGTTTCACGAGTATCGTCGTTGTCAGGGATGAGTGGCGTTGTTTGGTCAATGAATGCGTCAAGCTCTTCACGCAAGGTATCAAGATTTGCGCTGCAAGCCGTTAAAGCCTCTTTAGCCGAGTCATTTTCCAACAAAGCTAAAAGGAGATGCTCTACGGTCATGAATTCATGTCTTTTATCACGGGCACGAGCAAATGCGCCGTTGAGACTCGATTCTAATTCTTTGTTAAGCATAAGTACCTCCTAAGGAATGACAGCTGCCATTCATTCGAAAATTAGGCTTTTTCCATGGTACACAAAAGTGGATGTTCATTTTCCCTTGAATACATGGTCACTTGAGCAACTTTCGTTTCGGCGACTTCGGATGTATACGTTCCACAGACGGCCTTACCGTCATAATGTACCTGTAACATCACCTGCGTCGCTTTATCTTCGTTGAGTGAAAAAAAGCGTTCCAAGATTTCTACAACAAAGTCCATCGGGGTGTAATCATCGTTATTAAGTACAACATGGTACATACCCGGTGGCTTAACCTTAGTTTTTTCTTTCTCCAGTAAGTCTGAGTCTGGAGTCACCCATTCAAAATTTTTACTCATGGCCAGAATGTTTGAGAGTTTTCGTTAATATTCAAAAGACTGTATAAACCCAAAATTACCCAGTATCGTTAAGGCGTTTTATGCTTACACTCGAAAAGCATCTCTATATTAGAGACTAATGCACCAATTGTATCGCTGCAAACAAAACAATGCTATTAATGTGTGTCACATATGAGCCAAGTAGCAAAAACAATTCCTCCTCTATTAAGAATACAGCATCAAAATCTAAACAAAAGCACCAGTTTGCGAGATTGTTAAAACCAAAGTGCATATGTTTAGAATATGTGGTTATTTATGCGACATTCTTATTGACTAAGTTTAATGATTGACTAAAGTGGTTAATTAGTGACTAAAATTTAACAAGTTTGTCTCGTCTCAACCTTGCTCATAGGAAAAGGCTTACAGGGTTTTATAACCGCCTAGAGCAAGATTTGTGGATGAGGAAGGATTTGGGTCACATACAAAGAAGCGTCGACGGTGAAGTGGTGAACCGTGTCTTCGAATGACTTCAGTAAAATGCATGAGGGATGTATAGCATGGCTACAGGTACAGTAAAATGGTTTAACAATGCCAAGGGATTTGGATTCATTTGTCCAGAAGGCGGCGACAACGATATATTTGCACACTATTCAACGATTCACATGGACGGGTACCGAACCCTTAAAGCAGGACAACAAGTCACCTACGAAGTAGAAGAAGGCCCAAAGGGCTATCACGCCAGTTCCGTCACTCCTGTAGACGGTGACGTGGCAAAATAGCGCACTAGACGCGCCGACATTAATTTCTCGAAGACACATACACACCACCCCCCCTTCTTATAAGGTATAGCGACTGATATTCATTCTTCTGGATGAAACTAGCTAAGACGAAGCGTAACCCATTAAAAAAGCCCTCTGAAGAGGGCTTTTTTAATGGGTTACGCTGCTAATGATATTGACTCGCCCATCACGACTTATTGAGAAACATCACACCTGTTACTTATGTCGTTCTTTTAACTTATTAATAACATCGTTCATTGATAGGCCTTGGTCTTGAAGCAGAACCATTAGATGATAAATCAAATCCGCAGATTCACAGACTAACTCCGCCTTGTCACCCGACGTTGCCGCAAGCGCGACTTCAACGCCTTCTTCGCCAACTTTTTGCGAAATACGCTTGGTACCACTAGCATAGAGGCTTGCGGTATAAGAGGAGTCAGGATCGGCATGTTTTCGTTCAGCGAGCAACTGCTCAAGTTGATGAAGCCACACCATTTGTGACTCTTCTTGCTGATCAGCATCGAAACACGTTGTGGTTCCTGTATGACAAGTAGGACCGATAGGATCAACTTTCACCAATAAGGTGTCATTGTCACAGTCTAAAGACATCGATTTGAGCTGTAATACGTTACCCGACGTTTCACCTTTAGTCCAAAGACGAGACTTGGTGCGCGAGAAAAAGGTTACCTGTTGCGTTTGTAGCGTTTTATCCAATGCCTCTGGGTTCATATAGCCCATCATCAATACCTGACTTGACTGAAAATCCTGAACAATCGCAGGTACCATTCCGTCGATCTTTTCCCAGTCAATACGCTCGTTTAGCGTGGCTGTTGTTTCGCTCATAATCGGATCTCCACACCTTGGCCAACTAAATACTGTTTTAGTTCACCAATATTAATAATTTGCTTGTGGAAAACGGAAGCGGCCAGCGCACCATCCACATTAGTTTGTTGATAGACTTCAGCAAAGTGCGCCATTGCACCCGCACCGCCCGAGGCAATCAATGGCACCTTACACACTTCACGAACCATATTGAGTTGCGTAATATCATAGCCACTGCGTACGCCGTCTTGGTTCATCATGTTCAGTACAATTTCACCGGCACCACGTTTTTGAACTTCTTGCACCCAATCGCGTGTTTCCCATTGAGTGGCTTTGGTACGAGACTCATCTCCGGTAAACTGATAGACCTGATATTTCCCCGTCTCTTTATCAAAATACGAATCAATACCCACAACAATACACTGCACACCGAACTTATCGGCGAGCTCAGTTATCAAACCAGGGTTTGCCAACGCAGGAGAGTTGATTGACACTTTGTCCGCACCAAACTCCAAAATACGCGCCGCGTCTTCCGCGGACTTAATGCCACCAGCCACACAAAATGGAATATCGATGACTTCTGCAACTCGTGCCACCCAGCTTTTATCCACAACGCGACCGTCACTTGACGCGGTAATATCATAAAAAACCAGCTCATCAGCCCCCTCTTCGGCGTAACGCGCCGCCAGAGGAACAATGTCGCCGATGACTTCATGGTTGCGGAACTGAACGCCCTTTACCACCTGACCATCTCTGACATCCAAACAAGGAATTATTCTTTTTGCTAGCACCACTTACTCCCTACGGCATAAAACGGAGTTATTGTTCCCTTTACAACCTTCAAAACTTCACCTTCATGTGATTTAACACCGTCGCTTCACACCGACTAGAGCTCGCTCTAATGCGGGTGTATCCTTCCACCACAGCTGTGTCACTCAATCCTACATCAAACCACTATATAACAACCTTTTTTACATTTCATTGAAAAGATGACTCTTAAAATCAGTATGTTTAGAGCATGCGAACAATCATAAGGGATCACTTGCACTCCTTAGGCGTACCTATTTTTCAATATATTTCGCCATGTGTTCAGGAGGGAGTCCCGGATGAGAATATGCCTTTCACAGATTTAAGCTAATTGGTCGCTATTGGTGTAGTGGAAAATTCAAAATGAAACGCTTTCGCTTATAAAAGGAGTTAGTTTTATAGTTAGCTGTCATCAGTTCAGGGGGGAAATATCAACAAACTTTGTCATAGTTCAATGATATAAAAGTACAAAGCCTCTGAAAAAAGGCTTTGTACTTGTGGGATATAATTAATTTCGTCCTTGGATTTGAGTAAGCTCTCCGCTCATCACACGATCATAAGATTTAATCGCACCGCTAAACAAAGGAACGACGCCTGTATAATCTATAAACTCATCAGACTGGAAGTCATACAAGTCAGTCATTTTTTCGTAATCAGTATGGTTTTCCATGAAGAATTGTCCAACATCGGATGAGACAATCGACGTTGCCAGCATCGAAATTTCTACAATATCAGTATTCATATTATAATTAATCGATACATTACTGTTTGACGGCTCCATCATCGGCTGACTATCACTAGCATCACTGTATATAGTTTGGCTAAACGGGCGAGCATTAGTTGTCTGGGTACGAATTTGATAACGCGCTAGCTTGTAGGCTGCATCAAAAGAAGCCTGTACAAAACAGTACCCATAAGTAGAACTAGAACACGTCGAAACTGAAAGTTCAGTTTTAAGACCATGTGGTGGTATTGTAATCGTAGTGCTTGTTCCATTTAGAGCGTAAAGACCACTATACTTCCAACTATTATTTGTAATGCCGTCTACGTCTAAAGCCCATTTTTTTACCGAAGCATCGTCTGCATAAACATAAGAACTACTATCTTGGTATATAGGTTGCCACTTAAATAGATCCCCATCATTCTGAACGACAACCCGACCACCGTTAAATGTCCGTAAACCATTCATATTAAAGTCAACTTCCGGAGTGTTTACTTCTAACATTGTAACGGCGTCTTTCCCAGTAGAGTTTCCGTTAAAATAGATTGAGTTTGACTTAACAAACGCATACCCATTCATACCAGTAAGACGGGAAGACTCACCGTTCCCTGCACTACTTTCTGTACTTTCAGAATACGCTGTTAATAATACGCTCTGGTCATTTGGGTTTCTCGAAACCATAGGAATATCACGGGCAGAGCTAGTATGGCTTAGCTTCTCACCCAAGCGAGACCCACTTGATAGATAGCCTTTCGTCGTATCAACAATTACAACATTTGACGCGGCCGTGTCATCAAGCGTTGCACTTCTAAATAAGTCGTCGCCACTACCAGTGACACATTTATTCGATGAGTGCTGATTGTTTCTAACTGCGATAGTCATATTTGTAATAAGATCTCTGTGTATTGACACAGAGTGAACAGCTAAGTCATCGACAGTTGTGCCATTTTCCTCTTCGATAGTCAGGTATCCATCAGTGGGAACATTAGACATATTGAGTCTTATTTGGCCATTCCCATCTGGCCTATAACTCGATTTATCCGTTATCTTTCCGTTTTTATCATGAATGAGAACATTAAAATTACTATCCGCAATAACGCCGTAAACATACGTTTTATCGTCAGCAGCATCCATCGCACTGAGCATATTCGTAACGACCGAAGGTTGTTCATACTCACCATATATTGCGCAAGTCGCAGGAATATTTTTCCCCAAGTTTCTCTCAAGCTTAACGAATGATACGGTATATATAGTTGGTGACGGCCCTGGATTTGAACCTCCACCGCCTCCACCGCCACACCCAACCATTGCTGTAGAAATCGCGGCAACAAGCGGCAACAAGCGGCAACATTACTCTTTTTTTCATCATTCTTTCCTAGCTGATTTTTTGTGCGGCAAAGCGCTGCCATGCCGTTCTATTACCTGATATAAAGCAAGGAATATGCCAAATGACGAGATTATTTTGCGTTTATTTTCACTTCGACTTAGTAAACCTGACTCATATTGTTAAGTTATGAAATTGACTTACGGTGAATGTTAACCAAGTGCGCAGATTCACACGCCGATTGTAATTTTCTTTCACATTATTTCTTAAAGTGATCAAGATCAATCAAGCTGTTAGCGTTGCTTGCTAGACTCAGCTCCATTGATATAGCACGAATAATTCGCCTATTACCAATGGATATCGTCTATTCTTAAGCACGCGAGTCGCGTGCAAGTATCCATTTTCATATTCAGCGAATGTATTCTTCTATCAAGCCAAACGACTAAAACACCAAACGACTAACTTTTTATATATGAGGAATCTATGTCAGACGCCGTCAATAAAGCGCATTCTGATTCAGATATTGAGACCAAAAGCTATCAAGAGCTTCATCGTCCTGCTTCTGAGTTTGCCAGCCGCTCTGAATACCTAGACCACGAACTTCAAATCATGAAGCCACGCCGCTATGGATTAAACCTTCCTGGCCGTGATTTCCGTTTTGAACTCGAAGATTTAGTACCTGCCTTGGCAGGTACTATTGGTATTATCGCAATGTATTCTGCGGTAATGATGTCTTGGGCTGATGGTTTAACCGCAGCATGGGACCACGTGAACCTTGGTAAAGAATTTGCCATCGAAGTCGCTCGTGTAGAGATGCTTATCCCTGCCTTGCTATTCTGTATTCTCGCTTCTGGCTTTTTTAACCCAAGAGCCAACTTAGCCGGTAACCACGGCCCAATGATTCCTCTGATTGGTTCAATTGCACTTGCGGGCGCTCACCCACTTGCGCTAGCAATCCTTCTTGGTGTGTTTGGTTTGCTCTTAAGCTATTTTAAGGGCGGGTCAAAACTGGTTAACCTCACCTCTCAAGGTACTGCCGGTGGCTTGCTCATTTTCTTAGGTTTTACCGGAACCATGAGCCAAATTGGTTCAATTCAAGAATGGGCAGTCGGTCTTCAATCTGCAACGGTTGATGCGGGCAGCATGGGTTATGTTGGTCTGATTGTGCTTGGTATCAATATCGCCGTTTACGCTTACCTTGCTAAGATCAACATGCGTTGGTTAGCGATCCCAGTGTGTGCCGTTACCGGACTTCTAATTGCGCTTGGTCTAGGTGCTGGTTTCGACCTGACGTTTGAAACTGAAATGGGTCTTCCGAATCTAAACCCTGTTTACTGGTGGGGCAGCGAAACTGAAGGTTGGATGCTTGGTCTTCCAAATCTGCAGCACTTCATTGCATCTCTTCCATTTGCAATCCTAGCCGTTGCTATGTGGTCGCCTGACTTCCTAGGTCACCGTATCTTCCAAGAGCTTAACTACCCACGTAAGACTGAAAAAGTACTGATGGACGTTGATGACACAATGACTATGTGTTCGGTTCGTCAAATGGTCGGTACAGCGGTTGGTGGTGGTAACATCACATCATCGTGGGGTACTTATATGATCCCAGCAGCTATCGCTAAGCGTCCTATCCCAGCGGGTGCGATTCTACTTGGTTCTTTATGTATCATCGTAGCAATCCTTGGCTTCCCAATGGACGTTGCGGTATGGCCTCCTGTTATGCGGGTTGCGTTGTTGGTAGGTGTATTCCTTCCGCTACTTGAAGCCGGCATGCAGATGGTAAGAGAAACTAAAGACTCGCAAGCGGCCGGTATCTGTATCTTTGCCGCTGTGGTTGCTAACCCTGTTCTAGCTTGGGCACTCACCATGTTCCTAGATAATAATGGACTCATTGGTGACAAAGAGCGTGCATCTCGTCTATCTTTTGTAGACAAAATCGTGATCCCTGTTGGCGTATTCGTCGTATGTTTGGTAGCAATGCTTGCTGTCGGTATGCTAGAAGGTCAGTACGGAATCCCTGCATTCTTGTAAAAATATAGTGATTTATTTGGGTAGTGAGCGTCACTACCCAAATTTTTATCAAACTTTTTTAAGTTTTATTGATTTAGTTTAAGTTTTACAATAAATTTTTAGTGTAGTCTTGATTTCAACGTGATGAATAACAATATCTATGATTAATCCGGTACTATGATTGACCATAAATATTTTTATTAATGTGTGTACTGGCTCTCCATTCGGAGAGCACTCGATATCCGAGAACAGTACGTGTTTTTTCTACTAACAAGGTAGGTATGTCATGGCAGAGCAATTTGCTAAAGCTTGGGAAGGTTTTGCGGCAGGTGAGTGGCAAAACGAAGTAAACGTTCGTGATTTCATCCAGAAGAACTATGCACCTTATGAAGGTGACGAAGAATTCCTAGTTTCTGAAGGTACTGAAGCAACTAACAAGCTTTGGGCTAAAGTAATGGAAGGTATCAAGCAGGAGAACGCAACTAAAGCGCCTGTAGATTTCGATACTTCTGTTATTTCTACCATCACTGCACACGATGCAGGCTACATTGAGCAAGATCTAGAAACTATCGTTGGTCTTCAAACTGAAGCGCCACTTAAGCGTGCAATCATCCCTAACGGTGGCGTACGCATGGTTGAAGGTTCTTGTAAAGCATACGGTCGTACTCTTGACCCTATGGTTTCAAAAATCTACTCTGAATACCGCAAAACACACAATGCTGGCGTTTTCGATATCTACACGCCTGATATCCTAAAATGTCGTAAGTCTGGTGTTCTGACTGGTCTTCCTGATGCATACGGTCGTGGTCGTATCATTGGTGACTACCGTCGTGTGGCACTTTACGGTATCAACTTCCTAATGAAAGACAAGCAAGCTCAATTTGCTTCTCTTCAAGAGCGTTTCGAAAACGGCGAAGACCTTGCGGCAACCATGCAACTTCGTGAAGAAATCTCTGAGCAACATCGCGCACTTGGCCAAATTAAAGTTATGGCTGAGAAATACGGTTTTGACATCTCTGAGCCAGCTCAAACTGCTCAAGAAGCTATCCAGTGGACTTACTTCGGCTACCTAGCTGCAGTTAAATCACAAAATGGCGCGGCAATGTCTCTAGGTCGTACTTCATCTTTCCTAGATATCTTCATCGAGCGTGATATTGCTGCTGGCAAAATCACTGAAGTTGAAGCTCAAGAAATGATTGACCACTTCGTAATGAAGCTACGTATGGTTCGTTTCCTACGTACGCCTGAATACGATGAGTTGTTCTCTGGTGACCCAATCTGGGCAACAGAATCAATGGGTGGTATGGGTATCGACGGTCGTACACTAGTAACACGTACTAACTTCCGTTTCCTAAACAGCCTATACACTATGGGTCCTTCTCCAGAGCCAAACATCACGGTTCTTTGGTCTGAGCAACTGCCTGTAGGCTTCAAGAAGTTCTGTGCGAAAGTATCTATCGATACGTCTTCTATCCAGTACGAAAATGATGACCTAATGCGTCCTGACCTAGGTTCTGACGATTACGCGATCGCTTGTTGTGTATCGCCAATGATCGTTGGTAAGCAAATGCAGTTCTTTGGTGCTCGTGCTAACCTTGCTAAAACCATGCTTTATGCAATCAACGGTGGTGTTGATGAGAAGCTGAAAATGCAAGTTGGTCCAGTTGGCGACAAGATCACTGACGAAGTCCTTAACTACGATGACGTAATGGGTCGTCTAGACACATTCATGGATTGGCTAGCTAAGCAATACGTGACTGCGCTAAACAGCATCCACTACATGCACGATAAGTACAGCTACGAAGCGTCTCTAATGGCACTACATGACCGTGACGTTCGTCGTACTATGGCATGTGGTATCGCAGGTCTTTCTGTTGCTGCTGACTCTCTGTCTGCAATTAAATACGCAACAGTGAAACCAGTTCGTGACGAAGATGGTATTGCAATCGACTTCGAAATCGAAGGCGATTACCCTAAATTTGGTAACAACGATGCACGCGTTGATGACATCGCATGTGAGCTTGTTTCTACGTTTATGGGCAAAATTCGTTCACTTAAGATGTACCGTGACGCAATCCCGACTCAATCTATCCTAACTATCACTTCAAACGTGGTATACGGTAAGAAGACAGGTAACACTCCAGATGGTCGTCGTGCTGGCGCTCCTTTCGCTCCTGGTGCTAACCCAATGCACGGTCGCGACGAAAAAGGTGCGGTAGCGTCATTGACTTCTGTTGGTAAACTGCCGTTCGCTGACGCACAAGATGGTATCTCTTACACTTTCTCTATCGTTCCTAACGCGCTAGGTAAAGAAGAAGACAGCCAACGTGCTAACCTTGCAGGCCTAATGGATGGTTACTTCCACCACGAAGCTGGCATTGAAGGTGGTCAACACCTTAACGTGAACGTTCTTAACCGCGGTACTCTTGAAGACGCAGTTAAGCACCCTGAGAATTACCCTCAGCTAACCATCCGTGTATCTGGTTACGCCGTTCGCTTTAACTCTCTGACACCAGAGCAGCAAGCAGACGTAATCGCACGTACGTTTACTGAATCTCTATAACTACGTCTCTGTCTGTGCAGCTAAGCCTGTATAGATAAGTGTTATAGTGATTGAGATAAAAACCTCGCTTCGGCGAGGTTTTTTTATGCCCGTCGTCTCATCATGATCGATATGACCTGTCAATCTCATTGAGTAAGGATTGTTTACAATTTCCTCTATGTCATTGATAACGTTTTCACTACATGATCACTGACCGCCTCTTCACAAACGTGTCACTATCGTCTTAACTTATTACATCTCTACACGTCGTATTTGAAGAGAGTGACCGATGATGAACTACCTCAAAGCCATACCTTTTGCCTTGTTAACGACGAGCATTCCGTTATTAGTCAGCACTCATGCGCTATCTTCCGAACGCTCAACCGTTTCATTTTCTATCGACAACGACGGTGTCTTTGGCACCGATGAAGATTATACCAATGGTATTTTCCTCTCTTATACCTCTGGTTCCATTACGCCCTATTCAATTTTTCGCCCTCTTAGTATTAGCTATTGGGGGGCGTCATCACTGGACAAATTTGAAGTTCAACTCGGTCACAAAATGTGGACACCATCAGATATTAACGCCACAGAGCCCGTTGCAAATGATCGGCCTTATGCGGGCTATTTCCATACCGAATTTAACTACATCAGCCTTCACCCTCAGCAAGCACAACGCGTTAATCTCACAGTTGGTGCAACGGGTGAGAGTTCCTTTGCCGATCAAGCTCAACAACTCGTACATTCTATTGTGGGTTCCACTGAACCGCAGGGATGGGAGTATCAAATCGAGGACAGATTTGCTGGCAGTCTTGGTTACCTCACTCACCTAAACTGGAAGCGAGCCCCCGCCGTTGGTTTGACATCTTGGGAGATATCCAATGTAACCGAAGCCAATATTGGCAATTTTAGAAGTGATATTTCCACCGGTGCGATGTTTCGTTGGGGAACCGACCTAGGCGGAAATTTTGGCTCAGCGAATATTCATTCAGAAAACCCGTTTAAAGCTGGCATGATTGGCGCTTCTAAGCGCGGCTGGTTTAGTTACTTTGGCATAAAAGCTCGATACCGTTTCAACGATATGACGATTCAAGGGAATCGCCCTGGCATTCCAGAGCCTAGTGAGGCATACGACATCACTCTACAACCATGGCAAGCAGAAGCGACGTTGGGTATCGCATGGTATAACCAATACGTTGGTGTAAGTACCTTTATCGCCTCTAAGTCAGCCGAATACAACGAAGCAAAAAAGTCGATTTACGGCAATGGTGGGGTATCTCTGTTTGCTTTTTTCTAGCCCAAAAAAATGAGCTCGAACACATTTGTTCGCGCTCATTTTTTATAGTGACAATAGTCACCCATTTAAATGTTGTCACTACACCGTCTTAAAGCGCTCACAATCTTGATAGAGTTCAGTAGAACGTTTATCCACCACATCACTGGTTTGCTTCAGGTGCTGATTGCTCAGCTCTAAGTCACTCATCGACTCGCTAATTTGCGACATATTGCTTGCCATCGACTGAGACGTCATCGCGAGCTCTTTCACGGACGAAAATATCACTTCCGTCTGGGCACTCGCCTCTTGCGCTTTGTTCATAATCTCTTCAAGTGCCGATTTGGCTTGGTTACCTTGTTCGCGCCCGGTCTGCATTGAAGTACCGGATTGCGCGATAAACTGAATGACCTCCGAGCTTTCACGTTTCATGGTGTTAATCGTGTCTGAAATTTCTTCGATCGCTTGAACGGTTCTCACCGCAAGGCTCCTTACTTCATCAGCCACTACCGCAAAACCCCGTCCTTGCTCACCCGCTCTTGCTGCTTCAATGGCTGCGTTAAGCGCCAATAAGTTGGTTTGCTCTGCAATCCCATTAATGATGTCCATCACGGAGTCGATTTTCTGCGACGCTTGCTCTAATTGGCCAATATGTGCCGCTGCCTCATCCAATATACTCGCCACCTGCTCAAACGAAGCGATCGTTTCCACAATCACTTCTCCACCAGCTTGTGCCGACTCTGCCGATGATTTACTGATCGAGGCGACATACTCTAAAGAGCCCGAGATCTCTTGAGTCGTGACACTTACCTCTTCAGTTGCCGATGCAAGTTGCTGAGTTTGCGCCATCACTTGAGACTGATGTTGCCCAAGCTGCGTGATGCTGCTATCAAGTAATTCTGAGCTGGCTGATAATGACTGACTATTCTCTTTCACCCCGTCCACCAATGTGCCGAGATTGTTGCAGCTAATATTGATTGCTTGTTTGAGCTGATTAAATTCATCGCGATGATTACGAGTGATCGTCAACCGAGTGGTTAAATCTCCCTGCTCAATTTGTTTAAGTGCTGATAAAGTTTGCTTAAGTGAGCGAGATAGAGAGATGTTTAGGGCGAGAAAGATCGCCGTTGTGAATAATGCTAATAACGCACAAGCGATACCAACAGACATGCGTGTCATGCCAGACACCTTATCAGCCTCACTGGCAAGACTGGTTGCTTGCTGCCCAAGCAGTTCAGCTGCATCTGAAAAAGCCGCTAGTGTTGCTACTTGAGCGACGCCTAACTGCCCTTCCAATTGATTCAAGCCCGCGGATAATTCCACAATACGTGTAAAGCCAAGCTCAAGTGCTTGAACTTCCTTTTCATACAACTCCAACATGGCGTAAGCATTCGATGCATTAATAAAGCTAGCCAGTGCTCGCTTGAAGCCTTTTTCATTCTCAGCACTAGACTCAATCAGAAAGTCCTGCATGCTGGTCACCACCTTTTGAAAGTCTGCCGTCAACGTTACCATGCCTGTTTCTTTAATCGCAGCATCAATCTTGGCATTATACTGATGCATCTGACCCAGTAAGCCGTCATCCATAGAAAAGCCAAATTCCGATTTGAGCGTAATCCACGGACCGAGATCTTGAATAAACCGCGCCAACGCGACCGTCATTAGCTGATTTTGGTCTCCAAATCCGTGACGCTGTAGAAAGTCACGATCCACATCGGCGCTCTGTTCCAACATCGCTAAGCTCGTTTCAAAAGTACCTCTGCCCTCGGCTGTCAACGTTGCGCGCCTATTAACGGTATCGAGCAACAATATTTGTGTCGATGCCATGTGTGCACTTGCCCGCTCCATACCGGAGCGACTGTCATATTTATTGTTTAAGCTAGTAAGCGCATAAAAAATATAGCTCACCAATATGATGAACCCTGCCCAAAGGGTGAGCATTGCCAGCGACGTTTTTTGTTTTTGAGATAAAGCAACTTCCATGTTATTCCCCTTACAGCAACCGTTTCTATAATGGTGGCGAACCGTATAACACTCGATAAATCCAGCATATTTTGTTCTTGTTGGAAAACGGCGACCACAACTGACACTTTCGTTAACAACGCTATAACATATTTATTCAATGAGCAACAAGCAGATCCATTCATCGCTCAAGAGTATGAATGTCATCGCCAGTTTTGCTGTTGTGAAAGTGGGTTTTGTAATAAAATAACGGGTAAAAATAGTTATTAGAGAGAGCATATGTCAACTACTGGTCGCATTCACTCATACGAATCCTGTGGCACGGTCGATGGACCGGGAATCCGTTTCATTGTCTTCTTACAAGGCTGTCTTATGCGCTGCATGTATTGCCACAATCGTGATACATGGGATACACATGGTGGTAAAGAAGTCTCAGTAGATGAATTGATTGCTGAAGCGAAGTCGTACCGTCACTTTATGAATGCTTCTGGCGGTGGTATCACCTGCTCTGGTGGTGAAGCAATGCTGCAACCAGAGTTTGTGCGTGACTTTTTTAAAGCAGCACAAGCAGAAGGTATTCATACATGCTTGGACACCAACGGTTATATTCGTAAGCACACTGATGTGGTTGACGAAGTACTCGATGCCACTGACCTTGTCATGCTCGACATCAAACATATGAAAGATGAGATACACCAAGACTTCATCGGTGTTTCCAACCGTCGCACGCTGGATTTTGCTCGTTACCTACACAAAATCAATCAAAAAACGTGGATTCGCTACGTTATCGTCCCTGGCTACACTGACGATCCTGAGTCAGCGCATCTGTTAGGCGAATTCATTAAGGATATGGATAATATCGAAAAAGTTGAGCTATTGCCGTACCACAAATTAGGTGCCCATAAATGGGAAGCACTTGGCTACGACTACCCTCTTGAAGGCACTCAGCCACCATCAAAAGAAGTCATGGACACTATCCAAAATATTCTTTTGCAATATACCGATGTGGTTAAGTACTAACGACAGACCTACCCCAATAAAAACGCGCGTAAAGCGCGTTTTTTTATCTCAATTTCGTGCTCAGATCATGTTCCTCTTTGGGGGGAAACTGGTAATCTAACTATCATTCAAATGTGGCTATTCAGAGAACTAACCTTGTTCAGCCACCTATAATAAAGACAAATTCTAGTGAGGCTCCAAAGATGGAAATGACTAACGCTCAACGTCTAATTTTATCAAACCAATATTACTTGATGGCAAAACTGAGCCCTGAGAGTGAGAATAAGTACAAAAGACTGCAAACTATCGTCGAACGTGGCTACGCGCTGCAAATGCGTGAGATGGACAAAGAATTTGGCTGCTTAGTTGAAGATGAATGTCGTGAGATTATCGACATCCTAGAAATGTACCATGCGATGCAAGAATCCAATAAAATGTTGGCAGAGAACGAGCGTAAAGATGTTGACCAACGTCGCTTACAGTTCTTGGGCTTTGACATCGCAAGTGAAGCGCAGCTCGTTCATTATGTTCGATTTTTAGTCGACTCAGAA
The DNA here is from genome assembly GCF_026191675.1 of Vibrio qingdaonensis. Classification (GTDB taxonomy): domain Bacteria; phylum Pseudomonadota; class Gammaproteobacteria; order Enterobacterales; family Vibrionaceae; genus Vibrio; species Vibrio qingdaonensis. Next base: position 43,432 of record NZ_JAKRRY010000012.1, on the reverse strand, counting down.
GGTCTATACCCACAATTTGATAAAGCCGACCATCACTTTAACAGCCAAATGCCGATGCTTGAAAAGTACCGTCGTATGCTTGTCACATGGAAAAATTGCCCTCGCCAATATCACCTGTCGAGTGCTGAGTTTAAGCAGATTTTTAACGCCTAGCTCCATATTTAAATGACATAAGCTGTCGTTGCCAACGCCCAGAATGCTTATTTCTGGGCGTTTTAGGTTCTCCTACCCTAGCTTCCGTTCCTACAATCAAGACCCATGTTCAAACTTGAGACTTTTATTCATTTCCTACCTTCATCATCGAAGATTTACAAATAAACACATAATTGCAAAGCAAAAATCTGAAAAGCCTACTAGTCTTTAAATTGACATGGAGTCGCATTAATTATGTGTTATCGGTCAGTTTTGCAGGTTTAAGGGGAATCAGCTATGAGTATTTTCGACCATTATCAATCGCGGTATGAAGCCGCCAAAGATGAAGAGCTATCAATTCAGGAATTCTTAGGTCTATGTAAAGACGACAAAAGTGCTTATGCCAACGCTGCTGAACGTCTATTGCTTGCTATTGGAGAGCCTGAAATCATCGATACTGCTCAAGACCCACATTTAAGTCGCCTATTCTCAAATAGGATTATATCGCGGTACAAAACATTCGAAGACTTTTATGGCATGGAAGACGCCATAGAGCAAATCGTGTCTTACCTCAAGCATGCAGCCCAAGGCTTAGAAGAACGCAAACAAATCCTATATCTTCTCGGTCCCGTAGGTGGTGGTAAGTCTTCACTAGCAGAAAAGCTCAAAGCACTAATGCAAAAAATGCCTATTTATGTGTTGTCTGCAAATGGTGAACGCAGCCCCGTCAACGATCATCCATTCTGCCTTTTTGATGTCAATGAAGACGGAGACTTACTCAAGAGCGAATACGGCATTGAAAAGCGCTATGTCCGCTCGATCATGTCCCCGTGGGCCGCTAAGCGACTGCATGACTTCGGTGGCGATATTACCAAATTCAAAGTCGTCAAAGTCCGCCCTTCAATTCTCGATCAGGTCGCTATCGCTAAAACCGAACCAGGTGACGAGAATAACCAAGATATCTCATCACTTGTGGGTAAGGTTGATATTCGACAGCTTGAGCACTTTTCACAAGATGATCCCGATGCCTACAGCTATTCAGGCGCTTTATGTCGAGCAAACCAAGGTCTGATGGAGTTCGTAGAGATGTTCAAAGCACCAATTAAGGTGCTTCATCCCTTACTAACCGCTACTCAAGAAGGCAATTATAACGGTACTGAGGGGCTATCAGCATTGCCTTTCGATGGCATGATTCTCGCCCACTCAAACGAATCCGAGTGGCAAACCTTTAGAAATAATAAAAATAACGAAGCCTTTTTAGATAGGGTTTATATCGTTAAGGTTCCGTACTGTTTAAGGGTTTCAGAAGAAGTAAAAATCTATCAAAAACTTCTAGAACACAGTGAGTTAACAAAAGCACCATGCTCACCAAGCACACTCGAATTGCTGGGTCAATTCAGTGTTCTCTCGCGACTAAAAGATCCTGAGAACTCTTCACTATTCTCTAAAATGCGCGTGTATGATGGTGAAACATTAAAAGACACCGATCCAAAAGCCAAAAGCTACCAAGAATATCGAGACTATGCTGGTGTCGATGAAGGGATGTCCGGACTGTCGACGCGATTTGCGTTTAAGATACTGTCACGTGTATTTAACTTCGACCAGACTGAAGTGGCAGCAAACCCCGTTCACCTGTTCTACGTGATTGAGCAGCAAATTGAACGAGAGCAGTTCCCACAAGAAGTGGGAGAAAAATATCTCGAGTTCTTGAAAGGTTACTTGGTACCTCGTTACGTAGAATTTATCGGCAAAGAAATTCAAACCGCCTATTTAGAATCCTACTCTGAATATGGTCAAAATATCTTCGACCGCTATGTGACGTATGCTGACTTCTGGATTCAAGATCAAGAATATCGCGATCCAGAAACTGGCCAACTATTTGACCGCTCTTCTCTTAATGAAGAGCTTGAAAAAATTGAGAAAACGGCGGGGATCAGTAATCCAAAAGACTTCCGGAACGAAATCGTTAATTTTGTACTACGTGCAAGAGCAAATAACAACGGCTCGAATCCGGTATGGACGAGTTACGAAAAATTACGCACTGTGATCGAGAAGAAAATGTTCTCCAATACTGAAGAACTCCTTCCCGTCATCTCTTTCAACGCCAAAACGTCATCAGATGACCAACGAAAACACGATGACTTCGTGAATCGTATGATGGAAAAAGGCTACACCGAGAAACAAGTAAGGTTACTATCTGAGTGGTACTTGCGCGTTCGTAAGTCCTCTTAAATACACCGAGCTTTATGACGCAGCCCCGAGCTAAAGCTCGGGTTCTGCTTGGTGAGAGGAATACAGGGAGTAACAGCTCATGTCGCAATTTATCGATAGACGCCTAAATGGTAAAAATAAAAGCGCGGTGAATCGACAACGATTCCTACGCAGACATAAACAAAAAATCAAAGAGTCCGTCACAGACGCGGTCAACCGCCGTTCTATCACTAACACTGAAACGGGTGAAGATGTCTCGATCCCCAATACTGATATCAATGAGCCTATTTTTCATCAAGGCCAAGGCGGCTTGAAGGAGCGGGTCCACCCTGGTAACGACCAATTTATTACCGGAGACAAAATAGAACGCCCACCGCAAGGCGGACAAGGAGGCGGTGCAGGTCAAGGCGACGCGAGCCAAGATGGTGAGGGTCAAGATGAGTTTATCTTCCAAATATCCAAAGATGAATATCTCGACATTCTCTTCGAGGATCTAGCGCTTCCAAACCTTAAAAAGAACCAAATTAACAAAATCAAAGAGTGGAAAACACACCGCTCGGGCTATCAAACTGCCGGGATGCCTTCTAATATTGCCATCGTGCGCTCATTACAGCAATCACTCGCAAGACGCACTGCAATGACGGCGGGTAAACGTCGCTTAATCGACGAATTAAACGAGCAACTCGATAGCATTAAAATGAGCGAACCCGCTCAGCCCATCGAAGAACGTCGTATCAAAGAAGAGATTGCTCAGCTTCGCAAGAAAATTGAAAGTGTTCCCTTTATTGATACCTTCGACTTGCGCTTTAAAAACTACGAGAAACGCCCAGTGCCCTCTAGCCAAGCCGTCATGTTCTGTTTGATGGATGTCTCAGGTTCGATGGATCAGGCCACAAAGGACATAGCTAAGCGCTTTTATGTGTTGCTCTATTTATTCCTTACTCGCACTTATGAAAACGTTGAAGTGGTATTCATCCGCCACCACACACAAGCCAAAGAAGTCGACGAGCATGAATTTTTCTACTCGCAAGAGACAGGTGGCACCATCGTATCCAGTGCACTTAAACTGATGCAACAAATCGTACAGGAGCGATTCCCTACTGAACAATGGAACATCTATGCCGCTCAAGCTTCTGATGGGGATAACTGGGCAGATGACTCGCCACGCTGTAAAGAATTGCTCGTCAATAGTCTACTACCCGCATGCCAGTACTACTCTTATATCGAGATCACTCGCCGCACGCATCAAACCTTGTGGCATGAATATGAAAAACTCGAAAATGACTTCGACAACTTCGCAATGAAAAATATTCGCTCTGTCGAAGATATCTTCCCAGTGTTTAGGGAATTGTTTCAGAAAGAGACAACATAGGGAGATGTATCTATGACAACTAAAGCCAAAACATCATCAAAAGTGTTGCCTGACGGTCCAGATTGGACGTTTGATTTGCTTGAACGCTATCACACCGAAATAAAGCGCGTCGCGGCCTTTTATAAACTTGATACCTACCCTAATCAAATAGAAGTCATCACATCTGAGCAAATGATGGATGCCTACTCGAGTATTGGTATGCCCATCAACTATAACCACTGGTCATTCGGTAAGAAGTTCATACAGACTGAGCAAGGTTACAAACATGGTCAAATGGGCTTAGCGTATGAAATCGTCATCAATTCTGATCCTTGTATTGCTTATTTGATGGAAGAAAACTCAGTGACCATGCAAGCGTTAGTCATGGCACACGCGTGTTACGGTCATAACTCATTCTTCAAAGGAAACTATCTATTTCAAACTTGGACGGATGCCAGTTCCATTATTGATTATTTACTATTTGCTAAAAACTACATTTCTGAATGCGAACAAAAGTATGGGGTTGAAGATGTAGAAAGAACGCTCGATTCTTGTCATGCATTAATGAACTATGGTGTTGATCGCTATAAGCGTCCTGAAAAGATTTCAATGGCGGAAGAAACCATTCGCCAGCAACAACGTGAGGCTTATTTACAATCTCAAGTGAACGAGCTGTGGCGCACTGTGCCGAAAAACCGCGAAAAAGAATCCGAACAAAAAGTTCTATTCCCAAGCGAGCCACAAGAAAACATCCTCTATTTCATTGAAAAAAATGCACCTTTGCTTGAGCCATGGCAACGTGAAATTGTTCGTATCGTCAGAAAGGTAAGTCAGTATTTCTATCCTCAAAAGCAAACTCAAGTTATGAATGAAGGCTGGGCAACGTTCTGGCACTACACGATTCTTAATCATCTCTATGATGAAGGCTTGGTCAGCGACAAATTTATTCTAGAATTTCTGCATAGTCACACCAGTGTGGTCGCACAACCTGCCTATAACAGCCCTTACTTTAGCGGTATCAATCCATACGCCCTTGGATTTGCCATGTTTAGAGACATAAAGCGCATCTGTGAAGAGCCAACAGATGAAGACAAAGAATGGTTCCCTGACTTGGCAGGCAGTGATTGGCTGGAGTCCTTACACTTCGCCATGCATAACTTTAAAGATGAAAGCTTCATAAGCCAGTATCTGTCACCAAAGTTAATGCGAGAGTTTAAACTGTTTTCTATTCTTGATGATGATAGAAAGAACTTTATTGAAATTTCGGCTATACACGATGAATCGGGTTACCGAAAAATACGTGAAAAGTTAGCGGCGCAATATAACCTCAGCAACTTAGAGCCCAACATCCAAGTCTATAATGTCGATGTTCGTGGTGATCGTTCTCTCACTCTACAACATGTCCCCCACAATCGAATTCCATTAGATAAAGGGTACGACGAAGTGCTTAAGCACCTCTATCGACTTTGGGGCTTTGATGTCATTTTAGAAGAAGTAAAAGAATCTGGACGACGAGAGATCCTGGCGACTTGTCCAAAACGCGAGGCTTACAATTCGAGTATTTGACCACCATTAATTACAGCAAAATAAAAAAGCGGCTCCTATAAAGGAGCCGCTTTTACTGCTGAACGTTAACTGTCTAAATCGTTAATGAACCTAAATGGTTACGAAACGATAGCATTCAACGTTGCGCTTGGTCGCATCAATGGTGCGACCAATGCATCATTAAGTAAGTAATACCCACCTAAATCGCCAACAACGCCTTGCGCGGCATTCAGTTCAGAAACAATCACACTTTCGTTAGAAGCCAGCTGCTCTGCAATTGGAGCAAATTCATTCGCCAGTGCTGCATCTTCAGTTTGTAGCGCCAGTGCTTGAGCCCAGTAAAGAGCCAAGTAGTAATGTGAACCACGGTTGTCCAACTCACCCACCTTACGTGACGGTGACTTGTTCATGTCTAAGAACTGCCCTGTCGCTTGATCCAGCGCTTTAGCCAGTACGTTCGCACGTTCGTTGCCACTGACTGTACTCAAGTGCTCTAGAGACGCTGCTAGCGCGAGGAACTCACCTAAAGAGTCCCAACGTAGGTGATTTTCTTTTTGAACCTGCTGTACGTGCTTAGGCGCGGAACCGCCAGCGCCAGTTTCAAATAAACCACCGCCATTCATTAATGGAACAATCGACAACATCTTCGCAGACGTGCCCAATTCTAAAATTGGGAACAAATCCGTCAGGTAATCACGTAACACGTTACCAGTTACTGAAATGGTGTCTTGGCCTAGTTTAATTCGGTCAAGAGAGAAAATGGTCGCTTCAAGAGGTGCAAGAATGCGAATATCCAAACCATTCGTATCGTAGTCAGGTAAATATTGGTTTACCTTTTTAATCAACTCTGCATCGTGAGCGCGCGCTTCATCTAGCCAAAATACGGCAGGTACACCTGTCGCACGAGCACGTGTCACAGCTAGCTTAACCCAATCTTGAATCGGAGCGTCTTTAACCTGACACATACGGAAAATATCGCCCGCTTCTACTGCTTGCTCAATCAATACTTGACCTTGTGCGTCAACAACAGACACAGTGCCTTCACCATCAAGAATAAACGTCTTGTCGTGCGAACCGTACTCTTCTGCTTTTTGCGCCATCAAACCAACGTTTGGCACACTACCCATGGTAGTAGGATCAAACGCACCGTTCTCTTTACAGAAGTCAATCACAGCTTGATAAATGCTTGCATAGCTGCGGTCAGGAATCAGTGCCTTGGTATCTTGCTGTTTACCATCCGGTCCCCACATTTGACCAGAAGATCGAAGCATTGCGGGCATAGAAGCATCAACGATGATGTCACTTGGCACATGAAGGTTCGTGATACCTCGATCAGAGTCAACCATCGCTAACGGGGGTTGTGTCTCGTAGACGGCGGCTAAATCGGCTTCAATTTCTGCTTTTTGCGCCGTTGGTAGTGACGCAATCTTAGCGTACACATCACCAATACCATTTCGAACATCGACACCTAACTCATTAAATAGAGCACCGTGCTTTGCGAATACTTCTTTGTAATACACTTCAACTGCATGACCGAAAATGACAGGGTCTGACACCTTCATCATTGTCGCTTTCAAGTGTAGAGAAAGTAAAACACCTTGCTGTTTTGCTTCTGCAATTTGCGCTTCAAAGAACGCGACCAGTGCCTTCTTATTTAACACCGACGCATCAATAATTTCACCAGAGAGTAATGATACTTTCTCTTTTAAAATCGACACTTCACCGTTAGCAGAGGTGAACTGGATTTTGACATCCGTTGCTTGATCAATCGTGACTGATTTTTCGCTACCGAAGAAATCTTGATCTGCCATGCTAGCAACATGGGATTTTGAATCTTTTGACCACGCCCCCATTGAATGCGGGTTTTTCTTGGCGTAGTTCTTTACTGATAATGGTGCGCGACGGTCTGAGTTACCCTCTCGGAGTACTGGGTTTACCGCACTGCCTTTAATCTTATCGTAGGTTGCTTTCACCGCTTCTTGCTCAGCTGAGCCTGGCTCTTCTGGGTAATCTGGTAGCGCATAACCATTGGCTTGTAGCTCTTGAATGGCTGCTTTTAATTGCGGAATAGAAGCCGAGATATTAGGCAGTTTGATAATGTTTGCTTCTGGCGTCGTCGCCAATTCACCTAACTCACTAAGCGCATCACCAATTCGCTGCTCTTCTTTCAAATAGTCAGGGAAGTTTGCAATAATGCGCCCTGCTAATGAGATATCTCTCGTTTCAACGTCAATCCCAGAAGACGCTGTGAATGACTGAATAATCGGTAGTAGTGAGTACGTCGCAAGCGCTGGCGCTTCATCAGTAATCGTGTAAATAATGGTCGGCTTTTCTGTAGGCATGAAATTTCCCTATCGTTCTAATTGGGCAAGGTTACCCTTATCAATTAACGCATACCGAAAAAGGCAGCGTAAACGTTGTAACTGTACCAACAAGCCTCATACTGCACCCAATGTGGTGCATAAATAAGCAATCAGAGGCTTTTAGTTCAGTTAAACGAAATCCTAAGCAACTATAATTAAACAAAAATGAGCAATTAGTCTATTATCTTGTGCATTAATCCTGTTTTTGAGCGCGCTCATGATAGCTCAAAACAGCGGTAGACAAAACTAAAGCACACAGTTTGTTTACATTTTTGCAGGGTAGTTAACATGACATTTAAAACAACACGTGAACCATCTAAGTCACGTGCCGCGACTAAATCAACACGTTTCAAACAATCCATTGGGCAATCGACATCCTCTCATCGTCGACCATCGCGTCGCCGAAAAACGGAAGACGTGAAACCAAAAGTGTCTATTGCTGAGCGAAAGGTCATCATTTTTAACAAGCCTTTTGATACGCTCAGCCAGTTCACCGATGGTGATGGACGAAAAACACTGGCTGACTTTATCCCTATTAAAGATGTTTATGCAGCAGGAAGGCTGGACCGAGACAGTGAAGGACTGCTTATTTTAACTAACGACGGCATCTTGCAGGCTCGCTTAACTCAACCGAATTCGAAATCGGAAAAAACTTATTGGGTTCAGGTTGACGGGGCTCCGTCAGAAGATGATATTCAAAAACTAAGAGATGGCGTGACACTTAAAGATGGACCAACACTACCCGCTAAAGTGACACGTATGGATGCGCCCGATGTCTGGGAACGAAATCCGCCGGTAAGATTTAGAGCGAATATCCCAACAACATGGCTTTCGATTACCTTAATTGAAGGGCGAAACCGCCAAGTTCGTAGAATGACGGCTAATATTGGTTTTCCAACACTTCGCCTAATTCGCGCTTCTATGGGGCAGTTTACGCTGAGTAATTTGCAGCCGGGTGAATGGGAATTACTTCCTGCCGATCACCCAGCGCTGATTCGTTAACTGCGTCGTAGAAAACGGCACGACGTCATAACGGTGTAAATGTTTAGTTTGAATCGCCCGCCGTTAACGAAGCCACTAACTGACGAACATGCTCAAGGTCCTCCGGTGTGTCCACCCCTGCCGGAGGCGCTTGTAACGCCACATCAACATGAATTTTTTCACCGTACCAAAGTACTCTCAGCTGCTCTAAACATTCCACTTTCTCTAATACACTTGGTGCCCAAGACACATAAGTGTTAATGAACCCAGCACGATAGGCATAAATACCAATATGTCTAAGTAGAGGGTGAGCTGGTGATTGTTTAGGATCTTGGCTATAAGCGTCGCGATCCCACGGAATAGTGGCGCGACTAAAATACAGCGCATAGCCTTGTTCATCCGTGACAACCTTAACGGCATTAGGGTTGAACGCTTCTTGCTCGGTCTCAATACGAACACCTAACGTCGCCATTGGTGCCGTGCTTTGCTGCAAATTATTCGCAACTTGCGCAATAATTTCGGCTGGTATTAAAGGTTCATCCCCTTGCACATTAACAACAATATGCTCCGGTTCTATTGCCATTAATTCAACCACTTCAGCCAAACGCTCTGTCCCTGACTCATGGGTTGGAGAGGTCATACACACTTCTGCGCCAAAACTTTTTGCAGCTTGCTCAACACGCGGGTCATCGGTAGCAATAATGACTCGCTTGGCGCCCGACAACATCGCTTTTTCATAAACATGCTGAATCATCGGCTTACCCGCAATATCCGCCAGAGGCTTGCCCGGTAATCGCGACGACTCGTAACGCGCTGGAATAATGACTGTGAATGACATTATCGCCCCTCTTCCATCGCCATCGTTCGTGCTTCTGGCTCCAACAATACTGGAATGCCTTCCTTAATTGGGTACGCTAGTCGGTCTAACTTACAAACCAGTTCTTGTTTGTCTTTATCGAACGTCAGCTTACCTTTGCAAATAGGGCACGCTACAATTTCCAGAAGTCTATGATCCATAACTCTCTATAACCTTTCTAATTTTTATCAGTATTTCTTCGCTATCGTGGTTGGTAAAATTTGCAGATACTGGTAAGTACCACCAATTTTCATGAGCGAAGTGTCGACATTTTACTGCATCTTTTTCTGTCATAATGACATTATCAACACCTTGCTCTAATGCAACAAGCTGTTGTTTATCAAAATCTTTATGGTCGGCAAAACCCTGTTCGCGCGCTAGATTTGCCCCCAATTGATTTAACGTAGCAAAGAACCGTGGTGGATGTCCAATACCGGCGAATGCCGCCAGAGTACCCAATTCATTCACTGCTACTTTCTTTCCAGATAGTAGATTCACCGCCAACGTTGGCTCTAAGGTAAAGACTTTCTCATTCGCCTGCTGTGAGCCCCCGCCATTGGTTACGATCAAATCGACATCTTGCAGTCGAGAAAGCGGTTCTCGCAAAGGACCCATGGGTAATAACGCCTCGTTACCAAAGCGACGCTGTCCATCAACGACAACAATTTCGAATGCTCTGTCTAATGCGTAATGCTGTAAACCATCGTCGGTAATCACCACATCCACACCCAAACGTTCTAATTCTTGCACGGCATGTGATCGAACAGGATCAACGATAACGGGTACACCAGTACGCTCAAAAATCAATTTTGGTTCGTCACCACAATGCTGTGTCAACGTCTGCTTATCAACGCGCAGAGGATACCGTGGGGACTGAGCACCGTAGCCACGCGACACGACGCCGGGTTTAAAACCAAGATTGGCAAGCTGCTCTACCAGCCAGATCACCATCGGTGTTTTACCATTCCCACCCGCGGTAATATTACCCACCACGATAACAGGTAAGGATGAACGGTAAACCGGTTTCTTGCCTTGATGATAAGCCCGCTTGCGCCTTGCCGTGATCACGCCATACAAGTGGCTCAATGGCCATAGCAACACCCACAAAACAAAACGCAGTGGGTGCTGTTCGAACCAAAGTTTTTCAATCACGAATGATCACCAAACTGAATACGGTGTAGCTGAGCATAAGCGCCTTGATGAGCGATCAATGTCGCGTGATTGCCGCGCTCTATGATTTCGCCTTCGTCGACAACTAAAATCTCATCCGCTTCCTCAATAGTTGAAAGACGGTGAGCAATGACCAAGACCGTTTTGTCCTTTTGCAATTCATCAAGAGCCGATTGAATCGCACGTTCAGATTCCGTATCGAGTGCAGACGTCGCCTCATCTAGAATCAGAACTGGCGCATCCCGTAACAATGCTCGTGCAATCGCGATTCGCTGACGCTGACCTCCAGAAAGGCTAGCACCATTTTCACCAATCACTGTATCCAAACCATGCTCTAAGCCATCGATAAATTCCATGGCATGGGCTTGTTTTGCGGCGTGCTCTATTTCTTCACGGCTATATTTCCCTTGCGCCGCATAAGCGATATTGTTAGCAATCGTGTCGTTAAATAAGTGGACGTTCTGCGAGACGAGCGCAAAATGTTGACGCAAATTAGTGAGCTTAATGTCATCGATTTTGTGACCATCGAGCGCAATATGTCCGCTATCAACATCGTAGAAACGAGTGAACAGATTGGCAATGGTACTTTTGCCTGATCCTGAACGCCCCACTAATGCGATAGTTTTACCTGCCGGTAAATCAAAACTGACATTGCGCAGCGCTGGCTTCTCGGTGCCTTGGTAGGTAAAGGTAATATCATTTACGCTAATGTCACCTTTAACAGATTGTAATTCTGTTGTGCCGTTATCTTTTTCAGTATCAAGATCAATCAACGCAAATAATGTTTGGCTCGCTGCCATGCCTCGTTGGAATTCAGCGGTCACGCCTGTTAACGCTTTTAGTGGGCGCATCAGTGAAAACATGGCCGAAAAAATAACCGTAAACGTACCTGGTGTTAATTCGCTGCGTACCGAATCAAAGCTCGCCAAATACAATACCGACACCAAAGCCAATGACGCGATCATTTGAATTACAGGGTTGGCAATCGCTGAGGCCGCCACCATTTTCATGGTCTGCTGACGCATTTGGTTGCTCATACTGTCAAAGCGTTGGCCTTCAACCTCTTGACCACCATAGGTCAAAACAACTTTATGCCCTTTTAACATTTGTTCTGCGGACGTGGTCATTTCTCCCATCGAGGTTTGCATGTTGCGGGAGATTTTTCTAAAGCGTTTCGATACAAATCCAATCGCCCAAGCGACAACTGGGGCAACAACAATCAGTACTAAGGATAACTGCCAGCTACTCCAAAACATCAGGAACAACAACCCAATAATACTGGCACCCTCTCGCACAATACTCACCAAAGAGCGGCTCGTTGCACCTGCGACTTGTTCTGAGTCATAAGTAATACGTGAAAGTAATCCACCCGTTGATTCCTTATCAAAAAAGGAAACCGGCATATGCATAAAATGACTGAATATCTTTCTACGTAACTGCATCACCACATTACCGGATACCCAGCTTAAACAGTACGTCGATACGAAGCCACTCAAACCCCGTATAAACATCATGCCAATAATGATCAGTGGTAATACTTTAAGAAAATTAGATTCAACATCACCAAACCCTTCATCTAGAAGTGGTTTCAGCAAAGAAAGCATGTAAGTATCTGCCGCCGCGTTGATCACAAGCGCGATAATGGCAACCGTCAACCCAGTCTTGTACTCACGGATATACAACCACAAACGCTTAAAGGTCTGCAGCGTGGTTTCATCTTGATTTAGTGACATAATTCTTCAATCATTTTCATCTTAATTTTCTTTTATTCTACTCCGCTTCTTAACATCTGCCTATACCAAGGGGCGAGCTTATCGCCTCTGAGAGTGAAAGCGCTCACTTCTTGTGCACTAAATGACAAATTCACTTGTCCCGCTGAACCCGTGTCGTACCATTTGGCGCCATTTTGTAAATATCGAGCCTTGACATCTGGATTGGGTAGATTCCATCGCCCAGCAAAACGCGTCGACGCAATAGCATGTTGAGTATTAATTCGATTTAACAGCCATTCCGACGACGATGTTTTACTGCCATGATGCGGAACCAGCATCGCATCTAGATGTAGCAAAGGCAGATTACGAGCGAGCAGGATTTCACTAATTTGATCAATATCACCGGTAAATAGCACCTGGTGCTCACGAGATTGCCCCTTAGGTGCGTAAGTCATGAGCACAACACAAGAGTGTGGATTATAAGCACGTGATACTAGCTTAGGTGGCCAAAGCGCCTCAAACGTTACCTCCTTCCATTGCCACTTCTCGCCTGCGATACATGGTTGCTCCGTCGCATCAGCATCAGATTTTCGAACCCACTTTGGTTGCCATTGCCGTTGTAAATTTACGGTGCCACCAGCATGATCATTATCGGCATGACTCAAGATAATGCCTTCTAGTGCGTTCACCCCTAACTGAGCAAGTGTGGGGGTAATTAGACGCTGAGCAATGCTAAACCCCGCCATTTCTATACCAGTATCATAAACAACCGCGTCATTGCCTTGCTGAACAATGACGGCTAGCCCATGACCGACATCTAACACAACTACTCGAAAATGATGCTTTTTCTCTGCCTCTATCCATAAAAAGAGCGCCATCACTGCAATGATGGCTACCCAACGCGCCGTTACCCATTGCCAGCATAAACCCGCTGCAATGACGAATAGAATAGGCAGTACATAATGAGGTTCCAACTCTACCCAGAACCAGCTGGAATAAGACATCGCCTTAATCACCACGGATAATAATGGGTCCATCACCAAGTCATAGAGGCCAATATCGTCGATTCCCATCATTGCTGCGACTACGCTAAATACTGTCATTAGCAATAAGGCAGGCATAACAATAAAGCTGAACCAGGGCACAAAAATGAGGTTGTATAGCGCACTCCCCAGTGACGCGCCATTAAACACAATAATCAACAATGGCAAAAACAACACCGCCAGTCCGATATGAAATAACAAACCACTGCGTATCTTCCCTGCTTCAATATACTGAGGTTGTCTTAAGTAAGCCGCTAACACCACTAACGCACTCACCGCATAATACGACAACCAAAAACTCATACTTGCGGATGAAAATGGCAACACTGTCAGGACCAGACCCGCGCTAAAAAGTAACATGGCGACGGCATCGGCTTTGATGCTTCGAGAGCAAATAATATAGAGCACCAACAACATCAGCAGCGCTCTAACCGTCGGAATGGGGAAATGCGCTAACGCCCCATAGAAACCAGCAAAAATAAAACCACTGACAACCGCTAGCCAAGGTTGTGAGGCAATGAATAACACTATTTGTTCAAACCATCGCTTCTTGCCACTTCGACGCTCAATTTGGCTTTGCCGTGATAGCACACCACATAACAGTACAACGGCCCGGCCAACGAAGACGCCAATGGAAAAAATAATGGCGATATGAAGCCCAGATATCGCCATTAGGTGCGACAGTCCACTTTCGCGCAAACTGGCCCAATCTTCGGCGGTTAATTTAGAACGGTCGCCAAATATCAACGCTAAGTAATAACCTTGATAATGACTCGTCGATGTTGCGCGGTATATATGGTTGTAAATGTTCGACTGCCAGTGACGCTTACTCGACACCATACTATGAGCCGAATCATCAACCCTAGCTTGGGCAAGCAAGCCATGAGCAAAATAGTACTTTTCTTTGTCAAATCCCACCCTGTTCTTAACACCAATAATACGCTTTAACCTCACTGGCGCCACCACCCAAGCGCCGACGTCTACTGGCATAGAAAACTTAAGTTTTATTTTCGGTCGATAAACCAAGTTAATCGACTCACCGTTGACGCTAAAAACCGTCACGTCCGCCTCATAACCTTGACTTATTTGTTTAAAATAGCTGTCAACTCGCGCTTTTATGGTAATATCTGTGCCGAATCGAAAAAGCGCCTCTGTTTGGCTCTTGAGAAGATTCCCTTGAATTAATGCCACGGATAGTGCGATGAATCCCGTCAACAATATAAATCGACGCTTTATCAGCAAGGCGAAACTGATTAAGGATACAGGAATCAACCAATAGATAGTCGGCATCACAGGCCAAAAAGTTGCACTTATTAAAGTTAGGGTGTAAACCAAAGGTACAGTGATGCTTGTAAAGAGAGTCATGTTTCCCTATGCCAAGAAAGTTCATCAAACGTTTCATGCCAAATCACGAAGTGATCAAGCGACAAAAGGCTTTGAAAATATTCGGCAATGTCCTCTATAACCCCAACCTGTGGTGTTTAAACCGCCGCTCTGCAGCGGGTGCTTTTGCCGTTGGTTTGTTTATGGCTTTCGTTCCATTGCCGAGCCAAATGATTATGGCTGCAGGCCTTGCAATTCTATTCGGTGTAAACCTACCGTTATCCGTCGCGCTGGTTTGGATTAGTAACCCAGTCACTATGCCTGTGCTATTTTATTTCGCGTATAAAGTCGGTGCATTTTGCTTAAGCACACCCACGCAGCCGTTTCATTTTGAATTGTCATGGCAGTACCTTTCTGAGCAAATGTCGACCATTGGACCTCCATTCCTTTTAGGGTGCCTACTTTGCGCAGTGCTCGCGTCAATTGCAGGGTATTTTGGTATCCGCGGTTTATGGCGTTATTCTGTCGTGAGAAGTTGGCAACAACGCTCATTACGCTAGTCTCTAAAGCGTGTTTATTTGGGCTAAATTAATGCGTTGCTCTCTAGGATGCAAAATCGTGGCGACAACCTATGAGCCAAATAGCAAAAACATGAAACTGTGAAGTACATCAGTTAGCAAAAAAGGACCCTTAGGTCCTTTTTTATTCGCTACTCTATTCGCTGTTATTACTTGGCACTTAACACCGTCGCTGGATTTAGCTGGCTGGCTTTCGATGCTGGGTACCAGGTTGCCACAAGGCTCAACGCAATCGCGGTTCCTGATACTAATGCCACATCACTCCAAACTAACTGCGATGGTAAGAAATCAACAAAGTAGATATCACCAGACAAGAATTGATGGCCAACGAGCGTCTCGAGAGCAGATACGATTGGCGTTAGATTTACCGCGAGTAAGGCGCCCGCCATTCCCCCGACAATGCTCCCCACCACACCTGAAAACACGCCCTGCCAAATAAAAATTCGTCTTATCAAACTGTCGCTTGCGCCCATAGTTCGTAAAATCGCGATTTCTCCAGAGCGATCTTTTACTGCCATCATCAGCGTTGAAACAATATTAAAACAAGCCACGCCAATCACTAATACCATGACTAAATACATGATGGTTCGCACCAACTCGATATCACGATAAAGAAAGCCATATTTTTGCTTCCAACTTCGTAAATACACATATTCAGACAAAGAGTTTCCGACTTGTCTAACAATCAATGGCGCATCAAAAACATCATCGACTTTTATCGATACCCCAGTGACTTTATCCCCCATTCGGACGTACTTTTGGGCATCTTGCAACGGTACTATCACCAAGCTGTGATCAATTTGACCGTTAAGCTCCAGTAAGCCTGTCACTTTTACCCGCACGCGCCTTGGTGACTGCACTTTGGTTGCATCACTCGTCGACGGGATCATTAACGTCACAAAGTCCCCCACCTTAGCGTTGACTTGCTCTGCTACCCCTTTACCTAAAATAGCTTGCTGCTCTCCGGCACGAAACGCTTGCCAGCTTTCCTGGTTCACAAAGCTCGGTAATGAAGACACGGTTTGCTCTAATTTAGGATCGACCCCACGTACCTCAACGGCTTTTAGTTGACTGCCTTTTTCAACGAGAGCCGTAACACGAATATACGGGGCTGCGGCTTCAACACGCTCATGCTTACTTGAAGCGGCGACCATCTTTTGCCAATCTTCAATCGGTTGGTTGACGCCTTCAAACTCACCATGAGAGATGACTGACAGTACTCGGTTTTTTAATTCTCGTTCAAAGCCGTTCATCGCTGATAAACCAACAATAATCACCGCGACACCCACAGCAATACCCACAATTGACGATATCGAAATAAAAGACACCATTCTATTGCGCTGCTTGGCTTGGCTAAAACGTTTACCAATAAAAAAGGATAATGACACGTCTATTCCTTACTTCTGCGCGATATCAATTAATAAACCATCTTGCATGTGAAGCTGTTTATCCATTTTTTCCGCTAATTCGTTATCATGGGTGACCACTAAGAAGGCCGTGCCGTATTCCTTATTTAAAGTACGCATCAAATCATAAATAGCGAGCGCTGTTTTATGATCTAAGTTACCCGTAGGTTCATCAGCTAGCACCAGCGAAGGTTTGTTGACCAATGCTCGTGCAATCGCCACACGTTGTCGCTCACCACCAGACAGTTCCGAAGGGCGGTGCGTCACACGATGACCTAAACCAACACGCTCCAATAAGTCATGAGCTTCTGCTTTTGCATGTTTCACATTCATGCCACCAATTAACAATGGCATCGCCACATTCTCTAGGGCAGTAAAGTCACTCAATAGATGATGAAACTGGTAAACGAAACCCAAATGCTGATTGCGGATCTTCGCTTGTTGATTACTACTAAGCGTCAACAAGGATTGACCTAAGAATTCAACCTCACCCTGCGAAGCATCATCCAACGCCCCTAGCACATGAAGCAAGGTTGACTTACCCGATCCCGATGAACCGATAATGGATACCAGCTCCCCTTTAGCAATCTCAAAACTGACCCCTTTCAAGACTTCGGTATCCACCGCGCCATCGTGATAAGTTTTGCGAATATTCTGGCAAGCGATTAAAGGACTACTCATATCTTAAAGCCTCAGCTGGTTTTACGGATGACGCACGGTAAGAAGGAAATAAAGTGGCAGCCAAGCTTAATAGCACGGCGCCAACAACAACGATAATAATTTGGTTCGGGTTAATCATGATGGGTAACTGGCCGCCAAAGCTAAACAGAGCAACGCCCATCGCATCTAATAACGCGTTTAGATTCTGAGCCATCAATACGCCTAAAACCCCTCCCACGACCGCACCAATGGCGCCACTACTTGCACCCTGCACCATAAAAATCGCCAACACTTGTCTATCTGACATGCCTTGGGTTTTAAGTATCGCTACCTCAGCTTGTTTTTCCATGACGACCATGATCAAAGCAGAAATAATATTGAAAGCAGCCACACCGATAATCAGCCCTAGCATCAATCCCATCATATTTTTTTCCATTTTTACCGCTTGGAATAACTCTCCGCGCTGTTCACGCCAATCGCTCCAATGCCATGATTCCGGAAGTTCGTTTTGACTTAAACGTGAAACGACGAATGGGTCTTGGAAAAAGAGTCGCCAGCCACTGGCTTCTCCCGGCTTAAAACGCATAAGTTTCGCCGCGTCTGATATATGAGTGACCACCAATGAACTATCAATGTCTGACCCTGTGCTATACAAGCCCGCGATGGTGAACATTCGCTGACTCGGTATTCGACCTAGTGGCGTATACTGACTGGCACTCGTCACCATCAATCGAATTTTGTCACCAACTTGGACATCAAGCTCTCGTGCCAACGTGTGACCAAGTAACACCCGATAATCTCCGGCCTTAAGTTGATTGACACTGCCACTCACCATTCGGTGCCGAATGGGATCATTACTCTCAGGTTCAATACCCAGCATCATCACCGCCGCCAAACCTTGATGACTTTGAACCACGGCCTCACTTCGTACAATAGGAACGGGGGGCTGGCTCGTTGGGTAGTCACCAAGAAAGGCTGGAGGTGCCTGGTCTGAAGCTATCGTACCACTTGAATGGGTGATAACCGCCTGAGGAAGCACGCCTAAGATACGCCCCTTGAGTTGCGCCTCAAAACCATTCATCACGGATAGCACTGTCACCAAAGACAGCACCCCGATGGTAATTCCGGCGGTTGATATATAAGACACGAAGCGGCTAAAACGGTCACCAGACCGACCTCGTAAGTAGCGTAATCCGATAAAAACGGGTAATGGGTGAAACATAGACACAACCAAAGAATGAAATCTAAGGCTAATGTAACGAGAAACGCGCTGAGGTTGTAGCCCTGAATGTGATTTTCGTTTTAAATGACAGACTTTTAACGATTTGATAGGGCAATTTCTTGATAACTCAGTGATACACAGAGATAATTAAGGCTATTAATCAGGGATTACCTATGTCACAGAATGACTTCTTTACCGTAAACGGCGCAATTCGAGCCAACATCGAACCGATGGAAATCGGCGCAACACTACCTGAGTTAGACAGTTATCTGGCACAGATCCCTGCGCCGTTTGTGGCTTCTTGTGAATTTAGCCAGCTCAATCAGCAACGAGAAGCCGCAAAACATGAGCTGCAGCAGCAAAACCTTAAACACGTTGCAGAGCTCATAGACCAGCAAAATACCAAACTCAATCTGCTGCTTAATTACATGATAGCCCAACAAGATGAGCCTGCTTTCCGTCAAGTCACGACGCGATTTGGCGCCGGAGAAGTCGCCTACTGCAGTCATACGCCCCTCACCATTGGGCAGTTAGCAATAGTAAAACTATTTTTAGACGCACCACCCGCCGGTATTTATTGCTACGGTGAAGTCACTGACGTACAACGCTCAGATTCAGAACGTCCGGAATCAGATTACACTATCACTCTGTCCTTCGTTCGCATTCTTGAAGAGCATCAAGACATGCTCATTAAAGCCGCGTTGTACCATCAACAAAAACTCTTAAGACAGCGCTCGCTTGATCGAGACAAAAGCTAATCACTATGACCAAAACTCCTATGCTTCCCCTAAATATGCCGTCAGGTGCTGGCGACAAAAAAATACTCGGTAACCTTCGTGGTGCATCTCTTGCCCTCGCGATCAGCGAACATGCGCAAGCGCATAGCAGCCATACGTTACTGGTGGTTCCCGACCCTCAGCTTGCCATTAAATTGCAAGGCGAAATCGAACAGTTTTACTCGGGAAGTGTGGGGTTATTTCCCGACTGGGAAACCTTGCCTTACGACAACTTTTCTCCGCATCAAGATATTATTTCGGATCGTATTGCCAAGCTTTACACCCTGCCACAACAAAGCGCCGGTATCACTATCGTTCCTGTAAGTACATTACTACAACGACAAACGCCGCGAGACTTTCTACTTCAGTACACACTGATGGTCAAAGTCGGTGACTTGTTCTCTTTACAGAAGCTTCGCCTACAACTTGAAAGCTCAGGCTACCGCCAAGTTGACCAAGTCTTTGGCCCCGGAGAGTACGCCAGCCGAGGATCCATCCTCGACCTCTATCCAATGGGAAGTACTGCCCCATATCGGATAGACTTCTTTGATGATGAGATCGATACGATCCGTACCTTTGATCCAGAAAATCAACGCTCTATCGATGATATCGATGAAATACGCCTGTTGCCTGCTCATGAGTTTCCTACCACAAAAGAGGCAATAGAAGCGTTTAGAGTGAGGTGGCGTCAACAATTTGAAGCAAGAAGAGAGCCGGAGTCGGTCTATAGTCAAGTCTCTAAAGGCGTTTGGCCTGCTGGTATCGAGTATTGGCAACCGCTGTTTTTTGATCATACTGAAACCCTATTTGACTACATCAATGAAGACTCCCAACTTATTATGGTTGGTGACATTGACGCCTCCATCGACCATTTCCTTGCAGATGTTGAACAGCGCTATGAGCAGAGAAAAGTCGACCCATTACGCCCTCTATTGCCGCCTGTTGCGCTATGGCAACAAAAGGATGAGTTCTATTCTCACCTCAAGCAGCATCCTCAACTTATTTGTTGTAACGACGCAATCAGTGCCAAAGCGGGACGCCAAAATGCGGACATTACACCACTACCAGACATTAGCGTTCAACACCAATTAAAAGAACCCATGGCGCAAGTGCGTCAATTTACTGAACAATACGCAGGTAAGGTCGTGTTCTCTGTCGAGTCCGAGGGACGCCGAGAAGCGCTTAACGAATTATTGCATCGCATTAAACTGCGCCCTCAAGAGCACGATAGCCTCCAGTCAGCATTGACCAGCAGTGATAAATTCAGCCTAATCATTGGTCATTGTGAATACGGCTTTATGCAAGGTCAGCGATTCGCTTTCGTTTGCGAAAGCGACATGCTGGGTGACCGTGTAGTACAGCGCCGTAAAAAAGAAAAACGCTCGGTCAACAGCGACACCATCATACGTAATCTTGCCGAACTAAAACCGGGTCAACCTGTCGTGCACGTTGATCATGGCATTGGCCGCTACCTTGGACTGCAAACGCTTGAAGCCGGTGGTATAACAACCGAATACGTGACCTTAGAGTATCAAAATGAAGCAAAACTCTATGTGCCAGTCGCGTCACTAAACCTCATTGGACGCTACTCAGGTGGAGCAGAAGACAGCGCCCCGCTTCACAAGTTGGGTGGCGAAGCTTGGACAAAAGCGCGACGTAAAGCGGCTGAGCGAGTTCGTGACGTCGCCGCCGAGCTGCTTGATGTTTATGCCAAACGCGAACTTAAACCGGGCTATAAATTCCGCCTCGATAGAGGCCAATACGCAACATTCAAAGCAGGCTTCCCATTCGAGGAAACTGAAGACCAGGCGCAGGCGATTAATGCGGTGATGTCTGACATGTGCCAACCTAAAGCAATGGACCGATTAGTATGTGGTGACGTCGGCTTTGGTAAAACGGAAGTTGCGATGCGCGCGGCGTTTGTTTGTACCGACAACAATAAGCAAGTCGCCGTGTTGGTGCCTACTACGTTGCTTGCCCAGCAGCATTTTGAAAACTTCCGTGACCGATTCGCCAACCAACCAATTCGTGTTGAGGTGTTGTCTCGATTCAAAACGGCGAAAGAACAAAAAGTGATTCTAGAAGATGTCAAAGAAGGCAAAATTGATATCCTTGTCGGCACTCATAAACTGTTGTCTAATGACATTAAGTTTAATGATCTTGGACTATTAGTCGTTGATGAAGAACACCGCTTTGGGGTACGCCAAAAAGAAAAAGTCAAAGCCATGCGTGCCGATGTCGACATTCTTACTCTAACGGCGACACCGATACCAAGAACCCTCAATATGGCAATGAGTGGCATGCGTGATCTTTCAATTATTGCCACGCCACCAGCACGACGTTTGGCTATCAAAACCTTTGTTCGTGAAAAAGATGACAGTATTGTGCGCGAAGCCGCCTTGCGTGAAATCATGCGTGGTGGGCAAGTCTATTTCCTGCACAACCAAGTCGAAACCATCGATAAAGTCGCTGAAGATTTAGCAAAACTGATCCCAGAGGCGCGCATTACTGTCGCTCACGGTCAGATGCGCGAACGTGAACTTGAGCGCATCATGAACGACTTTTACCACCAACGCTTTAACCTGTTGGTGTGTACGACGATCATTGAAACGGGTATTGATGTTCCAACCGCCAACACCATTATTATGGATAGGGCTGACAACTTAGGGCTCGCTCAATTGCACCAACTGCGTGGCCGTGTTGGGCGCTCTCATCATCAAGCTTACGCATACCTGCTAACCCCGCATCCAAAAGCCGTCACTAAAGACGCGATTAAGCGCTTAGATGCCATTGCATCACTAGAAGATTTGGGGGCTGGCTTTACCCTTGCCACCCACGATTTAGAAATCCGAGGGGCGGGTGAACTACTTGGCGATGAACAAAGTGGGCAGATTCAATCGGTGGGTTTCTCGCTTTATATGGAAATGCTTGAACAAGCCGTAGAAGCGCTGAAAGAAGGTAAAGAGCCTTCACTGGACGATTTACTGCGTGAACAGACAGAGGTCGAAATTCGTATCCCAGCTCTACTACCTGATGACTACATTCCTGATGTCAACATGCGCCTTTCCATGTACAAGCGTATTGCCAGCGTCTCTGATGCTGAAGAGCTAAGTGAACTGAAAGTTGAACTGATTGACCGTTTCGGCTTACTACCAGACGCTGCAAAACATCTTCTGGCTATCTCAGCAATGAAATTACGCGCCGCCGGTCTCAAAGTCAGAAAACTGGAAGCGCACGATAAAGGAGGATACATTGAATTTTATCCTGATGCTGACATAGATCCGACCTTCTTAGTTAAACTGCTACAAGCACAGCCTAATAAGTTTGCCATGGAAGGGCCAACCAAGTTCAAGTTCATAGAAAGCTTGACGGATCGTCGTAAGCGACTTAATTTCCTAAATAATATGTTGGAAGAGTTTGAAAAAAATCAGGCCCCAAGTCGCTAGTACTAAAGCGCCAACTAGATTGATACGTAAGCCGATCGCTAGAGCCTAATGGGTGTATGCAAACAAGCCATGAATTGTCTCGGCAACACCCGACATTAGTTGATATAATGTGATTAAACGCAATGATAGCGTTAATCAATGGAGAAAGAATGAAAAAGTTGATACCACTGCTGCTCCTATTAGTCTCTATGCCGAGCTTGGCACAGCGACAATTTGATATTGAAGTGATCATTTTCAAGCGCGCCGTGAATCCTGAAAAAGTAAACGAATCTTGGCCTAATGACATTGCCCAAATCGACTTTAAGCGCAGTGGTGCAATTAGTGACGCTAATTATCGTGCATCAAAAGGCGTCAAAATGTTGCCTTATTCGGCTTATGAGCTGACAGGTGAAGTGGAAAAACTTAAAAAGCACGCAGGTTACTCAGTGCTTTTCCATAAAGCATGGCGTCAAGGCGACCAAAGTAAAGCCTATGCCCCCACCTTCCACATTCGTGCTGGTAAAGACTATTCTTCAACCTTTAATGTTGATGGCAGCGAAAAAGGCAGTAACGACAGTTATTCCTCTCCTGTGGACGGTGTAACAGAAGTTGCGATTGATAAACCGCTGTATGAGCTTGATGGTAAGCTACAAGTCTATGTTCAGCATTACTTATACGCTGAAACTCAACTTGACTTAAAAGCGCCTAGCAGCAAAGAAGTTATTATTGCCGCGCCGACACAAATCGCCGAATCTAGCACAGGTAATCGTGACATTGTTGCATCTGAGACAAATGCCGTCGCAGGATCTACTGCTGAAACAAACGACGCGAATGCTGATGAAAGCAATGTCATTGCAGGTAACTTACAAGACGTTGCTGTACAAACAGAAGTGCAAACCTTCTTGAAAGACTACCGCCTTGATCAAAAACGACGCATGCGCAGTAACGAAACTCACTACTTGGATCACCCACTATTGGGCATGATTATCCAAGTAAGAAGAGTCACCAATTAACGAAATAAAAGGCCCAATAACTGGGCCTTTTATTATTTGTGACGTGCCTAATTATGAACACAAACTACGCCATTTATACCCCTCGCCTCGCCTTACGTTTACTCACCCTAAGTGATGCTGCTGAGTTTGCCCACGTCGTTCGCCGCTCCCCTTCTCTACATCAATGGATAGACTGGTGCCACAGTGAGTTTAGTGATATCGACGCTCACGACTTTATTGCCGCGACAAGACTCAACTGGGTAAAAGCCAACGCATTTGGTTTTGCTCTCTTTGAAAGAGAAACGGATACATTTGTGGGGATGGTGGCGCTTAACGAGTTTTACCATACCTTTAATATGGGTAGCTTAGGTTACTGGTTAGCGGATGCAGCGCACTCTAAAGGGTATGCAAAAGAAGGCCTTGAAGCGTTAATTGAATTTAGTTTTGCAACCTTATTACTGACGCGGTTAGAAATTGTCTGCGACCCTTATAATGAACCGAGCCAAGCATTAGCAACAAGAGTCGGCGCAACCTACGAGTGCCTCGCCGACAACCGTTTTATTTTTAATGGTCAACCAAGGCAAGGTAAGGTCTACTCCATTATTCCGCCCAAAAAATAAGGCAGCCAATGCATCAGGTGCATGAACTGCCTTATCAAGGTTATCGTATTGCTGCATGTCTAATGTAAATAGACACGCGGTACATTTTTATGCCACGACAACTCTAGTGTAACTTGAGATTAGGTCTAAGCACGCGGTTAATACGACCGACTAGCATCATCAAGCTTGTCTTGATTACACCATGTAGCGCCACCTGATGCATACGATACAATGAAATATAAACCACACGAGCGATACGACCTTCAACCATCATCGAGCCTTTGGTCAGGTTACCCATCAAGCTACCCACGGTAGAGAAACGGCTCAGAGACACTAACGAGCCATGATCGCTATACTGATAAGCTTTTAATTCGCGACTAGAAAGCTTAGCCACAATGTTACCAAACGCTCGACTGGCCATTTGATGTGCCGCTTGTGCACGAGGCGGGACAAACGAACCATCAGCTTGAGTGCACTGCGCCAAATCACCGATCACAAAAATATCATCGTCACGGGTGGTTTGTAATGTATCTTTCACCACTAGCTGGTTAATTCGGTTCGTTTCAAGACCCGCAATATCTTTCATAAAATCTGGTGCTTTAATACCCGCAGCCCAAACCATAATTTGTGCAGGGATATGCTCGCCATCTTTTGTTGTCAGACCCGTTTCGTCTGCCTGTGTCACCATAGTGGTGGTGCGAACGGTAACACCAAGCTTGGTCAATTCCGAGTGCGCTGCCGATGAAATTCGTGGTGGTAGAGCAGGTAGAATACGTTCACCCGCTTCAATAAGGTTAACATTGAGCTTACTCGAATCTAAATCACCAAAACCGTACGTACGCAGCTCTTTCACCGCATTATGAAGCTCTGCTGATAGCTCCACGCCTGTTGCACCCGCACCAACAATCGCGATATCCACGGTACCGTGACCATTCTTGGCGTGCAGCTTCAGAAATTCGTTATTCATTTCCGTACGGAAACGATGTGCTTGCTCTGGGCTATCGAGGAAAATACAGTTATCACGTACACCTGGCGTGTTGAAATCATTGGATTTAGAACCAATAGCAAGTACTAGAATGTCGTAGTCAATCTCACGGGCTGGCATCAGCAACGCGCCATGCTCGTCTTTTAGTTCATCTAGCTCAATACGCTTTTGCTCACGATCGATGGCTTTTAGGCTCCCCATTTGAAAATCAAAGTGATGGTTTTTGGCATGCGCTCGGTAACTCAACGCATCCACACCTTCATCTAGTGAGCCCGTTGCCACTTCGTGTAAAAGCGGCTTCCACAAGTGGCTCGCTTTGCGATCCACTAACGTGATATTCGCTCGTCGCTTTCTGCCTAGTGTGCGGCCTAATTTAGTCGCAAGCTCTAATCCGCCTGCGCCTCCGCCTACAACAACAATATTTGTCAAAATGGCTATCCTCTAAAAAGTGAAAAATGGGGCGAGTCGCCCGAGTCACTCGAACGACTAAAAATTCTTTCATTATGAGCGAATTGCTCATGGTCTTCAGCGACCCTAATTCGGTACAACAGCCGTTTCACTTCACGTTTTTGGCTAAAATTCCAACAAAACTGGTTTTTACGGGCAAGTTTTCTTCTTGCTCTAAACTTTTTTTGACATTTATCAACAAATGTAGAGTGAATTTATTATATAGAGCAAATTAATGTCCGCAACTATTGAATGGAATTATTTTTCAATTCCACTTCCATTCGCTGAGTTATTAGTCATTTGGGTGTCGCTGTGAACTTTATCAGCGGTTATCGATGCAACGGGCACAAAAAAAGCAGCGAATATCGCTGCTTTTTAATTGTAAACACCAGGTTGTTGTTAAGCTCTAATCTTCTTAAGACACAAGTTTTTGAAGTATTATGCCTCTTTAAATGCCTTCATTGCCTGTAAGTGCTGTGATATTTTCTTAAACTTATGGGGCTCGTTTTCATCCCAAATCACATCGTAGTAACTTTGGAGTTCATCTGCCGACTTTTGATTATCATGAATGTCATCATTTCTAGAAAGAATCACTAAACATTGACCACGGTTTTTAGTGCGGAACTCTTCTACACATTTCGTCGCAATGTCTTCATATTCTTCTGGGCGGTCAATGCGCCCCTGCATGTTAATTTCTGGACGTAAATTGGGATTAAAAATGACTTGCTTAATGCCACATAAAAAACCAATACGCTCAGACCAAAAGCCACCAAGCCCAACACCACAGATCAATGGCGTACTGTCATCAGACTGCTCAACCAATTTATGCACTTCTTTAAGTAAGTGCTGCATATCATGCTTAGGATGCAAAGTACTGTAATTGACGAACCGTACGTCATCATCGATAAATTGCAGTTGCAACACTTTTTCGTGGTTGCCCGGGCTACTTGAATCATAGCCATGAAGATAAATAATCATAGTACCTCTCAATCATTCCTTACTGGTACGCTTTCCTTAAATCTACCACTTCCATCCTAATTTAAAAGTGAATTTCCGTTGTTTAAGAAAAGAGAAATTACAAACAGTGATCACTTCTGCATAATCGTTGATAAATCGACTCGGCATCGATTAGAAAGTCATCATTACCCCAAAGCTGAGCAGCTAATACGTACCAAAGCAATGCCATCATCTGAGCGTGAGCCGACCAGGCCTTCATATCACTTAACCATTGCTCACGGTCGATCACCGCATTGGAGTCACTAAGACCATACGCCTGTAAGTAACAGTTAAGCCCTTGGGGATAATCCATATCCAGCATATCAAGCGTCAATACGAGGTCGAGCCTTGGGTCTGCTATTGCTGAATACTCCCAATCAATCACGCCGATTGATTGATCGGTATGTATGAGATTGTGGTGAGCAAAATCAAAGTGGCATAACGCACTGTGATTGCAATGGAACGTGGGAGGAATTCGTAACTTAACGTATAGCTCTTGATAACGCGACTTATAGATACTTGGATTGAGTTGCTGCCAATAGTGATCAACCTTCTCCGTGTAATCAAATCGCCGGATACCGATGGTGTCACCATCTATGCTATCACCACTAAAAGTGTGAATATGAGCCAATAGCGAGATAACCCTCTCCGCAGACAATTCTGCACAGGAAATCGGCCTCCCCTCTAACCACGACAACAACACTCCGTGCGCATTGTCACCAAGGACTTGGCTAGTGGGTAGCAACGTTTGTACAGCCTGCAGGACGTTTCGCTCATTGACTCGGCAGATATCAAATGCAGCACTTATGCTTGTATGACCACGCCAAACCGTCCAACCATGCGTTTTGGTCGCTATCTTCCATGTCCGGTTGGTTAACCCGCCAGAAAGCTGAAGTGCCCCTAAGGGCACTTCATTAAGCACAGTTTGCGCATGGGCAAGTTCTGGCTGTTGTTGTAAAGCCTGCTGCCAATCTAACATCGACAAGAGCGCGACTTAGAAGCCAAGTACAGAGCGGGATTCTTGTTTACGAATCTCTGTTTCATCCGCCCACTCAATAAGACCCGTTTCCAAATCCATTAGACGCATTGTCATCTTGTAGTAAACATCTTTGTCGCTACCCGCTTCTTTTACGATACTGCTTAAATTTCCGTAAAGCATGTATTGCGCGCCGACCATTTTACCAAATTGAATCGCAGTGCTTTGATTCACTAATTCGTCATTATTTTGGAAGTTCAGCTGTTCGCGAACTGATTCTACGCGGTCCATATCCACAAAACGGAACTTACCTGAATTCAACATTTTGGTACTAATGCTATCGGTAATAGATTCTGTATCAATGTGCTCAGTCGTTTTGTTTTTAATTCTTTCTACAAATACAATCGGACGTGAATCTCTTGTGATTGCGGATACAGAGCCGGACATCAACATGCTATCGACCATATCACCGGCAATCTTTTGCAGATCCGTCGAGCCAAAATCAATCGTTGTTGTTTCTGTTGCCTGTGAGTCACCATAGCTTACTTTATTTGAACAACCGCCTAGAATCACGGCTAAACCCAACAAAGCAATAATACTTTTTTTCATGTTTTTTCCTTAGTCTTGCTACTTTTACAACGTTTACCTATTCGTTGCCGAACTCGTCATTCATGAGCTATTCATCAATAACCTATTCACCAACGAACTAGAGTGACGTTATTTGTCTGCTCCGCGCAATTGTACGCGGAAATCTTTGCCATTTGGATTAATAGACACCTCAGACAGGGTAATGGTTTCATCACCGCGTAAGATTGCCCGCTTCCAAGGTGCCTGCTTGGTATTCACTTCTAAACCTTGTTCATCGTACCAATAAAAACGATATTGAATGATCTGGTCAGTCGATGTTTTATTGGCAAGCTTAACGATACCGCGAGCATGCCCATTAGTATCGATCGTTGAAATATCATCAATAGAAAACTTGCTACCCATCGCTTCATCACCATAGAGCACAGCTTGAGTCTGTCCTTCGATTTTGATGCCCGCAGTCTTACTTGATGAGCAGCCTACCAATACCAGCAGAATACCCATGCTCAATAGCCATTTTTTCATTACAACCTTCCTAATTGTTTATGCCAAATGGTGGCATTCCCACCTTGGCGCGACACCCAAACAAGTGTGGTTTGTTTATCTCGTACATCAAAAGTATAGTCTTGACCATCGACAACGATGGTATGCGCTCCTGCTTTAACAAAGCGACTATGACTATTCACAGTATTCGGCAACGTTTGCCAACTTCTTGTATCAGGCTGTTCAGTTAGCGTATTCCATACATTAAACAACAAATTACCCACATCGTCATCTTTAGCTGTGTTCTTACGAATCTGGTCTTTGGCATACACACGCAAAGCTTGGCGCAACAAGATACTCGGCATATTTTCTGTCAGCTGCTGCTGAGCCATCAGGTTTACATCAACCAATTGATCACCATTAATCGCTTGACCATCCAGACTCATTGCCGAATATTTAGCCCGCACCGCTGGAACATAATGAGGCAACGCAATACTGTATATTGCTGTGTTACCTTGACTGTCATAAACAGGCAAAGACAAGTTCCAAGCTCGCATTGCTGCCACAACGCCACGCTCTTCAAGTACCACAATTCGGCCCTCTCCATTTTTCATGGTCGCTTGTTTGCCGTACTGTTTTTCCAGTTTTGCTAATGCTTGATTTCTTCCGGCGCGCTTTGCCACACGCATCACGGCGTCAACGACCGCTTGGTTATCCGGTGCAACCGCTAAGGCTCGCGTATAATCTATGTACGCGCCATTTAAGTCATTCGACGCTTCGTATAAAAGGCCAGAGAGAAACAGTAGATATCCATTCTGTACGGCTTGCAGTTTACTGCCCGCATCGGGATAACGAGAAAGCACTGAACCAAGGTTTGGCGATAACCCTTTATTTTTCAGTTCGCTTTCAGCCGATCTCAGATCTTTTTCTCTGGACTGCCTAGCCCGCTCTTGCACCTGATTTGCACGGCGAACTTCAACTAAAGCACCTTCTAAATCATTCTTTTGAATATAGTTTAAACCCAAGTAAAGATGCAAAAAGCCGAGTTCATAGTCTGATGGCACATATTCAGTGATATTGTCATTAACCGCTAACGCCCCAACACTTGTCGCCGCATCAGAAATAGAAATCAATGCCTTGTCTTGCTGTACACGTACCGCTTTATCACTGAGCTCCAATGCAGACTTACTTTGCGGGTACGCTTCATTTAAAAACTCGACACGGCCTTTTTCAAAATTATCAAGAATATCGCCAGCAACAATATCTTGTGGTAATGCCGCTTGGGCATCTTGATATTGCCCGGCTTTTATCGACTGATACACCACCGCATTTTGCTGGGAGTAGTGGCTAAATAGGTTACCAGCACTAAGGCCAGCACAGGCAGTTAGACTAATAGAGAGGAGAGCAACCAAAGTGTGTTTAACACGACGTTTTAGCATAGACACGTTCAAATGAAGTTTAGATTTCAACAAGTGCTTGCTATCTTGATCATTAAGTTAACAAGCACCACAACCTTTTAGCCTAAAAGAATTAACTCAGTAGCAGCGGGCCTAGCGGGCGGCCACCCACTAAATGCATGTGAATATGGTAAACCTCTTGCCCACCATGAGCATTGCAGTTAACGATAAGACGGTAACCATCTTCCGCAATCCCTTCATCTTGTGCAATTTTTTTCGCCACCGTAAACATTCGCCCCATCATCGCTTCATCATCAGCTTCAACGTCATTCACCGTTGGAATAAGCTTATTTGGGATGATCAATACGTGACTTGGAGCACGAGGATTGATGTCTCTGAAGGCGGTAACGAGGTCATCTTGATAAACAACATCTGCCGGAATTTCTTTGCGAATTATTTTACTAAAAATCGTTTCTTCAGCCATGAAGACGCTCCAAATTGATTACTGATTATGCCGCTTCGGCTTATCGTTTTTACCGTTACAACGAAGTATGCACTAAGGGCGGTAGAATCACAATTTTAAGCGAATCGATAGGGAATTGTTTTTACTGTATTTCATTCGCTTCTAAAGCACTTATTTATTGGCTAAATCGCCAAACAAACGTAAACAAAACGGCACTTTGTTATATTTTTGCAATGTGCGTCATAAAACGTAGCACCGCATCTCATTTATATTTCAGTATTTGTTATTTCTAACGATAAAGATATCAGAGACAGAGAGACAAGTACCTTTCTGTTCGGGAATCGAACATCAGGTAACGCGTCCAAGGTTGTTTATTTTAACTTGCTGCAAGACACTAAGAGGGAACAGGTATGCAGGGTTCAGTTGTTAGGCGGATGTACGCTGGGTTTACACTCATCGTCATTCTTTTTGTTATAACTATCGCAATAATGCTCAATGGAATGAGTCAAATACACCAATACTTTGGCACCGTATCCAAAACATCTTTACCTTTGGTATCCCTTTCCAACCAAACCAGCGTTCAGCTGCTTTCTGCCGATAAGTCGTTTAAAGACTTTCTCACCACACAAAATGAAGAGCGCATGGCAATGCGACGTAGCGAGTTTTCTGAATCCATGGAAGTCTTTGGCTCTGTACTAGAGCAACTCGCACAAGCCAGTGCTAACGTGCCCGAGCTAGAAACGCGAATTGATGAATTACGTGATGTACAAACCCGCTATGGACAAGAAGCGCAAGAAGCCATGGATAACTATCAATCCATGTTTATCGCTCAGGAGCAGGTTCAGCAATCAACCCGTCGCTTCCAAAAACTTCATTCTGATTTGTCCGTTGGCATGAAAGAGTACGTAGACGACGTTTCAAGTATCTCAGTCAAAGTCATGGCAAAAAGCTACTTTATTAAATTAAAAGACGCCGAGTTGATTACGTCCGATGCACTAGCAAGCAGTGATACTGAATTTGTTCAGCAAGCCGTTGATAAAAACCGCAAAGCGGTCACGCACCTAAACTACGCTTATCGCGGACTCGTGACGCAAATGCCAGAACTAAAAAAAGTGTTTGATGAATCTGTCGAGCAGTTTAGTAAGGATGTGGGTAAAAAAGGGGGCGTACTTGACCAGCATAACAGCTACCTGATTGCGCGCGCCGCTCTATATCAAAATATTGAGAACCTCGCCCTAGAAGTGGACGGCGCTATGGTCACACTCAACGGTTTTAGCGATACCGCCACCGCCAACCTCAACTATTCACTGTCTGAAGCTGGGACGGTATACGACGAAGGCGTTATTAAAGCAATCGGCATTGGCTTGCTGGTATCTCTCATCGCAATTGGCATTGGGTACCATATTGCACAAAGCGTTCGCCAACCGCTCAACAGTACATTGAAAGCACTGGAGAGCCTGACCGAAGGTGACATGACCCAGCGCATAGATGTGAAATATAACAACGAGTTTCGCCGTTTAGGTAACCACATCAATACACTGGCGGATAGCCTACATAATGTGTTGGTTAAACTAAACGACGCCTCAGATAACCTTACCGTGACAGCAAGTGACAATCAAAGCACCTCGAGTAACGCACAAAATAAATTAAGTGCCCAACGGGAACAAACCGCGAATGTCGCGACCGCGATGACTGAAATGTCCCATTCGGTACAAGAGGTCGCAAACAGCGCACAAAGTTCATTAGAAAAAGTACACCAAGTTGAAACAGCATCTGAATCTGGTCGCCAGATTATGAGCACCAATATCAGCACCATTAACCAACTTGAAGTCAGACTGAACGAGTCGGTGGAAGCGGTTGGCGAATTACAAAAAATGAGCAGCCACATTGGCAGCATCTTAGATGTCATTCGTAATATTGCCGAACAGACCAACCTGCTCGCACTTAACGCAGCAATAGAAGCGGCACGAGCAGGAGAGCAAGGTCGTGGCTTTGCCGTTGTCGCAGATGAAGTCCGTGTGCTTGCGCAAAAAACCACCGAATCTACCAGTGAAATCGAAACCATGATTAGCAACTTGCAGAGTAGCTCAAAAAGTGCTGGGAAGGTGATCGAAAGTTGTATGCAAGATATGGAGCTTTCAGTTGAACAAGCTTCTAGCGCCAATGGTGCAATGGAAGAAATTCAGGCGCTGATTATGGAAATTAGCCAAATGAGCACGCACATTTCTCAGGCTGCCGCGGAGCAAAGTGAAACAACAGCAGACATTGCGCAAAACATTGAACAAATCAATCATATCGCCGATGAAAGCTATCAAGCCATGTCGCAAATTGCGTCGACAAGCGAAAGCCTGACAAGCCTTGCAAACCAACAAGGAGAGCTTGTTCATCGCTTTAAGCTTTGAACTTTAAGCTTTAAACTTTTAGTTTTAGTTTTAGTTTTAAACGATACGACCAAAGTGAGGTTAAACACACAACAGCGCACCAGGTTTGCGCCGTTTTAATCGAGAACGACACTTATTTTGGTAAGAAACACGTTAAATATTGTTCTAGGGCATGCTTTCCGACAAGCCTGCCCTTGTTTTTTGCATCAAGCGACGTTATATCTTGGGTATGGCTTGCTCCACTTTTTAATGACTTAGGCGTCATTCTCTCCTACTTCTTCAGCAAGCCAAACGTTGAAGGAATTATTATGGCTGTTCATGTTGGCATCATTGACCAAGACCCTATCCGTCTTGTCACCC
Source organism: Vibrio qingdaonensis (assembly GCF_026191675.1). Lineage (GTDB taxonomy): Bacteria > Pseudomonadota > Gammaproteobacteria > Enterobacterales > Vibrionaceae > Vibrio > Vibrio qingdaonensis. Next base: position 10,014 of record NZ_JAKRRY010000012.1, on the reverse strand, counting down.
CACTTTTAGATGATAGAACGGTAAGTCGGCACATCATATTTATTGGTGATAAGTCGCAGTTTGACATGTTTGAGCGGCTGCATTCCGTACTAGCACAACGCGAAATTACCTCTGAGTTTTTCGAAATACCGAATGTTGCCAACACCTCTGCAATCAAGCAGTCAGTACTTGAACTCGCGAGAACACTGAAAGAAAAAAACGTAGAAGTAAAACTCAATGCCAGTTGTGGGCTAAGGCACCGACTGCTGTCTGTTTACGAAGTATTCCGAACTTACCATTGGCCAATTTTTGTTGTTGAGCCGAGTAGCGACCGCATGTGTTGGCTATACCCGGAAGGCGCGGAAGACGCACAAGTTCAAGACCATATCACTATCAAAGATTACCTCACCGTGTTTGGTGCTCGCGGTGAGTTCACCGAATACGATATTCCACCTCAGCTGGATAAAAAACTGTATGCCCTTGGCGAACGTTGGGCAGGCAACGCGCTTGAGTTAGGCCCGGGCTTAGCCACCCTTAACTACCTAGCGACGACATGTCGCAAAGAACAAAAACTGGATGTCGAACTGTCTGATAAACAACAAGGGTATCGCGAACTCAACATGCTCATCAGTGATCTGGTTGATCTGGAAATCGCCTCTTACGAGAACGGTGTACTCACGTTTATCAGTGAAGATGCAAGACGTTTTTCTAACGGGGAATGGCTAGAAAACTTGGTTCATAGCACCGTGAGGCAGATCCAAGATGACATGCCAACCATCCAAGACCGTTCGCTCAACGTTCAAGTTTATCGTCAACTGGGCGAGCGAGAAGTGCGTAATGAGCTTGATGTCGCCTCGGTGGTAAACAACAAGTTGCACATCATTGAATGTAAAACCAAAGGCATGCGCGATGATGGTGATGACACCTTGTATAAACTTGAATCTTTACGAGATCTATTAGGCGGGTTGCAAGCACGAGCAATGCTGGTGAGCTTCCGCCCGTTGCGACACAACGACATTACTCGAGCAGAAGATCTTGGTTTGGCGCTTATTGGCCCTGACGAACTCAAGTCACTTAAACACCATTTAAGCCTATGGTTTAAAGGCGCGGGTGGTGCAGACGAACAAACAGCGTTGTCGTAATGTTTTCATCTATTACCAAATAAAAAAGCTCCAAATAAAAAAGCTTGGTGATATCACCAAGCTTTTTCACTTTTAAGCATCGATTCTCGGCTAAGCCTTAAATAGATTACCTTAAGATTCTACTTTTGCGGTCGCTTTGTGCTTAATGCCAACAATAAGAATACACACATAAGCGGCAACCGTAAGCGCAAGAATGGCGAAAGGTAACGCCGACCATCCCCAACCGTCGATAGCAATACCACTTACGACACTACCTAAACCAAAGCCAAGCGAGATGAAGAACATCATCAACCCTTGAGTAAATCCGCCTCCAACAAACGTCAGTCGAGCGGCAATAGCTGGCGAAATCATATCCGTCACAGTAATACCTTGCAGGTACACTAAAACGAGACCCAGTGGGATAATAAAACCAATAGACAATCCAGCTTCCGCAATAAAGTACAGACCTGCGATCACAACAATCGATACTACGCAGCTAAGCTTAAACAGGCTCAACGCCCCAAACTTGGTGACGTATTTTTCTGCACCGACTAAAACGATTAGACCAAGCACAGATGCAATTGAAAGGTTCGCAGCCGACATTGATTGTGCAACGCTGTATGCATTTTCCATCAAATTCGGATACTGGGCTTGGAAGGCCCCTTGACCTGCACATAGCAGTCCAACCGCCAATAAAAACAGACCAAAGTTAGAAAATAGTACTTTAGAGAAACCGACCTTTTCAGCCTCATCTTCACGATTTTGCTGAGCAACTAATTCCGCGTTATCAACAATACGCTGAGCGGCTTGCTTATTGCTCATCATTGTTACAACCAACAATACCGCGACAAGAACCATCATCGCAATGAAACGTAATTCAAAACTCCAACCCATTCCCGTAACCGCAGCCAACGCAACTCCAGAAATCAGAGAACCAAAAATAAGCGTTTGCGCCATTCGGCCCAATTTCATCGCTTCCGTTTTTTCATCGTAGCCAGCAAACGTGATAAACACAGGATTAAGCATCAACAAAATCGCAGAGCCTGTACCAAATAGCACCGAACCCACCGCCATAAATGCGAAATTTTCACCTGCTGCCAAAAAAGCTGCACCTGCCAGTAGGTAGGACACTAGGCCTAAACCTTGCGCTAAACGATGTGCTTTGAATTTGTCGGCGAGAATTCCGATAAGAGGAGCGAATAGACCCGCGAGACCAAACAAGCCCATAGCAAGACCAGCTTGAGTGGCACTACCTGTCCGGGCCAGAATAAATGATGGAACCATCATAGGAATAAATACGATTTGAACAATACCGTATGCAAAATGGGCAGAAAACCACCCTTCTAGACCGAGTTTTTTCAACATGTTACGACCTCTAATGTCATTGTCCACTTTAGGTAACGGCGAATAAACCGCACAACAAAAATGACGAACAATACTAATTCAGACCCACTATCAAAGCGGTCCATCTTCTATATGATCGCGATTATAATTGTCTTTATTATCCATAGAAGTAACACGAGGGAAGCGCGCTAGTACGATTAGTATGTTACCTACATAACCCACAACCCCGACACAACATAATCCAACGATAAATTAACACTAACCGCACACTAAAAACACTTTGCTAACCTAACGGTGTGCATATGCCTTCGTTAGATCAAAAAAAAAGCGTGGTCATAAGACCACGCTTTTCTCTCACAAGCTACTTAGCTATTAAGTATTAAGTATTAAGTATTAAGTATTAAGTATTAAGTATTAAGTATTAAGCCGTAGCTTGGTGACTTGCTTGCTCATCAGCCAATTGCTTTTTTTGCTTACTAGCAACGATCAAGATGCAAACATAAGAAATGACCGTCAATCCTAATATAGCAAGAGGAAGCGCTGACCACCCGTAACCATCAACGGCTACACCACTTACCACACTCCCTAAGCCAAAACCTAGTGAGATAAAGAACATCATCAAACCTTGAGTGTAACCACCGCCAACAAGTGTTAAACGAGCTGCGATTGCAGGAGAAATCATATCTGTAATAGTAATGCCTTGTAAGTACACTAACACCAAAGCCAGTGGAATGAGGTACGGTAGAACCATAGCGGCTTCAGCAATGAAGTAAAGCGCACCAATCACCGCGATAGAAATTACAGCACACAGCTTAAACAAGCTAATAGAGCCATATTTGGCAACAAATTTTTCAGCAAGTACTAGAACGAACAAACCAAGTACAGCGGCAACAGACAAGGTTGCTGCAGATAGAGACTGTGCTACACCGTAGCCATTTTCCATCAAGTTTGGATATTGAGCCTGAAATGCCCCTTGGCCAGCACATAAAATACCAACCGCAACTAAAAACAGACCGAAGTTAGAAAATAGGACTTTAAATAAGCTCACTTTCGGTGCGTCTTCTTTCGCCGCCTCTGCTGCCATCGCATCTGCATTATCAATAATGCGTTGAGCGGCGGCCTTGTTAGTCGCAATGGTGATGACGAAAAGTACCGCTACCGCAATAATCATCGCAATGAAACGTGCTTCGTACGTCCAGCCTGCGTCAGTGACTGCTGCAAGCCCGATACCAGAAAGCAAAGAGCCAACAATCAGAACCTGAGACATACGCCCCAGCTTCATAGCTTCTGTTTTCGCATCATGACCAGCAAAGGTAATAAATACAGGGTTAAGCATCAGCATAATCGCAGAGCCAGCACCAAAAAGTACAGAACCGGCCGCCATTAATGTGAAGTTTTCGCCAGCAATGACAAAACAACCACCCGCTAGCATATAAGCAATCAAGCCTAATGCCTGTGTGAGTCGGTGTGCTTTAAATTTATCAGCCATTAAACCAATTAACGGCGCTAATAACCCCGCAATACCAAATAACCCCATTGCAAGGCCGGCTTGAGTCGCACTCCCCGTGCGCGCAAGAATAAAAGACGGCACCATCATTGGTATAAATACGATTTGAACTATGCCATAAGCAAAATGCGCTGAGAACCAGCCTTCTAAGCCAAGTTTTTTCAACATATTACAGACCTCGTAGGTAAATCACTATGTAGTGTGAATAGACAAAAATAAACCGCAAAAAAAAATCCATTTTTTACACTTTATAAGTAAGCTTAACAATTTCGTTTTTTGAACTTATAATCTGGCGCTTATCGTTATCATCAAAGCCAAATTAATAGCCATTTAATTGGTAAGCTTATTAATCAAATTCATCATAGTGACTCTACCTATAAAGTGATATAGGGTCCGGACGCCACTGTCAACATAACGCTTCACTCAGTGCCAATATTGCTATACTCTAAAAAGAGATGATAAAAATAATAGTAGCGGATCAGAATATCGCTACATTTAAGGCTGGAGCCTACCTTATGAACCTAACTAAACTGCGCGTATTTGCATTAACTGCCGAACATGGCTCGTTAACCAAAGTTGCCACCATGATGGGCAAGACCCGCACTTCACTAAGCATGGCTCTATCTAGTCTAGAAGATGAGCTTGGTGTTGAACTATTTGAAAGAACCCGTAATAGGCTCGTGCTCAACGACGCCGGACAAGCCTTACTTCCCGACTGCCGTAATATATTAAACATGGCGGAAAGCCTATATTCCAAAGCAGAACAGTTTCGCCAAGGGGACAGCGACAAAATACGTATTGCCTATGACGATACGCTACCCTCTACCTTTTGGCGTCAGCAGCTCGTTGCCCTATCGGACAACTTTCCCCATTTATCACTAACGGCCATCAAAGCGTCAAGCGCGGATATTCCAACGCTAGTAAAAGATGGGCATGTCGAACTTGGCTACGGGTTAGTCTTTAGCTCTGGTGATGATCCTCAAATCAAAGTTCGCTCGTTACATCGAATTCGAATGATGGCGGTCTGCTCTCCTAAGCACCCCTTAGCGCAATTAAATAACGTCACGTCTACTGACATTAGTGCTCATCGCCAAATCGTTTTGTCGCATTTATTTGAAGAGATCCACGAGGACTTCCGACCAATTTCAAGTAGCACAATTAGCTTTTCTAACCACCAAGAGGTATTAGAAGCCGTTGTTGATAACTTAGGATGGGCGATTATTCCTGAAACATTGGTAAAGCATCAATTAAGGCAAGAACACTTAGTTGTGGTGAAACACCCCAACGGAATGTATTTCGAAAGTTTTGGCGAGATGTCGCGCCCGAATGATCACACAGTTGAGACACGCCAATCACTGATCGACGGAATAGAAGAAGGCATTTACGATTTGTTCTAGATGACACCACCTAGGAACCAGGCACCACTCTGACCTAGAACCTAGAACCTAGAACCATAGAACCGCTCTTCCCCTCTTAAACGATAAAAGCCGAAGCAAAATGCTTCGGCTTTTTCGTTGTCATCAATCGGGGTAAATTGATTAAACGATACGTAGACCGCCTTGAGCGATAGCAAAACGACGTGCACGAGTGTAAGACAGTGCGTTCGTGATGCCTTCGCCAGTTGGACCAGCGATAGTGAACGTTGACGTACCTTCAGCGTTGTAACCTACACCAGATAGTGTTGGGCCGTTGTGAGCGAAGATAGTTGTGTTGATTGCACGACCAAACTTAGTCACGTTCTCAATGTTACCAGAGTAGATGCAAGAAGAGTGCTTGTTGCCACGCTCTGCCGCTACTGCGCGCTCGATAGCTTCGTCGATGTTTGCACAACGAACCACTGGAAGTACTGGCATCATTTGCTCAACGTGTACTAGTGGGTGATCGTTCTCAACAACCATTACCGCTAGACGAGTGTCAGATTCAACACCGATAGACTTCAGGATTTCACCAGCGTCTTGACCTACGTGTTGCTTAACTGGGTGCCATACGCGAGCGATTTCTTGAGCAGTACAAGGCTTAGCACCGTCAATTTCGTCCATAGTCAGGATTTGTGCCGTTAGCTTCTCAGCTTCTTCAGCAGAAAGTACGTATGCGCCCGTCGCTTCTAGCTTAGCTAGGAACTCGTCAGCCACTGCGTCTTCAACGAATACTTCTTTCTCACCGATACAAAGTAGGTTGTTATCGAAAGATGCGCCGCCGTATACGCCAGCAGCTGCTAGGTCTAGGTTAGCAGAAGCATCAACGATTACTGGTGGGTTACCAGCGCCAGCGCCGATGCCTTTTTTACCAGATTGTAGGATAGCTTTCACTAGACCAGGGCCACCTGTACCAACAAGCATGTTGATTAGTGGAGATTTAGCGATTTCGTTAAGCGTTTCTAGAGTCGGCTCTTTAACCATAGTGATTAGGTTAGCAGGGCCGCCAGCTTCAACGATAGTTTTGTTTAGCATGTCAATCATAACCGCTGAAACAACTTTTGAAGATGGGTGAACGTTGAACGTTACTGCGTTACCAGATGCTAGCATAGAGATAGCGTTGTTAACGATAGTTTCAGTTGGGTTAGTTACTGGAGTAACCGCGCCAATCACACCGTATGGTGCGCGCTCTTCTAGAGAAATACCGTTGTCGCCAGACCATACTTTAGTTTCTAGAACTTCAGTACCTGGAGTCTTAGCAGCAGTCAGTTGGTGCTTAGCGATTTTGTCTTCAACACGGCCAAGTTTCGTTTCTTCACGAACCATTTTTGCGAAGTCTTCAGCTTTAGCTAGAACCGCGCCACGCATAGCAGTCAGGATTGCTTCACGACCTTCTTTAGTTGAAGTTGCGTAGAATTCTACTTGAGCTTTGTGAGTTGCAGCGATTGCAGCTTCAACAGTTGTGAATACACCTTGTGCATTATCGATATCAAAAGACATGTTTATTACCTCTGTAAAGTATTAAGTGGTTGTCCACTTTCGCAGAGCAGGCACTAGAGCCTGCTCTAATCTTTATTTAGTTAGGCGTCGCTCAATCATTAAGCGCTGCCATTTTATTAAGCGTCAGTTTTTATTACGCGTAAGTTTGAGCAGCTTCTTCGCCGTTTACTACACGCAATGTACCTAGTACAAGCGCTTCTAGCTCTACTTCACCTGGGTACGTTTTCACTGGTGCTACGAAAGCAACACGCTTAGCGATTTCAGCCGTAATGTACTTGCTGTAAGCAATGCCGCCCGTTAGCAAAATACCGTCGATAGCTTCGCCACCGAACACTGCACCCATAGAAGCGATTTGCTTAGACACTTGGTAAGCCATTGCGTCAGTAACAAGCTTGAATTCAGCATCGCCAGCTTCTGCTTTCTCTTCGATTTCACGCATGTCGATGCTACCTGTGTAGCTAAATGCGCCGCCTTTACCTTGGATGAATGCTTTCATGTCTGCGTGCGAGTACTCGCCGCTGAAACAAAGGTCGATAAGCTCACGAGTAGGAAGGTCACCACAACGCTCTGGAGTGAAAGGACCTTCAGAAACTGCGTCGTTTACATCAACAGTTTGGCCGCCCATGTGAGCCCCAACAGTGATACCACCACCCATGTGACATACGATGACGTTTACGTCTTCATACTTTTTGCCTTGCTCTTCAGCGAACTGGCGAGCGATAGCTTTTTGGTTAAGTGCGTGGAAACGACCCTTACGCTTAATCGCTTTGTGGCCAGAGAAAGATGCAAGCTCAGATAGCTCGTAAGTAACAGGCGCATCAGTGAAGAACGCGTCGATACCGTTCTCGTCTGCAATCTCTTTACCAATGATCGCAGCTAGGCTAGCTGGATGTTGGATTTGAGCTTCTAGAAGGTCTGCGATTACGGCATCTTCAACTTTGTAAGTACCACCAGCGATTGGCTTAAGTACGCCACCACGACATGCTACCGCTGCAAGCTCAGACGCTTTAACGCCAGCTTCTTCAAGTGCCGCTAGAATTGCTTCTTTACGGAACGCTTTTTGGTGTGCAACAACCGCACCAAATGGCGCTAATTCTTCAGCGCTGTGACGTAGCGTTTTTTCGAAAAGCTCAGTAGTGCCTTCGAAAACACCGATTTTTGTAGAGGTAGAACCTGGGTTGATAGCTAGAATTTTCATTTCTTCGTTAACCTGAATTAGTGACTTTCTATTTGTAATTACGCAGAGACTTCTGCAGCTTCTTTCTGTTGGCTTAGAGCAGCAACAGAACACGCAAGCGCGATAGAAACGGTTTTCTCAGCTTCGCCGTCTGCACGCGAAACGAGAACAACTGGGATACGAGCACCAAGTAAAACACCCGCCATGCTGAAACCAGCCATGTACTGAAGTGCTTTAGCAAACACGTTGCCTACTTCGATGTTTGGAACCATTAGAATGTCAGCTTGACCGGCAACCGCATCGGTACAACCTTTGAGGTTTGCTGCATACTGAGATACGGCGATATCTAGAGAGATAGGACCTGAAACGATACAGCCTTCAATTTCACCATTCTGGTTCATTTTTTGAAGTTCAGCGGCGTCCATCGTTGCTGGCATTTTGTCGTACGGCTTTTCTTTCGCACATAGGTTCGCTACTTTTGGCTCTTCGATGCCAACAGAGTGTGCAAGTTGAACGGCGTTTTTAATGATGCCTTTCTTTTGCTCAAGTGTTGGAGCAATGTTCATTGCTGCATCAGTAAATACGTGGAAGCTATCGCCGCCTTCTTTGAAAAGTACGCCTGCGTGGCTAAGAACATTGCCGGTACGTAGACCGTGTTCCTTTTTAAGTACTTCTTTAAGAAGGATTGAAGTGTCAATTAGACCCTTCATTAGTAAGTCGCCTTTACCTTCAGCAATTGCTGTTACAGCTGCTGCTGCAGTTGCTTCAAGGCCGTCAGCTTCAATGATTTCGAAATTAGCCAAGTCAACGTTCGCTTTCTCAGCCGCTGCATTGATTAGCGCACGCTCACCAACAAGGATGACGTCAGCCATACCTTCTTTAAATGCATTATTCGCTGCATCTAATGTTGCATCATCGTGAGCTGCTGCAACAACCATGCGTTGCTTTTTACCGAATTTCTGAGCTTGCTTAATAAAGAAGTCTTTATTGTACATAGGGGCGATACCTTTTAATTAGATAGACGAGCTCAATATGTAGCTCTCTATTTATCTATTTCGATAGATTCTTATCAGGAATAAAGCGCTTAATACTGTGGAGCAATATATCGGCTTAATTTTCATTCCTTTCAAAGGATGGAATTAATTTAGCCCACTTGGTATCGGTTTTAACTTCACTGAGAGTCAATTTTTTTGAACGTTTTACCGTAACTTCACTTGAACCGTTATAATTCAGGTGAATCAACATTGATCACTGTTATATATCGTTATTCAAGTCACACTTTCACTGAATTAAAGCGATATGACGTCATTAATATTAAAACAAGAATTAACGTGGTTCGATCCAGTAAGAGCAATAGCACTGGTGGTAAGTTACTTATAAATAAAGGTAACACGCTAGTAACTTTATTAGAGTATTTAACCCTTGTGCTATTTACCTCGTCACTTTTACCGCCAATACCTATTATGCTCACCACTTTTATTAGTGCCACCTCAGTGTTAGGCGACACAAGTATTCACCTCGTGAATGACCCACCTCTTGTTTGCAACTCTAATTCCCCTTTTAGCGTAAGATTTATTGACGCTCAGTGAAGTGCTTTAAACGCGACTTTCTCTAGACTGAATATCAACGAAACAATAAAGAGCGTTCGGCCTTAAGTGCCTGAATCTCATTACATATAAAGTTGACTACCAATAAGGGTCGAAGATGAAATATCAAAACCGCCTAGAAGAAAGCGTAAATCGCCTAAGCACTGTTCTTGAAGAGCAAAAACAATTGCTTGCAGAGCAAAAAGCAACAATGAACTACGCTGAGCGTCTAGAGAACATCCTTACTCCTACTGACGAGCTAAGCACTCAAGGCGACGACCTACTAATCGGAGGCTGTAAAGCCACTGACCTTATCGAGCAATACGGTAGCCCGCTTTTCGTGCTAAGCGAAGACACACTGCGTAACAACCTACGTCGTGTTAAA
>NZ_JAKRRY010000119.1 GCF_026191675.1 Vibrio qingdaonensis | reverse complement strand
ACGCCAGCAAAATACTTCTTACGTAAGGATAAAAAGCCGGATAACTTTGAGCAGCGTGTTGAAGGGGCTCTTGCCGCTGAAGATGACCTAGTTTCCCACTACCAAACAAATCGGGTAAGAGGTCATGCGATTTAAGGTTACACCTTTGGAAAATAAATAAAAAGTGACCTACCAATTCGTGCTCCCAGCCTATGTCAAGGGTGTCTCTGAAATTGTGGGGTCAATTCAAAAGCGCAAGTTAGAGATGATTCAGCCCAACCAATACTCAATGCAACTTGATGAAAGCGCAACAAAAGCGTTTGCTGATGCACTTCAACATGCATTGGCTGATCCGGCTAAGCATAAACTCGAAAACGCATCATTGCATCTAACCGTGGAGGTCGAGTTGCGAGAGTGGCTCAATAACAGAATCACGCTAGATACCTATCAAGATCCGCAAAATTCAATCATGCAGGTTAACGATACAACGCTATCAGTTGCCACCCCAACACAAACCATTCGGTTTGTCTATATAGCACCTTTTGTATTGGCCTTCTGGGGCCTATCGTTTTATATGATCGGCTGGCTTATCCCAAATCAGGGGATGATAGAGCGAGCCCACAATATGATTGAGTTGAATCAAATCAAGAATATAAGGATCTTGGTAGGGAATACGATGAGAAGCGAGACATGTACTATCGTACGCTAGTGGGTAAAGATGGAAAACGTTCAATATTTAATAATCTCAAAGCGATACACCTATATGCTAATGATTATTATCGACATTCTACATACAAGAAAATTGGTGTTATTTGTGTGCTATTGATGATCTCCTTGGCTGGAACCATTGCCTTTCTTTGTTTACCCAGAATGGCGGATATCTACTTTGATCGCGAGCGAAAAATAGTCTACACATGGCGTAGGGGCAAGGTAGCCGCCTGTCATTTTGATAGCCTTGGTTACCGTGAAATGATGCAAGGCCTTAACTTATTGTTGTACAGCGAGCATAAAAAACGACAGTTCTGGCCTGCCAACTTCTTTGTTCAACCAACAGGCCGAGCGCATTTCAACAATGAAAATGATAATACCGAGTTTATGGCTCAAGTCTTCGCCTTTATGGACAAAGGTAAAAGCGCCGTGATCACCGGTGAAAGCTTCGAACGCCCTCAGCCTAAATACTATTTATACATTGATGAAAAACCCGAAAACTTCGAT
>NZ_JAKRRY010000118.1 GCF_026191675.1 Vibrio qingdaonensis | reverse complement strand
AGATAACTTTGAACAGCGTGTCGAAGCGGCCCTCGCAGCCCAAGATGACCTCGTTTCTCACTACCAAACAAATCGGGTAAAAGGTCATGCGATATAGGGCTTAATAACAAACGGAAATAAATGAAACGTCGATTTTGGGGCATGTTTACCACCAAAGCCCAACCTTTTTCAAAGTGGTGGCAGGAATTTCGCTCAGAGGTGATCGTTATTCCAATGGAAGACCCACTTGACCCTATAGTCATCTGTAGATGAAAAGGTGTTAACCGTAAGAACTGGCTACCACAATCGGCGCAACACCATTATTATTCCACTGATGTTGCTGTTTACCTTTATGCCTCTTTATATGTTTTATGATTGGCTGCCGAATCTTGAAAAACAACAAGAATCTGCATATATGAGGCTAGAGTATGTTGAGCAGCAAAGGGCTTTGAGATACCCATCAGACAGGACTGATAGGATTGAGAAGTATGCACGAGCACTGCTTAATGAAAATGGTGAGGTTACATGGGCAACTTACCTAAGGGCTATAAAGTCTGAAGGCAGGCTTGAGCGCTTCCTCGGAAGTTTTGTTATGATCGGTTCTTTTCTGCTCTTTGGTATTGCTCTTTGGCTCCTTTTCCTTCTAAAACCCAGAGATGCCGAAGTCTATTTTGACCGCGAACGCCAAATTGTATACAGCTGGCGTCACGGCCGAGTTGGCGCAGCTTACTTTGATAAAATGGGTTTGATTGAGAACCAAGTTGGTATCAATATCGTGTTGCAGTTTGAAAACAAAAAGCAGAAGGGCTACCACCCGATGGCGATTGTCGGCATTGATACCGGTAAGCTCGCTTTTCATACCGAAGCCGATACCACCTACCCATTAGCACAAATTCTCGCCTTTATGAACCATGGCAAAGAAGCCGTCATCACAGTGCTGTCATTTAATCGCGAATCTGCAAAGTTATTTTGGCGAGTAGATCCTAAGCCAGAAAACTTTGAAGCACGTGTAGATGCAGCATTGAAGGCAGAAGGTGACTTAGTCCATCACTACCAAACCCGCAGGCCCAAAGGGCATGCGATATAGGACTTTAAATGTGGATGAGAGACGTGAAGACATACACCATTAAAGCAATGCTAAATCGGCGGATTTATCGGGTGGTTCAACCTCGGTTAGTGCAGATGGAGGTAATAGCATAGCGCTAAAAGGCAGTACGTTTTC
>NZ_JAKRRY010000117.1 GCF_026191675.1 Vibrio qingdaonensis | reverse complement strand
GTATTAGTTCTGACTAGATCTGACACTTCAATTTGAAAAGAAGAGAGTTACCCGCTTTGATTAAAGGTGCTTAATCCGTAATCAAAGACAATAAGAGGTAACTCTCATGCTTCATACTAGCAATCCAATCATTAAACACAAAGCTGGCCTTCTCAATCTTGCAGAAGAACTCGGTAATGTATCTAAAGCCTGTAAGGTTATGGGTGTCTCAAGAGACACTTTCTATCGTTACCAAGAGTTGGTCGAAACTGGTGGTATCGATGCTCTGATTAATCAAAGTCGCAGAGCACCAAACCTGAAGAATCGTGTCGATAGCGAAACTGAACAAGCCGTTCTCAAATACGCCATCGATTTCCCTGCTCATGGGCAAGTCCGAACAAGCAACGAACTACGTAAATTAGGCGTGTTTATCTCTGCAAGTGGCGTTCGTTCAATCTGGCTTCGTAATGACCTAGAAAACTTCAAGAAGCGCCTTATTGCCTTGGAAAAACAGGTTGCTGAGAGTGGTATCATCCTAACGGACGAGCAAGTTGCTGCCCTTGAACGCAAGAAGCATGATGATGAAGTCTGTGGTGAGATAGAAACAGCACATCCAGGCTACCTTGGCTCTCAGGACACGTTTTATGTCGGCAACTTAAAAGGAGTTGGGCGTATCTATCAACAAACCTTCGTTGATACCTATAGCAAAGTCGCCTTCGCTAAGCTCTACACAACAAAAACACCAATCACAGCAGCAGATATGCTAAATGATAAGGTTCTACCGTTCTTCGAGGCTCACGAGCTACCAATGCTACGAATCTTGACTGATCGAGGCACTGAATACTGTGGCCGTGTTGAACAGCATGATTACCAACTCTACCTAGCCATCAATGATATCGACCACACGAAAACCAAAGCGATGTCGCCACAAACAAACGGTATATGCGAACGCTTCCACAAGACCATATTGAATGAGTTCTACCAAATAACGTTCAGAAAAAAACTGTATGGTTCAATGGAAGAGCTACAGAAAGATCTGGACGAATGGATGGATTACTACAACAATCATCGTACTCATCAAGGAAAAGTGTGCTGTGGCAGAACGCCAATAGAAACATTAGAGGATGGGAAATCAATCTGGGCTGAAAAGAATTTAGCCCAAATATAATCTGACAGGCACCTAGTCAAAAAGTGGGTAACTGTCAGATCAGGTCTGAATTAGTACACTTTTATTT
>NZ_JAKRRY010000116.1 GCF_026191675.1 Vibrio qingdaonensis | reverse complement strand
GTGTGAATAGCCACCACATCACTAGACGCTAGTTAGCCTTCTTTCATATTGCTTTTCATACTCTACAGGCGACAGTTGATTATTGGAACCATGCCTTCGATTCACGTTGTAGAACATTTCGATATACTCGAAGATATCGGTTCGAGCATCTTCTCTCGTAGAGTAAATTTTTCGTTTAACCCGTTCTCTTTTCAATAGCTGGAAAAAGCTTTCTGCGACAGCATTGTCATGACAGTTCCCACGGCGGCTCATACTTCCTTCTAGCCCATGTTGCTTTAAAAAGGAACTCCAATCATGGCTTGTATATTGGCTACCCTGATCTGAATGCACGAGTACATTGTTTATCGGAGTACGCCGCCAGATCGCCATCAGAAGAGCGTCTAATGCTAGCTCTTTGGTCATTCTGCTTTTCATAGACCAACCAATCACCCGACGTGAATATAAGTCTACGACCACAGCCAGATAGAGCCAACCCTCATGAGTTTTAATGTAAGTAATATCGGTTACCCAAGATTGATTTGGAGCTTGTGGGTTGAAGTTTCTATCCAGTTTGTTTGGGGTAACAATGTCCTCAGCCCCCGATCTGGCTCTTGGCTTTCGGTATCCTCTTTGGGATTGCAGTCCTTCTCGTTTCATCAAGCGATGAACTTGATTGATACCACAAGTTTCGCCCTCATCTCGCAAGTCACAATGTATCTTTCGATACCCATAAACACAGCCAGATTCGAGCCAAAATTGCTTAATTAGTCCGAGAAGATACTTACGTCGCCTTTCTTGTTTACATTCTGGATGCTTCAACCATGCATAAAAACCACTTGGATGGACGTCAAGCACGCTGCACATTCTTCGTACAGCCCAGACAGGCATATTGGCTTTGATAAAGGCATACCTCAGTCGGACTGACTTGCGAAGTACACCGCGGCTTTTTTTAGGATGTCACGCTCTTCAGTCATCCGTTGCAATTCTTTTTTGAGTCGACGGATCTCTGCGTTTTCATCGGACTTGGTTTGATGAAGAGAGGAGTCTGGGCCATACCGTTTGATCCAGGCATAGAGACTATGAGTGGTGGTCCCTAAACGAGCGGCAACTTCAGCCACACTGTGACCTTTTTCAGTTACTTGCTTAACGGCTTCAATTTTAAATTCTTCAGGATATCTTTTACGGTTCATAAGCACCTCTTGATTAGTTATTTTGTCTAACTAAAAGGCGTCTATCAAGTCAGTGGCTATTCA
>NZ_JAKRRY010000115.1 GCF_026191675.1 Vibrio qingdaonensis | reverse complement strand
TGTAGTGGTCAACTAAAATTGGCCACGGTTTTAGAGTTTTCCCAATATAATCGTTCTGACTCATTGGGAGTTAGACCACCGTTATACTGATGTGGCCTGAGTTGGCAGTAATATCCAATGATGTAGCGAGTGATCTCTTGTTGAGCCTCAGCAAAGCTACGATAACCCATCGTTGGCACCCATTCCGTTTTCAGACTTCTAAAGAAGCGCTCCATCGGCGCATTATCCCAGCAGTTTCCTCGACGAGATAAACTCTGTTTTATTTGAAAACGCCACAGTAATTGGCGGTATTTACGACTGGTATAGTGACTACCTTGATCGCTATGGAACATGACATCTTTTGGCTTACCGCGAGATTCATAAGCCATCGACAAAGCTTTGCCTGTTAGCCGACTATCAGGTGATAAAGACATCGACCAACCAATCACTTTACGAGCAAAAAGGTCGATAACGACCGCTAAATACATCCACCGATTACCCGTCCAAATATACGTAACATCGCCAACCCAGACTTCATTTGGTGCTGTAACAGCAAACTGTCGACTTAAGTGATTTGGAACTTCAATATGTTCCTGCGAGGATTTTCGGTAACGATGTTGTGGTACTTGGCAGCTTACTAAACCAAGTGTTTTCATAAGCTTTGCCGCTCGGTAACGGCTTAAATTCATGCCTTGGTTTGTCACTATATCAGCAATGGTTCTCGCTCCTGCAGAGCCATTACTCGCAGCATGGGCTTCGCTAACCAAGCTGCGAAGTTTGACTGTTTCAGCATTAATTACTGCTGGGCGTTTTAGCCAATAGTTATAACTACTTCGATGAACATTGAAGACTTCGCATAATGTTTTTACGCTATAGCTCTGCTTGAGTTTCTTGATTATCAAGAATTGTTCAGTGAGTCCGACATCAACAGAGCCGTTGCTTTTTTTAGTATTTCATTATGCTCTTCAAGGCGAGCCAGTTTCTTTTTTAATTCCCTAATTTCTATTTGCTCAGGGGTCATAGGTGAAGCTTTCGGTGCTTTCCCTTGGCGCTCTTCTCTTAACTGGCGAACCCATTTATCCATTGTGGATTTACCCACGTTCATAGCTTGGGCTGCTTCAGTCACTGAGTAGTTTTGGTCTAGAACTAACTGCGCTGCTTCTAACTTAAATTCTGCGCTAAATAACCGTCTTGTACGTTTTGTCATAGTGTCACCTGTTAACTTATGAGGTGATGATATCACCTCTAACTAAGTGACCAAATTCACTATGCCACTACA
>NZ_JAKRRY010000114.1 GCF_026191675.1 Vibrio qingdaonensis | reverse complement strand
CAGGGAAGATTCATGAACATGGCCATGTTTAAAGGGTTCGTGGCGTATTGAGTTCTCAACTTTTGAACTTCACTAGTTAGCGTTATCACATAACAATCAATTGTCCGATGATCGATTTGTAGATCATTTTCAGTGTTTTCTAATACCTCCATAGACAACTTGGAGGTCCAACGATGAGTAACCAGCAGCCATTTATGCATTTCGATGTCATTCCTGATTACCGACAACAAGGCAAAGTCGAGCACAAGTTAACTGATATCATTCTGTTAACAATTTGTGCTGTACTTTCTGGTCAAGATGACTGGAAGGCGATTAGTCTTTACGGTGAAGCTAAGTTGGATTTCTTGAAGCGATTTGGCGATTTTAGTCATGGAGTACCTTCCACATCGACAATAGCCAGAGCGATGGGAATGATTAATGCGTCTCGACTGCAAAAGTGCTTCATTGAGTGGATGAAAGATTGCTGTGAGTTAACTAAAGGTGAAGTGATAGCCATTGATGGTAAAACCGTCAGAGGCTCTTATGATGACACTCGCGGCCTTGGCGCAATTCACATGGTGAACGCTTTTGCTACTGAAAATGGTGTTAGTCTCGGACAACATAAAGTTTACGAAAAAAGCAATGAAATCACCGCTATCCCAGAGTTGCTCGAACTGCTTGATATATCAGGTTGTTTGGTCACTATTGATGCTATGGGATGCCAAAAGAAAATTGCTCAAAAAATACTAAACAAAAACGCAGATTATTTGTTGGCGGTGAAAGGAAATCAAGGTCGTTTGGAGCAAGCATTCGATAATTATTTCGATATGAGCATGCTACAAAAACACGATGGCGATTCTTACAGTACGCAAGAAAAATCACGTGGCAGACAAGAAACCAGGTTGGCTTTAACGAACACGGATTTGAGTGTTTTAGGTGACTTAGCGTTTGATTGGCCAGAGTTAAAAACAATGGGTATTGTCGTTTCTATAAGACAAGAAGACGCCGTGGCGAAAGAGTCAGAAATCACGGTGAGATACTACATTAGCTCGAAGAATTTAAATGCTAAAGAATTGTTAAATGCAACGCGTTCACATTGGTTGGTCGAGTCGATGCATTGGTCTCTCGATACGACATTTGGTGAAGATGCTTGCCGAAAACGAGCGGAAGAAAGTGCAGAGAACTTTGCAAGGATCAGACAGATGTGTTTAAACATGCTAAAGAGTGAAACGACTTTGAAAGCGAGCATTAAACACAAAAGAGCGATGTGTGCTATGGATTCTGAGTACCTTTTGAAGGTTCTGGCGAGCCTTTATTGACGGGGGTATTCATGATTTTTCCGTG
>NZ_JAKRRY010000113.1 GCF_026191675.1 Vibrio qingdaonensis | reverse complement strand
GCTGCCTGAGCCTTGTGAGCTTCAAAATCATATTGGTAGCGAGAATCGTAGATAAAATACAGGGTCAATACGGTTAGCATCAGCATCCATGGCACGACAATGGTATTTCGGCGAGTATGATAACCAGTCCTTAACGTCAACAGATTGTCATTGACCGTCATAAACGGTTCGAGCGGGTCTTTCATCGGGACGACGATCACTTCTGCTCGAAATCGCGGCCACCATTTTGAAAAAGGTTGCGCTTTGGTTGTGAATATTCCTTTAGAGCCGCGATTCATTTATTTTCTCAACACTCCATTATGTCCAAAAAAGTATTTACATAACCAATGGTTTAATAACATTCTTCTTGTAGAGCTCGACTAAATTCTCACTTGCGTCAAGCACCATTTCTAGTCTCTGGTCAAAGTTGTTGGGGTTCTTGTCATCGAACAGGAAAAAGCGTACAGCGCCAATACGGCCCCAACGCCATGTTGTAAACAATACCTCGACGTCGGTCAAAATAAATCTCAGCATCTCTGGGCTTTATAACCACGACACCAAAAAAGATTACAGTGAGCATTAAATAAAAACCAAACCCTACCAGTTTAGCTACGGGACCAGATAAATTACCTTATAGGTACCTACTCTCTAGGTAGGTAAATATGGTTAGGTCACCTTCTTTTTCTGCATAAACCCTATAACTTTTAATCAATTGGTCATAGTCTTTAACTCTACCTGAATAGTATTTCTCGCCTTCTGAATTATTGTCCTTTGTTGCTTCTAGAAGCCACTCTTCTATTTGCTCTTTATCTTTCTGTCGAAGTTCAATTTTATCGATAGCAAATTGTTTTTCCCAAGCTAGGTCCGGTATTGCCTCAGACCAAACATAAGTAAGAAAAATCGAAACGATCAACCACGGTAACGCAACCATATTTCTCCGTTTATGAAATCCAGTACGGATGGTTAAGATGTCATCATTGACGGACATGGTAGGTTCCAATGGGGCTTCCATTGGCAGCACGATCACTTCCGCTCGAAATTGCGCCCGCCATTTAGAAAAGTCCCTTTGCGCACCGTTATTTAGTGGGAGTTTCTTGTATATCGCCGACTTATAAAGGCAAAAAAAAGACCTAATGGGATGCTCCGCCTCACTCCCAGTACAGCTTCAAATGAGCCATGATGTGTACGAACATACATCAAATCAAATGAGACCTTATATGACCCCGTTTGGTTTGCGCTTAGTGATGAAATGGCTCAATTCACAACTTTAAGATTCGCATACAGTTCAGGAAGAATGTGCTCGTGTTCGAGTAATTTTTCTAATCGTTCTTCAAAGGGCTCTGGCCTTC
>NZ_JAKRRY010000112.1 GCF_026191675.1 Vibrio qingdaonensis | reverse complement strand
TAGATGTATGGACTCCTCTCCCCTCGGGGACTACGTTATAAATACACCTGTAAAAATAGTGGAGCTCAGATATGGAAGACAATCTAATACTTGCCATCGACCTAGCGAAAAACTCATTTCAAGTTTGCTATATGAGAATCAATGGTGAAGTTCTCATGAACAAAGCTATCAGCCGTACTAGTTTGATCAGACTGCTAACTGGAAAGAAGAAGTTTTCTTTAGTGGTCATGGAGGCTTGTGGTGGTTCTCATTACTGGGCTCGCTTAGCGAAGAAAAATAATTACGAAATTAAAGTCATCCCCCCTCGTGCAGTTACAGGTCTACAACTCAAACAGAAAACGGATAAGAATGATGCTTATGCGATAGGGGTTGCCGCTCTACTTCCTCATATATCTAGTTGCAGTCAGATGTCTGAAGAAGAGCAAGGACTACAGTGTTTGGATCGTGCTCGGGCATTACAGATAGCCCAACGAACAGCACTTAGTAATCAAATGCGTGGGTTCTTAATGGAATTTGGCATCGTTTTGCCCAAAGGAATAACTCCTTTAGCAAAACGGATCCCAGAAATATTAGAAGATGCAGAAAATGGGTTACCAGATTGTTTACGCCAAGTACTCGCATCTCAATCTGATTTATTAGCTATGTATACAGAACAAATAGAATACTACGACGGTTTAATCACAGAGCATGTTAGTCAAAATAAAATCTGTAAAAAGCTTAGTAAACTAGAAGGAGTTGGGCCAATCGTTGCATTAGGTCTAATGGTACGTTTAGGTAATGGTAAAGAATTTGTTCGAAGTCGAGATGCGTCTGCTTGTATAGGATTAACGCCTAAACAACACTCTACTGGCGGTAAAGAGCGTATAGGGCATATTTCTAAAAGTTGCGCAGATAAGCGTTTGAGAAGCCTCTTGTATCAAGGAGCAATGTCTATAGTGTACAAAGTTACACTTCGAGCACCAACAACAGAAAAAGAACGGTGGTTAAAATCTATGATAGAGCGACGTGGTAAGAAAATAGCTGCTATTGCTCTGGCAAATAAGACGGTTAGAACCGCCGTTGCACTCATAAAAAGTGATAGTGAGTATCACCCATTGGCGATTCAAGCATAAGTAGTGTTAATTAAATTTTAATTCAATGACTTGCATAAAATAAAGCGATAATACAACCAATGGAATTCAGATCCGCACAAAAGTACTTAGATACTGCGCTATAGACTCGGACCATTGGAGCGAACACATCAAAGGGCAGGAGTAGCTCTCCAATAAGAGCCCGTATATAAGTGCGCAACTATCGTTCTATTTAAAAAGGCATTGATTAAAACGAGGAGTCCATATAAGTGCGGAG
>NZ_JAKRRY010000111.1 GCF_026191675.1 Vibrio qingdaonensis | reverse complement strand
TGCTAAGTGGCGCTGACGAATAACTTTACCAAACACTCATAATTTCAAACCAAAACCGCGATACGTTACGCGTCCACTTGAGCAGTTTGTTAGCACTCGACTGCCAGCGAGGTTTGTAGGAAGTCATCACTAACTTCAAGTTTATAAACAGTATTTGATTTAACTAGACACTCACGCATTTCCTTACGTGAGATCTCGAAGAGTTTATTTGTGAATTGATGGTCTTTTTCCCATTGATCACGACTTGGCCATTGGGCATAACCTACCATTACATTTAGCTTGTCTGAACGATGAAGACGAGAACCAAAGCTGCCACAATGCTGGTAGATTGACTTTGTTACTTCAAGCCATGCTTCGCGAAACCTTGATTCCGTTCCATCACGAATTTCAAACTCATAGACTGCGATAAACATCCTGTTTCTCCTCTGAGTGCTAACGCCTTGTTAAGTAGCAGCTAACTACCACCACACTCAAACAACACCACCGTAATCACTAAACTCAACCAAACCAAAATCGCCAAACGTTAGCTGTCTGCTTGAACAATTTGTTAGGCAATTATATCAACGTTAGCTGAGCTTCTAGTTGGTTAGCCTCTAAATGACAGGTTCGTAAGGCATCTGCTAACTTGATATCGCCATCAATGTTACCTACAACCGTTGTTAGAAACACTTCATAGTCATCTGGGTTAGGAAAGTGCTTTAACATCAATAGCTGGATAGAGAACAGGACTATACGTGTTGCTGTTTCAACCAAAGATATCTCTGGACAGACTGGATGGTTTTCACCGTCAGGGTAAGGGAACTCCATACTACCATGTGCAAATAGATTTCTAAGTTCATATACTGCGTATAAACCAACACCGGAAACACCAAACTCTTTCAACTCACCAATTCTTGTTTCGACACGTTCATAGCCAATCGACTTTTGGGCTAATTCTCTGAATATAGTGGTTTGAAGAAGTAACTCTGGTATCGTATCTGAAGGGTTAAAGGTGTTTAGCCAGAAACAAGCATCTCTAACTTTTCCGCGCTTTGATTTATCTGGATTCTTAGGTGGCTTAACTATATCAATAGTGGACTCTAAAGCCCCCCAAACAAAATTGAAGATAGCTAGCTTTTCAGTAAAGACCGGTAGTAACTTATCCCTAGCCAAGTCAAATTCATCAGAAGGCGCACACCAACCAAAGCTATTGTTATATTTGATAGTATCAAGGGAAATTGATTCAATCGAAGCGGCTATTTGCAACCACTGATAAACGCCACTCCATTCAGCAACATCATCTGTAGAGAACATAACATGTGACAGTGTTGCTATATGATCATTTAGTTTTATCAATACTTATCCCCTTGCGATATTGC
>NZ_JAKRRY010000110.1 GCF_026191675.1 Vibrio qingdaonensis | reverse complement strand
CTATATGAACGCTTCCCCATTTGCTAGGACATCATCAAGTATTTTCAAACATGGTTAGGTGGCAGTTCTATATTCGGTCTTAATTGGCAGACTTACTGCCGACCCTAATGATTTCCGCAGCCTTATTCCTCATTCTCCTAGCGAGCTTAATGCTCTACACCTTATTTAGGTTTTATAAGGCTTGGTCTTACCTGTTTGTCATTACTCTTTGATGCACCTTGGCAAACTTTCTGCGAACATCCTATGTCAGTTTTAATTAGTAACCAGCTTTGCTTAACAAGGCTGATATTCGGTTTGGTTGGCAACTAATGCCCACACGGTTCGAGCTATCTTGTTAGCTAACGCAACCGTCACGACATTTTTCGGTCGTCTTGCTTGCAAAGACACGAGCCATTCACTTTTTTCTTTACTGTGGGTCATTACTGCTCGTGCCCCATGGATAAGCAGAGTACGTAAATACACATCTCCTCGTTTGCTGATCCCGTGCAAGTGCACTCGACCTCCTGTTCCTGTTTGTCGTGGAACCATGCCTATCCATGCCGCAAATTCTCGACTGGATTTAAACGCTGACGCATCCCCCATTGAAGCAATAAGAGCCGTGGCAGTGAGTGGCCCTATGCCTGGCACTTTGGCGATGCGCTGACAATCTGCATCGTGCTTAAACCAGCTTTGTATTTGCTTTTCTAGTTGTTTAATGTCGTCATCCAACTGAGTTAATCGTTCCACTTGAACTTGTAAGGCACACATAAAGACACTTGGAGTATCCTCCTCCAGTTTTGCTAAACAATCAGGCAGCTTTTCCTTGAAGGCTTGTTTGCCTTTCGGCATCACCAGACCAAATTCTGTCAACAGACCGCGTATCGAGTTGATTTGTGCCGTTCTGTGTTTTACTAGTAATTCTCGCATACGGTGAATGCTCAAAATCGCTTGCTGCTCTTCGGTTTTGACTGCAATAAATTTCATTCCTGGTTGCTGCATTGCCGTCCAAATAGCACGAGCGTCCACCACATCATTCTTGTTACCAAAAACGAAAGGCTTGACTTTCTTTGCGGGCAGCAACTTCACGGTATGACCCATTTCCTTGAATAGTCTTCCCCAGTGGTGAGCGCCTCCGCAAGCTTCCATTCCTATCATTGATGGTTGTTGGTTAACAAAGTACTGAACAAAATCTTTCCGCTTCACTTTGTCTGAGTGAATTTCACCGGTTTCTTGATCGACCCAGTGAATTTGAAAAACTTGTTTTGCGATATCAATACCAAATACGTTACTGTTCATGTTGGATACTCCCAATGTCGATAGTGCACTAGATTGAACCATACTGGGCACTTTGATGCCGTGACAGGGAGTATCCTTCCTCGTCAATCGAATCATCCTCAGCCTCCGTAGGTTGAGGAAGCGTTCATATCATTCTCC
>NZ_JAKRRY010000011.1 GCF_026191675.1 Vibrio qingdaonensis | reverse complement strand
CATCTCTACCAACGCAGTGCGAAGGAGCCGTGGTTACGCGCGACCAACATTTCTCGATACATCTTAAATGAAGTGCAAATTACCAACCTGTACGCCAAACGCATGCAAATAGAAGAAGCATTCCGTGATCTAAAAAGTACCGCTTATGGGATCCTACTTCGTCACAATAGAACTCGTTGCACTCAAAGGTTAGATATCCTGCTTCTTGTTGCGTTACTCGCTGAAATCTTGATGTGGTGGAATGGCCTAATTGCAGAGCAAGCCAAGTGGCACTTTGATTTCCAAGCCAACAACAGTAAACACCGCCGATCCCTATCAATACCTTGTCTCGGAAGAGAGGTTCGGAATCATCAACGATATTCGAATATCAAAGGCCCACACACAATGCAGGACTGGGGAAATTATGAGGGGATCTGTCAGCGCCTGTATTAAGCGTTTAGATGAGTACCCGTTTCGACAGTTACTCTCGTTGGTTGCAGCGTGTTTTTCGTAACCAAGGTGCTCATCAAGTTCAGAGGGTGCCTTAATCGACTTAGCGGACGAAGGCTTCTAGACCTTTCTTATTCTTAGCCATGACTTGCTTAATTATAAGCAGAGACACAATTTAATTTACAGGTTACTGAAAGTGGTAGCGACTAGTTATAGTGCACAGATATGTATGTTTGAAAGCTGAAGCTCCCATAATCTGAATTATTACCAAGTTTAAAGTTTGCTTGCATTGGTATCGTGAAACTGTTTCCCTGCGTGTCGTTGTTAAATTGGTATTTCGTAGAAAAAAGCATCGGTGATTCACTACCACCGACATTGTTAAAGATATTCATTGTAACGACTTGCCCGTCATTGTAAATTAAAGTGCTTTTATCTTGACTTAGTACTGAATTGTTCATATTTGTTGGTGTTACAGTGAGGTCAATGTTATTCTCCATTAAAGAGTTAGTTGTACAATTAAGTGATATGTTAAAGTAGATACTTACGTCTTCATTTACTCCTTTTATTAAGGTAGGAATAGTGATGTTCGAAGGGTGAGAAATATCACATGAGGCCTTATAAGCGGGAATGGTGCCGGTTTGACTAATGGTTTGATTAAATGTAATGTCATTATATTCTGGTTCATGGTTTTCCCACATGTAATTGATCATTTCAAACTGACCTAAAGCCCAGAGCTGAATTCCGTTTTTGTTATTTTCGTAACTTATGTCACCACTTTTTACAACCTCGAATATAGCTTTTCGTACGCTACCATTGTATCTGCCTGTTGGATGTTCTGCTTCGGTAAACATCATGACTAAGGTTCCAGGGTTACCTGCAATTGAATTAGAAAAATCAAGGCTACGTAGTTTTAAACCGGAAACAGTTGAATCAATAGTTTCAGTGGGGTGAGCTAAGCCTATTCTTGCTGTTGCCTTAGTGTATGGTGAGATACGGGTTTGGCAGTCATAGTCTAAAGTTACGAATATTCGACCAAGAACTTCCCCATCGAGATATTCTGAATTACCTAGTGGTATATTCTCTCCTACATAGCTAAGTATTGCTTTACTATTTACACAACGATAATCGTCAAGTGCTGAAACGTTAAATGACATCGTTAATATCAATGTTAATATGGAAAATAAGCCCAGTTTCATAAATGCTCCTAATAAGCGTTTGTTGTATATGATGCTATTAGTTAGCATTGTGATATTGAATGTATATTAATGGAAGAATTAACTCTTGATTAATGTTTGATCTTATCTCAACCCTATTGCCAGTAATTCCGTTTCTAACATAGAAAGCTCTTAATCGCTCTTCTCTTCTTTTTGTTAACCATTTATTGTAAGCTATCGTCCCACCTTTAGAATGTTTGTTAACGATACGAATATTCATGTTTGGGCGTTCGTGAAGATACTGGATACTCTCTTTGAGTACTTTTTCGTTAGTAATATAACTTGAATTTACTTTGAATACGTGTGTAGCCTCGATAATGTCCCTTTGCGGTGGGAGTGCTGACGGTACAACCACTTCTTCTATCGGTTGCTTACTTGTTGTAGGTTGCAGTTCTAAAGTTCTAGTACGAACTGGCTCGGATGCAGACAGAGCCCAAGTAATACCTAAAATGAACTCTGGAAGTACCCTTACGGTAGATTCTTTTTTGACAACAGCTGAAATACCACCAAACAACGCGATATCGCTATCTAGCTGGTGTTTTACGACGCCGGAAAAACCTGTTCGAAATGGGTTGGTCTCGTCTTCATACTGAATGAATGGTCCGAAGAGAAAAGAACTACCTGAAGAGAACTGAGAATGACCAAACAAAGAGACTCGAGCTAACATGTGCTTACTGTTAAGCAGCGTGTTGTTGTAGCCAAGCCGAGTTTCAACCACCAAAGCCGGTGCTATACCTGCCCCATAAATAACATTAGCAGAAAAATAGTCGTTGGTTGGTTGGTAGCCCGTCGAAAAACCAAAATAGTCTCTATTTTCTTTGGTGGAAAATGCCGTATCGGGAGCTGACCATGCTCCCGAAGACATGGTTAAACAAATACTAAAAGTTAACAGTTTGGATTTCACTTAAGCCACCATAGTCGTTGATAATCCCGAATTCCAAAGTGATATTCTTCGAATGTAATTCGTTTGGCACCGCATACTTTTGCTGGCCAAAAGGAGGCGTCATTTTGAATCTGTCATCGAGTATTTTAGATGCACTACCATTGCTCACTTTTAGCTGACCTAAGCTAAGGTAGTAAGGGCTATTATTTGTGGATTGAAGATACTTTTTGCCTTCCTCTTCGATGACTTTCCAAGAGAGGTTGTTAGTCGCATCGATTAACCCTGTCATATCAAACTGTTCGGGGCGTACAATGATCTTTATTCGCGTTCTGACCGCAATGTTTAATTGGTTCTGGTCAGTTTCAGATTTTTTGGGAATCTCTTGTATCGAGAGGAAGAAAAGACTCTCTCTGTCTTTAGCAAGCTTGCCCTCTATTGGTAGAATTCTCACGAAACCTCTTTCATTAGCACCTAGCTTGAAGATTGGTGGTGTGAGCACTAATGGCAGGTTGCGAGTGTTTCCATCGCTGTCCTCCAACCATGATTGAACCAAATATTCTCCTGCTGAATCATTGATGATGTCAACTTGGTGTTCTTTGGTCGTTGTGATTACTTCCCTTGTATTTATAGGCCGTACACCCGCGTGCAATTCTATAGTTGGCAAAAGACTAACAACGATAAGTAATAACGATCTTAAAAACATTTTTTTTTCCTAATTGCAACTTAGCTCAATGATGTCCTGTAAACTTTTAGAGTTGGGACTTACATTGATTGAAAATTCACATAGACCATCGCCAACAACGAATGCTGTTGATTGGTTGGGTCTAATGCCTGACAGATAGACAATATTGTCAGTGCCTACAAAGGACACTTCGTCAGATTGGTTATCCTGTGAAACAACATGCTCTCCGAATAAATTTTTGCTAGTATTGAGCTTTACAAGTACACGTTTACCTACTCTCGCTTTTAGGTCTACGAAGACGGTTGACCCGCGTCTTGGAATGTAGGTCTTACTGAATTCTACGAGCTGAACATCTGAGTTTCCTTCTGCATTGACATGGATTCTATTGGAGCCATAGTCATTTGAGTAAGGAATAACGGCGATACCGTTTTTATTTGTCTTTAGTGTAGGGTTATGATTTATAACAAGGTTCTCAGCATCTTTGACCTTAACGACGGCGGTGGTTTCACCCAAATATTGTGTTGCAACGACCCCTCCTTTATAGATAAGTAATCCTCCATTTGCACTTAGGCTACCTGCGGTTGTTTCACTTCTGGATTCAACATTCGCGGAAAACTGTCCATAAGAGGTTGAGTGTCGAACCATGGCAGACACAGATCTACTATCTGTGTTCGTATCATTTGATGTTTGGTTTACCGTTGCGCTGTAATCGTAATTTCCGGTTTTTCCGCTGTACGACAATCGATTGCTAAGGGTATTCGTGTTCTGTTCATGTGTAGAGGAGAACAGCACGTTAGAGTCGTTACTTTTGCCAAATGGTAATGATAGAGATAACCCAATTCTTCTATCACTGTTCACCCCATAATTGGCTTGCACAGTGTCGCTAATGGTGTAGTTTAAACCTACAGAAATCCGGCCAAGATTAAAATTCAGTGATGAGTAAAGTGACGTGCCGTTCAGCGATGAATTATGGTAAGTATCATATTTATAGGATAGATACAGTGACGCTTCGCTGATCGGCTGGTTAACGGATACTTCGAACCGATTTCTTAACCCTAGCCTTGTCTTGTGATTCCCATCGACTTCGTTTGCGGTGGAAATATACTCTTCAAAACTGAGAAAGTCAGGAGAACGATATTGATAGCCGACTAATTGTAAACTTGTTGCGGAGCGGTAAAACTGCTTTGCATACAAGCTTTTTAAAATAAAACCGTTGTACTGTTTATGGTCGTCAAAGCTAGTATAACGCGTTGCCCCACTTTCAAAAGACATTGCGCCCAATCGACCTAAGTCGTAAGTAACGCCAAGCTCGCCATAATAATACCGTTCAGACAGCAGAGTTGAAAACTTTGGTGTAATTACGCCAAGCCCATATTCAAAACCACCTGTTAGTACAGCTGGTTCAATAGAAGCGTTCGAATTTCGGTATTGGCCAGCAGATACAGAGTAATTAAAACGCCCCTCGCGAAGTAGAGAGGGCAGTTTAGTAAAGGGTATGGTTCGACGACGGATTTGACCATTACTTTCTTCTATGACCAATTCTAAATCGGCACCTGTACTTGATACATCAAGATCACTAATTTCGAATTCACCTGGAGAGACTACTCTGCTATAAAGGACTCGACCACTTTGGAGCACTGTGACTTTAGCTGAACTTAAGGCGATATCCTTTAAAATAGGTACGTAATTGTTCCAATGTGATTTGTACATTCTCGATGCGTTTAGAAGGTTAAGACCTGTTAAAGGCAGTGACCCGTTAATAGCAGAGATGCTGCCGGAACGTATTTCGCCAAAACTTGCCCTAGAGGTAATACTGTCGATATCTCTGTAAACGTAAAAATCGCTCAAATTAGAACTAAAAATATGACCATTTTTATATACGTTCCCCCCACCTTTCAGACGCCACATGCCAAACGTAGCAAGCGCTTGGATACCAAGGTAGCCATTTATATTGGATGAGTTGCTTGCTCCGTTGATATACGAATTATAATTTAGCTTAACGCTATTTACACCTTGATCCCATTTAGAGGGTAGCGTTTTTAATTTTCCGTCGCTTTTGTCGATATTGACGTCCGGTATACTAAGTATTAATAATGACTGTGAGGAAATATAGTTAGCCGTAGCCATAGGGCTAATATCCTCGACGGTATAACAGTCTTTGGCGACTGCGGGTGTTTTGATATTTAAATCAAGAACGTCAACCTTAGAAAGGCAAGGCTGAAGAACGTTGGTGTCATTTAGTTTGAACTCAATAAGCATACGTTGTGTGCTCTGTTTATTGAGCTCTACATCAATCATGTGCTCTCCTGGTGCTATAGCTTGTTCAAACCAACGCATATCTAGTTTTTTTCCAGAGATATCGCTATTCATAAAGCTTAGGTCGAATTCCGAGCCGGATACTTGATAGGAAAGCAATAGGGGGATAAAACGTAAAAATTGATGGTTTTTCATATTCTACCGAGAGTTATTAGAGAGTTGGAGTCAAAACCAAAATAGGAACTGACTCCAAAGGTACGCATGTCAGATGAGCTTAGTTGTATTCGATGACGTATTTCGCTGTTGCTAGAACATCACCAGCAGTAGGCTTGTTTCCAGTTACATTGATATAAGCCGCTTGGAAATTGAAGGTGATTGGAACTGCAGTTCCGCTGGCTAATGGTAGAGTTTCTTCAGGGGCTATCGCGCTACCACCGTTGATGTCGATCTTAGTTGTGCCGTCTTCTTGAAGTAGCTGAATTCCGACACCTTGAGCAGCATTAGCCGCAGTGTTTTTCAATGCATATTGTTTGTCAGGATCACCAATCCCGGAGAATGCTACTCGCGCTTTAATGGGTTCTTCGTCTGGACCTTGACAATTTGTTAATTGGATGTTGAATGATGTATGACCACTTAGGGCGCCGGAGGTTGCGTCAATACTGTCGGTTGTGATGCTTGGCATTGATATGCTTAGCGTCTCCGTTGCTGTCCCATCAGTTGTCCCGCCACTTACTTGACACGATGCAGCAGTAACTTTACCGTTAAAGGTTATTTGGCCATCGTTAGCATAAGAGCCAGCACTAATTAATAATATGCTACTAGCGATAATGCTTTTACATAGAGTGTTTTTTTTCATTTGATAGATCCTATATGTTATTGATTATAATAATTTGCGAGTCTTGATAAACTACAGTCAACATATTATCAGGGCAAACAGTTAGTGGAATAGGAATTGGCGAGAATGGCTGTAGTATTATTCCTACCTGGAAGTTTCTGGAGTATATTAAGTCAATGATGATAGGATCAATTTCGTACAAATAATAGTTGCTTAAGAAAATATAGGTTAAAGTTAATGAAACTAATATTTAAATTTATAATTTTTTTCACATTGGTTTTTTTACCCAAAGTCACATATGCTCTCCCTTGGGGGGTGTGTAGTGTAAGTGGGTATTCATCGAATTTTGTCGGTAAAGGTATACCAATTGGTGATGCTGAGGTTGGGGAGATTATTGGTCAAATTAATGTTAGTTTTAACTGGCGTTGCAGGCCGCATAGTGGCAACACCGCGCGATTGTTTATTGTTCAAATGAACACTTCCTTGAAATCCGGTAACACATTTTACTCAAATATTCCCAATATTGAACTTGAAACACCTTTGACGGTGGAAACGCAGATAGGTGGGCAGGAAAATACGATTGTTTTTGTTGAAACACAATCAGGGCCAGTTGAGGATTCATACATAGCCTCTGGAGTGGTAAATACAACGATGTTCAACGTCAGAAAAGTAGGAGAGGTAAATGAGAGTGTACAGAGCGAATTCTTAACTACCAGTTACATAATGGATCTTAACTATAGTGAGTTTTATAGTGCAGTAGGCAACTTTGTTGTTAGAAGCTTTGCTAAGACCCCTGTGAGTTTTTATAATGCAAGCTGCCATCTTAACTATAACCCGGCTCAAAGCATTCCAACTATCACGGAAGGAAAAGCCCTAAAAGTAACTCACGACTTTGATATTAATTTATCATGTGTGAGTCCTATTTCAATGCAGAATAACGTTTCTTGGACGTTTAATGTTGAAGGAGATAACGTGTCGATTCCTGAAGGTAACGCGATTGCAGTCCATGCCGGTGATGGCGTCCCAACAGTGCTGATGGCTCTTCATAATATGAAAGGAGGTGGTAGTGGCATATTATTTAAGCACCGCTATGACTTTCCTACCGATGGAATACAAAGTAGTTTTACCTTTCCTCTTAGATCAGAATTTGAATGGATTGGTAGTGGCCCAGTGGGAGCCTATAGTTTCAAGTTAAATTTTCAAGTTGATTATAACTAGTAGGGTCTGATTTTAAAACACTAGCTACAATGTTATATAGTTCATTCGTTAGTAGTTCGTTTTGGTGTGTGTTATAATAGAGTCCAAAAGTCAGTCGGTTGTTTTCTAAAGGCCAAGATATGTAATGGAGATCGTGATACTCGGCTATGACTTTCAGGATAATAAAGCATAAATTTTTCCGTTTTACTATTTTAATGGCTGTAGCTAAATTATCAACGAAGTGCGTGTAATTTAAATTGATATCATTTCTATTCGCTATGCTGTTTAATATTGTCTCTGTATCATTCCAGTCTTTGACTTTTAGAAACATAAATTCGTTCTCTTTGGCGAGTTTGTCCAGCGTTTTGTACTTATCTTTTTCTGAACAGGTGACTGCGAGGTCGTACGTAATCATGCGTCGATAACGTATTTTTCCAGGATGGCTTACTTGGCTAGAGTGGATGCCAAAATCAATGATTCCCTCTTGAAGTTGTTGGTTAGAAGCTGAATCCCAGGTTAAAAGTTCGATGCTTGCATTGGGAAATTTGTTGGAAAGTTGTACTGATATTTCGTCACCATACAAATCCATTATCATATGAGTGATCGCGACTTTGATAGGTTTGTTATAGTGTTCAGTAGAGATAGTATTTTTGGAGCTAATGGTATGACTAATATCAATAAGTAGTCTTTCAATAGTTGGGGCGATACTGCTTGCATACTCGGTAGGAAGCATGCGATTGTTTGAACGTATAAATAGAGGGTCATCAAGCTGTTCCCTTAATTTTGAAAGATCCTTACTAACCGCGCTAGTGGTTTTGCCAAGTTTTTTTGCGGCTTCAGACAAACTTTGTGCATTGAATACTTCCAATAGTGAATACAGTAACTGAAGGTTTTCTACTTGTTTCATACTACTTAAGATGCTCTCAATAATTATTATCACACCTGTAGTATATTTCTTACTCGCGTAATCATCCAGTCTTACATCGAAAATATCCATAACAATATAGAATTAAGGAATATTATTTCTGGTTGGCTGCTATGTAATGCGAAAATTCTTTGATTCATTTAGTGGGCTAGTGCTCTTTGTTACCTCTCTTTTTTTAAGTGTGGGCTATGCATTTGTCGATGCTGATTTTGGTATGGGCGATCTTAGTGGCAGTGGCTTGAATAAAATGAACAATATTCTCTTGCTTGAACATGACCAACCTAGTTTAAGTTCATTGATAAGGGAGGGGTTTAAGATGTATACGTTAGTGGGATGGACAACAATATTGGCATCAAGTGTAGCACTAATGATATTCATGTTTAAAAGTTACTCGCGCTTCAAACAGCGAGTCTTTGATAGTTCAAACTGGTCAGCGAGTATTATTTCTCAATTACCGAGTTTAATTATTCTTGAAGATGATTCTGAGATAGGGGTGAGTAACTGCCCTTATTATTCATCCTGTCTTAAACTTGGTGGCTGTCATATACAACAGCAAATAACCGAACAGGAAGATAGTATACATAAACTTAGAACAAAAAATATCAAGGAATGTAAGTTTGGGTTTGTTGATAAAATTCGTGTCACTAAGAGAATAATACCGAATAGTAACAAGATGTTGACTATTGTCGATGATGTGAGTTCTGAATATGAGCAGCGCGCAGCATTAGAACAAGCACATGAGTTAGCAAAGCAAGCCGTTCAGAGTCGAGACCGATTTTTAGCGACCATGAGCCACGAATTGAGGACGCCAATTGCTTCTATGATAGGTTTGCTTGAGCTACTTTCTTTTGAGAGTAGCAGTATAGCTGATGACTATAAAATTAAGAGTTTAACGTCATCGGCAAAGAACTTGCAATTGTTGGTTAATGACATTCTCGACTATAGTAAATTGGATAGTCAAGGCATAAGTCTAGTTGAAGGCTACGTATCATACACGGATTTGCTTGGTGATTTAGTTCGGTTGCATGAGACGTCGGCAAGAGAGCGTGGTTTAGTGTTTGAAACAGAGTGGAGTAGAAATGACATAGAATACATATTGATAGACGATCTTAGACTTGGGCAAATCGTTAACAATATTTTATCCAATGCTGTAAAGTTTACTGAACAAGGTAAGATTCTAGTCAAAGTTAGTGTGACGGAACATGATATTAGCATTAGCATTACTGATACTGGCATAGGCATCAGTTCAGATAAACTAGAGTTCATCTATGACCCATTTCGCCAAGCTGATGATTCGATTGAACGTCAATATGGTGGTACCGGATTAGGTCTCACGATTGTAAACAAGCTGATTAATTTAATGGCTGGATATATCTCAATTGATTCTATAGAAGGAAAGGGAACCAATGTAACAGTATCTTTGCCAATAAAGAGTTATAAGCAAAAAAAAACAAAGTTATGCTTTGACTATTCGGGAAAGGATCCACTTGTCAGGCATTGGTTTAAATCTTGCCCTAGTCAAGATAATTGTATGAAAATTGTCGATTCATTGGATGATGTAACAATGAGTGATGATAAAGATGAATTAATACTAATAAACAATGATCGTATTGGTATGGGGTTTAACAAAGAGTCCGGTATTTGGGAGATAAGTACTGAGCCTTTTTATCCAGACCTTTTCTATAAATGTAAGGAAAAGCTAAGTACATCGAGCAGTGGAATTAAGAAAGAAGGTGTTCACTCTTTATGCGGGCTTAAAGTATTAATTGCGGAAGATAACCCGATTAATCAATATATGTTAAGTGAACAAATGGAATTACTGGATATAGAAACGGTTATCGTATCTAATGGAATTGAAGCGAAGAAAGAACTGCAAAATAATGGGGCGGATTATGACATGCTGATTACCGATGTTCATATGCCTAAAATGGATGGGATATCATTGGTTCATTGGGTAAAAAAGAACTTAACATCATTTGAAAACAAGCCTATATTAGGTTGTACCGCAGAGCACTCTAAGTCACTTAAAGCTAGAATGCATGAATTTGATGACGTTATTTTGAAGCCATTCGAAGTGAAAAAGCTATTCGATGTCATCTCTAATAATCGCTACAAGTATAAAGCGCATAAAGAAAAAGATAATAAGATAGCTAGTTATATATCAACGCTTTCAACAGAGCAAAGAACATATCTTCATAAAATTTTCTGTGAAACAATGACGAGTGATTTATCTCTTCTTGAATTAGCTATTGACATAAAAGAAATAAGGAAATTAGCGCATAAAATAAAAGGAGGATCTAATTCAATTGGTGAATCAGAAATCGGTGAAGTTGCAGGTCTACTAGAAAGTCGATGCTTAGAGTCTATATCTGTTGAAGAGGTGATAGAGAGTAAGGATGTGCTAGTAAAAGTTTTGTCAAATAGGCTACAAGAAATTGGGTATAGTGATGATGTATAAAAGTATATTATTGATTGATGATAGCAAGATTGATAGGGAAATGACTAGTATCTACTTAAGTGCTTTAGGGGTAGGAAGTGTTCAGCATGCAAGTAATGGTGAAGTAGCATCAAACATTCTCGCAACTCAGTCTTTTGAACTTATTATTTGTGATATTGACATGCCAGTTTGCGATGGATTGGACTTTATTAAGCGTCTCGCCACCATCGATAAATCCGTTCCTATATTAATGATTAGTTCAATCGCGCAAGGTTTTTCTCAATCTGTTGTGTTAATGGCTAATAAATTAGGTTTCAAACGCGTTGATTTTCTGCAAAAACCTTTCTGTATCGATACATTAGGGGAAACGCTGCAATCGTTGATGCTGAGTAAGAGTATTAAACCAAATGTTTTCAATAATGATTTTCAATTGCACGAATTGTTAACTGCGCTATATCAACATCAAATTGTGAATTACTATCAAGAAAAAGTTGCACTGAATTCACAGCAGATTGTAGGGTATGAAATACTTTCTAGATATGAACATCCTATCCAAGGTGTTATACCAGCAGCAAGGTTTTTGGTGGATGATCTGCCTACAAGCTTTTATTGCCAACTTTTCTTACTTAGTTTAGAGAGGGCAATTCGTTATTGGAAATTAGAGAACATCGATGTTCCTTTTTCTATTAATGCATCACCTGATATATTTTCTACACCTGGAATAGTTACCTCAATCATAGATTTGTTAGTGTCTTATGATTTCGATTTTAGCAAGGTGATTATCGAAATTACAGAAGGACGTAGCTATTTACTGGATAGTACGTTTTTGTATGCATTTAACAAGCTAAGTTTAGTTGGAATTAGATTTTCAATCGATGACTTTGGAGAGGATCATGCGACATTTGAAAAACTAGCTAGTTTGTCTTTTTATGAACTCAAGATATCTAGGAAGCTTTTACTCGCGAGTGGTGAATGCAACAAGATATATGCATTAATAAAAAATATAGTTTTGGCTTGTAAGGATATTAATATACAAACTGTGGCTGAAGGTGTAGAAAACAATGAATTGTTAAAATTAGTTAATGATCTTGGTTTTGACATATATCAAGGTTTTCTCTTTGGTAAGCCAAGCCAAGCCATAAAGTATAGAGGTTTAGTGAATGAATATATTGATAGTTGACGATCATCCGCTAGTATGTGCGGCGTTAGAAAGTGTAATAAAAGATAGCTTTTCAGGTGTAGTGGTAGAGCAAATATTTTGTGCAAAAAAAGCATTGGCGTATTTAGCTAAATGTAAGGTGGATATTCTAGTGTTAGATATAGAGCTGGGTGATGATGATGGATTTGATTTACTTCATAAAGCAAAACGGTTTGGCTTCGACGGAAAAGTGATCGTAATCTCTAGTAAAGATGAAAGATTATGCTCCGATCTTGCAATTAGTAAGGGGGTGTCGGGATATTTAGATAAAAAAGAAAGTGTTTCTCGAGTTGCAGATGCGGTTAAGGCCGTTAGCCGTGGTTATACTTACTTTCGTCAGGTGTCGTCAAGGGTTTCGCAACGAGGGAGCGGGAGGTCAGTCAAACTCTCAACTCGAGAAAGAGCAGTGCTTAGGTTGTTGTTAGATGGCTATCCCAATAAGGAGATAGCACGGAAAATGAATATTAGTGAGAAAACGGTAAGTACCTATAAGCGTCGGATCCTTGATAAATATGATGTTCGTTCTGTTTTTATGCTAGTAAAATATTCAAGCTATATCATCAGGTGATTTCCTTTTCGGACAATTAGCTTTTCCTCAAAGTAAAAGTTTTTGACTTACTATGATACCTCGGTAATGGATTACTTAACTCAATTAATCTACGAGGTAGTCATGTTACGAGAAAACTCCATTAACTTTATTGTTGTAGAATCGCAACCTTTATTATTACACTCACTTACGAAGGTAATCGAGGAACTGCACTTTACAGCGAATGTCTATAGTTTGAAAAGCTTGGATGAGATTGAGGATTATGTTCAATCTAAATCCATCCACTGTATTATTTTCGACCCTTTGAGTGATGTCGCCAGCGCGACGTCCGTTATGTTATCACTAACTGAGTCTCGCCCTCATATCTATAATATAGCGTATAGCATGAATATTTCCTCTTCTTTCATGAGGTTATTTGAAACGATGAATATCAAAGGGGTGGTCTCTAGGCTTGACTCAATTGATACCCTTGAAGCGGCTCTTACCGCCGCAGCCAATGGTTATGTCTTTAAAAAGTGCCGTGTTGAAGATGAAGGGAACGAGGTACACCTTTCAAAACGAGAGCTAAGCGTGTTACAACTGCTGACAGACGGACATAGAAATAAAGAGATTGCGCGTAGGCTAAATATAAGTGATAAGACAGTGTCTACTTATAAAAAACGAGTGCTAGAAAAATTTAATGTGGATAACATCATGGGGCTTATTTCAGAAGTCAGTGTTCGTGGGGGGTTTCTTACGAATAGATAGCCCATCTCCTATGCTACGCAATCTGACAATTAGTTATCATAGTGTAATGAACAATAACGATAACTAACTTGTCAGTTAAGGTGAATATCCAGTGGAATATGAACACGCATGTAATCTTACTTCTTGTGGCAATTGTAGCCAACTAGACGAAATTCAAACATACTTTGGACTCACGTTAGATGTTGAGGGAGATAAAGTGATGGAATCTAGGTCACTCATTAACATGTCAATGCTGACAGTACGGTCATTATGTGTTTTTTCTCGTTACGGTGAGAATTACGTGGTATCGAAATATTGCGTTAAAGATTACGTTTGGCGCCGGCCAGTGACTGATAATAACTTAACGCATACTATTCATAAGTGCCGGAATGTCCTGAAAGAATCGAATACGGGATTTGATGTAGTGAACATTCGTGGTTTCGGTTACTGTCTTATGAACGTTAATTTTAACAGCGGTCGTATAACCTGATTTTGCGTAGCGTTGAGACTTATAGATACGCAGTTAGTTATTAGATAAATAGCTGATTGTTGAGGCTGAGCATTGAGATGGCTCATTGGGAGAAGTCTTCACTACCTAATAGGCTTAAGGATAGTGACTGGAGCTGCATCTCGCTCCCACCAAAAAGCTTTTCGCATATGCTCTCTTTTTTAATGCCAGAAAGTTTCTGTTTTCTAGCTTCTCTTACTAGTAAGACGAGAGACAGCTCACCACTGATACTAGTCGTATTGGGGCGCCACTCAGTGATCTCTTTGCACTCTTTGCTTTGAGAGAGATGTGGGTGCAGAGCAACTACCTCGTGGCGTACTACTTGAAGTAAATCTTTTCTGATTTCACTATCTATCTGTTCATTGAGTTTATTGAGCAAGGCGGTGAGTAGACTTGTTAATGTGACTCTCCCTGCTTGTGAAGGAAAGAGATCAGATAGGCGTACAGAGAACTTTGCCAAGCTTAGTTTTGTGTTGGGCAATATCGTCAAACTCGACAAGCAGTCAAACGGTAGCCAAAAAGCCTCCCCAGCATTGTACACGTATTCATTTTTACCAAGCTTCAGTAGCACTTTACCGCTTTCAATACGATACAGCTGATTATGAAGCGTTTTTTTGCGCGGGGTAATCGTTAAAAACTCGTAATGAGTGGATTGGAACTCGATAGCGTGGTTCATGATTGACTTAATTTGGCTAAACTGCCCATAGATTAACGTGACTTTTTAGCAAAGCCAACCTTAGATCACGCTTTTACATGAATGAAAATGAACATTACACGAAAATAGTGGTCTGACCTTAACAGAAATAGACTTAAGATAGCTGCGGTCTTTAGAGTCTCAGCGTAGAATAGTGCAGCTTTTAATTTGATGTAGCCATAATGACTAACAATACAGACCCATATATTGAGATTCGTCCGTACAACGACGAAGAGATCCCTGCTGCGCTCGATCGCTTGATCAATGACGCGGAATTCATCGACGCCATTCTACACCACCGTTTTTCTAATCATGCTCCTTGGTTTAAGGCATTGATGAGTCCTATTCTTAAAGTGTACTTAAAGTTTAAGTGGGCGAAATTTGATAGCGTCGAAGCGATTCAGATGGAGGTGAAAAAATACCTCACGAAAACCTTGAAGGCGACCACCGATGGCGTCACGTTCAAAGGCTTGGATAAACTAGATAAAAATACCGCTTATCTGTTTGTGTCTAACCACCGTGATATTGCGATGGATCCGGCTCTAGTGAACTATGGTTTGCATCAAAGTAAACACAGAACAGTGCGAATAGCTATTGGTGATAATCTGCTTAAGAAGCCATGTGCCACTGAACTTATGCGCTTAAATAAGAGCTTTATTGTTAAGCGCTCAGTGAAAGGGCCGCGTGAGATGATGAAGGCACTCGGAACGCTATCGTCATACATTAAACATTCTTTAGATACCGAGAACTCAATCTGGATCGCACAAAAGGAAGGTCGAGCTAAAGACGGCAATGACTTTACTGATCCAGCAATCCTTAAAATGTTCCATGTTGAAGGGCGTAAACAGAAAACGCCGTTTGCTGAATACATTCGCTCGCTACGAATTGTACCAGTGTCCATTTCTTATGAGAATGATCCGTGTGATACCGCGAAGGCCAATGAGCTGTTCGAGAAAGCAGAGCATGGCAGCTACGAAAAAGGTGAGTTTGAAGATATTGAAAGCATTGTTCAGGGCATTATTGGACGCAAAGGTCGCATTCAGGTTGTATTTGGCGATGTCATTGACCAAAACTTTGAGACGCCAGATGCATTAGCGGCTGAGATTGACCGTCAAATTCATGAAAACTACACCCTGTTCCCAATCAACATGTTGGCGGCTGGATGTGATGATGAGTCGATCACTCATAAAACGCGAGAGACGCTACAAAATAAATTGGATGCATTGCCAGAAGGTGCTCACGCTTACCTGATGGATAGCTACGCAAATCCGGTAAAAAATGTGATTAAAGAACGTGAAACTCAGTCTGCTTAAGACACTCTAAACCCAATGAGACAACGAACCGCTCTTAATGAGCGGTTTTTTTATGACTAATTTTCATGTCACCAAAAGGCTTATTAAGACAGAACTGCTGATATGCCTGAGTTGGTACTTTATTTTACGGTTTTCTTGCAAAATTGTTTGACGTGAATCACACTTTGAGTAGAATTCGCTTCAGCTGCAATACTACTACCGACGTAAGGGGATCTTATGAACTCAGCACTTCTTTCTATGCTTAATACCGACAAGGCGCAAGCGAAAGCGTCAAAATCATCAACCTCAACAAAAGCAGACATCGCGACAATCGCTTTAATGTATTTGGCGACGACCGCTGTGATCGCACTTCTTACGACGATTTGGGTTCAATAACCTTAGATACTAGAGCCTTAGCTACTAAAACCTTAGATACTAAAACTTTAAATAGTAGATATTAACATCATAATACTTCGTTCAGCCAAGCCAAGCGGCGCATTGGAAGCGGCAGGCTTTGGATGGACGGTGACGACCTGTTATCCTTTCTGTTCCGTTAGGTTATTTGCCCATTTGTTACCAAATACTCGCCACGCCGCAGGAAAGACTTTCACCATCTCTTCGGACACCATCATCAAAAGTACAATGGTGAATGGCCAATCAAATATAATCGCACCAAGCGCTGTCATCGGCACCGCCCACAACCACTGACAGACAAAATCCATATTCATACAGAATTTGCTATCGCCACCGCTACGAAGTACGCCAACAATCAGCGTAATATTAATTGTGCGCATTAGAATACTGAGTGCGATGACTGGGAAGCTAAGGGTCATTAGCGTAATCACGTCTGCGGATAATGCGCCATAAAGCGATAAGATGACCGTTTGCATGACGAATAATGTTAGTCCCAATATTGTACCAAGAGCAATAGCACAAAGTAGTGCCCATCTTGCGTACAAACGAGTAACCTCAAATAGGTTTGCACCCAAAGCGTTACCGATCATGATCGCGACTGCGCTAGCGAGACCATGAGCAGCCGATAATCCAAGAGATTCTAGTGGGGTGATGACCGCCATCGTCGCGAGCTCGGTTTCTCCCATCCGTCCCAAGATCAGGTGGAAAGTAAAGATACCTGCACACCAGATGAAGGTCCCGATGACGATGGGGTAGGTGATACGCGTAAAAGCAGCAACAAGTTCACGCTTTAGTGCCAATGTGAAATGGAGACGGTTCAAAATTAGTATTGGGTAGCGAACATAGATAGTGATCAATGCAATGGTCAAACGAATTCCTCTCGCCATCACAGTACCAATGCCTGCCCCTAGTAGTCCGAGCTGAGGAGCACCAAAGTGACCAAATATCAGCACATAGTTGAAAATGATATTTAGCCCAATCTCGACGATGGAAAAATACAGGTTAATTTTAGTCTGCCCGATGGAACGCAACGCGGTGTCAACCGATAGGGCGATACCGGAAAATAGCAATGTAATTCCAAGCAGTTGTACGTACTGTTGGGATAGTAATAGCGTCGCTTCAGAGGGATTAAAGAGGCTCGGCAACAAACTGGGAAAAAAGAAACAAACGACGAAGCAGCTAAAGGCGAAGAATTGCGCCACAATCGTACCGAGTGCAAAGTTGGTTTTAAATCCGTCGTTGTCTTCAGCGCCCCAATACTGCGCCAGTAAAATCCCCATCCCAGAGCTGAGCCCCCAGAGAAAAACAATAGAAACCCAAAATATTCGAGCACCGATCCCTGCAGCGGCCACTTCTTCTGTGCCAAGTTGGCTAATCATAAGGGTGTCAATGAACCCCAAACTACTAAAGAGTAAGCTTTGCAGCGCAATAGGAAGCCCAAGCACCGCTACTCTTTTGATAAAGGTCTGAAATGTAGGTGGTTTCATTGACTGTCCTTACCTGATAGCTGACTGTCCGTAAATAATACTAAGTGACTACGGTAACGGGTTTATCTAGTGAGCTCAATTTATTGCTGAGATAAGGTTTTGAACTGAATCGCATTTTATTATGTACTGATGACACCGAAATGATTTTGGCTACGTCTTAACATGACCGTGGGTAATGCACTGATCTTAGTCTGTGCAGGCGTAATGACTCTTTGATCCATCAATGAGTGTAGTGTGTTTTTGTTGGGAAAAGACAGCAGTCTCGCTATTTCGAGCTATCGGATTATAGGATCTGCATTACGCTTAGTGATGAGCATGTAACTAATGGGCGATGTTATGTTTCAAGCAAAACTAATGGTTTGGTTTACTATCATTGTATTTGTCATTTTTGGCGGACTATTTGTTGCTTCACCGAGCGTGATGTTTGAAAGGGTGACGGATGCAGAGATTACGTCGGCTTCCGGCAGGATTGACATCAGTGCAATGTATGGGGGCTTGTCGATTGCGATTGGGGTGATATTGGCAAAGCTGGTATTAAAGCATGATACGTTAAGAATGGCAGTGCTTGCTGCAACGTGGGTAGCTGGACTCATGGCGATCACACGAGGGCTGGCTATCGTAGTGGTGCAAAATCCTAATGAGACGATGTGGCTGTATTTTTCTACAGAGGTCGTTTTTACGATTTGGGGCATATTGATTTTGCGGAAGCTGCGCTCACGACGATTCTATTTTAAGTAATGTGTCTCTCGCAACAGAAAACAGTGATGAATACCGTATATGGCCTATGCGTGTGCTTTATATTCTTTAACAGAACTCAGACGATGTAGACTTTACGGAATGCCGCCTGAATTCTATGAGAGGGGAGGGATTATTTGAAAATGCAGTGCTTTGCGTAATCACTTGCTTCATTTGCAGTCCAGTCACCTTTTGGTTTTTCTTTCATGTCCTGACACCAAGCTTCACTTCCAACTTCCGTACAAGCCATCAGAGAGGAGGCAATGAATAATATAAGTGCGATTTTTTTCATGGTTACTTTCCTTGTGCGTAATCTAATGGCGCCATTTTATCGAAATAATCGCAATATTGTCACAGAAATTTGCGATTATCATTTACCCACAATACAGAATTAATGCTTATTTTTTACGTGGGATTGAGTCAACAATCACACGGCTCGCGTCACATTCTGCATGTCATCAGTCGTCTGGACACGAATGATTGATAGTATTTATGGAGTCTGGATTGTAATGAAGTATTTGAATTAATTGGTTTGGGGCATACAATATAGCGTGTTACAAATGGTAACGTCTTGTTTCGGCAGATAAAGACAATTGTCTACAAATTGAGACGAACTTAATGGCGCGTGTTCTATTAAAATAGCAGCTGAAACTAATTGAGATATGACGAAAACGATGAGTCAAACAATAAATAACATAATCAGTAAAATCACGAGGTGGGTCTTTGCCGCTGTGATGTGCGTGAGTACTGGCGCGTTCGCGGATGAGCTAACATCTGAAGCAGTACCGACAAAAACCGTTTCTTCAGAAAATGCTCAAGATAGTGACCCACTTAAAGGGAACTTTGATCTCACCTATGCTGGGTGGACAGAGCACCTGACATCGACAGGACGAAATCAAGACAACTATATTGTGGGTTTTAGATACAAACAATTTGAGGCGTTTACGCTGATTAATAGTTTTGATAATCGCTCATACATTGTTTCTTATCATCCTCAATATGATTGGAAATCTTGGGCTCGAGTTGGTTTGAGGCTTGGTGGGATTAGCGGCTATTCTAAAGAGGATAACAGCGTTCAGATTGGCGGAATAACACCCGTATTCGCCCCAACGATTACCCTTCACTATAGCCATTTTGGCTTTGAAACGGCGCTGTATACCGACGTATTGGTGTTTTCCCTTAAAGTAATGATTTAATGATTTTAGCGAATAAATAAACAAGCCGCCCCTTTGAGCAAATCAAATGGGGCGGCTTGTTTACATTATCGTTTGTTTATAATTACATTGTTGCTTGTTTATATTTAGATAGTAGCTTGTTTATATTTAGAGAGTAGCTTCTTTCATTTTTCACTGCGCTCCATTTCCCAACAGGGAAAGCTAGGCGACTTTTCGTTGATTCGATTACTGCTAACGACTGGATTCGAACGCCAGAGCTTGCCTTTCTACCTTTCTAAATAGCAGTGTGAGTAAGCCGTTGACGGCAAGATAGAATAATCCCGCGATACCAAATACCGTTAATGTGTCATAGGTTTGCGCATTAATACGCTGAGCGTAACCCATGATGTCCATAATGGTGATAGTGCTGGCAAGAGATGTGCCTTTAAAGACTAAGATTACTTCATTCGAATATGCAGGAACTGCACGACGAATAGCAAACGGCAGTAATACACCAAGCGTGGCCTTCATATCCATGCCTAATGCACGGCAAGCTTGCCATTGGCCATCAGGGATCGCACGAAAAGCGCCTTTGAACAACTGAGTGCTGTAAGCGGCAGTATTGAGCGCCAGTGCTAACATCGCACAGAACCATGGTTGGCTTAACCAGTGCCATGCCACGCTTTCTCTAATGACGTCAAACTGTCCAGGCCCGTAATAGACTAAGAAAATTTGAATAAGTAGCGGCGTGCCAGTGAAAACCGTAATGAGGCCTCGGCTCAACCAGTGTACTAATGGGGTACGTAAAATGAGGCTTAATGTCATCAGCAAGGCTAAAATGCAGCCAACCAATAATGAGGCAACGGTCAACTGTAAGCTGGTCACCAATCCTTCCAGCATTTGCCAAACGTGTTGTTGATTCATGCGGTGACTCCTTTCTTCGGTGCCGACATTTGTTGTACCGAAAACTTGCTGTCGATGCGTTTAACGGCTTGCTGAGTAAGCAGTGTAATTGCCAAGTATATTACAGCGGCAGTGGCGTACCAGGTAAAGGCTTCGTGCGTTGCAGCTGACGTCAGTTGCGCTTGTTTCATCAAATCAGTCACCCCAATTAATGACACCAGCGCCGTATCTTTTAATAACACCAGCCATTGGTTCGTAAGGCCGGGAAGCGCGTGTTTCACTGCTTGAGGTAAAACAATTTTGATAAATGTGCGCGAGCGACTCATACCGAGTGCTCGTGCTGCCTCGCGTTGTCCGCTAGGAACCGCTTTCAATGCGCCACGAATGGTTTGCGCTGCATAGGAGGCAAAGATCAACGACAGCGCAATCACACCAGAAAGAAACGGACTCACTTCAATAAAGTCGCCAGTAATAAGAAACAGGACTTGCGTCGAACCAAAGAAAATGAATAGCACCACCAATAACTCTGGCAGCCCACGAATGACCGTGACAATGGCGGTCGTAGGCCAAGATACTAGCTTCTTGCGTGACATCTCACCACCGGCGAAAACGATAGCAAGAACCAACCCAACCAACAGACTGACCAAGGCAAGTTGGATCGTAACCCAACTTGCTTGAAGGAGTGAAGAGGAGTAGCCCGTCAGTCCCATATTACTTACCAAAGTACTTGTCGAAGATAACTTGATATTCACCATTTTGTTTTACAGCGCTGAGCGCGGTATTCAATTGGTCAAGCAGCGCTTGGTTACCTTTGTTTACCGCAATACCAAAGCCATTACCAAAGTATTGTTGGTTAGTGATCTGTTCACCGACGTAAGTGAGCTTGTCGTTTTTATCGAACCATTCAGCAACCACGGCGGTATCGCCAAATACAGAATCGATACGACCGTTCTGCATATCGATAAAGGCATCTTGGTAACTCGCATAAGGTACGGCAGTCACACCGGTCATTTGTTCAAGTAGGTAGCTTTGATGCGTAGAGC
Organism: Vibrio qingdaonensis; assembly: GCF_026191675.1. GTDB lineage: Bacteria > Pseudomonadota > Gammaproteobacteria > Enterobacterales > Vibrionaceae > Vibrio > Vibrio qingdaonensis. Next base: position 110,586 of record NZ_JAKRRY010000011.1, on the reverse strand, counting down.
CGTTTTGTACGCCGACACGTTTGCCTTCTAGTACCGCTTGGTTGGCGACTTTACCTTGTAGGGCTACAAATGCCGCTGAGTTATCGTAATAAGGCGTTGTGAAGCTAACTTGCTGTTGACGAGCTTCTGTAATATCGATACCAGAGATGGCGGCGTCGTAACGCTTAAATTTTAGAGCTGGAATTAGGCTATCAAAGGCTTGGTTGTGAAAACTGCATTTTGCGTCAATTTGCTTACAAAGCGCATTGGCTAAATCGACATCAAAGCCCTGAATTTGGTTGTTTTCATCGACGTACTCAAATGGTGCGTAAGTGGCTTCCATCGCGAATTTAATTTCTTGTTGAGCAACCGCGTTAGCAGATACAAGGCCGATGATTGATGCGAGTAGAATTTTCTTCATAATATTTCTCCAAGTGAGGTAAACCATGGTGGCATCCTCGTTGATATTTTTTCGCCATCCTAAGGACTACGCCGATCTCATCTCAATAGCGGTGGCGCTAATGAGTGGAGTGGTTACGTGATAGGTTGGCGAGTGAATTAGTGTGTTAAATACTCGGCAAAAGCTTGAGTTTTAGGCTGAGTGAAGGAAGCGTTAGTCCCGTGTTCAACAATTCTACCTTGCTCTAAATAAAGGACATGGCTGGCAATTTTTTTAGCAAAATCCACTTCATGAGTTACCACAACTTGGGTGATGCCAGTGCTGCTTAACTCTTTGATGATATTTACTATTTGCGTTGTGATTTCTGGGTCTAGTGCCGCAGTCGGTTCATCAAATAAAAGGACGTCAGGTTTCATCATTAGCGCTCTGGCAATCGCGACCCGTTGCTGTTGACCTCCAGAAAGTTGCAATGGCCAAGCATCGGCCTTATCTGCCAATTGCAATGTTGCTAATATTTTTAAAGCTTCACTCTTCGCTTCTTCTTTATTCATACCTGCGACTTTGACCGGCGCTTCAATCAAATTGTCTATGACTGACATGTGTGGCCACAAATTGTATTGCTGAAAGACCATGCCCACTTTTTTGCGCAGTGCTAAGCCCTGCTTTTCGGTAATGGTTGCAGCAAAGTCAAAGGTTTGCTCCGCGATGTCGAGGGTGCCGTTATTCGCGGTTTCCAACAAATTTAACACTCGGAGTAAAGAGCTTTTACCCGCACCGCTAGGGCCAAGCAATACCAGAGTTTCACCTTGTTCACAGGTAAAGCTGACATCATGGAGAACTTGTGTTTCACCATAGGATTTATTTACTTGCTTAACTTGAATTCTCATGCTGATTTACTGCATTAATAGTCACTAGGTATGTATACTACTCAAAATGATGTTTTATGCAATAAAAATGTATAAAAATTTCATTTGTTACTATTATGTTTCGATTTGTGATGATTTATTAGGCATGTCAACTGTGTTGTTGCGTATTATTTGAGCGCCTACGATAGGAGGTTGAAGGGGGCGCGTAGAAACGAGTCGAGTATCCAAATGGACAGAAGCAAAATCACGGACTACTGACACAGTATTGATGAACGTTGCAATATAACCATGAATACTTAAAGGACACATTTAAGGAAAGTGACATTGTAGGCACATGAAATCAATATCCCTGATATACACTCTATTAGCATTCACCGTACTCGCGGGCTGTTCATCCATTTCGACTAATGCGTCACCTAAAACACAAGAGTATGCACGGAAACATCAACTTACCGGGCTTGCCTCATGGTATGGCAGTCAGTTTCATGGCCGACTCACTGCCAGTGGAGAAAAGTACAATATGAGGGCACTGACTGCGGCTCATAAAACGCTCCCGTTTGGTACGGTTGTTAGAGTCATTAACACCAACAACAATAAGAGCGTTGATGTAAAAATCAACGACCGAGGACCGTATGTAAAAGGAAGAACTATCGATCTTTCTCAAAAAGCATTTGAGAAAGTAGGCAGTACAAAGCAAGGAGTGGTGCCCATCAGAATTGAGATTTTGGATGACAGTCGAACATTTAGATATAAGCACTAATAACTAATAACTAATAACTAATAACTAATAACTAATAATAATTAATGAGGCGTCGACAAAAAGTGGATGACGCTTAGCCATTAACGTCGCACGGCACAATATTTTTCCGTGTGGATCTTTTACTTTGCTAAAGGGGATAGAGCGCAAAGCTACTCCCCTTAAAGCAAGGCAGTAAATGGTTAGCGAGAAAAATAATAAAAGTGGCTCGCTTGCTCAACAATTAGCTGTGTTGACGCGGAGTATATGTGTTCTTCTTTGTTGCCAACGAGTTGGATCAAGGTGGTTTTGTTAGCGCTCATACATTGACGTAGGATTCTAAGAACCATAGATAGTTCGAGTTTTTGATTTTCTAACTTAGACATAGTCTTTGAGATAGAAGCTAGGTCGATGGTGATGACAACTTTATCGCAGTGGTGCAGAAAACGAGCGACTTGAGATTTAACCATGCCTTTATTTCGATAGTTGACTTCATTCAAGAGTGCCCAATCACACCCCATATCTTCGGCGTAATCCAACTGACTTTTGCTCGCAGAATTTGGATCAATCCCAATGTGGAACGCGCGGCATTCGTTGTGTCGATTTAGGGCAAAGTGGAGCATTGAGCCAGTTTTTACTTCTAATGTTTGATCCATTAAAAAATCAGCATTGATGTTGATGATGCCAAGTTGTTCCGAGTCAATAATTAGACTCGGTAGAAGGTTGAGAAGTGTTTCATGGCAGTTGGTAATCACCATCGGCGTAGCACCGTGTGAAAGGTGCTCAACGAGTTGAGAATTTAGTGCACAATTCGCATATGGACTTTCGAAGTAAGGTCGTTCAGCAGAGTAAACAGAAAGTAGCGGGAAGTGACCTACATTTCTCATAGAGTGAGAATGACTTTGATCGCTTAGCCAGTCATAGGCCGTTTCTAACAGCGATTCAGCGTCTTCAAATTCTACGTTACTTATCGGTTTGATTGATTCACAAACGGTAAAAATAGGCAGTTTGTGTTCAATGGTTGGATGATAACGGTTTTTCCATAATTGCTTGAAGACGCTTAACATAGTCAATACCTGCGAGAGAGTAAATAACCTTACGAGAGATTAAATCACCCAAAATGTAGTGGTTTACCTTTCTGGTGGTAGTGCTCGGGCCGCTTGTAATACGTGTAATATGAATCGATCCTTATTGGCCTCGACTCGATACGCAGGAGCCATGATAGAGACTGCTCCTAGTAACTTGCTTCCTTTCATAACAGGGGCACTAATACCAGTTACGCCAGGGTCAAACTCTGATGTGCTGACAGCAAACCCTTGATGTCGAATAAGTGTTAATTCCGCCATCCATCGGTCGATATTGTCTTCTTCACCGAAATAACGAAGAATCTTTTCACAACGCATTTCTGGTAAAAATGCGAGCATAACCTTAGATGAAGCACCACGTAACAAAGGTTGACTTTGGCCACGAACATAACTGCAGCGAATGGCCTGTGCACTTTCTTGTAGGCTAACGCACAATGCACGATAGCCGACGGGCACCATGTATGCTGCCATTTCTCCGGTCTGTTTTTGCAAGCGACTCAGAATGCTCTCAATCGCCTCAGAATTATGAGGGTTGGATTGATAGCTGTGCATGAGCATCAATGCCGCAGGGCCAACAATCAGGGTTTTGTCTTGTGTGCTTTCTTCTATTAAATTCCACTCCTTTAGCAATTTAATGTGGCGATACAAACTGCTTAGCGGCACACCCATTTGCATACTGAGTGTCTTAGCTGACACAGGTATTTCTGAAAGCGCAACTTGCATCAGAAGCTGAAGAGGCTTCTCATTAACTTGATTGGTGGATCGCTGCGTGTTGTCCATATTGGTTATCTACTTTTCAGGTCGTATGCGCAATTTATATTCCTATACAGTAAGAAAGGGAATATAAATTCGCGGGTAGTTTCTTATTGAGTGAAAAAAATGACCAAATCCTTTGAAACTTTGTGGTTTCGTCAGGCTTTTGTTAAAGGTGGTCGATTACTTTGACCCCGAGGCATGGGTTGCCTACAGTGCGGTCCACTTTCCGATAAACGTAATAAAATGAATGAACAGAGCACGTAGTAATATGATTTTCGGTGTTGCACTTATTGCAGCCGTGACCTTTTCTGCCTTTGCAAAAGACACGGAAGGGAAGCTTTCAGTGTTAGGGGGCGTGTCTTTTCTCAATTCAACAAAGGCTTACTCTTTGGGTGTATATCAACTAAATGGACAAGGGAAATGGGGTCTTGGTGGCGGCATTGAAGCGGGTCGAATCGAGGAAAATCCGGATGGTGGGTACTATACGCAATCTGATTTTTATGCGGCTAGGGTTGTGCTCACTTACGGTGTGACCGATCAGATATATATTGCGCCGAATTTGGGTGTGATTCATTCAACATTAGACAGAAGTTACTTTTATGCCGGACGTGACCATGTTGATCACCATACTTACACAGGTGTCACGCCAGGGGTTGATTTCATCGTTGAAAATGAAGGGTGGACAGGCAGTGTCGGCGTCAGCCAATTGCCACTTGTTGATCGTTCTGAAACGGCGTTTAATTTTAAAGTGGGTTGGTCGTTTTAACGGTATTGTGTGATTCAAGCTCGAACGTAAAGTAGACACTATAACGAAACGCGGCGTGGTTCGTTATAGGTGAATACTTTACGTGCTTTGAACAAGCGGTGTGATTACCGTTTAGTCAGTCCTTTGCTGTTTAAGTAAGGGAGCATATGTGGTCGAGATTCTCCAGAGAGTTTGCTGGTTGTCTGTTGGGACCACGTTGCTTGTTTTTGATTACTGGAGCGATGAGCGTAGTAATGCTGCATCGATTCATCGTAGACGTCGATGTCGGCCATGTTTAAAGCTTGGTATTGGTTTTCATGCACAATGACATGAGGTGGTAAACGTGGCTTTACGTCTGGATCTTGATCTGGATATCCTAGACACATACCAAATAATACCGCAGTTCCTTGAGGGAGATTGAGTAGCTCGTCTACCTGTTGTGCGTTATTGCGTAGACCACCGATATATACGCCGCCTAATCCTAGAGACTCAGCGGCCAGTAAACAGTTTTGTGCCATAATTCCCGCATCTACCGCACCGATTAATGTTAATTCAGTGAAATCAGCCTGTACGTTGGAGTTGATAGCCATATGGCGTTGGTAATCAACACAGAACACTAAAAACTCAGCAGCAGAGGCTACGTAAGCTTGCCCTCCGGCGTATTCAGCTAAAAGACTTCGCTTCTTATTATCCGTCACTCGTATGACGGAAACGACTTGCAGTAAGCTTGAAGACGATGCCGCTAGACCTGCTTGTACAATCATGTCTCGTTGTTCGGCACTTATTGGCTGTGGCGTGAATTGACGAATGGAGCGGTGGCCTAACATGGTGGCGATAGTTTGGTTCATGATGCACATCATCCTTGTGAGTGGGAGTTATACAACAAACTAGCTTATCGCTCTTTTCTTGTAGGGTAAATGATGGACATCGCAGATGGTGAAGACGGAGTGGTTATCAAGAATTGGGTGATCGCAAGCTATCAGGCAAGGGTTACTCGTAGATTCTGAATAATGGCGGTCTTTGCTAAATGAAGAATTTACAATGAGACAGGGGTAAGAGCGTTAGCTTGTGTAACGCTCTTAATTAATTTGGGGCGCTTATTCCATTATAGGCAGATTGCGATAATACAGGCAGTAGTAAGTGCAATCACTGCATACCAAATATATTGCGTAGTTTGGTTAGCGACGTTGTTTCTAATGTAGGTGATCTCTTCTGTAGCAAACGTAACGAACTCACTATGGCTAAGTGATAGTTCATGATGCGCTTCTTTAACATCTTGCTGTAATTTGCCAAAGACGGTGTTAATGAAGGTTTTTGCTTCTTCTAGTGGCGCAGGTGCAAACGCTAAACTATCCCAAATGGCCATTCGAGATTTGAACTCGTTGTCACTTACACAGTTTAACTTAAGCAAATCATGCTCACGTTTAATGCGTTCTTTATTCATTTTATCGGAACATAAATTTTTAAATGCATTCACGACAATTACTCCAAACGATGCATATCAGTTTAAAAGAAAGGACGCTTTTCGCCCGCTCTTAACTTGCAGCGCATACTAGTTGATGTTTCCAAGAGACATCAACTAGCGAATTTTGTCACCACGATAGATATTCATTGTGTTGGTTTGCATGTTTGATAATTAGGGTGTTTTATGTGTGGCTGGTGGTATCTGATGCAATATTAATTCGTAGCTTCAGGGTTAATGATGCGCCCCCTTTGAGTGTTTAACATATTAAGATGTTGGGTTTTGTACATCACTGGCTAAATCTTGAACGCATTGTTTAAGTCGCTGTAATCCGCTAATTTCACCACATTCAATATGCTCAATGGGTGCATAACCGTTGAAACGGTTGGTATTACTGCGAACATTAATAAAGTTATTGATGAAGTGCGAGTTGTCAAACGCGGTACGTAAATAGCCATCTATTTCAACAATTATGTGGATTCTCTCCATCGTTGAGGGGGTAACTGCAACCGTAGCTGGCGTAATTTTCAGGCGGGCATGTTGGGCGGGAGAAAGCTCTAATATTGCTTCTGTTTGGATATTTGAGGCACCCCAGCCATCAAGAATGGTGAGGGCGTATTTCACTAATGTAAGTCGTTCATTTTGCGACAGTTCCATTATTCACCTGCAATTAAGAGCCTGAATTATTCAGCGCCTCTGTATTTACTATAGTGGTCAGTTTTTGTTCCCTCAAGATGACAGGGGCTAATTGCAGTGATGAATTTAGTATTTTTTATTTGTGTTTGTACTCAGATGGGCGAATAATGGCGGCGTAAATTCATTGAGGTTAAGCTGTGTCGAAGTCCTTGTTGTCGTTTGTGCTTTCATTTTGTGTCGTAGTTCTTACGTCCTTTGGAGTCACTGCGTCTGAAAAATTAACAGAGGCTCCGAATACGGACTATGCTGCCACTTCCTTTGAATTTAACAGTCGCTCTGTAGCAACAGAGCCTAGCATATCTTCTGACATGGGTTCAGATGTTGTCTCAGGGCAGGGTACATCGTCATTTACGCCGGATGTTATTCCGATCCCTCACCGTAATCAGACGTCGTCTCAACCTGCTCACCCGATGTCCACGCATTCTGATGATAATCGAATTAAAGCGATTTTATCGAACCTTCGTTGGATCAGTAACGGCAACGAACCCCATGAGTTTGAATCGGCAAATTTTGGCGTCGTCACAGAAGTTGGCGATGCTTATTGCTGCTTCAAGGTCGGCTTAATTACAGATATTCCCCTCTCATTTGCTCATTATTACTTCCATATCAGTGATCACCGTGTCAGTGGTTGGAAAGACAGTAATACCTTCTATGTTGCCCTGAATGGGCAGTACGCATAACGCTTCTAAATTAACTAATAACAATGTGCGGATAACAAAATAATAGAGGGTTCACGATGCGTGAATGGTCTGATTTTTTCTCCGCTCCAAAGGTCAATTTTTAATTATCAGCTCAGTGCTGAGGAAGAATTATGCGTGTAAAAAATAAACCACTAAAGCGCTTGAACCACTATTCCAAATGGAAATATTTGGTCCTTATTACCACGTGTTTGCTGTTAGCGTTAAGTGCCTTGCCATCTTGGTATGGTGAGAAGCCCGCCATTGAGCTGAAGTTTACGGATAGCAGCAGCCAGTTCGACACTCCATTCAAAATTAGCAGTTTACTGGATGCTCAAGGTGTTAAAGCCGAATCGATAGCGCTGACAGGCAACAAAGCGACGCTAGTTTTTAATGATGAAGCGGATCAAACTAAAGCCAGGAATACCCTCAATGACGTAATCGGCAAAGGTGATAGCCTTTCTTATTCCTACACGTCGATTGCGCCAGCATGGCTAAAAGAGATGGGTTTTGCTCCAATAAAGCTAGGTCTTGACTTGCGTGGTGGTGTTCAATTTTTGCTGAATGTGGATGTTGACCAAGCGATTTCTGAGCAGCGCGATGCCGTTATCGATGAAGTCAAGCAAGCACTGCGCGAGCAACGAATATTTGGTGTCACGGTTAGCCCTAAAAATAGTAATGGCATGTTAGTGCGCACCAAAGATAAAGCTGACGAAGTCTCCGTACGTCAGTTCATCAATAGCCAATACCCTGAGTGGCTAGCTAAAGGCGACAGTGAAGGACTCTCTATTACTCTGCGTGAGCAAAATAGTAGTGAGTTTCTTAACCTCACAATGCAGCAGAACCTAAAAATTATGCGTCAACGTATTGAGGAATTAGGGATTACTGAAGCATTAGTGCAGCGCCAAGGTGAATCGGGTATTCGCATTGAATTGCCGGGTGTGCAAGATCCTTCCATGGCCAAGCGGGTTATCGGCGCGACGGCGAGCTTAGCATTTTATGAAGTCAAAACGCCGGGTGGTGAAGCGGTTTCCACACTGAGAGTAAAAGACGAGCAAGGCAGCATGGTTGTTCTTGTGAAAAAGCCAGTCCTCACTGGTGAGCATATCGTCAACGCCAGAGTTGGCTTTGACCAAATGCATCGTCCGGAAGTAGATATTTCCCTCGATCACATGGGTGGAAAAATGATGAGTGATTTTTCTGCCACTCACATTGGTAAACCTATGGCAACGGTGTATCGCGAATATGGTGTGAATGCTCGTGGAGAAACCCAAAGAAGCGAGAAAGTTATCAGTGTGGCGACCATTCAGTCTCAGCTTGGTAGCCAGTTTAGAATTACCGGATCTGGTGATTTAGAAGAAGCACAGCAGCTTGCACTATTGCTACGTGCAGGCTCATTGACAGCACCAGTCACAATAGTTGAAGAGCGTACCATCGGTGCGTCTCTCGGTGCTGAAAACATTCAAAATGGCTTTGCTGCGCTGGCGCTAGGTCTTGGGCTAACGCTAACATTCATGGCGCTGTGGTACCGACGTTTAGGTTGGGTTGCAAATGTGGCATTAATGCTCAACATGAGCTGTTTGTTAGGGCTAATTGCATTGGTTCCTGGTGCGGTATTAACCTTGCCGGGTATTGCTGGTTTAGTACTTACTGTGGGTATGGCAGTGGATACCAACGTGCTCATTTTTGAAAGAATACGTGACAAACTCGCCGAGGGGAGAAGCTTTGCTCAGGCTATTGACCAAGGTTTTAATTCAGCCGTTGCCACTATCCTAGATGCCAACATCACCACGATGATTACTGCGGTTATCTTGTACTCAATGGGTAATGGTCCAATTCAGGGCTTTGCTTTGACGCTAGGTCTAGGTCTATTGACCAGTATGTTTACCGGTATTTTTGTTTCTCGCGCCATCATCAATCTTGTGTGGGGCAAAGATGCTCGCAGAGAAGTAAGGGTATAATGATGAAAAATTATCTAACCACTCATATTCGTTCAATTCGTTATTTCACTAACCTACTGTCAATTGCTCTAGTGGTGTTATCCATCATTGTGGTTGGTGTCAAAGGCCTGAATTTGGGCTTAGATTTTACTGGTGGCGTTGTTTCGGAAGTCCAGCTAGCGCAATCAACGACTCAAACTGAGTTACGCGAGACATTAAGCCCGGTACTCGGTGAGGGTATTTCTGTCACTAAGTCCGGTGATGAAGGTCGCTGGACCATTCGTTACTCGGCTGACCGTGGTGATGCGGTGCACCAAGAGTTTAAACAAGTACTCGCGAAGGCATATCCTGATTCAAGTATTGTGAGCGATAGCATCGTTGGCGCGCAAGTTGGTCAAGATCTCTACGATCAAGGGGGATTGGCGCTGTTGGTATCATTGCTGAGTATTCTAGGGTACCTGAGCTTCCGCTTTGAATGGCGCCTAGCGAGTGGTGCACTGGCGGCGTTATTGCATGATGTGGTGTTAGTCTTAGGCTTCTTTGCCCTGACTCAAATGGAGTTTAATCTTACGGTCTTCGCTGCCATTTTAGCGATATTAGGCTATTCACTGAATGACTCGATCATCATTGCCGATAGAATTCGTGAAATTCTGAAGTTCAAACCTCACGAAGAGACCGCGTTAGTCAGTGATCAAGCGGTATTAGGGACGTTTGCCCGCACGATGGTGACATCGGGTACCACGCTAATGACGGTAGGAGCACTTTGGTTCTTAGGCGGTGACGCACTACAAGGGTTTGCCACCGCCATGTTCATCGGCATCTTCTCAGGTACATGGTCCTCCATTTCAATGGGAACGGTGTTACCAGAATGGCTCAAGCTGGAAGGGAAACATTACCAACCTGTTGAGATTGATTCTGCGCCGTAAGCATTCTTATTGGGAGAAACCGGCAGTGTATATGGAGGCGACGTAGTGTCGCCTCTTTTTGTTGTTTTCTGGTATTACAATGTTAACTAATTTTTTGTTCGCACTAGATAAATGGGTTGTGTAGCGGTAGTGCCTCGCGCTTATCTAACGCCAACTCGTTCTCAATATCACCAAAGTATTCTTGATATAATGCTTCAAATTCCCCCGTTCTTTCCAATACTTGAAGACCGTGTTCGACTCGCTTAGCAAGGTCAGGACGATTGGCGTTGACGTAGAAAACGAGTGGGAAGGGGTAGAGGATCATTTTGTCTTTTAGGAGGATGATGCTCTTTTTGTCATCGACACGTTGCTGATAAATATCTAGCGCCTCATTGGCACCAAAGCAGACGAAATCACAACTCTTATCGGATAACAGGGTAAAGAGGCCATCAAAGTTGCCTTTTTCGACAACATTGAAACCGTTGTGCCGAAATAACTCTGCGTCTACCCAGGTCTCAGGTATACCAACTTTTAACTGTTTAATGGATTGGATGGAGCGAAAACGAGCTTGGTCATCAGCTCGAATGAATAGGATTCGCTGGCCGAGCAACGCTTTCGTTAACGATCGATTGATCTCTATAAATGGCTTCCCAGAAAATTTCTGATTCCCCTTAACCGTGACTAAAATATCAACCCCTGTCTGGAATATATTACCTTCATCATCCGCGTTGGGATAATCACTACAGTCATCAAAGAGTAAAGTGTCATCTACTGATCGCGAAGTAGTCAGGAGTATTTTTTGAAGTAGGCTACGCTCAAAATCCTGACGCGGCTTAGATTTATTTCCGTTCCAAAAGTGAATCGTCATAGTGCCTCCTGATGTAAGCGTTTTCAAAATTATGCCACAAACTCCACACTCAAACAGTAGTGTCACTATGAATAATGAGAAATTAAGGAATGATTTATACCATAACCTTATGTTTTTAAAGTTTATATTAGGCGGCGTTACCATATTGAAAGAAGGCGTTAGTAATATTGAACAATAAAAGCGCTTTCATAAAGTTAGAGCGGTCACACTTCTGTATATTAGTGATTAACTGAGTTAATGTGGTTCAACCTATTGATATTTAAGCTTTTATTTTTTAAATTCTATATGTTTAACTCATGTATTTATAGTTAAGGTGTTGATTCTACTAGTTTTACCTTTGTGTGATCTGTTCGAGGTTTATTGTTTAACCCTTTGTTATCCGAGGCGGCATTGAATAGTATCTCTAAAAGAAAGCGCTTTCTTTTTATGTGTTAACCCCCCTATATGACGAGAAATTTGAAGACCGCGCTTATTCACTCTAAAAGAAAAGGATTCAGAGATGCAAAAAACAACTCTCATCGCCTCAGTATTATGTGGAGCTTTAATGGCTGCTGGCGCGCAAGCGGAAGAGATTAAACAGGGCGGGACGTTGACCGTTCCAATCATCAATACGGGGTTTGTTGACAATTTCAATCCATATACAACAAAAGATCTCTATCACGGTGTGATGTTTGAACCTTTAATGGTTTTTAATAATATGACGGGTGAAACGAACTGGCGATTGGCAGAGTCTGCAGATTATTCTAATGATCTTAAAACCATCACCGTCAAACTGCGTGATGGCTTAAAATGGTCAGATGGTAGCCCACTGACTGCGGAAGATGTGGCGTTTAGTTTCACGATGACTAAAACAGCGCCAGCTTTTGACCAAAAGGGTATTTGGTCAGGTGGAAACCTTGCTTCGGTGAATGTAATTGATGACCGTACCGTGACATTCGAACTTAATGAAGCCGACTCAACATTTTTGTGGAACTTCCCTTCATACCATATTGTTCCAAAAGCAGTATGGAGTCAGGCAAAAGACTTAACGACATTTACTAACCCGAATCCAATTGGTAGCGGTCCAATGACAACGGTGAAGTATGTTAAGCCTCAACAAGTTGAGCTATGCCGAAACCCTAATTATTACCTCGCAAATTTACCTCATCTAGATTGCATTACGTACCGTTCATACAACGACAACTCTCAAATTCAACCAGCATTGATCAAAGGTGAGATTGATTGGGGTTCAAACTTTATTGCTGATATTGAAACGACCTTTGTCGCTCAAAACCCAAGCGAGCATCACTTTTGGTATCCGGCGAATGACGCTATCCATTTGTATGTGAATACCAAAGAAGAACCGTTTAACGACATACGTGTACGCCAAGCGTTATCCATGGCATTGGATCGTGAAGCGATTGTAGACATTGCCGCTTACGGCTACCCAACTGCCAACTTTAACGTCGGTGGTATTGGGGAGCTCTATATGAGCAGCATCGATAAGCGCGTAAATGATAAATTCTCTGAACTTACTCGATATGACGTTGATAAAGCGAAGGCTTTACTCGACGAAGCGGGGATTAAAGACCGCAACGGTGATGGCTTTAGAGACGATAAATCTGGTAACACGGTTGAGTTTGATATTGAAGTGGTCAACGGTTGGACGGACTGGATTCAAGTGGTTCAGATGGTGTCTGAGTATTATGAAGAAGTTGGTATTAAAGCCAAGGTTAAAACCGTCGATTGGGCCGTTTATGACAGCAACCTAAAAGACAGTAATTACAAAATGTCTATTAACTGGTCGATGGTCGCAACCAATCCAATCTTAGCTTATCAAGAGTATTTTTCGACCTCTCGCATCGGTAAAACTTGGCATGCTGGACACGGTGTAAACAGTGCTGAAATCGATCAGTTAATTGAAAGTTTCGGCAAAACTGGCGATAAAGCGAAGCAACAAGCCATCCTTTCGGAGCTGCAAGCATTTACAGCAGAGAATTTGCCATTTATTCCGCTATTTTCAAACCCTACTTGGTTCCAATACAACTCAACAAAAATTGTTGGCTGGCCAAGCGAGAAAAATCCGTATATCCAGCCAGTCTGGTACGACGGTGGCAAGCGCGTAATTATTCTTAATAATTTACATCTTAAGTAACTGACATCATTGGGGCTATCACTTTGCTAGCCCCTTTTATAAAGGTATTGCTATGTCGTTTTTAGCTCGCCGTTTTGGCTTTTATTTTACCGCATTTATTATCGCTATATCGTTCAACTTTATGTTGCCAAGGCTGATGCCTGGCGACCCTGTAGATGCGTTGTTTGCTGCCGCTCAGGGACGTATGGATCCATCTCAAATGGATGCAGTGCGTGAAATGTATGGTTTTGTAGATGGTAATATTTTCGTTCAATATTTCTCTTATATTAAAAGTGTGTTCACGCTGGACTTAGGTCCTTCGGTTCTCATGTTTCCAGTGAGTGTCTCGGACGTGTTGGCGATGGCGTTGCCATGGACTATGTTTCTTGCGCTGGGGTCATTAATTGTTGCGCTTATCATCGGCGTCAGTATTGGTACTTATGCCTCTTATCGTCGTGAAGGTTTCTTTGGTCAGGTGGTTCCGCCAGTCTTAGCATTTATCAGTAACTTTCCTTATATCGTCACCGCTTTATTACTGTTTTACTTTTTCGGTTTAAAAATGGAGCTGCTTCCGCTTGCGTACACGTACGACCCATCTTTGGAGCCTGCATGGACATGGGAATTTATTTCTAGTGTGGCTAAGCATGCGATCTTACCTGTTGGTTCGATGGTCATTGTTGGTATCTCAACCTGGGTCTTTAATATGCGAAATGCCATGATCAATGTCCTAGGGGAAGATTACGTCACCATGGCGGAGGCAAAAGGGCTGAGTAGTTTTCGAGTGATGTATCGCTATGCAGGGCGTAATGCCATTTTACCTGTCGCGACGGCGATTGCGATGGCCATTGGCTTTTCGTTTGCCGGTTCCATCATGACCGAGGTGGTTTTTAACTATCAGGGCCTAGGTAATATCCTGCTAAAAGGCATCATTGCGCGTGATTACCCACTTATCCAAGCTATTTTGCTTATTCTCGTTACCGCTGTATTAACAGCGAACTTTATTGCCGATCTTCTATATGTTTGGCTCGACCCACGTATTTCAAATTAGGGTGCATTATGGACAAGTTAATTGATGCTCATAAGTACACAAATCAGCCAAACTTAGCGGCTCGTGAACCACGTTTTTCATGGAAAAATATCAAAAGTAAGTTAAGTACGGTTTACGCATTTTTTTACGGAAACCCTCCCGCTATTATTGGTGGAACATTAATGAGCTTGGTGTTGATGGGAGCAATATTCGCATCTTCACTAGCGACCCATGATCCTCAAAAGCGTGTAGCAAGACCCCATATGGCTCCGAGTGCGGACCATATTTTGGGGTCAACTCGAAGTGGGCGAGATGTTTACAGCCAAGTATTACATGGTGCGAGAAAGTCGCTCACCGTGGCATTGAGTGCTGGTGTAATCGCGATGACTATCGCGGTGCTGGTTGGAGTATCGTCTGGGTATTTTGGTGGGAAAATTGATGATCGTTTGAACTTTCTGACCAACGTTTTTCTCGTTTTTCCTCAATTGCCGTTATTAATAGTGTTAGCCGCGTTCTTAGGGCAGGTCGGTTCCTTGGTGATAACGGTCTTGCTGGGGATTACCTCCTGGCCATGGGGGGCGAGGGTGATACGTTCACAAACCATGGCGATTAGAAACAAAGAGTTCATTATTTCTGCTGAGGTAATGGGCGAATCAAAAGCACGAATTATTTTAGTAGAAATACTGCCTAATTTGGTCTCGATTGTGTTTGGAGGCTTCCTTGGAACGGTTATCTACGCCATGGGCGCGGAGGCTGGTCTTGGTATTCTTGGATTGGGAGATGCGACGGAAGTGAGCTGGGGTTCTATGTTGTATTGGGCACAAACGTCATCGTCGCTCTATACCGGTGCATGGTGGGAAATGCTTGTCCCTGCAATGGCTCTTGCTATTACAGGCGGTGCACTTGCTTTGATCAATATGTCTATCGACCAAGTAAGTAATCCGAAACTACGGACGGGTCCACACATGAAGCTGTGGCACAAACTTAAGAAAGAAGCAGATAAGCGTCGAGGCCTATAATGAGTGCATTACTTGAAATTAACAATTTATGTGTTGATTACGTTTCACCAAACGGTATCGCACGTGCAGTAAATAATGTCAGCTTAACCATTCAACCTGGCGAAACCTTAGGTATCGCCGGTGAATCAGGTTGCGGCAAAAGTACCTTAGCGTTTGCCATTTCACGGTTACACAAAGCACCGGCATTAATCTCGGAAGGAGAGGTCCTCTACAAGGGAGAGGATGTGCTGAAAATGAATGCTCGTCAGCTACGTAAGTTTCGTTGGAATGACGTGTCTGTTGTGTTTCAAAGTGCGATGAACTCCTTAAACCCAGTTATCACAATAGGTGAGCAGCTGGTGGATGTGATCCTCGCGCATAAAAAGGTCAGCTACAAGCAAGCGCATGAACGTGGTGCCGAATTACTTGAAGTAGTAGGAATTCATGCTGACCGAATGGGAAGTTTTCCCCATCAACTCAGCGGCGGTATGCGTCAACGTGTCGTCATTGCGATTGCTTTAGCGCTAGAGCCTAAGTTGATTATTATGGACGAACCGACCACGGCGTTAGATGTGGTCGTAGAACGTGAGATCTTGAACGAGCTTTATGATCTTAAAACGAAATTTGGCTTCTCCATTTTGTTTATTAGTCACGACTTGAGTTTGATGGGTGAAATTGCCGACCGAATTGGCGTGATGTACGCAGGAAATTTGATTGAACTGGGCAGCGCAAGCGAAGTCTTTGGCTCGCCTAAGCATCCTTATACAAAAGGGTTGATTGCTTCTTTCCCGACAATTCATGGACCCAAAGAGCGCCTTTATGGCATTCCGGGCAACCCTGTGAATTTGTTAAATATCCCGACTGGCTGTAATTTTCAAGAGCGCTGCGGCGAGTGCACGAAAGTATGTACTCGTGAAGAGCCAAGGTTAATTCAAACTGATGCTGACCGCTTGGTCGCTTGTCATCTGATGTGAGGTAAGAAAGATGCAAAGTAATGAAGTGATTCTTTCCGTCAATAATTTAGTTAAAGATTTTCCTCTTGGTCAATCGGCAAAAAGTAATGTAATGCGAGCCGTGAATGATGTCTCTTTTGAACTTAAAAAAGGTGAGGCGTTAGCGATTGTTGGAGAATCCGGATCAGGTAAGAGCACGGGTGCTCGAATCCTAACTCGTATTTACGATGAGACGTCCGGCAACATTAGCTTTAAGGGTGTGCCGCTTAACACTTACATTGAACAAAATGGGGCTCTTGAGTACGCACGCCAAGTGCAGATGATCTTCCAAGACCCGTTTGGCAGCCTAAATCCCGTGCATACGATCTATCATCATATCGCACGTCCGCTACTGATTCATAAACGTGCAGCAAAAGAAGCCGTGCCCCAGCTGGTATACGACTTACTTGAATTGGTAGGCTTATCACCGGTAAAAGAAACGGCGGAAAAATTCCCTCATGAATTGAGTGGTGGGCAACGCCAACGGGTTGCTATTGCTCGTGCGCTTGCGGTTGATCCCGAAGTCATTTTGGCTGACGAACCTATTTCCATGCTCGATGTCTCCGTTCGACTGGGGATTTTGAATTTAATGGCGGACCTTAAGGACAAGCACGGTATCTCATTCATGTACATTACTCATGATATTGCTACGGCTCGTTATTTTGCCGAGAAAACTGCAGTCATGTACGTCGGTCACATGGTGGAGTGGGGGGCAAGTGATAACGTGACGCAAAACCCGCAGCATCCTTACTCGAAATTGTTGCTTTCAGCTGTGCCGGAAGCTGGCAAAGCCGGTCGTCGTGAACTCATGGTGAAGAAAGGGGATATACCGTTGTGGAAGCCTGATAGTGTCGGTTGCCCGTTTTATATGCGCTGTCCGAATGCATCAGAGCAGTGCCAGACCCAGATGCCTGAGCCTGTACAAATTGCACCTGAGCACTTCGCTCGTTGCCACAACCTTTAATTCCCATTTTAGCGCATAAGAAAGCGCTTTCAAATAAGTGATATACATTATGGAAAATAGAACAAAAGAGAGTGATTCAGCCGTATCAGGCCAGTTTGTTGATCGAGACGGAGAGCGATTTTACAAAATTAGTGATGTGGACCAAATGTCCCCGTTTTTTATCAGTGTGGTATCAGCGAGCAATCATTGGTTTTTTATTTCGTCTACAGGTGCATTGTCTGCCGGACGTGTTCGCCCAGAAAACGCCCTTTTCCCGTATCGTTCAGTGGACCATATTCATGAGAGCGCCCACAACACGGGTGCGAAAACCATCATCAAGGTTGTGCAAGAGGGTGGGGCGTCATTGTTATGGGAACCCTATAATGAGCACCATGATGGGCGATACGAGGTTCAAAGGAACTTATATAAGAACTCTGTGGGTGACAAAATTATTTTTGAGGAAGTGAACCACTCTTTAGCACTGCGCTATCAGTACAGTTGGAGTTGTGGTGAGACATTTGGTTTCGTAAGAGAAACGGAAATCACAAACTTATCGCAAACGAATATTCAAATGGAAGTGATCGATGGTATCCAGAACTTGCTTCCATCGGGGGCGCCATTACAGGCGCTGCAGACCCGCAGTGCACTTGTTGATGCTTACAAATGGAACGAGCGCGTTGATGACCTGCCTATGGCAACGTATAGCATGTACGCAAAGCTTAGTGACCGAGCAGAGCCTGCAGAGTCACTAAGGACCACGACCGCTTTTTCTATCACCGATAATGACGCCGATATTTTACTGAGTGCAAAAGCATTGGGTCAATTTAGGAAAGGATTGCCGATACAGCGTGAACAGCTCACCCGTGGTGAACGTGGCGCTTATTTTGTTCATCAAGCTATTGCACTAAAGCCAGCAGAGAAAAAGGCTTGGCTGATGGTTGCTGATATCGACAAAACCCACGTAGAAGTCGATGAGCTAAGGCAGTCGATACATCGTGGTGACGACCTCCTAAAATTGGTACATGAGGATGTCGCGCGTAATCAGTTGGATCTCGTCACGTTAATGTCAGGTGCTGACGCTTGGCAGTTGACATCAAATGAAGAAACGAGTGTGCACCATTACGCCAATGTATTGTTTAACAATATGCGTGGCGGTGTGTTTGTGTCGGGGTACCACCTTGATGCTGCAGATGTCATGAGCTCATTAAAGGCGATGAACAGTCGCGTGTTCGAACGACACACTGACTTCATTGCCTCCTTAAATGCAAACTTTACGCACCCGGAGTTAATGGCAGCCGCTAAAGCGACAGGTGATGACCAACTTGTGCGCTTATGTTACGAATATTTACCGCTGACGTTCGGTCGCAGGCACGGTGACCCTAGCCGACCATGGAACCACTTTGAAATTAAAGTGCGTGATGATGAGGGCAATCGACTCCTTGCCTATCAAGGGAACTGGCGCGATATTTTCCAAAACTGGGAAGCCATGGCGCTGAGTTATCCGCATTTTATCGGTTCGTTTATTGCTAAGTTTGTCAACGCATCGACGGTCGATGGTTATAACCCTTATCGAATTACAAAAGAAGGGGTGGACTGGGAATTATTGGAACTGGACGACCCTTGGAGCAATATTGGTTATTGGGGTGATCACCAGATCATTTACTTACTTAAGTTTTTAGAGCTGGCTGACAAATATCACCATAATGACCTGACATCATGGCTCTCTGACGCGAACTATAGTTACGCCAATGTGCCTTATGAGCTATGTAATGTAGAAGGGTTACTTGCAAACCCGAAAGACACAGTTTCTTTTAATACTCAGAAGCAACAATTAACGGAAGAATTAAGTGCGACGCTAGGCAGTGACGGACGCTTACTACTTGATAGTAATGGTGAAGTCTACCAAGTCAACTTGCTTGAAAAATTGTTAGTCCCTCTATTGTCAAAGCTGAGTAACTTTGTGCTTGATGGTGGTATTTGGCTTAATACCCAGCGCCCAGAATGGAATGATGCGAATAACGCGATTGTCGGTAATGGCTTGTCGATGGTGACGTTGTATTACATTCGTCGCTATGTCACTTTCTTGCGAAAGCTTGTCTGTAAAGCGTCAATGAGTGTTGAGTTATCTAACGAAGTGTCAACATGGTTATTGAACACCAATACTCGCCTGAAAGAAATGTTAACGATTGTACGAAGTAATGATATTACACCAGAGCTTCGCAAGCAGATGTTAGTCAATCTTGAAGAGAGTGCAGATGCGTATCGCCAACGGGTATACGCGGATGGATTTAGCGGTAAATCTAATGTTGATATGAGCAAAATCAATGAGCTGCTGGATGTAAGTGTGTCATTACTTGATCAAAGTATTATGAACAACAAACGCAGCGATGGTTTGTACAATGCTTACAATATTCTGGACTTGTCTCATGGCACGGCTGAAGTTGCGGAGTTATATCCAATGCTAGAAGGTCAGGTTGCTATATTGAGCTCTGGTATTCTGGATTCTAAGCAAGCTATTACGTTATTAGATAAGCTATTTGCCAGTGATATGTATCGGGAAGATCAACAGAGTTTAATGCTCTATCCAGATCGAGCGTTACCGAGTTATTTAGAGAAAAACCAAGTCTCAAGTGCGATGCTAGAACACTGTGAGTTGCTCCAAGTCATGTTAGCGGCCAATGACAAGCGATTGGTCGTGGCGGGTGGCAACCAACAGGTACACTTTAATGCTGATTTTGAAAACGTGGGTAAGTTAATCGAAAAAATCGCAGAAGTGAAGCATGATTACCCTGCCCATACAGAACAGGACTGGGAACAAATAAAAGACATCTACGAGCTGACGTTTAACCATAAAGCATTTACGGGTCGTTCAGGCACGATGTTTGGTTATGAAGGCTTGGGCTGTATCTATTGGCACATGGTTTCTAAGCTGCTACTCGCAGTGCAAGAGAATTATCAACGTGCATACTTGGAATCTCCGGAAAGCGAAGAAACGGCCAAGTTAGCAGGTTATTACTATCGCGTCCGAGAGGGGATAGGGTTTAACAAAACGCCAGACGTGTATGGCGCATTCCCGACAGACCCTTATTCTCATACTCCTAAACAAGCTGGTGCACAGCAACCTGGAATGACAGGGCAAGTGAAAGAAGAGATTCTAACTCGCTTTGGTGAACTGGGCATTGAGATTACGGATGGTGAAATCCATATCTCGCCGACGTTGTTACAAAAACAGGAGTTTATTACTCAAGCGAACACGTTCTGTTACTTTGATGTAGAAGGGAAGCGACAAGGCATAGCAATGCCAGTCAATAGCCTTGCATTTACGTATTGTCAGGTGCCATTCATGTATGTCATTAACCATTCGAAAGAGATGAGTATTGACGTTGAAATGGTTTCGGGTGAGGTGACAAGACTAAAATCAGCGACGATACCAACGCTGCTCAGCAACGCTATCTTTTCTCGTGGTCACCACGTAAAAGCAGTAACGGTTAATTTGCCAATGAGTATGATGCAATAGGGGCTATTCACTAGTCGTTATGCGACGTTGGGGGTGGTAAGCAAAGAAAATACTTTGCGTTCTGCCTAGGCTAGAAGATTAGGCTTAATTATAAAAAGGGGAGTCACCATTTGGTGCTCCCCTTTGTGGTTTGTGACAAAACAAGCTCGTGACGAAAATAAGCTCGTGATAAAACAAGTTCGCGACAAAAATTGATTGGCAATGAAAACTGAACA
This sequence comes from Vibrio qingdaonensis, assembly GCF_026191675.1. Taxonomy (GTDB): domain Bacteria; phylum Pseudomonadota; class Gammaproteobacteria; order Enterobacterales; family Vibrionaceae; genus Vibrio; species Vibrio qingdaonensis. Next base: position 89,666 of record NZ_JAKRRY010000011.1, on the reverse strand, counting down.
ACAATAAAAACGTTTTTCCGACTTCGGAAGCAATCACTCCGTTAAATCTTTCACGGAGCCTCGAACAATAACATCTGGAACAATAGGGGCACTTGGTTGTTTCGCGTTGCTCTTGCCTTGTACGATTCCCATGACTTTCTTGGCGGCTTCGGTTGCCATAGTTTGAATAGGAAAGTCAATGGTGGTCAATCCCGGTGTCATATATTGACCGAATGACACGTTATCAAAACCGATAATTGAAATGTCTTCGCCAACCGTGAGGCCTCGTTCAATACACAAGCTATACGCCGTCATCGCTATATTATCGTTCATACAGAAAATTGCGGTGAGAGGAATATCTCGGTCGAGCAAGCGACGAATAGCTTCATGGTTACATTTGTGATCAAAGCGTCCTTCCACAACCGCGTGTGGATTGTAGTCGATACCATATTGGCTCAGCGCGTTTCTAAAACCTTGTAGACGATCTCGACTGTCGACTTTACTTAGCTGACCCGTCACACAGCCAATATGCTGGTGGCCTTTTTGGATAAGGTGTTCGGTTGCAAGAAAGCCGCCGCGTTCGTTATCTATCCAAATACAACGATTAGCGATCTCTGGAATATAGCGGTTAATGAGCACCGTCGCTTCGACTTCGTTAGCAATTTCTAGTAATTCACTATCGGGTAAGGTATCGACGGTCAGTACTAATCCGTCTACTTTTTTGGAACGCAGAAAGCGGATCGATTCATGCTCTTCGTCATACTTTTCATGTCCACTGGTAATGATGAGGTGATAGTTTTCTTTACGTACGACCTTTTCCACTTCGTGCATCATCGGCCCATAGAAGGGGCCATCTAGGGTCCCAACCAACATACCAATACTGCATGAGCGGTTTGAAGCGAGCGCCTGGGCAAACGCATTTGGCTTATAGCCCAACTGCTCGATCGCTGCATATACTCGAGTTTTATTCGCTTCTTTTACAGAAGCGTGCCCATTAAGCGTTCTTGAGACTGTTGCTTGAGAAACTTGAGCGAGTTCAGCGACTTCTTTTATCGTAATCAATCTAATATTCCTAATCATTTAACGATGAAATTATACAACAGAATCATAGTAATACCGTGATGTGTTAACGTAAGTTCGATGTTTCAAAAAGAAAAACGTGATCAAAGTGGCGAATTTCATTTCTTGGCGGCCAGTATTGGGAAAAATTGATGATTTAGTGACCAAACACACACTACTAATTGTAAGCGCTTTCTTTATGGTGACGTTGTTCAAGGTTTAAGATAGGCAATCCGTTCATCCGTGTACAGAAAGGTTATTTTCAATTACTCTACTATTATCAAGAGTAAAAGGGGTTAGTTGCTTAACTTCTTGTATTTTTAACTGAATAGTTAATCAAGAAGTAGTTTTGTTTTTTCAGCAACTAAAGAAAGCGCTTTCTTTTTGTGTGCAGTACGATAGCGCAACTATCAAACCAAAGAATACGTTAATAGCGATTAACGTATTAAGCGTCTAGGCTGACCAGTTTTTGTCGGGATAGTGTTATTTGGGGGAGGAAGCATATGGGGATATGTGTACTCAGTTATCCCGACGTTTTTATTTTGAGTGTTGCGTGTTGCAGTTTGTAAAAGGCAAAGGAATGTATATGAAGTTACCATTACTAGCATCGATATTGCTTTCAACCGTCGTAGGGTGCAGTCAAACGCCTCATCATTCAGATGTTTCTGGCACGAGCGCATTAGCGGCAGCTCCCTTGTGTTGTCAAGGCTATTCAGAGTTGCATTATCAAAAGTTGAGCCATACAAATGAGTTAACCATCGAACTGAGTCGTCGATCTCAAGCCTTCGAGCTTCCGACTGGGAAGTCGTTTGTTCAGGCTTATGACCTTTCAGACATTGGTAAAATTACTCGATTCGATGTTTATGCCAATATAGAAAACCACGTATTTGTACCTCAGGTTCAGCTACTTAATAGCAATTTTTCTGTTATTTACACAAGTACAAGTGATGATTTAGCTTTGGAAAAACAGACGATTTTGCATCCAGAGCGCTATCACTTATCGGTGTTGATGAATATGAACGAACACGCCAAGTATATCGTGATATACACCACACGAGCGTTACTCGGTGAAGAGACGTTGCGGCAGCTGCCAGAATCGTTTGCAGCGCAACGCAGTCAAAGTATTGAAATGCAAAAACGTGTACTTCAGCCGTTTTCGATTCATAGCGCCATTGGAAAGTTAACGCTGTCCATCGATCACATAGAAAAAAGGCTACCGCTTACATCCAAATCGGGACAAGTGGAGCACGTTGCACAAAAGGCTGCGCTACCTGCTATCACCGTCAGTTTATTTGAACAATATAAAGCCAGTTTAACTCAGCGAGACCTGAATAATTACGGCTTAGAAATTGTCGATTTGGTACAGGAAAATAAATTTGAAGAAGCCTTGTCGCTTGTTAATAGGGCAACGAATCCGGCGGTAGCCAAAAACATATTCATGCAATCTGTGAAATTGCACCCCTAATTTTAAATCGTAAACATAATAATATAATCAATCGTAAAGGCGGGTTCTTTCCATTGTAAAAAGGAAGGTGTCGTCGTACAGGGAATTAATATGATCAAGAATGTAACTACACGTTCCGCTTTATCTTCTGCGCTGCTCATTGCCTTATTTGGCTGTAGTTCTACCAGCGAACCACTGACATTTTCTAAAGAAGAATTGAATGATCCTACCGGCAGTCCTGATGCTGTTTGGAATATGGTTTGGAACGATGAATTCCAAGGGGATGAAATTGATAAGTCGAAGTGGAGTCATGAAGAGAATTGTTGGGGGGGAGGGAATAATGAGCAGCAATGTTATACCAAGCGAAAAGTAAATTCATTTGTGGATAACGGAGTTCTGCATATTGTCGCCAAAGAAGGCAGCTTCACCGGACCCAATAATAATAAAGGTGATATGCGCTCAAAAGCGACATTGCCTTTCACCTCTGCAAGGTTACGTACGTTAAATAAAGGCGATTGGAAATACGGTCGTTTTGAAATAAGAGCAAGGTTGCCTCACGGTCAAGGCACTTGGCCTGCGATATGGATGTTACCGACGGACCAAAAATATGGAACGTGGGCGGCCTCAGGTGAAATAGACATCATGGAAGCGGTTAACCTAAAGGTACAAACTGACATAGAAGATGCCCCAGTAGGTGAATTAGAAAGTCGTGTATATGGCACGCTACATTATGGACGTCAATGGCCTGAAAATGTGAGCTCTGGTACCGATTATCACTTGCCAAATCAAATCAACCCTGCCGATGGCTTCCATACATACGCGGTTGAATGGGAAGAAGGTGAAGTCCGTTGGTATGTTGATAACATTCATTTTGCGACGCAGCGGCAAGATGGTTGGTACAGCCAGTACAAAGAAAATGGCTCTTTGACCACCGCAAAGGAAAGTGCACCATTTAACGAACGTTTTCATATGTTGATAAACCTCGCGGTTGGAGGTTCTTGGTCAGCCAATCGCAATGAGGGCGGGATTGATAATGACATCTTCCCACAAACATTGGCGGTTGATTACGTTCGCGTATTTGAATGTAGTGTAGACCCAGATACTGGCAAAGGGTGCGCTACCGTTTCAGATGACGCCAAGTTCGTAAAAGGAAATGCTGCGCCGCCTATTATTATTGCTGACAAGGATTACGGCAAAGGTACCGAACTGTCCATTTTTGGTGATGAACTAAATAAGCATCTTGTCGTGAGTGGTTACGATCCGGATGGTCAAGTTAGCGTGTCATTCATTGACGAGCCTAAACGCGGAAAAGTGATTGAATTAATTAAAAAAGGCAAAGTCGGTAATGCGTATTTCATCACTCCTGAACTCGATTTAAGTGATTGGGCGGAGAACGGTGAGTTGGTATTTGATATTAAAGTTCCGACGGTAAATAGTGAGTCTCAGTTATTAGTCAAAATGGACAGCGGTTGGCCACTTGCTGGTGATTATGAAGTGCCTTTGAAAGCGGGAGCGCAGTGGCAGGAAGTTCGAATTCCACTTTCGCAACTTGTGAGTAACGGTAACCGATTCGCGAAAGGAAGCACGGTGGATTTGTCTAAGGTCAAAAACTTACTCGTTTTAGAGCCCAACGCATCCCTGACCGTATTCTTAGATAACATCCGCCTTGTTCGTTAATTTTTAATCTAAATATCGCTAATACATCACGTTATTAGCGATATCAAATAAATACTAGCAGTTATATATCGCAGTGGTTAAGCGTCTTTATCAGAATCATTAACGATCACAAAGAAAGCGCTTACAATAAAATGGAGTGACATTTACATGAAAGTATCACGATTAGCGTTAGGCGTTGTTGCCGCTTTGAGCATCAATACCGGGGTTTTTGCACAAGAAACAGAAGGGTTTGAGTTTCATGGATACTTTAGGACTGGTGTCATTACCAGTGCAGAGAATGATTTCAAACGTGCAAACTACGCTGGGCAAAAAGAGACATTAGGTCGACTTGGTATTGAAGCCGACAATGACTACAAGGCAAACTTTGCCAGTACGTGGGTATTTGAAGATGAACGCAGCTTCAAAATTCATATTGGTATTAGCAAAATTGGTAAAGAATCGGCGTTAACGTCTAGTGCGGATGCCTTTGATGCAGGTATTAGTAACGCATTTATCGAACTTAATGGGATCACCCCATCGGGTACGTTTTGGGCAGGACGAAGAGAATATGGCAAAGCCGATAACTACATATTCATGACCGATTTCTTTTACACTGACATGTCAGGAACGGGTATTGGTATTCAAGGTTATGAGCTCGGTGATTCTATTGTTGATTTAGCGTATATCGGTAGTGATCGAGTGAATGAGGATGTCGATCGTTGGGCGACTTCACCGGCAGCCGTTGGTAACAATGCTACGAATCTAAACAACTTAATGCATGCCCTTAATATTTCATCAACGTTTGGTAACTTAAAGTTATCAGCGTTGCTAAAAGCGATGCCAGACAACTGGGATACAACGGGTAAAGAGTGGGCGGAAACGGGTTACGACTTGACGGCTACTTACAATCTAAGCAGTTTCTTTGCTATCCCTGGGAATGGGTTTTCTAAGATAATAGTACAAGGTGGTAAGGGTCTAGGAGCGGGTAATCTATTAGGAGGAACAATCACAGATTATAATGCGTACCACCCGGGTTCTCTGGCACAAGGGCAGCATAATGACTGGGGAAAGGCAGGTGAAGCCTCGTATCTTCTTACCCAATTAGAAGAAGATGATACCTCTGCACGTGTATTATTGTGGGGTGGATATACATTTGACAATGGTGTGAGTTTGTTCCCTTCCATTCAAGCGCAATACAACGATATGGCAACGGGTGATGCCCGTACCGACGGTGGTTATAACTACTGGGCATCAGCAATGGTGAGACCCACGATACCAGTAAGTCAGCACTTTTATCTTCAAGGAGAAGCTGGCTACGTTTACAATAATTGGAATGGTAATTCATGGAAGCAAACAAAATACACTGTCGCGCCAACGTTTATACTTCCCACCTCACTTGGAGTGGCGCCAGAAATTAGACTACTTGCCACCTACCTTCCTGAGTCTTGGACGAGTAAAGATAGTAAAGGTGATGCGGCAAGCGACTTTATTGTCGGCTTTCAAGCCGATGTATGGTGGTAGAAACAACATCAATAATGTTATTAATGTTGTGAGCTTGTAGTGTTTAAGTGAGGCAAGAAATAGAAAGGCTGATTGATTCAGCCTTTTTTTGTGACATTAATTCAAAAAATGTGCAGTGCGTAACGAAATTAAACTTTTGACTTAGAAAAGTAGTTAAGACGCAGGAATAATCGGCAACTAGGGTTTAAACTCTAGCATTCGATATTCAATCCAATGCATTTTATAAAGCGAAATTATGCTCGATCTTATACTATCAGCACATCAAGGATCTCAAGAAGAGTTACTAGGCTTGTCAGAAGTCTTTGACGCTGTTGATGCGTATATTTTTATAAAAGATAGCCAAGGCAATTACCAATACGTTAATAAAAAAGCGATCGATACGTTTGGTGTGGGTCTGGATGGGATTCGAGGCAAAACAGATTGGCATCTATTTAGTTATGGTACCGCAAAGTTGATGCGTGCCAGTGATAAGCGAGTGATTGCCACCACTAAACCTACCCAACAAAAGATCCCATTTTTTATTGGTGATGAAGAGCTGTACCATTTAACGGTCTCTTCACCCATTGTAAAAAATGGCAAGGTCTTGGGGGTTATCGGTTTTGCTGTCGATATATCGAAAGACATGGAAGAGCGCCAAACACTACTAGAAGAGGCCAATACGGACGGATTGACAGGCTGTTATAATCGTCGCTATTTGCATCTAGCGTTGGAAGAACAGCATCAAAAATATCACGATGACGGTACGCAATGTTCTGTTCTGATTATTGATGTCGACCGTTTTAAACCCATTAATGACAAATACGGCCACTCCGTCGGGGATAGGGTACTTGTAGCGGTGGTTAACGCCATCAATAAAGGTACCAGAGAAGAAGATTTATTGTGTCGCTATGGTGGTGATGAATTTGTACTTATTCTCCCAGATAGTAATCTCGAGCAAGCCTATTTATTGGCTAGCCGCCTTTCAAAAAAAATAGACGCATTAAGTTTCGTTAGTAGCAGTGGTAAAGCATTCGGCGTGTCATGTTCTATTGGTGTAGCGACGCATTCAGCGCTGGAAGGTAACATTATCGAGCGTGCTGATAAGGCGCTTTATGTCTCGAAGAAAGGCTGTAGTGGGCGTGTCCACATGTATTGTCCTGAGACGCAAGATATCCTAGCTTGCGACTTATGTGGCTAAGAATTCAGCACCTTTGCGAAGGTACTGCAAACTTTAATGTTAAATCATTTCTTAATCGACCCTGCCCCTTGAAAACCCCGTGAAATACAGCTATTTATAACAGTATAATCAAATTTACTTGTTGTTAGCTTGTGAGGGAAAGGACGCCTTAAGACGCCCTTTTTCTATTTTAGGGAGAAAGGGATGGCAGTATTGAGAAACGTTGCATTGGTTACGCTAGGGTTGTTCGCTACCAGTGCAATCGCCGCAAATACAATAGAAAGTACCACGTTGGTTGGTTTTGGTACCGCCAAGTATCCTGAAAACTTCACTCATTTTGATTACGTCAATCCAGACGCGCCCAAGTTTGGTAAAGTCACATATGGCCAAATTGGCACTTACGATAATTTTAATCGTTTTGCTTCACGCGGTGTTGCGGCGGCAGCATCTGGCAACCTCTATGACACCCTAATGTTTTCACCAAGCGATGAAATTAACGCTTACTACCCACTGATCGCTGAGCGAGTTCGTTACTCTGATGACTTTTCATGGATGGAAATCGATATCAATCCGAAGGCCCGTTTTAATGACGGTCATCCCATTACGGCGAAAGATGTGGAGTTCACCTTTAACAAATTTATGAAAGAGGGGGTGCCACAGTATCGTGCTTACTATAAAGATGTCGAGTCGGTCAAAGCGATATCTGAACTGACAGTGCGAATCGATATGTCGAGACCAAATAAAGAAAAGTTATTTGGTCTCGCCCAGAGTACGCGCGTACTGCCTGAGCATTTTTGGAAAGATAAGAACTTTGCAGAGCCTCTGACGGAACCTCCGGTAGGCAGTGGTGCGTACAAGATTACAGATTATAAACCGGGTCAAAGCGTGACTTATGAACTGGATGAAAGCTATTGGGCTAAAGATTTACCCGTGAACGTTGGTCGTAACAACTTTGCGACAGTCCAATATGATTACTATCGAGATGACACCGTGATGCTAGAAGCATTTAAAGCGGGTGAATTTGACTTTAGACAGGAATCCAGCGCTAAATTTTGGGCCAGTTCTTATACTGGAGCGAACTTCGATAAAGGTTATATTAAAAAGGAAGAGATAGAACATCACAAACCAATGGCCACTCAAGCCTTTGTGTTCAATATTCAGCGTCCCGTATTTAACGATCCGCAGGTCCGTGAAGCATTAAACTATGCGATGGATTTTGAATGGATGAACAAGAACATGTTCTATAACCAGTATACTCGAACACGCAGCTACTTCCAAAATACTGACTATGAAGCGAAAGGGCTACCAAGCGAGGCTGAACTGACTATTCTTAATGAGTACAAGGGTAAGATCCCTGAGCGAGTATTTAGTGAAGAGTATAATCCTCCGGTGACTGATAGTTCTGGTCGAATTCGTCCTCAAATGCGTAAAGCATTCGCACTGCTAAAAGAAGCAGGGTGGGAGCTAAAAAATAAAGTGATGACGAATGTCAAAACCGGCGAGAAAATGAGTTTTGAATTGCTTATCTATAGCCCAACGACAGAGCGCTATGCGATTCCTATTCAGAAAAATATGCGCGCGATGGGTATAGATATGAGAATTCGTACCATCGACACGACGCAATACACTAAGCGGCTGAGAGATCGTGACTTTGACATGGTTTCTTCTTCTTATTTTGCTAACCCTTACCCCAACTCTGACCTTAAAATAGTGTGGAATTCGAACTTCATTGATTCGACTTACAATACTGCTGGCGTCATGGACCCTGTTGTTGATGCGCTAACGGATGAAATTGCCGATCATCAAGACAACCCAAAACAGCTTCTCGCATTAGGTCGTGCACTCGATCGAGTATTGCAATGGAATTACTACATCATTCCTCAGTGGTACATCAAAAAATATCGTGTGGCGACATGGGATAAATTTGAACGCCCTGATGTCCTACCTACTTATGACCTAGGTATTGATACCTGGTGGGTATCTAAAGAGAAAGCTGACAAGCTTCCTGAAAAGCGTCGATAAGAGGACATTATGGCGGCCTATATTTTCCGGCGACTATTGCTGGTTATCCCAACGCTTTGGGCAATCATCACCATTAATTTCTTCATTATTCAGGTCGCGCCTGGTGGACCGGTAGAGCAAGCTATCGCTCAAATGCAGGGATTAAATTCAGGTGTAATGGAGCGTTTTAGTGGTGGCGGTAAGGAAGTAGAACTGGATACTAGTTCTGATGATGTATCGACTGGGTATAAAGGGTCGCGTGGCTTAGACCCAGAAGTCGTGGAAGCGATCCGTAAGCAATTTGGTTTTGATAAGCCTATCCACGAGCGATATTTCGATATGCTGAAAAATTACGCCATGTTTAATTTTGGTGAAAGCCTGTTTCGTGGTGGCAATGTTATTGATTTAATTAAAGACCGCCTTCCTGTCTCCATTTCATTGGGATTGTGGAGTACGTTGATTATTTACTTAATCTCGATACCGTTAGGCATCTTTAAAGCCATTCATCATGGTTCTCGGTTTGATATTTGGTCCAGTGCCATGATCATTATCGGTTACGCGATTCCCGGTTTCTTGTTCGCTATCATCTTAATCATCCTATTCGCCAGCGGGAATTATTTCAGTTGGTTCCCATTGAGGGGGCTGGTGTCGAGCAATTTTGATCAGTTGACGTGGTACCAACAGATTATTGATTACTTTTGGCACTTAACTTTGCCGATTCTTGCCATGGTAATTGGTGGATTTGCCACACTCAGTATGCTGACTAAGAATTCATTTTTAGATGAAATTAACAAGCAATATGTCGTGACTGCTCGAGCCAAAGGGTTAGATGAAAACAGCATTCTTTATAAGCATGTTTTTCGTAACGCCATGCTGATTATCATTGCTGGCTTCCCAAGTGCGTTCATCAGTATTTTCTTTACGGGCTCAATGCTTATTGAGGTTATGTTCTCGTTAGAAGGAATAGGATTGCTAGGTTTTGAATCAACCATTCAGCGAGACTACCCGGTGGTATTTAGCTCTTTATATATCATGACGCTCTTAGGTTTGATTTTGAGTATTATTTCTGACTTAACCTATATGTGGGTCGATCCACGTATTGATTTTGAGGCGCGATAGATGGCAGCGAATCCGCTCACTCACGCAAGATGGCAGCGTTTCAAAGCCAACAAACGAGGTTTCTGGTCAACATGGATCTTTTGTCTACTGTTCTTTTTAAGTCTATTTGCGGAGTTTATTGCTAACGATAAACCGCTATTGGTTGAGTATGATAATCAATGGTACTACCCAATATTTAGCCAATACGCAGAAACGGAGTTTGGTGGTGAGTTTGAAACAGAAGCCGACTATACCGACCCTTATGTCAGCGATCTTATTGAAGAAAATGGCTACATAATTTGGCCACTCATTCGTTTTAGCTACGATACGATCAATTACAACATTGTCGCATCGGTTCCGTCGGCACCCGATTCTGCCAACTGGTTGGGAACCGATGATAAAGGTCGGGATGTCTTAGCGAGGATAATTTATGGTTTTCGTATCTCAGTATTGTTTGGTGTTATTTTAACCATAGTGTCGAGCGTTATTGGTGTGGCAGTAGGTGCTACGCAAGGCTATTACGGCGGTTGGATTGATTTAATCGGCCAGCGCTTTATTGAAGTTTGGTCGGGCATGCCAACATTGTTCTTATTGATTATCTTGTCGAGCTTTGTTGAGCCTAATTTTTGGTGGTTACTGGGAATTATGGTGCTGTTTAGCTGGATGAGTTTAGTGGGGGTCGTGCGGGCTGAGTTTTTGCGATGCCGCAATTTTGACTATGTAAAAGCAGCGCATGCCATGGGAGTCAGTGATAAGCGCATTATGTTGCGGCACATGCTACCCAATGCAATGGTCGCTTCGTTAACTATGATGCCATTTATCTTATCTGGATCGGTGACGACTTTAACGTCGTTGGACTTTCTTGGCTTTGGTCTACCTGCGGGTTCCCCGTCATTAGGTGAACTGTTGGCGCAAGGAAAAGCGAACCTTCAAGCGCCTTGGCTTGGGCTGTCAGCGTTTGCCGTTCTTTCTATCATGCTGACGCTATTGGTGTTTGCTGGCGAAGCCGTTCGCGATGCCTTTGACCCACATCGACAGGGCTAATACTGAGATTTCATTATGAACCAAGACAATACAGCCCCAACAGAAGTTAGACAAGAGAAGCCAAGCCACGTACTGGTTATAGACAATCTTTCCGTTGGCTTTGGGCGTGGTAAAAGTGTTGAGCAGGTGACGAATAAGGTTTCCTTAAGCATTCAAAAAGGGGAAACCTTAGCTCTCGTAGGAGAAAGCGGTTCCGGCAAGTCCGTCACGGCCAATTCAGTCCTCAAGTTGCTGCCGAAAGGTTCAAGCCATTACCTAAACGGTACGATTACATTTGATGGTATCGATATATTGTCGTGCAGTGCTCGTCAACTTCGCGGCATTCGTGGTGGTCGAATTGGCATGATTTTTCAAGAACCAATGGTGTCCTTGAACCCTTTGCACAAAATAGGTAAACAGCTGGTGGAGACATTGGCTATTCATCGCGGCATGAGAGCAACCAAAGCGGAAGCTTTGGCCGTGTCGTGGTTAAAAAAGGTGGGAATACGGTCTCCTGAGCGTAAGATTTCGGCCTATCCTCATGAGTTGTCAGGTGGGGAACGTCAACGCGTTATGATCGCGATGGCGTTAATTAATGAACCTGAATTACTTATCGCCGATGAACCGACGACGGCTTTGGATGTATCAGTACAAGCCCAGATATTAGATTTACTAAAGGAGCTGCAACAAGAGCTTGGTATGGCGATGTTATTCATCACTCATGACCTGAGTATTGTACGACGTATAGCGGACCGAGTCGCCGTAATGAAAGACGGTGAACTGGTAGAAGTTGGGCCTTGTCGGCAAGTCTTTACTACGCCGTCACATCCCTATACCCAAAAACTGATTGATTCAGATCCAAGAGGCCTGCCAGTTGAAATTGAACCTGACGCGAAAACACTCCTGTCGGTCAATGATTTGAAAGTGTGGTTCCCGATAAAAGGGGGGCTATTCAAAAAAGTCGTGGACCATGTCAAGGCGGTGACGCAAATGCAATTTCAACTCAAGAGAGGGCATTCCATTGGCTTGGTCGGCGAAAGTGGTTCTGGTAAATCGACAACAGGTATGGCGATACTTAAACTCGTGCAAAGTGAAGGGATAATTGAATTCGATGGGCAGGACATTCAACGCTTAGATAGAAAAGGAATGTTACCTTATCGAAGCCGTATGCAGGTGGTCTTTCAAGACCCGTTCTCAGCGCTTAATCCTAGAATGTCCGTTGCTCAGGTGATAGGAGAAGGGTTGCGTGTTCATTTTGAACATGACGAAGCGCAGTTAGACCGCCTGATTTGTGATGTGATGAAGGAGGTCGATCTAGACCCAGACACACGCCACCGTTACCCCAACGAGTTTTCGGGGGGGCAGCGACAGCGTATTGCTATCGCAAGGGCTCTCATTCTAAAACCAGAGTTTATTCTTCTGGACGAGCCAACCTCTTCATTAGACCGCACAGTGCAAGCTCAAGTGCTCGACTTATTGAAGTCATTGCAGACTAAGCATGGCTTGACGTATTTGTTTATTAGCCATGATTTAAATGTAGTGAAATCGCTGTGTCACTACACAATTGTGATGAGAAATGGTGAGATTGTGGAACAAGGTGACACACAAATGATGTTTTCCGCGCCTCAGCATGACTATACCAAAACCTTGGTTTCGTTGTCGTCGTTTTGAAAAATCCCCTTAACAAATAGTGCGTTAAGGGGAGAGAGTCACCGATGAAACGTGTGAAACTAAACAACTAAACAACTAAACAACTAAACAACTAAGTAATTAGGTAACTAAGCAGCTAAGTAACTAAGTAAGATAACCAGCTCAGAAAGAATGATGACTAAAATGGTTAACATCGCTAGGTTGATAATCAAGTGCATCGGAGTTATTTAAAGTTGAAGTTAAAACCAAATTCATAGCTGCCTTCTGTCGTTCTTGGTTCGCCAGGGCGAACACGGTGCTGACCATATCGATATTTGACGTATGGTTCGATGTATTTCGGCTTAAAGGTTAACGTGAAGTCAGCATGCAAGATATTAGGTTCTAAGTCTGTGTATGACATAATTCTTTCATGATTAAGTGAATAGCTAAAGTTCAGCCAGTCTATCGGGGTATAGCTGGTCCCTAGGCTGGTTTTCCACTCTTGATGAGGGGATGCGCCTGTGTCTAGGATTTTCCCAATCACATTTCTTCGCCATTCATAGGATGTAGAACCAAAAATCAACACATCATCGGTCAACATTCTTCCAGCAAATACGCCAACGTTGTAGATATCGACAATATCGGCGCGACCATAGCTAACGAAAGCCTCGGTATAGGTTTCACCAAGCAGCATGCCATAACCTGCGCCAAGCTCAAGATAGCCTGTAGAGTCCAGTTCAAAGCCTAAATTGATCTCTTCTGTCGCTTGTACGGTTCCGGAAACCGTACCCACCCATGAGTTGCCAACTTTTGATGTTTGTAGGCTCATAGAAGGTTCGTAATAAGCTAGTTCATGATGGTTCGCATGAACAAAGAAAGGGAAAAATAACAGGGTAATTAGTTTTTTCATCATCGTTACTCAAACAAAAAGGAGCCGATGAAATCGGCTCCTTTGATTTTTACAGTCATTATTCTATTTGTATTTACGAGCGGTTTACTCGGTCTTTTACCGCCTGTTTGATTTGTTGGCGTTGCTCTTGAGATAGATTGCGTAGCTTATTTTTCACGTCATCAATAGTTTCTTGAGATACTGAATTAATGCGTTCCCCTTTGAAGTCAAAGCTTTCCGGGGTTGGCTGATTGATTACAGCTGCGAACAGTCGACCATTTTCGTTTCTAAATACAACCTCTGTACCGTTATCAAGGCGAACAGTATATTGACCGTTGTCGCTCTGTATGTGCCCAATAGTATTACCTTGTTCATCAATGAGTGCGCCATCTTTTACGATATACATATTGTCGTAATCGTTGACTGCGATGATAGCGTTGCCTTCACCATCGGTACGAATAATGGCATTATTGTCTCCGTCACCTTGAATGATAACCGCTCCACCAATTTCTAAAATATCACCGTATGTCGGGAGTGTTCCGCCATCAAAGTCAGGGTCTACGTTAGGCAGGTCGTTGTCTGGGCTTGGTCGAGCGATGACTGCTGCAAATAAACGACCATTCTCATTTCTAAATACCACCTCAGTGCCATCGTCGAGACGGACTGTATATTGGCCATTGTCTTGTTGGATATGTCCAACAGTCTCACCTTTATCGTTAATCAGTTCACCATCCTTCACAACGTACATATTGTCGTAGTCGTTGATTGCGATGATAGCGTTACCTTCACCATCTGCACGAATAATCGCGCTGTTGTCGCCATCTCCTTGGATGATGATAGCACCACCAACTTCTAAGATATCACCGTATGTTGGAAGGACTCCACCATCAAATTCAGGGTCGGTAATTGGCAGTTCATTATCAGGGCGAGGCGGTTGGTAGCCAGAAACCACTAGTCGGCCGTCAACATTCGTCAGGGTAATCTCACCACCGTTGTTACCATGGAAGATGTAGTTGCCATCTTGGCCTTGAACACTGCCCACCGCATCGCCATTCTTGTCGGTGACATCACCGTTATCAACGAAGTAGGTCTCACCATTTAAGTGGATGTAACCACTTCCTTCGTTATCAACGGCGACAAATGCATTATGCTCACCTTCATCACCTTGAATAAGTGCTGCGTTAAAAATGTCACCTTCATAGGTTGTGACTTCAGCAATACCATCTTGTGGAGCTGGTCCAGTGTCACCATCGTTGCTAGAACCATTCGATGAACAACCCGCTAAAAAAGAGGCGGCGATAAGTGTGCTGATAAGTTTAAGTTTCATTGGTTTCTCTCAAAATGTGTTGGAACTAAAAGTGCGCTTCATGCTTGTGAAGTGGCGTTCCTAGCCGATGGAGAGAAGTATATGGATGAGGTTAATTGAAGACTAATGAAAGGGTTTCATTAGGGAAATAACATTAAGTTATTAATAAATAAACATTATCTCATTAATAACCGAGGGTTATTAATGAGATTGTGGGGTTAAGCAGTCAGTGTTAGATGTAATTTCTTACGTAACCACTGCGTGGTTGCATTATTTCTATTCTTATAGTGGAAGAAGGTATTGATGTCGGTATTCACCCCTGCGTTTCCAAACAAGATTGGCAGTGAGCGTAAGCCGGAATTTTCTTCAAGGTTAAGGAACATCGAGGCAGGGAAGAGAATGTCGGAGTTTTTTACCACATCAATAACAGCGGAAGGCAGTTCAGACCGAAACACGACATTAGGCTCTATACCTCTCATGAGGAGCATTTTCTCGGTATTGGATAAATTGGAGTTCCAATCCGCGGCAATCAGGGTGGCGATTTCAAATTTTCCGCCATCTTGCATTTCAATCTCATCTTTATCAAAAGGGTGATCTTTACGTATATAGGCGCGAAAAGTATCGGTGGTTAGCTGAGTTTGTACCAGCTCTTTTGGCGCATGAGCAATAGAGTAATTGAGACCAAGCTGTACGTCATCATTCACGATATCTTGTAGCGTGGTTTTGTTCCAATTGAGTAATTGGATCTGAACGTTTGGCGCTTCTTTTCTTATTGATTGAAATAACTTACTGGCAATCCCTGATAAAAAAAAGGGAGATATGGCGATTTTAAGCGAACCATCTAGTTCACTCGGATCAAACTCTGAGGAGTGATTTACTGCGTGAGAGAGTTCATCCAATATTGGACTGACAGACTCGGCAAGGATATTGGCTTTTTCTGTTGCTCGTAAACCATGATGGGTTTTGACAAACAGCTCATCGCCAAAATGATCTCTGAGCCGCTGTAGTGCTTTACTCACCGCTGGCTGGGAGACAAATAGTCGTTCAGCGGCTTTTCTCATATTGCGCTCTTGATTCAAAATGATGAAGGTACGCAATAAATTGAGGTCGAGATTAGAAAATAGGTCTTTGGCCATGGGATATCCTTATACAGCGTACAACATCTTCATAGTAAGAATAAATGTTCATTGGTGCAAAGAGTTATTAATGTGCGTTACAAAAAATATGTTTTCTTTTTGTAACCGCAGTGTTTATTAGACAGTGCGGGGAAGCTCTGATTAGGTCGAGTTGGGTCCGAGTTTGCTCGTTGATATTACCAAGCCTCAGAGGGCGATATTTTGCCAGTATTGACACAAAATCCATTGCGATCGAACCGTTTTAGTTGATGTCCATCTAGGACGAGTCTGACTTCACGGATGTCGGCAAACTGCCATGTTTTCCATTGATAAAACATAGTATTACCTTCTACCCACCAGTAACCTTCATCTTCATCGTTAGGCCTATCCGATACGCCATGCATTCGTCCATCCGGTTGAAATTCAATGCGGTATGGAATATTAAAGCAGTCACTAGTCAGCACCGTGTGATGGTCGAATAGTTTCCTTATTTCAGAGCCAGAGAGCGGCTGACCTTGAGTATCAGCGATGTGTTCTAACGGTAGTATTTTCCTCGCCACTTCCGATAAACGCCTAATGCCTTCTCTTATGTCACTTTCTTCAATAGAACTGAAACTCAACCGAAAGCTGCTTTTTTTGTCATCTTCAATGTAGTACTGGTCACCAGGATTGATAAGAATCCCTATTTGTTCAGCCTTTTCATAAAGTGTATTGGCATCGAATCTCGCATCATAGTTTAGCCAAAAAGAGGTGCCAGCTAAGGATGGGACGACGCCGGATTGGGGGAAATAGTAGTTTAATGCTTTTTCCATGGTTAACCATTTACTGCGAAGTTTTTTTAACCGTCTTTGCATTAAGGCATCATAATATCCGAGGCTGATGAACAGCGCCAACGTGTGGCAGTTGTTTTTCGGAGGGTAGGTATGACTTAAGCGTTGCAGATGTTTTGCTCTTTTAATAAATTCTGGTGCAGCGACAATGAACCCAATGCGAAGTCCTGGAGCAATGGTTGATGAAAAGCTAGACAAATAGATAATTCTTTCGCTTGAATACTCGCCTTTTAATGCAAAGGTATTTTCTTCAATAAAGCAAACCTCGTGTTCGAAGTCATCTTCTACAATTAGGAAATTGTGCTGCTCAGACGCCTCAACAAGCTTTTTACGTCGTTCCGAAGATAACCGTACGGTGGTAGGGAATTGATTGCTAGGCGTTGTGTATACAATATCGCACTGGTTCAATGGCTCGCCGATAACTAAGCCTTGACCATCCACATCGAGCGGCTGTAGTCGCGCTTTCCTTGATTCAAATTGTGCCCATGCTTCAGGGTACCCCGGATTTTCAATGCCGATAGTTGAAGTGTCACTCGTCAGGAGCTTGGCAATAAGGTTTAAGCTTTGTTGGCTGCCGATAGTGACCATAATTTCGTCAGATTGCACATAAATGCCCCGGCGAGGTAACACACGAGTTCGAATTTGCTCTACCAGATCGTCGTAATCGTTGTCGCTGGATGTCCATTGTCTACTGTTGGTTTTGTTGAGCGATTGAATACTGCATTTTCGCCATTCGTTCACAGGAAATAATGAGTGGTCCATCATTCCGTGAACAAAGAGGTAGGGGTAATTTTTCAGGTCTCTAGGGGCTTCTTGATGCCATGATGGTTTAACTTGTATGTAGTGGTTCCAATCGATGGTTTGCTTGACTGGCTGTGTTCTAGGAATCGTCGATACACTGATATCTGGATTAACAAAATAGCCTTTTCGTTCTTTGGATATAAGAAAACCATCTTCGCTGAGTTGGTCATAAACACGCAGAACGGTATTACGGGAGACTTTAAGATCTTGAGCCAGTTTACGAGATGAGGTTAGGGGTACAGACGCGTTGATGAAACCATTAGCAATCGCTTGAGTGATCCCTGATTTAATTTGGTCTTGTAGCGTCAGGTGATGGTTAGCATCTAGCTGAATGTATTGCTCTAACATGCACGCTCAGTATTGATTTATCAGTTAATATAGTTAATTAGTATTGATGATATATTTCTTTATAGATGAGACTTGGATCTCAATGGTTATAAAAAACATAGACATACGACTAAGGTCTAGTGGTTACACACCAAACGCCGTACTGTTTGATGTGTAACGAATGATAGCCTGATTTAGGGTTGACCGTTGGTAAGTAAACAGGCTTTTACCTGCCTTAGGCCCTTCTCAATGAGTGAGAACTCAATAGTAAGTGGTGGTAAGAATCGAATAACATTCCCCTTTACGCCACAGGACAGAACGATAACTCCATTTTCAGCACATGTTTGGACGATTGATTTAGTGAGCTCGGTGAGAGGGGAGCCATCGCCTGGATCGTTCAGTTCAATGGCGATCATAGCGCCTAACTGGCGTATGTCCCCTATTTGCGGGCATTGATTTTGAATCTCAATGAGTTGTTGTTTAAAAAGAGTTCCGACTTCTTCAGCTCTGGCACATAAGTGCTCTTGGTCGATGATGTCTAATACGGCGAGTCCAGCAGCACAAGCAAGTGGTGAGCCAGCGTAAGTACCACCTAAACCTCCCGGTGGTGCAGCGTCCATGATGTGTGCTTTACCTACCACAGCAGAAATTGGGAACCCACCTGCAATACCTTTTGCCATAGTAATGAGGTCCGGTTCGATCGCTAGGTGCTCTGTGGCAAACAGTTTGCCAGTTCGAGCAAAACCAGTTTGAATTTCATCACAAATCAACATGATGCCATGTTCATCACAGAGACGTCGAAGCGATTTGGCCCAAGTCACTGGAGCCTGATAGAAACCACCTTCACCCTGAACAGGTTCCAAAATAATAGCGGCGACGCGTTCAGGTTCAATGTCACAAGCAAACAGATCATCTAGAGCTTGGAGGCTTTGTTCTTCACTGACACCGTGATATTGGTTAGGAAATGGCGCGTGATAGATGTCACCAGGAAACGGCCCAAAGTGACGCTTGTATGGAGTGACCTTTCCGGTGAGCCCCATGCATAAATTGGTTCTTCCGTGAAAGCCACCACGAAAGGCGATGACGCCGGAACGCTTCGTATAGGCTCTTGCGACCTTAACCGCATTCTCAACCGCTTCAGCTCCTGTTGTGAGAAAAACAGCTTTTTTATCGTTTGAAATGGGGGTTCTATCGATGATTTTTTCGGCTAACTCGACAAAGCTTGTATAGGGCGTCACCATGGCGCAAGTGTGGCTAAACCGCTCAAGTTGTTGCGCTACGGCTTGTTGAATTTTTGGATGGCTGTGCCCAGTGTTTGTGACGGCAATTCCGGATGCAAAATCAATATAATTTTTCCCTTCTATATCCGTAATGGTGGCATTGGATGCCGACTGGACGAAAATCGAGGTCAAATTCCCCATGCCTTTTGCGATCACGGCTTCTTTTCGTTGCTGCCACTGTTCATTGGTCGAAGATTGCGACCGAGTGGCGCCTTGCTGGGCGGTCATGTTCGATTCTTGCATGTGCTATAGCCCTCCAAGGCAAATATATTTAACACTCATGTACTCATCAATACCTTGCTTGGCACCTTCTCGACCAAAGCCAGATTGCTTGACGCCACCAAATGGGGCTACTTCGGTTGAAATGATGCCTTCATTAATCCCAACCATGCCATATTCAAGTGCTTCTGCGACACGAAAAGCTCGGTTGAGGTTACTGGTGTAGAAATAACTTGCTAAACCGTAGATGGTGTCATTGGCTTGGATAATAAGGTCGTCTTCATCTTCGAATGCAATAACGGGTGCCACAGGACCAAATATTTCTTCTTGAACGATATCCATCTGCGAAGTGACGCCAGTTAGAATGGCTGGATCCATAAATTGTCCCTGCAACGACGTACCACCTTGGCTCAAATGTGCACCTTGCTCTATGGCCCTTTGAATGATTTTGAGTACATTATTTTTGGCGTTTTGGTCGATGAGGGGACCTATGGACACGCCGTCATCGAGCCCATTCCCCACTTTCAAATGGCTTACAGCGTCGGTTAACTTAGTTACAAACTCATCATGTATCTTGCTGTGAACATATAGCCGGTTGGCGCAGACGCAGGTTTGGCCGGCATTGCGAAATTTAGATGCCAGTGCACCTTGGACAGCTGCATCAATATCCGCATCTTCAAAAACAATAAAGGGGGCGTTACCTCCAAGCTCCATGGATGTTCTTTTTACCGTTTGTGAGGTTTGCTTAATGAGGTGTCTTCCAACTTCTGTTGACCCGGTAAATGACAGTTTTTTGATGTCGGCATGACTGCACAAAATGTCGCCAATCATTACCGAAGAATGATTGTTGACCACGATCAGCAGTTCTCGGGGGAGTCCCGCTTGATAGGCTAGTTCGGCAATAGCGTATGCGGACAGTGGCGTTTGGTTTGCTGGTTTTACGATAAAGCTGCAACCTGCGGCGAGTGCGGGTGCGGCTTTACGTGTAATCATCGCAATAGGGAAATTCCATGGCGTGATTGCTGCCGCGACACCGACGGGTTGCTTGATAGTCATGGTACGTTTGTTGCCCGCTGGGCTTGGGATTGTTTCTCCGTACGTGCGTTTTGCTTCTTCGGCAAACCATTGGACAAATGAAGCGCCATACATGACTTCTCCTTTCGCTTCCGTTAACGGTTTACCTTGTTCCAATGTCATTATTCTGGCGAGGTCGTCACTGTTTTCAATAATTAGGTCATACCAGCGTTTGAGCACCCTTGCGCGTTCGGATGCCGTCGTCGCTGCCCATTGCTTCTGAGCAATCTTTGAGCGCTCTATGTCATCAAGTAGCATTTCGGCGGAGATTGACGGGATATGTGTCAGGCGCTCTTGAGTGGCGGGGTTGTAAACCGATATAGCGTGGTCGCTGGGTTCACAGCATGCTGCAAGTAATGATTTGTTAATTATATGTTCCATTCACTGATTCCATGTATTGACCCGAATGCAATAAGAGTAGGAATAGTTGGCGGGGATTTTTAGTGCCAGATGCGCGTTTCTTATGGTACCAACGGTTTGTAGCTGGTACCACATGAAGTCGGCAACTGGTTCTAACACCAATTATTTCAGACTTCTATATTGATTATTGAAACATTTACGCAACATATCGGATGAATGTTAATTGCAATCAGCACATGGAACGGGGAAGAAAAATGTCGAACAGTAATGGAAAAAAACTACTGAGTAGCCTACTTGCAACTGCGATCGGTGTTACGTCACTAGCCGCCTCAGCCGCCAGTTATGCCGCTGAACATAACTGGCGATTTGCTAACCTTTACGGACGCGGCACGGCGTATGGAGAGGTATATGAAAATCTAGCAAAGAATATTGAAACGATGTCGAACGGGCGAATTGAAGTTCAAGTTTTGTATTCAGGCGAAGGTGTGGGAACAAGTGGTATTTTGTCTTCCGTTAAGTCTGGTTTAGTAACGATGGGGGCGCCATTCCAGTCAATGCATGCGGGTGAACTCCCCGCTGGTGTGGTTGAAATTGGTTTGCCTGGTGGCACTGCAGATGTTGGTAAATTAAGTACATTGTTCCATGAAAAAGGCTGGTCAGACACGTTAAAGGCGGCTTATGGTTCGCAAGGAATGACATGGCTTGACCCGTATATTCAACCGGCGGTTTATATTATTTCAAAAACAGAGATTAAGTCGATTGAAGACTTTAAAGGCATGAAAATTCGTGCGCCCGGTGCTTATGGCAAATTCTTACGTAATTTAGGTGCTTCACCTGTCACCTTGTCATGGAGTGAGATATACACCTCATTAGCGACAGGCGTTATTGATGCCTCTATTGGGTCGAATATGATTGATCACCGTGATGGTAATCATGTAGAAGTGGCTAAATTCATGTATCCATTGCCATTGGCTGGCGCGCAGGTACTTCCTATTGTCGTCAATACAAAGGAATACAATAAATTGCCTGAAGATCTTCAAGCAATCGTAAAAGCGGCAACAACGATTCACGCACAAGAACAAATGACTAAGTCAATTTTGTGGGAATCTCAAGCCGTAACAGAAATGGAAGGCAAGGGACTGAAATGGAGCCCGCAACCTTCAGAAGCGGATACGGCGGCGTGGAAAAATGCGGGTCAATCACTAGCAAAAGAGTATGCCAACCAAGATAAATACTCGAAACAGTTAGTCGAACAGTTAGAAAGTCTGTAGAAGCGTGACTGAAAAAGGTGGTGCACAATGCTCCGCCTTTTTTCTTTTCTAGGAGGTTGAGATGTTAGAAAAGTTATTGGTGGTTTATTGCCGAAGTGTGCGTTACATCGTGTGGGCCATTGGCCGTACGGTGTCTTTCTTTATGCCTGTTTTGGCGGGCGTTGTGGCATTTGAAGTGTTTGCCCGATATGTATTAAATTCGCCAACAATATGGGCTTATGATACTTCTCTGTTCTTGTTTGGCTATATCTCTGCATTGGGAGGGGCTTATGCACAACAAAAGCAGTCACATATTAATGTTGATATTCTTTATTTAAAAGTGCCTGTATTTGTTCGACATTGTTTTAGCCTCATTACCATCATTCTTGCGGTCGGTTTTCTCATCGTAATGGCAAAACTATGTTTTGAAAAATTCCTCGAGACGTATCAATACGGTTTCAAACGTCAAACTGAATGGGCGCCGCGGGTGGACCATTTTTGGCTCATGATGGCAGTGGCTGCAGTGATTTTTATTGCTGAATATTCCGTACAGTTTATTTGTCATCTTTTTGCATTGATAACAAAACGTGAACTTATTCCTAGTGCCTATGTGGATCATTTGCATGCGGCTCAGCATCAGCCCGACAACGCTGATACAAAGAAAGCTAATATTACTGAACCCGACGTGACGGGGGATGCTGAATATGCTGACTCACAAAGCAAAACTCACCCAATATCAGACAGTATTATCGTAGGGGAATCTCGTGGGAATTGAAGTATTAACACTGGTGTTGCTTAGTTGCATTCTAGTCATGTTTGCGTTGGGAGCACAGGTAGGACTAGCGCTTGCTGGTATTGCGATGGGTATAGGGTATATGACGTGGGGAGATGCGTTGTTCAATATTATTCCTACCACGGTTGAGTCGACATTTTTTAGTTTTATTTTGCTTGCGATCCCTTTGTATATTTACATGGGGCAATTATTGACTCGCTCAGGTATTGGTGATGCCATGTTTAATGCTAGCCAACTTCTCATCGGGAGAGTCAGAGGGTCGCTTGCAATCAGTGTTATTGGTGTATGTTCGATGATTGGTGCCATGGTGGGAATTATCGGTGCAGGAATTATGACGTCAAGCAGTATCGCGTTAAAGCCGATGCTTGATAGGGGATACGATAAAAAACTGGCGCTAGGGGTTATCATGGCTGGTGGTTCGCTGGGTATTCTGATCCCGCCGAGTATTCCAATGATCATGTTTGCTGCCGCTACGCAAAATTCAGTGGGTAGGATGTTTTTAGCCGCAATGGTGCCCGCACTTATCACGATCACATTACTGATCGCTTACGTAGTGATTAGTTGTAAATTAAACCCGAGCCGAGCGCCACTCGATACTGAAAATGATATTGAAGTGCCAAAAGGGTTTGAGTTGTTTAGAACCATACGAGACGGGTTGTCTTCATTAGTTCTCATTGTTGCTGTGTTGGGTAGTATCATTATGGGAATTGCTACCCCAACCGAATCGGGGGCAATTGGTGTCGTTGGGGCGATCATTCTAGCGATACTGTTTAAACGTTTTAAACCACAAATGATGCATAAAGCAGGTGTGCAAACCGCGCTGTTAGTGAGTGTCGCGATGTGGATAATTTTAGGTGCGTCGATATTTAGTAACTTCCATCTACTGATGGGAGTACAAAATATGGTGTCTAACTTTGCAACTAGCATTGATTTACCGCCAATTATGATCATTATTATGTTTCAGCTGATAATGCTATTTCTTGGGTTTATTATCGATGAGTTCATTATTGTATTAATGTGCGCGCCAATATTCACTCCTGTCGCAGTAACACTTGGCTATGACCCTATTTGGTTCGGTGTTCTCATGATTTTAAATATTGTAGTGGCTGTACAAACACCACCTTATGGCTTTGCGCTTTTTTATCTTAAAGGGATTGCGCCGAATGGGGTAACCATGATGGATATTTATCGTTCTGTCACGCCGTTTATTTTAGTGCAATTAGTTGTACTGATAATATGTATGATGTTTCCCGAGTTAGTACTATGGTTGCCAAATAAGGTAATGAATTAGTGTTTGATAGTTAACTTGAGGGTTCGCCATTATGGGTACGGGCGATGCAGTACTTCTTCTGATGTCGTGTCCCTCAGGATTGGAAGACAGGAAACTCATCGCTCGTAATTTAACTGCTTTAATTAAAGTAATGCCTTTATTCCTTAGTGTCTAAGGGGAGCAGTGTGGCTGCTAAGTGGTGCCACAACTTCTAAATCACCTGAAGTGTTAGCCTTAAATGTTGTCGGTTGTCTGAGTTCTCAGGATATCAAAATTAATTTGTATATGGAGAATATAATGAAACTTTCGTCACTTATCCCTCTAATTATTGGAGGGGTATTATCTCAACCCGTTTATTCAGAGATTATTTTCTCAGATGACTTTGATTCGGGATTAGCGCAATGGGATATTTCGGGGAATGTTACAACCGACTCAAATTACAGTTTGTCTGGGTCATCAGCGTATTTTAAAGAAACCGGTCAGCTATCAAAGACTATTGATTTATCTGGGTCGTTGGGGGTGACTGTCGAGTATTCGTTGGCATCAAGGTTATTGGAAAATAGTGATTACTGTTACGCAGAATACTCTATTAACGGAGGCGTAAACTTTGTCACCATGTCTGTTCTTGGAAATGGTCAAGATAATGGTAACTTTTACGCTCATAATCAGTCTATTGATGACGGTAATGACCACGTAATTGTACGCTTTCGAGCGCAAACTGGCGGTGCTGACCACTGTTATGTTGAAAATGTACTGATTCAAGGTGACAGTGTTCCCGTGATACTAGAACCCAATATTGTTGTGCCAGATTCTGTGTCATTTGGTTCGGTAATTATGGGTAACGGCGCGGAGCGCGTATTGTCGGTTGAGAATACGGGTCAGCAACCTCTCTCGATAACAACAATGTCAACGTTGACTGGTGACTTTGCTATTGTGACTGACACTTGCAGCAATAGTGAACTTCCACAAAGTGGTTCGTGCGACATCACGGTTTCCTATAGCCCTCAGTCAATAGGGGGACACAATGCCACGTTGTCCATTCAATCTAATGACCCAGATACCCCTCAAGCAACGATTGCGCTGTTGGGCAATGGGATAGAGGAGCATGGACAAGGTTACATCGAAAATTACGATCCATTGAATGGCAGCGGTCAGTATTCTAGAACCGAATTAACGTATGAAGACCTTAACGCGGGAACAATCACACAGCGAGTGTCCACAGAAGCATTTGCGATTCCGGCACAGGCTGCGCAGCCTGCACATCATTTTGAGGGACGAATTACGTTGAATAACCCAGGTAGTGCGGGCGTAGGGCAATTTAGCGAACACAAAGACACTTATCGCTATACGTCTAATGCTGATGATCCAAGAAAGCACATCCCAGATTTTGATTATGAATTTGTTCAAACCGGTACACACCTTGTACCCGTGCAGCGTGGTATTTTGCTTAACTCACACGCGTATTGGGAATATATTCTTGAACCTGGTCGAGTGTGGAAAGAAGAGGGGGACAATGGTAAGTCTCGCGCCTCAATTCCTTTTGCTTTGATGCAGAAAAACTCGAACTGTGTGCATAACGGTCTTATGACATTCACGTATGATGATAATACCATGAGTGATGTGGCCTATCAGATCGCTTCGGAAACGTGTCTGTACTATCAGTTCGACATGTGGGGAAGTGTCGATGCCACGTATATACCAAGTGTCATCTCAAATAGCTTGGAAATTAAGCAAGCGCATCAATCTTATGAATCAAGCAAAATTCCAAGTAAGCCCATACAAGAGTTGGCCGTTGATTTCCCATCGGCCAATATTGAGGTTGCGAATTTTGGTCATGCTTCAGAAGTGACACCTGAACATATGACATTCTTTGGTGTTTTTGCCGAAGGGGTTCACTACACCAGTGGCTGTGATACAAGGCAAGGAAGTCATCCTTATTGCGAGCGTTTAAGAGTGCCTTCGTATTCGACAGCGAAGACGACCCTTGCTGGAACGGCATCAATGCGTCTTGAATTACTTTATCCGGGCTATATGGACAGCCAGCTCACGGAGTTAATCCCACAAGCAGCTTCAGACCCAGAAGGCGATTGGAATGATGTGACGCCCAATAATGCGATCGATATGGCAACAGGAAACTACCGTCTGTCATCAGGGTATTTAAGTGACGAATATTCAACAGCGAATGATACGGGCTTTTTCTTAGTATTAGATCATGCAGGAAAACTGGATTATTCCCTAAGTCGTTATCCACGAAAAGCGCAACCGGGTACCTTTTTTAACTACCATACGACAGATACCTATATCGCTACGGTCGCCGCACAAAACTTCGTAAGAAACGAGCGTGGTGCAACCGCTGATGTTTTTGCTGACATTATCGTTACCGATATTTGGAAACCACTTAATGTCGATCTTGGCACTCAGGATACCGGTAGAACCTACGATTCTGAATCGATGCCTTTCGGCGGCTATGGTTTAACTTACTTGCGTGATGATATCGTTAAGATTACAAAATTTACCAGTATCGATAGGGGATATATTAATGGTCAGCCAATGTTGGATCCTGCGGAACTAGAGATAGCAATGTTTGCTGATCCAACCTCGCCACCACTCGACGTTAGAGCGGATAGTAAATATTACAGTAATAGTATGTGGTCCAAACGAAAAGTGCTATCGGGTGGCTGTGAAGACTACGTTCCCTACATGTCTGGGTATGGAGGCATTCAGTTTGTGATGCTACCCAACGATGTTATTTATTACTATGTGAGTGATAACAATGAGTTCGTGTGGGACAAAGCGTTAGTTGAAGCGGGTAAGCTTGCTGCGTATTGTCAGTAAAGCGTAACGTTACCTGATAACAATGAGAACGGCAGCGTTCTCATTGTTTATTCTGAACACAATGAGAACGGTTAAATAACACGATTCAAGAATCATAATGAAAATGTATAGATTTTGTTATATTTGTCGATATAGTACCGAGATAATAAGGAATTTATAAAAGGATTAAGGATGAAGTTCTCGATATCGGGTAAGCTTAGAATGGGTTTTCTAGCGCTTGGTGTACTGTTTATCGTCTCTTCGCTATTGGTTTATCGAAGTGTTATTCAAGTGCAAGACCACACGCAATCTTTGCTGCAATATGATTTGCCAACGGTTGATGCAAGTCGTCAGGTGGGGCAATCCCTTCAATCGACGGTCTCTGTGCTTCGCGGGTACATGCTATTAAACGACTCAGATAATGGTAAAGAACTCGGTCAGGAAAAGGTGTTTGAGGCGTTTGACACCACCGACATTCAACTGATTAGTCTGGAGTCACTGATTTCATCGAGTCAGTATCATGACTTAGATACTGCTTGGTCGAACATTAAACTGACTGCTCAAGAAATTGTAACCCTCAGCCATACAGATGACAATCTTCCCGCTCACTCTATGTTTATCAATGAAGCCGCCCCTATTGCTGAAGTTGCATTAGATCAGCTACAAGGTCTGATTAACGATGAAGCCGGTAGAACCGAGGGAGGAGAGCGTAAACGCTTGTTTAAGCTTTATGCCGATGGCTATACGTCGTTAGCGAACGCACTTGCGGCTCTGCGAGACTACTTGCAATATGGTCAACAAGATTATTTAGATAAATACCATGACTTAATGAAATATCATCGACAAGTTGTCGACGAAATTGCCAGTAAAACGTCATTATTAAGCTCAAGCGATCAAAGTTTGTGGTCACTGTTCAACGAAATGAAGCAGCTTTACTTTCCGCTGGCAGAGCAAGTTATTCAAATTCGCCAATCGGCAGATTGGAACCGTGCAAGTTACCTGATGTCTTCTTCGCTTGTGCCTGCTGTCGACGCAATGCAAATCTCCCTTAATACCATTGTTTCTCAGCAGCAAGCCAATGCCGCGAAAACCGAAGAGAGCATAGCAACAAGTATCGCTATGGTTGTTGTCATTCTTCTGAGTAGTTGTGGGGCTGCATTGTTGAGTGCTTTCGTGGTGTCGAGTGTGATGGGGCATCATATCGGCGCGCGTATCAAAACGCTAGCGAACAGAGCACAGCAAATCGCCTCAGGTGATGTATCCAATCCTGCGTTGGTGATTACAGGAAGCGATGAACTTGCAGACCTCACACGTTCAGTGAATTCGATGAACCAATCATTGGCAGATTTAGTGGGTGGCGTCACGGAGAACGCCGTGTCGGTTCAAGGCGGCATGGCGCAACTAATGCAATCAAGCCGAGATGGACTGCAGAGAATGGAGCGCCAATCTCAACATGTTGATGAAATTGGTCATTCGTTATCAGAAGTGGCTGTAGGTGCAGAGCAAACCGCACATCAGGTGCAAGCGTCGTCGTCGACGTTATTTGATTCTAAAGCGGAACTGCAAAGTGGAGAGGTGGCATTAAAGGCCAACCAAGAAAGCATGACATTGTTAGCAGAAGCGATTGAAACCACGGCAGCACTTGTTGAGACACTTCGCCAAGAGAGCCAAGCAATCAGTAAAGTGACGGATGTTATAGAAGGGCTGGCTGAGCAGACTAATTTACTGGCACTCAATGCGGCAATTGAAGCCGCGAGAGCGGGAGAGCAAGGACGAGGCTTTGCGGTGGTTGCTGATGAAGTACGCATGCTGGCAAGCCGTACGACTGAGTCAACCAGTGAAATTAACGGAATAATTCAGGCGATTCAATCATCAACCGAGAAAGTTGTTGAGCAAATAGGCATTGGCAATACGATTGCGGGTGAAGCCGTCTCCCATACGAATATGGCGGCTTCGCGAATTAAATCGACGGCGGAACAAGTGGAAAACGTCAACGATCAAATGAGTACGTTGGCGGCAACGGCTGAGCAACAAGCTTCTGCAACACAGTCTATTTCAACATTGGTTAATGAAATCAACGAAGCACTAAAAATGGTCGCGCAACAATCCCGTGATGCAAATGGCGTTACGGATGAAGTGACTGCTCGTGTGGAGGAGCTTAGTGGGCAAGTTGCACAGTTTAAGTGTCGTTAGCCTTTGCCGTTCATTGAGTGATGAAACAAACTAGCCGCTTTGATCGGCGGTTAGTTTGTTTCATGCCAGGTAAGGCCGCTATAAATTTAAAGCCAGTTGAGCAGTTAGACTTTGAGGTGATTATTTTTGTCTCGGCTGCTTTTGATGAGTTCATCGTGATTAATCTCTTGCGCTGATTTCGCCAATCGGTCGTAGAGTAGAACATTGGTTGTTGCCGCAAGGTTCATGCAGCCAATCGTTGGTACATAAACGACTTCATCAGCTTGCTTCACGATTTTCTTTGGAATGGAGTTGTCTTCCGGACCAAAGATATAGATCGCTTTTTCAGGGTGGACGAAATCTGGCAATGGCGTTGCCCCTACCACGAGCTCGACACAAACAATTTTCATGTCTTCAGTCAAGGAGCCGAGTAGATCTTCGGTTCCGACAAGAGGAATCGTTTTGTTTATGTTTTGAGTATCAGTTTGAAACTTTGCGGCTTTATCGAAGCGCTCGCCACTATAACGAACCTCCGACGCTTGATAGCAACCCGCAGCGCGCATTACCGCACCGACGTTGGTTGGACTTTTTGGGTTAACGAGACCAATAATCACAGACATATCATTTGCCACAACAGAATTCCTCTATTTAATTAGGTAGGGGAGTATACCTACAAATTGAGTCTTGATAAGTCTTACTCAAAAAAAACGGCCTCGAAAGGCCGTTCTATACGAAGTTTATGCCTACTAAGGGCTAAACTAGGATGTTCATTAGGAACATGGCGCCAAAAGCATTCAGTACAGAGATGGCAATCATCACTGGAATATAGCGGCCTTCAGTGCCTATAGGGCCCATGATACGACCCATATATTGAATCTGTGAGCCCATTAGATAGATAGCGGGCGCGAGAATAGCAATGTGCGTACCATTAAGAATACCTTGGTCAAATAAAGTGATGACTACGCCAACTGCGCCACCCATCGACATCCATGCGCCAATGAGTACCGCTGCCGATTCACCAGGTAAACCAAAGACCGCCATGATTGGCGAAAATAGCACGCCCATAGCGCCAAGGGCACCAGTGATTTGCAGTGCTTTGATGATAACAAACGCCATCAACACATTAGGAACCGTTGAAGTTGTTGCGATGACCCAGCCCTTCTTTGCGCCTTCAACAAAAATGTCCGTTACCATTGGCTTTTTAGCTTTCACTTCACTCATTATGGCATCTCCTGCTTCGTTGCTGTGTCGTTGTCATTTTGGTTTTTGTCTTCCTTGCCTTCTGTAATGTTGAGGTAAAGACGGAATAGGTTGGCACCAACAAACTTAAATAGGAACATTACGGCGACCGCGAGTCCTATCGATGATGTTACGGCTAGAGAGCCATCCATCATAGTCAGGGTAAACAATACAGCGCCAGAAGAGAAAAAGTTAACAATGGCGGCGCCTGCTGTGAATTGGAACATGGTAAACACGTCGGTTTCACGTTTGGTCAGGTGGCCTTCATCTTTAAGTTGACGAGTCATCGCCGCACCAGCATCCGTACTTTGTAACGACGCAATGAGCGCTAGCCCTGAGTTACCAGGAATACCCATTAAAGGGCGAAGAAGCGGAGAAAGTAGCTTACGAGCAGCGTCTAATGCACCGTAATGCTCTAACACGTTGATCATTCCTAAGGCAAACATCACCGTTGGAATAAGCGTTAATGCGAAAATAAAGCCATCGCGGGCGCCGCTTCCGCCAACACCACGGAAGGTGGTTTTAGCCGCTTCAACGACACCATCGGAGGTTTCGCTAACAGAATGGGCCACTTGACCAAACGAGCCATTAAGCGTCGTAAAGTCGAAAACACCATACCATTCGTTGGATTGTAATAAACCAGAAAAGAAAACGATGGCAAACGCAAGAGCCAAGTAACTTCCTATGGTGACTTTACGTTCTGGAGCAGTTGGATCAGACATGATAAATCCTTGTAATTAGAACAGGATGCATATTGTGGCGTGACATTGATTGGTGAAGAATGATCGCCGTCAATGTATTGATTAATTTTGTATGTGTAAAAAATAGTTGTTGTTTGTTTGTAATTTATTGGATGTTTTAGTGTTTTATTCTGGTATTAGATTAGGGGGCGAAATGAGAAAATTAAGTGAAATGTGATGAAAAGAGACGAAGTTTTATCATAGGTAACAGGAAGGGCTGGTAGGTGTCATACTGCGGTGTAACTTCTGCAAAGAGCGAACTTTCCGTATCATTTTTCTATTTGGTTTACGATTGAAGAGGTAATAATGAAGCAAGGTCTTTCGTTTTGGTATGCCGCCGCATTTATGTTTGGCGCGATTCAGTTAGTGGCGCTCCCTATTTTAGTTCCAAGTCATATCTATCAGGTCTCTGGCTCGATGTTTCATAGTGGCAGCGCCTTAGCGTTTGTTGGACTAAGTGGTTTTATTGCCCCGCTAATTGGAGGGGTAATTGATCGATATAAACTTCATGCCGCTGCCCAAAGCAGTGCTCTAGTGTTACATGCGACAGCGATGGTGATATTCGCCTTTGTCAATCAAACATGGGCAATGTATGTTGCGACATTTTTGATTGGCTTAGGGTCAATTACACTAATGGTAGTCAATCCGTCGTTCATTGTTGCAGCAGGATTGGATAAAGACCATGAAGCGCTTTGTTTAACTCGAATGAACCAGAGTATCTTTGTTGGGGCGATAGTGATGGGGGCGTTACTGGCCTTAGTGAGCGAACAAGCCGTGAAGTTTAGTTTCTTACTGATTGCAGTGATGTCTGTTATCGCGTTATTGATTGTAAGAATTGACAATGTCAAAGCGGCAGCAAAGCTAGTCATTGCTCACGCGGAAGGTAATGGCGATGCAGATAAGGGGCATTGGAACTTAACATTCATTACTTTCTTACTTGCCGTATTTATTGCGATGTTCGCCAGTAGTAACCAAGTTGCACAAGGTCCGAATTTGTTTGAGCAACTTTTTGCAATTGATAAGTCAGCGATGTCGGTATTACTGATGGTCTCGTCTATCATCTCGCTAGTAACGCTCGACTTGTCTGGACGCCTTCTCAATAAAATGGGGGCCGGGGCTGTTTGGGTCATTGGTTTAACGGGCTATGCCATTATTGGTGGCGTATTATCTTATCTCGTTATCGGTGACGGGAGTTATTTCTACTTGCCGCTTCTCATGCACTTACTTTTTATGCAATTTTTATCGATGGTGGACATGGTGAAACCCGCTATTGTCGCGAAAGTCACGACGTTACCACCAGCTTCTACTCAAGGTTACCTTCTATTCGCTATTGCTGGTGGTTACGCGGCGGGAACAAGCCTAGGTGGCGTGGTAGGGCAACAGTTTGGAATGGAGCGTATGTTTATGTTTGTGGCAGCTTGTGCTTTGTTAGCTCTAATGTTGGCGATAGCTGTACTTACGCAGATAAACCGTTCTGAAAAGTGATTCGTCGTGAAATTATTCAACGACAAATCACAGAATTCGTTCGTGAGTCTTTGGTTGAAAGCCATTGAAGAAAACACCTCAACGTTCAATAGGAGTCTTCGCCAACATTGAATTTAATTTGACGTCATTGGGTTGTATTGACCTATTGTCGCGTGAGTCAATATAACCTATTTTTGTTTGTGGTATTAGGTTAGATATTGATAATAAAGCGATGTCAAAGTTGGAATGGTAGTTGATTAATGATAATCATTAGTAACTACCATGTTCGTGAGGTCGATATGACACAACAATTTCAAACCGTACTTTTTATTTCTAATGTTACTTTGGGTACGACATTATTTTTGATGTTGCTCAGTATCGTTATCGCGTACCCAATGGCACATCATTTTTCACTGACGACTCAAGTGTTCGCACACATCAGTACTATTCTGATTGCTGCGGTATTGAAGGTCAGCTACGTTGGACGCTGCCTCGCGCAGTATAATCTTGGTCTTGAAGTCCGATAATAACGATGGTTCACGTTTTTGATCTCAAAATTGGCTATTAAGCGAGTGGTACCTATGCTTGAAAGGTGTTGATAGAGGAGTTCTAGAGTTTGAAAGTGAAAATTTTGATGCTGTCGATGATGCTAGCCGTAACGGGATGCACAAATACGCTGCCGACACAGGCAGACTATAAGCCGCAAGACAGTTATCGACATTTTTCGGTTGAAACGATAGGGAAGTATAAGGGCGTTTCTTGGTATGACGATGGTTTTAAGCTCGATAATTACTCTGCAGTTGAATTGGGCGCGGTCACCGCAGAGCGTAAAGTCGAGCAAGCATATGTGTCTCAAAATGTAGTTGAAACATTGCGTTCTGAACTCGAACAATTGCTACGAAAGCAAATGGGAAGCCTCTCTGTAGAATCTTCGACTAAGAGCAATCAAATTCTGGAAATTGCCGTTGATGTACAGAACATTGAAGGCGTGTCTGGTGCTGTGAAGCCAACGGATTTTATTCCAATTGGCGCGGTAATCGATTTAGCTAAGGTCGTTTCGGGAACGCGCGATCGTAACTTACGTTTGATCGTTTCGGTCGAACTTATTGAGAGCGAAAGCCAACGAGTCATCGGAAAACGATTATTTGTCATCAATGATAAGGGTGTGTTAGAGAATCGAGACTCAGAAATAACGGTAAAGTTACTTGAGCCAGATGTTCAGGAAATTTCGGATAACGTTTCTTCGTTTATCAGACATTTACACCAGAGAAAATAGCCCGCTATTATGAAGCGGGCTTTAAAGATGAGTAACGAGCTTCTTCTTGAACGTATTATTGTTCTCGATGGCCTTGAAGTCCGATAATCACACTTACTCGGCGTACCAATACCCCTTATTCACCAGTTCGGTGAGCAAAGACACAGCGCTAGTGCAAGGCGCTGGAAGCTGAATTGTTGTATTGTGGCATAACGCCATAATGAGAGGTGCTAGCTCTTCTGGCACCTTAAGCATGTCGCCATTTACATAGAGCATAGAAGGCTCATCTTCATGGTGTAGTGCGCGCAATCCTGCGACTTTCGTTAGCTCACCTGAATCGCTCAAGTGTTGCGCCATTTCTTCTTGTGTCCATTTTGGCTCAGGTGCAATGATGTTTAAATGATGACGAGATTGACTCAGCATTGTCGCCATAAAATCTTTCACTGCCAGTGGGTCATTGAGTTTCGACGTTAGCATTTCGGTTAGTGACGCTAGATCACCAGCAGTAATGGCACCGTGGTTATCTTGTGTACTCAGCTCGGGCTTGTGCATGTGCACATCGCCGTAGTCATTCGCTAGGATGTAGTCAGCAAAATTACTAATCAGTTCTTGTTCTTTTGGTGAACGGAATCCAACGGAGTAGCTCATTGACGGCTCGAGTGCGTAGCCATCGTGAGGAAAGCCCGGTGGAATATAAAGAATGTCGCCTGGCTCCAAGATTTGGTCGATTTCAGCGTCAAAGGATTCAATCTGACGCAGTGCTTCGTGACGGCAGGTTTCTGTATACTGGCCGATGTCCTTGGCACCCACACGCCAATGGCGCTTACCCATACCTTGGATGATGAACACATCATACTGGTCAATATGAGGACCAACGCCTCCGTCTTTGACCGAGTAGCTAATCATTAAATCGTCGAATAGCCACTGTGGCATCGCTTTGAAAGGCGTAACGAGTTGCGCAGCACCTTCATGCCAGTGATTGGCGGCTTGGACGATGAACGACCAATTACTTTGCCCTAAAGACGCAAATTTATCTTCATTGAACGGGCCATGTTCAGCCTGCCATTCATCATTGAGGTTAGACACAAATCGGGAGTCGACTTCCTCTTCCATGGTCAATCCGGCAAGCTCTTCTGGCGAAAGTGGATCTTGAAAGTGAGCAAAGCCACCTTTAATGATGGTGGGTTTCTTCTGCCAGTAAGTGGAAAGAAATTCTTGGAGCGAGAAAGTTAATTGGTACATGGTTTGAGTTCTACTCTAATGAAATCTGAGCGCATTCTAGCAAGAACTGGCCAAGAGTCATAAAGGCGTTGACACCTTTTATTGGATTATTGCAGGTTAAACGCAATGACAATATTTTTTAACGCTGCTGCTATCTCCCATGGCATTGATAGAAATCACTTCTATACTCAAAAGATAGGGAAGAGTACGTGGTGAAGATGTTGAAAAATAGAGTAATTCTACCAGTGAATTGATGTGGGGCTGTCTGAGCGTCTTAGAGACAAAGTGAAGAGATAGTATACGGTAGGCAACAAGAAAAGGTGGCAAATGAAAATAGGGATTTTAACGTGTGGCTACGTCGATCAGGCGCTTTCGAGTGAACACGGGCAATATTTCGATATGATCAAGGCATCGTTAACTGAGGTAAACCATGCGTTTGAATTTGTAAACTTCAATGTGCTGGATGGGGAATTACCCAGCCTTGACGAGTATCATGGCTTTATTGTCAGTGGCAGTGTGCATAACGCTTATGATGATCTACCGTGGATACACAATCTGATGGATTGGATTCGGGCGTGTGAAGCCAGACGTAAGCCGTTAGTGGGGATTTGTTTCGGTCATCAAGTGATTGCGCGAGCGTTAGGGGGAACGGTAGAACAGTCACCCAAAGGCTGGGGGTTAGGTAGCTACGAAGTGTTTGTCACTGCCCAAAAGAAATGGATGAATTTGTCTATGGACACCATTCGCTTGCTAGTGAGCCACCAAGATCAAGTCACGATTGTTCCGAAAGGGGTTCGAGTGATTGCTAGCAATGAATTTTGCCCCAACTTCATGTTAGTCAAAGACAATCATGTTTTAACAGTGCAAGGGCATCCAGAGTTTAGTACTGAGTTCACAACCAAAGTACTGGAACAACGCAAAAAGCTTGTTACGCCCCACCATTATAAAGATGCCTTTAAACAAATTGATAAGCCCCAAGACTCTGTGCTTATTCTGCATTGGATAGACGCGTTCTTTGTACTAGGAAGTCAAAAGCGTCAAGCGGATCCCCTTGATGAAATGACGACGTAATGATTGTTGTAGCGAGTTGGAAAAGACTAGAGTTATTAATGGCCGGATGACGTTAAAAAACGATTCAGAAATTAATAACTCTATGTACAAATTCTCAGGGGAAGTTACGCGAATTCTTTTTGCAGGTAGGTGACGATATCTGATGATTCGTACATCCACTCAACTTGTCCATCTTTTTCAATTTTCAGGCAAGGCACTTTAACACGACCACCGCCTTCTAGCAGTTGCTCGCGTGCAATGCTGTCATTTTTAGCGTCTTTGAGCTCAATATTGACAGACTGGCGCTTCATTTCACGGCGAACTTTGACACAAAAAGGACACGCTTCAAATTGATAAAGCGATAGTGCTTTAGCTTTTTCGTTGGCTTGTTGCTGAGCTTCGCTCGAACGTTTTACACCACGTGGGGTAAACACAAAATTGAGCACCAAAATGATTTTTCCAAGAACAATACGAATGACTTTCATAACGACCTTTGTTGAGCGGTTTTTATTGTGAGGCGATATTAACATTTTATTTACGCTTCAGACATCTCTTTACTGTAACGCTTATGATTCTTGATGCCTTGATGCCTTGATGCCTTGAAGCTAGAAGGCGTCAAAATTCAAGGCCACGGCATCACCCAACCAATAAGCAAAGGTCGTATGATCTTTGATATCGTCCCCTGTGTCAGCATGAATAAGTACGCTTAACCCTTCTCTGTGTTCATCTAACCAAGGGACCAATAGGTCGAATGATTGATTACTGAATAAAATTTGGCAACTCCACTCAGTGTGGGGACCCACGGTTTTTTGGTGAACTCGTCCGATTTCTAGACCGAATTTTTCACCGGCAGCGTGGCACAGTTTAGAAGCAAAAGGCAGGGTGTCTTTATCGAAATAGACGTGAGCGTGGTAGATTTTATGGTTATTAACGGGTCTTGGTGGCGTGTTTAAATGCATGTTGCGGTTTGTCCATTGTATTTGCCCAACTTAGGGCGATATCAGAGTGGTTAAAGGGAAATGACTCGTTCGTATAAAAGACGACTTAGTACAGAACCCTTTTTTAGCGTGTGCGGTTTACTGTATTGTTATGAGCGACAGTATTGTTATGAGCGACTGTACTGCTATGAGCGACTGAATCTATAAGCGACTAATTTGAGGGTTTTTAGAGACAGTAATGCCGAGTCGCTTCGCTAGCCGTATTAAGTTCGCGCGGTCAGTTTTAAGTACTCGGCTGGCTTGAGCCCAGTTGTAATCTGCTTGAATGAGCGCGTCTGAAATGACTTTTCTCTGGAACTCTTCTGTTGCTTCTCGTAAGCCACTGTTGGTGTTAATACTGATAGGAGACTGAGTATGACTTGTGGTGACAGTGGGCGTTGCTTCATCGTCAAATTGTCCGCAGTCTTCAATACTCACTGATATCACTTTCTTATCAAACATACGCGCCTTTGCCTTAAGCGTTGCACGATTGATGACGTGCTCGAGTTCACGTACATTGCCAGGCCAATTGTAGCGATTGAGATATGCACTCACATTTGGGCTCAGTTTTAATTGCGAAATGCCCAGCTTACGCCGCGCTTGTTCCAGGAAAAAGCCTGTCAGTAACTCAATGTCGCCATTACGTTCTCGAAGGGGGGGAACGGAAATAGGGTACACTGTTAAGCGATGATATAAGTCGGCCCGAAATTTTCCTTGTTCCACTTCCTCTTTTAACTCCCGATTAGTCGCAGCCAGTATACGCACATTTATTTTTTGAATTTCATCTCGACCAACAGGCTGAATTTCATTGTTCTGTAATGCGCGCAGTAATTTACTTTGCGCTGCGAGTGGAAGCTCGCCAATTTCATCAAGAAAAAGGGTGCCGCCGTCAGCGAGCGCAAATTTGCCCTTACGATTTTGGTCTGCACCAGTAAAGGCACCTTTGACATGACCAAATAATTCACTTTCGATGAGATTTTCTGGGATCGCAGCGCAGTTGACGTACACCAACGGGTTTTGTCTGCGTGTCGATTGATGATGAAGAGTACGAGCGACAAGCTCTTTACCGACGCCAGTTTCACCATGGATGAGAATATTAAAATCTGATGGGGCGACTATTTCAATATCAGACTTCATGGCTTGCATGGGCGCGCTGTTGCCAATCATTTCCCCGCCGTCTCTTTCCCAGGCTTCTACGTTGAGCTCTTCAAGTAGCTGCTTGGATTGTTTGGCTTGGTACTCTAGCTGAGAAAAGGTCATCGCCATTTTTAGTGTCGAGGCAGCGATGGCGGATAAAACATCAAGGCTTCGTTGAGGGATATCGTCAAATGCGTTCGTCGATAAGCTGTCTAAGGTTAGTGCACCTAACATTTTATCACCGAAGATCAGCGGGAGCCCCATGCAAGAGTGCATCGGTAAATCGCCATGGTGGTCAATAAGCAAGCCATCAAAAGGGTCGGGTAGGTCACTGTCTGCATCAAAAATAACTGGCGTCGTTGAGGCGCAAATTTGTGAGAACCTTGGGTGCTCGGCAATGACAAATCGTCTTCCCATCGTGTCGCGAGACAATCCTTGCATCGCAAGGGGGACCAAGGTGTCACCTTGTTGAGAAAGCAGGGCGACTGAATCGCAGTGAATGGTTTTACGGATAGTGTTAAGCAGAGTATCAAATCGCTGTTGGTCATTGCTACTACTGGCAAGTCCTATCGTCAACTCGACCAGATTGGATGGAGAGAAATCTTGCATGGAAACCGTCACCTAAAGAGAGTGTTAATTGCATTATAGTGTCTAATTGACTTACGTTAAAGAGGTCATTTGGACATAATTGAAATGAAAATAGTAATAACTATCATTATATAGCGGGCGTTGAACGAGTTGGCACGGTATGTGCTGTATAGGCATGCGCAGTATAGATATGCGCTATATAAGTCATTAGCTGAACGACAACTCGGTATGATTCTCAACTTATACTCATCGTTAATCAGTGACATACATAACTATAAACGGTACTGGTGCCTAACATGTCTATTCTGATTCAAGTAGAGCACTCAGTCCAATTTAGAAAGTCAATCTCGTCAACCATTTTAAAGTAAACCATTATTGTCTTAAGGGAGTCCAAATGCTAACTAATCAACATATTGATATCGTTAAAAGTACTATTCCACTATTAGAATCAGCGGGTCCAGCACTTACTCAGCATTTTTATCAAAGAATGTTCTCTCATAATCCAGAACTCAAAGACATTTTCAATATGACGCACCAGAAAACGGGTCGCCAAAGCGTAGCCTTGTTTGAAGCTATTGCGGCCTATGCGAAAAATATCGAAAACTTAGCGGCGTTAAGTTCCGCAGTTGAACGTATTGCTCATAAACATACGAGTTTCAATATTAAAGCAGAGCATTATCAAATTGTTGGATTACATCTAATTGAAACATTGAGAGAGTTGGCACCCGACGCTTTTACCACTGAGGTTGAAGAGGCTTGGACTGCTGCGTACCTATTTTTAGCCCAGATATTCATCGATCGTGAGTCTGCTTTGTACCTTGAAAGTGAAGCGGCTAATGGCGGTTGGGCTGGTGCTCGTTCGTTCATCGTTTCCGACAAAGTAAAGGAATCGGAAGTGGTGACAAGCTTTGTTCTGACGCCGGAAGATAACCAAGCTGTGATTGCATACAAAGCAGGGCAATACATCGGCATTGAAGTGACACCATCGCAAAGCGAACATATTGAAATTCGTCAGTATTCTTTATCTCAAGCATCCAACAATAATAACTACCGAATTTCAGTGAAAAAAGAAGGAGAGGGCTCTCAATTGGGGTTGGTTTCAAATTATCTGCATGACGAAGTGAACGTTGGAGATAAAGTTAACCTAATGCCTCCTGCGGGTGATTTCTTTTACGTTGAAAAGCAAAGACCGGTTGTATTGATCTCTGCTGGTGTGGGTTGTACACCGATGCAGGCGATATTGCAGCAGTTAGCCGGAACGGAAAAAACAGAGCACGTCACTTATCTACACGCTTGTGAAAATCAAACTCAACATGCATTTCTCGACGAGACTGACAGCGCGATAGTGGGCAGAGGTTGGGCAAGTGAGGTATGGTACAACACGGCAACGTTTGAGCTAAACAAGGCAAACACTCATCAAGGATTAATGGATCTGAAAAACGTCGCCAACCCACTACCGCTTGAAGAGGGGGATTTCTATCTTTGCGGCCCAGTGGTGTTTATGGAAAGTATTGTAAAGCAGTTAGAGGCGCTAGGGGTATCGCGAGAACATATTCATTATGAAGTGTTTGGACCTCATGCTTATTTGTAATCGATAGGCTTGATCTCGACTGCTCGCACCCGCGGCATGTGACAGTAATATTTAAATGGTTTAGCCTTTAGTTAAACCATTTTTCAAACCAGCGTTTCCATCCGGTTGCTGGTGGTCTGTTTGCTTCGAAGTAACGCACTCCAAGATAGTAGCTTTCCGTGAATGCGACCCGCTGTTCATCTATGCCGTTCTCACTAAATTGGCTAATGACCTGACTGGTTTGAGCAGCGTGGTCATTGGCTAAGCTGTAATCCATCCCCAAGCAGCCTTGTACATACAGCCACACATGAGTAATCAGAATAAGCTCGTCAAGAACGGGTAGCTTAAAGATTTGTGCTTGATCTTTGCCTAACTTATCTTCAAAGCTTTGCTGCATGGTATGAATTTGATTAGAATGCGCGTCCAATGAGGTCAGTGACTCAATGTTCAACTTAGTAAATAACCCCAACATGATACCAAGATCAGGTGTTTCAGGTTTATTGGCTTTAGCATGCTCAAATAGCGCATTTTCCCGAGCACAAAGCTCAGAAAAACGCGTAGAGTGAGAGGCAATCACCGCGATCTGTTCAACATTGAGGCTGCGTAGATGCGTCTCTAATGGGCTCATTTCTCTTGAAGCTCCTCAACAAGGACTTCCACAGAACCGTTATCACCATCGACGAATAAAGACGTACCTGTAATCATCACGGATAAATCCATTGTTCGAGCCACTAAACCTGTTAAGGCTTCAATGGATTCATTATTGAAGCGATACACGCTGGCGTTGAGGTAA
The DNA here is from genome assembly GCF_026191675.1 of Vibrio qingdaonensis. Taxonomy (GTDB): domain Bacteria; phylum Pseudomonadota; class Gammaproteobacteria; order Enterobacterales; family Vibrionaceae; genus Vibrio; species Vibrio qingdaonensis. Next base: position 48,566 of record NZ_JAKRRY010000011.1, on the reverse strand, counting down.
CCAAACTTTCCTTGGTTTTGCTTCCACCACACATCACTTTTCGTATTGAAGCTATAAACTTTGGTTTTCTTGGATAAGCGTGTCGCTTTTTTCACGCGCTCTACATCTGGCTCACCAATTTCAATCCACATTTCGGTTTGGTCATCGAGTGTTTTCTGCCAGATATCCGGTTCGTCGATATCGGATAGGCCTTTTGTAAACTGAAGTTCAGGTGAGGCGTTCAAACAAAATGCCATCAGGCGCGCCATCATTCGTAAATGAGTTTCTGATGGGTGTAATGCAACAGTTAGGTTAAGTGAATCGTAATAGTCACGATTCATATCGGTAAGTGCAACGCGGAACTTGTAGATGGTCGGTTTGATAGCCATAGGGGGGTTACAACACAATTAATGAGAAGACAGGGTATCTTACGTAGCTTAATGGCAAATTGGTACAGAATTGGTAGCTTAATGGCCTAAATGGTAAAAAAATAGCCAGCTTGCGCTGGCTAATAGTATCTGGAGTATCAACAGTAATTAAACTGGCATGATCTCTTCAGCTTGAGGACCTTTTTGACCTTGAGTTACTTTGAACTCAACTTTTTGGCCTTCAGCTAAAGTGCGGAAACCGTCTGCTTTGATGTTGCTGAAGTGAGCGAACACGTCAGGGCCATTCTCTTGTTGAATGAAGCCAAAGCCTTTAGTTTCGTTGAACCACTTAACGGTACCAGTTACTGTGTTAGACATAGTGTAATCCTAAAATTTAGTATTTTCTTTTTTGTTTTGCCGATTCGGCAGCTATAGCGCGAAAAAGTAAATTGCTATTGCGTACAACACGACAAGGAATTGCTTTGAATTCAACGAATGTCTTTTGTAAACAACGTAACTTCATTTCTAGCCAGAAATTAATATAAGCCACTATAGAGTTAAGTCAACGATTCTAAGTGAAGCTTGTATGGAATATTTGAACTTAAGCTAGTTTTTTGATTTCAATTACATGACATTTCATTTCTCTGACAAAATGATTAATTAAAGTAGCGTGGGATAATAAGAAACAAATTTTTAACCTTTTGATATAAAAGAATAAATTTTAGCCAAAAATTAATAAATTTGTAAACTTACTGGAACCAATATAAAGCGGTTTGCTCGGGGCTGGACTAATAGTCCGGCCCCGAGTATGACTAACGATCTATTTTAGGGGAGTATAAAGAATAAGCAGTAATTTGCCCTGCAACAATTGCGGAGAACATAAATAATGCGGATAAACCGATGTTGGGGATCGGCAAAATCGATTGTTCAAACACCGACTGACTGGCACTGACCAATACTCGGCTACCAGGGACCAGTATGATGATGCCTTGGACGATATAAATAGAGCCGGTAAGATCGAGTCGTTTGGCTACCCAAGTCCCGTATAACGTAATGAGCACGGTTGTAATCCATGTACCGACAATCCAGCCACTACTAAAGCCAAGATAAAAAGGGCCCCACATACCAAGAACAGCAACGGGTAACCCTAGCAATATATCTTTTGGGCGAGCATTAAAAATCACACCAATAGACGAGGAGATAAGCAGTAGCCCGAAACCGTGCAGCCATAGAGGGACTTCATTGGTGTAAGACAAAGATTCCGCTTGCCCCCACCACGCTTCACCAATATTGAGTCCCATTATCACGCCAATGAACAACTTTATCAGTGTTAATGCACTTTGCCCTAATAGGGCCGTACCAGAGACCAAATCATTAAACGCTAGACATTCCAATGAGTTGGCAATAGAGAGTCCGGGGACAAAAAGCACCACGGTGGCGATACATAATGCCCAAACGGGAATTGCTGCCCCCGTGCTGGCGATAAACGCGACAAAAATTCCGGTTAACAGTGCAGCCACAAATTCGACGGCGATTGAATTGCGACCCTTCACAACCAACTGAGTGAGCCAAACAATTAAACCAAGTATAACGGAATATCCGACGGCTTCTAAAGTGCTACCAACGAGCATTAAGTAGGCCGGTGGAATGCCCATATTAGCCAATGCAACGACCCACTTTGGATAACCAATCGGTTCCGGAACGGGTTCGTTACTGGGTTGATTAATACGAATGATGGTATTAGCCAGTAGGCCAAGGTTGATGGATGCAGGTTTGAGTCGCTTTAATACCACCGTGTTATTTTTATCGGGAAATTGATAATTAATCGCGGTAGGCGTTGCTTGCACCATGACGTCGATACCATGCTTTTGAGCATAGTATTGCGCGTACTTTTCTACTTTATAAGGAGCACAGCCACTGCGGTGTAATGTATCACCAATTTCAACGATTTTTTTTATGGTATGAGGTGAAGGCATAGGTGCATCGAACTCAGGTTGTAACTATGTTGTTAAGTGGCGTCAAAGGTAGCAGAGCTTAGTGGTTTTGACGAGCGCTATTGAAATAATTTACGAGGATTTTTGCGGGCGATTTGAAATGCTTAATAATCGCACAGAAAGGGGGATGACTTACCGTCGCAGTATGTGACTTCTTGTCATGGATTTTACCCGTTTGTCGCATTGTGCAGCAACATATTAGCGTGATTGATAAAGTAGCGAAATAGCATGAATTATTACAATGGAAAGGCGGCAACTATGCAAGAGATCAGGCAAGCGACTGAGCAAGTAATCATGCCAACATCATTGGCGATGTTCAATACGGCAGAATCGTTATGTGACAGGCGCATTGGGCTTCGTGTCTTAAGCGATTCTCAGTCGAAGTTGTCACGTATTAAATGGGGTTGGTTAATGACCAGGAAGGTAACGTTAGCTGGCTCGTTAGTGATTGCGTCGTTTACTCTTTTCGCGGCAGACAAGCAGGGTGCGTTTGTCGGCGGCGCGTTGGGCAACATGCAAACTTATTCAATAGAAAATACATTTGAAGGTGAGCGTTATAATCATTCTAGTCCTGCAATGGCCGTGTATGCGGGCTACCATTTTACAGACTGGTTTGGTTTAGAAGGGCAGCTGCTTGGCGCAAACACCTCGGTTACTGGCTTATCTTCTGTCACGGGTGCTGTTTCGGTGTCCCCTAAATTCTCTTACTATTTTAACGACAATATAGCGGTATACACCAAGTTAGGGTTATCTGGGTTTCTGATGGGCTGGAATGGTAAGCCCAGTAAAGAAAGTACCAATGATTACTCGATTGGCCTTGGTACTCACGCTGGTATTGGCGTTAACATTGCGATGAACAATAGCGTCAACATGAGATTGGATTATACGCACATGATGCCTAATTTCGAACACGGTAGCGGTGTGAACCTGGGCAACGCTGACATTGGCGTGTTTATGGTGGGTGTCCACTATCAGTTCTGATCGTCGGCTTGGGTAAGTCGGCTATAATGATAGATACAATGGTCAGAGAGGAAAACCGTGTCACCCGTCACGGTTTTTGTTGTTTTGAGGTGATGAGACGTACAATCGTTAAGCACTAAGAATAAAAAACGTGCAAACAAACACTTAAGTGTAAAATAACGCTTTTCATTCTTAGCGATTGTGGCATTATCTATCTCGTACCAACGATGTGCGTGCATCGTATAATGGCTATTACCTCAGCCTTCCAAGCTGATGATGCGGGTTCGATTCCCGCTGCACGCTCCAATCTCTTCTCCTTTCGGCACTAACTCCCAAGCAACTGAAAATAAGACGCTTTAATGCGTGTTTTTTTGTATCTGAAATTTGGCTTTTGACGATAAGCGGACGAATGATCACCTTAAATGTCTATTACCTGATCAAATCGCTATAGATACAAATGTAGTTATTCATGATCTGTAGAGTCAGCAAGGTCTAGAAATTGAAGCGAACTTTACTTTTGTTTATGATGACAAGCGTGGCATGAATACTTCAATTATCTATAACGATTTTAATAAGTAACGAAACTAACCCAAGGAGTGGGGCATGGGAATGTGGCGTAGTTGGGTGACTTGCACTGCAATAGCCGTAGGCATGATTTCGAATGTTCAAGCAGAGACGGTTGACTTATCGATGCTGTTTCCTGACAAAAGCGTGCGCTCGTGTGGTACTTCAAGCCAGCCTTTACGAATTAAGAATAATGAACCTTTGGTACTCATTATTCATGGCTGTCTTGCATCGGAAGGTCAGTTTAAAGCATTGTCAGAAGTCTATGAGCAATTAGGGCAGCAGACGGCTTGTTTTGAATATGACGATAGACGTAGGTTGGATGATGTTGCTGGTGAGCTTATTGAGGCGGTAAACACGCTTAGCCCAGTATTAGGTGAACAACAACTCACCGTTTTAGGTCATAGTCAAGGGGGCTTAATCACTCGACGAGCGTCGACTAACCAGCGATCTGATGGCAAAAAAATCACCCACGACCCTATAGAAATAGCGACGATTTCCGCCCCGTTTAAAGGTATTGAAGCGGCTTCACATTGCGGTATCAGCTGGTTAAGAATCGCTTCTCTCGGGGTTGTTGATGCGATTTGCTATGCCGTGACTGGCGCAAAATATCTCGATATTCCACCACAGGCTGATTTTATCGAAACGCCGGGTGAACTCATACCGCAACTCGACCGTCACCTCATTATTAAAACTGATGAGCTAAATACATGCCGAATTGAAGATGCCAAGGGACAGTGTATTCAAGATGATTACGTGTTCTCACTCGTCGAGCAAACCAAATCCATGGTGGACAGTTCGACGCAAGGTCAGCCAATAACCGTCCATGCAGGGCATGCTGAAATTGTGGGGAGTGAAACCGTTACCCCTTGGAAACTGATTGAGGTGTTACAAAGGTATGATTTGATGGCAAAACCGGATGCCTCAGACGTCGAAGCCTTTACAACATCGGTGAATCAAATTTATCAGCGATTTATCTAGCGTTGCTTTATTGCCTCTCATTACGAAAAAGTAAGCGCCACAGGCACTTACTTTTTTAACGTTTACTGAGTAAAAGCATAATGGGTATTAAGTGAGCCAGATTGGGCTTGTCCAGCCGATATTGCGGTCTTTTTGGAATACGCGTAGATAAACATATGACGCGTTAGATCCTAATGCGCAGGCTTTCAGATCGGCGGTGAACTTATGTCCGTTTACCGACCATTTTTCGAATACTTCTCCATCCACTACCAACTCAACTTTTGACATCGGGTCAGGCGTGATGGCTTCAATGACTAAGTGATGAGTGTCAGCTTTCTGAGCATCATTACCGATCGTCGTTTGGTCGATGTTAAGATTTAGAAACATACGAGGGTGTGTGGTGGCAATGGTGTGCCGAGCTTTCATCGAGTCAAAAATGTCCGCGCGAGTGTGTTGCTTGGCTATCACTCCCGTAATACCGCCATAACCTGGATTACCATCGTGACCATCACTATTGGAGACAAATCCGAATTTTTTACCTCGGTTTAAGAAGTCGACGACCGTATTATTTTTTACATTGTTACGGGCTTTGTGGAGCATCGGGTTTTTCGCATACTCAAAACGTCCCCATTGCGCGGAATAGACTTCGATCATCGTTTCATCTTCGCTACTTGCTTCCCAGTTGGCGAGGTCGAAGCCTTTCTCGAATTTTGCATCTTGGTTGTCGACGTGCTTTGGACTGCGACCATTACAAAAGCGATGTAGGTGCGGAATAGTAATGAATTCACGGCCTTTGTAGATATCCCATATATCGTGAATGATGGTGACATCACGATCGGGGTACTTTTCTTGTGACAAAGAATGCTTAAATAGTGCGACGGTATCACCACGGCGACCATGCAGTTCAAAGCCACAAAAAGTCACAAACTCGCCTTCTTGGTTAAATTTGTCACATTCTTCACCAATGGTTTTCCATGTGGCTTTATCAATGTTGAGGGTTCGATCTTCATTGAAGGTAAAGGTCTGTTCTGACAGGCCAACAAAATCTAGTCGCGCCACTTCTTTAGCGTATGCGTAGGCGTTACGTGGGAACGCGCCACAGTCGTTATCTCGAATGTTTGCCGTCAGGTTAGAGTGAGTATGTGTATCGCCCCAGTAGATGTTGTGTTCTATCTTCTCAACCACTTTAATCACTGAGGGGGCGACACGTAGGTCGGTACCTTCAATAGTGGCAAGATAACAACCTTGTTGCAGGGCGCAGTTTACGTTTCCATATTCGACGTTGGAGACAAGAACTTTGTCATCGTTGTCTAAATTGGTGAACACGATGGTAAGCGGCGCGCAAGTGTAGTCCTTAATTGGGTTTTCAAAACGGTCCACTGCCAGCATGGATAGTTTAAAGTTTTCTCCCTGTTGGGCGATAGTCGGCGTAACAAGTGATAACTCGCTTGCTGCTCCTGGTGTTAATGTGATATCTGGGAAGACATTTAAGCGACGTGTGTTTGTCGACCCGCCAAGTGTCATATCAAAAGTCTTTTCAATGCGACATACGTCGTCGTTAAAGGCGCGAATACCGATACGAGTCGGTGCCGCATCGCCTTTAAGATACAGGCGGTCGACGCCTCCGAACTGAACAAAAAATGCTTGTCCGGTTTGGAATTCGTCAATGAGGGTGATGTGAGCTTCACGAGAGGAGTCGTTCCAGCGATTGATGTGACTAAATTCTGTTTTGACTTTGTGAATTGCCACATCAATTTCTAGAGCTTCTTCATCAGCTAATGCATAGAGATAACTGGGTTTCCAGTAGTCGTAGCACTGTAAATATTCATCAGACAATTGATGCTGGTAGGGCTGAACCGTGATAACAAACTTGGTCCCCGCAGGTAAAGTACATTTTGGCTCAACGTCTAGACGCCATTCATATTCACCATTGACTTCAATCGTCGCTTCTTGCGTTACTCGAAATGTCGCGAGTTCATCGTGATAAGTGTATATTTCCATAATTTCACTTTCTCTATATCTATATCGGAATAGTCGTTATTTCGAAGGGTTTCTATGCTGCTATTTAAATATAAATGTGTGTTAGGGCTGTATGATAAGCGTCATAAATGGCAATAAATAAAGACGAGGTCGCAGGGAGTTAGCGAGGTATTTGATCTTGGAATACAAAGATGGATACAAAGGAAGCCAATAAAACTGTGACATGAAGCAAAGAGCAGAAAGTAGATTCAGTAATATTACCGTATTGGTAAATCGCTAAACAGGTCAGTATTGGCTCCAGAAAATAAGCCGTTAGGCACTGATACCACTGCGATTACATTTATTGGGATATTAAATATGAAAAAGCTAGCCGTCGCGATTGCGATGATTCTTTCCGCTCCTGCTATTGCCGAAACAAATAATGCAGGCGTTGTCACTGAACAGTCTTCAGCCGCCAATATTTCTGAACTTTCTTCTACTGCTGACAAGCCTAATAACCTTTATGATTTTATCGAGAATGATAAATTGTCAGGTGTAGCCTATTCTGGCGCTGAGCTAGGTGGCAATGTACTGTTTGATGACCAAAATAACAGTAACTTTGAGCATACCTACATGTTTAAAGTCGGCGCAGATTTAAGCTATGCGGTGACGGAATCCTTTTCGCTTTTGATTGGCGGTGAAGCTCGTTATGAGTGGGCTGGATATGATAAGAAAGTCGAGTCAGTGAACTATGTCGATCGCTTTGTATTTGGTGCTCAATCAGTGGCGGGTGTGACCACGTTTGGTAAGCAATGTGGTATTGCTGATGTCTATCTTGGCTTCGGTGATATTTCGAAAGAGCACGGCATCGGCGCGGAAGCAGATGAGGCGACGTGTACCGACGAGCAATTAAATCATCACTATTTTGGTGAGAATTTTGATATCGGCGCGGCATGGGAACACTCAAACGATGCGTGGGCTGTTGGTGGCTCGACAACGGTAGGCCCTGTTGTGATTGGTGGTACTTACGTTGATATTTCAAAAGGTGAGAACTCGACGGCAGCACAAGATCGTTCAGAGAAGGTGTATACGGTAGGCGCGGTTGCTGTGCTAGATAAGTTTAACTTTGCGGCTAAATATGATTTTGCTGATGTAGAGGCGATTAGCGCAAACAATGAAGAAACGAAAGGCTATGCGCTAGGTATTGCCTATCAAGCAACCATGAACCTATCGATTTCTTCAACCTACAACTCTGAAGATTATAACTTTACCGAGTCAAGCCGTTCATACATGGAAGATGATTGGTTTACCTTGGGAGCGTCTTATCGCTTGAATGAGCATTTAGAATTTGTGACAGATTACAAATTTGCTTCTGAAGATGATGATAAGTTGTTTTTGCGTGCAAACGTAAGTCTGTAACCTTTTTGTCTTTGACGTTTCATTATGAACCTTTTGCCAGTAGCTCTGCTACTGGCTTTTTTTTGGTAAATAGATCTCTTCAATGCAAGGTAATTGACACTGACCTTTATAAAGACTAATTTTTAATTAAAACTGATAGTTATAATGATATGTGTCTTTATCAATGCACCGTTATAAAGTACGTATCGTACGTAAGCTATAGACTTCTCAGAGATGGTAAAAATCATGACAACTAATTTTGAAGCCTTGTTGATGAACCAATCGAATCGACTTACCGCAAGTCGTCCCAACGAATTTTTAGAGAATTTTGTTGGTATTGTCGAGGATGCTCTAGAGTGGTTTAAGCTCGACAGGTTGACTGTTTTTCCAAACTCAATGATCTTACTCAATGATGGTAAGACCATTTCGGTATCAAGGAAAGGTATCCCAGAATTAGACAAGCAACGATTTCTAAAAGGCAATTATAAAGATTACCTAAGGATTCTACGTTCCAAACAACCGTGGCAGATATTTGATAGCGAAGCGCTGGCAAACCATCCGTTAGATCCGATAAAGGAGCTTTACCGAGAAGGGGCGTGCTGGCACGGGATTATTCGTCTGGAATTGTTTGGACAGACTTGGGGCGCGCTGGCGTTTTCACGCTTTAGTTTGGAGGAACCGCCACTTAGCGAAGAGAATTTTAAACGTTTGAAATTACTGTCCGACATGTGGCTTTGCTTTTGGCAGCACGCGACAATGACCAGAAACCTTAGTTTGGATGATAGTTCTGTTGCCGACGAAAGTGAAAAACTGCTACTGCTGAGCAAGAAGCAGTGCACAGTGCTGACATTATTATCACAAGGCTATACGGCAAAACAGTGCGCTGAAAAACTGTTTCTAAGTTCCCGTACCATTGAGTCACACAAATATCGAATGCTTGATATTCTGGATCTCGACAACCACACCGAATTAGTCCAGTTTGCGTTAAGAAATGGTCTAGGTATCGAATCTACCGATCGGTAGATCGTGATAAAAAGCAGTAGTTATTCCCGTATATGGTTGTCGAAGCAGCCGTTATTATCTGAAATAAGCAAACCGTTCAGATAAGGGTGAAACGATGCAAAAGAATATTCTAGTCATAGGCGCATCATCGGGCATTGGTTATGACTTGTGCGATACGCTTGTTAAGCAAGGGCATACCGTTTATTGCGGTGCGCGTCGTCTAGACCGTTTAGAGGGACTGCGAAAACAGGGGGCCCATGTATTTAAAACGGATGTACGCAATGAAGAAGATCTTCACCATATCATCACGACCATGGCTTCAGAGCAAAATAGTATCGACATTGTGTATGCCAATGCTGGTTTCGCTATAGCAGGCCCAATTGAAGAAACACCAATAGATAAAGTGAAGCAACAATTTGATACTAATGTCTATGGTGCCGCACGTATTGCACGGCAAGTCTTGCCTTATATGAGAACGCAAGGTCATGGACGAATCATATTTACCACCTCTATTGCTAGCCGAGTGTCAACAAGCATGAATGGCTGGTATTCAGCAAGTAAACACGCCGTTAATGGCATGGTTAAGGCGTTGGCTCAAGAAGTCGCTGGTTTTAATATACATGTTATGACCGTTGAACCCGGCTGCGTGAAAACGGAGTTGGACGCTGCTCAGTTAGCGGATATGAAGGCGACGACATCCCTTCCGGTGTACGCTGATATCGTGGACAAATCTCATGGATTTCTTAAGCGTGGTTATGATTCTGGCTCGAATTGTGATTCGACGGTAAAGGCGATGCTAACGGCAGGTTTTAGCAAAAAACCTAAACTCAGCTACCAAAGTACATTAGATTCTAAGCTGATGTTTTGGGTGCAGAAGATTATCGGTGAGCAACGAATAGGACAAATCGTGCTAAAACTCATTATGCGTTAAAACTCAATTAACCATGTTTAAGCGATGACCTCGAATAAACCACGTTATGTTATGCGTTAGGATTCTATCTATAACGCATGACCTTTCTATTGCTCTAACGCCTATTTCAAAGCCTCTCTTTTCCGACTTCGTGCAGTAGTTTTACCGATCAATTTGTCGCCTGAACTCTTTAAAATTAGCTTAAGTAACCGCCTAAGCCTCGTCGCTAGATTGTTATGCCAAAGGCTTACCTTAATCCTTACTTGAGCGACTTATAATGAAAAAACACACACTAGCTTTATTGATATGTACACCTCTCGCCAATGCCAGTGGCTTGCTACTTCAAGAAGCTGTTACAGCGAATGCGGGCACGGCTGGAGCCGGTGATGGCGTCCATACAAGTTCGGCCGCGGCGAGCTGGACTAACCCTGCAGCTATGTCTTTTATGGGGGAACAAGTTACCACGGTGAATGCTATGCTGCTCCATCTGCAAATGGACTATCATGATGACAGCCCGCAGAAAAGTGATGGGGAAGCTAAAACGACCATGCCTTCAGTCGGAGTATTTCACGTTCGTCAAATCAGTGATGACATCCACCTAGGCATGAACTTTGGAATCGTCGGTGGCTCTTCTATTGACTATGGAGACCAGTGGGCTGGAGCACCTTATTTAGACAAAGCCTTTATGAGTGGTATGCAGTTAAATCCTAACCTGAGCTACCAAATTAATGACAATCTATCGCTAGCCGTGGGCGCGCAGCTGAGTTATGGCTTACTAGAAGTCTCGACAAGCGGACTGCAAACCAACTTAGACACAGATTGGGCCTATGGTTTTACCACGGGCATTATGTACAATCAGCAAGACTGGGCGTTAGGTCTTAGTTATCGTTCAAAGTTGGAGCATGACTTTTCTGTTACTGCGATATCAGACGCGCCACCACTTTCTATCCCTTTAGACACCGAGCTATTAGTTCCCGCTATCGTTGATTTAAGCGGTCGATATAACCTTAATTCGACCCTCTCTTTGCTAAGCTCCGTCCAATTCCATCAGTGGAGCGACTTTGCGCAAACGCCATTGTATACCGACAAGACAACAGCCAACGTAGAGAGAAACTGGAATGATGTCTGGAAGTTTGCCGTAGGGGCAGAATATCAAGTCAGTGACAAGTGGGCGCTAAAGGCGGGCTTTTCTTATGAGACCTCTCCTCAAGATGATCCATCGCTACAATGGGTGGATTTACCAGTTGGAGAACAGTACCGATACGCATTGGGCGCCAGTACTCGATGGAACGACAATTTGATTGATATCTTTTATGAATTTGCCGACCTTGGAACCATGCCTATTGAGCGACAAGTTGGGCCTAATGCTGGTCGTGGTGATGGTCTGCCGGATCTTAAAGGTTCTTTCGAAGGCCACATCCATTTTGTCGGCGTAAACGTCAGTTTCTAATCCAATTAAGTGACAGGCTCTTTTAATAGCGCCATTCTGGGCGCTATTTTTTAATCTTCACTCACTGCAACAAGCGGTAATTATTACTGAATAACTTACCGAGTCTTTTGTATAGACTGCGATGGAAACGTTCTTTGTTCAATGAACGGTCAATATCCATCTACTTACAAAGGTGTCCTATGTTTTTCAATCGTTACCTTAAACCTTTTCTAGCGATCGGTGGCCTAGTCACCATGTATGCAGGGATATACGCGATTAATCCTGAGTCAGCGCTACGAGATATGAACAACTTGCCCTATGATGCTAACTATGTCTTTTTATTTAGACATTGGGGAATGATGGTCGGGTTAATGGGGTTCTTCATTGCGGCATCCGCATTTTTGCCCAAGTGGCGAGAGCCGATAATACTTTATTCATTTTTGGAAAAGTTGTTCATGGTGTACTTGTATATCTCAAACTTTTTCAATCCAGAAACCGCTCATCTAAATTCGAGTTTTGTTCCATTTGCCATCACCGATATTACGATTTGCACTTATACAGTAGGGTACTGGCTTGAAAGCAGAAGGCAGAGCCGCCGATCATAAAAGTCATCGACAATCCATCACTCATAAAAAACCTCGGCTTCGACCGAGGTTTTTTATGAGTGACAAGAAAGCGGCGTTATTTCATTGGCCAAACGTACTTGAGCCACGACATCATGCGAATGAGTACTCTTCGTACAATTGAAGTGTGTAGGATGTCCCCATCGTGGTTGAGTACGACAGCTTGTCCTTGAACACCCATTGGTAGCTCATAGTCGTTAAGATCTTCGTCTAGCTCAATGATACCAACAGCAAACCCATGTCGTGCGAGCGTAGAGGCCGATACCAGCGTGCCATTGGCTTGTACTTCGCCCTCGCGCATGGCTGGCAATACGCTTAATAATTTGCCGGTAAACACTTTACCTGGTTGCGAATCTAATATCATTTCGGCGTCTAGCCCTGGCTTTAGTCGGCGTAATGAGTTTTGCCAGAACATGCCCGCAATTTGACGTTTTCCAGTGTCAGGGATAAAAACCATTGATGGACGTAGCGGGAGTGTTGCAGCGCGAAATCCAGGTGCAAGGGCTATCTGCGTTGGTGTTCCATTAGTCGGTGCTCGAACAAAGGTATTTTCTAAGTCAAGTTCCGCTTGTTTCACCACTTCAACCAACTGTGCCACGCGGGTATTTTCTCCATCGATATGCGATTCGGAATCAAGGCGTATTCGTTCTTGCTCTGACTCCGCGGCATGTAATGCCGATAGTGCAATATCCACACTCGCTTTTGCCGCATTATACAGCTCTTTTTGGCGTTCAACTTGACCGTCAGTAAATGGTGAGTTGTCTCCTCCTGTTTGATGCGCCTTGGCATAGCGAGTGTAAGAAGAGAGTGAACGTTGCAAATTTGCTTGCGCTTTGGTGACGGCTGCCTTTGCTTTATCTGTGTTGGCAATAGCAGAGTTAAGGCCTTGGTTTTTCTGAAAGGCAACGCTTTTCGCTTCTTCTAAGGAGGCTTTTGCTTTACGTAGTGCTATTTGTTGCTTTTCATTTTCAAGGGTAAAAAGTAATGCTCCTTTTTTTACAGGGATATTGGCTTTTGCATGGACCTCTTTTACCGTTCCGGTAATTTGCGGAATAATAGGGACAGAAACAAATACTTCTTTTGAAAATTTGGCATAAGGGTGGTTGTAATTCATTGCGATCATGATGGTGCTTAGTATTGCAATACCACCTAAAACGGCGGTTGGTACAGACCACTTATTTAATGGGATTTTAAAGAGTTTGAAAATGGCAATACATATTGCGGTGTAGGTAAGAATAATTAACATATCCATAATAACTAGTCCTTAATGCTGTTTATTTTATTTTCTAAACTCGTCAATTCTGATCGTAGACTTTCCAGTTCTGAATGAAATTGTTGTGTCTGTTGCGCGGTAAATCCCCAACCTGTACCGGGTTTGTATAGCGTTGCCCAAATCCATAGAAATGGCCAGATGGCGTGTAAGGTAAACAAGCTGACCCAACCTGCAACATGGATAGCATCTTGGTGTGGGTGATTGCGTTTGTGAGCGATTTCATATGGGATATCATGAATAACAATGATCCCGTAAAAAAGCGTTAAAAATACAAAAAAAACGAGGAATAGGGCGAAGTAATCTAACATAGAGATACCTAAATTTTTGATATTGAAGTGATGCGAATAGAACTAATTAACTTGGGTAGTAAGTCAGGGGGATTCTAAGTAGGGATAGGGGTGTGAAATACAGTAAAACTACTGAATGATGACAGACTGTTACGGCTGAGGTAATAAAACCAACCAAATAATGACGGCAATCAATTTACAATAAATAACGGCTTTTGCTACGAAAGAAGAGAATGAAGTTTAATCTTGATATGTATCAAAGAGTTATTTAATAATAATTAATAATCAGTAAATATACTGATTACCTAGAAAGTAGCATCTTAAATAATAAGTTCGACTTAAATCTAATCCAAGGTCTGAACTATGTTCCAAAAGAAAACCTTTCTACAACTTGCGGTAGGTGCCGCATTGACGGTGACGTCAATGACTGGCTTTGCAACGACAGATACTTCTCGCCCCAACATTCTGGCTATTTGGGGAGATGACATCGGTATCGATAACTTGAGTGCTTACACCAAAGGGCAGGCAGGTCACTGGACGCCAAATATCGACCGTATTGCTAATGAGGGGGTGTTGTTCACCGATTTTTATGGTGAGAACTCATGTACTGCGGGTCGGGCGGCCTTCATAACAGGTCAGCATCCAATGCGCACTGGCCTGACAAAAGTGGGGATGCCAGGGGCAAAACAAGGCTCTAAATCTGAAGACCCGACGATCGCGACTATGCTGAAAGCAAAAGGCTATATGACGGGTCAGTTTGGTAAAAATCACCTAGGTGATTTGGATGAACATTTACCAACGAATCATGGCTTTGATGAGTTCTTTGGTAATCTTTACCACCTTAATGCTGAAGAAGAACCAGAACACGAAGACTACCCCAAAATGCCATGGTTCAAGCAGAAATTCGGACCACGTGGTGTTATCCATTCCTACGCAGATGGCAAAATCGAAGACACGGGGCCATTGACCAAAAAGCGTATGGAAACCGTGGATGAAGAATTTTTGACCGCCGCACTGGACTTTATTGACCGCGCACACGAAAAGAACACGCCATTTTTCGTATGGTTTAACGCGACTCGCATGCACGTATGGACACACCTTAAAGAAGAGTCTAAAGGGCTCTCTAAGCGCGGTGGTATTTACGGTGATGGCTTGGTAGAGCACGACAATATGGTCGGAGAACTACTGGATAAATTGGACGAACTCAACATTGCCGACAACACGATTGTAAGCTACACCACCGATAACGGTGTTGAAAAGCTTTCTTGGCCTGATGGCGGTACCGCTCGATTCCGCGGTGAGAAAAACTCTTCTTGGGAAGGTGGACACCGCGTGCCTGCCATGATGCGTTGGCCAGATAAGATTCCAGCAGGTTCTATTGCGAATGAGATTGCGGCGCACAATGACTGGATGCCAACCTTTATGGCGGCGACTGGTGACACGTCTATTGTCGAGGATCTTAAGGCCGGCAAGAAAATTCAGGGAACAGAATATAAAGTACATCTTGATGGCTACAATTTACTCCCAGCGTTGAAAACTGGTCAAGCAACCACACAGCATAACTTGGCAACGTGGCCACGTCAGTACTATATCTATGCAACGGATGGCGGTGATATTTCTGCGGTAAGGGTTGGGGATTACAAGGTGATGTTCAGCGTGAACAACTGTCATGGTTTAGAAACGTGGAACTGCTCGTTTGAAGAGCTACGAGCGCCTAAAATGTACAACTTGCGTCAAGACCCTTACGAGATTGCTGATCATGAAGGGATGTATACCAAATGGTATATCGAGCACTTGCCTTACTTATACTTAGGCGCAGCGACGACAGGTCAGTTCTTACAAACTTTCCAGGCGTTCCCGCCACGCCAAGTACCCGGTTCATTTTCAATCGACCAAATCGTTGAAAAAATGAATATTTGGCAACGCGCTCAGTACAAGTAATTCCAATAGATATTTAAGGTTAGCCCGGTGTTGTCACCGGGCTTTTTTGTGCTTAAAAATAACAGAACGTTCTGGCTCGCAAGCAGTAAATTTACCGATTACCAGACTCACCTAGCGCGAGATAATAGCGGCTCGATAAATACAAGGAAGCGCTAGTCACACGGTATGTGAACCCAACGCGAGGCTTCAAAATGTCCCAGAAAACACAGTGTTTTGATCCATCTCCATCACTTAGTCAACCAGTTAAGAGAATGAATATTATGACGAAGCCTATTGGCTCTGCTTGTAATATTGATTGCACTTACTGCTATTACTTAAGTAAAGAAGAATTGTTGGGGCATGAAAAAGGTTGTGGCAGCCAAATGTCACCAGACATGCTTGAACACTACATCAAGTCATACATTGAACAGCAAAATTATCCTGAGATTGTGTTTCATTGGCAGGGTGGAGAGCCGACGTTACTTGGGGTAAATTTTTTTCGTGACGTGGTTCGGCTACAAAAAAAATACCGACCGGAAGGCGTGAAAATTGAGAATAACCTGCAAACCAATGGCACGTTACTGAATGACGAGTGGGGCAAGTTTCTAAGTAAAAACAAGTTTATGGTTGGCATTAGTCTTGATGGGCCAGAGATGATTCACAACACGTATCGCACGAACCGGTCTGGCAGGGGAACGTTCAAACAAACGATGAAGGGTGTTGAAATTCTACATAAACATCAGGTGAACTTTGCAACGCTCACTTGTGTAAACAATATATCAGGTGCAAACCCTCATGAGGTCTATCGCTTTTTACGCGATGTCGTTCGCTCTCCGCAAATGCAGTTTATCCCTATCGTTGAACCCAAGTCTTTTCGTGATACAGCGCCACAGCAATGGCCGGAAGCAGACATATTGTTTCAAGGAATGCCAGAAACCGATCCTAAACACCCTCAATCTATAGTTGAGCCGTGGTGTGTTTCTGATGCTCAGTGGGGGCAGTTTTTGTGCACCATTTTTGATGAGTGGTTAGAGAATGATATTGGTCAGGTGAACGTGCCTTATTTTGAAGCGTGTATCGAGTCATGGATGGGGCGAGTCAATCCATTGTGTGTATTAGCACCAATGTGCGGTAAGGGTCTGGCTATTGAACACAATGGCGACGTATTTTCTTGTGACCATTATGTTTATCCGGATTACAAGCTTGGCAATATCAATGATGCGGCATTAGAAGAGCTGCAGTTTTCTAAAGGGCAGCAAGAGTTTGGGAACGCCAAGGAAGGCACTCTTCCAAAACAGTGTAGAGAATGTAGCTACCAGTTCGCGTGTTTTGGTGAGTGTCCCAAAAATCGCTTTATTAAAACGCTTGAAGGTGAGCAAGGGCTTAATTATTTGTGTGGGGGGTGGAAACAGTTTTTTACTCATATCGACCCGTATATTTCGATGATTGTTGCCACTATGGGTTACCCCGTCCATAAGACAATTAACGCTGATGCTATGAAAGTTCGTTTTAACTAGGTGGAGATGAGGATGAAGAACATCGGTAAAATTTTGATCATAATCCTGTTGTTGCAACTTTCCGGTCACGCTGTGGCACAAGACATTGAGCAACGCTTTCCTCCTCAGCAGGTTGAGAAAATCCTTGCTCTCGCGTTCGAGAATAAGAGTATTCGTTACACGTCATTCGCGACACAGTTCAACTTTTGTCAACAGAAGCCTAAGCACTCTGAGTGTGGTGAACCTTATCAGGTTAAGCGCTCAAATTATCAAATCGCGAAAGGAAACCATGATGTGTTGGAGCAAGTTTATCATCAAGAAATGAGGGCGTTGGTGATGCCAGAAATGGCCTATCCAGATTTAGTCACGTCATTGCGCGAGCTGGCATATCTAGAGCAAAAACCTCAAGCCGATCTTTTATACAAAGATACGTTGCACGCCGTCAATGATTGGTTGGCAATACATGATATGCCGCAAACGACAGAAGTCTATTTTTTACATGCGTTAATGATCAAAGCTGAGGCGCTTAATCAGCAAATCCGGGACGAGGAAACGTTTTAATGTGCCGAAGACAAGCGCGCCTGAAAAGCTTGGTTGTTACGTGGTTTATGGTGCTCGCTTGCGTTGTTGCCTTACCCATCTACGCAACGCCTTCTTTTGAACGTCATGAGTCTGTGCTCGCCGAGCAGTCACAAGATATTACCTTACCGATTGAA
Organism: Vibrio qingdaonensis; assembly: GCF_026191675.1. Classification (GTDB taxonomy): domain Bacteria; phylum Pseudomonadota; class Gammaproteobacteria; order Enterobacterales; family Vibrionaceae; genus Vibrio; species Vibrio qingdaonensis. The sequence continues at coordinate 30,728 of NZ_JAKRRY010000011.1, read as the reverse complement.
CAACGTATTGCTGCGACGCAAATGTTGGGCAATTACACAGGAGCGAATGCCATTATTGCGATTGGGCGAGCGTCTAGATCAGCAACGCTAGAGCTACGATTAGCCAGTATTTATGCAACGCAGCGTTGGCAAGGCAGGGCGAAATGGGATGTGGTCGCTCCGCTGCTGAATGATGATGCTCCTGAAGTACAAGCATTGGCTGTTCGTACACTCGCGCCACTTTGGCGTCAGGTGCCGGAGCGCTATCGACAGATATTGAATCCGGCGATCGATGATCAATTGATGAAAGTGCAGGACACAGCTAATGGGCGTCTGGACACGGCGTGGTTTTATCGAATGCGCCAGCAATACACTGAAGCGGAGCAGCTGCTACTGCTTGAAACGGAATTAAATAATCAACCGAATGTAGTGATGGCTTTGGCTGCACTCTACCAAGACACAAAGCAAGAGAGCCGATCGTTAGACGTACTAGAGCAGGGAGTATCGAGTTACCCGGACAGTTCTATGTTGCATCAGCGGCTAGCTCTGACCTATTGGCGGACTCAGCAGTATTCTGCTGCCATTGAGCACATGCAAGTGGCTTACCAGATTGAAATAGAGAGTGCCGCGCATGCTTATTTACTTGGTCTTATGTTGGCAAAACAACAGCCAGAGCAAGCCATAGGGTTGTTTGAGAAAGCCTACGGGCAACAGGCAGAACCTCAATATCTCTATTCACTTTGTGAAACCAAACTCGCGTTAACAGCAGAATCCGCTGCGTGTCTTAATGAGCTGAGTAAATGGTATCCAGAACCGGCATTACGCGCACTAACCGAAAAATATGATCATTCCAAACTATCTCTCGCAGAGGACCGATGATGACTCACGTTCCGTACATGCCTATCACTGAGCTTATTGAGCAGGTTAATGGCAATATTGTTGGTCAGCACCATGTGACCAAAGCAATGGTTATTGGCTTGATTACTGGTGGTCACATTTTGTTAGAGGGGCTGCCGGGCACAGCGAAAACGCGAGCGGTAAAAACATTAGCAGACACGCTAAACTTGTCATTTAGCCGCATTCAGTTTACGCCTGATCTTCTGCCATCGGACATTACTGGCACGCAAGTCTATCAGCATGAAGAGGGCAAACTTGAGTTTCAGCCCGGTCCGATTTTTAACGCCATTGTACTGGCTGATGAAATTAATCGCTCACCTGCCAAAGTGCAAGCTGCATTACTTGAAGCCATGGCAGAAGGAACCGTCACTGTTGCGGGTGATTCAAAACCTCTGCCACAGCCTTTTATGGTGCTGGCGACACAAAATCCTCTTGAGCAAGAGGGGACTTATCCTTTACCTGAAGCACAGATGGACCGATTTATTATGAAGGTGTCTGTGGGCTACCCATCAGCACAGTCAGAAATGGATATTATCCGTTTGGTTCGCGGTGAAGATAAGGATAACGAACAATTACCGCTTGATGACGCGAGTGCTGAGCATTGGCATGAGCGTTACGGGTTAAGTACGCTCGTAGCGGCGCGTGAAGCGGTAAAAAACATCTATGTATCAGACTCGATTGACCAATATATGGTGGATCTTGTCATGGCCACAAGACTACCAGATAGTTATCGACATAGTCACTTAGCCAACTGGATTGAGGTTGGGGTGAGCCCACGAGCATCAATCGCTCTCGATCGTTGCAGTCGTGCTCATGCTTATATTTCTGGGCGGGATTTTGTCTCTCCAGATGATGTCAGAGCGGTTGCGCCTTTCGTTTTAGGGCATCGTCTTACACTCAGTTTCGATGCGGTAGCGGAAGGTATCACAACGGCGCGTGTTGTTGATGAGCTGTTACTTCAAGTCGCATTAAGTTAGCGATGCCAGATTGCAGTGTGGTAAATCGCCCTGAGGTAAACAGTTCTGAGGTAAATAGCGCTAAGGTAAATACTATGGATCCCAGAGTCGCGGTAAGTGTTAGTGATTTGATCATGACTAAGCAATGGAGCCACGCATTTTCTTTGCCGTCTTCAAATAAAGTCGCCAGCCGCTTAGCGGGTAGCCATCCATCGTCGTTAAGAGGAAGAGGGCTAGATTTTGAAGAGTATCGTCATTATCAAGCCGGGGATGATGTGCGTAATATTGATTGGCTGGTGACAATGAAAACGAATCAGCCACACGTTCGAGTACATCAGCAAGAGAAAGATCGAGCCGTGTTGTTTTGTGTCGAACAGGGTACAAGTATGTTCTTTTCGTCGCAGCAAACCATGAAATCGGTGGTGGCTGCCCAATTACTGGCTGCTTGCAGTTGGCAAGTATTGAGGCAAGGCGATCGGATCGGGGCTGTCGTCGTTGATGATGAATCGCTGCATTGGTTTAAACCTAGCCAGTCACAAAACGCACTATTACGTTTGTTTCGAACATTAGAAAGTCTCCACCTTAACCTCGTTTCAAATGCATGTAGGCGTCACTCTTTGCAGGGTAAACCTAATTTAAATCGAGCATTGAATCGTATGCTGCTACAACGTACTCAAGGATCATTAGTGGTGGTCATTAGTGATTTTTTCGATTTTGACGACAACAGTTCTCGGCTTATGACTCAACTCAAACGTCACAATGACGTCGTGTGCTTGGCCGTGCAAGATCCTATGGAGCAAGCGCTCATTGTGAATGACACCTCGTATTTTAGCGACGGTGACTATCAGGTCATGGTGGATAGCACGTACCAAACAAAACTTGAAGCTTTCAACGCCACCCGTCAAGCGCATCAGGACAATATAAAGCAGCAGTTACAGTCGAAAGGTATCCGTTATATTCAGTTGGACACATCGGGTCATCATTTCTACCAGCTAACAGAGCAACTCAGCGGATGCGATCATGTCAAAAAATAACATACTTCTAAAAACGTTAATTGACCCAACACTGCCGCCTAGTGTTGATTTTTATCCTGAAACGGTTGGTTGGAAGTTGGTTTTAGTCATTGTTTTCATTGCTAGCGCAAGCGTGATGGTCCGGTTTTTACGGCGATATCGCTCAAATAGATACCGACGAACAGCACTCAAGGCAATAAGACGTTTATCGAAAGCTGACGCTAAAACTTACCTAATGACCATCAACAGTATTTTGAAGCAGGTCGCTTGTTATCGTTACCCTCATACCTCAGTCGCGTCTTTATATGATGAACAGTGGTTGATGTTTTTAACGAGTCAAACCAAAGATTGTGACTTTACGACACCCATCGCTCGTCTTTGGCAGCGTCGCCTCTATACCCCGCAACCAAACAATGAGTGGACGTCGAGTGATTTAATGCAGCTTGAGTCGATGGCGTGTGATTGGATTAAATATCATCGTTAAGGGAAAGGTATGATTGAGTTGGCAAATCCTTGGTGGTTACTCTTGCTCCCTCTTCCGTACGGGGTGTATCGATGGGCACCAAGCTATCAGACAACAAAACAGGCGCTGTTGGTGCCATTTTTTGAGCGTTTGGTTGAATCGTTAGGTTTAGATGCAACAAAAGGAGCGGTGAGTCTTAAGCCGAGTCGCTGGCAGCATGTTTCTTTGCTGATGACTTGGATGATGCTTGTCCTCGCTGCCGCAAAACCGGTTTGGCTTGATACTCCGCAGACGCATCAATTAATTGGCCGAGATTTGATGCTGGTTGTTGACCTGTCCGGTTCAATGTCGGAACAAGACTTTGTCGATAATACCGGTCACTCACAATCTAGATTGGACGCGGCCAAGTCGGTTTTGCAAACCTTTAGTGAACGTCGGCAAGGTGACCGTCTAGGGCTCATCGTCTTTGGAGACACGCCTTACCTTCAAGCGCCGTTCACCGCCGATCATCAGGCTTGGCTGACGCTGTTAGAGCAAGCTGAAGTCGCAATGGCAGGTGAAAGTACCCATTTAGGTGATGCAGTGGGTCTCGCGATAAAAACCTATCTAGGCCGGGCAACGAATAACATGTCTGAAAAAGTAGTGATTGTTCTAACGGATGGCAATGATACCAACAGTCTTGTTCCGCCAATTGATGCCGCTAAGGTTGCTAAGGCTTATGGGGTCCGGCTGTATATGGTGGCGATGGGTAACCCCAATACAACAGGAGAGCAGGCCATCGACTTTGATACGATGAAAGAAATGTCAGCTCTGACGGATGCCGAAGCCTTTTTGGCCTTGTCATCGAATGAGCTTGATAACATCTACCACACTATTTCCGATCTGGATCCAACGCTCTATCAGAGTTTTAGTTATCAACCCAAGACGAGCTTGCACGAGATACCAGTCATCATTGCGCTACTCAATTATTTGCTATTTATGTGTTACCGATTGATAAAAGGCAGCAAACCGCGCACATCGGCTTCAGTGTTGAACAAAGAGCATAACCTGTGAATATCGTAAACATAGAGATGTGGTTTGAGTCGTTTCACTTTTTACGACCATATTGGTTGCTACTTTTCCTGCCTTTTATTGTGATGGTTTGCTTTCGATGGCAAAAACACGAGCAGGCGAACACCTGGTTGCTTGGGTTACCCTGTCACATAAAAAGAGTGTTGATAATAGGACAGTCTAAATGGCACCGAAATAGGCCATTGATGGGCCTCACGGTACTCGGTGTGTTAACGGTCATTATCGCGGCTGGGCCTAGTTGGTATCGTCAACCATCTCCCTTTGCCGAAGATTCGACCCCGTTAGTTATTGTCTTAGACGTTTCAAGTTCAATGCAACAGACCGATGTCGCGCCTAACCGATTATTTATGGCCAAACAAAAAATCATTCAGCTGCTTCAACAGCGAAGCAGTGGCAAAGTCTCGTTAGTGGTGTTTTCGGGCAGCGCTCACTTAGCCATGCCACCGACATTAGACAGGGAAGTGTTTCACTCATTATTGGCAGCAATTCAGCCACAGATCATGCCAAGGGAAGGGAAATTTGTAGAGTACACGTTGCCCCTTATCGATGCGGAACTCAATAAGTCCTCAACCTCGGGCTCGGTAATATTGATGACTGACGGGATAAGTACGGCTGGACTGAATCACTTTCAGCGTTATTTCTCGACAAATCAGCATCAATTGCTGATTTGGGGAATCGGTAGATCGCACGCCGATAGCACCATGCCGTTGGAGCGGGAAAAGTTGTCGGCATTAGCGGAAAAGGTAGGAGGGCAATGGACGCCTTTTACCATCGAACATCGAGATGTGGATGCGATAGCGTCTCTGTTAGAGCAACACGCTAAATTTAACGGTGGTGAAAGTGAGCCTTGGTACGACTGGGGGTATCACCTTCTATTCCCTTTAATGTTGTTGTACTTATTGTGGTTTCGTCGTGGTTGGTTAGTGCAATGGGGGCTGGTGGTCGTTGTCTGTAGTAGTGTTTACAGCCCTTACAGTTACGCCAGTTTCGGTGAGGTTACGTCGCAGGCATGGCTCAATCTCTGGTTTAGCAAAGATCAGCAAGGACAGCGCCTATTTAGGCAGCAGCACTATGAGCAAGCGGCGAGGGTATTTGAAGATAGTTATTGGAAAGCGATCGCCTTTTACTACGCGGCTGACTATCCAAGTGCTCAGCAGTATTTTTTAAGGATCGATAACGTTGACGCGCAGTTAGGTGCCTCGGCGGCATTAGCTCATCAAAGAGAGTACATTGCGGCGATATCACTTTATCAACAGATATTGACACGCGAACCTGCCAATGTTGTGGCTCTGCATAATCTCGACCTTATGGTGAGTATCATCGAACACATTAACGATTTCTCTGAGGGGCAGCTTAGTAGTGGTGAGATGGAGAGCAGTCAGGAATTAGGTCAACAACCGCAAACAGCAGAAGGGGTGACACAAGAAGTGGACCCATCGTTGTTAATAGAAGAAACACTTAGTGCAAAAGAATTGCTCAGCAATAAGCAGGCTCACGAAAAGTGGATGAAGCGTGTCGATAGTGATTTAGGGGTGTTTCTTGGCTATAAATTTCACCGTCAATTAGAGTTGGGAGCAGCCACGAAGACGCTGACAGAGAGCGCCAATGACTGATTTATTGAATATGTGCGCGCGCGTGTTATTGGTTTGGATATTGATGGCAATGGCTGCTCAGTGCCATGGCAATGAGATAGCCAACTTAAATGAATCGGCAAAGGTGATGGTTTCTGCCAAGCTCGCATCCAATCAACCCGTCGCATTACATCAACAAGTGGTGGTTACCGTTGAGGTAGCGACCGATACTTGGTTTACGAAGGGCACGAAAGTCCATCGTTTCGAGGTTGAAAACGCACTGGTCGCAACGCGTAGCGCGTTTGCGGTGAATTCTACCCAGCGGCGCAATGGGAAAACGTATGCCGTCCAACAGTGGGATATTGTGCTGTACCCGCTAGCGACAGGTGAGCTGCTTATCCCCAGCATTGTGGTTGAGCTGCAAGTGAAATCGGAGCAATCGAATATCTCGGGTTACCTAACAACCACGCCGATTAAGTTTGAGGTAATCAAACCCTCTGCGTTCATGAACCCGGACAATAGTTGGCTGGTTAGCCCGGATGTCACACTTGAACAAACGTGGCAGCGTATTTCTTCGTTATCGGATGAAACCGAATTGTTGGTCGGTGATGCCCTGATTCGTGAAGTGAGTATCGAAGCGTTACAAACCAGCATTATGTTCATGCCTGATAGGTTGATAAAAGAAGGCGCCAATAACGGTTATCAACGCTATCGTCAGCAGATCACGTTATCAGACTCCGAAAATCGAGGGCTGCATATTGCAAGGTTTAAGCGGCAATATACGTATGTGTTTGAACAGCCGGGTCGCTACACGCTACCCACGATTGAGCTTTATCAGTGGCATCCCGATACGAATCAAATGCATGTATTAAAACTTGCTCCTAAAGAGGTTGTTATTAAGCATACATTGGTCAGTTATGTTCGCAGTTATTGGCAGTGGATAATGACGGTGTTGATAGGACTGGTCTTGTCACTTTGCGCCTTGATTACACTCTGGAAACGCTATCAATGCGCTAAAAGGCAACAAAAATTGCCGCTCTTTTGGCTGTACTTGTTAGCTGTAGTGGGGATGGAAGAGGTTGAACTTGAAGTATTACTGTTTAAAAAGCGACATAGCCAAGGTCACTACCAATTCATGAGTATTTCTGCTGACACTCAATATCATCGATTAATTGCACGAATACAGGTCAAGCGATACGCATCAACAGGAGGTTTGATGGTCACTACTTTGTCGCGATTTGAGTGGCTATGGTTGTGGTGGATGGTGAGTAATGGTCTTCGAACGCGTTTAGTTCGGGTCTAAGTTCGCGTTTTAGACGTCGCGTTTAGTCTATTTAAAAACGATGCATTATCGTGTCGTAAAATGACAAGTGCGTGGATTGATTTTTGTTTATGGTGCGATGGCCTATAAAACAAGAAGAGATGATATGAAGAGTGCGACTCACAGTATTCCCCTTATTAGGGCAAATAGTTTGCACGATTTAGGGGAGCTTTTTAAGGAGCAAAATCCTGACATTCACGCTCTGATTGCAAGTATCAGCGCTCCATTGGATGTTCAACAATGCCATCAAGATTTCCTACCTGAAGCGACACTACGTAGTCTTATCAAGGTCTTCGGAGAAAGTTGCTCGCCGCAAGCGTTCATCATAGCTATACAACACGCTTGTAAGACGCGCTATATCCCCAGCGTGATCGCGCAGCTAAGCCAATATGGGCCGATGACGGTTAGGTCGGCGCTGGAACAATTTAATGAAATCATTAGTGACCACTCAAGCGGTGCTCGACTATCTCTCAAGCACTTTAATGGGGATGACTGGTTTGTTCGTGATAAAGAGGGCGTGTGTGAAGATTGGTTTAAATATGCGGAAGTGTTCTCAGTCATCTTTATGGATGAGTTGGTATCAGCGTTATCCGGACGTCGCCATTGGAATAGATACGTGACATTAAGAAGCTCAGACATGGAATCCTTTATTACCTGTCCACAGCTGGCTCATATCCAATTTTTTACGCATCGCTCTGTAACAGGCATCCGTTTAGATGCGTCTATTCTGAATACCGACGCCTTGCTACATCGCTATCCTTCGAACCATGCCGCGCAAGTACTCCGCCCAATACCCATTCAGTTTGTTCCTGCCTTTAAACAGTCACTGCAACCTTATGTACGTATGGGTAAGCTGCCACTGTCACAAGCATCAAGGATTTTATGCTTACATACCCGAACCATTCAAAGACGTCTGCATGCCGTGGGCCTGACATACCGTGATGTTATTGAAGAAATCGTTCTTGAGCGTGCACAAGATCTGTTGCTCAACTCTTGCTTATCCATAACGGCGATCGCCGCGAATATGGGGTATGGTGACTCTGCTAATTTTACTCGATTTTTCAAACGGAAAATGGCCATGACGCCTTCCCAATATCGGTGTCAAAAGAGCGCTAAAGCGGGCGTTAGTCGGGATAGAAGATAAGATTGAGCTGGTGGCACGAAATGACAATTTTCCTCACGTTGAATTCCATATTATGAAGACACACAACGCAAAGAGAGAAATTATCATGACACATCGCTTTAATGAATATCGTTCACCACTTGAGCAATCGCTAAAACATTCGGTTTCTTACTTAGAGTCTTTGGCAGACAGACCGGTAGATAAAGGGACGAGTTCACAAGCATTACGGACGGCAATTGGTGGACGTTTGCCATTAAAACCGACTGACCCATCACAAGTCATCGATGACATGGTGAAGAATGTTGATGCAGGACTTATCGCGTCAGGCGGTGCTCGCTTCTTTGGCTATGCGATCGGCAGTTCATTTCCAGCATCACTCGCTGCAGATTGGTTAGTAAGCGCATGGGATCAAAATGTGCCTTACTACGTGTCGAGCCCAGCAATGTCAGTAGTTGAAGAAACAGCAGCCGACTGGATGGTTGAGTTACTGGGGTTAAGCCAAGGCACCGCGGTAGGCTTTACCTCTGGTGCACAAGAAGCCATTTATACCGGATTAATTACGGCTCGAAATACCTTGCTTGAACGAGCAGGCTGGGATGTGGCGACACAAGGTCTTTTTGATGCGCCAAGGATCAATGTGGTCGTGAGCGACCAAATTCACTCTACCATCAAACGCGCGCTTTCTATGATTGGCATTGGTTTGGAAACCATTATCACAGTGCCGACGGATGATAATTTGCGGATTATTCCAGATAATCTCACTGAAACTATCGGGCTGCTAGAAGGGCCAACCCTTGTCTGTGCACAAGCGGGATGCATTGATTCTGGTGCCTTTGACCCGTTTAATGAACTGGCTGATGCAGTAGAAGCGCACGGTAACGCTTGGCTACATGTTGATGGCGCGATTGGTTTATGGGCGGCGGCAAGCGATAAACAAAAACACTTACTCGCGGGTATTGAACGAGCAGATTCTATTGATACCGATGGGCATAAGTGGTTCAACATGCCTTATGACAGCGGCATGATTGTCGTAAAAGATGCGGCGGCGTTGTCCAAAGCAATGGGCGGCAGCAATATGGGTGATTACTTGAATGACGCAATGGACAAGCCTGATCGTAATGCGATTAATTTTGGTATTTCTGCGTCTCGACGTGCTCGTGGTGTGCCAGTTTACGCGGCGTTTAAATCACTTGGCAAGGAAGGAATCGTTGAGCATATTGACCACTGTACCGATTTAGCAAAACGTATGGCGAACACACTGGCAGACATAGATGGGATTACCGTTCTCAATGATGTGGTGTCTAATCGATTCTCTGCCCAGTTTGGTCATGGCGATGACGAGTATCGTAATGAACTTACCGCGCGTGTGGTCCATAGGTTGCAAGAAGAAGGCACGTTATACCCGTCAACATCAGGATATAAAGGGCTGAAAACCATGTTATTTTCTGTCTTGAGCTGTCATACCTCTGTCGCCGATATTGATTTGTCTGCAGAAAAAATTATTGAAGCCTACTTAACGGAACAAGAGTGTATGAAGGGTTCGATACGTGGGTAAAATGATACGTTGATACGTTGATAGTTAAAAGCCCCAACGCTAGGTTGGGGCGTTTGTGTATCGATGAGGGCACATAGCAACGATTAGTCGATTACGCCTGCGCGTCTGGCTTGGTTCCTTTTACTTTTTCACGCATCGATTGAAGCATGACGTAAAAAACGGGCACCAAACATGTACCGACGATAGTGGCGGCAATCATGCCACCCATTACTGCGTAACCTAAGGAAACACGGCTTGCAGCGCCAGCGCCTGTCGCAATAACCAGTGGGATAACCCCAAGAATGAACGAGAACGCCGTCATGAGTACTGCTCTAAAACGCAATCGAGCGGCTTTCACTGCAGCGTCCGTAATACTCATGCCTCCTTCGCGTAATTGCTTGGCGAACTCCACAATCAAAATGGCGTTTTTACAAGCAAGTCCAATCAGCAGTACTAGACCAATTTGAGTGTAAAGGTTGATATCTGAGCCCATAATCCAGATGTACACAAAGGCGCCTAATATGGCAACCGGGACAGCTAACATAACGGAAACGGGTACGGTCCAGCTCTCATATTGCGCCACTAAGAATAGGTAGGTGAATATGAGTGCCAAACTAAAGATAAACGGGGCGAGGTTGCCCGCTTTGAGTTCTTGGTAAGTTTGTCCTGACCATTCATAGGTATAACCGTTAGGGAAGGTTGTATCAGCAATACGTTTTACCGCTTCAATCGCTTGCCCAGAGCTATAACCAGGGGCAGGGAACGCATTTACTTTTACCGCGCCGTAAAGGTTAAATTGGTTTATATACTCGGGTCCAAGTTTTGGTTCAACCGTCACCAGAGTATTGAGTGGCACCATATTCCCATCTTTATTGCGAATATAGAACTGAGCGATATCAAGCTCAGAATCCCTAAATTCCGTTTCAGCTTGCATGTTGACCCTAAACACTTTACCGAAACGGTTAAAGTCATTGACATACATAGAGCCAAGCATGGTTTGTAATGTGGTAAAGATACTGCTTAGTTGAACGCCTTGAACTTTGGCTTTTTGTCGATCTACGTCAACAAATAGCTGAGGTACATCCGCTTGGTAGGTACTAAACGCCGCGGCAAGTTCTGGCTCTGTTGTGGCTTCAATAGACGTTGCTCGCATGACGCTTGCTAAGCTTGCAGGTGAGCGACCCAATGTATCTTGAATGTAAAATTCAACACCTGACACCGTACCAACACCAGGTAAGGCTGGTAATGAGAAACCAACCGCTTGTGCTTCACTATAACGAGCAAGGACGCCATTAGCACGCTGAACGATCTGTGACTCAACCAGTGATGGGTCTTGTCGCTCATCCCAGTGAGAGAGGATCACCACCATCAAACCTGCATTCGAAGAGACAGCACCCGAAATGATGGAGTAACCACTTGCAGAAATAACGTTCGTTACGCCTTCAATCTGGTTAAGGTCATCCACCATTTTGGTCATGACTTCTTTGGTTCGGTTTATCGACGCCCCGTTTGGTAGTTGTACGTCAACGAAAAATGCTTTTTTGTCTTCGGTGGGTACAAAACCCGATGGTAACGAAGTGGCAAGTAGCCCAGTCGCTCCAATGAGTAGAGCGTATACCACCCCAACTAACATGAGTTTACGAACCATGCCGGAAACGAAGCCGGTATACTTATCGGTTGCTTTATCAAACACCTTGTTAAATTTCGCATGAAAACCCGTTTCATGAGTTTTAGGTGGGCGTAATAAAGAGGCACACAATGCGGGGCTGAGCGTGAGGGCGTTGACCGAGGAAATTAGAACCGCAATACAAATAGTGATGGAAAATTGCGCATACATTTGTCCGGTAATGCCCGGCATGACCGCTGTCGGAGCGAACACCGCAAGCAAAACTAGTGTTGTAGCGACAACTGGACCCGTCACTTCTTGCATCGATTTTGTCGTTGCATCGACAGCATTTAACCCTTCATCCTGCATGAGGCGAGTGGTGTTTTCGACCACAACAATGGCATCATCTACCACAATACCGATGGCGAGGATAAGTGCGAAGAGGGACACTGTGTTTATGCTCATACCCGTTGCAAGTAGGAAGGCGAAGGTACCAATGAGCGACACGGGAATCGCAATCGCAGGAACCAAGGTTTGCCGAATATCTTGCAAGAATATATAGACAACAAAGATAACTAACGATACCGCGATGAGCAGAGTCTCGATCATCTCATCAATGGAGGTTTCGACAAACTGGGTTGTGTCATAGAGAACCTTGTAGTCCATATCTTCTGGAAACTGTTCTCGTAATCGTGACAGTTCTTCATGAACGCCTTTGGCAACTTCTAGCGCGTTAGCACCACTGGCTTGGTATATAAACAAAAGTGCTGACGCTTTGTTATCGAGCATGGCTTCGGCATCGTAGCTTGCTGCACCGAGCTCGATTCTTGATACGTCTTTTAGGTAGACGGCGCTACCATCTGGATTGGAGCGAATAATGATTTCTTCAAATTCTTCTGGATGACTCAGGCGTCCTTTGGTTGAAAGGGTGTATTGGAACTGCTGATCCCTTGGTACTGGAGCTGCCCCAATTCGCCCAGCAGCCACTTGTATATTTTGCTCTTGAATGGCAGCAATGGCTTCTTCTACCGTGATATTTAGACTTGCCATACGAGTAGGGTTGAGCCAAATACGCATCGAATAATCCATACCACCGATAATACTGACTTTTGAAACGCCATTAACGCGGGCAAGGTTGTCCTTAATATTGATGCCCATATAGTTATTGAGAAATAGGTTGTCGAGTGATTCGTTGGGAGAGACTAGGTTTAGCATCATTAGGATGTTCGGGTCTTGTTTCTCAACTTTGACACCGTTGCGTTGAACCTCGGACGGCAGTCGGGGCATGGCTTGCTGCACCCGGTTTTGCACGTTGACCTGAGCCATATCGACATTACTGCCGACTTCAAAGGTCACACTCAAGTTGTAGCTGCCATCGTTAGCGCCTTTGGACTCCATGTAAATCATGTTTTCCACGCCATTCACTTCCGCTTCAATCACTTTTGCGACCGTATCGGCGACGACTTCGGCGCTTGCTCCAGGGTAGGAGGTGGTGACTGATACCATCGGAGGCGAAATGTTAGGAAACTCTGCGACCGGTAATACCGGAATAGAGAGCAAACCCGATAAAGTCAAAACGATTGAAATGACAAACGCAAATTTGGGGCGATGTATGAAGAACTTACTGATCATAGTGGTGCCTTCCTACTTGTCTTCAGAGAACGGTTGCACGGTGTCCATTTCGTGCTCGACTTCGGCGCCTATTCTGGCTTTTTGTAAGCCTTCAGTAATGATGAGTTCACCTTTTTCTAGACCTTTTTCTACTTCCCAATCAATACCATAGCGTTTTCCGAGTTCAACATTTTTGCGCTTAACGATACTGTCTTTATCGACGGTAAGAATATATCGCCCTTGCTGATCTTCTTGCACCGCTTTTTGAGGGACCAGCATAACTTCTTCAACGGCAGGTGCTTCAATAATCGCGGTCACATAAAGCCCGGGAACGATGATATGTTCTTTGTTAGCAAGCTCAGCGCGTACAGCCAACGTGCCGGTACTTGCATCAACACGGTTATCAATAAAGTCAATCATGCCGACTTCATCAAACATGCTGCCATCTGGAAAGCGCAGTTTTATGGGGAGATCTTCGATTTTATAATTTGAAGTCGATGACTTGTGCGCGCGTTGCGCGTTAATTAGCACTTTTTCAGGAAGCTGAAAGTTGACCCAAATTGGCTCCATCTGTACAAGATTCACTAACTCGGTTTGATCGGGGATGATTAAGTCACCAAGAAAGACTTCGGCACGACCAATTCGTCCACTAAACGGCGCGTAGATTTTGGTGTAGCCAAGTTCTAATTTTGCGTTGTCTAATTCGGCGTTAGCACTTTGCAGCGCTGCGGCGGTCTGTAGCTTCTTCGATAAAAGATTGTCGTAATCGGATTGGCTAATGTACTTATCTTGTATTAACCCTTCACCACGCTTGAAGTTTCTAACCGCTGTGTCATAAGCGGCGCGAGATTGCGCAACCAAGGCTTTCGCCGCTTTCAATGCCGCTTGGTATTGCTCAGGGTCAATTTCAAATAACAGTTGGTCTTTTTCTACGTTACTGCCTTCTTCAAAGTTGGTTTTAAGTAAATTACCACGAATTTTTGCCTTAATTTGGATATCTTGCGTGGCTTCTGTACGCCCAACAAACTCTTCGGTTGGCGTAATTTCTTTCACAATGACTTTGAGTACTTTTACGCTTGGTTTAACCGCCTCTGGAGCGGGAGGGGCGGTGTCACACCCAACAAGAATAACAATAGGTATAAAAAGGGCCGAGACTCGAGTAACGAAACGCTTGGCGCTTGGAATGTAAGACATAAACAATCCTTTGTTTGTAATTAGTTAGATAATTATCAATTAAGTCTATATCAAGATGGAAAAAAAACAGGTTCATTTTGCGCGTAATAACCCATATTTGTTAATAAGTTACGTAATAAGAAACGTTACCTCATGCTATATGGTTATTTGTGCTGGTATATCATGCCATAACTCGCGGTTGTATAAGAAATGAGCTATAGGTTGTATTGCAGGATGCATAACAATAACGGATAGAGGTTTCTATGATACAGAAGTATGGTGTAAAACGTCGTTTGGCTGTCCTTACCATGGCGCTGATGGGAGCGACGAGCGCGATAGCCGCTGACAAACCAAACATTCTAGTAATATGGGGTGATGATATTGGGCAGTCGAACGTCAGTGCCTATACATTTGGTTTGATGGGCTACAAAACGCCGAATATTGATAGCATTGCTAAAGAAGGCATGATGTTTACCGATTACTACGCCGAACAGTCATGTACAGCAGGTCGCTCAACGTTTATTACTGGTCAAAGTGTGTTAAGAACAGGGTTGAGTAAAGTTGGCCTGCCCGGTGCAGACATTGGTCTTCAGGCAGAAGATGCCACCATCGCCGAACTACTAAAACCTATGGGGTACATGACGGGGCAATTTGGGAAAAACCATCTGGGCGACAAAGATGAATTCTTGCCCACGGCCCATGGATTTGATGAATTTTTCGGCAATCTTTATCATTTGAATGCTGAGGAAGAGCCAGAAAATATTGATTACCCGAAAGATCCTGAGTTTCGTAAGAAGTTTGGTCCTCGTGGGGTCATTAAATCATCCGCCGATGGAAAAATTGAAGATACGGGACCTTTGACCCGCAAACGTATGGAAACGGTTGATGAAGAAACACTAGAGGTTGCTTTAGACTTTATGGCTCGTGCGGTAAAAGCCGATAAACCATTCTTTGTGTGGTGGAATGCGACGCGAATGCACTTTAGAACCCATGTAAAAGAAGACAACTTGGGTAAAACTGGCATCAGTTATTACGCCGATGCAATGGTTGAGCACGATAGCCAAGTGGGCGAGTTACTTAAGCAAGTGGATGACTTAGGCATTAAAGACAACACCATCGTCTTTTACTCAACCGATAATGGCCCTCATATGAATTCTTGGCCAGATGCTGGCGCAACGCCGTTCCGTGGTGAAAAAAATACCAACTGGGAAGGGGCGTATCGTGTGCCTGCAATGGTTCGCTGGCCGGGCAAAATTGAAGCTGGTACTGTTTCCAACGAAATTATGCATCATATGGACTGGATGCCGACTTTCCTAGCGGCAGCAGGTGATGACCAAATCAAAGAGAAATTACTGAAAGGACACCAAGCGGGCAATAAAACCTTTAAAGTCCATTTGGATGGTTATAACTTTTTACCATATTTAACCGGAGAAGAAGAGAAAGGTCGCCGTTCTGAAATTTTCTATTTCACTGATGATGGCGATCTCGCGGCGCTGCGTTATAACCATTGGAAAGCCGTGTTTATGGAGCAGCGAGCTACAGGCACCATGAAAATATGGGCAGAACCGTTTGTGACACTGCGTTTACCTAAGTTGTTTAATTTACGCATGGATCCTTATGAGACGGCGGATATAACCTCAAATACTTATTATGATTGGCTTCTTGACCACGCTTATATGTTTGTTCCTGCTCAGGCGTACGTAGGAGAGTTTTTGCAAACCTTTAAGGAATTCCCTCCTAGACAAAAAGCGGCAAGCTTTAGTTTGGATCAGGTCATGGACAAGCTACAAGAATCGCCCAATAAATAACGGGTAGATGGGTGTTATGAATAGAAAGAGCTCAATAGAGCTCTTTTTTGATTCAGCTATTCATTTCAGCTAAAAATCTGTTAATGACTTGTCTAGTAAAGAAAAAGTGTCCTATCTTTCAGCGTAGGAGTGAAAGAAATTTACGTTTGTTCCTTCTGTGATGCGTCGCGATAGATAACAAGGAAGGTTATGAAGAAGTGTGGTGGTAAAGTGTTGGATAGCCGTTTTATGGTCAGTACGTTTGGGCTTATATTGTTATTGATGTCGACCAATATTTTGGCGCAGCAGCCTGCTCCTTCAGGGCTTCAAGCAACGTTTGTAGGAAGTGAGTCGTGTGCCGAGTGCCACCAACAAGCGACGCAGGCATGGCAGGGCTCTCATCATGATAGGGCAATGAAGCATGCCGATAACGAGAGTGTACTTGGAGACTTTAACGACCAGACAGTCGAGCATCAAGGAAAGCGCAACCGCTTTTTTCGTAAGGGCGATGAGTTTTGGGTTAACATTGAAGGTCCCGACGGCCAGTTCCATGACTATCAAATTCACTATACGTTTGCCTTTGAGCCGTTACAGCAATATATGGTGCAATTTGCTGATGGACGTGTACAGCTTATCCCCTTTGCTTGGGATTCAAGAGCGAAAGCGCAAGGGGGGCAACGCTGGTTCCACTTATACCCAGATATGACACCAACAGACGAATTCTATTGGATGAACGCCGGACAGAATTGGAACTTTATGTGTGCCGATTGTCATTCCACCAATCTACAAAAGAACTATGAACCTGCGACGAATACCTACAACACGAGTTGGTCGGAGGTTAATGTAGGATGCGAAGCCTGCCATGGCGCGGCGAGTGAACATATAACGTTGGTGAACCTCGTAGGAAAGACACCAGAAACGTTAATTCCGAAGCATTTTGGGTTTGATCGTGATCTGTCCAAACCGGTAAAAGAATGGGTCTACCAGCAAGGCAGTAAAACGTTACAGCCGAAAGAGATAGTGGCGACAAATCAGCTTCAAACGTGCGCGCAGTGCCACAGTCGTCGGACACAATTGAATGAAAGTGGCGATCATGTAAATGGCTCGTTTTTTGACCGGTACCGTCTTAGTTTAATTTCTGCTGAACTTTATTATTCAGACGGACAGATTTATGACGAAGACTATGTTTATGGGTCTTTCTTACAATCTGCAATGGCAGAAAAAGGCGTTACATGTACCAACTGCCATGACCCCCATAGCGCCAGACTCTCCATCCCAGAAGAAGCCGTATGTGGCCAGTGTCACAGTGCCGCAGAGTACACGCCAGAAAAACACACCTTCCACTTAGTAAACAGTGAAGCATCACAATGTACGACTTGTCATATGCCGGAAACCACTTACATGCAGGTTGACCCGCGTCGAGATCATAGTTGGCATGTTCCAAGAGCCGATTTAAGTCAGCATACTAAGACGCACAATGTATGCACGCAATGCCATGATGATAAAACGGACCAATGGGCTGATGAGCAGATAGGGGAGTGGTTCCCAGCCTCACGTTACCGGAATCAACAGCATTTTTCTGTTGCTTTTAATGCCGATACGATAGGGCATCAAGCCGCACCGGATGCATTGGCATACGTTGCTCAAGATGCGACGTTAAGTAACATTATTCGGGCCTCTTCTTTGGAACGAATGAGCGGTAATAGTGGTAAGAACACACTTATCGCACTAGGTCGCGCTGTCAAACATGAAAATGAAATGATCCGACTTGGCGCGATTGCGGGCTCATCTGGGTATAACGGTGTAGACCGATGGCAAATTCTTAATCCTTTGTTAGCGGATCCTGTGCTATCGGTACGCGCTGAAGCCGCAGGAGCACTTGTGCGTTACTGGCGTGAATTCAACCCTGCGCAAAAACAGACGCTAAATAAACCATTGAATGACTATATTGCTATTCAAGAATTCAATTCTGATAGAGGGTTTGGTCGAACCAATCTCGGCAATGTATATCGTGATATTGGTGAGACAGAAAAGGCGATCAACTACTATTTGGGGGCGATAGACATAGAGCCTTACTTTGAAAATAGTTATGTCAACTTGGCAGATTTGTATCGAGGACAAGGTGATGAACGCCTAGCGGTAGCCACTCTAAAACGGGGGATAGTCGCGCAACCTAAATCGAGTGTTTTGCCGTACAGCATGGGTTTGACTTTGTTGAGACAAAAAGAGTATGTCGAAGCAAGAAAATACCTACGACGGGCTGCCGAGCAAGCCAGTAATGATTCGCAGTATTGGTATGTCTACGGATTATCTCTTGAATCAGTGGATGTACTGGCTGCAGGAGAGGCTCTCAATAAAGCGTATCGATTAAGTGGTAATCCCCAGCACTTGTATGCGCAGTGCGACGTCTTAGCGAGAAATGACCAGAAAGGCGCTATAGCAGCGGCTACTGAGCAATGTTTTAATACACTAAGTACTGTTGTTCCTTCTAGTATTGTTGAGCAGTTGAAGGCAAAGTCACAGCGTAAGTAATGGATGTTGCCTGTGTTGGGATTGGCCTACGAAAGATGAACGAAGCATAAAGGCTTATATTCTAGGGTCTAATGGTATCGGGTAAATTATTGGTATCTGTTATGATTGGCTGGTTTTTAGAATTAAATGTTGAACGTTGTGCGCATTACTAAGGGTGGGTTCGTGTTAGATAATCATATTCGGAATTATATTTCACAAAAGTTATCGGCGGTGGGTATTCATAGCGATCCATATGGTATCGAGTTGACCTCAGTGTTTATATTGGCGAGCCTTGCCGTATCGGCCATCTTTTATTTGGTAATACATCATTTAATAGTACGGTCGGTAAAAAACGTATTGCAAAAAACCAACCCCTCATTGAATGACAGTTTAACCAAATACGACTTACTGGGAAAAATAACGTTGCTGATACCCATTATGGTATTGGACGTGTTGATTCCCATCGCTGTGGGTCACTACGATATGCTGGCGAGTGTGTTTGACCGCATTTTGGGTATCTTGGTTTTATTTATGATTGTCTGGATTGTTTTTTCTATTCTAGATGTCCTCAATGACATTGCGACGTTTAGAGGTATTACTCGTCGAATGCCAATAAAGAGTTTTGTTCAGCTGACTAAATTGTTTACGTTCTTTGTCGGCATTGTGGTTTCAATGTCGATGCTAGCGAACGAATCCCCAGTGATATTCTTGTCTGGATTGGGGGTAGCAACAGGTTTCGTCATGCTGGTTTTCAAAGATACGATCTTAGGGTTTGTTGCCGGTATTCAGCTATCGGCAAATCGCATGATCAGCTTGAATGACTGGATTCAAATGAACGCCTATGGTGCCAATGGCACGGTGGAAGAAATTTCGTTGACTACCGTTAAGGTTCGCAACTTTGATAATACAGTGACGATGCTTCCTGCGTACGCGTTAGTGCAAAATGCGTTTATTAACTGGCAAGGAATGTCAGATACCGGTGGGCGACGTATAGAACGCTCGCTGAATGTTGATGTCACTTCGATTCGTTTTATGTCAGATAATGAGATCGAAGAAATGAAAAATATTCGTATTTTGCGGCAGTATATTTATGAAAAGTCACGTGATATTAACGATTACAATGATGGGTTGGATGGCGCCGATGGAATAGGAAATATACGTAGGATGACGAACCTGGGTCTATTTCGTGCTTACATTAATGCCTATTTACGAGTAAACAAAGATATTCATCAATATATGTTGATTATGGTTCGCCAGTTGCAGCCTACGCCACAAGGTATTCCGCTTCAAGTTTACGCGTTTTGTAATAATACTGATTGGGCTATTTATGAAGGCGTTCAGGCTGATTTATTTGACCATATTTATTCAATGATGCCTCACTTTGGACTACGCCCATATCAAGCTTTTACTAGTCATGACGCTGCTCAAATAGGGCCTGGTCAATTCAAGTAAATGCAGGCGACGGACGATTGCTGAATAACAGTCTTTATTGATTCACGACCTCTATTGAATCACTATCTCTACTGAATGAACGTATGAGGCATGGTTTCTAACGCCATGCTTCTACCATTGAACATTAATATTAGTTCTCACGTCTGATTAATGTCGGTAATAGACATGGTATGGGTATTTCATCAGTACTTCTCTGACCCCCTCCTGTTATTGAAGCGTTAAAACATGCTTCACATCAAATTTTTGTTATTGAATTTTACAAATAAAAACATGTTACTTTTTATCATTGGTGTTGTTGTGGTTTTGTAACTCTTTGATTTTTATTTTAATTGTGACTTGTTACTTTCTAACTCTCTGGTGACTGCGTGAATTTGGCTTGTTGCGATTAAATGCTTTAAATTCAAGTGCTTACCTTGATACTTCTTGATTTATGTTTGAAAGTATCATGCTTTTATTCTTTTGTGACCGCTGTCATTTTTACTGACAAATTTAATAGGTAGAGTGCAATGACCTGATGAGGAAACGCATTATTTCGATGATTTATCTTTCTATAGGTTTGTATTCAACGGAAAGGAATAGGGCTTATGACATTACCCAATAATATAATTACCACAACAAAGCTTCGGTTGAATAAAGCCAATCAACTGTGCGTCGGGATATTGACGACATTACTTATTCTTGATGTTTGGTTGGGCGTTCTTGATCGTTATATTTTAAAGCTTCAGCTTGTCTGGGTGGAAGAAATGGCTCGTTACATCATGATATGGGCAATTTTGATGGCCGTTCCATGCTGTACCGCAGGTCGAGAGCATATGGGATTGGAGTTTGTGACAAAACGCTTTCCTGATTTAGTGCAACGTATTATCAAAATAATTGTCGGTGCGATTACGTGTGCTTTCTTTTGCTATATCGCCTATTTGGGTTACGCATTTGCAGAAAAAGGGGCCAGTCAGTTATCCACTGTATTTTCAATGCCAATGTCCTATGCCTACGCTGCGGTCCCGGTGACATTTGCACTATCAGGGTTCCAAGCTTTTCTTGTTTGGTTAGAGGATTTGTACGCATTCAAATTGAGTTTATCTCAAAACATCGTTGCCATTGAAGGAGAGCAGTCATGATTGGATTCATATTTGCAGGGCTTATGTTAATTGGTGCTCCCATAGCAATCGCGCTCGGTATTGCTGGGTTAGCCGGAATGTATGATGTTGGTGGTGCACACTTTACTTCTTTGGCACCAAGTAAAATATTTAATGGTTTGAATATATTCCCATTTCTAGCGATGCCATTTTTCATCCTCGCGGGTGAAATAATGAATCATACAGGCATCACAAATCGTTTAGTGTATTTAGCTGAGGCTTTAGTCGGGCACTTTCGGGGCGGGTTAGCACATTCAAATATGGTTGCATCGGTTTTCTTTTCAGGTATTACGGGCTCCGCCACAGCAGATGCTGCAGCCTTTGGGCGCACATTGGTGCCCGCGATGGTCAAGCAAGGCTATACCAAAGACTACGCCTGTGCTGTTACCGCAGCAGGTTCCATTATTGGGCCTACCATTCCACCATCTGGCTTAATGGTGGTCTACGGTTCACTCATGGGAGTGTCGATAGGTGGCCTATTTGCTACAGGGATCCTACCGGGAATATTAGTCTGCTTGGTGTGTATGGCAATCATTGCATCCATGGGTAAGCGAAAAAATTTACCAAAAATGAGCGAGCGAGCCACGCTTAAAGAAGTACTCGACCACTTTAAAAATTCTGCTTTAGCCTTGTTGATGCCACTTATCATTCTGGGTGGCATTGTGTTTGGCATTGTTACCCCAACGGAAGCGGCGTCTATCGCGGTGGCATATGCACTCGTTATTGGTACGTTTATTTATAGAAACCTGACCATTAATGCCTTATTTCAAATGATTGTACGTACGTCGCAAATATCAGCGGTTATCTACCTGATAATTGGCTCGGCGTCGATTCTTGGCTGGTGGTTGAGCTTTAACCAAATCCCTCAAATGATCGCAGATATGTTCATCGCGCTATCAGATAACCCAAATGTCATCTTGGCGCTGATCATTGCATTGCTTTTGACGGTTGGCATGATTATGGATATCAATGTCATGCTGGTGATTTTAGCCCCTATTTTGGTGCCGCTAACGGCAGAAATCGGCATGGACCCTTTACATGCTGGTATCGTATTCATCTTGGCTTTGAATATCTCGCTGATGACACCGCCAATAGGCGCTTGTTTATTCGTACTCTCATCCGTGACAGGCGCAAAAATTGAAGGTATCTCTAAGGAACTAATGCCGTTCTTAATTGGTCAATTGGTTCTGTTATTTGCCATAGCGTTCTTCCCTGACATTGTCTTATTTATTCCAAGATTACTTGGTTACTAACGCCTTGGATTATTTATCTAGCGGGGGAGTTGCGAGCTTGTTACCCCTCCGCTATATGAACAACAAACATAGACGCTGACGCCCAAACAGCAATGGTAGGCAAACGTCGATAAAAAAGAAATTAGAGTTAATACAACACACCCCCTACACAAAACCAGTTCATAGAAATGGAGTCATTATGAAAACACTAACCAAAACGCTCGTCGCTGCTGCTCTTGCTGCAAGTTTTGTTACTGCCCCTTTTGCCATGGCAGAGAAAGTATTGCGTATCGGCCATGACAACAAAGCTGACATTATGGAAAACCCAGCTCACGCGTTTACTGGCGTATTTAAAAATATCGTCGAAACGGCAACAAACGGGGAGATTAAGGTTCAAGTTTTCCCGAGCAACCAATTGGGTAATGCTAAAGAACATATTCAAATGGTTCGTGATGGACAGTTACAAGGTACGTTATCACCAGTAGGACCGTTAGCGGGCTACTACCCAAGGATCGGTGTGCTGGATGTGCCTTTTGCGTTCGATAATAACGCGTCTACCTATCAAGTGCTCGACGGTCCGTTTGGGCAAACCCTAGCTCGTGATATTGAAGCTGAAATGAAAGATGTGAAAATACTAGGCTTCCCTGATACAGGCGGTTTCTTCTCTGTGACTAACTCAAAGCGCCCAATTGAAACGCTGGAAGATTTTAAAGGTTTGCGCATTCGTACAATGACTTTACCGACGCACCAAAAAATCATTCAGTCACTGGGGGCGGAAGCGTACCCATTATCATGGGGAGAAGTATATTCATCTTTGCAGACAGGTGTTATCGACGGTCAGATGAACCCAGTACCAACAGTCTCATTCGCTAAGTTTAACGAAGTACAACAATACTTAACGTTAACGAATCACCTTTTTGCCCCATATACCTTTATGGTGAATAAAGACTTCTATGATGGTCTAACGGCGGATGAACAAAAAATTGTTGCAGACGCTGTAGAGATTGCATTAAGTGCAAACCGTGGTCTATCGCGTTTGATCGAAGCATCTGATGATCGCGGCTTAGCTGGCCTTAAGAAAAAAATGAAGATTAATTCATTAACGAATGAGCAGCGTGAGGCGATGCGTCAAGCCACTCAACCAGGTGTGAAGAAGTACGTCCGTGAAACTCACGGTGAAAAAGGCGCTGAGTTGCTCGATCTATTCCTGAGTGAAGTCGATAAAGCAAACAACTCAACGTACCTACAATAAATAATTAGCATTAGCCCGACATGATATTGAACAAGCCTTAATTTATGTTAAGGCTTGTTTTTATGTTATTAAAATGTCGGTACTATAGAACGGCTGTGGTTGATTCATTCGTGATGGCGCGCCAACCCTCCCACCTCAAAAATAATCCTTGCATTCATTTATTTTCCATTAGTAGCTAGTAAGACTTAGTACTATTAAGTCCTTAATATGATGCCTTTATTCCTCGCTTAAATATGAATCTCTGTTTTCAGCGCAAATGGAGAAGGCAGTGAAAGGCAGTGGTCAAAAACCAACTCGATTGGTGCGCACGGAGTTGGAGTCGCCAGTGTATTGGCACCATGCCTTCAGTACCCGTTCAAAGGTTAACGACCACTTGGCGTCGACAAAACTGAGCGACCTTTTTGGCGGTGGCGAAGGTTAGCACCGTCTAATTAATACTGTGATGGAATTGAATTTCTCTAATTCATCGTCTAATAACGCGTATTACTCCAAAATTGTCACCATTTATAATTTTGGAGATTTCCATGTCTGTTACAACGCTATGTCGCTCATTCATTTTATTGAGTCTTTCGGTAATCCTTGCCGGATGTTCGAGTGAAGAGAGCTCGTCGACAGTGAAGACGCCTCGACCGGTACGTTTAACGGAAGTCGTGTTACTTGATTCACAAGAGATCCGTCGTTTCCCTGCACAAGTACTGGCTTCCAAGGAGGTTGAATTGTCCTTTAGAGTGGCTGGCGAGGTGGTGGAATTTAATATCAAGCCTTCGCAGATAGTTAGCAAGGGGCAGGTAATCGCTCGCGTAGATGACCGAGATTTTAAAACAGACGTTGAATTAAAGGTGGCAGATTTTGATTTGGCAAATCGAGAATTTGAACGAGCTAAATCAATGCGAGAGAAACAACTGCTCGCACAATCCGACTTTGATAGTGCTCAAGCACGTCTTAATGTCGCAAGTGGTGCGCTTACCCTTGCTAAAGATCGTCTAAAGGACACCATTATTCGCGCGCCTTTTTCTGGAAGAGTAGCGTCGACACAAATCGAAAACCACCAGGTGGTTCAAGCGCAGCAACCGATAGCTCTACTTCAAGATGACCGCAATATCGATATTACTATTCAACTACCTGAGCATATTTTAAGCCGAATTAATCGTATTGGGATGGACAAAACGTATTCGCCAGTTGTGACATTTAACAGCTCTGAGCATGCTTATTCTGCGTCATACAAGCAGCACAAGACATTGGCCACACAAGGTACTCAAAGCTATGAAGTCACATTCACTATGCCGGCGCCCAATGCTGAGTATACGGTCTACCCTGGGATGGGAGCGACCCTTCATCTTAACTTAGGTAAAATCGTTGCCCAACCAAACTCCACGGTACGCTACGTCGTGCCCGCGACCGCTATATTAAATAATGACATGACTGGACAAACACAAGTTTGGGTATACGACTCTGGTCAGGTTTCTGCAGTGGACGTGACCACCGAAAAAATCACCTCGCGTGGCGTGGTCATCTCTGCGAAATTGAAACCAGATTCACGTATTGTGAGCGCTGGTTTAAACAAGCTCTATGACGGCATGTCTGTTGTGTCGATCACTCGCGAAAGGGGCCTGTAATTTATGAATTTAACCAATTACGCGCTCAAAAATAGAGTCATAAGCTTGCTTGTCGTGTTGATTTTGTTGGTGGGAGGCGTATTTTCATTTCGCAGCTTAGGCCAGTTAGAATTTCCCGCGTTTCCAATTCCGCAAGCGCTAGTGAATACCAGCTACCCCGGTGCATCTGCTTTGCAAGTTGAAGAAGAGGTGACACTTCCTATAGAGCGCGCCATATCGGAATTAGAATATGTAAAAGACGTTGAGTCTTTTACCAGTGCGGGGTTGTCACAAATTACGGTAGTGTTAAAGGAAACGGTGCAAGCACAACAGCAGCCTCAGGTATGGGATGAATTGCGCCGTAAGGTTGGTGACGTACAACAACGTTTACCTCCGGGCGTAGTCCCGTCAAGAGTCGTGGACGATTTTAGCGATGTCTTTGGTATTTTGTATAACGTCACAAGTGATGAATACGACTACCGTGAGCTGCAAAGTTACGCTGAATACCTTCAACGTGAATTACTAGTGATTAAAGGTGTGAAGAAAGTCAGTCTGGCTGGGCTGGTTTCAGAGCAGGTTGTCATCGAGATTTCTCAGCAAGATTTGAACACCTTAGGGCTAGAGCCTGCATGGCTCTCACGCCTAGTTCACAATCAAAATATGGTATCAAATGGTGGTGAGCTGCTTGTTGATGGGCAGTCAATTCGGATTCATACAACGGGTGAATTCGACGAAATTGAATCGCTAAGAGCGTTTAAGTTCAGTCCTCCGGGAAGCAGTGAACTGATACAACTTGGCGATATCGCGACCGTAAGCCGTCAGTTCCAAGATACACCCACCACACTGTATCGAAGTAACGGAGAACGTGCGGTTTCTTTAGGCGTTTCGTTTTCAGATGGTGTAAACGTTGTAGAGGTGAGTAATCGCGTCGAAGAAAAATTACAAGAAATTGATTTTAAACGGCCTATTGGTATCGAGCTTGTCAATGTTTATGACCAAGGTGCGGTGGTTGCCGAATCGGTGTCTGACTTTGTGGTGAGCTTGGTTGAGGCGGTCTTGATTGTGATCGTGGTGTTGTTATTTGCAATGGGACTTCGTTCTGGCTTGCTGATGGGCATGATTTTGCTGCTTACTATTCTCGGTACGTTCATTGGGATGAAGCTGTTGGCAATAGAAATTCAAATCATCTCACTGGGTGCATTGATTATTGCGCTCGGTATGCTGGTTGATAACGCGATTGTCATTACCGAAGGCGTGTTAATTGGCCTCAAGCGAGGGCAAAACAAAAGTCAGGCGATTCAAACCATTGTTAAGCAGACGCAGTGGCCACTATTAGGGGCAACATTAATAGGCATTATTGCCTTTGCTCCTATCGGATTGTCAGCGGATGCGACAGGAGACTTTCTGGGATCGCTTTTCCAAGTATTGGCGATTTCGCTGATTCTAAGTTGGCTCCTTGCCATCACCCTGACGCCATTATTTTGTGAAATAATGTTTAAAGAAGAGATAGCTAAAGGAGAGAGCGCGTCTTCTGACCCATATAAGGGCATTATCTTCACGTTGTATCGTTCGATCCTTATGAAAGCACTAACTTATCGCTGGGTATCGGTCGCGATGACGATGGGATTGCTGTGTCTTGCCGTCGTGGGGTTTGGTTCGGTTAAGCAAGCCTTTTTCCCACCTTCAAATACACCGATATTTTATATCGATGTTTGGATGCAACAAGGGACCGATATTCGTGAAACGGAAGAGCAAATTCGCGGCGTGGAGCAACTCGTTGAATCCTTTGATGATGTCGTGAATATTACCACCGTCATGGGGAGCGGCGCGCAGCGATTTATTCTCACTTACGCCCCAGAAAAAGCATACAGCAGTTATGGGCAGCTTATGGTCGAAGCAAAGGACTTAGCGGCCATTCGAGCGATATTGCCAACAATGCAATCAAAATTAGACGCGCTTTATCCAGCGATTGATTTCAAATTTAAACTGATGGACTTAGGGCCATCTCCTGCTGCAAAAGTAGAAGCTCGCTTTTATGGGGCCGACCCTGTGGTACTTAGACAATTGGCCTCGCAGGCAAAGGACATCATGAATGCCGAGCCGAAGGCAACCGCCATTAGGCATTCGTGGAGAGAGCAAACCACCGTCATTGAACCTCAATTGGATAACGTTTCAGCGAGACGCGTAGGGATCACCAAGTCTGACTTGGATGCCACGTTACTGCGTAATTTTAATGGTGAACAAATTGGTTTGTATCGAGATGGTAGCCACATTATGCCTATCACTTTGAGAGCGCCCGACCATGAACGCTATGACGTTGACCGACTACCAGAAATTCAGGTTTGGAGCACCGAGCAAGGACGTTATATCCCGATCACCCAGGTCGTATCTAGTTTTGAATTAACGACCGAAGATTCGTTGATTGTGCGTCGAAATTTCAAGCGTGTTATTTCTGTGATGGCGGATGTTGCACCATTTAGTGATGACACGGCGGAGTCGTTACGACGTGCTGTTGCCTCCGATATCGAAGCGATTCAACTTCCTCCTGGTTACCATTTTGAGTGGGGAGGTGAATATGAAAGCCAAGCAAAAGCAACGTCAAATCTCATGGGTTCGTTACCTACGGGTTACTTTATGATGTTCTTGATTACCGTTTTGTTATTTAACACAATACGGGCCCCAATCGCGATTTGGTTGACCGTGCCTTTAGCTTTGATTGGCGTAACTGCGGGCTTGTTGTTACTGAATATTCCATTTTCATTCACGGCGCTACTGGGCTTACTCAGCCTATCTGGCATGATCGTGAAAAATGGCATTGTTTTGGTTGAGCAAATTAACATTGAAACGCAAGAAGGAAGTGAACTTTCCAGCGCTATCATTGACGCCAGCGTAAGCCGTGTTCGCCCCGTATGTATGGCAGCAATCACGACAATGTTAGGAATGATTCCACTCGTCTTTGATGCCTTTTTTCAATCGATGGCGGTCACCATTATATTTGGACTTGGCTTTGCTACGCTCTTAACGTTACTTGTTCTACCCGTGTTCTATTCATTAATGTATCGAGTTTCCCACTGATAGGTCCTTCCGGGTTGATGCTCATTTCATTGGTCTGAATTGAGTATCAACCGAAATAGACAACAATGGTCACCTGCTTATCAAGGTGATATATCATAAAGTACCGTTTAAACAATTACATATGCAGTTATGTGCTCTACAACGTTAAGTGTGAATACCTAGCCTATCGTTGAAAATAATCCTATATTAAGAGGAGTGAAATTGAGGGTTGAGAATGAAAAATAAGCTGCGAGATTTAGACTTAAATCTGATGAAACTTTTAAAAGCGGTCGTTGAAACGAAAAATACTCACCTAGCGGCAGAACAGTTAAAAATATCACAGACGAGCGTGAGCCGTGGTTTAGCCAAACTGAGAGAAACATTTGGGGACCAACTTTTTTTACGTAAAGCGCATGGCGTTGAACCTTCAGAATTGGCAGAGAAGTTGGCTGAAGCTGCAGATGAAATGTTAAACCCTATCGCGAAGGTGATGGAATCGTATTACCAGTTCGATCCTAAAACGTTTGATGGGAAAGTTTCTATTGTTGCGTACGCCTATTTATTAGATATTGCGGGTGCTGAACTGCTCAAAACATTGCAGTTGGCTTTACCCAACGCTAAGTTTGAACTCGATCATTGGCAGTCACATTCGTTGGTCGATATACTTGACGGCAAAATTGACTATGCTATCCAATTAGGTCAATTTCCATTCCCGCAAGGTGTCTATACACACTTACTTGATGAGCATTGTTTGGGTATTGTTGCTAGAAAGGATCACCCGGTGTTATGTCAATCTAACGATTGGGAAGAAATCTACCAGCTCCCTGTTGTTCAATTGTATCTGGCGGGTATTAACTATAATAAGAGTGCCTTAGAAGAGTTTTATTCTGCTAGAGGTAAACAAGCTAATGTTATATTAAAAACACACAGCCTGAAAGCTGCTGTGTATCAACTCATTAGTTCTGACTCAATCTGTTTTTCTGGTCACTACATGAGTGATTTGGATGATCGCTTACAGTTGTTCACACTCCCTGCTAGCGCACAACAAAACACGCAGATTGTGGGGGGGTATTTACAAACCAGAAGAGGGTACCCACTTCAACAATACTTACATCAGGTACTTCAGACGTTTTTTGATGATTTATCTGAAGGGAAAGCTATTGCTGTTGGGTAAAGTAACCGTTTAATGCGTCACTCTAATCAGTGCGGGTGCGTAAGCCTCCTAATCTAGGAGGCGCCTAATTTATTTATTAATATAGAGAAGTAGGTTAGGTATCCTATTGCGACAATTAATATAGGTATATACTTCATGATTGTTTTTCGCTGATGATATCATTTTTTTGAGGTGCGTAGCGTGGGCCTAAAGCAATCACTATTTCTCTTTGAATTGGTTTGTTAATGTAGTTACTTTCTAGTGATATATCATCTAACCAATAGACATCGGCAAGTAAATGAATGTCATCAATTAACTCTTTACAGCGTTGCGAGCTAAGGGAGGAGACATCCGTTGGAAAGTCCTCTGTCAAATCTATCACAATGATACGCTGATGTTTTTTTAGAATATTCGATACTATATCTTCTAATTTAAGTATCCCTTCTCCACGATGAAAAATAAACACGACATTCTCACCTTCTCCGATGTCATGAATGTGATACTTCCTATCATTTAAATAAATGTCTTTTGACATTACCGAAGTGGATCTTATTGATTTCATGTTGTTATTTATAGTCATGTTATGGGTGGGACTAGTGTGACTTATTATGCTAGTGAGAGCTAAGAATTACAGAAATTCAATTGTGCATGTTTTAGTGCAAATTTGAATTTCTGTAATCCATACTCCAATGTTGCGACTGTCGTTATTATATAGATATGTCGTTGTTCGTAAAACTCATGATGTCAAAAAGCTGGTTGGGATGCTGGGAATCGATATAACATTAAGTGTTTAGTATGATGATAAATAAAGTAATTTATTTTAATGTCGGATTTTTAATTGGGGTGCTCATTTGAAGTTAATCAATTTCATTTTTAAACCGTTTGTTTTACATAAAAGAAGCGATAGTAAACTCTATATTGGAGTGCTTTTAGCCTATGCTTTAGGAATTTATGTAATCGTGAAGTGATAATTATGGTAAGACAATGAGTGATAATTTAAAGAAAGTAAATAAGTTTTTAACCGCCATCGGTTGTAGAGATTTAAAAGCAATATCTTCTGTTTGCCGTGATGACTTCGTCTATGAGGTAGCATCAAAATCGATCGAGTTTAACACCCTTAAGGGAGATGAGGCTTTTCTGTTTTTATCAGTGATGTCAGGTGAGTTTTATCAAGATATGACATTTGATTATCAGATTATACGGAGTGTCGAAACGCTAGAACTGATGGTTGTTGAGTT
>NZ_JAKRRY010000109.1 GCF_026191675.1 Vibrio qingdaonensis | reverse complement strand
TGAACTGACCCCCAATAGTTGGACACCAATTATTGGGGGTCTTTTTATGTCCAAATATAGTCGTGAGTTAAAATGTGTCATTGCTAAACAATGCTTAGATGGCGCGTCATCTCGCTATTTAGCAAAACAATATTCAATTTCTTCGAGACAGATACGGTATTGGGCTCAAGTCTTTGCCATCCACGGTGCTGGTTCGTTTTTACCAACTAAGCATGCTGCTACTGCTCAGAAAAAACGAAAAGCATTGAATTTAATGTGGACGAATGATTGGTCTCTCACGCACACTAGCGCAGTATTAAACCTCTCATCCCCTGGGATACTCTCTGTCTGGCTCAAAAGATTTAATGAGCTCGGTATCGAAGGGCTCAAAATGCGCCAGAAAGGAAGACCCTCAATGAAAAAACAACCTCAACGTACCACCAAGTCTGATAATGAAATGACGCTTGAGGAGCTAAAAGAGGAGTTGGTCTACTTACGAACCGAGAATGCCGTTCTAAAAAAGTTGGAAGAGTTGGAGCAGGAAAAAAACCGTCGAACAAAGAAAAAGCGGTCATAGCTCTAACTCTTAAAGGTAAGTACCCATTGAAGCATTTACTGCACACTCTACAGTTGGCTAAAAGTGTCTTTTATTATCAGGCTCAAACGAGCAAGCGCCCAAATAGCTACGAACGTGAACTGCGGTTGATAAAGTCAATTTATCATGAACATAAAGGTCGATACGGCTACCGCCGTATTCACTTGGAACTAAAAAATCAGGGGTTCGCGCTTAATCACAAAACGGTTCAAAGGCTGATGGCTCAGCTCAACCTTAAATCGACGGTCAGGATTAAAAAGTATCGTTCATACCGAGGAGAGTCGGGAAAGCCAGCTCCCAATGTGCTTGAAAGAGATTTTAGTGCGACTCAACCCGACGAAAAGTGGGTAACGGATGTCACGGAGTTCAAAGTCAAAGAGCAGAAAGTTTACTTGTCTCCTGTGGTCGACTTATTTACTCAAGAGGTGGTTGCTTATAGAGTGGCTAAAAATGCGTGCTTGCCGCTTGTCACGGAGATGCTGACGGAAGCCATATCAAAGCTTAAACCCAACTCAAAGCCAATTATACATAGCGATCAAGGTTGGCAATATCGCCATAGACAGTATCAAAAAAAGGTAGCGGAGAGTGGTTTAACGCAAAGCATGTCGAGAAAAGGTAACTGCTTGGATAATGCTGTTGCTGAAAACTTTTTTGCTTTACTCAAAACCGAGATGTATCACAACCAAAGCTTTGAAGATGCCGATGCTCTGATAGAGCAAATCAAAGAGTACATCGAGTACTACAATACCAAGCGTATAAAAGTGAAACTAAAAGGCCTGACTCCGATAGAATATCGAACTCAGGCCTTAAAAGCCGCTTAACAGAAATGTCCAACTTTACGGGGTCACTTCA
>NZ_JAKRRY010000108.1 GCF_026191675.1 Vibrio qingdaonensis | reverse complement strand
GCGTAGAACCCCATTTAGCGAAAACAACGCTACAAGTATGCCATATCAGTAAAGACGGTGAGCTTCTTTCAAATAAGGCAATGAGTCGCCAACGAACCAGCGAGTTTTTAATTAAATCTGAGCCCTCTATCGTAGCAATGGAAGGCTGCTGTGGCTGTCATTATTGGGGACGAGTGGCTGAAGAATATGGGCATGATGTTCGTATAATTAACCCCAAGAAAGTCAAATGCTATTTAGAAGGTCATAAGACCGACAACAATGATGCACTTGCCATTGCTAATGCAGCTCTACAAATTGGCTTAAAATATAGCAAACCAAAATCAATCGAGCGCCAATCTCTGCAATCGTTAGAAAACAGTCGACGATTTTTAACTCGTAGTAAAGCAAATTTAGGTCTACACATACGAGGGGTTTTATTAGGCTATGGTATTGTTCACCCTAAAGGTGAAAAAGGGTTGAGAAGAGCAGTATTAGAAACGATAGAGAACAATATACTTCCAGTTCCACTTCTAAAAATGATTGGCCTCTTGTGGGAGCAATACCGAGAATTAAAGCAAGAAATCAGCAAAATCGACGTCGAGCTCGATGGATTAATTATCAATATAGAAGAATGTAAAAGGTTAACAAAACTGGAAGGTGTTGGTACATCATCCGCAGTATCACTGTATATAGCATTAGGTTCTGGTGAACAATTTCAAAATGGTCGACAAGCGTCAGCTTTTGTTGGGCTAACGCCAAAGCAGCATTCTTCCGGTGGTAAAGCTAAAATGGTAGGTATTGATAAGAATGGTGGAGTTAAGGATCTTAGATCACTGCTCTACTTAGGAGCTATGTCATACATTTCTCGGCTTAGCAGAAGCAAACCTAAGACCAGAAAAGATGAATGGATACTGGCGACTCTACAGAGAGTCGGCTACAAGAAGACCTGTATTGCACTCGCCAATAAAACCGTACGAACAGCCTGGGCTATATTAAAACATAACACGAAGTATCAACCTGAATTTCTAACAGCTTAATAGCTCAAAATATTCTATGAAGATGAAAATCTAAAAGGTAAGACCAACCTACTGAGAACCTGTTAAGAACCAAAGCATTAGAGGCTATCGTACTGTTGAGGACAGTAGGTGCGAACACATCAAAGATCATAGGATAGCTTCCTTTAAAAAGATCGAATATACGTACGCATCTTAATTTTTAGTAAATTTATCTTTGTAAAATAGTGGATTCCATATAGGTTCTTAGGAGGGTGATACTTGGCAACAAGTATCACCTATCCGACCACATCGAACACTGCTTTGACCATGATGATTCACAAGTGGCACCGTTATCAATGCTTATCCAGTTAGAGCGCGCCCCAGAGCTCATTGACGTAATCAACCGCCATGGCTGGTTCATCGCCGAAATGAAAGAATGGAATAGTGACACGTTCCAAGCCCACCTACTTCTCCACCCTGTAACCAAACACTAAAAAA
>NZ_JAKRRY010000107.1 GCF_026191675.1 Vibrio qingdaonensis | reverse complement strand
GCTAGGCCTGAAGTCATGGATGTCTTGCTCAGTTGGTCTCGGATGTTTTGTCGCCAGTTAATGGATGAACATTTTGATGATGTGAGGTTTACCGAGGTGAAAACATGACGCGGAAGATATCGTTCTTATTGAGGCGGCCTCTCATTCTGATGGGGCGTTTTTGTTATTTTGAAAGGGAGAGTATTCATCATGTCTTATGACATTGTGTATGAGCAACTGGCACTGCGCGTGCCAGAGAAAGACATCGAGCAGCAGGTGCGTCAGCTCTTTACTGAGCGCTTGAATCAAGACGTGACAGCCATGAGTGGCCATCAGCTTAAGCAACGTCTGTATGAGCGTTACCAATGTTTATTGAGAAGCGATGACCTTATTATGCTTCACATTTTGATAGGTTGCAGCAATCTATTTGATCCAGACACCAATAAGCGGTGTCGTGATTGGCAGTTTTGTGGCGTCGATACGCAACATAACCTGCTGGTTAAATACGGCTGTGATTGGTCCGCGCAAGCGGAATCGGGTGGATTAAAACTCAATGGACGTGATACCAAAGCCGAAGGGTGGATACGTGCTGTACGTCAGACATTAGACCAGGCTCGTGATTATCGAGTGATGCCGCATTGTCAGCGCCTTTCTGTTTGGCTACGAGCACCGAAAGAAGCAAATGAGCTGGAGGGATATGAAGTGCTGACTGCCCACCTACGGGACTTAAATGCAGTATGGCAAGATCGTGCACGTGGTGGTGAAGACGGTTTTGATGTCTCCATTGCGCTAAGCTCTGCGTTTGAGATGTGGCTCTTTCAACAGTTAGTGACTCGCTATCAAGGCAAGTGCTGGCTCAATGGCTCCGCACCGCCTTACCATGCAGTGAAAAAGCACGCCATCTAGCCCTTAAGTCACCTCGGTCAATGACCGCTTTATCATGAGTCGTTCTGGCTCGAACTCAACCGTTCTATTTTAAATTACCTTATCTTACTGCCTGTAGGAGGGCGCATTATGTCTAAGCAACTGTTAATCCGAAGCCAAATAGGGTTTCTTACCACCAACATCAAAGCGTCATTGCTACCTGTCTCTGATGCACTGACACACTCTATCGTGACAACGCTAGCACACCGGCTTACGCAAGATGATGAGCTTGCCGATTCATTAGTGGATGCTGATGGAATTATCTTTAATTTTCGAGATGCCAGTTACAGCGCTGAAAAGGGCGGCTTTCATCCGGTTGAAATCTGTCTCAATAAACACAGTGATGGAGCATGGCATTACAGCTACATCACGGACTTTGCTTATATCGGTAATCACTACCCTGAATTAGAGCGAGGACTCGATTTTGATTTCAGCCGAGGAGAGTGGTTTACCCACCACCAGCAAGGCTGGGCATCCATTAAAGAGGACAGTGCAGCAAAAGAGCTGTATCAGCTTTGGGAGCATAACTTTCTGGCGTACATGGCGATGGAAGCCTATGACCACATTACGGTGAGTCGCCAATGATAAAGCGTACTCACCCTAACCGTCACTACTCTAATCATAGCAACACCCGATAAGGCCATCTCATTTCGAGGTGGCCTTTTTCATTTCACTCAACAAAAAA
>NZ_JAKRRY010000106.1 GCF_026191675.1 Vibrio qingdaonensis | reverse complement strand
GGTAGGAAGCTGGGCTAATAATAGAAAGACGGCTTCAATATTGGAGGCTCTGGACATAATCGGCTCCTGTAAAATGAAAAAGCCACAACCGTGATGGCTGTGGCTGGTTGGATTCAATCGTGGATCATCGCTCTTCGTCGTAGTGCTCGTGTGTAATTAATGGGCGGTGTGGCGTTGGATAGTCCGGTACATCTGGACGGTCTTCCTCTAACGCTTTATCAATCAATGCGGCTGATGTGCCAATAGCCGTTGACACCGCAAACCCTGCGGCCGTAATGGTGCCAATGGCCCCAAAGACCGGCGCGGCAGTAATAATACCTGCGACGCTTGCCGTTCCTGCGACGGCTTTACCTACTGTGTGATACCAAGACATGTGTGTCTCCTTTTTTTGTTGAGTGAAATGAAAAAGGCCACCTCGAAATGAGATGGCCTTATGGGGTAATGGTAACTATTCGGCTTGACAACCTTTGGGGAGGGGAATATCGGTTGGGTCTTCGCCTTTTTGTTTAGCATGTTTGACTGCTTGTGCATAAGCGACACATTTTCCCGTGTGCGTATTCACCGCTCCGGAATCAGCAGAAGGACTGCCACCGAGCGTTCCACCCGCAAGCGCAAGCGGGGATATGATGGCAAGCACGGTAAGGTGTATGAGAGGTGTGTATTTCATAGAGGTTTCCTTTGGGGTTAAAGACTATCCAGCGTTTGTGTGATGTGCTGGTCAGTGTGAGTGGCTACGTACTCTTCAGCTTTAAAATCCGAAGGGTAAGTAAAAGAAAGGGTGGAAACGTTGGCATCATCAATCAAAGGCAACGCCAAAGAGCGGATGGGCGAATGATTTGATGTTCGAAAAAGCAGCAAAAGCGTATCACGCAAAACCGAGAGTCCCAGTGGTTCTACCTGAAGGCGCTCTTGTTGCAAAACCTGACTTGATAGGGTCAACATACGTTCATAAAACAAAGCAGAATGCACCTGCTTTAAGACATGACGTTGTTCTTCGCTCCAATCGCGAATATCCACAACATCAATGTGTAACTTGTTTAACCAAGCACTGACCTTTAAACGTGGATTTCCGAAAATGGAAGTGGGTAATCCGAGTAGTTCATCTGGCAACACCGAGGTCAGGTATCGATTCAATATTTGATGGGTTGCGGTCTCCTTAGGGTCGTACTTCAATAATTGATGAGATGTTCTTCGGTATTGATGGGGCTGCGACGAGTTATCGCACTCCACATTAAAGACTTCAACAATCACCTCATCGAGATAGCGTTTGATGCTGCGTGTACTGCGTTCAATGCCCCCTTGAGCAAGGGCTTGTTGCAGTACTTTGACATCGGTCCATCTCTGATAAGGGATAAACATCAAGGTATGCAGCAGCGCAGACAGTCCTTCAACTGTGCTTTTGTTACTCATTGGCACTCCTGAGCATCCAATAACAAATAATGGCGAAGCGTAATAAAGGCGTGGACAAATAACGTCCACGCCCTTTCTTGCTTAGATTACCAATCATAAAAGTGTGAACTCACGCATGACGTAATCGCTGATAGGCTGTGTTGATTTCAAATTGAAGAATGAATAGACTTAGTGTGTCTCC
>NZ_JAKRRY010000105.1 GCF_026191675.1 Vibrio qingdaonensis | reverse complement strand
CGTATAAGGAGGTGATCCAGCCCCAGGTTCCCCTAGGGCTACCTTGTTACGACTTCACCCCAGTCATGAACCACAAAGTGGTGAGCGTCCTCCCGAAGGTTAAACTACCCACTTCTTTTGCAGCCCACTCCCATGGTGTGACGGGCGGTGTGTACAAGGCCCGGGAACGTATTCACCGTGGCATTCTGATCCACGATTACTAGCGATTCCGACTTCATGGAGTCGAGTTGCAGACTCCAATCCGGACTACGACGCACTTTTTGGGATTCGCTCACTATCGCTAGCTTGCTGCCCTCTGTATGCGCCATTGTAGCACGTGTGTAGCCCTACTCGTAAGGGCCATGATGACTTGACGTCGTCCCCACCTTCCTCCGGTTTATCACCGGCAGTCTCCCTGGAGTTCCCACCATTATGTGCTGGCAAACAAGGATAAGGGTTGCGCTCGTTGCGGGACTTAACCCAACATTTCACAACACGAGCTGACGACAGCCATGCAGCACCTGTCTTAGAGTTCCCGAAGGCACACCTGCGTCTCCGCTGGCTTCTCTAGATGTCAAGAGTAGGTAAGGTTCTTCGCGTTGCATCGAATTAAACCACATGCTCCACCGCTTGTGCGGGCCCCCGTCAATTCATTTGAGTTTTAATCTTGCGACCGTACTCCCCAGGCGGTCTACTTAACGCGTTAGCTCCGAAAGCCACGGCTCAAGGCCACAACCTCCAAGTAGACATCGTTTACGGCGTGGACTACCAGGGTATCTAATCCTGTTTGCTCCCCACGCTTTCGCATCTGAGTGTCAGTATCTGTCCAGGGGGCCGCCTTCGCCACTGGTATTCCTTCAGATCTCTACGCATTTCACCGCTACACCTGAAATTCTACCCCCCTCTACAGTACTCTAGTCCGCCAGTTTCAAATGCAGTTCCGAGGTTGAGCCTCGGGCTTTCACATCTGACTTAACGAACCACCTGCATGCGCTTTACGCCCAGTAATTCCGATTAACGCTCGCACCCTCCGTATTACCGCGGCTGCTGGCACGGAGTTAGCCGGTGCTTCTTCTGCAGCTAACGTCAAATCCATACGCTATTAACGTATGAACCTTCCTCACTGCTGAAAGTACTTTACAACCCGAAGGCCTTCTTCATACACGCGGCATGGCTGCATCAGGCTTGCGCCCATTGTGCAATATTCCCCACTGCTGCCTCCCGTAGGAGTCTGGACCGTGTCTCAGTTCCAGTGTGGCTGATCATCCTCTCAGACCAGCTAGGGATCGTCGCCTTGGTGAGCCATTACCTCACCAACTAGCTAATCCCACCTGGGCATATCCTGACGCGAGAGGCCCGAAGGTCCCCCTCTTTGGCCCGAAGGCATTATGCGGTATTAGCCATCGTTTCCAATGGTTATCCCCCACATCAGGGCAATTTCCCAGGCATTACTCACCCGTCCGCCGCTCGACGCCCAACAAATCACCCGAAGGGTCAATGTTGTCGTTTCCGCTCGACTTGCATGTGTTAGGCCTGCCGCCAGCGTTCAATCTGAGCCATGATCAAACTCTTCAATTTAAGATTTTGTCGGCTCAATGAATACTGACTTCAAAACTGTCCCTTACTTAAAAAGTAAGAAGTAATTTTAAAGCTATTATCGTTCCAACAGAACGATAATGAATTTTGACTGTGTGACAGTAAGCGA
>NZ_JAKRRY010000104.1 GCF_026191675.1 Vibrio qingdaonensis | reverse complement strand
GCTTGAAGCACTTGTTAGGCCCTGGCCTCAAGCTTCCACGGTGGGTTTAACCGATTTTCGCCAGCCCAATACAGTTTGATTTTATTGCCGGACGGGTCAGTTAATGCAGCTTCTTTCCAAAGATAACTTTGCATTGTTGGCTCATGAGTGAATTCGATACCTTCAGACTTAAGATGCATAACGAGTTCATCCAGTTTTTCATGCTCGAAGTAAACTACACCGCGACAATCTAAGCCTTGTTTTTCCATGTCTAGATAGACTGACAAAGTTGCATCACCATCAGGAAAGGAAAACCGAGCATAATACTCGTCACCAACAATTTGATTCAAGCCAAGCTTTGTATAAAACTTGACCGCCAATTCCATATCATGAACCGCCAAGGTTACTTGATTTAAATTCATACACTTTCCTTGTTGTACGTTTGCGCCTAACGCCTTGTTAAGTAGCAGCTAACCACCACTGCACTCAAACAAAGCCACTGTAATCACTAAACTCAACCAAACCAAAATCGCCGACTGTTAGCTGTCTGCTTGAACAATTTGTTAGGTGCTTACATGCAAACGTATTTACAACTTTTCCATTTCCTTAAGTAACATTTTTTCTCGTTCAGATCGTGGCATAAGATATTCTTGGTAAACACCCAGACAGATCATCGAAACAAACAATGCAATAGCACCCCAGAATCCGGCTTTATATGCAAATAACCAACCATCAGATAAACCAGCAAACTTAGCTACTCTATGTTCTGATCTCACCTTTAATTTTTTAATTTGATAATCGTGCATAAAGAAAAGTGGCTCATCAATTAGAAAGGCTAATCTTAAAGATTCACCTGACCGTACATTACCAATCGAAACGACAGACTTGCCTTGCTCTGTTCGTACAACAAAGTCTACATCTGATTCTATTTCAAATCCTTCACTTGGCAACTCGTCTGTGAGCCATATTTCTACATTTTTTTCTGCAAGACTGCCGTCATTGTTGATAGTGACCTCAAAAGCCTTTGTATCATTAACTTCAACAATTCCTTTATAGTTATATGTTAAGCCTGAACTTTGCGTAAAAAATGAAATCAAATAGGGAATTAAGACGGCGATTAGCGGTATCACGATACCAGATGCGACTAAAAGGAAAGGGTTTTTTAGTTCGTTCTTCATTAAATAAATTTCCTATAAATCTTGACTGAGGTTAATTGCACCTAACGCCTGCTTAAGTTGTGAGTGACGCATCCACCAAACTTAAATTAACCACCGTAAACACATAAACTTATATTTACACCAAAAATGCCAAGCGTTACGAATCGACTTGAAGCATTTGTTATGTGAATTCTCGATTGAAGCGGCGAACTTTTGTACGCACATTTTTCATCGGTGATGACGTATTAAACTGAATCATGCGCCCCAAAGTCCATTGTTCATACCACGTAACACCATACAGCTCATGGTCACTTAAGCTTGAAATAAGTAATAGTATCTCGTTAACCGTAAACTCAAGCTCATTGAGTAAATCATCGTATTTCCAATCACGGTACTCTGCATGGAAACTTTCTGCGAGCGAGCCTAATTGGTTCCATTTGTAACCAGTTTCTGGGAAATCAACATGTGAATTTTGAGATCTTAAATAATGCCATTTAAGAACGAGTTTACCCCAGCCAATCAAGTAAGCCACTGTATCACTAACGCTAATGATTGTACCTTTGACGTTTCCCTCTACTCCGGATTTACGAACTTGGTTTTCTGGAATTGAACGATAGTCAGCCATGAGTTTCGGAAAGATTGAATTTATGGCTAACTCCAATTCATCCTTATTTCTTGGTACAGAAGACATTTTGAGCTCCATTCA
>NZ_JAKRRY010000103.1 GCF_026191675.1 Vibrio qingdaonensis | reverse complement strand
CTCTTCCTGGAGGAAATCATAACTGATAGTATCGAAGTGAGCTTTGTTGGCTTCACCAACACGCCCACCAATTAAATCCGTATAAGGAAGCATTGTGGCCATAACTCTGGCAATCAAGCGACGACACTGGATGTTATTGACCGCTTGGCCATCATTAGTTTGTAGTGACGGGAAACGTTTAGGGTTATCAATGAACTCTTCACAAGCTTTAAGGATATAGGCATACTCATAAGGAAGATTCTTACACTCTCCACTACGGTTAATGCGCTTTGCTTTGAAGCCAATTTCGACAGATGAACCAGGCTTGCGAGCATGTTCGGCATCAAGAACCGTTTGATGCATATCAACCAGCTCGCGCTTACGCGCCTTACGGGAAGCTCGATACTGCTTGTCGTAAGCTTTACGTTGTTGAGCTTTGGTTAGACCAGTATCTTCAGATGAGAACATTTGACACATCCCTGTCACACAAAGCACTAGAAACTCTCAATCCTAAGAGTCTAGAAGGGCTTAAGTAACGGGGTTTGTGTCTAGAACGTATCATATTGATACATTTGCTTTGATAAGTCATATTCTGATTTCCAATGTTGAGATTGGTTGATTAGTCCAATCGATTTAGAAACTATAAAAGAAGATGATAGGATATGCAATATTTTTGATTAGAAACGAAAAACCCCACAGTCCATTGGAAAACTGTGGGGTGGATTTCGGAGTTTTTAACGTTAGGTTATCACGCCTAACAAACTCTAAGATGATGACGAAATATCACTACCTAGT
The DNA here is from genome assembly GCF_026191675.1 of Vibrio qingdaonensis. Lineage (GTDB taxonomy): Bacteria > Pseudomonadota > Gammaproteobacteria > Enterobacterales > Vibrionaceae > Vibrio > Vibrio qingdaonensis. Next base: position 1,131 of record NZ_JAKRRY010000103.1, on the reverse strand, counting down.
CAAACTAGGTAGTTGCCAACTAGGTAGTGGCAATCAATCAACATCCTGCCTCTATTATCGCCTTGAATTTGCTTTTTTTCAATAGAAAAGAAGCAAAAAAATGAAGGTAAAATGATCGTCCCGTCGCTATTGACAGATCCTTTGATGGTGTTAATCTGATTATTAAGCGTTCGATACCAGTGCGTCAACACTGATACCGAACTAACTCAAGCCTTATCTCACTAAGGAAAGAGCTATGAAAAATAGTACCTTTCGCGTGCGTGTTTGTCACGCCTCACATGAACTGTTTGCTCAGTTCGTGGACACTTCTCAGCATCTAACCATGCGCCAACGTCGTCACTTTCTCAGTGGAGGTGATGTATGAACAATGTCTTTTTGTCAGAACAAAGGCATCAATACCTTAGATCCTTATTTCCTGAGTTAACATCAAAACAGTTTCAATACTTATTTTATTTTTCGCTAGGGTTAACAAGTGAAAAAATTTCCTGTTTGCTGGGGTGCTCCAAAAAGACAGTTATTAATCAAGTTAATACCATTCGTTCGAAGCTAAGCTTGGAGTCAACTTCTGATTTGAGAATTGTTTTTCTTGTTAGGGTTATTACTCCAAGTGATTATCATTTCTGATGTGAACTCTTGATCTTTGTAAGCAAAGCGATTTCTTCCAATTACTTTAGTTTTGGGAGAGATCGCTATATTGCGATTCATTTTTTTTCAGTACGGCTGAACGTTTGTTAGTTCTTTTAGTGCACACCTCAAACGAATAGCACCCCCTCCATCCGTGTATATATATGAGTATGGAGCTTTATATACAGCTATGATAACATTATCAGAGAACGGGAATAATCTTTTGTTTTTAATAATTATCTTGTAAAGGTTATCGTCATTATTACGCATTCTATTCTCAATGATGTAAGTAACTAACATTGCATTGAATGAAGTTGATAATGACATTAAAAACATTATTCCAAAATAGTCAAGCACCACAAATGTAATAAAAAAAACAGGCAAAGCAATACTCTTACTTCCTGCTATTAAAGCAAGAAGCAAGAGTGCGAGGCCAATACTTAGTTCATACCATGTCATTCTTTCATTTTAGCTTATCTAAAGCCTCTGCGCCTGTATCGCCGATAT
>NZ_JAKRRY010000102.1 GCF_026191675.1 Vibrio qingdaonensis | reverse complement strand
GAAACCCCTCTCTAGATAAACAAAGGTAAACTGCTCATCCATCTGACCTCTGTCAGACGAACTGACAGGGCGCGGAGGTATCCGCAAAAAGCGGGACATCACGCTCGCCAGAAAAACTGGCTGAGTCGCAGATAGCCGCTAGGGTTAATTGGGTTTTTGACCGTATTGCCGTTGTGTCCATTCTCTGGTATCAAGCGCATTCCAAGCATCAAGCCACGATTGAAATCGCTCAATAGATTCGCGCGAATAGAAGTTAAAACCATCATCGGCCTTCGTTCCTATCGCCCACCCTTTAGACAGTTTTATCGGTTGTAAAGGCAAGTCTTTACCATCACGTCGAGCAAGCTCGCCCTTGGGAGTGGTAAAGTCATAATGATTGTGAAGCATCTTCATGAGTGTTCTTCTTGAGAACGCCCCGACTTGATGAATCACAAAATCATCTGCGATCACTTCCTTAGCAACACAGGCTTGAACAGCACGAGTGAGAGAAAACCCTGTATGTAAAAAGCGGTTTTCACTGTCGTCACAATTCGGCTCGGCTAATGGGGATATTACCCCTGACATTAACCCCGCCTCCCTGTCGTCGGCTTCAAACTCATAAACGTATTTCACGCCATAAGACTGAAACGTCTGTTCAACACAATACGGTGTAATATAATTGGTGATTTCTTCATAGGTCATAGTGACGCTCTCCAAAAATCAAAGGGTCATCACCATGCACAAAGGCATCGTGATGCCCTTGCGGTTGAAAAAATAAAGGTTAGTGGTTCATTGTGATTTCTCGATAACGGCACTACACAACTAAATGGTAGGTAAAGTATTGGTGCGAACCGTTTTGTCTTAGCACTCGCCGGACTCGATGACGACTCCAGGAATGAGACATAAGAACACAAAAATACTCATACGCTATTTCATTAGCACGACACGCTGGATAAGTCATGACCCTTCCCCCACCTCGTCGGCTATCACCACCCAAAGGGCAGTGATAGCCCTTTTGGTATGAAAAAATTAGTGGTAACTAACGGATATCAGACAAGTCGTACTTCAAGGCGAGCCTATCGACGTACTCGTTTGGCATTTCATCCAAATCAATCGATTCAGGGTCAAAGCCAATATCTCGCAAATCAATGCCATACCGACGAAGTAATAATGTATTTACTTCTTCGCTATACGCCTGAACTTGTTGATTCGTCAGTTGAGTTTGTACAAAGGTTTGAAGACGTGTGGCAAGATTTTCAATGAAATTTAACACACACTCATCGGGTTCGTTTTCAACCACCTCCCATTTGTGCTCTTGTATCCAAGCGAGTTTATCACTGTGGGAATCCAAGATTTCAAGAGGGAAAAAATCGGTTAAAAACTGCCCTGATGCTTCCATCAAACACAGAGTGGATAAAGATTGGTGATGCATAACGCAGCTCCTGAATTAAGCAGAAAGTTAATTCGTCCGCCCTTGGCCAGACGAACTGACTAAGGCACGGTGAGCACCGTTACGGTGAAACGATTGGTTTACATGAATAAAGAAAAAATTTGCTCTTTGAAGAACGTAGTCAATGTTAGAGCAACAATAAGCCATTGAAGGCGATCAAACTTACCTTCCAGTTTATCAAAGCGTTTATCGACCTGCTCAAATCGCTTATTGTTATCCGCCTTCAACTCCCGTACAGACTCTTTCAGATTATCTACCGACTCCTGAGTAGCATAGTGATGCTCAAACTGCTTCGCATGAAGCAAGGCATCAACCAGTTTTTCAGCCGGTATCTGTACGGTGTTCATTTCATTATCCATATTATCTCCTTTTATTAAGGAGAAACGCCCATAGGGGCGTTTCCCTATGAGGTTTATTAATTAGTGTAGTTCCCACGCGTTGATGGAAATCTGCCACACCTTCTAGAAATGTGGGTGTATCCAGTATGATGAAAATATCATCACATTTCAACCATCCATTACTGGTTACACGCTTCTTTTAATGCTTTACCTGCTTTAAAGCTTGGAGACTTACTGGCCGCGATTTGCATCGTT
>NZ_JAKRRY010000101.1 GCF_026191675.1 Vibrio qingdaonensis | reverse complement strand
TAAGCTTGGCGGTTTTGGTTTGAAGTTTAGTGCGCTTGGTAAGTTTATCGTCAGCGCCACTTAGCAGGGCGTTATACGTTTAAGGAGAAACGATGATAATCATCTACGGAATTAGAGATAGACTAAATCCAATTAAGGCAAAGTTATCTGATGTTATTCAGTCTTGTATGACTGATATATTGACGCTTCCAGCTAGTAAGCGTGCTCATCGAATTGTTCCGCTCGATAAAGAAGACTTCTATTTTCCTGCCGATAGAAGTGACTCATATACAGTAATCGAGATTAACATGATGGAAGGTAGGAAACCGGATACTAAGAAAGCATTAATTAAAGAACTTTTCAATCGAATTGAAACTGAGCTAGGTATTTCGCCAGTGGACATTGAAATCACAATCAAAGAGCAACCAGCACATTGTTGGGGTTTTCGTGGCATGACAGGGGATGAGGCGCAGGATCTCAAATATCGGGTCAACGTATAACAAATTGCTCAAGTCGACAGCTAACGCTCGGCGATTTTGGTTTGGTTGAGTTCAGTGATTACGTGGCTTTGCTCGGGTGTTGTGTTCGTTAGCTGCAACTTAGCAAGGCGTTATGTTGCCCCAAGGATTGGACAAAAATTCATTATTAGGAACTCACAGCAGATGATCCGAAATTTCTATACTTGCGATAAAGAAGTAGATAAAAACAGCCATGGCGGCGATGGTTCAATAGATATCTATCGTGCATTTAGGCGCAAAGATTTTGACGGTGCTTGGGATTTCGCTATTCGAGTTGTAATGCCTGCCGGAAGCTCAATGGGTGAGCATCGCCACGAAGATGATGAGGAAATGTACATCATCTTAAAAGGTGAGGGCACTATGATAATTGAGGGTGAAGAGCATAAAATTTCCTCAGGCGATATGATAGTAAATAAACGGTTTGGCACACATGGTTTGGTTAATACGTCAGACCAAGAAATTGAGCTGCTAATTATCCAAGCTAGTCAGAAGTAAAGCATCATAACAAGTGCTTCAAGCAGATTCGTAACGCTTGGTACTTTTAGCGTTAATTTAGGCTTGAGTGATTACGGCGTAAAACTTAGCTTGAGTGGTACGTTACTCACCACTTAAGCAGGCGTTATGTGTAATCGAGAGTTCAGGGAAAGAATGAAAGTACTTATATCAGGATCCAATGGGTATATTGGTAGCCACGTGACTAAGATGTTTGTCGAGAGTGGCTTTGAAGTTTCAACTTACAGCAGGTCTAATGGTGTCTTACCTCTTGCTCGGAAGCTTACCGATGTGCTATCAGATTTCTCTGGTTACTTTGATATCGTTATAAATTGTGCTCGCCCACATTGGTCAGAATTTTCACCGGAGGAAATAGCTGATATAGAGTCCAAGCTGCTCACGCAGCTGGATAGACTAGCGGCTGATGGAGCAACAAAAATCCACACATCGGGCGTTTGGTTATTTGGCAATGCTTCTCACAATGACCTGAAAGAATTTAGGCTTAAGCCTCTAGAGGTGGTGAAACCGGACACAGTTACAATAGGTTGTGCTATCAAAAAGAAGTGGCATGTCGTTTACTGTCCTAGTTTGGTTTATGGTGGTGAAAACTGTCAGCTAAAGCGGATTGTAGACTCCTTATCTGACCAAACTCTCCAAGTAGCGATACCATCTCAAGGTTACAACCAATATATCCATGTTAATGACATCGCTCGATTTTATTTGGCACTGGTTCAAGGTAAACGTCCGGCTACACAACACTTTATTGCTGAGACTAAGGGGTATAGCCCCGAAGCATTTTCTCAATTGCTACTCGACTCTCGAGTCGTAAAGCGCGTTCACGAGTGCAGTTGGAGTGACTTTGAGAAATACCATGGCTCTTCGGCAGTCGAAATTGAAAAGCTAAATCTTAACCTTCCAATTAGTCCCTTGTTTGAATCGACTGAGTCATTAAGGAAGTACATAGAAAATTACACATAACAAATGCTTCAAGTGGATTCGTAACGCTTGGCAATTTTGGTGTAACTGTCGGCTTATGTGTTTACGGTGGTCAATTTAAGTTTGGTGGTGCGTCACTCACCACTTAAGCAGGCGTTAT
>NZ_JAKRRY010000100.1 GCF_026191675.1 Vibrio qingdaonensis | reverse complement strand
CTTGACCATGGTAAAACTGCAAAGGTATCACCAAGGGTAAGTGCTCATGACCCGCTTCAATATGCTGTTGCATGGCAGCGATAGCGTAACGCATCAGTCTGAATGCCATGTGTTTATCTGGCCGACTCTGGTGCTCGATTAACGCATAGACATACCCTTCCCCCTGAGACGTTTTAAGAGAATAAAGGACATCCGAATAATAAGGCCGTAAGTTTTCTTCTATGAAGCAGCCTGATTCGAGCTTTAGGGTCGTCAAATCACAGATTTCACGCAGCTCAGCAGGCAGGTGAATATCCAATAAGTCCTTAGCGGTTTCAGGATGAGTGAGAAACTGCTTAAAGAGCGCATCATGGGGCGTTGGCGTGGTCTTTTTCATTCCATTATCCTAACATCAAATCAGTACCATGATAAAAATTATGCACCACGTTGGTTTCCTTCTACACATCAATTTAGTTCATTCACACAATTTAGTTTATTTACTCTAAGTAATCTTTGTCGGGTGGACGACACCTGTTACCAAGTGCCGTCTCCCTAAGAACCCAGCGTGCAACTTTCACTGCACTAGGCTCAAGCCTCCACGAAGGCATCGTTTGATACCCAGCAACTTATAAAGCAGTCGGAGCAGGTTCGTTCCAAGAGTTACGAGCTAGCCTTTTGGACTTCCTTTTAGCCAAGTATTCTTGGTATTGAGGGTCAAATGGAGTCGCTGCACTTCGGATTTTCACATGCCTTTCTATTGGCACTTTGGCTATTTGGAAGAGATTGAACTGGCAATCCATATCCATGATCTTCTGCCAACCGTGAAACTGCCACTGGCCTTTTCGGTTGATGAAGTATTTTAGGGCGATCCAAGTTTTAGACTTTGTTGGATGGCGCCTTTTTGCCCAGTGCCACAATGTATGGAATAGCTTGTGGCCTACATATCCGAATACTTGTTTGGCAACGCAGTGTCAGTAGTAGTTCGACCACCCCCTAAGTTTCGGATTTATCAGTTTGATAAGATCATTCACTGGTAGGGTTACGTGCTTTTTGACGAGTTCACGCAGATTACTCAAGAACATCAACGTGTTGGATTTACTCGGTTTAATGAGCAATCTCCCTTTGTACTTCCTATGGTTAAAACCTAGGAAATCAAAGCCATCATTAATGTGAGTGATATGCGTTTTCTCTTCGGAAAGTGTTAGGCCTCTTTCTGCTAAGAAATCAGCGATCAACGGTTTGATATCGTTCTCTAATACTTCCTTTGAAGCACAAGTGACGACGAAATCGTCGGCGTATCCAATAAAGTTAGCTCTTGCACCCTTTTTGAGAGCGGTAGACTTAATCTGCTGTTCGAGACCAGAGAGCGTCATTAACATCAAGGTTGGGGATATAATCCCGCCTTGAGGCGTGCCTTCATCGGTGTCTTGAAATAGCCCTTTGTCTACAAAGCCAGACTTTAACCATTGTCCCAACATACGTTTATCAACAACAATATTGTCCATCAGCCATTGATGCCCGATTTTGTCGAAACAGGCTTTGATGTCCCCTTCGAGAACCCACTGTGCTGACCGTTTCTGACTTAAGCAGATAAAACACTGTCCGATTGCGTCAGCAGTACTGCGCCTTGGTCTAAAACCGTAGCTGTTAGGATCGGCAAGACCCTCAGACACAGGCTCTAATGCTAATAGATAAAGTGCCTGTTGCGCTCGATCTATCATGCATGGGATGCCCAATGGTCGAAGTTTGCCATTTTTTTTGGGGATATAGATACGCTTGAGTGGTTTAGCTTGATAGGCCTTTCGACTCAATTGATGTACGGCTTTCATGCGACGTGTGTCTGTGTTCCAAATGACACCGTCTATTCCAGACGTTTTACTGCCTTTGTTTTGCGATACTCGTTTAACAGCAAGAAGCTTTGCTGAACGAGAGTGAGTCAGTATCCATTGCAATGCTTTCGCTTTGCCACGTTTACCTTCTCTCGTTGCCTTTGCGATACGCATCTGAAGCTTTAATACATGCGCCTCAACAGATTTCCAGTCAATTGACTGCCATTGAGCGCTGTCAGGAGCGGCACTAATCTCTTTTGAGATCATCATTTGCATTTCTCCTTGAATAAAGTTCTTCAAATTCTCTCGCAACGGGAGACCAGTCGGAAGTGGGCTCACTTTCGTGACCAGACACAAGTCTGTATCTGCATCGTTACAATGCAGCATTCGTTTTTTCCAACCTCCTATACCTGCATCACTATCGGCCACGAAGGCTTTCCCAGAGGGAGTGATACAGGCTTACCGTGTTCCGTATGTTGCACAGTGTCAGTGTAGATGCCCGCTA
>NZ_JAKRRY010000010.1 GCF_026191675.1 Vibrio qingdaonensis | reverse complement strand
TCACCAATGTGAGCCTTTATATACTTTTCATGGCCAATTATTGAGCAGCTTCAGCGCTCTCGCCATCAATTTTCAATAATTCCACTTCGAACACAAGTGTCGAGTTTGCTGGAATAGTCGGTGTGTCTTGTTCGCCATACGCAAGCTCAGGTGGAATAACAAACTTGTACTTTGAACCGACTTGCATCAGTTGCACACCTTCCGTCCAACCTGGAATAACGCGGTTTAGAGGGAACGTTGCAGGCTGACCACGCTCATAAGAGCTGTCAAATTGAGTACCGTCAATCAACGTACCTTTGTAGTGTACTTCAACGGTATCCGTCTCTTTCGGTTGATCGCCTGTTGCCGCTGTTTCTACCTGATAAAGAAGACCCGACTCAGTTTTTGTTACGCCTTCTTGCTTCTCAAATTCAGCACGGAAGTCATCACCAGCTTTTTGTGCAGCCGCTGCTTTTTCTACAGCCTGTTGCTGCATCGTTTCTGCAACGCGCTTATCTAGACCTTCCAATGCTGCTCGGATTTCATCTTCTGACAGTGTTTCTTTGCCAGCAAATGATTCTTCGATACCTTTAAGTACCAATTCTTTCTTAAGCTCAATACCAAATTCTGCTGGCTTTTCAATGCTAGTGCTTAGGTAAGTTGCGAAAGAAACACCAATTGCATACGCAGCTTTGTCATCTTCCGTTTTAAAGTGAACCGCTTTGCCTGTTTCTGCTTGCACTTGCTCTTGTGCTGCTGGCTCTGCTTTCGGCTCTTCTTTTTGACAACCTACTGCCAACATTACTGTCGCTGCAAGTAGCGACACTTTAAATATCGATTTCATTCTTTTCTCCAATTTATGGACACGCTATAGATTTAGCAGCTAGTCGAAGCAATTCGCCTTGTTTTTCGAGACGCTATGCGTAACTATTTAAATCTAGTCACTATTTAAATCTTACAAGAACTATAAATATACTCGCTTAGGCTCAAGACTCAATGTGGAATATCGGTAATGATGCGAATAATATCTCATTCTGTAGTGTACTTAATTGTCATCAGTCTGTTAAATGGCTGCTTTTTCTCCAATAAAGCAGAGAAACGTTGGGATCTTGCGTTAGAAGGTTCAACTAGCCTGGCGCTTAGCCGAGATGCGCGATTTGCGCTCTTGTATACTAAACAACAACATTTGCAGCTTTGGGATCTTCAAGATAATCAGCTACTTGCTAAACTTGGCATCCAAGATCCTGACGAAAACATCATTTCACTCATTCGCTTTTCTGACAATGGGCGCTTTGCCGTCACCGCAACTCAAACCAACTTTGCTATTTGGGACCTCGCTTGGTCTCAATCAACCGGGTTGTGGTCTATTGCTGATGGTTTAATCCAAGACATCGCCATTGGTAACAATGGCGAAGAAGTGTTACTTGGATTAAGTAATGGTAAAGCAATTTTCATCGATTTAGTCACCGGAAGACGATTAGAGTTCCTTGCTCACGTAGAAAAAGTGAATTCTGTGGCCTTATCTCCAAATGCAAAATACGCCCTCACGGGCGGAAACGATCATAATGCTTATTTTTGGAGCACTGAATCAGGGCAGGTTCTGCATCACTTCCCCCATGAACAGCGTGTAGGGACGGTGGAATTGCAACGTGATGGTCTTTACGCACTCACCGCTGACACCGGAAACAACGCCATTATTTGGAACTTAAAGACGGGCACAAAAAAAAGTCAACTAAGCAGTTGGTCACGACAACTAATTTTTTCGGCAGCTCGATTTTCTGATGACGGTCAGCGACTAGCGACAGGTTCACCGTCATCACGCTTAATTGTTTGGGACACGGATTCTGGAGAAAAAATTAATAGCTATGATGTAGAGATGCTAAAAGATGTGCGCCCTCCAAGAGGGGTAGTGTATGATGCAGCCTTCAAAGATAACCAACAGGTACTCTCCGCCTCCTCTGCTGGTGTCGTGCAGGCGTGGTCCCTTAACGAGTGATCAAATGACTAAAGAGCGTTACGAAATACTAGAAGAAAGAATCAACGATATGGAGTGCAAAATTGCATTTCAAGAACAAACGATTGAAGAGCTCAATGATGCGCTGACTCAACAGCAGCTGTTGATCAGTAAGATGCAAGACCAAATGAAATATGTCGTTGGTAAAGTGAAGAATATGGATTCGCCGAATCTTGCTGATCCATCGGAAGAAACCCCTCCTCCGCATTACTAAAAAGGTCAGCATACGCTGACCTTTTATTTTTATAACGGTCGCTTACTTCGTAAGTGAACGCTGTCTCACCGCTTCGAACAGACAGATGCCAGATGCCACCGATACGTTCAAGCTCGATACAGAGCCAGCCATCGGGATCTTAATAAGATCGTCGCACGTTTCACGTGTGAGTCGTCTCATTCCATCCCCTTCCGCGCCCATAACGATGGCTAGAGGACCTGTTAGTTTAGCTTGATAGACATCGTGCGTCGCCTCTCCAGCCGTACCCGCGATCCACACACCGTGTTCTTGCAGTGCGCGCATTGTTCTTGCAAGGTTGGTGACTCGTACCAACGGTACGGTTTCCGCCGCCCCACAAGCTACTTTGCTTACTGTTGCCGTTAATGGCGCAGATTTATCTTTTGGCACGATCACCGCCGCAACACCTGCTGCATCCGCATTACGTAAACAAGCACCCAAATTATGGGGGTCTGTTACGCCATCCAAAATTAAAAATAATGGCTGGTCATGACTGGCTAAGATGGTATCTAAGTCGTTTTCATTTAACTGCTTAGCGGGTTTCACCTTCGCAATGATACCTTGGTGGTTCGCACCACTTGCTTTGTCATCAAGTACTTTCCGCCCCATTTGCTGAATCGAGCAGCCAATTTGGCCTAGTTCATTTAGCAAAGGTAGCAAGCGATCGTCTTGACGGCCTTTTAGAACAAAAGCTTCGATAAAGCGTGCAGGGTCTTTCTCTAATACTGCTTTTACAGCATGAATGCCGTAAATAAATTCATTACTCATGGTTTTAACCTTGAAATATTATTTCTTTTTCGCGCCGCCGGTTTTCGCTCGAGGTTTTTTACTTCGAGCTTTCCCAGGTTTTGCTTTGGAACCCTTAGCGGGCGACTTCTGTTCTTTGCCGTCCGGGCGCTTCGTTGGCTCAACTAGTGGCGTTGCTTTGCCAGAACGTCTACTTTTCGCGACACCTTGCTTCTTCGCTTTGGCTTTGCTTTGCGCTTCCGCAACGCGCTTCTTCGCCGTTTTTCCTTTACCACGTACTTTACGATCGGTACCGACTAATTCAAAGTCGATTTGCTTATCGTTTAAATTTACCGCTAAAACTTTCACTTTAACCGCATCACCTAGTCGATAAATCGCACCGAAACTTTCACCAATTAATCGCTGCCCTACTGCATCAAATTGATAGTAATCGTTAGCTAAATTGGAAATATGAACCAATCCATCAATATGCAATTCTGTCAGGCGAACAAAGAAACCGAAGCCCGTTACATTGGCGATAACACCATCTAACTCTTCTCCGACATGGTCCTGCATATATTCGCATTTGAGCCAATCCGATACATCTCGGGTGGCGTCATCGGCACGACGCTCAGTCATTGAACACTGCTCACCGTAGTAATCCATATCATCAAACGAATAATGATAGCCGCCTGTCGGCGTCCAACGATCTTGATTACGCCCTGCTTCTTTGGCAATCAGATACTTAATCGCGCGATGAAGCAACAAATCAGGATAACGACGAATCGGGGAAGTAAAGTGCGCATAACGCTTTAGCGCCAAACCAAAGTGGCCACAATTATCAGCGTTATAGACCGCTTGCTTCATTGAGCGTAGTAGCATGGTCTGGATCAGCTCTTTATCCTGACGTTCACGGATTTGTTTGATTAAGTCTGCGTAATCTGTGGGTGAAGGCTCTAGCCCACCCGTCAAATTAAGACCTAGTTCGCCTAGGAAATCTCGGAAGCTGGTAAGTCGTTCTTCCCCTGGAGATTCGTGAATTCGATATAACGCGGCCTCTTTCGCCTTCTCCACTAATGAAGCAGACGCAATATTGGCCAAGATCATGCACTCTTCAATGATCTTATGGGCATCATTGCGAATGACAGGCTCAATACGGTCAATTTTTCTTTCCGCATTGAAAATAAACTTAGTTTCTACCGTTTCAAATTCAATAGCACCACGTTGATCTCGGGCAGTTTTCAGCACCTGATACATGCGATGTAGCTCTTCAAGGTGAGGGACGACTGGGTCATAACGCTCTCTGAGCTCCGTATCACCTTCTAAGATATCACTCACCTTATTGTACGTCAGTCGTGCGTGGGAGTTCATCACCGCTTCATAGTGCTTATAACCCGATAGCTTACCAGTATCCGAAATGGTCATCTCACACACCATACACAAGCGATCAACTTGTGGGTTTAGCGAACAAAGCCCATTAGACAGCACCTCTGGCAACATTGGGACAACCTGTGAAGGGAAATACACCGAGTTGCCGCGTTTTATCGCTTCTTTATCTAGCGCAGAGTCTGTTCGTACATAATAACTCACATCTGCGATAGCGACCCATAAACGCCAGCCACCACTTTTCTTGCGCTCACAATACACCGCATCATCAAAGTCTCGAGCATCTTCCCCATCTATCGTAACGAGTGGTAACTCACGAAGATCAACTCGGCCTTCTTTTGCCTCTTCCGGCACTGACTCACCAAATTGTGCGACATATTTGTCGACCTCTTCAGGCCAAATATGGGGGATCTGATGAGCTCGAATAGCAATTTGTGTTTCCATACCTGGTGCCATATTTTCACCAAGTACTTCAACCACTTGCCCAGCCATTTTCCGAGACTTAGCGCCACGATCGGTCACTTCAATAACCACAACGTTACCCATACGAGCGCCGTTACGATGTTCATTAGGAATCAGAATATCATGGCTAATACGAGAATCATCGGAAACGACATAGGCATAGCCATACTCCAAGAAAAAGCGTCCTACGATATGGTCCTTACGCGCTTCAAGTACTCGAACCAATCGACCTTCTTTGCGCCCTCGCTTGTCTTTACCTGTAGGCTGAACGAGAACAAAATCACCATGCAGCAAAGTGCGCATCTGATGATGCGGTAACAACACGTCTTGGTCTTTATTTAAGCTACCTTCAGGTCTCACCCAACCGTGGCCGTCTTTGTGACCAATGACGGTACCCTTAATCATTTCAAACTTATCTGGCAAGGCATAGCACTGACGACGTGTAAAGACGAGCTGTCCGTCTCTTTCCATTGCACGTAGACGACGACGTAACCCTTCATATTGTTCTTCACCAGACAGTCCTAGCGATTCAAACAGATCGTTACGGTTCATTGGGACGTTGACACCTTTTAAGAAATCAACAATGAACTCTCTGCTCGGAACGGGATTTTCGTAGTTTTGGGATTCTCTTTCGGCAAAGGGATCGTCGACACGATTTTCGCTAGGCTTATTCGACATAGTCAGACCTATTTTGAGGGGAGGTATAGGTCGATTATAACTGACTGGGGGGATAAGCTACAGAAATCGTTTATCATTCTCTAGCTAAAACGTACAGCAGGGTTTACCAAAAATCGCTACGACGCTTCGCTCGAGCAATAATATTCTGTGGCATGCGTGACTCTAAGCCCCGACGTAGCATCGAGATTCGCTTATGCTTCAAATTATCGGGGGTTACTGAGTTATAAAGCCAGCGGTAGGCGTCTTCGTAATCTCTTGGGCTACCATAATCACGCAGCAACAACTCGGCAAGTTGAATCCTTGCGTCTATATTACCCATGGATGCCGCTTCACGAAAATAAGGAATCGCTCGCTCTTTATCCTCTTGGACAAATGTACCTCGAGAGTAATAACGCCCCAACTGCTCTAACGCGACAGGCAATCCTTGATGAGCGGCATTTTCCATATAGTACAGTCCAAGCTCAACATCCTGAGGAACACAAACACCCCATGCTAACATATCGCCATATAGGAACTCATAAGAAGGCAGGTTAATGCGGGTGGCGCGCGCCATAATATCTTCAACAAGTTGACAGTTATCCGCTTTCACTCTCGCAAGGTGACGGTTCTCACTAATCAATTTAATCAGCTGATCTTCAGAATAGATTGGGACTGGTGCACCGACGCTTTCAGCTTGAGCCGATTTCAAAGTGCCAAGTAACGACAGACAAATCAACGCTGTTATTTTGTGTCGCCTCATCACTATATCATTTCCTCATATCCCAAAGACCACGCCGGCTTCAATAAGCCGCTGTTCCCATTTTATCGGCAAACATCGAGTTCACTTTAATAGAAACCACAAAAAAACGGCAAAATTTTGCCACTTGAGCACGGCATAAGCGTAACGATGTCAAAAAAATGGCAGAAGATCACAGTTAGGGCAAACTGGTAGACATAAAAAAACCAGCGCAAGCGCTGGTTTCTATTCATCAATTCAGTCTTCGAATTAAACTTCGAAAGGGTGAACCTTAACGATAGTTTCGTTACGATCTGGACCCGTAGAGATGATATCAACTGAAACACCAGTTAGCTCTTCAATACGCTTGATGTAATCTAGAGCGGCTTTTGGCAGCTGCTCGATAGACGTCGCACCAAAGGTAGTTTCAGACCAACCAGGCATCGTTTCGTAAATTGGCGTTGCTTCTTCAAACGCTTCTGCAGCCATTGGAGAAACTTCTAGAATAGCGCCATTTTTCATCTTGTAACCAGTACAGATTTTTAGCTCTTCTAGGCCATCTAGTACATCTAGCTTCGTTAGGCAGAAACCAGAGATAGAGTTAATTTGTACCGCACGACGCATAGCAACAGCATCAAACCAACCAGTACGACGTAAACGACCTGTTGTTGCGCCAAATTCATGACCAACATCGCCTAGGTGCTTACCAACAGGGTCTTGCTTGTCTAGACCGTCATACAATTCAGTCGGGAATGGACCTGAACCAACACGAGTACAGTAAGCCTTAGTAATTCCAAGGATGTAACCGATGTGACGAGGACCAAAACCAGAACCAGCAGCAACACCGCCAGCAGTTGTGTTTGAAGATGTTACATACGGGTAAGTACCGTGGTCGATATCGAGAAGCGTACCTTGTGCACCTTCAAACATGATCTTGTCGCCACGCTTACGCGCTGCATCTAGTTCGTCAGTAACATCAATAACCATTGAGGTGAGTAGGTCTGCATAAGCCATGCATTGCTCAAGAACTTCGTCGTAGCTTACCGCTTCAACTTTGTAGAAATGCTCTAGTTGGAAGTTATGGAATTCCATTACTTTCTTAAGCTTTTCTGCAAACATTTCTTTATCGAAAAGATCGCCAACGCGAAGACCGCGACGAGCCACCTTATCTTCGTAGGCAGGACCGATACCACGACCCGTCGTACCAATTGCTTTTTTACCTAGAGCGATTTCACGCGCTTGGTCAATAGCAATATGGTAAGGAAGAATTAGAGGACAAGCTTCAGAGATGAAAAGACGCTCACGTACTGGAATACCACGTTCTTCTAACGGCTTCATTTCTTTTAATAGTGCATCTGGAGACAGAACAACACCATTACCAATAACGCATTTAACGTTATTGCGAAGGATACCTGATGGAATTAAATGAAGAACGGTTTTTTCACCGTCAATGACTAGAGTGTGACCTGCATTGTGACCGCCTTGATAGCGAACCACGTATTTTGCATCTTCAGTTAAAAGGTCTACGATTTTACCTTTACCTTCGTCACCCCATTGGGTGCCCAGAACGACTACGTTATTTCCCATCTTTCCAATCTGATTGCTAGTTAAAAAAGGATTCTAGCACCGAAATGTGACTTTGTGCAGTCATTTTTTGGACATTAATCGCTAACACGGTTCTAAATATCTGTCTTTTATAAATAAAATCAATCTGTGATTTGTTTTCCAGACTCAGCTCAAGACAGCATAAATACCATCACTGCACCAGCAACAACTAGGCAACCGCCTACACGCCGCAGTTGGTGATCAGGCTGGGATACTAATTGGCCTATCATAGCTCTCCACCCCTTAGGTGCTAACAATGGCCCAAGCCCTTCAAAAATTAATACCAAGCCAATCGCTAACCAAAATGATGTGGTCATGTTTTTCTCCAAATAAGAAAAAGGCCCATCTAAGACAGGCCTTTTATCGTAGTAAATTTTACCGCTTCAGTTACTTAACTGGCGCACCGTTGGCGTCATTCATGTAACGGAAGAATTCACTCTTAGGATCAAGAACTAGGATATCGCTCTTGTCCGCAAAAGAAGTTCGGTATGCTTCAAGTGAACGGATAAAGCCGTAGAACTCAGCATCTTTGCTATAAGCACTTGCATAAACTTTGGCAGCTTCAGCATCTGCTTCACCTCGCGTTACACGCGCTGTTTTATCGGCTTCAGCTAGCACAGTCGCTACTTCAAGCTCTGCTTGAGCACGAATAACCTCTGCTTTCTCACGACCTTGAGAACGGTGTTTACGAGCAACTGATTCACGTTCAGCTCTCATACGACGATAAATTGACTCACTGATTTCATCCGGTAAGTTAATTTTCTTCATTCGGAAGTCAACCACTCTAACGCCGAGATCTTTCATCGCACTTTCGCGGGTATCTCTCAGAACGTTATCCATGATTTTGTCACGTTCTCCGTCAATCTCAAGCGCCTGTTTAGCAGCCTCAGTTGTCACTTCTTCGCTGTCTGCACTATCCGGAAGTACATCTTTATTACGTGGACCTGAAACGATTTGCTTGATTTCTCGCGAACCAATTTCAGAACGTAATACATCTGTCACTTTTCTTTCGAGTAACGCTTGAGCGGTCAGCGAGTCACCACCACCTGTCGCCAGATAGTATTGACGGAAATCTTCAATCTTCCACTTAACGTAGGTATTGATGATTACGTCTTTTTTCTCTGACGTTACAAAACGGTCACCACGGCCGTCCATCGTTTGAATACGCGCATCGAGTGTTTTAACGCGATCAAACAACGGCATTTTGAAGTGCAACCCTGGCTCGTAGATACGAGATACATTATTGTCATCGCTCAGTACTCGACCGAAACGGATCACAATACCTCTTTCACCTTCAGGGATGACAAACAAAGACATCAGCATTAATGCCAACGCAACCACTAATACTGGTATTGCTAATTTACGCATTATTAGTATCTCCCTTGACGTGAGTTCGAGTCGCGTGAAGTTGTCGAACTTGCTGGTGCGTCAGTTGACTTTGCGTCCAATTGAATCTCATCGTACGCCGATGTGGACTGTGGCTTACGCGCTTTATTTGAAGACTCTTGTCCCGCCAATTTATCAATCGGCAAGTACAATAGGTTGCCACTTGATTCTGAATCAATCAGCACTTTAGAAGTATTGGAATATACCTCTTCCATTGTATCTAGATACAGTCTATTACGTGTGACTTCTGGAGCCGCTTGGTATTCAGGCAACAATTTTTCGAACTGTGCAACCTGACCCTGAGCTGAATTAATAATACGCTCTGAGTAACCTTGTGCTTCTTTCTTCAAACGTTCCGCTCGACCCGTTGCTTTCGGAATAATTTCATTCTTGTAAGCTTCGGCTTCACGAATGAAACGCTCTTCATCCTCACGAGCAGAAATCGCATCATCGAACGCATCTTGTACTTGCGTCGGTGGACGTGCCGATTGGAAGTTCACATCAACAAGCGTAATACCCATATCGTAATTATCGATAATGCTATTCAACGTTTCTTGCGTACTTTGTCGAATAAGCTGACGACCACTCGTTAGAATGCTATCCATCAACGCATCACCGATAACCGCACGAAGTGCAGAATCAGTGGCTTGACTTAAGCTGTCATCCGCATTGGTTACCACATACAAATATTTGTAAGGATCTGAAACGCGATACTGTACATCCATTCCTACCGTGACAACGTTCTCATCTTTCGTCAGCATGGTGCCTGATGCACGTAGCGAACGAATAGCTTGTACGTTAACCGCTTGGTACTCATCGATAAAGCGAGGTCGCCAGTTAAGACCTGGATCAACGATACGATCGTATTTGCCGAGGCGAAGAACAACACCACGCTCAGCTTCACCAATGGTATAGAAACCAGAAGCGAACCAAATGACAACGGCAATCAATGCAATAACACCAAAGCCGATTGCGCTACCGCCACCGCCTATTGATGGGCCACCGCCACCTTTCTTGCCAAACTTACCACCAATCTTTTGACTTAGCTTGTTGAAAACTTCGTCTAAGTCAGGCGGACCTTGATTACGGTCGCCGGACTTGCGGCCATCGCGATTATTATTGCCCCAAGGGTCATTATCGCGGCCGTTGTTTCCATTATTATTACCAGGCTCATTCCACGCCATTAGGAAGCTCCATCATTATTATGACGTTATACTGTAGCAGTCCTTTAAGTAACGATAAAGTCACTCAAAACTGCCCCTTCTCTCTTCTCAAGTCTAGACCAATCTATTTGTTGCATCCGAATATCAATCAACAAGTTACCATCTGTATCATATTCTTCCCGCAGAATACATTTCATATCAAAAAATGTACTACGAATGCGGCCTTGATACTGTGGCGGAATTCTCAATTGATACTGAACCATTTGGCTCACTAAACGCTCAGTCAGCGCTTCGAACAACAGTTCAATTCCTTGCCCTTCCATGGCAGAAACCCAAACGGTTCTCGGTAGTCCTTCGTCATCTCGCTCTATACGAGGACGTTGGCCTTCTAGATTGTCTATTTTATTCATCACGACTAGAGCCGGTACATCACCAGCATCAATCTCTTCTAGCACGTCATGAACAGCTTGCATGTTCTCACGAAAACGGTCATCACTTGCATCAACAACATGTAACAAAATGTCTGCTTCTTGCGTTTCTTGCAGTGTGGCTTTAAATGCCGCGACCAAATCGTGCGGAAGATGACGAATAAATCCAACCGTGTCAGCTAGAATTGAAGTGCCTACATCAGCCAATTCAATTTTTCTGAGTGTTGGATCCAACGTTGCGAATAGCTGATCCGCCGCGTACACGCCCGCTTCAGTAATACAGTTGAACAGTGTCGACTTTCCTGCGTTGGTATAACCCACCAAAGAAATCGTCGGGATCTCTGCTCGGTTTCTGGCTCGTCTGCCTTGTTCACGCTGTTTCGCAACTTTTTCTAAACGACGTAAAATCGTTTTGATTCGGTCACGTAATAATCGTCGGTCAGTCTCAAGTTGAGTCTCACCGGGACCACGTAAGCCAATACCACCTTTTTGTCTTTCAAGGTGCGTCCAACCGCGAATCAATCGTGTAGATATGTGACGCAACTGCGCGAGCTCGACTTGCAACTTACCCTCATGGGTTCGCGCACGTTGAGCAAAAATGTCCAGAATCAAACCCGTTCGATCCAATACTCGACATTTACACAAACCTTCTAAATTACGCTCTTGGGCTGGAGAAAGTGCATGATTAAAAATAACCACATCAGCACCAGTTAATTGTACAACCTGTGCAATTTCCTGAGCCTTTCCTTCGCCAACATAGTATTTCGGGTGAGGAGACTGACGACTACCTGTCACAACCTGCAGGTTGTTAACGCCAGCTGAAGACACCAGCATCTCAAACTCGTTGAGATCTTCCCACTCACCTTCTTGCGTGAAGTTGATATGAACAAGAACAGCCTGCTCCCCCGATTCATAACGGTCAAACAAGCTACCAACTCCTATTTATGATGTTTACTGTACGAGATAGAGTATTAATCTTCAGATTTCTCTTGTTGGCGATCATTCGCTGGACGCTCGCCCGTGTGGTGACTCACCGCACGTGCAGGTACAACGGTCGAAATCGCATGCTTATAGACCATTTGGTTAACGGTATTTTTCAATAAGATCACAAATTGATCGAAAGACTCGATTTGACCTTGTAGTTTGATTCCGTTTACAAGATAAATCGAAACAGGAATGCGTTCACGACGAAGCGCATTCAGGAATGGGTCTTGAAGAGATTGCCCCTTAGCCATTTTTATTTTCCTTATATTAATATTTTTAGTTTTAATTATTTAGCTATTGGTACACGACGAGTTGTGTGGCCTTTGCATCTGAGCTAAACCAATGAAATACCCGTTAGTTTTATAATCATAGAACAACAATTCACTTTGAAAACAAAACTCAGTTCCTTTTTGGGTACAAATATACAAAAGCGACTACATTATACACAGTTAATGCCATCGGATGCTATGGCGTCTGTGAGAGTTTTCATTGCACTCTCAATGTGTTCGCTATCCAGCCAAACCAGATCTTCCCAACTCCTTAACCAGGTAATCTGACGTTTAGCCAATTGACGAGTAGCACAGATTCCGCGAAATATCGCATCATCAAAACTACAGTCCCCATCTAAATATTCCCACATTTGTCGGTACCCGACACAACGAATAGATGGTAGATCGGGATGAAGATCTTTTCGAGCATATAATGCTTTTACTTCATCTTCAAAACCTGCTTGTATCATTTTATCGAAACGTAATTCAATTCGTTTGTGTAACAAAGCACGATCTTTGGGCGCTACAGCAAATTGTTTCACTCGAAATGGCAACGGCTCCCCTTTCACTTCCGTCAGTTCTGTCAGGGACTTACCTGATATTCGATACACCTCTAGCGCGCGAGAAAGACGCTGCGGATCATTAGGATGAATTCTATCAGCTGAGACAGGATCAATCGCCCTAAGTTCATCATGGAGAGCTTGCCAACCTTTATCTTGAGCTTCTTGTTCTAATTGCTTACGTATCTCAGGGTCAGCCGCAGGCAAAGGAGATAACCCTTGCAACAACGCTTTGAAATAAAGCATGGTGCCACCGACAAGCAGGGGAATTTTACCTTCTGCGTGTATTTTGGCGATCTCTGCTAGCGCATCGCGTCGAAAATCGGCTGCAGAATAAGCGTCGCTTGGGTCGAGTATGTCGATAAGGCGATGGGGCGCCGCCAATAACTCATCAGCATCAGGCTTAGCGGTACCTATATCCATACCTTTATAGATCAAAGCAGAATCAACACTGATGATCTCAACAGGGTATTGCTGACGAAGGCGTATCGCAAGATCGGTCTTACCTGATGCGGTAGGACCCATTAAAAATAAAACTAACGGTAATTTCTGACTCATGATGAAAACGCTGCAATTGTGGCCGTAAAATCGACAGGACGAACAAACTTAGTATCGCTTAAAGGTAACTTACCATCGAATAACTGCTCCAAATTACTCAGCAACTGAACAGATTCCGATAATGTGTAACTACTTTTCACTTGCAGCACTTTCTTTGCTAACCAAAGACTCAGTTCATTTTGGTTAAGGTCATGCTGCTCAAGGGTTGCCAAGTATGACAGCATTTCATCAATTAACAATTGCAAATTTTGCTGCCGAAGGGGCGAAGGGACGCCCATTACCATCACGGTTTGCTTGTTTCTAACTTTAATATCAATCGCAAAAGATGACAAAAGTTCCACCTGAGATTCAACGAGCTTCAGCTGGCTATCATTCACCTTTAATGATAACGGAACAAGCAAGGGCTGCATCGTCAACGAAGCCCGCTTAGGATCTAATTGTGCAAACAGCTTATAGAATTCCGCTCGAGGTAAGGAAACAAGCGCGCAATCAGGATCCGCCTTAACCAAGAGATAACGCGACCCAATAACTGTTACGGCCTTACCAATGTGCTCAACGGCCGTCTGGTGCACCTCCGTTTCAACCACCGAAGCGCTAGAGACATCCAGAAAGTCAGGCGTTTGCAATAGTGTTTGATACACTTTTGCCTCTTCAAGAGTTGGTGGATTCTCAACGTGCCTTGAGCCAGAGCGGTTTGACGTTTTCGCAGATGACCTTTCTGAAGCCCACGGATTGGATGGTGAACGCTCTGAAATTCCCTGCTGAGGCCTAGTTTCAGACAAAGAGCCGGTTTGAGACTCAACACTAGGACGATAATCACTCCGTCCTGGGTAAGCCGGTGTACTGGCCACCGCATTCATCACCGTCTCTGCAACAGAATCCGCGTTTGAGCGACTTTTCCGCTCATCTTCATTTTTTTGCTCGAACAATGCTTCATCTGAGCTAGCTTCACTCACATCCTGGGTAAACCCAGCAGTGGATACTTGAGGTAGATCTATTGATTTTGCTTGGACTAACGCATCACTTAGCGCTTGATAAATAAAATCATGCACCAATCTTGCTTGGTGAAACCTAACCTCATGCTTAGCGGGATGAACATTAACATCGACCTGATGGGGATCAATTTCAATAAATAACACGAAGGCAGCATACTGATCCGCAGACAAGCTCGACTCGTAACTTTGCCGGATAGCATGATTAATCAGCTTATCCCGCATCATCCGTCCATTAACATAACAATATTGAAGATCGTTTTGCGCCCGTCCACCTTCTGGTGTGGTAATCCAACCATGAAGCTTTAGGTCGTGATGCTCTAGCTCAATTCTGAGCATATGACGAACAAACGCCGCGCCGCACACCGATGCAATTCTTTTTTCAGCCTGAGCTTCATTTTTTGCCGCTCGATATTGCCGGACTAACTTACCGTTATGCTTAACGTTAATAGACACATCAAAACGGCTTAACGCGATGCGTTTTAGTAACTCATCAATATGAGTAAATTCTGTTTTTTCCGTGCGTAAAAACTTACGCCGTGCTGGCGTATTGAAAAATAGATCCAGCACCTCTACCGTTGTGCCAATAGGATGGGCCGTTGGCTTCAAGTTCACCGCCATATCTCGCCCTTCAGCGTAGGCACTCCACGCTTGCTCCTGAGCGGCCGGTCTTGAGGTCAATGTCAGTCTTGATACTGAACTAATACTGGCTAGAGCCTCACCACGGAAACCTAAGCTAACAATTGCCTCTAGATCATCTAAAGTGTGGATCTTTGATGTCGCGTGACGACTGAGAGCCAATTGTAGCTCATCCTTAACAATGCCTTTGCCATTGTCGCGAACTCGAATGAGCTTTGCGCCACCTTTTTCAATATCGATATCAATACGAGTCGCGCCAGAGTCAATACTATTCTCCACTAACTCTTTTACCACCGAAGCGGGTCTTTCAACTACCTCTCCTGCGGCAATCTGGTTTGCTAATCTAGCTGGAAGAATTTTTATTGTCACACCACGACTCCGAGTCATCAAAATATAAACATAGTCAACGCTGCACGTTACCTATTAGGAATAATCAAAACCTGCCCAACTGCGAGCTGATCTGAACGTAACTTGTTCGCCTCACGTATGCTTTGTATCGTCACGTCATAGCGTGAAGCAATCTTACCTAAAAACTCACCCCGCTTAACGGTATGCTTTCTGACTGGCAAGTCTTTGAGGCTGACCGATACTTTCAGTTTTTGACCGAGTCGTAACGTATCCGATTTTAGGTTGTTCTCGCGCTTGATATCGGCAACTGACACTTTGTACTTGCTCGCAATTTTTCCAAGGTATTCCCCTTTCGCTACCGTATGTGTGACAACTTTCGTTTCAACGGTATTAACCTTGCTGCTCACTTTTACTGGCGCACTGTTTCCTGGGATAATTAAAACTTGCCCTACCGCCAATCCATTACTCTTCAGTTTATTCGCCGATTTAATCGACGAAACAGAAGAACCGTATTGCTGAGCAATCACTGATAACGACTCGCCACGTTTCACCGTGTGTTTACGTTGCTGACCTTTATTGGCAAACAAAGTGCCTTCTGGCGGGTTAGCCTCAAAATACTGGACTAGCGCCGTTGCTAATGCGCGCGCCAGCTTATCTTGGTGACTACGCGTAGTAAGTAAGCGCTCTTCACCGGGGTTGGATATAAAGCCAGTTTCAACCAGTACCGATGGTATGTCTGGTGATTTCAGTACTGCAAGACTGGCATTGACCGGCTCTTTTTTATGCAAATGAGCCACTTTCCCCATTTCTTTTAATATTTTTGTGGCGACTTTATAGCCTTCTTTTTGGGAGTGACTAAATTGTAAGTCAAGCAACGTTTGACTGACGTTTTTGTCATTTGAATTCTTCGCTAACGCTTCTCCCGCACCACCAAGTAATTCGGACTGTTGCTCATGGTTTTCTACCCAACGGGCAATTTCAGTATTCGCTCTTCTGGTATTCAAAACAAATACTGACGCCCCGCGAGGTTGTGGCGTTCGAAAAGCATCCGCATGAATAGAGACCAACAGGTGTGCTTTATTTTTACGAGCAATATCCGAACGTTTATTCAAATTAACGAAATAATCACCGCGTCGAGTCAGTACCGCTTTCATTCCTGGGATAGCATCAATTTGCGCCGCAAGTTTTTTGGAGACACTCAACGTTACATGCTTTTCATATTTTTTTGTCGGCCCAATAGAGCCAGGATCTTCACCACCGTGTCCGGCGTCGATGGCAACGACAATATCGGCCGTGCCGCGTAATTGTGACGCATCACGACTGACGGCGGTCTTACTGTTTGCAACAGCAGTAGGTTTCGCCTGAGTCGCTTTTCCATGAGGAAGATCGATAACAAGACGGTGTCCATATTGTCCGCCAGGTGTTGGGTTCAAGGTAAATAACTGAGGAGTTAGTGCCTGCTTTAATTCAAAAACAAGACGATAAGTACCCTTCTTTGGAGGAGAACTTTTTCTTACCTTGCTCAATACTGGACTGTCCGTCACATTAAGTGGCAGCGTAGTATTTAGCGCCGTATTGTTAAGGTCTACCACAATACGGCTTGGGCCAGATAAAGAGAAATAGCTAAAATCAGCCTTTGACTTAAGGTCAATAACGACTCGAGTCTCATCCGGAGATGGCCAAACCCGTATCCCTTCAAGCGTATTCGCCCACACAAGCGTAGGGAAAAGAATGACGATGGCCAGCATGAGCACCTTCATGCGACTAAACAAACGATTGATCAATTTAACTCCAATTGACTAATTAGCTGAATTCCATATTCAGAGTTTGCAGTAAATGTAATTTCACGCGCTTCTCCAACGTATCTAAGGTCAATATCAAGATCAGCGGCTGGTAATACGCCCTCACCTTTTTCAGGCCATTCAACTAAGCAAATCGCATCATCAGAGAAGTAGTCACGAATCCCCATAAATTCCAGTTCTTCAGGATCCGCTAGACGATACAAATCAAAGTGATAAATATTCCACTGCTTGAGTTGATAAGGCTCCACTAACGTATACGTCGGGCTTTTCACATTCCCTTGATGCCCCTGGCTTTGAATAAACCCTCGGCTAAACGTTGTTTTCCCCGCCCCAAGATCACCGTGTAAATAAATGGTTGTTTGTTTTGAGCAGAGATTAGCGAGTTTAGTTCCAATTAAAACAGTGGCTGCTTCATCAGCTAAGGCAAATTTTTTAGTGTTCATCACATTTTTCTCTGAATACGTCGGTTGAGAGGTGAAATAGTAAACTGTGTCGCTTTTTGTAGACAAGTGTTGTTGTGTAAGTAATTAGAAAATTTACCATTAAAAACGGTGAATCCCTACAAAGTGATGATAAATACCCACCAACCCCCGCACAAATTTGGATATCTGTCTTTTTTCTACTCATACTTTGGATACAAACAGATTTGAGTATAGAATACGCGTCCTTTTTGAATAGAGTGATCGTGATGGATTTAGATAAGCTTGCCAACGACATCAAACAGTGGGCGAAAGAACTGGGTTTTCAAAAAGCAGGTATTAGTGATATCAGCTTAGAAGATCAAGAAACATCACTTAACCACTGGTTGGCAGCCGGCTATCACGGTGAAATGGCGTGGATGGAATCAAACCAAGATTTACGCCTCCACCCCGACCGACTTCACCCCAACACATGCCGTATCATCAGCGTTCGTATGAACTACCTCCCAGAAGATGCACATTTTGCCAGCAATCTGCAAAATAAGCATACAGGCTATATCAGTCGCTACGCACTGGGTCGGGATTATCACAAACTTATTCGCAACCAATTAAAAAAGTTAGGTCAAAAGATTGAAAGTGAAGTCGGTGCTCTGGGTTACCGACCATTTGTCGACTCTGCACCCGTGCTCGAGCGCCCTCTAGCAGAAAAAGCAGGGTTGGGATGGACAGGTAAGCACTCTTTAATACTCGACAAAGATGCTGGCTCTTGGTTTTTCCTTGGCGAGTTATTTATCGACCTACCACTTCCTATCGATATGCCCGTTGAAAGTCAGTGTGGAAAATGCACTGCATGCATAACCTCATGCCCAACTAATGCCATCTTAGATAATGGCGTCGTCGATGCTAGGCGATGCATTTCATACTTAACCATTGAGTATGATGGCATTATCCCTGAAGAATTCCGAGATGCGATTGGCAATCGAATTTACGGCTGTGATGATTGCCAGTTAGTCTGTCCATGGAATCGATTCTCTGACATCAGCAAGCAAGTCGACTTCCAGCGACGTTCAATATTCAATGAGCCGGACTTAACAGCATTAATAGCTTGGGATGAATGTACATTTTTAAAAAACATGGAAGGCTCTGCCATTAGGCGTATCGGACATGAGCAATGGCGCAGAAACATCATTATTGCGCTAGGCAATGCCCCCTTTCAAGCGGAGTATCTTGCCGTACTCGAAAACCTCAAGGGTGAAAGTGCGTTGCTGGACACTCACATCGACTGGGCACTGGAAAAGTTACGTTCTCAAGAAGATAAATTGTCACTAAACAAAATAGACAGCAGAAACCAACGTCTTATTCGGATAGTGCAAAAAGGGCTACCGCGCGATTCATAACATCAAGAAGTCTCATATCGACATTGCCAATAAATCAAATAAATTTTCTTGACTAACATCTCATATTTGAATTTGTGGAAAAACAAAAATTTCATTCGTGCTATGTGCTTGTGAAAACAGGTTAAACACAGATGCAATATATGACTAGGATCAAAAAAACGTCACTTGTTGATCATTTAAATGCAGCAACACAGAATGAGAAATCAAACAAAACAATAACAAAATCAATGCCTTAGATTTAAATTATCTACTTTCTCGTTCCCTCGTTACTGTAAAGATCTTTCAATGACTTAGCTAACATATCGAGTAAAAACAATTTATCAACCAAGTTATCCACATACGATAAGATGTGGATAAGTCTGTTGATTTAAATGTAAGCGTACCGTAGAAAAAGGCGTTAACCTATATCCACAGAGTTGAATAACTACAGGAATAGCAGCGCAGACGCATTACAGAGACGAAACCGTCTCAATAATAAAAAACGTTACAAACTAACTAAATTGTTTTGGAGTGATGCTTCTCAGCATTAGGAAAGAGCGGCAGCGAAAGGACTAAGTTTCTCAACTTTGCTTGTATGGAATGCTGCTTTAGGCTTTCTCGAAAAAAGAAAGCATAGCGACTAACAAAACTTGCTCTACAGAAAGCAGAACAAGCTTTAAACCTCTATCGGGTTAAACGGCGCTAAAATGGAGCGATACATCGGGTTCGAACCGATGACCTCAACCTTGGCAAGGTTGCGCTCTACCAACTGAGCTAGTATCGCATATCAACAGCCAATGCTATTGATTAAATGTGGTTGCGGGGGCCGGATTTGAACCGACGACCTTCGGGTTATGAGCCCGACGAGCTACCAAACTGCTCCACCCCGCGTCCGAATTGTAGTCACCGTTAAGTACCGTGAGAACTGTCACTTTCTACTAAGAGAAAATGGAGCGATACATCGGGTTCGAACCGATGACCTCAACCTTGGCAAGGTTGCGCTCTACCAACTGAGCTAGTATCGCATATCAACAGCCAATGCTATTGATTAAATGTGGTTGCGGGGGCCGGATTTGAACCGACGACCTTCGGGTTATGAGCCCGACGAGCTACCAAACTGCTCCACCCCGCGTCCGAATTGTAGTCACCGTTAAGTACCGTGAGAACTGTCACTTTCTACTAAGAGAAAATGGAGCGATACATCGGGTTCGAACCGATGACCTCAACCTTGGCAAGGTTGCGCTCTACCAACTGAGCTAGTATCGCATATCAACAGCCAATGCTATTGATTAAATGTGGTTGCGGGAGCCGGATTTGAACCAACGACCTTCGGGTTATGAGCCCGACGAGCTACCAAACTGCTCCATCCCGCGTCCGAATTGTAGTCACCGTTAAGTACCGTGAGAACTGTCACTTTCTACTAAGAGAAAGTGGAGCGATACATCGGGTTCGAACCGATGACCTCAACCTTGGCAAGGTTGCGCTCTACCAACTGAGCTAGTATCGCATTGAACGTGTTTCGTCGTTCAGGGCTGCGAATTATAAGAGCATTTTTTTGTGATGCAAGTCCTATCGATAAAAAACATTCATTTTTTTTCCGTTTGATGAAAAAGCACACAAAAACACCTTATTTTTCTTGAAACTAGAACAAATCAGCCTCGCTATGATTCCAATATAGATTCGACTAAATGGAGAAAATAGTTTCACGATAGTATTTTAGTTCAGCGATCGACTCACGAATATCATCAAGAGCGAGATGAGTACCTTGCTTACTAAAGCCATCTAAAATCTCTGGCTTCCAACGGCGAGTCAGTTCTTTTAAGGTACTCACATCGATGTAACGATAGTGGAAATACGCTTCAAGCTCTGGCATGTGCTTGTATAAGAAGCGACGATCTTGCCCAATACTGTTACCACAGATAGGCGACACCCCTTTTGGTACCCATTGCTCTAAAAACGCTACCGTCTCTACGATTGCCTGCTGTTCCGTATACGTGCTTTCCATCACACGGGCGACAAGCCCACTCGCAGTATGAGTGTTGGTGCACCAGTCATCCATTTTTGCTAACTCAGCCTCAGACTGATTGATAGCAATGACAGGGCCTTCAGCAAGAATATTCAACTGGCTGTCTGTCACTATGCTCGCAATCTCGATAATTTTATGTTGCTCAGGATCGAGTCCTGTCATCTCTAAATCAACCCAGATTAAATTCTGTTCGCTAAAAGACATATCGCCCTCGTCTATTTGTTTTCCGCTAAAAGAGGTACTATACCGAAATAAATTTCAGTAACCCAAATGGTTTGATGCATTGGCATCATAAAATATCGTGGCGAAAAAGAAAAAACTAACCAAAGGCCAAGTGCGTCGAGTACGCAGCAACCAAAGCAAAAAACTTAAACAAGAAGAAACCGTTCAATGGGATGAAACCATGCTAGGAGCGGTCAAACAAGGTTTAGTGATTACTCGCTTTGGTCAACATGCCGACATTGAAGATCTTGAAACTCAAGAAGTTCACCGTTGTAATTTACGACGTGGCATTGAGTCTCTCGTCTCTGGCGATCATGTAAAATGGCGTGTAGGCATTGAATCTATGCATGGTATTTCGGGTGTTGTCGAGGCCGTCGAGCCACGCAGCTCAATACTCACACGCCCAGACTATTACGACGGCCTAAAGCCCGTTGCAGCCAACGTTGACCAAATGGTGATTGTTTCGGCCATTGCGCCGGATTTATCGTTTAACATCATCGATCGCTACTTGGTGGCATCGGAAACGTTGCAAATTGCTCCGCTATTGGTTCTAAACAAAGTTGACCTGATTTCAGAAGAAGACAAAGCGGATATTTATGCCTCCTTAAACGCTTACAAGCGTATTGGCTATGACGTTGCCTTTGTCAGCAAAGAAACCGGCGAAGGGATCCAAGAACTGGAAAGCTACCTCAAAGATAAAGTGAACATCTTTGTTGGGCAATCTGGAGTAGGCAAATCAAGCTTAGTCAATGCTCTCATGCCCGAATTAGAAATTGAAGAGGGGGCCATTTCTGAAAACTCAGGATTAGGTCAGCATACGACGACAGCCGCTCGACTCTACCACTTCCCATCAGGGGGCGATCTTATCGACTCTCCAGGGGTTCGTGAGTTTGGACTTTGGCACTTAGAATCTCATGAAATCACTGAAGCTTTTGTCGAGTTTCGTCCTTACCTAGGTGGTTGTAAGTTTAGAGATTGCAAACACTTAGATGATCCTGGCTGCATTCTTCGTGAAGCGGTTGAAAACGGCAGCATCGATAAAGGCCGCTTTGACAACTATCACCGAATTTTGGAGAGCATGGGTGAGAACAAAGCCAATCGACAATACTCGCGCAATAAGAAAGCGGATCTGGGTTGATTAAAACTCTACGCTTGCCTTTATGCCGCGAGTTTGCCGTCACGCACAACGTCAGCACTGGAATTGGACTAAGTACTGACATTTCGTGAGATTTACATTAATATCTCGCGCCCTGAATTCGAAATACACAATTAATGTTGGAATAGTAAGCAATGGATAAGATTAAAGTTGGACTTCAATATTGGCTACCAAAACACGGTTTAACCCGTTTAGTCGGTAAACTAGCATCAGCAAAAGCTGGTGGTCTAACGACAGCTATCATTCGTTGGTTTGTAAAACAATATAACGTCAATTTAGATGAAGCTTTGTACTCAGATCCAGCTCACTTCGAGACTTTTAACGAATTTTTCGTTCGTGAACTCAAACCAGGTACTCGACCAATTGCAGAAGGTGAGTCTGTCATCACCCACCCCGCAGATGCGTGTGTGAGCCAATTTGGTCCTATTGAAGATGGTAAGCTAATCCAAGCTAAAAACCATCACTACACAGCACAAGAGCTATTGGGTGGAAGTGAAGACCTCGCTAAAGAGTTTGCCGATGGCGAATTTGCAACGCTTTATCTCTCTCCCCGCGACTACCACCGTGTACACATGCCGTGCGATGGTACATTACGCCAAATGATTTATGTCCCTGGCGACCTATTTTCAGTCAATCCGCTTACCGCGGAGAATGTGCCTAATCTGTTTGCTCGTAACGAACGAGTGGTATGTATCTTTGATACTGAATTCGGCCCAATGGCGCAGGTTCTTGTCGGTGCAACGATCGTCGGCAGCATTGAACTTATATGGGCTGGTACCGTAACACCGCCAACTGGCAGCTCCGTTCAT
Source organism: Vibrio qingdaonensis (assembly GCF_026191675.1). Lineage (GTDB taxonomy): Bacteria > Pseudomonadota > Gammaproteobacteria > Enterobacterales > Vibrionaceae > Vibrio > Vibrio qingdaonensis. Next base: position 112,638 of record NZ_JAKRRY010000010.1, on the reverse strand, counting down.
ACTTGGGACTACCCTGCTGAAGGTAATAAGTCTGTTGTATTGAAAAAGGGAGAAGAAATGGGTCGCTTTAAGCTAGGCTCAACGGTCATTAACTTGTTTGCCCGTAATCGCATCCGCTTTGATGAGACAATGGCGAACACCACCCCTACCGTTATGGGCACACCTTATGCTCATGTGGCCGAACGTCACGACAGCTAGTTTGCTTACGTTAGCGAAAAGAAACGGTGCAAATTTGCGCCGTTTTTTATCGCTTCAATCTCGGCTATCTTAATCGCCTCATCTAGCTCTAATCGTTGACGTAAAACAATAATCTCACCAAAAAATCCTCCATGATTTCAAAACTCTAACCTTAGTCGAAGACCCCAAGGTGATTATCTTTTAATCTATTTAATAGACGAATTTTTGATTTGAGATAATATTGCCTATGCCCAAGATAAATAACGGGGTTTTGATCCGGCTCCTGATCTGCTTTATGGTTCCCCTTGGTGTGTTAATGATGCCGATTGATGCCATTCCCATCGACGATCTCACGCTTATTCAACATCGACTACTCGCTATTTTCTTACTCGCTGCACTACTCTGGGTGCTAGAGCCTGTTCCTGTTTTTGCCACCTCAATTCTTATCATTGCCTTAGAACTGGTCATGATTTCAGATAAAGGATTGCACCTATTTCGCACGCCACCAGCAGGCCACGACTTAGGTGAGTTGATGAAATACACCGACATCTTTAGCGCTTTTTCATCGCCTATTATTATTTTATTTATGGGTGGTTTTGCCTTAGCGATTGCCGCGTCTAAATACGAACTCGACAACAACCTCGCCCGGGTCTTACTTAAGCCTTTTGGCCAACAGCCGAAATTTATCATGTTGGGGTTAATGTTAATCACTGCAGTTTTTTCGATGTTTATGTCCAATACCGCCACCACAGTGATGATGCTAGCCTTGCTTGGACCTATTGTTGCTTCTGCGCCCAAAGGCGACATTGGCATCAAAGCGTTAGTGTTATGCATTCCTATTGCGGCGAATACGGGGGGGATAGCAACACCAATAGGAACCCCGCCCAATGCAATAGCATTGCAATACCTCACAGGAGAAAACACCATCGACTTCCTGCAATGGATGATGATGGGGCTGCCTTTTGTCATCATTCAACTGACCATTGCTTGGTTTTTGTTACAACGCTTTTTCCCATCCTCACAAGACAAAATGGTACTAAAGCTAAACGGGACATTCCAAAAAAACTGGCGAGCCATCGTGGTATACGCCACCTTCGCCACCACCATTTTGCTTTGGATGACGACTAAGTTACATGGCATGAATACCTATGTGGTTTCCATCATTCCACTTGCGGTGTTTACGCTGACGGGAATCATGGGTAAAGAAGAGCTCAAGCTCATTAACTGGGATGTGCTTTGGCTCGTTGCTGGTGGTATCGCGATTGGCATTGGCTTAGATAAAACCGGGCTCGCCGTCGCCCTTGCTCACGCGATTGACTATGAATCACTTTCGCCAATGGCTGTAGTGCTAACACTTTCTGTCGTCTGTTGGCTAATGGCTAATTTCATGTCGAATACTGCCACAGCAAACTTACTGATGCCTATCGCTGCTGCTATTGGTGCCTCGATGGAAAGCCTAGCCACTATTGGTGGTTTACAAGGTCTGCTCGTCGTTGTCGCATTTTCAGCGTCGTTAGGGATGATTCTTCCTGTCTCCACGCCTCCTAATTCTCTTGCCTACTCTACCGGTCTGATTGAAAGCAAAGACATGGCAAAGATGGGGCTGATCCTTGGCGTGGTTGGTTTACTCATTGTCTATACCGCCGCATGGATCCTAACCTAGTACGCTAGGCCACACTTAAGCAAGTACCAACGTCGCAATGAAATCCACTCTATCTGGTGGATTTCATTGCGCTTTACTAAGCCGCATAGTACAACCTGTTTAGCGATAGGATTTCTAATTGAATAGGGAAACTCATGGGGTTTGAGTGGTTTGCACTTATTGCCGCCTTTTTGTGGGCGGTGTCTAGCATTATTTCCGTGACACCAGCACGCCACCTTGGCTCTTTTGCCTATAGCCGGTGGAGAATGGGATGTACTGCCGGCATACTCACTACCATGGCATTGCTTACGAATGGCTGGGGAAGCGTGTCCTACACCCATATCACCCCGATGGCGCTATCGGGGCTTATCGGGATCTTTATTGGTGATACCGCGCTATTTGCTTGCTTAAATCGAATGGGGCCACGCCAGGCTGGGTTACTCTTCTCTTGTCACGCCGTTTTTTCCGCCATACTCGGTTACTTTCTTTTTTCTGAAACCATGAATTCCATGGAGCTGATGGGCTCAGCACTCGTATTTTCAGGGGTCGCAACCGCGATCTTTTTTGGCCGTAAGCAAGCCAAGCCATCAGCAAATCGCTTCGAGGAAATTCGAGGAAAGGTTTGGATTGGTGTCGCACTCGGTATTACCGCGGCACTGTGTCAGGCGCTGGGGGGGATTATCGCCAAACCCGTGATGCAAACTACTATCGACCCTATTGCTGCGTCCGCGATTCGTATGATTACCGCCTTTATTGCCCATAGCTTATTTTGGCTAACTGGGGCAAGACTGGCAAAAAGTATCAACCCAATCACCCTGCCCATCTTTGGTATTACCGCTCTAAACGGCTTTCTTGCCATGGCAGTGGGTATGACTCTCATCCTGTTTGCCCTACAAACGGGTAATGTCGGTATGGTAGCGCTACTTTCTTCGACAACCCCCATCATGGTATTGCCACTACTATGGCTATACACCAAGCAACGACCTAACCGCTACGCTTGGTTAGGTGCGTTACTCGCCGTCACGGGTACAGGAATACTCGTCAGTTAGTGATTAAGCATGGAACGGAAAACAATTACGCGATCGGAAATGGAAAAGCCGTCACTTGATCGATATGTTCAGCGCCTATGGCCAGCATAATCAGCCGGTCAATCCCCAACGCCACACCTGCGCATGGTGGTAGCCCCGCCTCTAGAGCGGCAATCAGGTGGTGGTCAATAGGCTGGACAGGTAACCCCATTGTAACCCTCTTCTGATTGTCTTGTTCAAAACGCGCAAGCTGCTCTTGTGGGTTATCGAGCTCATGGAAGCCATTGGCAAGTTCGATGCCCTTAAAATACACCTCAAAGCGATCGGCCACCCTAGGATCATTCGCGTTAACTTTTGCTAATGCCGCTTGTGAAGCAGGAAAATCGTAAACAAAAGCAGGAGAGTTCAAGCCAATTTTAGTTTCCACTCCCATACTAAATAGCAGTTGCAATAAGGTATCTCGGTCTTCTTCACTGTCTGCAATATCAGACAAGCCTAACGTCCCAGCTGCAACCCGAAGCTCTGACATGGAAGCGGTGAGCGGACAGACGGCCAGTGCCTGAATAAACGCTTGTTGATACGTCATTCGCTCCGCTTTCTCTCCCTTTAATACCAACATCAATAGTTCATCCATTTCATCCATTAGCTGGTGATGATCAAACCCAACGCGGTACCACTCCAACATGGTAAACTCGGGATTGTGGTAACGACCGCTCTCTTCATTGCGAAACGCCTTCGCTATCTGATAGATACAGCCACTCCCCGCCGCCAGCAATCGTTTCATATGAAATTCAGGGCTCGTCATGAAATACAAGCGCCTACCATCTGCGTAACCAGGTCCAACAAATTCGGTATCAAACGTTTGCAGGTGTACATCTGTCACCGTGGCATGACTCATGGCTGGCGTGTCCACTTCCATGACACCTTTTGATAAGAAAAATTGACGTATATTGCGAATAATCTCTGCGCGTTTTTTTAGCAAAGGTATTGATGCTGTAGGTTGCCAGTCGTTGTAAATCATAATCAAACTCATTAGCTGTAGTTATTGATAATTGTACAAATTCAAAGATACCCCACAATTATAAGTGACGTTAATCACACATCATATAAATACTATGCCTCTCTTTGCATTTCCGATGAAAAAACCTAACTCAATCAATTTTTTTGCCCGGCGCCTTATCTACTATAGCCCTTAGTTTTTATCTGCTTATTTAAGCGCTAATTATCAACCGCGAGTTCAACTCGCTCTCACACTGGAGGATAACTGTGAAGACAATTACCACAGATATCGCAGTCATCGGCGCTGGTGGCGCTGGTCTTCGAACTGCTATTGCAGCCGCTGAAGCAAATCCTGACATGGAAGTTGCTCTTATCTCGAAAGTTTACCCGATGCGATCGCACACGGTCGCGGCTGAGGGTGGCTCTGCCGCTGTAATCAAGGATGAAGATAGCCTAGACAATCACTTCAACGATACCGTTGGTGGTGGTGACTGGCTTTGTGAACAGGATGTTGTTGAGTATTTCGTAAAAAGCGCAACCAAAGAAATGATCCAAATGGAGCAATGGGGCTGCCCGTGGAGCCGTAAAGAAAATGGCGAGGTCAATGTTCGTCGTTTTGGTGGCATGAAGGTGGAACGAACCTGGTTTGCTGCGGATAAAACTGGCTTCCATATGCTGCATACGCTATTCCAAACCTCAATGAAGTATGACCAAATCAAACGATTTGATGAGTACTTTGTGGTTGATCTTCTTGTTGTCGAAGGCGAAGTGCAAGGTCTGATCGCCATTCATATGTCGGAAGGCGAACTCGTGACCATTAAAGCGAAGTCTGTTGTACTCGCAACGGGTGGCGCTGGTCGTGTTTATCACTGTAACACGAACGGCGGCATTGTGACTGGCGATGGTATGGCAATGGCGTATCGTCATGGTGTGCCACTACGTGATATGGAATTCGTGCAATACCACCCAACAGGGCTTCCTGGCACTGGTATCCTGATGACCGAAGGTTGTCGTGGTGAAGGGGGGATTATCGTCAACAAGAATGGCTACCGTTACCTACAAGATTACGGCATGGGCCCAGAGACACCAGTCGGCGAGCCGAAAAACAAATACATGGAACTGGGTCCTCGTGACAAAGTTTCTCAAGCATTTTGGCATGAGCAGCAAAAAGGCAATACCATCAAACACCCACTGGGTGATGTGGTTCACCTAGACTTGCGTCACCTTGGCGAAGAGTACTTACAAGAACGTCTACCGTTTATCTGTGAACTTGCCAAAGCTTACGTCAACGTTGATCCAGCCAAAGAGCCAATCCCAATTAGACCAACCGTCCATTACACCATGGGTGGTATCGAGACCAATGGTCAATGTGAAACGCGTATACAAGGTCTATTCGCAGTCGGTGAATGTGCATCTGTTGGCCTTCACGGCGCTAACCGACTAGGCTCCAACTCACTGGCTGAGTTTGTTGTATTTGGTCGTGTTGCCGGCGAACAAGCGGTTGAACGTGCACAAACCTTTAAAGGCTGGGATGACGCAGCAATTGCGAAACAAGTGGAAGCCGTTGAAGCGCGCATTGCCGCCCTACTCAACCAAAATGGCGACGAAAACTGGGCCGACATCCGCACAGAAATGGGTCATACCATGGAAGCGGGTTGTGGTATTTACCGTCAAGAAGACTTAATGCAAGCCACACTTGAAAAGATTGCTGAGCTTAAGCAACGTTATAAAAACATTGGTATTAAAGATAAAGGGAAAGTCTTCAACACAGACTTACTGTACGCCATCGAAGTGGGTTACGGTCTTGAAGTTGCTGAAGCCATGGTGCACTCCGCCATTCTGCGTAAAGAATCCCGTGGTGCGCACCAACGTTTAGACGATGGCTGCACAGAGCGTGATGATGAAAAATTCCTAAAACACTCTCTCGCTTTCTTCCAAGAAGACAACGCACCAAGCATCGATTACAGCGATGTAAAAATCACCAAATCCCAACCTAAAGCCCGTCTTTACGGTGAAGCTGCAGAGAAAGCTGCCGCTGCAGAAGCAAAAGCCGCTCAAGAAAACAATGCAGAGGAGCAAGCATAATGTCCGCAAATCGCATTCAGAAAGTAGAAATCATGCGTTACGACCCGGAGAAAGACTCTGAGCCTCGCATGCAAATGTTTGATGTCCCGTTTGATGAAACCATGTCAGTTCTTGATGCTATTGGTTACATCAAAGATAACCTAGATAAAGACCTCTCCTACCGTTGGTCTTGTCGCATGGCGATTTGTGGTTCTTGTGGCATCATGGTCAATGGTGTCCCTAAGTTAGCGTGTAAAAGCTTCTTACGAGACTACACCGGTGGCGTGAAAATCGAGCCGCTCGCCAATTTTCCAATCGAGAAAGACTTAATTGTCGATATGACGCCCTTTATTGAGCGCTTAGAAGCGATTAAACCTTATATCATTGGTAACGACCGTACCCCTGAAGATGGTGCAAACCTGCAAACACCAGAACAAATGGCGAAATATAAGCAATTTGCTGGCTGTATTAACTGTGGACTTTGCTACGCAGCTTGCCCACAGTTTGGTTTAAACCCTGAGTTTATTGGCCCTGCCGCCCTGACTCTGGCACATCGCTATAACCTCGACAGCCGTGACAATGGCAAGAGCGAACGTATGGCACTCATCAACGGCGAAAATGGCGCATGGGGTTGTACCTTTGTTGGCTATTGCTCAGATGTTTGCCCTAAAAATGTCGACCCAGCGGCGGCGGTAAACCAAGGTAAAATTGAATCTTCAAAAGACTTTGTTATTGCCATGCTCAAGCCTGATGGCTCACCAAAGAATGTGGAGGCATAACCATGAGCAATAGAAAACCTTATGTTCGCGAAATAAAACGCACTTGGTGGAAAAATCATCCTTTCTACCGTTTCTACATGTTGCGTGAAGCCACGGTATTGCCACTGATTCTATTTACGATTTTCCTAACCTTTGGCTTAGGCGCACTCGTTAAGGGACCAGAGGCTTGGCAAGGTTGGTTAGCATTTATGGCCAATCCAATTGTGATTGCCATCAACATTGTTGCGCTCGCAGGCAGCTTATTCCACGCTCAAACCTTTTTTAGCATGATGCCGCAAGTTATGCCGATTAAACTAAAAGGCAAAGCGGTAGAAAAGAAAACCATCGTGCTGGCGCAATGGGCGGCCGTTGCAGCAATTTCTCTCATTGTGCTGATTATCGTCTAAGGAGACCACTGTGATTAACCAAAACCCTAAACGTTCAGACGAGCCCGTATGGTGGGGACTATTTGGTGCAGGCGGCTCATGGTTTGCCATGATTACTCCTGTTACTATTCTTGTCCTTGGCATTCTTGTGCCAATGGGCATCATCGACGCGCAAGCATTAAGCTATGAGCGAGTTGCAGGCTTTGCCACTAGCTTTATCGGTGCACTCTTTGTCATCGCCACATTAGCCTTACCAATGTGGCATGCGATGCACCGCCTTCACCATGGTATGCATGATCTAAAAATTCACGCTGGTGTGGCAGGCAAAATTGCGTGCTATTTCTTTGCAGGTCTTATTAGTGCATTAGCAGTGATCTTTATCTTTATGATTTAACGTTCAAAATGCCGAAAAGGGTAGCGAATTCGCTACCCTTTTTATTATCTACCAGTGTGTGAGCCATCATCCATTCAGACAATCTCTTACATTCCTTCATTTCCTCCCCCTATACAATCCGCGCCGATTTATAATAAAAAAGAGATGTAACAATGAAAAAGTCTATTTGCGCACTGGTTATTTCCAGTGCTCTTTTTGGGTGTGGTAGCACCGTTGATATGAAAAAATCAGACGCGGTTTCTGCACAACCAGAGCTCACACTAAAAACCGATGGCACATTTTGGGGATTCGGTCCCGAAGGTTCATTTGATATAGCGGGTCTCTATCACGGAAAATACTCACGTAGTGCGTCCACGAGTTCTTGGTTTAATACCATTAATAGTAAAGAAGGGGACATGGTTGCAGAAATCACTCGCACTGACAGCGGGGAAACTTGGACACTTGTTTGTAGTGGCGGTGGCACCAGCGTCGATCTCGGCAGCTTTTCGTTTGGTGGTAACGGGCCGTACATTTGTCAGATCAGTGAAGCGGGTCAAGCGATTGGTGAGTATGAGATGGCAAGAAAGTCTGAAGCGATCAGCCTATCAACGGCGAAGAAAGAAATCGGCTTCATTCGACTCGGCAGTACCCACTTTAACGTTGAGTCGATTCACGAAGGTGAAGGTCTACTGATGAGTGTCGATAATCCGCTTGGCTATAGCTTTAGCAGAGGCAGCCAAGAGATTGCTGCCGCGCAAACCAATGGTGCGATAACACTTCAAACACTGGCCAACTTACCCAATACAGAAATGAATACCCTTGCGCTCGGTACGGTTGCCAGTGCATTAAGTTGGCGTCCGCAGGAATAACGCCCTCTATGTCTTAAACATAAACTGGATTTCAAACATAAAAAAAGGTCGCCTAAGCGACCTTTTTAATCTCGAAAGCAATATTACTTAACACGGCCTACATATTCTGCAGTACGAGTGTCAACTTTTACCACTTCACCGATTTGAATAAATAGCGGAACACGTACAACGGCACCCGTTGTTAATGTCGCAGGCTTACCGCCTGTACCTTGTGTATCACCTTTTAGACCAGGATCGGTTTCTGTTACTTCTAGCTCAACAAAGTTAGCTGGCGTAACAGAAATCGGCGTGCCGTTCCAAAGTGTAATCATACAAGGGTTGTTTTCTACCAACCATTTCGCATTGTCACCCACCGCTTTTACGTCTGCAGCGATTTGTTCGAATGTTTCATTGTTCATAAAGTGGTAGAATTCACCGTCTGAGTATAGGTAATCTAGATCGATATCCATGACGTCAGCGACTTCAAAGCTCTCGCCTGACTTAAATGTTTTCTCTAACACCTTACCAGACAGTAGTTTACGAATTTTAACACGGTTAAATGCTTGACCTTTACCTGGCTTCACGTATTCATTTTCTAGAATCACGCAAGGCTCGTTATCCAGCATTAATTTCAAACCGCCTTTAAATTCATTAGTGCTAACAGTAGCCATTGTATCCTCTTAGTATTCTTCGAGTTAAAATTTAATGTCGCCTATCATAACCCGAAATCTTGTTTCTGTTGAGCAAAACTGGCTCAAACAGCTATCCAATGCGATCTCAGACCCGTATCAGTTGCTTAAACAACTAGAAATTGATACGGCGCCATGGGAAAGCGGCCTACGTGCAAGGAAACTATTTCCGATGCGTGTCCCTCAAAGCTTTGTCGAACGAATGGAAAAAGGCAACCCATACGACCCGCTCTTACAACAAGTACTGCCATTAAGCCAAGAGTTCGACGTCCATGCTGGGTATTCAGAAGATCCGCTAGAAGAACAAGGTTCCGTGGTTCCCGGATTACTACATAAGTACCAAAGTCGCGCCTTAATGATAGTCAAAGGTGGCTGTGCGGTTAACTGCCGCTATTGCTTCCGACGTCACTTCCCTTATGAAGATAATAAAGGCAACAAAGCAAACTGGCAGTTAGCGCTGGACTATATTGCCAACCAACCAGACATCAACGAAGTCATTCTCTCGGGGGGTGATCCATTAATGGCGAAGGACAAAGATATCGAATGGCTTATCACGCATATAGAATCTATCCCGCACATTAACACACTGCGTATTCACTCTCGTTTGCCAGTGGTAATTCCGGATCGCATCACAGAATCACTGTGTGAGATGCTACAACAGACTCGATTAAATACCGTTCTGGTTACACACATCAACCATGCTAACGAAATTAATCCCGCCCTATCACTGGCAATACAGCACATCAAGCGAGCGGGCGTCACAGTACTTAATCAAAGCGTGTTACTAAAAGGCATCAATGACAGTGTTGAAAGCCAAGTTGCGCTGAGTCATGCCCTATTTAATAGCGGAATACTGCCCTACTACCTGCACGTGCTTGATAAAGTGCAAGGCGCAGCGCATTACTTTGTCGACGATCATCAAGCAAAACAGCTCATGCATGGGTTGATCGAGCGTGTCTCCGGCTATTTAGTACCAAAACTCACTCGTGAAGAAGGAGGCAGAACCAGCAAAACACCTCTCGATCTTCACCTTGAGTAACGTTTTTCGTCTCGATAAAATTTATTTGTTCGCCTGCCCGGTCTAATAAACAGATACTGCTTTTTTTGGGGGGCATATTTGTGGAATTAGCAGCACTTTTGGATTTGGGGCCATTCTCATGGCAGGCACTGGCATGAGAATGGCACACTGATTGGTCTTGAAAGGCAAACACGAGGCAAACCCGTCGGGATCCGCACGTCTATTTTAGTGCTATCTGGCACCTATCTCTTTATGTCAATGGCCATTTCATTATCCCCAAACACTCTTGATCAAGCCCGAGTATTAGGACAAATCATTACTGGTGTCGGCTTTTTAGGCGCTGGGGTCATGATGTCTGAAAATGGTAAGATTCATGGTGTGACTTCAGCGGCCGTCATCTGGCTACTTGCCGGGCTGGGCATGATGATTGGACTGGGGCATTACAAGGCCTCTATCATCCTTACTTTACTGGCACTCACCATACTACTTGGAGTCGATAAGGCAGAAAGTAGCTTTCAAAGCTTACGCCGCGGTGTCCACCAAACCTTTCAACGACGCTCTAAACGTAGAAAGTAAAAATATAGGCATAAAAAAGCCCCAAAAACATCGAGTATTCGGGGCTTTTACCTCACGCTTTGCCAATCAACTTCATGTCATTACACAAAGTTAATCGAGGCTATTTAGCGAAGTTAATAATTGGGAAGCACTTGAAGAAACCGTTGTCGGCACAGTTAATCAAACCAATCTGAACACCGTCGATAGTATTCGTTTTGTTAAAGATACCCAATTGGAAGTTAGATTTCTTTGAGAAACTGGCAATACCGATATCAGCCATTGTGTTACCTTCCGAGTAGTTTACCGCACTCCAGTTAAGGCCTTTTACGTCGTTAGTGACGTTGACCATGCCAAGGTTAACACCCGTTGTTGAACCTGTATTCCAGTTGAAAATACCAAGTGATGCGCCTTTCATTTCTTGAGTGACTTTAGAAGCACCAAAGAATAGACCAAAGTTTACACCGGTTGTACGCTGAGTTTCAGACATACCCAATACAGAAAAGTCGACACCTTTTACTTCATTCACTTGACCGTGAAGAACAGATAAACGTACACCACCAACCGCATTGGCGTCTGGCGCATTAAATCCGTTTAAAGATGAAAACATAACTGGCGTGCTATCTGCTAGCGCCATTGGGGAAATAGAGAGTGCTGCTGCCACTGCAAGGGCTGATACGACTTTTTTCATTATTTTGTCTCCACTGACATTATCATTCGTCTTCAATAACTATAGACGATGCTATTGCCGCTAACTATAGCGCATGTCAGTAAATTGTCATAACCCGTAACATATTAACCACTCAATCGTTGATTATTGAAGCAGATACAAAAAAGCCAGAGGTTTCCCTCTGGCTCTGTCGGCAATGTCTTACACTTACATCATACCAGGCATGCCACCCATTCCGCCCATATCAGGCATCGCTGGTGCGTCTTTTTGAGGTGCGTCAGTCACCATTGCTTCTGTTGTGATCATAAGACCCGCAACCGATGCGGCAAATTGTAGTGCACTACGCGTTACTTTTGTTGGGTCAAGGATACCCATTGCAATCATATCGCCGTATTCACCTGTTGCCGCGTTGTAACCGTAGTTACCTTCGCCCGCTTTCACGTTGTTAGCTACCACTGACTCTTCGTCACCTGCGTTTGCAGTGATTTGACGAATTGGCGCTTCCATTGCGCGAAGTGCTACGCGGATACCCACTGTTTGCTCTTCATTGTCGCCTTCAAGGCCTGCCACTTTCGATGCCGCGCGGATAAGTGCAACACCACCACCAGCAACCACACCCTCTTCAACAGCAGCACGTGTTGCATGAAGTGCATCTTCAACACGGTCTTTCTTCTCTTTCATTTCAACTTCTGTTGCAGCGCCGACTTTAATCACCGCTACACCGCCAGCCAATTTCGCTACGCGCTCTTGAAGTTTTTCTTTGTCGTAATCAGAAGTTGCGTCTTCAACTTGCTGACGAATCTGTGTTACGCGACCTTGAATCATCGCTTCATCGCCCGCGCCATCAATGATGGTTGAGTTTTCTTTAGTGATCGTCACGCGCTTGGCTTGACCTAGATCTTCTAATGTTACTTTCTCAAGGTCTAGGCCGATTTCTTCAGAAATAACCGTACCGCCCGTTAGAATAGCGATATCTTGTAGCATAGACTTACGACGGTCACCGAAACCAGGCGCTTTAACAGCAGCCACTTTCACGATGCCGCGCATGTTGTTCACTACTAACGTTGCTAGTGCTTCACCTTCTACGTCTTCTGCAATGATAAGCAGTGGACGAGATGCTTTAGCAACCGCTTCTAGTGTTGGTAGCAGCTCACGGATGTTCGATACTTTCTTGTCGATAAGAAGAATGAACGGGCTCTCTAGATCAACACTGCCAGCTTCTTGGTTGTTGATGAAGTAAGGAGATAGGTAACCGCGATCAAATTGCATACCTTCTACTACGTCTAGCTCATCTTGTAGCGCCTGACCTTCTTCAACGGTAATAACGCCATCACGGCCTACTTTTTCCATCGCTTCAGCAATAATGTTACCCACTGTCGCGTCAGAGTTTGCTGAGATAGTACCCACCTGAGCGATGGCTTTGGTATCTTTACATTCAACAGATAACGCCTTTAGTTCTTCAACTGCAGCAACCACCGCTTTGTCGATACCACGCTTAAGATCCATTGGGTTCATACCCGCAGCAACGGCTTTTAGACCTTCAGAGATGATAGATTGAGCCAGTACGGTTGCAGTTGTTGTTCCGTCACCCGCCGCATCATTCGCTTGAGAAGCGACTTCTTTCACCATTTGTGCGCCCATGTTCTGGAATTTGTCTTCCAGTTCAATTTCACGCGCAACAGAGACACCATCTTTAGTAATTGTTGGTGCACCAAAAGATTTGTCTAGTACCACGTTACGGCCTTTAGGACCCAGTGTTACTTTTACCGCGTCAGCTAGAACATTAACACCTTCTAGCATTTTGATTCGTGCGTCGTTGCCAAACTTAACGTCTTTAGCAGCCATTGTTTATTTCCTTATCTAAATTCAGTGGATAGCTTGTTTAGAGTAAAAAATTACTCAACGTCTACTTAATTATTCTACGATAGCCATGATGTCATTTTCAGACATGATCAAGACTTCTTTGCCATCGATTTTTTCAGTTTTCGTGCCGTAGCCTTCAGCGAAGATAACCGTGTCACCCACTTTAACGTCCAATGCTTGAACTGACCCGTTTTCTAGAATGCGGCCATTACCTACAGCCAGCACCGTACCACGTGTTGATTTTTCTGCAGCAGACCCCGTAAGAACGATGCCACCAGCAGATTTAGATTCAACTTCTTTGCGCTCAACGATCACGCGGTCGTGTAGAGGACGGATATTCATCGGTCGTGTCTCCTGAATTAATTAATATGTTAGCTTTGAGAATGCCTTAATTCGGCTTGTGATAATTATGTTGGGGACGATTGGGTTGATCCCAAGGGGCAGGAGACAAAATTTTGTGACAAAAATAACGAAATTGAGCTTTCCCACCAACAATACATAAGGATTGAGGGGGTTCTCGCACGATTTAGCGAATTCCTGTATCCTAAGCCCCTGTTTCATCAGCGATGAATTCTATGCAAGATAAGCATGGGCTGCTCTCTGCCCCCATCCCCACAGTGCTCAAACAAATGACGGTTCCCATGGTGTTTGGCATGATAGCGATCTTGGCTTTCAACCTCGTTGATACCTTTTTTATTGCTCTATTAGGTACCCAATCACTCGCTGCGGTCAGTTTTACGTTTCCTGTCACCTTTGGAGTGAACTGCATTACGATGGGGATCGGTGTGGGCCTTTCTACCATTATCGGTCGACTGCTGGGACAAGGTAATACTCGCAACGCCGCGCAATTTACCACTCATGGTCTCATTCTTGCGGTGATCTTGGTCACCCTTGCCTCTACGCTGGGGCTCTTTACCATTGACCCGCTGTTTCGCATGCTAGGGGCCAGCGAGGATATCATTCCACTCATCGATCAATACATGGTGATTTGGTACTTCACCATCCCGCTACTGGTTATCCCTATGGCAGGCAATAGCGCCATTCGCGCCACAGGCGATACTAAAACGCCGGCTAAAATTATGATGCTTTCTGGGGTATTAAACGGCATTTTGGATCCGCTGTTTATCTTTGGCCTAGGTCCGTTCCCTGAACTCGGTATTCAGGGCGCTGCCATTGCGAGTGGTTTTGCTTGGTTTGGCGCTTTACTGGGTTCGCTTTTCGTCCTAACTAAACGCGAAAAACTGCTGGGGAAAATTAACCCCGCTGCGCTACTAAAAGACTGGGCAGCTATTTTAAAAATTGGTACACCGTCTGCGTTATCCACGGCGATGTCGCCTATTTCTGGCGCGATCTTAATGAAGATGCTCTCCGTTCACGGCACGGCTGCCATCGCCGCTTATGGCGCAGCGCAGCGGGTAGAGTCTTTACTCATTCTGGTGCTCATTTCTTTAAGCTCAGCCTTAACCCCTTTTATGTCGCAGAACTTTGGTGCCAAACAACCGGAGCGCAGTTTCTCAGGATTATTCCTCAGCATGCGCTTTTCAATCCTATTTCAGCTGATGGTATTTATTATGATGGTGCCACTCAGTATTCCGATTTCCGCCATGTTTTCTCAAGAAGCGGCGGTACGGGAAATCCTTTGGCATTACTTGCTCGTGGTTCCATTTAGCTATGGGTTTCAGGGGATTATCATGATGCTAGGCAGCGGACTCAATGCGCTTCACTTACCGAATAAGGCCTTTATGTGGAGTGCCATGCGTTTGTTCATATTCACACTCCCCGCGGCTGCGATTGGCAATCACTGGTATTCGTTAGAAGGGCTCTTTATTGGCGTGGCGGTGGGTAACGTTGTGGGCGGAGTGCTGGCTTATTTGTACGCAGTAAAAATACGAAAAGCCCAGTGTTCACACTGAGCTTTTACCTCTGAGCCGTTCTATTTAGATATCGCTGAATTGACTCAGGTTTAGATACCATCACCACCGACAAAAGTTTGTGATTTACCGTTAAATTGTTGGTCCATATCCAAAGACGGCATATCCGTTTTCGGCTTACCGACAATTTTCGCTGGCACCCCAGCCACAGTGGTGTGAGCAGGCACGGCTTGCAGTACGACGGAACACGAACCAATTTTTGCACCCACCCCCACTTCGATATTACCCAGGATCTTAGCACCTGCGCCTATCATCACGCCCTCGCGAATTTTAGGGTGACGGTCACCGCCCTCTTTCCCTGTGCCACCTAAGGTCACATCTTGAAGTATCGATACGTCGTTTTCGACCACCGCCGTTTCACCGACAACAATACCGGTTGCGTGATCGAGCATGATACCTTTACCGATACGTGCCGCTGGATGAATGTCCACTTGGCACGCCACTGAGATCTGATTTTGTAAATACGTGGCTAATGCCACTCGCCCTTGCTTCCACAACCAGTTGGCGACACGATAGCCCTGTAGGGCATGAAATCCCTTTAGATACAAAAGCGGCATCGAATACATAGAGACGGCAGGGTCACGATTCACTGTGGCACAAATATCACAAGCTGCAGCATCAGTAATTGAAGGGTCTGCCGCAAAGGCTTGCTCTACCACTTCACGTACCGCCATCGCTGGCATAGACGCGGTCTTAAGCTTATTCGCAAGAATATAGCTCAATGCCGCCCCTAGACTTTCGTGATTAATGATTGTGGCATGATAAAAGCTTGCCAGCATCGGCTCTTCTTCCGACTGCTTACGCGCTTCTTTTATAATGCACTGCCATACTTTTTGTTTTTCACAGTGTTTCATGTTCTATCCTAAGAGTAGTCTCTAGCCTTAAAAGCCGTGCGTCGCGACTTCCTCATCTCGCGTCACGTTAATAGAGACGCTACACATAAAGCAACAACGCATACGCTTCAGCGCTTATTTTACAACGCTTATTGCTTCTCTGCTTTTTTATCTCTTGCTAGTAGATCTTGCGCAGCGAGCATCGCATCCTTTCCTTGATACAATACTTGATAGATTTGGTCAACAATTGGCATCTCAACACCCACTCTTTGTGACAGCAACCAAACCTCTTTGGTATTACGATAACCTTCAACCACTTGACCAATTTCAGTTTGTGCAGAATCGACATCTTTACCCTGACCTAACGCTAAACCAAAGCGACGGTTACGAGACTGGTTATCGGTACACGTCAGCACTAAATCGCCAAGGCCAGCCATACCCATAAAGGTATCCGACTTCGCGCCGATTGCGACACCTAAGCGAGTCATTTCAGCTAAACCTCGAGTAATCAATGCCGTTCGCGCATTGGCTCCAAAACCGATTCCATCCGACATACCAGCGCCAATCGCAATCACATTTTTAACGGCGCCGCCTAATTGCATACCGATAAAATCATCATTAGCATAAACACGGAATGTTTTACTGCAGTGGATCTTGTCTTGCAGCTCAGTCACAAACTGCGTATTCGTCGACGCAACAGCAATAGCCGTTGGCATTCCAGCCGCCAATTCTTTTGCGAACGTCGGGCCAGAAAGTACCGCTAAAGGGTAGCTATCACCAATAATATCGCTAGCAACGTCTTTTAGAAGACGACCACTTTCCGGCTCTAGCCCTTTGGTTGCCCAACAAATACGACTGTCGTCACGTAAGTGCGGCTTCATGCTCTCTAGCACAACACCAAATACATGGCTCGGAACAACAATCAGTAAATCTTGGCTGGCTTGCACCGCTTTTTGAAGATCGGATTCAACAATGAGTGACTCAGGAAAGTCTATTCCTGGCAAAAAGTCATGGTTCGCTCGATCGGCCTCTAGACGAGCCATATGTTCAGGATCGTGCCCCCAGATGACTACGTTTGCACCGTTTCGTGCCAGAGAGATGGCTAGCGATGTCCCGTAGGATCCCGCGCCAATAACTGTCATTGAAATATCTTTCCCGTATGCGTTACTCATAACACCACCACGTCATAGTTTGAAAGCCACAGCTAAACGTTTAGTCTCTAAAAAGTTTCATTTCTAAAGCTTAACCGTGAAAATAAAAAATGCACATCGCTAGGCGCTGTGCATTTTCAAAAAGGTTGCGAGTTCTTGCAAAGCGACCGCCCTGCGCCGAACAGCGAATTACGCTTCTGCTTGCTCTTCTGATTGAGCTTGCTGCTGAAGGTAGTTCATGAACAATGCATCAAAGTTAACTGGTGCTAGGTTCAGTTGTGGGAACGTACCTTTCATCGTTAGGCTAGAGATAGTTTCACGAGCATAAGGGAACAAAATGTTCGGGCAGAAAGCGCCAAGGCAATGTGCCAGTTGGCCCGCTTCCATTTGCTCAGCTGTGAAAATACCACCTTGCTGAACTTCACAAAGGAATGCTGTGTCTTCTGCATTCTTAACCGTCACCGTTAGACGAAGTACCACTTCGTAAACGCCTTCTCCTAGTTCACGGCTTTGCGTGTCTAGGTCTAGCTTAACATCTGGGTTCCATTCTTTTTGAAACATGTCCGGTGAGTTTGGCGCTTCAAAAGAAAGATCTTTTAGGAAGATACGTTGAATTGTGAAATTCTGTTGTGCTTCTTGAGGTGCTGCTTCAGCCATGATGAATATCCTTTATAATACGTCTAAAATTAACGAAACCGTTTTTGAGTTGTCTGGCAGACTAGCCGAGCCAATGTTTTATGACTAGGCGAGCCGCTAATTCCGTGGCATTTATCACATCCCTACGCAAGAAATGCCGCGAAAACGCTCAATGACTAGGGTTACTTCTTACCTTTAATCAGCGGCAGGTTTGCTTCGCTCCAAGCTGACAGGCCGCCTTTCAGCACATATACCTGTTCAAAACCTGACTTCGCGAGCAAGTTTGCACTCTCTTGTGCCGTTTGACCCGTCTTACATACCACAATGATTGGGTCTGATTTTTTGTTTTCAAGGCTAGGCGTTGATTCTGCTTTAATATCGGAAGGAAGTACGTTGACAGCATCCGTAATGTGACCACGTTTGAAATCGTCTTTTGAACGAATATCCACTACGAGTGCACTGTCATGGTTCATCATTTGAGTCACCTGAGCTGCAGAAACTTCTTTGTACGCGGCATTGGCAGACTTCACGAAGTTAGCAATCAGAGCTACAAAAAGGGCGGCCCAAACCACGGCCATGATCATATTTTGTTGTAAAAAATCTAAGTACTCTTGCATAGCTTGCGCTCTTAATTAGTTGAAGATGAAATTCAGACGAGGAGTATAACGGCTTCGCCGCCCTCTGGCGAGGGGGGAACTTGTTTCGAATAAATAATTGAGATCCCTCTTTCGCTATTGCAGCAATAGCGCAAAGCAATTGGTCAACATCACCACATCTGCGCTATTAATAGCTGAGCATTTAAGGAATCAATGACGTTTAGCATCTATGATTACCTCACTACAACAGCAAATGTGTGCAATTAACTTTCAAAAAACTGAAAACAAGCTACGGTAATCACAAACAATATTTGATCTGCCACTACTGTTTTGGTTAAAAAGTGTAGTAAAATTACGCTAATTTGTTTTCAGTAAAGTTATTTTAGATTCGACGAGGTTATAACTATGTCAGCTAAGAAGCCTATGGCTCTAGTCATTCTTGACGGTTGGGGATACCGTGAAGATAACGCAAGCAACGCAATCAATAACGCAAAAACTCCAGTAATGGACGGCTTGTGGGCAAACAATCCACGTACACTTATTTCAGCTTCTGGTATGGACGTCGGTCTTCCAGATGGTCAAATGGGTAACTCTGAAGTGGGTCACACCAACATTGGTGCTGGCCGAGTGGTCTACCAAGACCTCACTCGTATTACTAAATCTATCGCTGATGGCGAATTTGGTCAAAACGAAATCCTAGCCGCTGCAATGGATAAAGCCATCGCGGCGGGTAAAGCGGTTCACCTAATGGGTCTAATGTCTCCAGGTGGTGTTCACTCTCACGAAGACCACATTTACGCTGCTGTTAAAATGGCGGCTGAGCGTGGCGCTGAAAAAATCTACCTACACTGCTTCCTAGATGGTCGTGATACGCCACCACGCAGTGCTGAAGGTTCACTCAAACGCTTTGAAGCACTGTTTTCTGAGCTTGGTAAAGGCCGTGTAGCTTCTCTTGTTGGTCGTTACTACGCAATGGATCGTGATAACAACTGGGATCGCGTTGAAAAAGCCTACGACCTGCTTACTCAAGCAGAAGGTGCCTACACGTTTGACTCGGCGGTTGCTGGTTTAGAAGCGGCTTACGCTCGTGAAGAAAACGATGAGTTTGTTGCGCCAACTGAGCTACGCGCTGAAGGTCAAGAGTCTGCGGCTATCCTTGATGGCGATGCAGTTATCTTTATGAACTACCGTGCTGACCGTGCTCGTGAAATCACGCGTGCATTCGTTCCTGCCTTTGAAGGCTTTGAGCGTAAAGTATTCCCAGCAGTAGACTTTGTTATGCTAACGCAATACGCAGCCGATATTCCTCTGCTTTGCGCATTCCCACCAGCATCGCTAGAAAACACCTACGGTGAGTGGCTATCTAAAGAAGGTAAGACTCAGCTACGTATCTCTGAAACAGAAAAGTACGCACACGTGACTTTCTTCTTCAATGGTGGTGTTGAGAACGAATTTGACGGCGAAGAGCGTCAGCTTGTTGCTTCTCCAAAAGTAGCGACGTATGACCTACAACCAGAAATGAGCTCTGAAGAGCTGACTGAGAAAATGGTTGCTGCTATTAAGTCAGGCAAATACGACACTATCATCTGTAACTATCCAAACGCAGATATGGTTGGTCACACTGGCGTTTACGAAGCCGCAGAACAAGCGATTGAAGCTTTGGATGCAAGCGTTGCGAAAATCGTTGAAGCCATCAAAGAAGTGGATGGTCAAATGCTGATCACTGCCGACCATGGTAATGCGGAAATGATGGTTGACCCAGTCACTGGTGGCACCCACACGGCTCATACCAACCTTCCAGTTCCTCTTATCTATATTGGTAACAAGGACATCGAGTTCAAAGAAGGCGGTAAACTGTCAGACCTAGCACCAACCATGCTATCCATGACAGGCATAAGCATTCCTGCTGAAATGTCAGGCGACATTCTTGTAAA
Source organism: Vibrio qingdaonensis (assembly GCF_026191675.1). Lineage (GTDB taxonomy): Bacteria > Pseudomonadota > Gammaproteobacteria > Enterobacterales > Vibrionaceae > Vibrio > Vibrio qingdaonensis. The sequence goes on along the minus strand of NZ_JAKRRY010000010.1, from coordinate 92,490 downwards.
GTAATGACACAAGTCTGATAAAACGCCGATGCTTATGCGTCGGCGTTTTTGTATGCTTGCACCTATTATCGCTTTTCAATAAAGTAGTGACCTAAGACGGACTTGCCCTCTTCTCTCAGCGGATACGACATGCACTCTAATCACAAGACGCCCTTCCTTGTTGTTCTTACGACTCTCATAATTGGGGTTACAGCTACGATTACACCGCTAAACAGCGCGGCAAGCCAAAATGAGCTTTCTGGAGTAAAAAGCGAGATAAAGCGTCAACAGCAGGGGTTAAGCCAACAACAAAAAGAGTTAGATAAGCTGCAAAAGGCGTTACGTGAGCAAGAAATTGGTATCTCGAACATTGAAAAGACTATCCAATCTACCACCTCACAATTGGCCACCGCTAACCAAAATATTGATAACCTGCATCAGCGTGTTATTGCTCTCACTGAACAAAAAAAGATTCAGCAAAAAATATTAGCCGAGCTCGTCCAGACGTATTACATCACCAAACAAAACCGTAATACCTCTAGTATGTTTAATAACGACTCCAATGACGATCGCATCAGTCAATACTATCAACATCTTGCTGCCGCTCGGGCCGACACATTAGAACAACTCTCCACCACGGAACAACAACTTGTTGAAAGTGAAAGAGCCCTTGAATTAGAACGTAACCAAATCGCGCAACTGCTTCAGCAACAAAAAGACAAACGCGATGCATTGGCGAAAAATCAACGTAGCCGAAAAAGCACCCTCAGCAAGATTAAGAAAAGCATCTCCGGTGATAAAACCTACTTAACTGAATTGCAGCGTAATGAGACCCGCTTAAAAGCCGAGATCGCCAAGGCTGCCAAACGTAATCAAGTGCCAATGGATGGACTCGCCAGACAAAAAGGCAAATTGCCCTGGCCAATCAAAGGCAGCGTTTTACATAACTTTGGCACCAAGCAAACCGGTCAAGCGAACTGGAAAGGCATGGTTATTTCAGCTAAATACGGCACACCCATCAAGTCGGTTTATTCGGGCACGGTCGTCTTTGCTGATTATTTACGAGGCTATGGGCTAGTTGTATTGCTTGATCACGGCAAAGGTGACATGACACTCTATGGTTACAACCAAACACTACTCAAAAAAGAAGGGGACAAAGTCGCCGCTGGAGAAACCATCGCACTGGCTGGTGATACAGGTGGGCAATCCAGAGCCTCGCTCTATTTTGAGATTCGCCGCAACAGTAAAGTTCAAAACCCGAAAAGCTGGCTAAAACGCTAGTTCGGTAGCGTCGTTCCGGCAAACCTTACTGATAGTCCGTGGCAGACGTTCTTTTACTGCCCTTCTTTTACTTGATAATAAGCGAGCACCGTATCAATAAGTCGCTGAATACAAGCTCGCGGTAGCTGGTTGATTCCACCCGCGGCTTCTCTCCCGCCCCCAGTATCAAATTGACTACAAATCGCAGCGGCGCCTTGCTTATTGTTCAATGGCGCGCGCACTGACACCGTATAACAAACCTGATCATCCTCCCCTCTTAGATCTCGCTCGACTAAAGTAATATGCGCACGCGAAGGGTTGAGGTTGGCAAGGTCATTAATATACGTCCCTGACATACGTCTTGCCGCCGCCGTGGCAGGTAACGACACGACTTGGAGTGAGGCAGAATCAAATAACGTCGTCGCTTGACTCAGCGCCGACTGATCTTTTTCAAATGCCGCTAACAAGGAGTAATAAGGGGAATGGGTATCGTCTCTGCATTCAAAAGGGGTACGATAGCGTAATAGCTGCTTATATAAATCCACCGGAGGAATGTGTAAATCCTCCAACTTTTCTCCATAGCCATTATAGTTAACCAAAGTGCCTAATTGGCGCAAGAAACGCCTATCAACATCGTTGAGATTTTCTTTGTCTGCCAATGACTCCGCACTGGCAATCATATTATCTCCATACGCTGCCGTGATCGCCCATAATCGGTGTTGGTCTGCAAGTTGGTCATTGACGATTAAGGCTGTACAGGTATTCGCATCTAGATTGATATGGCTGGTCAAATACGCCGATTCTGGTGGCTCTGTCGCCTTATGGTGGTCAATATAGGTGACGGGGATCTGGTGGGTGAGCAGTGCATTGAGTGCAGCTCTATTTTTATCCATCGAGATATCAAGCACGGTTACAGAACTGGCCTTTTGGAGCGAGACGCGCTCAAGCAACGCAATATCACGTTTAATACCGGAGATGAGCTCACTGGGTCTAGGATCTGATAACCTCAGTTGTAACAACGACAATATTCCATCCGCATCACCATTAAAAACGTCGTAGTGCATCTTGCATCCTTTCATCTGAAATATTGGCTCTAAATAACAATAAACCCTACTGTGACAGCAGGGTTTATTGAAATACGAATTGGCTATATGACATGAGTGAATGACGTGTTGCCGATCACTAGGTATTCGCTCCACCCATCATTTTCACGCCATCTTCAAGCAACGAGAGCTGCTCTTGACCTTTCGGTGTCGCTACTGGTTTCACTACATTAATCATATGCAGCATCCCTTGCTGAATCACCTCTTCGGTGATCGTAGTCTTGGGAGACATCGCGGATTGGTAACTCAGCCACCCCACAGCCATCATATGTAATGTCGTCACCATGGATTTGAGTTCTTTTTCGTTCAAGCAAAGTAATTCAAGGTCAACAAAAGCACGAAGTATATTCACTAAATTTCCTTGCAGCCTCTCTTGCACCACAATGTACTCTTCGTGCAGTTTTGCGTCTCGCTGTAAGATCTCAGGCAGGTTCGCGTAGAAAAAACGGTACTTCCACATAAGGGTGAAAATCGAATTAAGGTAATGCTTCAGCAACGCTAAGCTTTCTTGCTGCCCCTGGACGGGCGTAAATCGCTCGATCAACTCCTGAGAATAAAGCGTAAAAATATCTCGCACAATTTCTTGCTTGTTGCTGAAGTGGTAATACAGGTTACCAGGACTGATTTCGATATAAGCAGCGATATGGTTGGTCGTCACATTACGTTCACCGTCTGAATTGAATAACTCTAGGGCGGCATGCACTATTTTATCACGCGTTTTCATTCTCAATTATCCTTTGCCTGTTTTGCGCTAGTATACGTGTTCAACTTGTGAGCGAAAGTGTGAGATCGCAATAGTCTGACTGGTTCGACCAACTGAATACAAAAAAAGCACTCACAAGGAGTGCTTTTCACAAATCTAAGGGACTGACGATTTATTCTACTTCGTCCATTTTACCAAGAAGGTTACGGATGCGTTCTTGCCATTGCGTATGCTCACGCTGCATCACTTCAGCCTTTTGCTCAAGTTCTTCGCGGCTGCTACGCAGCTCGTCAGCTTGACTAGTCAGTTGAACTTTCTCTTCCTTCAACTCTTCAACTTCCATTTGAAGAAGAGCGATAGTGTCAACTGCAGTTTGAATTTTTGCTTCTAGTTGTTCCAGTACTTCAAAAGACATCTCGGCCTACCTTGTTAAATTCTATGTAATGAAATAGCTTCATTCTACGTTGCCCCATTCTACTCAGCCTCGAGAAGATAGACACGCCCTATATTGCAGATTTTTCACTATTCGGTCAAAAAAACGACGTAAACTAACAAAAGAGGTAATTAAACCATACCGACTGATCGCAACTAAGCCTTATTATTCAAGGTCTCCTACGACGATTTTGATAAATAACCCACTAACCGCCCTCAGGTTTGCGCAGTATCAAACAAAAAAGCAAACGTTTCCTTCTTGGTATGTTAAAATTCGCGCCGTAAATTCTTTTGTCAACTTTCATCTATTGGAGTCAATATGAAGCGCGATTTAGCGATGGCTTTTTCACGAGTTACCGAAGGTGCCGCTCTGGCTGGTTATAAATGGTTAGGGCGTGGCGATAAAAACGCTGCGGATGGGGCTGCCGTTGAGGTGATGCGTACCTTACTGAACAAAACCGACATCAGTGGTGAAATCGTTATCGGTGAAGGTGAGATTGATGATGCACCAATGCTGTACATTGGTGAACAGGTTGGCATTGGTGGCGACGCCGTTGACATCGCGGTAGATCCAATTGAAGGTACGCGCATGACAGCAATGGGACAGTCAAATGCCTTGGCTGTGCTTGCTGCTGGAGAAAAAGGCAGCTTTTTAAAAGCCCCTGACATGTACATGGAGAAACTGGTTGTCGGCCCTGGCGCTAAAGGGGCTATCGATCTAAACCTGTCACTCACCGATAATTTAACCAATATTGCTGCTGCACTCGGTAAACCTTTAGACACATTGGTTGTGACCACGCTCGCGAAACCAAGACACGATAACGTTATTGCTGAAATGCAAGCTATGGGTGTTCGCGTCTTTGCCGTGCCTGATGGTGATGTGGCTGCGTCGATTCTAACCTGTATGCCAGACAGTGAAGTGGATGTGATGTACTGTATTGGTGGCGCACCTGAAGGCGTGGTATCGGCTGCAGTTATTCGCGCACTTGATGGTGATATGCACGCACGCCTACTTCCTCGTCATGAGGTCAAAGGCGACAACGAAGAAAACCGTAAAGCGGGTGAGCTTGAGTTAGAACGCTGTAAAGAGATGGGCGTTGAAGCCAATGTCTTACTACGAATGGAAGATATGGCTCGTAGTGACAATGTTGTTTTCTCCGCGACTGGTATCACTAAAGGTGATCTTCTAGAAGGCATTACACGCCAAGGTAACATTGCTACAACTGAGACACTGTTGATTCGTGGCCGTTGTCGTACTATTCGTCGTATTAAGTCTATCCACTACCTAGAGCGAAAAGACCCTGAGATCAGAGGCATTATTCTGTAGTGTCGATGGGGTAACAAAAAAGCGCTGCAACGACAGCGCTTTTTGTTGCCATCCACTTGATAGTAAATAATTTGCTTTATAAAGCTTATCGGCCATAATAGCGTCAGTTATTGATTCTCACTGCACCTGAACGACCGGACAACGACATGAAAGCAACTGACCACATCATTGATATCATCAAGCGCGAAGGTGCGGTCACAGCAAAGCACGTTGCACAACGACTCAACATCACCACAATGGGCGCTAGGCAACACCTTCAATCACTTGAAAGTGACGGTTTGCTGCACATTGAAGATGTGAAAGTCAAAGTCGGACGCCCCAACCGTCACTGGTCTTTAACAGACAAAGGTCATGCGAACTTCTCCGATAGACACGCCGATCTTACCGTTCAATTCATTGATGCTATTGAGACAGTTTTCGGCTCCGAAGGGCTAGAAAAAGTGGCAAAAGAGCGTGAATTAATCACCCTTGCTAACTACGCTGAGCAGTTGATAGGACTCAGCGATCTCGAAAGTAAAATCATCAAACTCACCGAATTACGTGAGAAAGATGGTTATATGGCAGAATATCAAAAAGACCATTCCAGCTTTATTCTCATTGAAAATCACTGCCCTATTTGTAAAGCCGCGAGCCGATGCAAAGCCCTGTGCCAATCCGAACTCAATGTCTTCCAGTCTCTTGTTGGTGAAAATACTCGTGTCGAACGTGATGAGCATATTGTTTCTGGTGCTCGACGCTGCGTCTATCGTTTCACTCAGCGATAAGCTCCCAGAGCCCTGTGTCTTATTATTGAGACAACTCACATTTAAACTGTGACTTTGATCAATAACTCCTAACCTCATTGTACATGCATGGAGCAATGCTAGATGAGGATGAATCATGGCTGATCCACTTACTCTACCTTCTTTCGATGAACTTGCCGCAATGGCAAAGCACAATCCCGAACAACTCAGTCGCTTACGTCAAAACCTGTGTCAGGAGCTTATTGAGTCTTGTTCAACACAGATGCAGCCTCGACTGCAAGCTCAACAATCTCACATTGAACGAGTGCTTAGACGCGCTAGCAACCCTATTCATGCCAACGTACTATTACGACAAGAGCTGCTCCGACAATTTGTAAAGTTCTCACAGGCACTCAATGGTGAATTGAGTAAAAAGCAACCGAAAGCCACCATTTTACCGTTCAACAAGAAAGAAGACTGGCGATAAAAAAGGAAGCGAATGCTTCCTTCTTAGTATTTAAAGAGTATGGGTAATTAAACTGTATGGGTATTTAAACCAGCGCGGTATTTAGACAGGATCTTTACCGAACTGGTTATCGCCCGACGTGCCTTTTAAGAATCCGCATTCAACTAAGATCCACAATCCACAGCCAATCGCCGCTAAAGAAATCATGTTTTGCAGTAATGAAGGTTGCGCTGCGGTAGCAGGATCTAGAGTGGGGAGACTTAAGCGCCCTATCACCAAAGGAATATTCAGTAACAACCACCAACTCGACTTATTACGGTCATGCCATCGCTTTGCGGTGATCAGCAAATCGGGGATCAAGATAACCAACAAGAATGCGGGTAACAAAATATGGATAGCCCCAGGCGCTAGCACGTTCATACCCTGTGCAAAGCCCACAATACTCAAATAATAACAAACGTTCCATACCCAAAACGTTTTGCGCCCAACTCGCCCTTGAGACGAAAATAGCAGTGATTTAAACGACATGACCTATTCTCACTTTACTGACTGATTTTTTGGAAACACGACTTATCCATATCCCGTATGTTCACCGTTAAGCTCTTCAAATGCCCAGCTTGTTGTTTAAGGACATCCATTAACTTCCTCGACAGCTCTCGCTTTTGCTCTTCCGTTCGCCCCGATAGGAGCTCGAAGCTAATATGTACAAAATCTTCACTGTCACCATGTTCTCCAATAAGCCAATTATGACAGCGTAGAGAGCGAGACTTAACTGAGTCCATTTCAAACAAGCCACAGTGTAGCGTAACTTGATGCAAGTCCTCCAGTAAGCCTTGTATATTCAAGCGCTGATCCGCTGTGTTTGAATATTCCATTACCAGATTTGGCATCATCTTTCCTTTGAATTGAGAACTAAGCGACAAGGTATAGCAAGCTAAAAGGAAAATTCCGAGAACTAATCTATTATTCTGTTTACCAAGTCACGATGATGGCCATACTCACTACGATTCATGAAAGCGAGAAAGTCATGACTCGAATCATGATCTACATGAATTAATCTGTTATATTCTTTCGTATTCACGTTTGTTTTTTACATTCGTACTTTTAAAAACATTGATTTTGGAGAAAATCTTATGCGTCAACCTGTAGTTATGGGTAACTGGAAACTCAATGGCAGCAAAGCAATGGTCACGGATCTGCTTACTGCACTTAATGCGGAACTTGAAGGCGTAACTGGCGTTGATGTAGCCGTTGCTCCACCAGCACTTTACGTTGACCTTGCAGAGCGTACGCTAACTGACGCGGGTAGCGCAATTATCCTTGGTGCTCAAAACACTGACGTGAACAACAGTGGTGCTTTCACTGGTGATATGTCTCCAGAAATGCTGAAAGATTTTGGCGCAACTCACATCATCATTGGCCACTCTGAGCGTCGTCAATACCACAACGAATCTGACGAGTTCATTGCTCAAAAATTCGCATTCCTAAAAGAAAATGGTCTAACACCTGTTTTCTGTATCGGTGAGTCTGAAGCTCAAAACGAAGCGGGTGAAACTGAAGCGGTATGTGCTCGTCAAATCGATGCTGTAATCAACAACTCAGGTGTTGAAGCGCTTAACGGTGCTATCATCGCGTACGAACCAATCTGGGCTATCGGTACAGGTAAAGCAGCAACAGCTGATGATGCTCAACGCATCCACGCTTCTATCCGTGCACACATCGCAGCAAAAAGCGAAGAAGTGGCGAAGAACGTTGTTATCCAATACGGCGGTTCTGTTAAGCCAGAAAATGCTGAAGCTTACTTTGCACAACCAGACATCGATGGTGCTCTAGTTGGCGGCGCAGCACTAGACGCGAAAAGCTTTGCAGCTATCGCGAAAGCAGCGGCAAAAGCAAAAGCGTAAGTTTGTTATTCAATAGGTGAGCGTCATCGACATCACCTATTGATAGACACAAAAAAAACCGCTGAGTAATCAGCGGTTTTTTTTGTGTCCAATCATTACTCTCCAACAGCATGTTCACACCAAAAATTGAAGTGAACATGACTCTTTGGTGAGCTATCGATTAGAACAACTCTTCAGCAACCTTGTACAAATCATCGCGTACAGGGCGCTTCATGTTCTCGATCGCATCAATAATATCGTGATGAACAAGAACCTCTTTCTGGATCCCTACACAACGTCCACCATGACCTTCCATCAATAGGTGTACCGCGTAGTTACCCATGCGAGATGCGAGTACTCGGTCAAACGCTGTAGGACGACCGCCACGCTGAATATGACCAAGAACCGTTGCACGAGTCTCACGACCTGTCGCGTCTTCGATTTCTTTAGCAAGATCATTCGCGTCCATCATAAGCTCTGTTAGCGCGATAATGGCATGTTTCTTACCTTTGGCAATACCGTCTTTAATATTGCTAATCAGCTGCTCTTTATCAAGACCCGTTTCAGGTGTAATAATGTACTCACAGCCACCTGCAATAGCAGACATCAGAGTCAAATCACCACAGTGACGCCCCATGATTTCTACGATAGAGATGCGTTGGTGAGAAGACGATGTATCACGTAGACGGTCAATCGCGTCAATAACCGTGTTAAGTGCTGTCAGATAACCAATCGTGTAATCTGTACCCGCAATATCATTATCAATGGTGCCAGGTAGACCGATACATGGATAACCCATTTCAGTCAGTTTTTTCGCCCCCATGTAAGAGCCATCGCCACCAACAACCACTAGCGCTTCAATACCGTGCTTCTTCAAGTTTTCAATCGCTTTTTCGCGAACTTCGACTTCTTTAAATTCTGGGAAACGTGCAGAACCTAGAAATGTACCGCCACGGTTAATAACATCAGAAACACTAGAGCGATCTAGTTTCTTAATGCGATCTTCATAAAGACCTAAATAACCGTCGTAAACACCGTATACTTCTACGCCTTCTGACAAAGCCGTACGAACCACACCGCGCACTGCAGCATTCATACCTGGTGCATCACCACCACTTGTCAAAACACCGATTTTCTTAATCATGCTCACCCTCGATTTAGCAATCTAATTTCAATTTAAGTATGGCGCACTTCGCGACATACGGAATTCTTATTGTTTTCGCTACGTTTACATGGCTTCCGCTACGTAAAATCGTCTTGTTCCCCAAAACATTGACGACGTAACTTTATTACTTATGTAAGAGTATTACAGTTTATAGGCTAAATTGTGTTGATTCACATCAGAATCGCACTTTTTTATCACGAGCTCTAACAATAGACAATCAATTTTCGTTATGCCACAACGGCAATCTATCACTCTTCAGCCCCACTCTACCAATCCGCTTCCAACTGCTGTTTTTCGTCTTTAATGACCACAGAATAAGGGTCCTGATGAATAAGGACATCCGCTTCGGGAAACGCAGACATCAATCTTTCTTCAACTTCATCGGCAATCCGATGCGCTTCGATCAATGGCATTAAATCATGTAATTCAAGATGTAACTGAATAAAACGAACGGGGCCTGACATACGCGTTCGTAGCTGATGGACACCCAACACCCCTTCTACCTCAGTACACACTTGTCGGATTTGTTGTAACTCTTCCTCGGGAAGCTGTCGGTCTAATAGCGATTGCACCGCCGTGTACGCCATTTTAAACGCACTAACCAAAATAAACACACCGATACCGATCGCAAACACAGAGTCAGCTTGACCAATACCATACCAGCTCAGGCCAAGTGCCAACATGATAGCGGCATTCATATAAATATCAGTTTGATAATGTAACGAATCAGCAGCGATGGCCTGACTGCCTGTTTTCTTAACCACGTAGCGCTGAAAAGCCACTAACCCAGATGTCACTACTAAAGCAAAGAGGCTGACATAAATACCTAACTCTGGCGAGCGAAGTTCGGTTGGCCTGAAAAAATGGTCAATCCCGTTAAGGATAAGGAAGCAAGCTGAACCGGAAATAAACATCGCTTGCGCCAACGCCGCGAGAGACTCCGCCTTACCGTGACCAAAAGTATGCTCTTTATCTGCGGGTTGAAGCGCATACCGCACGACAACTAAGTTGACGGCTGAGGCTGCTATATCCAATAAGGAATCAATCACGGAAGCTAACAAGCTCACGGAGCCTGTTGTCCACCACACGATAATTTTGGTAATCAATAGAAGGGTTGCAATGATGGTTGCAGCCCAGGCTGCCATTGTGACGAGTTTTGCGTAACTGTTTTTCATCTTCCGTGACGTTTTAGCTCAACATGACGCAAGTATACTTATTATTAGTGACAAAAATAGAAAAAGTGGCCAATTGGCCACTTTTAAAATATATCCACAGCGAAGCTAAGTGAAGTCCATTAGTAGAAATCGCGTTACTTTGCCGCTCTTGATTCCATTTTGCTTACGCACTTTTGCATGCGCTCTTGCTGTACTTCTTTAAGCTTAGCTTTTTGCTCTGGCGTCAAGATGCTGAGCATCTCATGTTGCTTTTCCATCATTTTAACGCGACGCTCGGTTTGCGTAGCGACCATTTCAGAAGCAAGTTCGTTGGCTGCGGCAGCATCAAACGTATCAGCAAGGACGACGTCTTGCATTTTTTGATGACGGGTCTGCATTTCTGAGGCTTTAGTCGCTGCATTCTCGCTGAATTTCGTCTTCATTTCTGACTTCATGGATTGACGCATCTCTTTCATTTGCTCTTTCTGCGCATCCGTCAAATCAAGCTGGCTAAACACTTTACGGTCAAAACCACCACACTGACCTTCACCACCTTTACCATGATGGCCGCCTTTGCCGCCATACGCTAAAGCACTCGCGGTTGCGAAAGTAAGGGGAAGGACCGCAGCTACAAGAACAAGTTTTTTTGCTAATTTCATAATCAATACCTTTGTTTTTTGAAGATAGCTGCGTTTGCATCCGTTTGCTTTGCAGCGCTTGAGTATAGAATAGAACTTAGTACGTAAAGCAACGCACGTAGAGCGTAAAGAATCGTAAAGATAGATATTTACAATAATTAACGCATTATTATTACCACGCAGTTAGTTTTTAAGAGATGCCCCATGATGAATATTCTGATTATTGATGATGACACCGAACTCACAAGCCTGTTAAAAGACATATTAAGCTTTGAAGGGTTTCAGGTTAGTGAGGCCAATGACGGCTTAGCCGGATTGGAAGCGATGAACCACGACATCGATCTTGTATTAATGGACGTCATGATGCCGCGCCTCAATGGTATGGACACGTTGAAAAAACTACGAGAACAATGGCAGACACCGGTGCTAATGCTAACAGCGAAAGGCGAAGAGATAGATCGGGTGATTGGTCTGGAACTTGGTGCCGATGATTACCTTCCTAAACCTTTTAGCGATCGAGAGCTTTTAGCACGCATTAAGGCTATTTTGCGCCGAACACAATCCATCCAAGCAGAACCGAGCCGTGATTGCGTGCGCTTCGACGACATTGAGGTCTTCCCCGGCAAGCAAGAAGCCACATGCCAAGGCCAAGCAATAGAGCTCACTAGTACCGAATTTGCACTGCTGCATTACTTCGTTTTAAAGCCCGGTGAAACCCTGACAAAAGAGGCACTCAGTCTAGATGTCTTAGGAAAACGATTGTCCGCTTTTGACCGTGCGGTTGATATGCACGTCTCCAACTTAAGAAAGAAATTACCAGAAAAACAAGATGGTAAGCCTAGAATTAAAACACTGCGTGGCCGAGGCTACCTGTTTGTTAAGGAGTAACGATGAAGCTGCCTAATTTTACCAGTTTATATGGCCGTATTTTTGCCATTTTCTGGTTTACCATGTTGTTGGTACTTATCGCCGTTCTCTCATTACCTCACCTTGATCCTCGAGTCGCTCGAGAAGTTCAAGGGGAACATCTAGAACGGCTATACAAATTACGTGATAACCTCGAAAACCGCTTCGATGGCCAAAACAACCTAGGCAAAATCATCTATCGCTTTGATAAACCGCCCACGCGAACCAACAGCCACCGAAATACTAATGGCCCTCGGCTATTTCTCGCAGATATGGACGGTAATATTTTAAGCACTCAACGTCATGAAGACTTTAAAATAAAAGCGCTGAAGAATTTCATCACTTCGGTAGAATCACCACAAAAGCCAATGCAAAAGCTCTATGGTAAATATATGCTTGCCGGCCCAGTGCCTGTCACTCTTGCCGAACAAAAGTTGCAATTATTCATTGGCTTAAAGTGGAACCAGCCACCACCCTTCCTACTACGAATGTTTGATAAGCCATTCCAACTGCTGCTCGTTGTTATGGCGGTGAGTACACCATTATTACTGTGGCTGGCATGGGCACTGACACAACCAGCCAGACGCTTAGAGCGCGCGGCCAAACGGGTGGCGAAAGGGGAGTTCAAGCCAGATCCTAGCTTAGAAAAAGGCACTTCTGAATTTAAACAAGCCGGGACCAGCTTTAACCAAATGGTGGCAGCCGTAAACCAGATGATTTCAGGCCAGCAACGGTTATTGTCTGATATCTCTCATGAATTACGCTCTCCCTTAACTCGCCTACGCATGGCAACAGCCTTGGCTACTCGTAAACAGGGAGAAAGCTCGGAGCTTTCGAGAATAGATACTGAAGCACAACGTCTAGAACAAATGATTTGCGAGTTGCTCGAGCTTTCTAGAATGAATACCGACAGCCATATTGTTCGGGAAAATCAACCCGCAAGTAGCCTATGGGAAGCCATATTAGATGATGCGCAGTTTGAGGCTGAACAAATGAATAAAGCCCTGACGTTTTCTGCTATTCCAGAAGCCTACGTATGCGGAAACCCTAAACTGCTGATGAGCGCCATTGAGAATATTATTCGTAATGCGATTCGCTATGGCGACACCGTGATTAATGTCGATATTCAGCAACATACCGAGAGTCTGCTGATCACCGTTGAAGATGACGGACCTGGCGTTCCAGAAGATGAATTGAACGATATTTTTCGACCTTTCTATCGAGTCTCTACCGCGCGCGACCGCGACTCTGGGGGAACGGGACTTGGGTTAGCCATTACACAAAGCGCCATACTGCAACACAGCGGTCAAATCGAGGCTTCTCGCAGCGCATTAGGTGGGCTTAAAATGCGTGTAGAACTGCCTCTGGCCTAAAACAAAAATAGCGGCATCAAGCGATATAGATTCTGCTATCTTTGTGATAGCCTCGCCGATAGTGATTAGCCTAAAAGGTATCAGAACCAATGAAAATTTTTAGTAACTTCGATAGTGGCAACATATGTGTTGTCAATGCTGACCACAAAGATGACATTCAACTGCGCATCAACAATGACAACCAATCTGAATTCTATCAATGGTTTCACTTCCGCCTTGAAACGACACCAGAGCAGTCGCATACCGTTAAGCTGATTGATCTGGCTAAGTCTGCCTACCCTGAAGGCTGGAAAGGCTATGATGTGGTGGCGTCTTATGATCGCGAAGAGTGGTTTCGTATTCCCGCCGACTTTGATGGCGACACGCTCTCATTCAACGTCATTCCTGAGCATGGCTCTATTTATTTTGCTTATTTTGCTCCATACACCTATGACCGCCATCAAGATCTACTGCATATGGCGCAAAGTGCGCACCACTGCTCGCTAGAAACGCTTGGTCATACGTTAGACAATAACGACATGAGCCTGCTGACCTTTGGTGAACCAGAAGAAGGCAAAAAGAAAATCTGGGTCATTGCCCGTCAGCATCCTGGGGAAAGCATGGCGGAATGGTTCATTGAAGGTATGATCCAGCGCTTACTTGATGACAGTGATACTGTGAGCCGAGCGTTACTAGAAAAAGCCGTTCTGTATGTCGTCCCGAATATGAACCCAGATGGCAGTATTCGTGGACACCTAAGGACTAACGCAGCAGGGGTTAACCTCAACCGTGAGTGGCAAACCCCTTCAATGGAGCAGAGTCCAGAAGTCTTCTTGGTTCGTGAACGTATGCTAGAAACTGGCGTAGATATGTTCCTCGATATCCATGGTGACGAAGCCATCCCTTATAATTTTGCTGCCGGTTCTGAAGGTATCCCTAGCTACGACGCCGCGTTTGCCAAACTAGAGGCCACTTTCAAACAAGCATTATTAACGATAACACCGGAATTCCAAGATGACATCGGTTACGACAAAGACGAACCAGGCAAAGCGAACCTGACTGTCGGCTCTAATTGGGTAGCCGAGCAATTCCACTGCTTATCGTACACGATTGAAATGCCATTTAAGGACAACAATAGCTATCCTGACCCTCTTTATGGCTGGTCACCAGAGCGCAGCGTTATCTTTGGCCACGATATGCTTGCTGCAACCCTTGCAGTGAGCGACAGCATCTAACGAGCTAAATTCAGTCGAATAACTCCCTATGTCCCTATGCTCAGTGCATCTCCACTGGCATAGGGCTTTCAGCACTCCTTAGCGACTTTGTTTATTCAGCGAACTCTCATACACCGCCCTTGAACACATTGCCAACCACATAAGGTATACTCTCGCCATATTTAGAAATTGTGAGCAGTCACGTTATGTTTGATATCGCACTCTACGAGCCAGAAATCGCCCCTAATACTGGTAATATAATCCGCCTGAGCGCCAACTGTGGAGCCAATTTACATCTCATCGAACCGTTAGGCTTCGATCTTGAAGAGAAGAAAGTAAGACGTGCAGGCTTGGACTACCATGACTTAGCCCGCGTAAAACGACACAAAGACTATGCCGCGTTTATTGCTTACTTAGATGAGCATAATCCTGAGCATCGTATATTTGCCTGTACGACAAAAACGACGGGACATCATACCGATGCTAACTTTAAAAAAGGGGACGTGCTGTTATTTGGTCCAGAAACTCGCGGGTTGCCCGCAGATCTTATCGATAGCCTACCTATGGAACAGCGCATTCGCATCCCAATGATGCCTGATGCACGAAGCCTAAACTTATCCAATGCGGTAGCGATTATCGCTTACGAAGCATGGCGTCAGTTTGATTTTCAAGGTGCAAGCTAATTGCTGACACAAAGGTAACGACTACGCACCACGCTGGTGTTGCCTTTCTTACAGACAATAAAAAACCCAGCTAAAAGCTGGGTTTTCATTACATGACAAATTGAAACCAATCAATTACTTGATTTTAGCTTCTTTGTACATAACGTGCTGGCGAACAACTGGATCAAATTTCTTGATCTCAAATTTACCTGGCATGTTACGCTTGTTTTTGTCAGTAGTGTAGAAGTGACCAGTACCTGCAGAAGATACTAGACGAATTTTCTCACGAATGCCTTTAGCCATTTGCGTAATTCCTCTTAAACGTTCTCGCCACGGGCACGTACGTCAACAAGAACAGCATCGATGCCTTTCTTATCAATGATACGCATACCTTTAGCGGTTAGACGTAGTTTAACAAAGCGTTTTTCGCTTTCTACCCAGAAACGATGAGTTTGTAGGTTCGGCAGAAAACGACGCTTAGTAGCATTTCGTGCGTGTGAACGGTTGTTACCCGTTACAGGACGCTTACCAGTTACTTGGCATACTCGGGACATGAATGTCTCTCCAAATCGTTTCAGCTCGATATCAACCTTGGTGGCCGAACCTCAAATACAAGAGGCCTTACCATTATGGAATACCCATACAAGGCTATCAAAGGTCGCGCATTATACTAACTTGCAATGCATTGCTCAAGACCCGAACAGATCCTTTTTTAGGATTTGTTGATCTTTTTGCTGCGAGCTGGCGTTAGATGATACTTTTAGTGCGCGAATAATAGCAGAAAAATATCAAAACAAAAGACCCGTCTCACAGATATTACAATAAAAAGTTAATTTCATCGCCAATCTGGTCAAATCCAGCCTCTTTCCGCAAATGATACCACTTCCCCCTCTCCCACCACAAAATGGTCTAACACTCTAATATCCACTAAACCCAATGCATCAGATAATCTTCTTGTGATTCGCCGATCGGCTTGACTAGGCTCAGCAATGCCAGAAGGATGGTTATGGGCAAGTATCACCGCAGCAGCATTATGGGCAAGTGCACGTTTAACCACCTCCCTCGGATACACTGACGCGGCATTAATGGTCCCCTCAAACATCACTTCATCAGCAATGACGCGATGCTGATTATCCAAAAACAGCACGTAGAAGGCTTCCCGCTGGCGATCTCGAAGCATGGACGTCAAATAATGCTTGGTATGTTCAGCACTTTGCAACGCATCGCCGCGCTCTATCTGCTCTGACAGATACCGCTTGCTCATTTCCAATACCGCTTGCAATTGAACATACTTGGCAACGCCCAACCCTTTATGCTGACAAAAGTCTTCCGCAGACGATGAAAAGAGCGCCCGCAATGAACCAAAGCGCTTAATGAGTGAGTCAGATAACTGAATCACATTGGTGCCCTTAATGCCGGTTCGCAAAAAGATAGCAAGCAGTTCAGCATCGGTTAACGCTGAACTGCCCTGCTTAAGCAGCTTTTCTCTTGGAAGTGACTCCGGCGGCAACGATTTGAGCCCCATAACTGACACCTGTTTATTCTATAAATGAAGATGTCGGTTATTTCCTAATCATCGTTAGAAAGATAGTCCGGTAGGACCCAGACGCGAGATAAGCGCGATTTCGATGTAATAATGATGTTTCTTTATATTGAACAAGGAGTGAGAAATGCTTGAAAGTAGCGAGATTCGGACGCATTTGCTATCTTAGCCGCAGCTAAATTTAAGGAGCTAGTTATGCAAACGTTGGCGGGAAAAAAAATACTACTTGGGATCAGTGGCGGTATCGCTGCTTATAAATGTGCCGAGCTGACTCGTCGACTCATTGAGCGAGGTGCTCAAGTTCAGGTAGTCATGACAAACGCAGCCAAAGAATTTATTACTCCGCTCACCATGCAAGCTGTCTCTGGTCGCCCTGTCTCTTATAGTTTGCTGGATCCAGCCGCCGAAGCATCAATGGGACATATTGAACTCGCAAAGTGGGCTGACTTGGTTTTATTAGCCCCTGCGACGGCTGATCTGATCGCCAGAATGTCTGCTGGCATGGGGAATGATTTACTGACGACTTTAGTCTTGGCGACTGACGCTCCGATTGCCGTCTCTCCAGCCATGAATCAACAGATGTATCTTAATGTCGCGACCCAAGAAAACATCGCGACACTTGCTCGTCGCAATATGATGATTTGGGGTCCTGCTGCGGGTGAACAAGCCTGTGGCGATGTGGGTCCAGGTCGCATGCTAGAACCAATGCAGCTCGTCGAGCAATGCGAGCAATTTTTTAGCCCTAAACCTTTAGCGGGTAAATCTGTTGTAATAACGGCAGGTCCAACCCGCGAAGCGATTGACCCCGTTCGCTATATTTCCAACCATAGCTCTGGAAAAATGGGATTCGCATTAGCCTCAGCCGCCCAGCAGCTCGGCGCAGACGTCACCCTTATTGCCGGCCCCGTATCAATAACAACGCCACATGGTGTTAAGCGTATAAATGTGGTCAGTGCTGAAGACATGCACCAAGCCGCCATGGCACAAGCCACCAGCCACGATATCTTTATCGGATGCGCTGCCGTTGCTGACTACCGACCTGTTGATATTGCCGCTCAGAAAATCAAGAAGACTGCCGATAATAATGATATGCAAATTACGATGGTGAAAAACCCTGATATCATCGCCGCCGTTGCCGCGTTATCAGTCTCTCGACCATTCACCGTTGGGTTTGCCGCAGAAACTCAAGATGTCGAAGCGTACGCGTTAGATAAGCTCAAACGTAAGAATCTGGATATGATTTGTGCAAATGATGTATCTGTGGAAGGACAAGGCTTTAATAGCGACACAAATACGATTACCGTGTACTGGAATGGTGGTCAACACACGCTAGGCTGCGCAACCAAGCTCGCGCTCAGCCATAGCATTGTACTGACGATTGCCGATCAAATGTCGAGCACGAATTAGCAATACACGATTTAGAATAGTTAGCTTAGCAAGACACATTGAATCGAAAACCCATGCTGACCCCGTCGGTTTATGCCAGATGCGCGCGTGATTTCTGCAATCAGATAACGCTTGAGAATTGAACAGAGATTGTTACCTAGCTCAATCATTTAGCATCTAAACCTACGTGGATAAAATGACCTTAGGTACACTATTTCGTCTACTTAAGGTTTTTTGTGATCAATTGGCAAAGCTGTAATCAAAAAGGAATAGGATTTATGTCCGTTACGAGAAAGTCGAATAGAAAAGAGGAAATCCTGCAAGCTCTAGCTCAAATGCTAGAGTCAAACGAAGGCACCTCTCGCATCACTACCGCTAAACTTGCTAAGCAAGTAGGTGTGTCTGAAGCGGCGCTCTATCGTCATTTCCCAAGCAAGGCTCGTATGTTTGAGGGATTAATTGAGTTCATTGAAGAATCGCTCATGTCTCGCATTAACCGCATCCTAGACGAAGAAAAAGATACCCTTACCCGTATTCAACTCGTTTTACAGCTCATTTTGGTTTTTTCCGAGCGTAACCCAGGACTCAGCCGTATACTTTCCGGTCATGCCCTGATGTTTGAGAATGAACGATTACGCGATCGTATCAATCAGCTCTACGAAAGAATTGAGACATCTTTACGTCAAATCTTGCGTGAGCGCAAAATTCGCGAAGGAAAAAGCTTTCCTGTTGATGATAAGATTCTCGCCGCGCAATTACTTGGTCAAGTTGAAGGCAGCCTGAACCGATTCGTTCGCTCTGATTTTAAGTATTCACCAACAGCAACCTTTGATGAATATTGGGCACTCCTAAAATTGCAATTACAGTAACCCTTATGAAAATAGATAAGAAACCCGATTTCACTCTATCCTTATTGCACCCAAAACACTGGGGTGTCTGGTTCGGATTTGGTTTACTCGCCCTCATCGTCAATGTACTGCCCTACTCCTTACTCTTTAGGTTAGGTCGTGGTATCGGTAAATTTGGTATGAGATTTGGCGGCAAGCGCGCCGATATTGCGCGTCGTAACCTCGAGTTAGCCTTTCCAGATAAAACACAGCAAGAGATGGATGAGTTTATTGAAGAGAATTTCAAAAACTCCGGTATGGCGTTAATTGAAACGGGGATCACTTGGTTTTGGCCGACTTGGCGTTTTCAGCGCTTACTCGTCGTCAAGGACATCACGGCTCTTAAACAACATGAAGCGAATAATAAAGGGGTGCTGCTGTGCTGTGTGCACGCCCTTAATTTAGAAATTACCGCCCGCGCTTTTGCCGTTTTAGGGTTACCTGGCTATGGCGCTTATCGCCCACACAGCAACCCTGCCTATGAATTCATTCAGTATCGCGGACGAACACGAAACGGCAATCAACTGATTTACCGCACCGATTTGAAGAAAATGATCAAGGTTATGCGCCAAGGTCATCGTCTCTTTTATCTTCCAGACCAAGATTATGGTCACAATAAATCGGTATTTGTGCCTTTTTTCGCGGTGCAAGAAACTTGTACAACAACAGGTACCAGCATATTGGCTCACACCAGTCGCTGCGCCATTGTTCCGGGCTCTGGCTTTCGAAATTCCGATGGCAAGTATGAAATCATTGCAGGTCAATCTATCGAAGATCAATACCCCCGAAAAGACGATGTCGCCGCAGCAGCCTACATGAACCACTATGTTGAAGAGATTATCTTGCGAGCGCCAGAACAATGGTTATGGATGCACAAACGCTTTAAGTCTCTTCCCGATCATTCACTCACTAACTCTCGCTATCTATAGGGGTGCTATGAGCAACCAAAATAATACTGAGAAGCACCTCTATGACCCGCGTTTTCAATGGTCTTTCCTACACCCTAAACATTGGGGAACATGGTTAGGGGTCCTGCTCGCGGCGTTGCTGGCGTTTATTCCGGCTAAACCTCGCGACCGCTTCGCTCGCTACTTATCCACATTCATTGTTAAAAAGAACGGTCGAGTCATACGCCGTGCCCGTATTAACCTAGAGAAGTGCTTTCCAGAAAAGTCGCAGCAAGAAATCCAAGCGATTGTGGATGAAACCTTTGCCAAGGCTGCGCAATACTTATTGGGTTACTCTGAGTTCTTGGTGCGTTCGACTAAGCATAATCAAAGTCGTGGTGTGATGATCGGCGAAGAAAATTTACTGCCCCTTCTTGATGCCGGAGAAAACGTCATCATATTGGCACCACACGCGTGGGCCGTTGATTACCCTGCTGTCATGCTGGCTGCTCAAGGGCATAAAGTCACCACCATTATGAAGCCACAAAATAACCCTATTGGCGACTGGCTCATGCACGTACAGCGCATGCAGTATGGCGGAAGAATCTTTGCGCGTAGTGCTGGCGTTAAACCGTTCGTGCGTTCTATCAAGGATGGCTACATTGGCTATTGGCTGCCTGACGAAGACCATGGTCCTCAAAACTCGGTTTTTGTTCCTTTCTTTGCAACAGAGAAAGCGACGCTAAAAGGCTTTGGTAAAATGTCTCGGCTATCGCGAGCGAAAGTAGTGCCAGTATTACCCGCCTATAACGACAAAACCAGCCAGTATGAAGTTCACATCCTTCCGGCGATTGAAGGCTTCCCTACAGGTGATGAAGAATCAGATGCTCGCGCCATGAATAAGGCGATCGAAGATCTACTTAAAGAAAGGCCAGAGCAATACATGTGGAATTTGTATCTCCTGGAAACCCAAAGAGACGGTTCTAGGATCTACCAATAACAAAAAAGGGCTTGCCGTCATCAACGGTAAGCCCTTTTTTATTTGTCTCGTCTTATCAAATACTCATGCGTTCAAGTCCTCTCGGCACCCTATATCACACATCATCACTCTGGCTGACAGAGCTCACAATAGAAGGTGTTTCTCTGACCTATCTTTTGCTCTTTAATCTCCTCGCCACACCGCTTGCAAGGCTCACCAGCACGACCATAAACCAGTAACTCTTGAGCAAAGTACCCAGGCTTACCGTCTGTTTGGGAGAAATCTTTTAGAGTGGTACCACCTTGTGCAATGGCTTGGGCTAATATCGCTTTTATCTCTTTGACAAGTCGTTGCCAATCGGACATTTTCAAGCGATGAGTCGCCGTTAATGGATGGATACCCGCGCTAAACAAAGATTCACTGGCATAAATATTACCAACACCGACCACATTGGCATTGGTCATGATAAACGTCTTCACAGCCACACGCTTATTTTTAGCCCGCTCCATCATCCACTGCGCAGAAAAATCATCGGTTAGTGGCTCTGGTCCGCAATTGTCCAAAAGCTCATGAGACTCGCCAGGCGCGCACCATAACCATGCGCCAAAACGACGAGGATCGTTATAACGCATGACTTTACCATTGCTTAATACTAAATCGACGTGATCATGTTTTTCTGGAGATGGGGGATGAGCGAGTACTCGTAAGCTCCCCGACATCCCCAAATGAATAATGGCGCTACCTTTCGCGGTATCAATCAACAAATACTTGGCTCGACGGCGAATATTTAAAATCGCTTCACCATGTAACTGGTGAATATCCTCCGGGATCATCCAGCGCAACTGACGCTTGCGAACAACGATTTCTTGAATAGTTTGATTCAGTAGATGCGGACTAATACCAAGGCGGGAAACCTCTACTTCTGGCAACTCAGGCATAAATTCCTCTATTTATTTCTGTTGTTCGCTATTACGTCGCATGCTATTACTTCGCGTAAAGTGGTAGAAGATCACCTTCATCAAAGCTTACCGCGACCCATTCTTGCTGATACGTAGTCATTAACCAAAACTGATCCAGTCGATAAGCCGTAACTCGTTGTGGTTCCTCTGCTTCTTGATACCACACTTCAATGGTGACTGGGTTTTCAAGGGCAGGTTTCAGGCGCTGTAAAGTAGGCTCATCAACAACCGTGCCACGGATCCCTTGCCAGTTAAGTACCAACTGATTCGCCTGGTCATTAAAGCGCTCAGGGATAGCAAGCCACTGAGCTTGCTCCAGCGAGGATGACCCACCCTCTAAATAGAGCTGTAGCCCCGCCGCGTTTATTTCGATGACGCGATCGTTAGGATTTAAAATCATCCCTGGCAACCATTGCCCTTGAGAGGACGGCTCTTGAGAGGACGCCTGGGGTTGCGGCGAGATAAGGTACTGCTTAATAAGCGTTGGTGCCGCCATCACTCCCATAAAGAGAATAATGGCGATCATTAAAACGTTGTTCCAACGTCGCCGAGTCAGCTTAAAGCGAGTTAACATAAGCGGTCAGTTCAACTTGTTTCTATCGTTGTCATCTTTGCGTTCGAATTCACCTTCAAACGTATTGCTATCTTGCCCTTGACCATCAAATGGACCGCGCTGAAACGGATCGTGGGACTGAAAGCCACCTTGGGAACCGTGACCTTGATGGAAACCGCCTTGCATGGTGTTAACCACT
Organism: Vibrio qingdaonensis; assembly: GCF_026191675.1. Lineage (GTDB taxonomy): Bacteria > Pseudomonadota > Gammaproteobacteria > Enterobacterales > Vibrionaceae > Vibrio > Vibrio qingdaonensis. Next base: position 70,131 of record NZ_JAKRRY010000010.1, on the reverse strand, counting down.
ACTTTGCTCATCAAGTATTTTGCAATGGCCGCACGAGGGGCGGGTAATAACACCAACATTCCCATCGCATCCGTCATGAAGCCTGGCGTCAGTAACAGCACACCAGACACAGCAAGCATAACGCCTTCCACGATTTGCTGGGCTGGCATCTCACCTTTCTGAAGGCGCGTTTGTACCGACATCAACGTTTGTAGCCCTTGGCTACGAACTAATGTCGCCCCAACAAAAGCCGTGATTAAAACTAAGCCAATGGTCGGCCATAGCCCTAAGAAGCCACCCACTTGAATAAACAAGCCAATTTCAATAATTGGCACACAAATAAAGAGTAATAATAATATCGGAAACACTGTGTCCTCCTTGGTTTGCTGTCAGTTTACGCCCACATTGAAGCAAACCACAAATAATTCGCTCACATTGCTTAGTATTGCCAAAGAAATAGTTTTACAAGGTATGTACCCAAGCGTAGGTAAATAATTATTTGATGCGCATCTCATCCCACATCAATCGATAAGATTTCTGCAATAATTAGGTTAAAAAGGTGATCCAGCTACTATTTTTATGTGCCACTTTGAGTAATATGTTTCCTATAAATCAGGACGTAATAACCAGCCAATTATTCTGGCGAATGGATTCTTTAAAACAGATATGGCAAAGACCCTGTAATCTAAGCAGAACAATTATCTAAGGATCCAAGTATGGCTACTTCCACCCTCGCTCCAAACACAGCGGCTAAAGCCACTCGCATCGAAGAAGATCTATTAGGTCAACGTCATGTTCCAGCGGATGCTTATTACGGCATTCATACTCTACGCGCGATTGAAAACTTCAATATCTCCAATGCCACTATCTCTGATGTGCCTGATTTTGTGCGCGGCATGGTAATGACGAAAAAGGCAGCAACGCTGGCTAACCGTGAGCTAGGCGTCTTACCTAAAGATGTGGCGCAGTACATTATTCAAGCCTGTGATGTGATCTTAGAAACAGGTAAATGCATGGACCAATTCCCGTCGGATGTTTTCCAAGGTGGTGCGGGTACATCGGTTAACATGAACACTAATGAAGTGATTGCTAACGTTGCCCTTGAATTAATGGGCAAAGAAAAAGGCCAATACGAGTTCATTAACCCTAACGACCACGTAAACAAAAGTCAGTCAACCAACTGCGCCTACCCAACGGGCTTCCGTATCGCGGTCTTCAACAGCGTGAAAAAACTCATGGACTCAATCGAATACCTAAAAGGGGCATTCGAATCTAAGAGCCAAGAGTTCTCTGGTATCTTAAAAATGGGCCGTACTCAACTACAAGATGCTGTGCCGATGACGGTGGGCCAAGAGTTCCACGCCTGGGCGGTAACGCTTAACGAAGAAATTAAAAATCTTGACTATACCTCTAAGCTTTTGCTCGAGGTTAACCTGGGCGCAACCGCAATTGGTACTGGTCTTAACGCAGCACCGGGTTATCAGGAATTAGCCGTTAAGCACCTATCCAGCGTTACCGGACTTGAGTGTGTACCTGCAGAAGATTTGATTGAAGCAACGTCAGACTGTGGTGCCTACGTAATGACGCACAGCGCCCTAAAACGCTTAGCTGTTAAGCTATCTAAAATCTGTAATGACCTTCGCCTGCTCTCTTCTGGCCCTCGCTCAGGCTTAAACGAGTTAAACCTACCAGAGCTGCAGGCTGGTTCATCAATCATGCCAGCAAAAGTAAACCCAGTTGTTCCAGAGGTGGTAAACCAAGTGTGCTTTAAAGTCCTTGGTAATGACAATACCATTTCGTTTGCTGCTGAAGGTGGACAACTGCAACTCAACGTGATGGAACCAGTCATTGCACAGAGCATGTTTGAATCCTTAGAGATCCTAAAAAATGCCTGTGTAAACTTACGAGACAAGTGTGTTGATGGCATCACGGTGAATAAAGAAGTCTGTGAAAGTTATGTGTATAACTCAATTGGTATCGTAACGTATCTGAACCCTTACATCGGTCACCACGAGGGCGATATCGTCGGAAAAATCTGCGCAGAAACCGGTAAAAGTGTTAAAGAAGTGGTACTTGAGCGTGGTCTTCTATCGGAAGAAGAGCTTGATGATATTTTCTCGGTAGACAACCTGATGAAACCTCAGTATAAAGCCAAGCGCTACGAATAACGTTTACTTAAGGCTCCCTATAGGGGGCCTTTTTACTGGTTATTACGAACACATCGCATTCAACAATGCAGATTTAACGCAAAACAACCGTTCGCTTTCCGCCTATGCTTGTTGGGATTGATTAAGCGAACGATAACTCGAGGAATTACTATGGTTGCTATAGAACTCGCCGTCGTACTACTGTTCATTTATTTGGGCGCACGTATCGGCGGTATTGGTATTGGTTTAGCAGGGGGCGCTGGTGTCATCGCTCTTTCTCTCATTTTAGGTGTCCCTACAAGCCAATCATACATCCCCGTTGATGTTATCTTGATCATCATGTCTGTTATTACCGCAATCGCGGCGATGCAAGTGGCCGGCGGTATGGACTGGTTAGTACAAATTGCAGAAAACTTCTTACGAAAACACCCCGAGCGTATTACCTTTTACGCTCCCATCGTCACCTTCCTCATGACACTGCTCGCGGGTACGGGTCACACCGCTTTCTCTACATTGCCAGTTATCGCTGAGGTAGCAAAAGGCCAAGGTGTTCGTCCTTCTCGCCCGCTGTCAATTGCTGTTGTTGCGTCGCAAATCGCCATCACCGCTTCACCGATCTCTGCCGCAGTCGTAGCATTTGCCGCCATGCTGGCACCAATGGGCGTCGATTACCTAACCCTGCTCGCGGTTTGTATCCCAACAACGTTCATCGCCTGTATGGTCGGTGCGTTTGTTGCCAACTTCATGGGCAGTGAACTGAAAGATGATCCGGTTTATCAAGAGCGCCTTGCTCAAGGTCTGATTAAGCTCAACACGACCCAAAAGCGCGATATTCTGCCGACAGCAAAGACGGCTACCTATATTTTCTTAGCCGCCATCATATTTGTGGTTTGTTATGCCGCGGCTATCTCCGGCTCAGTAGGTTTGATTGAAAATCCAGCACTAGGTCGTAATGAAGCAATTATGACCATCATGTTGGCTGCCGCTGGCGCTATCACGTTATTTACTAAGATCGATGCTTCGCAAATTCCTGCGGCGGCGACATTCCGCTCCGGTATGACGGCGTGTGTTTGTGTGTTAGGTGTTGCGTGGTTAGGTTCAACATTCGTCAATGCCCATGTCGATGAAATTAAAGACTTTGCAGGGGCCTTATTACAAGACTACCCATGGATGCTAGCGCTAGTCTTATTCTTTGCTTCGATGCTGCTTTACTCTCAAGGTGCAACAACCGTCGCGTTGATGCCAGCAGCACTCGCGATTGGTGTTGCTCCACTTACCGCTGTGGCTTCTTTTGCTGCGGTGAGCGCACTATTTGTATTGCCAACCTACCCTACGCTGCTGGCTGCGGTAGAAATGGATGACACGGGCTCTACACGTATTGGTCAATACGTATTTAACCACCCGTTTTTCATCCCAGGTGTCGCAACGATTAGTACCGCTGTCGCGCTTGGGTTTGCTTTTGGTGGTCTACTCATCGGCTAAGCACTCCCGACATTACCTCCATTTAAAAGAGCAACGCATTACGTTGCTCTTTTTTTATCCTTGCTTGAAACAAAACTTCCTATCTGCCTGTCTTAGGTTAAGATAACTTTCAGTAATTTTCGATAACTCAAACGTGAACTCACAAGTAACGCCTTATGATAAGAATATTCGTTAAGCTCGTATTGCTCTCTCTTATGACCTTCTCATGGTCAAGCTTTGCACAATTTGGACAAGGTTCCGATTTAGCCTTTACACCTAAATCAAACAATACCTTTGTTCCGGTAGATGAGGCATTTCCACTTAATTATTATCAGCAAGGACAACGTGTTTTTATCGACTGGCAGGTCAAAGACGACTATTACCTATACCAAGATAGAATCCTGATCAGTGGTGATAACATCACTATTGGCACCATTGAAATGGAAGATGGCACGCCCTACCAAGATGAGTTTTTTGGCAAGGTTAACATTTACACTGAACCGCTATTTATTCAGGTGCCGCTGGAATCATACCAACCCGATGGCAAACTGATTGTTCAATACCAAGGTTGTGCCAAAGCTGGCTTTTGTTACCCTCCGGAAACTCGTATCATTGATATTGCCCCATTTACTTTCGATGATGCTGCTACAGCAACAAACTCAACTCAAGTCATCAATAAGACACCCGCAGAGTCCGCAATATCTGCGCCAGCATTAGACAATGACCTAACCAGCAAACTCTCACAGGTCTGGTGGACGCCAGCGCTGTTTTTATTACTCGGTGTTGGGCTCGCGTTTACGCCCTGCGTGCTCCCTATGTATCCGATACTAACCAGTATTGTCTTAGGTGGAGGGAAACGTACTCAAAAACAAGCGCTCGGCCTTTCTTTTGTCTACGTTCAAGGCATGGCGCTTACCTATACCTTGCTTGGCTTAGTCGTCGCTTCGGCTGGCATGCAATTTCAAGCCGCGATGCAACACCCTTATGTCCTAATTGGTCTTAGTGTGCTCTTTATCGCGCTCGCACTCTCGATGTTCGGCCTGTATACCATACAATTACCATCGAAAGTTCAAACTTGGTTAAACGGCCTGAGTAATCAACAGCAGGGAGGCAATTTACTCGGTGTGTTCTTAATGGGCGCCATCTCAGGGCTCGTCTGCTCACCGTGCACAACCGCCCCTCTGTCAGGCGCTTTACTTTACGTCGCACAAAGTGGTGATCTTCTAATTGGTGGCGTCGCTCTCTATGCGCTGGCACTAGGAATGGGTATTCCGCTGATCGCAGCTGCCGTGTTTGGTAATAAACTGCTACCTAAAGCGGGCGGATGGATGGACCGCGTTAAAGTGTTGTTTGGGTTTGTCTTACTCGCTGCTCCGATTTTCTTACTTGAACGAATTCTACCGGAGCTGTGGGCAACCATACTATGGTCTAGTTTAGGTGTGATCGGCTTTGGCTGGCTATACCATCAGAAAAACTCGCTAACGTTTGGTGGTTGGAAGCAAAGCTTTGTTGGCATTATTGCAATCCTTGGCCTCTTCGCCTCCGCTCAACCCACCTTGCAATATTGGTTTGGTGACACGGTTCAGAATGAAGCACAAATTACCTTTACGCGCGTCAATAATATCAACGAGCTCAATCAAGCACTCGAACAAGCAAAACTAGCGGGCAAACCTGTCATGCTCGATTTCTATGCTGATTGGTGCGTCGCGTGTAAAGAGTTTGAAAAGTACACCTTCCACGATCCTGCCGTAGAGTCGGTATTAGATAACTTTGTGCTACTGCAAGCGGATGTCACCAAAAACCAACCCCAAGATATTGAACTGCTCAAAGCCATGAATGTTTTAGGGTTGCCGACCATTGAATTTTGGGACGCTCAAGGGCAAGCGCAACCCAATGCAAGGTTGACAGGGTTTGTGCCAGCTGAAGATTTCTTGCAACACTTGAGAAAAAACCAATTAACTCAGTAAAAAACTCGATTCTCATCAGAGTTTTGCATTGAGCTAATTGTTTGCTGGCGCAAGAGAATCAATAATAGTATTAACATTTTATTAAAAAGTTGAGATGACATGGAACCGACGTACACCATCATTATCGCTGACGATCATCCGCTGTTTAGAAATGCACTTTTCCAATCAGTGCATATGGCGATAAGTGGTGCCAACCTGCTAGAAGCGGATTCATTGTCTTCTCTACTTGGCTTACTTGAAAAAAGCGAAGAGCCGGATCTCATTTTACTCGACTTAAAAATGCCTGGCGCAAATGGCATGTCAGGGCTAATTCAGCTTAGAGCCGACCACCCGGACATCCCCATAGTGGTCATTTCAGCAAGCGAAGAAGCCAGTATCGTCTCGCAAGTAAAAATGCATGGGGCGTTTGGGTTCATCCCTAAATCAAGCGATATGAAAGTCCTCATCGGCGCTCTAAATCAAGTACTTGACGGTGAACCCTATTTTCCTATCGAGCTAATGTCTGATGACGCGACTTATAGTGACCTCGCAGAGAAAATTGCGACACTAACACCGCAACAATACAAGGTGTTGGGCATGCTGTCAGACGGTTTGCTTAATAAACAAATCGCCTATGATTTGAATGTTTCAGAGGCCACCATAAAAGCGCATATGACGGCAATTTTCAGAAAGCTTGGCGTAAAGAATCGAACCCAAGCCGTCATTTTACTCAATGAGGCGAGCGAATAAAAAAGCCCCGACCAATCATTATCGATTTGTCGGGGCCCTTTACACGTCATCCACCAGCGTTTGTTTTAGGTGCGAGAGTGATACTCAAACAATACCGCTACTCGTCAGGTGCGTCTGGCAAACAAAGTCCTAATTTCGTCACTTCATTTTCGTCTATGGCAGCAACCACCCATTGCAGTCCATGCCACTCAAAGCTATCCCCCAAAACGGGCTGAGTACCTAGTTCTTTTTCAACTAACGTTTTTAGCGTCATATCCGCATCGATATCCTCGAATTCAAACCCATAAAATGTCGACACATCAGACAGCTTCGCGGTGGCATCAAGGAAAAAATCACCAAAGAACCGAGCAAGGCTTTCATCTTCTGGCGCTTCACTAAACAATAGACTCAATGCATCTAAATTTTGATCTTGCGCTAATACACATAAAGTATCACTCGCTCGCAACTCGGTACTGCCCGATGGATGCAGCAGCTGATTATCTCGGAACAATGCGGCAATTCGAGTTCCTTCTGGCATTTTTAATTTACGTAGCGGCTCACCGACACACCATTTTTCTGGCTTCAGCTTGTAAATGAACATCTCCCATTCACTAGCCGGAAAAATTTCCACGCCAGAGCGAGAGATAGGTTCTGGTTTAGGAGGGAGTTCCACTTTGGCTAACGCTGCCGCTTTCATTAATGTGCCACCTTGCACCACCAGTGACACCAATACGACAAAGAAAGCAATATTGAAATAGAGCTGAGCATTAGGTAAACCTGCCATCATCGGATACACAGCCAAAATGATGGGAACCGCACCACGTAAACCAATCCAAGAAATAAACCATTTTTCACGAGCGCCGAAACTCTTAAATAGAGATAAACCTAGCCAAACCGATATCGGTCGCGCAAAGAAAATCATACCAAAGGCTAAAGCAAAGCCCGGCACCATAATGTCGACCAAGCTCGATGGGGTTACCAATAGACCCAACACCACAAACATCACAATCTGACTTAACCAAGTCATACCATCCAGTACACTAAGTATTGAGTGACGTGAACGTGTCGGCTTATTGCCCAGCAATAGCCCGACAAGATAGATGGACAAAATACCACTGCCACCAAGGTGATTGGCTAATGCCAGTAACGCCACACCACCACTAATCACCAGTATTGAATATAACCCTTCGTGCAATTGCGTACGGTTAACAAGCTTCCACAGTAACCAGCCCCCCGCTAAACCAACAATAATCCCAATACCAAATTGCATCAGAAAACTTTTGATAAGGAAGGCCGCGCCCAAATCCATGCCTGAGCTACCAAGCACAGCAATAAGCGTGACGGTTAAAAATACCGCCATGGGATCGTTAGTTCCGGATTCAATTTCTAGTGTTGCGCCAACACGCTCATTGAGTTGGCGTCCTTTTAATAAAGAAAATACAGCGGCGGCGTCGGTAGAGCCGACAATGGCCCCCACCAAAATGCCTTGCAGCAACTCTAAGTCAAACAGCCACATAGCCATCAAACCGGTCAAGGTTGTGGTGCAAGCAACGCCCAGCGTTGCCATGGTGATTGAAGGCCAAAAAGCCACTCTAAAGCTGGCAACGCGGGTGCGCATGCCGCCATCAAGCAAAATAACCGCTAATGCTAAGTTACTCACTAAATAAGTAATGGAATAATCATCGAAGTAAATGCCCCCAGGACCATCCTCTCCCGCCAACATACCGACACCTAAAAACATCACTAGGATCGGTACGCCCAGCTTTGCGGATACCTGACTAAACAGCACACTTAATGCGACAAGTACTGCTCCAGTCAAAAACAGGCTGTTAATTGAATCTGCATCCACTCATTACTCTCCGTGATTTATGTAACTTATTGCCAACATGACAATTAAAACACAATTGTGAGGTATCAACTCAGCTAATTTGCTAAGCACATGTGTATTAATGTGTACTTAATGTCACTTTCTCGGCTTGTTGATACTGTTAAATATTAGACCTTTGGCTAATTTAACAGCAATTTAACATCACACTTTTAACAAACCATAACGTCAACCATCTGTTATTCATGCATTTCTTTCTTATTTTCGATCGACTAAAGTTGCACAGAGTTCTTGCTACGACCCTGCTACCTTATTAAACGTAACATTACGTTAACACCACTTAATAAGGAGATAGCCATGGCGTTCGAATCATCGGAACATGCGCAAGCCTACTGGAAGGAAAACTTGGGAATCATGGGGACGCTGCTCGCCATCTGGTTCGTCGTATCTTACGGCGCAGGCATTCTATTTGTTGATGCCCTTAACACCATTCAATTTGGCGGTTTCAAGCTAGGATTTTGGTTTGCTCAACAAGGTTCGATATACACCTTCGTGGCGCTGATATTTATTTACGTTGCTCGCATGAATGCGCTCGACAAAAAATACAACGTACAGGAAGACTAGAGGCTAGAACATGGATATTCAAACTTGGACGTTTATTCTCGTCGGTATTACATTCGCACTGTATATCGGCATCGCAATCTGGGCTCGAGCAGGCTCGACCAGTGAATTTTACGTGGCTGGTGGTGGTGTTCACCCCGTCGCAAATGGTATGGCTACCGCAGCAGACTGGATGTCTGCAGCCTCGTTCATTTCTATGGCAGGTATCATCTCATTCGTTGGCTACGACGGTGCGGTGTACTTGATGGGTTGGACAGGTGGTTATGTACTACTCGCACTATGTTTAGCGCCTTATCTGCGTAAATTCGGGCAGTTTACCGTTCCTGATTTCATCGGTGAACGTTACTACTCGAAAACCGCGCGTATGGTTGCGGTATTTTGTGCCATCTTCGTCTCATTTACCTATGTCGCAGGTCAAATGCGTGGGGTGGGCGTAGTATTCTCCCGCTTCCTAGAAGTAGACATTAACTTAGGCATCATCATTGGTATGGGCATTGTGTTCTTCTATGCCGTATTGGGTGGTATGAAAGGCATCACTTATACGCAGGTAGCTCAATTCTGTGTCCTCATTTTCGCCTTCCTTGTGCCAGCAATCTTTACCTCTATCATGATGACAGGTAATCCACTTCCACAAGTGGGTATGGGGTCAACGCTCTCAGGTACAGACGTTTATTTACTTGATAAGCTCGATGGCTTGACTGAAGAGCTTGGGTTCACCGCCTATACCGAAGGCAACAAGAGCATGGTCGATGTCTTCTTCATCTGTGCAGCTCTAATGGTCGGTACTGCGGGTCTGCCACATGTAATCATTCGTTTCTTCACTGTACCTCGCGTACGTGATGCACGTATCTCAGCAGGTTGGGCGCTACTGTTCATCTCTTTGCTTTATACAACTGCACCAGGCGTTGCCGCTTTCGCTCGAGTCAATATGATTGAGACGATTAATGGCCCTGATATGAAAGGGGTACCAGCAGCAGAAGCACCAAGTTGGTATCAAAACTGGGAAAGTACTGGCCTAGTGGGTTGGGAAGATAAGAACGGCGATGGCAAAATGTTCTACTCGGGCGATGAACGCAACGAGATGAAGATTAACCGTGACATCATCGTTCTGGCTTCTCCAGAGCTCGCGAAACTACCAAACTGGGTTGTAGCACTACTTGCAGCCGGTGGTCTAGCAGCCGCACTATCAACAGCCGCAGGTTTGTTATTGGTCATCTCAACGTCAATTTCACATGACTTGTTGAAGAAAGGCTTCAGGCCAAACATGACCGACAAGCAGGAGCTATTAGCTGCTCGTCTAGCAGCCATGGTCGCGATTGTAGGTGCAGGTTACTTAGGTATTAATCCACCAGGCTTTGTAGCACAGGTAGTAGCGTTTGCCTTCGGCTTAGCCGCAGCATCCTTCTTCCCTGCCATCATCCTAGGTATCTTCTACAAGAAGATGAACAAGGAAGGCGCAATTGCCGGTATGTTGTCAGGTATTGCCTTCACAGCAAGCTACATCATTTACTTCAAGTTCATCAACCCAGCCGCAAGCACACCAGAAAACTGGTGGTTTGGTATCAGCCCAGAAGGCATCGGTACACTGGGTATGTGTCTAAACTTTGTTGTCTCTATCGTAGTGAACAAGTTCACGGCTGAAGTACCTGAAGATGTACAAGAAATGGTTGAGTCTATCCGTTACCCGAAAGGTGCTGGTGAGGCCCACGACCACTAATAACAACGTTTACTCGTTGGCTAAAGAAGAAAAGACCAATGCGTACGCATTGGTCTTTTTTACGCGACTCGCAGGCCGTCACCTAAACGGTAAGTAAACCGCTATGAGCGCTCTTTATACGAATACTCAACATCGATAATCGCTCGGTACTTAATTTCACCGCGATTTTCTGCATATTCCTGCACGGTGATCTGCGCATCGTCAACTTGGACACTGTTTCGCAATAAATCGCCTTCATGCACTCTCAACTTATAAACTAAATCCGTCGAAGGCATCGCTTTCAAATCATTCACCATCTGAAAGCCTGCATCATAAGCTTGCTGTTTAGTGCTAAAGCCTTCTGAATGTAAGTCGACATCACCAACCAGTGATGTTGTGGTCGCCATTGCTGTAGATGATAGAACCAAAGACGCGGTAATTAATGCTAGTTTATTCATGATGACACCTCATTACTTACTAAATTCTCATTAGAGATAAAGATAGTGCGTCAAATAACAGTTCGTATTCTCGTTTAATCTTGGTGATATTGAGAATAAACCTGTTTTTGCCACTCTATTATATTGCCTTTTCCTAAGATAAGACCTGAACAGGACTAACTATCTTTCGCGTCATATTGATAACTGACATTCACCTGAGCGCGATACTTTATAGTTCCTTGTTTTTCGGAGAATTCTTGAACTAATATTTCAGTGTTTTTTAATTCAACATCTTGGATGTTGTCACTGTGAGCATTCAGCTTGAATTGATGCGCCAAAGCACCACTAGACATCTCATTAAGTTCATCAACCAACTGGTAGCCAGCCTCATAGGCTTTCTGCTTGCTGGAAAATGCTTCGGTTTCCAACTTGCTATTACCAATATCGCTTCCTGCGAATACACTTCCAGACATAAGCGCAACACACGCTACAACTAATCGCTTTTTCATATATTCACCTTTTCTAACTGACGTGTTTGAAGAGGACTCTAGCGTAACTCACCTGATGTAAAGCGTCTGTCAAGCTATGTAAAGGAAGCGTTATATAAGGTAAAGCAATGGAAAACTTAACAACACAATCATGACATTAATGCTTTCCATCACTTTCATCTGACTAGGTACGATTGAGCATCGCCCTTAATTTGAGGGGTTTAACCGGTTTTGGCAAAAAGCTAAAGCCATTAGATTTAATGCCTTCAAGCATAGTTTCAGTACGATCGGCGCTAATAATCACGCCTTTAAATGAGTCTCCTAACCGCAGACGACATTGCTGTAACACCTCTAAGCCTGTACGGCCATTGTCTAAACGATAGTCCGAGAAAATCACATCCGGTAACCAATCATCTTCCAGATGTTTGAGGCTACCGACCAAATCGAGCGCGGTTCTAACATCACACCCCCAGCGCGCTAATAAGCTCTCCATACCCACAAGAATGTCTTGTTCGTTATCAACACAAAGCACTTTAAGATGCTGAAGTGCAGCATGTGGCGCCGTTGTCACAGGCTTTAATACCGGCTCAACATCACTCGCTTTATCTAACGTTATCGAGAATACACTGCCCTTATCTTGCCATGACTGCATAGAAATCTGATGGTTAAGAACTCGGGCTATCCCCCTAGAAATAGCAAGCCCTAACCCTAGCCCTTGATCAGCTCGAGCCTGATCAACGCGAGAAAACTCGTCAAAAATTTCTTTCTGTTTATCTTCTGGAATGCCAATACCATCATCCCAGACATCAATTCTCACTCGACCATTGACTCGTCTCGCGCCCAACACCACTTTCCCCTCGGGGTTATAGCGAAAAGCATTGGTAAGAAAGTTCTGCAGTACTCGACGCAATAATTTCGGATCCGACTTAACAATCAAACCCGATGACACCACCGAAAAACGAATATTCTGGCCAACAGAAATGGCACTGAACTCAGCTTTTAATGTCTCAAAGACTTCTGAAAGCTCAAAGCCACGCACCTTCGTTTGCAACTTCCCCGACTCCAAACGAGAGATATCTAATAAATCACCTATCAACTCTTCTGCGGCGCCGAGCGCACTTTCAATGTGCGACGACAATTTTTTCGTTTCATCATCTTTACTGACTTCTGATAAAGAGGAAGCAAACAGTCGAGCAGCATTCAAAGGCTGCATCAAGTCATGACTTACGGCCGCTAAAAAACGCATTTTGGATTGCGATTCAGATTCCGCTTTCTTTGTGGCGAACACAAGACGGGCATTTAATTGTTCCAGCTCTTTCGTTCGCTCAGTCACTCTGAATTCCAAGCGCTCATTTGCATCACGCAACGCACTTTCCGCCTCCCTAAACACAGTAATGTCGGTAAAGCTCATGACAAACCCGCCGCCGGGCATGGGATTACCTTGAACTTCAATCACGCTACCATCTGCACGGATCCTTGATGACGTATGCGGTGAGCCTTGCTCTAGGTGATAAATGCGTTTGCGAACATGTTCATTCGGGTCGCCCGGACCACAAAGTCCTTGCTCTGCATTATGTCGAATGACCTCTGCAATAGGTCGCCCTACTTGTATCAACCCCGGCGGGAAGCTAAATAATTCTAAGTAACGTCGATTCCACGCCACTAACCTAAGCTGTTTATCGACAACAGCAATACCTTGCCCTATGTGCTCTATCGCCCCCTGTAGTAAACCTCGACTAAAGTGATACAGCTCCGACGCTTCATCGACAATCGTCGCCACTTCTTCGAGCTGCATATTACGACCTTGCAACGCTGACGTCAGAACAAGTTTCGCGGACGAGGCGCCAAATACACCAGCCAGTACTCGTTCAGTATGCCGAATCAACTCCGCCGATGCTTGCTGATTGGGTAACGCATCTTGTTGCTGCTGACGCCAAAACTGTCGATAAGCGCTGCGAACCCGCGTTCGTCCCACAAAGCGAGAGGCCAGCATTTCGAGTTCAGCCACCGTCACTCGGCTTTGATATAAGCTAATATTTTCACTTTCGGGTAATGGCGTACCGACAAAAGAAGCCGACTGCAAACGCTCCGTTAAACTCGCCCTTGTCGACAACGACACGGTAATAAAGCATAACGCGTTGAGCACAACACTAATCAGCATGCCCCAGTCAGAGCTTTTAAGATCCAAAGATAGCAACAACTCTGGTGGAGTAATCACCCAAATCAACAGGTTATTCTGCGCATCTCCAGCAAGCAGCCCCGTTTCACTCATCAGTGTAATCAGCCAAATGGTAAAGCCCACGAGTAAACCAACATACACCCCTTTTCGGTTACCTAAACGCCAATACAAGCCACCAATAAGTGCGGGGGCGAATTGGGTAATCGCCGAAAATGACAAAAAGCCAATCGCCGATAAAGAGTGAATAGAATCTAACGCCTGATAAAACAACCATGCGCCAAACAGCAACAAGCAGATCAACGCTCGGCGAATGATCAACAACAAGCCAGACAAGTGACGGTGAGAGCGATGAGCCAGCTTAATGCGCCGCAGTAACAACGGCATCACGAGATCATTCGATACCATAATAGCCAGCGCAATGGTCGACACTATCACCATACCGCTTGCCGCAGAGGTTCCACCTAAAAACGCCAACAACGCGATATGATCGGCATCGGCAAACTTAGGGATACTAATGACATAGGTATCGGGGGATGTCCCCATTAACAAACCCTGTCCAACCCATGCTATCGGCAACACAAATAGCCCCATCAGGAGCAAATAAAGTGGAAATAGCCAGCGAGCAGTATGCAAATCTTTTGCTCGTTCATTTTCAACCACCATGGTATGAAACTGCCTAGGAAGACAGATAATCGCCATCATGGTTAATGCGGTATGGATAAGTAGCGTAGGAATATTGGGGGATTGATAGGTCGCGGATGCCAGCTCCGCCAATCGAATATCAGGGCGTTCCCATGCCAGATAAAGGATGAAAAATCCAACGACTAAAAATGCCACCAGCTTAACAATTGACTCAAATGCTACCGCCATCATCATGCCACGGTGATGCTCGGTATTATCAATATGACGAGTTCCGAATAGCATGGTAAAAACCGCTAATGCACCAACAACGAACCAAGAGATATGGGTATCTTGATAACCAAGATCATTGGCTAGGTTTGGGGCGACAACGTCTAGTCCCATAGTAATACCACGCAACTGCAGCGCAATATAAGGCAAGATCCCCGCCACCGCGATTAGGGTGACAGCCACAGCCAAGCCTTGTGATTTTCCGTAACGGGCAGCGATAAAATCGGCAATCGACGTGATATGTTCCCGCTTGGCAATCAGCACTAAACGAGCAATCACTCGCCAACCTAATGTAAACACCAGAATGGGAGCGATATAAATAGGGAGAAACGACCAAGGATTGTTACTGGCTTGCCCCACCGTACCGTAAAAGGTCCAAGAGGTACAATACACCGCGATAGAGAGGCTATAAACCCACGGTCGCCATTTTGACAACCACTTCTTTTGCCTGTCTCCATACCATGCGATGAGAAATAACACCCCAAGGTATGCCAGCGAGACAGGAATTACTATCCATCCTTGCATTGGTCATATCCCTTTAAAACCTTTGTTCTCATTTAAAGGGCTATAACCTAATAACTCAAACGCTTAGCATCATTTCTGTGGCTCAGGCTGAGAAAACTCTTTGATGTCTTTCACCGGTTTACTTTTTGGCTCAACCTTAATAAATAACGCTAATACACCCATAAACGCCATACCCCAGAAAATGTTTGCACCCCATTGTTCATACCCCCAGCCGCTTACCGCCATCATTAACGCTATAAAGGCACCAAGAGGAATCGCATTATAAAGCGACTGTAATGCCACCATTTTATTGGCTTCTGACTTTTGAATGTATTGAATGGCAGCAATATGCGCGATACCAAAGGTGACACCATGAAGTAGCTGGATAACCACCAAAGCAGGCAGGGCTACTGTTGACGCCGTCAATCCCCACCGCACGATCACGCCCATAGAAGAAACAACAAATAAGGTTCGCAACGACCAGCCAGCAAACCATTTTTTGCTAAAGGCAAACAAAAGCACCTCTGAGACCACACCCAAACTCCATAGGTAGCCAATGACACTTTCGGGGTGACCGGCTTCTTTCCAGTATATAGAGCTGAAACTGTAGTACGCGGCGTGGCTGCCTTGAATAAGTGCAATCAGTACCAGAAAACGCACGACTTCCTTATCACACAACAAGCTTTTTAAACTAGGACGTTCTGCCGCATGTGACGCTTCTGATACGGGCGGGTTAATTGGCGTTCTCATCACTAATAACATCGACAGGACAAACCCTGCTAACGCCGTATAGACAATCATATTGGCGCCATACTGCGACGCTAGATACCCAACAACCGAAGAGCCAGCAATAAAAGCAACAGAGCCCCAAAGACGAGCTCGTCCATAGTCCAACACACCTCGACTCGCATAATGATTGGCCATCGCATCAGACAACGGCACCATAGGGCCGAAACTCAGGTTAAATAACACCGTAACCAACGCAAGTAACATGATATTGGCGCCCGCAGCTAGGTGCATGGCAATAAATAATGTACAAGCCAATGTTGCCCAACGCAACGCTGGCAGTAGGCGTTCAACTTGATGAATTCTTGGTGTAATCAATAAATTAGCAACACACCGTGTCGCAAAACCAAGCCCCATTAACATACCAACATCTGTAGCAGATACACCTTGGTCTTCAAACCACAATGCCCAAAATGGTAAATAGACACCATAAGCAAAGAAGAAGCCAAACAGGTACTGAGAGACCCAGGCAAAAGGAGAAGGATTCAACATAACAACAACCTAAAAAGAAGAAATAAATCAGGATGAATGACCTGATCACAGTAGAACGGGCACATTATGCAATGACATGTCTTTCCAAAAAAGGGAATTGTTACTAGAAATAAATTACCTCAAATAGTGCCCCCTTATGGTCATAGACGCCGAACATTACTCCATCACTCATAAAACGTATCAATTGGATAACCAGTAAACAGACCTATTCGACTAAAGTCGTCTGGAGGTTAATGCAATAGTTGTCACAATATGAGGTACGGTGAGACAACACAGAGACCCTATGATGCCTGACAAATTTAATATGTCGTCGCCTCCGTTCGACCGCCTGTCTGAACGTGAGCAAACCCAGTTGCGCTCATCATTGGACGTCGCTTATTTTCGAGAAAAAGATGTCCTACTAAAAAGTCATCAGCTCAGTCAGCATCTCTACATTTTAATTAAGGGCTCGGTAGAAGAGCGTGATGAACACAGCAAGGAAATATACGCCCACTACACCTTTGACGACATGTTTGATGTGCGAGCCCAATTTGGCGACCCAGTAAAACATCACTACGTCGCCCTTGAAGACACATTAGCGTACTTACTGCCTAAAGACGTCTTTCTCTCTCTTTATCAGGCAAATGGGCAATTTGCTGCCTATTTTGATAGCAATTTAGCCACCAGACAGCAATTACTCGAAGACGCGCAAAAACAACAAAACCTCGCTGAGTTTATTCTGACAAAGGTCGACCAAGATATTTACCATCCGGCGTTAATACTGGATGCTGAGCATTCTATTACCGAAGTCACACAGTTATTACTTGATCAAGGCGTTGATGCCGCTCTTATTGGCTTGCACGATAGTGATCCAAGACGACAAACGCATCCCTCTGCCCTGCCTTATGGCATCGTCACCCGTACCAACATGCTCCATGCCGTCGTTCTGGAGCATTTACCCTGCGACACTTCGATAAGTGATATCGCCACCTTTCCCGTTCATCAGGTTGAAAAAGAGGACTTTCTCTTTAATGCCATGGTGACCATGACAAGACAACGCGTTAAGCGGCTGATGGTATGCGATGGTTCAAAGCCGGTTGGCATGCTCGACATGACCCAAATACTCAGCACATTCTCAACCCACTCTCATGTGTTGTCGCTCAGTATTGCTCGGGCTAATAGCATTGAAGAACTTGCTCTGGCATCCACAAAACAACAGCAACTTGTCGATAGCCTGGTAAGTAATGGTATTCGCACTCGCTTCATGATGGAGCTTATCTCAGCGGTAAATGAGCAAATTATCGAAAAAGCCTTCGAATTGATCCTCCCTCCTGCAGTACATAATCACTGCTGCTTTATCGTATTAGGCTCAGAAGGTCGTGGCGAACAAATACTAAAAACCGATCAAGATAACGCGCTTATCTTAGATGACGCTTTAGATTGGCCAGACAAAGAAAAGGTACTAGAAACGCTAAGCCATACATTGGCTCGATTAGGTTATCCACTATGTCCCGGCAACGTCATGGTGAGTAATAGTCAGTGGGTCAAATCTGTTTCTGAATGGCACCGTCACGTCCGGCAATTAATTACTAAAGCGACACCCGATAACGTGATGGCGTTGGCGATTCTTGCCGACGCCCGGGCTATCGCAGGAAACCTCACACTTCTTGCCCCTATAAGCACGTCCTTACGAGAACAAATGGAAGGGCAAGAGCTGATTTTGGCTGACTTTACCCGCCCCGCTCTGACTTTTGCTGTACCGCTCACCTTATTTGGTAATGTCAAAGCGTCTAAGGACGGCTTGGATATCAAGCAAGGCGGCATTTTCCCTATTGTTCACGGTATTCGAGCACTCAGCCTAGAGTATGGGCTAGAAGCAACCAACACTTTCGAGCGAATTGACCAATTGGTTGAGAAACGCGTTTTAGAGACCTCGACTGCCAATAATCTGTCAGAAGCACTCAAACAATTTTTCAAACTCAGGTTGCAACAACAGCTCACTCATCATCACACCCAAAATTCGATTCAGTTAGCGAACTTAGAGCGCCCAGAGCGGGACTTGTTACGTCATGGGCTACATGTGGTGAAAAAATTCAAGCAATGGCTTGGCTATCATTACCAAATTCGCATATAGCGACGCACAGGTAAGAAGCAACCTGCGCTCAAGGAGCAGTATGAACCCAATTCGACGATATTGGTGGCACTATAAACTTAAAGGCACAACTTATGCGCCACTGTTTGCCCGTGCCCGCTGCAATGAGTTTGTGTCACTCGATTGTGAGACAACCAGTCTCGATCCTAACGTGGCTGAAATAGTGACGATTGCCGCGACCAAAATCATTGGTAACCGGATTATTACTAGCGCCCCATTTGAAGTACATCTTCGTGCCCCACAGTCACTCGACGAAAACTCGGTTAAAATTCATCACATTACTCATCACGATTTGAAACATGGCATCAGCGAACAGCAAGCGATTACGTCCCTCATTAACTTTATTGGTAATCGCCCTTTGGTCGGTTATCACATTCGCTACGACAAAAAAATCCTCGATCGTGTCACGAAAAAGCACCTTGGCTTCCCCCTTCCCAACGCGCTCATTGAAGTCAGCCAGCTCTACAATGACAAGCTGTTGCGAATGTTGCCGAACGGCTATTTCGATCTAAGCTTAGAGGCTATTTGTCGGCACTTAGAAATACCCGCCTACAATAAGCACGATGCCCTCAACGACGCCAAAGCCGCCGCCCTGGTCTATTTGAAGCTGACAAAAGGCACAATGCCACCCTTTATTCCCCAAAACTAATTTTGCGACTGGGATCTCATTTCAGCATGAGTGCAAGTGACTGATTTAAAGGCATTTAAAACAAGTACGCCTAAAGTCTAATTGCCGTTTATGCCAATCTAGCCGAGAGTTAGTAGCAGATGTAACTCAGCCCAAGTTGGAAGTGCTCAATTCACAAGGAGAGAAGCAATGAGTGAAGTTCATGTTTATCCGGTAAAAGAAAATATTAAAACGCATACGCACGCGGATAACGACACTTACCTATCCATGTACCAGCAGTCCGTTAGCAACCCTGAGGCATTTTGGGGCGAGCACGGCAAGATTGTAGATTGGATCAAACCCTTCACACAGGTGAAAAACACCTCTTTCGATACCGGTCATGTCGATATTCGCTGGTTTGAAGATGGCACACTCAATGTGTCTGCGAACTGTATTGACCGCCACCTCGCCGATAAAGGGGATGACGTAGCGATCATTTGGGAAGGCGATGACCCTGCCGACGATAAAACGCTCACTTTCAATGAATTGCATAAAGAAGTTTGTCAATTTTCAAACGCGCTAAAAGCGCAAGGCGTTAAAAAAGGCGACGTAGTATGCCTTTATATGCCAATGGTGCCTGAAGCGGCGGTTGCCATGCTAGCCTGTACCCGAATCGGTGCCGTTCACACCGTGGTATTTGGCGGTTTTTCTCCAGAAGCCTTGTCGGGCCGCATTATCGATTCAGATGCGAAAGTCGTAATCACCGCTGATGAAGGCGTTCGTGGCGGTCGCGCAGTACCACTAAAGAAAAACGTTGATGAAGCACTAACGAACCCAGACGTGAAAAACATTTCTACTGTCATGGTTCTTAAACGTACTGGTGGTGATGTGGCTTGGCACAGTCATCGTGACGTTTGGTGGCATGAAGCCACAGCAACGGTGTCTGATATTTGTCCTCCTGAAGAGATGCAAGCGGAAGATCCACTATTTATCCTCTATACCTCAGGGTCAACGGGTAAACCTAAAGGTGTATTGCACACCACTGGCGGTTACTTAGTCTATGCCGCAATGACGTTCAAGTACGTCTTTGACTATCAACCGGGTGAAACCTTCTGGTGTACTGCAGATGTGGGATGGATTACCGGTCACACCTACCTCATCTATGGTCCGCTTGCTAATGGCGCAAAAACGATTTTATTTGAAGGCGTGCCAAACTACCCAGATACAAGCCGCATGAGCGAAGTGGTCGACAAGCACCAAGTTAATATTCTCTATACCGCTCCAACGGCCATTCGTGCACTGATGGCAAAAGGGGACGAAGCAGTAAAAGGGACCAAACGAGACAGTTTAAGAATCATGGGGTCGGTCGGTGAACCAATTAACCCAGAAGCATGGGAGTGGTACTACAAGACGATTGGTAACGAGCAATCACCGATCGTTGATACGTGGTGGCAAACCGAGACTGGTGGGATTTTAATTACCCCGCTACCGGGTGCAACAGATTTAAAACCGGGCTCAGCCAGCAAACCATTCTTTGGTGTTCAACCAGCGCTTGTCGATAACATGGGTAACATCATAGAAGGCGCGACAGATGGTAATCTCGTGATTCTAGATTCTTGGCCTGGACAAATGCGTACCGTCTATGGCGATCACGACCGTTTCGAGCAAACCTACTTCTCGACGTTTAAAGGGATGTACTTTACCAGTGATGGTGCGCGTCGCGATGAAGATGGTTACTACTGGATCACGGGTCGTGTCGATGATGTACTCAACGTTTCTGGCCACCGTATGGGCACCGCAGAAATTGAGTCGGCATTAGTCGCTTTCGATAAAATTGCTGAAGCCGCAATTGTTGGCATCCCGCATGACATCAAAGGTCAGGCCATCTATGCCTATATCACGCTCAATGATGGTGAATACCCATCAGCAGAGCTTCATAAGCAGGTAAAAGACTGGGTAAGAAAAGAAATCGGTCCAATCGCCACCCCTGATGTGTTGCACTGGACTGATTCGTTACCGAAAACACGTTCCGGTAAAATTATGCGCCGTATCCTACGTAAAATTGCAACCGGCGATACCAGTAACCTAGGTGACACCTCAACCTTAGCGGATCCAAGCGTGGTTGATAAACTGATCGCAGAAAAAGCTGAACTCGCGTAAGACCGCAACATGTCCACAACAAACCGCCTTGTTCTAGGGCGGTTTTTTTGTATCAAGGTTTTTCAGAATTGAGTAAAAACGTGCACTGTGTTGCAAGTTTTCTGACAAAGATAGGGTGATTAGACCAGTAAATTGCTGCTAAATGCTGTGAATTAGCTATAATCTTGGTCAACTTTTAAAAAACAGCCAAAATTTGGTGTCAAATCAGGCTGATTTTTATATAAACTTGAGATAAATCACGTTCATTTCACGTTAACAGAAGATGGCAGCATTATGGCAGCAAAGTCACGAATTCTAGTTTTAAATGGCCCAAACCTTAATCTATTAGGACTAAGAGAGCCTGGACACTATGGTTCGGAAACACTATCACAAATTATTGATAACCTAACTGACTTAGCGCAAATACAGGGCGTCACCCTGACACACCTGCAATCTAATCGTGAATACGAGCTCATTGAAGCGATACACGCCGCCCATGGTGATATTGATTTTATCATTATCAACCCAGCAGCCTTTACCCACACCAGCGTCGCGTTAAGAGATGCGCTGCTTGGCGTTTCAATACCATTTATCGAAGTGCACTTATCAAACGTTCATGCTAGAGAACCATTTCGTCATCATTCTTATTTGTCCGACGTGGCACAAGGCGTGATATGCGGACTAGGATCGCAAGGCTATGAATTTGCCCTTTCCGCTGCCATTAAGGCACTGAAAGTAAAATAGATACTCTATGGCTGCGCAGCAGTCATCTGACTCACATTAGAGAAGAGATAGAAACATGGATATTCGTAAAATCAAAAAACTTATCGAACTAGTAGAAGAATCAGGCATTTCTGAGCTAGAAATCTCTGAAGGTGAAGAATCGGTACGAATCAGCCGTAATGGCACAGCACCCGTTGCACCGATTCAATACGCCGCAGCGCCAGCTCCAGTTGCCGCACCGGCACCAGCTGTTGCTTCAGCTGCACCTGCTGCTCAAGAAGCCCCTGCTGCGCCTGCTGGACATCAAGTTCTTTCGCCAATGGTAGGTACGTTCTACGGCGCGCCAAGCCCTGATGCAAAACCGTTCGTGAAAGTGGGTCAGCAAGTAAATGCTGGCGATACGCTATGTATCGTTGAAGCGATGAAAATGATGAACCAAATTGAATCTGATAAGTCTGGTGTTGTTACCGCTATCCTTGTTGAAGACGGCCAACCAGTTGAGTTCGACCAAGCTCTAGTCATTATCGAATAATAGAGAGCGCTCATTATGTTAGATAAATTAGTAATCGCGAATCGTGGTGAAATTGCACTACGTATTCTGCGCGCTTGTAAAGAGCTCGGCATTAAGACCGTAGCGGTTCACTCAACCGCTGACCGCGATCTTAAGCACGTGCTACTTGCAGACGAAACCATTTGTATCGGTCCAGCTCGTGGCATCGACAGCTACCTTAACATCCCTCGCATTATTAGCGCGGCGGAAGTCACTGGAGCTGTTGCCGTTCACCCAGGTTATGGCTTCCTTTCAGAAAACGCTGACTTTGCTGAACAAGTCGAGCGTAGTGGCTTCATTTTTGTAGGCCCTAAAGCTGAAACCATCCGCATGATGGGTGATAAAGTCTCCGCTATCACTTCAATGAAAAAAGCGGGCGTGCCTTGTGTTCCAGGTTCTGATGGCCCTCTTGATGATGATGACGCGAAGAACAAAGCACACGCAAAACGTATTGGCTTCCCTGTTATCATTAAAGCCTCTGGCGGCGGCGGTGGTCGTGGTATGCGCGTGGTTCGCTCTGAAGCAGAACTGACTGAAGCGATAGCCATGACGCGCGCTGAAGCAAAAGCGTGTTTCAACAATGACATGGTTTACATGGAAAAATTCCTAGAAAACCCTCGTCATATTGAAGTTCAAGTACTGGCTGACGGCCAAGGCAACGCGATTCACCTTGGTGAGCGTGATTGTTCAATGCAACGTCGTCACCAGAAAGTTGTGGAAGAAGCACCAGCACCAGGTATTACCGAAGAGATGCGTAAGTACATCGGTGAGCGCTGTACTCGCGCGTGTATCGAAATCGGCTACCGTGGCGCTGGTACGTTTGAATTCTTGTATGAGAATGGCGAATTCTACTTTATCGAAATGAATACGCGTATTCAGGTAGAGCACACCATTACTGAGATGGTAACGGGTATCGACCTTGTTAAAGAGCAGCTACGTATCGCAGCTGGCCAACCGCTTTCATTTACTCAAGATGAAATCAAACTGCGTGGTCATTCAATCGAGTGCCGAATCAACGCCGAAGACCCAGTTCGCTTCTTACCTTCACCAGGTAAGATCACACGCTTCCATGCTCCTGGTGGCATGGGTGTACGTTGGGAATCTCACATCTATACCGGTTATACTGTACCGCCGCATTATGATTCAATGATCGGTAAGCTCATCACTTACGGTGAAAACCGTGACGTGGCGATCGCTCGTATGAAAAATGCGTTAGGTGAAATGATTGTCGAAGGTATTAACGTGAATACCGAGCTACAACTGGCTATCATGAACGACGAGAACTTCCAACACGGTGGCGCGAACATCCACTATCTAGAGAAGAAGCTCGGTTTACAGTAAGCCTGTTGCCCGATGATACTAAGCCCACTGATGTGGGCTTTTTTTGTACGCTCTTTTCGCGAATCTGCTACACTCTGCGCAAAATTACTCACCACGGACCAGACTCATGCCTTGGATTCAAATCAAACTTAACGCCACAAATGACAACGCTGAACTTATCGGCGATATGTTAATGGAAGAAACAGGCGCGCTGTCTGTTACTTTCCTCGATGCACAAGACACGCCTGTCTTTGAGCCCCTACCGGGTGAGACTCGACTTTGGGGTGATACCGACATTGTTGCCCTTTATGATGCCGAAACTGACACTAAGCTCGTCCTAGAACAAATCAAAGCCAGCAACATGTTAGTCGCAGGCTTCGCACATAAAGTTGAGCAGCTCGAAGACAAAGACTGGGAGCGCGAATGGATGGATAACTTCCACCCAATGCAATTTGGCCAACGCCTATGGATCTGCCCAAGCTGGCGTGATGTTCCAGAACCAGATGCGATCAACGTGATGTTAGATCCTGGTCTAGCATTTGGTACCGGTACTCACCCTACAACTGCATTATGTTTAGAATGGCTAGAGTCGCTAGACCTGGCTGGTAAAACGGTCATCGATTTTGGTTGTGGTTCCGGCATTCTTGCCATTGCGGCGATCAAACTTGGCGCAGCTAAAGTCATTGGTATCGATATCGATCCTCAAGCGTTAGTGGCCTCGAAAGATAACGCCCAACGCAACGGTGTTGCCGACCAACTAGAACTTTACCTGCCACAAGATCAACCTGAAAACTTACTCGCCGATGTCGTGGTAGCGAACATTCTTGCAGGTCCACTACGTGATTTATCAGCTGTGATCAAATCACTCGTCAAAGACCAAGGTAAGCTGGCAATGTCAGGCGTACTTGATACCCAAGCAGAAGACGTCGCCAACTACTATCGTGATGAAATGACGGTTGACCCTATCGTCGAACTCAAAGAATGGTGTCGTATCTCCGCCACTAAATAACCCTTTTTCGCAATGAGAAGCCGTTTAACCCGTTAACAGCGGCGACTTCTCATGTTGAATACCGAATACTTTCACCACTAAAAGGCTGAAAATCAGGCATTTTGCAGAAACAAATTGTAAATGCTCAAATATTAGTCTTTTCACGCATCGAAAAAATGCGTAAAATGCGCGCCCTTGCTTGTGTAAACCTGTGGCGATGTTTTGAAAATCGGAAAATACCAACTTAAGAACAATCTTATCGTCGCTCCTATGGCTGGAGTAACCGATAGACCATTTCGCGAGTTGTGTCTTCGTTACGGTGCTGGAATGGCGGTCAGTGAAATGATGTCCTCTAATCCAAAACTGTGGAAAACATCTAAGTCGCAGCAGCGCATGGTGCATGAGGGTGAATCGGGTATTCGCTCCGTGCAAATTGCAGGTGCCGACGCGAAGCTTATGGCTGACGCGGCACAATTCAGTGTTGAGAACGGTGCACAGATCATCGATATCAACATGGGGTGTCCTGCAAAGAAAGTAAATAAAAAGCTAGCGGGCTCTGCATTGCTCAAGCACCCAGAGATTATCGAAGATATTCTGCGTGCTGTTGTGGATGCAGTAGATGTTCCAGTAACACTAAAAACCCGTACTGGCTGGGATACAGACAATAAAAACTGTGTCCAAATAGCAAGGCTTGCCGAAGACTGTGGCATACAAGCGCTCGCCCTTCATGGTCGAACTAAAGCTTGTATGTATAAAGGTGAGGCTGAATACGACAGCATCAAAGCGGTTAAAGAAGCAATCTCTATTCCTGTTATCGCTAACGGAGATATAGATAGTCCTGAGAAGGCCAAATTCGTTTTGGACTATACTGGCGCTGACGCTTTGATGATTGGACGTCCGGCCCAAGGACGGCCATGGATTTTCGAGGAAATCCAACACTATTTGGAAAACGGCACACTGATGCCTGAACGTCCAGTTGGAGATGTTGAGGGTATCTTGCTTGGCCATGTTCACGCCCTCCATGAGTTTTATGGAGAGTATTTAGGTCCACGTATCGCGCGCAAGCATGTTGGCTGGTATTTAAAAGAACATGCACAAGCCAGTGAATTTCGTCGTGCCTTTAATGCAATCGAAGTTGCTCACGAGCAGCTAGATTCATTACAAGGCTATTTTAAAAACGTTGCATCATAATTACGAGAAGAGCTAAACCGATTATGTTCGAACAGAATTTGACTTCAGAACCATTGACCGTTACTACAGTAACATCTCAAGACCAAATCACTCAGAAGCCACTACGTGACTCTGTCAAAGCGTCTCTAAAGAACTACCTTGCTCAATTGAATGGTCAAGATGTCACTGAGTTGTATGAACTAGTGTTGGCAGAAGTTGAACAACCACTACTAGACACCATCATGCAGTACACTCGCGGTAACCAAACTCGCGCAGCAACCATGATGGGTATCAACCGCGGTACTCTTCGCAAGAAACTAAAAAAATACGGCATGAACTAATAGGTTCTCGTAACTAGCAGAATACCAAGCCACCTTCGCTCAGAAGGTGGCTTTTTTTTGCTTGTAACAGCAACGCCCCAGCCAACTCTTCCTTATATTTCCTCTTTCCAAACGAAAGTTGAAGCTAGCTCAAGTCTTAGACTATTGGGGGATAGTATCAACACTACGAATGCCGTAAGGTAAATGCATAACAATTATAAATTCAAGTCAGACTGCCTAGTTCATAATTATTCATAAAATTAACTTAAAAGTCAGCATGCCAATATTACCCATTGGTGATGTGTTCACTTTAAGAAAAAGGAGTTCTTAAGATGAATACCCAATTCTTGCGCCGCATTTCTATTCAGAACCGTTTGTATCTATTGATCCTAGTTGTTTCTGTTGCCCTGCTTGTTCCACTTGCTCTGTCACTTGTCGACTACGACAAATCTCTGACAGAGGCAAAACAAACCAAAACCCGCCACCTTGTTGAGAGCGCCTATACGCTCGTCAATCATTACTACCAAAAACAGCAAGCAGGCGCCATGACACAAAGCGAAGCTCAATCCGCAGCTAGCCAAGCGATTCAGGCTCTTCGTTACGAAACTAACGACTACTTTTGGATTAATGACATGACACCCAACATGATCATGCACCCTCTTAAACCCAAACTCGTTGGACAGAACTTAAGCCAAATATCGGATCCTAATGGCAAACGCTTGTTTGTCGATATGGTTAACGTTGCTAAAAGCAAACAAGCTGGATTCGTCAATTATATGTGGCCAAAGCCGGGTGCCGACGCTCCCGTGGAAAAAATATCCTATATTAAAGCCTTTACCCCTTGGGGCTGGATCATTGGTACTGGCGTTTATGTCGATGATATTCAAGCCTTGGTCTGGAACGAAATTAAAAAGGTAATGACATCCGTCTTAGTGGCTCTAGTCTTTATGTTAGCCCTTGCTACTTGGCTCAGCCGCAGCATTGTCACGCCGTGCAAAGAAACACTAGATGCACTTAATGATATCGCCAGCGGGGATGGCGACCTATCACGCCAGTTACCTGAAAAGGGCGCCGATGAACTTAGCCAGATTGCCGCGGCATTCAACCGTTTTACCACCAAGCTTGGTGTCATTATTAATGATATTAAACCCGTCACCGAAAACATCACTGAAGCCGCTGTATCACTAAACAAAGTCGCGCAAGGCAGCGCAAGCAAATCTCAGCAACAACAACAGGCTGTCGACACCGTTGCGTCAGCAATGAATGAGCTTCACGCCAGTAACCAAGAAGTCGCCAACTCAGCTCAACATGCTGCAAGCGCCGCTAAGCAAGCCAGTGAACAGGGTAAACACGGCACACAAGTTATTGAGTTAGCATCAAGCTACATGCAGTCTTTATCGGTTCGCCTAACGGAGACTGACGCTAACATTCAGATGCTAGCCAATGACACTCAAGAGGTGGGGTCTGTTCTGGAAGTCATTCGGGGCGTCGCAGAACAAACTAACTTATTAGCACTCAACGCAGCTATTGAGGCGGCAAGAGCAGGAGAGCAAGGACGAGGATTTGCTGTCGTGGCCGATGAAGTCAGAACACTGGCGACTCGAACCCAAACCAGCACCGATGAGATCGAGCAAATCATTCAAAAACTGCAATCTCAAGCGTCAGAAGTCAGCCAATCCATGACTCAAACACAGCAACAATCAAAGGCGACGCTCGAACAAGCAGCGAATGCGAAGCAAGCACTCACGGAGATCGATGATCAAGTGAATGCCATTCTCTCGCTCAATCAACAAATTGCCGAAGCCAGCTCACAGCAAACACTGGCAACCGATGAAATTAGTCAGAACCTAACACAAATTGCCGACCACGGTAGCCAGTCTGCGATTGAAGCCAAGTCACTTGCCGATGCAAGCGAGCGCCTGCTAGAGGATGGACAGACGCTAGCCAATGGCGTTGGGGCATTTAAAGTCTCCTGATTTCCGTTTGTCGCAATAAGAAAAGGCGAACGGTAAACCGTTCGCCTTGATTTAAGCAGTCGTCAATTGGGGTAGCGGCCACTGTATTTTGATGAGAGCGTGATGGGGGAGCATGCCTGCCGACATCACAATGTCATCATTATTCGCCCTTGAGTACCTTAACGGTATAGCTGCCATCCTTCTGGCGATACAAGCCATGAATATCCGTTTCAAAACCTGGATAATGGGCACCAATCTCACAAAGCATTTCTAAGAAATCTAATACTGGACGCGAACGGTCTGTCACCATTTCGCCTGGCAACACCAATGGAACACCAGGAGGGTATGGCAAAATCATATTGGCACTGACACGTCCTACCATTTCTTGCAGATTAATCTCTTCAATTTGACCACGTAACTCTTGTTGCCATGCAGCATGAGGGGTCACTTTCATTTCTGGTAAGACATCAAAGGCTTTATACATGAGCTCTGGAAGCTGATACTTCATGGTCAAATCATGTATGCCCTGCGCGACTTCTTGAATTCGCTTGCCTTCATAAAAGCTGGGATCTTCTCGATACAATGATGGCAACATATTACGTACCGTTAGATTTAGGTCGTAACCACGTTTAAACTCGGTTAAGCCACGTAGTAGCTGCATCGCTTTGGACTTATCAATACCAATAGAGAACAAGAACAATAGATTATAAGGACCCGTCTTCTCAACCACGATACCACGCTCGTCAAGGTACTTAGCCACTAATGATGCAGGAATACCAGAAGACTCCAGTTCACCAGATTTATTCATTCCCGGAGTCAGCAGTGTGATCTTAATCGGATCCAAATACATATGGTCATCATCAAGATCTTTGAATCCATGCCATGTCTCTTTTGGATCCAGTTTCCAGCACTCTGTCGTATCAATATTGTCTGGTTGCCACACATCAAAGAACCAGCCTTCACTCTCACCTTTTAGTCGCTTAATCTCTTTACGGAAACGAACAGCACGGTCGATGGAATCTTGCATCAACTTACGTCCCGTATTACCACGCATCATCGCGGCAGCCGTTTCCGTAGAAGCGACAATGCCATATTGAGGAGACGTTGAGGTGTGCATCATAAAGGCTTCATTAAATGATGCCTGATCAAACTCACCTTTTATATGAATCATAGAAGCCTGTGAGAACGCTGCGAGCAATTTATGCGTGGATTGTGTTTCATAGAACACTTTACCTGGCATCGCCTCACCGCTCATGCCAGATTTACCATCGTAGATAGCGTTGAAATTAGTGTATGGCACCCAAGCACTATCGAAGTGGATGTGTTTGCAATCTAAAGACTCTTTGATGAATTGAGTATTGTAAAGCAGCCCATCGTAAGTGGAGTTAGTAATAACCGCGTAGCTCGGCGCTGTCGCACCTTCTGTCATAGCGACTTTGTCTGCTATCACGTCACGGCTAAATTCTCGCTGTGGAATGCCACCCAGAATCCCATACGCATTGCGTGTTGGTCGGAAGTAAATCGGCGTAACGTCCGTCATCATCATTAAGTGTGTCAGCGATTTATGGCAATTGCGATCCACCAGCACAGTACTGCCTGCTGGCGCTGAATACATGCCGACGATTTTGTTGGACGTGGATGTACCATTAGTCACAATATAAGAACTATCGGCATTAAACGTACGGGCAATATACTCTTCCGCTTCTTTGTGAGGTCCTGAGTGATCAAGTAAAGAGCCTAACTCAGGCATCGAGATAGAAACATCTGCCTTAAAAGTATTTGGACCGTAGAAATCATAGAAAATACTGCCCGCCGGGCTTTTCTGGAATGCAGTTCCGCCCATGTGCCCTGGTGTACAGAAGGTATATTTTCCCTCTTCTACATACTTAAATAATGCTTTAGTGAATGGAGGCATGATGGCGCTTTTGTAGGCCTCCGTCGCTTGCTTCACTTTCACGACAATATCGTCTGCCATACCTAAAGCATACTCAAAGAAACTCACATTCAAACGCAGATCTGTCAGCGAAATATCCAAGGTTGACTGATCATTGGCAAAGGCATGGACTGGCAGCTTGTCGTTTACAGCACTGATACGTTCACATAAATTCAGTGAGTACTTATCCCAGTCAAATAACACGCCGCATACCCGCGGGTTCATCTCGATAAGTTTCATTAAGTCTTTGTCGTCAACAGGATAGACCACGTCATAGCCAGCTTTTTCTAATGCAGCATGCAACTGACGAACAGGCTCTTCTTTAAAGAACACACCCATGTGATTAAGGATTGCAAAAATATTCATTTGGAGATCTCCAAGGTGAATGAGGGCGCTCCCTGCCAATGACAGTGAGTAACTAGAGCGCCTAAGGAATAAGTTGTTGGTGTGGTCGTCACACCAACAGAGAATTAGTGACTGGTTTGCTGTGACGTTCTTTCGTTCGGGTGTTGCTCCATATATTGAGCCAGCCCCGCTTTCTTGCTATAGAACATCAGAATAATCAGCGACATAATGAAGGTCGCGGTGAGCGTTGTCCCTTCCGCCCCAGCCAATGCCACCATGCAAAATAAGCAAGCAACACCAGAGAAGAACATGACAAAGCCATTACGAGTGGTCATGCCCTCGAAACGAATCAAATTAATACTTGAATAGAAATAAGGCAGCATGGTGAGTAGAACCGCATCGGTGGTGAGCTGGTTAAAGAGATCGGCAGCGTGAGCAGTTTTAGAGCTAAAGACCATCAATACACACATTAATGCCGTCATCTTAATCGACGCCAAAATCAGGCCCTTTTTAGGCACACCATTTTTGTCTACTTCACCATACACTTTAGGGAAGTTACCATCAGTGGCGGCACGTTTACCGGCTTCGCCAACCAGCATCATCCAAGAACCCAGAGAAGTGAAACACGCTAATGCAGTGAAAGCCGCTACAAATGGGGCCGTCCAGTGACCAAAAATTTCTGTCGTTGCTAGCGCAAAAGGGGCACCTGAAGCCGCGACTTCCGCAGCAGGGAACATGCCACTAATCATTTGGGTAGAGACAATATAAATAACCCCCGCAATCGCAGTTCCTAACATCGTTGCCATCGGTACCGTGCGTTTCGGGTTCTCAACCATACCTGACGATACTGCTGCAGATTCAACCCCGACAAACGACCAAAGACAAATCAGCACAGCGGCGATGACAGCATGACTGTCGCTGCCTGCAGAGACATTCCAGTTTTGGCTATAGAGTGCAGGTTCAAAGTGCGTCCAACCAAAGAATGCCGTACCTAAGACGGGAACAAGAATAAGCACAAGTCCTAATGTACATAGACGACTCACCCAGCTGCCACCTAACAAGTTGACCATGGTAAAAACCCAAACAGACGCGATAGTCGCAAGGCCTGCTGGCACAGGGTTATTCAGCACTGGAAAAAAGACCGAGAGGTAAGACACGCCGGTAATTGCGATCGCCAAATTACCAATCCAGTTAGCATGGTAATAAAGCACACCCGTTTGGAAGCCGAAAACAGGAGAGATTTCACCCGCGTAAGCAATAGGCCCACCCTCTTGTGGGTTTTTCGTTGCTAAGCGTGCAAAAACAAAGGCAAGACTCAACGCCCCGACGATACATATTATCCAGCTATATAGTGAAATAGAGCCGACCGCCGCTAAACTTGATGGCAACAAAGCAATACCACTGCCCATCATGTTTCCGGCAACAACCCCCGTACAGGCAACAAGACCGATTTTCTTAGTATTCGATGACATAACATCTCCACATGTTTTCTACTTAAGCGCGTTGCGCCCAAACTGAATCCGATTCGAGATGCCACCAGAAAGTGATGTTGCACCTCATTAAATTTCGAAGTGCAGGTTACGCCCAATCATCGCTAAAAAAATCAAGCTAAAGTTATCAATAAAAACATTAGCGACAAACAGTTAATCTTGATATAAACCTTATCATCCACAAGAAATAAAAACCTAAAAAACAAAGGGTTACCAACAAAATCACGTTAACTATAAATCATTATAAAAATATCAAGACGTCAATGTTATCTATGTCTTAGCACAGTCCTGATATCAAGGTTATGGTGACGCCAATAAAAACGCCCTCCACATAGGGAGGGCGTTGAATCATTCTTAGCACGGCACCGCACTTCAAGGTAAATACTTCACCTTATCCGCATTATTACAGGAGACGAACCACAGAAGGGTGAACAGCCCGATACATCGCGTGGTCAATCTGTTTGAGGTTACTCGAAAATACTAAGTTTTCGCACAACAGATACGTTTCTACTGAGGTATCAATATAAAATGCCTCACTGTACGCTTCACTGGCATTATCCAGATCACCCGCAAGCTCGGCATGCTTGCCTTTGATCACATAAGCCAGCACTGAGTCGCGTATCTTTAACGCTTGTTTAAGGTGAGCTTGAGCCTTAGCTTGCTCCCCTAACATGGTTTCGTGTAATGACAATGCCTCATAAATTCGAGGTTGGATCGGACCACTTTCACTAGAGACAAAATGATTAAGCGCCACACTGAGTTGCGTTAATCTCTCTTCTTTTAACACCTTACTTTCATCAAGAGCTTGCTGGACGTAATAAGCGACTAATAACTCAGACTGAACATAAGCATTATCAGGCTCCGAGATTAGGATCTGCTCTAACAAGTCAATCGCATACTGAAATTGCTGGTTATCAGACACATTGAGGTAATGATTGGCGCGAATAAACAACGCTAACGCTTCAGGATCATTAGGCACCCCCGACACAGTATTGATCGCTCGCTGCTCTGCATCTTCAATCTTTAAGATTCGCATAAGATCTAACGAACTCTGCTTCAGCACTGACTTAAGATGCTTATTCGCCAACGCGTACTGCCGACTAAACAACACTTTCTCTGAAGAGTTATCTCTATATTCCAATTCAAGAAAGTCTCCGCCATCGTTTTCATCCACTCTAACTAAAACGGTTTTCCCTGGAACAATGCCTGTTTTGAACGCCGTCTTATGTAGCATCACTCGATAGTCGGTGACTCGGGTAATATCTAGCATCAACTTCTGAGCAAACCCATCCGCCAATTCGTAACTACGTCCAAAGCTACGAATCCCATCTTGGTATTCAAACGCGATCAAATGCGTATCAATTACCTGGGTAATACTCACTTCCGACTGCTTATAGGTAAACACCCCTACCGCCGCCACTAATATACCAATCCAAATTGCATTAATAATGCCTAAGCGCCAAGGGCTAAAAAGCGATTTTACTTTAGGTTGTTTAGGTTTTTTTTTCTTTTGATATAACGCGCGGGTGAGCGGAGCGGCCGGAAAAGCCATCGGCTCTTGTAGTGCTTTTGATTGAGTCTCAACTGGCGGAGAAGTTGGTGTAGTCACAGAGGTGACGTGAGCCACATCCGTTACATTAGCGGCAGATAACGTCCGATATTGATGAAACTGTTCAGGGGTCATAGGGGTGACGGCCGCGACCAGTTTATAACCGCGTTTAGGCACCGTGCCGACATAGTGTAAATTTTCTTCGCGTCCATCGCGCAGAATTTTACGCAACTCAAACACTGATTGAGTCACCACTTGGTCTGTGACAATGGCGCCATCCCAAACATAGCGAATCAGCTCATCGCGACAGTAAACTTGCCCCGAATGTTCAGCTAAAAAAAGTAATAAATTGACTAAGCGTGGTTCAACGGAGACTTCCCTATCTTGTCGATACAGCTTATTTTCATCAACGCTGAGTACCCAGTCATTGATTTGAAAATAGACCTCTACCATATAAATTGTCGTCTCTCACATACCGCATCGCACCCGCCAAATAGCACCACGCTACCAGTAGGAACACGAAGAAAGGCGGGATTATAGTAGCCCTATAGGCATTCACCTACCAAATGCGAATGATCAAACATGCAAACTTAGGTTATTTACCTCCTAACCCGTTTTACCACCGTTATTCCAAAGCCGCCAAGATAGAGCAGTGACTGGCATCATGCTGATGCCCACAACAAGCATCATTGATTTTCTTTAACGCTGAACGGATACGCGTGAGTTCGGCAATTTTCTGGTCGATCACCGCTAATTTAGCAGACGTAATGGCTTTCACTTCTGCACAACTATGTTCTGTCGCTTCCAGCTTTATGCCCAGCAACTCTTTAATTTCATCCAGACTGAGCCCCAACTCTTTGGCTTTCAGTATAAAGTTGACCTGTCTTTGGCTTTCTTCATTGTAAAGCCGATAGCCCGACTCACTGCGCCCCGCAGGAATAATTAGTTGGTTTTTCTCATAAAACCGCAACGTATCCGCCGTCACCTTGCAGCGTTTTGCTAACTCACCTATCTGAAACATAACCTTTTAATTTAACCTCTTCGTTACAATGTCGACCTAAAATCTATTTTTCTACACTTTTTTTTGCGATGCCAAACGATTGCGCGAGCTTTTTTGTAATAGATTGGTTAGAATACGCGCCAACAGCATCAACGATGCTTTTTTGTGCAAGGGTCATTGCCCAAATGGATAATAAGCGCTCTAAACGGCGCTGCAAAGCAATCTGTTTTGGCAACAATCTTTTAGCCGTGAGTAAGCATAATCACAACGCCTACCCACAGCAACGTTAACTCTGTGACTTTGAGGAAGACAGAAGCATGAATAACGCTCGTCCAATTCGCCGCGCTCTTATCAGCGTATCTGACAAAACTGGTATTGTTGAGTTTGCTCAAGCACTCTCGCAACGTGGTGTTGATATTCTTTCTACTGGTGGCACTGCTCGCCTACTTGCTGAGCAAGGCATTGCGGTGACAGAAGTATCCGATTACACAGGATTTCCTGAAATGATGGATGGCCGTGTAAAAACACTGCATCCAAAAGTTCACGGTGGCGTTTTAGGCCGTCGCGGCCAAGATGATGACGTGATGGAAACTCACGGTATTAACCCTATCGATATGGTTGTTGTAAACCTATACCCATTCGCAGAAACCGTTGCTAAAGAAGGTTGTACTCTTGCTGACGCTGTTGAGAACATCGACATCGGTGGACCAACCATGGTTCGCTCTGCAGCTAAAAACCACAAAGACGTAACGATCGTGGTTAACGCACACGACTACGAGCGCGTTGTGGCTGAAATGGACGCGAACGAGAAATCTCTAACGCTAGAGACTCGCTTCGACCTCGCTATCGCAGCATTCGAACACACCGCGTCTTACGACGGCATGATCGCAAACTACTTCGGCACTATGGTTCCATCTTACGGTGCCTCTTTACTTGATGAAGAAGGTAAGAAGGCTGACGAAGCGTCTAAATTCCCTCGTACATTCAACCAACAGTTCGAGAAAAAACAAGACATGCGCTACGGTGAGAACAGCCACCAAGCAGCGGCATTCTACGTTGAAGCAAACCCTGAAGAAGCGTCAGTGTCTACTGCTCGCCAGATTCAAGGTAAAGCACTTTCTTACAACAACATCGCTGACACTGACGCAGCACTTGAGTGTGTGAAAGAATTCGACCAGCCAGCATGTGTGATCGTTAAGCACGCTAACCCATGTGGTGTAGCACTAGGTGAAGACATCCTAGAAGCTTACGACCGTGCATTCAAAACAGACCCAACGTCTGCATTTGGCGGCATCATCGCATTCAACCGTGAACTAGACGCTGCAACAGCAACGGCTATCACAGAGCGTCAATTCGTTGAAGTTATCATTGCACCTTCTGTTTCTGCTGAGGCAGTAGAAATCGTAGCGGCTAAGAAAAACCTTCGCCTACTTGAGTGTGGCGAGTGGACAACTAAGACCACTGGCTTTGACGTGAAACGCGTTAACGGCGGCCTGCTCGTTCAAGACCGCGACCAAGGCATGGTGTCTGAAGATGACCTTAAAGTGGTTTCTAAGCGTCAACCTACAGCAGAAGAGCTAAAAGACGCACTGTTCTGCTGGAAAGTAGCGAAGTACGTGAAATCTAACGCTATCGTTTACTCGAAAGGCGACATGACTATTGGTGTAGGCGCAGGCCAAATGAGCCGCGTTTACTCTGCGAAGATTGCAGGCATCAAAGCGGCAGACGAAGGTCTACAGGTTGAAGGTTGTGTAATGGCATCGGATGCATTCTTCCCATTCCGTGACGGTATCGATGCGGCAGCAGAAGCGGGCATCAAGTGTGTTATCCAACCGGGCGGCTCTATGCGTGATGACGAAGTTATCGCCGCGGCAGACGAACACGGCATGGCGATGATCTTTACGGGCATGCGTCACTTCCGCCACTAATATTTAGTTTATCTAAACGATTAGTAGCTATCGAGCCTCTCAAATTTGAGGGGCTTTTAAGAATTAAAGACTTAAGGATTAAAACATGAACGTATTGATCATCGGTGCTGGCGGTAGAGAACACGCCTTGGGTTGGAAAGCGGCACAAAACCCAAACGTTGAAACCGTATTCATTGCTCCAGGTAACGCAGGTACTGCACTTGAGCCTAAACTTGAGAACGTAAACATCGGTGTTGAAGACATCGCAGGTTTAGTCGCGTTTGCTCAAGAGAAAAAAATCGAACTGACTATCGTCGGCCCTGAAGCACCATTAGTTATTGGTGTGGTTGACGCCTTCCGCGAGGTGGGCCTACCAATATTTGGTCCAACTCAAGCAGCAGCTCAGCTTGAAGGTTCCAAAGCATTCACCAAAGACTTCCTCGCTCGTCATGATATCCCAACGGGTTACTACGCTAACTTCACTGAGATTGAGCCAGCTATTGCTTACGTTCGCGAGCAAGGCGCTCCAATCGTAGTCAAAGCTGATGGTCTTGCGGCTGGTAAAGGCGTTATCGTTGCGATGACGCTTACCGAAGCAGAAGACGCAATCAAAGACATGCTCGCGGGCAACGCATTTGGCGAAGCTGGCAGCCGAGTGGTTATCGAAGAATTCCTTGAAGGCGAAGAAGCAAGCTTCATCGTTATGGTTGACGGTTCTAGCGTTCTTCCTATGGCAACGAGCCAAGATCACAAACGTGTTGGCGACAAAGATACGGGTCCTAATACGGGCGGCATGGGCGCTTACTCTCCTGCGCCAGTTGTGACTCCTGAAATCCATAATCGTATCCTTGAGGAAGTTATCTACCCAACGGTACGTGGTATGGACGCTGAAGGCGCACCTTACACTGGTTTCCTTTACGCAGGCCTAATGATCGATGCTGACGGCACACCTAAGGTTATCGAATACAACTGCCGTTTCGGCGATCCAGAAACGCAACCAATCATGATGCGTATGGAGTCTGACCTTGTTGATCTTTGCCTAATGGCTATCGACGAGAAACTAGACCAAGCAGAATCGAAGTGGGATCCACGCGCTTCTATCGGTGTTGTTCTTGCGGCTGGCGGTTACCCTGCTGACTACGCAAAAGGTGACGTTATTTCACTACCAACAAATGAAGTTGAAGGCCAAAAGGTTTTCCACGCGGGTACGACAAATAACGAAGCGGGCGATGTTGTGACAAACGGTGGTCGTGTACTTTGTGCTACAGCACTAGGTAACACCGTTTCTGAGGCTCAAGAGCGCGCTTACGCGTTGACTAAGCAAGTGAGTTGGAATGGCATGTTCCACCGCAACGACATTGGCTATCGCGCTATTGCTCGTGAGCTAAAAAAGTAGTCTTTATCTAAATTTACTTAACGCTATACCAAGAAAGGCGCCATAACGGCGCCCTTCTTTTATCGAACCAAAGTAGGCTGCTTGCTACTCATTGGCAATTAGATTCGGTCTTTCAATACAATCGGCATCACCTTCAGATAACATCAGTAACTGTTCTACGCGAGCTCCAGTTAAACGCGTACTCCCCAAGAAGGCCACGTAGCTCTCTACCGCCGCTAATCTTTGCACAACGAAGTCTGGCAGTGTTTGCTCAAACTTAATGTTTTGCAAAGCAATACCATTGCAGGTTTCTAATGTTTTACCATCCCAATGCCCTTGAATGAGCTCCAAGCCATCGCTATCTTGCTCTTTAACTCGCTCGGTGAGTAATGTTGCTTCTCGCTGATAGTTCTCAAGTTGAGCCCGTTTGATTGGCAGCACTTTGCCATTGCGACGATACTGCTGGTAAATCGCCTCACCACCTTTATTAAAACGCACGTGGATTCGGTATTCTACGGGTTGATTTGGTGGATCATTTTGCAACCCTTCACGGACAAACTCACGTAACTCACCGCCACTCCATCGATAATTCGACTTATACCAACCGTAGTCATTCATGTTGACGTATTCCGCCGCACTGTACGGCTGAGTCAAACGTTCCGTGTACCAGTAAAGACTAGTGGCATCACCGAGCGTTTGCCCTCCGGTAAACTGCGAGTACTGATTAATACTAGGGGTCGGTGTTGAAGAGCACCCAATTAAGGCAACCGTGAGTATTGATAGCAGTAGCGTCTTTTTCATTTACGTTCTATGACCTCAAATGATCGATACTATCGAGAGAATAAGCAGCGTTTATCGGCAAGTGTGCTCTAGGATAAGACCATAAAAATGGCAGGACGTTCATATAAATTTAGTATCTGAGAAAAGGAAGCATGGGTAAAACAACGAGAGATAAGGCTAGAGCAGGTTTACCAATAATCCTTTTGGGCAGTAATAACAGCACCGATGATAACAATATCATCGGTGCTGCTTTAATTATTTAACTGCGTCTTTAAGCGCTTTGCCTGAAACGAATGCAGGTACGTTAGCAGCAGCGATTTGGATCTCGTCACCCGTTTTAGGGTTACGACCTGTACGTGCAGCACGGTGATTAACTTTAAACGTACCGAAACCAATTAGTTGAACTTGGTCACCTTCACTTAGTGCTTCAGAAACACCTGAAAGCGTTGCTTCAAGAGCTGCTTTTGCTTGTGCTTTAGATAGATCAGCTTTTTCAGCGATAAAGTCGATTAATTGGGTCTTATTCATTAGGTTTCCCTTCTTTCATGTTATCGAATTAAAGCCCACTCTAAATCATAAAGCCCCCATCTGGCAAAGGTTTGTAGAGCATCTTTATCACTAATGATTGAGATTTCGCCATTTTATGAGCATTAACTCACAATTTATTACTCTTAGATTGAATTTGAAACCTTGTAATTTGTGTCATAAAGTCCCATAAAGGCACTGCTGCACAAGTGATAAGCCTGATGAATCCATTGGAGCAGCCCTATTTTATTAACACTCACCAACAATGCACAGGCTGAAGTTTCAGCAAAGTTAGGTTGATGTGTGTACACACTAGGACATAAATGTTTCTCTTAACGGTATATATTTCGGTTGCGATCGGTGTTTCTTTTATCTGTTCGGTATTGGAAGCGGTGCTACTTAGTATTACACCAAGCTACCTTGCTCAGCTGCGACAAAATGAACACCCCGCAGCGGGAAGACTGGCGAAACTAAAAGCCGATATCGATCGCCCACTGGCCTCTATCCTAACGCTCAATACCATCGCTCACACCATTGGTGCGGCAACGGCAGGCGCGCAAGCGGCTGTGGTATTTGGCAGCGAGTGGTTAGGTGTATTTTCAGCAGTACTCACACTTGGCATCTTGGTACTATCGGAGATTGTTCCGAAAACTATCGGGGCAACCTACTGGCGCCAACTCGCGCCATCAGCGGCTAGCACCCTGCGCTGGATGGTATGGGCATTAACGCCATTTGTTTGGTTCTCTGAACAAATCACTAAGCGTCTCGCTCGTGGCCATGAAGCACCTAAAATGCGTGATGAGCTTTCTGCGATGGCATTGCTCGCAAAAGAAAGCGGAGAGTTTGCTGAAGGCGAATCGAATATATTGACGAACATCCTTAATATACAAGATATCCCCGTCACTCACGTGATGACGCCAAGACCGGTTGTATTTCGTGTACCCGCGGAAATGACGATCAATGAATTTCTCGACCAACACAAAGATACACCGTTTTCTCGCCCACTGATTTATCGTGAGCAAAAAGACAATATCTTAGGCTTTGTACACCGTCTTGAGCTATTTAAGCTCCAGCAGCAAGGTGCTGGAGAGCAGCAGTTAGGTGCCGTCATGCGCCCTATTCATGTGCTATTTAACACAATAATGCTGCCTAAAGCCTTTGAAAAGATGATGGCTGAACGATTACACATCGCTATCATTGTTGATGAGTACGGCACGATTCAAGGCATTATTACCCTAGAAGATATCTTCGAGCACTTACTCGGTCAGGAGATTGTCGATGAAGCAGACAAGACCACAGACATGCAAGAACTTGCCTCACAACGCTGGGAGCATTGGAAAGAGAAGCATAGCATGATTGATGGTTCTGATGAGGACGATGAAGAGCTTAAGGACAAACCTTCGGATAAGCCTGCAGAGACCGCTGAAAAGAAAGACTCTGACCAATCTCCGTCATAGCTTCTAGCTTCATAACGATACCAAAAAGCGCCAGTGAGAAGCCTCACTGGCGCTTTTTATTTTACGGCGATTTCTTATTCTATCGATAACGTAGTTTTAGTGACTACCAATCTCGTTACCAAGTAAAAAGTTTTCATCACTACTCACCACTACCCCATACTTGAGGAAGTTTTTACCCAAAATCATGCTGTAATGAAAGCGAGAACGGTCTTGTAGATTCACTCTTATGGTTTTCTCCACATCCCCTAACTTCACTCTCATGTCAACAACAGGGCGGACATTGGCTTTTTCACCTTGCTTGGCCTTGATACGCATAACGTCGACCACTTCACGAGTAAACGTCTGCTTCATCCCCATGTCATTGGCATAGGTAAATGTCACCATGTTTTTACCATCTTTCTCAAACTGTTTGATATCCAGTGCATTCATCGAACTCACATCAGCACCAGTGTCTAATTTAACTGGAAATTGTAGCCCTTCGACGGTTGCATTCTCAATATGTCCCGCCGTGAATACAGGGTACGCATCAAGCAAATTTTCACTACGTGTATTCACTAATACGCCGGACTTCTTGGCTTTCTTGCCAATGACAAAATACGGCTGGTCGCCTTCGTCACTATCCAGCGCCTCTAAAGCAAATTCAACATTAACGTCTTTGCCTCCCACAATGAACTCACCATCTACAACGGGTCTCACCGTGTCACCCACTTTAATTTTTCGCAAAATGGTTTTACGAATAATCTCATCATTTCCAAGATCATTAGAGAGGTAGTACTCAACTTTATCTCGCCCTTTCGCCTCAATCATTTCAAAGCTGGCGACCTTAAGCAAAGGGGTGCTAACTGTAAAAGAAGGCTCAGCATCCAATTTGTGCCCAT
This sequence comes from Vibrio qingdaonensis, assembly GCF_026191675.1. Lineage (GTDB taxonomy): Bacteria > Pseudomonadota > Gammaproteobacteria > Enterobacterales > Vibrionaceae > Vibrio > Vibrio qingdaonensis. Next base: position 28,790 of record NZ_JAKRRY010000010.1, on the reverse strand, counting down.
CTAAAATCAATGTTTCAACCGGAGAAACAACAAGTGGGCTGTCACTCATTCGCGCTTTAAAGCTTTGCTTTTTCTTTGTCAGTTTATTCTTAGCTTGAGTGTCGATAATGAAATGCTGATTTATCGTATTCAAACCTAGACGCAATTGAGTGCTATTTTTCGAACGGTCTTTTAGATAGACCAAAATTGGCTGCTCAAATTCTTTTTCCCCTTTAAAGGTCACGTAAACCATTGGGTACTCATTATCGCCCATCGACAACATCTTCACCAAAGGATACGTCACCGATTTTGATTCCTTATCCTTACCCACTAAATCAAAAGTAACACTGCCGTCTTTTTGGTTCACTTGAATATTCTGTGCGTTCAAGATGCTGTAATTATTCTTGAGTGAAAGGCTTACATCGACATTCACGCCGTCTACAGAACCCACTTCGCGACGACCAATCACCTGCGCGTCTTTCTGCGCTTGCAAATAATCATACCCAGCCATCACCCAAGCGTTATTGGCTAAGAAAGTTTTGCCAATTAAAATAGGCGCACTAAATCCACTGCGATCGGTCAGGTTTACTTCTGTTTCAACGGTTTTTCCCGCAATGGTCATTGGAAGGGTCACTACCGGACGATAGATTGGGGTGCTGCTGGTGCGGCTTCGAATCACACTCGTTCTCGTCAACGGACGTTCCAATGTGATTTTTTCACCGGTGTAAGGGTGGCGTACTGAAAAGCGTACAATGCCTTGGAAGTTACGCTGTTCATTGTCAAACTCTTCTAGCCACCAGTCGCTCGCTGAGCCACCATATTCATCGACAATGGTTTGCAGCAGCTTTTCATTACTGAGCCCTTGATATTTAGGGTTGTTACTGATGACTTCAATATCCTCAGCATGCATCGAAGTCGTGTCAGCACCGGTGTCAATTTTTCCGACAAATGGTACGCCTTCTAATGCTTCAATACTTTGATAATAAACACTTTCAACACGACCTAAGACGATCTTATTCTCGATCGTGAGTAGCGGTGCTTGAGTCGTAGAAAGATCAGGTGCAGCCATTGCCCACCCACTGGTCATAGAGGCAAGAATTAACGCCAATTTAATTGCTGATTTCTTCATTATAATACATCCATTCACTGACCGACCGACTAATGGTATCCACTTCATATAAGACAACGAGCATCCTAATTTCTCCCTGCCTTCTTTTAACTTTACAGAAAACTAACGGAATATCCACGCGCATATCAATAAATTAGCAAATCTACAGCTATTTTCACCTCTGTCATGCAGAGAAAAATGACCGAGCAATTGCAAACTTGCTTTCGAGCCCTTATATCCTAAAGATATCAAGGAAGGGAGCATTCCTTTCTCTCACATAACAAAAAGAGAATACACGGATGAGCCACGCTATCTGTCAACTGATTGCTAAAGAGCTGAGCGTCAGCCCAAAGCAAGTAGAAGCTGCTGTCACACTGATTGATGACGGTAATACTGTTCCTTTTATCGCTCGCTATCGGAAAGAAGTCACGGGGGGGCTTGATGATACTCAGCTTCGCTCACTGGATTCGCGCCTGAGCTACTTACGAGAGCTCGACGACCGACGTCAAACCATCCTTAAATCCATTGATGAACAAGGCAAACTCTCCGCCTCATTAGCCAATGAAATTAATGAGGCTGACAGTAAGACTCGTCTTGAAGATCTCTACTTACCTTACAAACCAAAACGTCGCACTAAAGGACAAATTGCTATTGAGGCCGGTTTAGAGCCGCTCGCTGATCGCCTTTGGTTGCAGCCAGATAATGAGCCTGAAAGTTCGGCTCAGCGCTATATTGACGCTGCAAAAGGCATTGCCGATAGCAAAGCCGCGCTTGATGGTGCCCGTGCCATTATTATGGAGCGCATCGCTGAAGACGCGAGCTTACTCGATAAGGTTCGCCGCTATTTAACCAGCCATGCGGAGCTCACCTCTCGCGTGATCGCGGGTAAAGAAAGTGAAGGTGAAAAATTCAAAGATTACTTCGAGCACAATGAAGCGATTAGCAAAGTACCTTCTCATCGAGCGCTCGCTATGCTGCGCGGCCGAAATGAAGGCTACCTGCAACTTTCCCTCAACGCTGATCCAGCAAATGAGGAGAAAGTAAGAGAATCATACTGTGAGACCCTGATTGCCCAGCACTATGGCATTCACCTTAGTACCGCGGCTGCCGACGTTTGGCGCAAACAAGTTATCAGCTGGTCATGGCGTATCAAAGTATCGATGCACATGGAAACAGAATTAATGGGCGCGCTAAAAGAACGCTCTGAAGTCGAGGCTATTGAGGTCTTCGCGACGAACCTAAAAGACTTACTCATGGCGGCACCTGCGGGTCCTCGCGCCACTCTTGGTTTAGACCCAGGTTTACGAACTGGCTGTAAAGTTGCGGTGGTAGATGCCACTGGTAAGGTTTTGGCCACCGATGTTATTTATCCTCACGTGCCGCAAAAGCAATACGATAAATCTGCACACATCATCGATAAGCTTATCCAACAATTTAATGTTGACCTCATTGCTATCGGTAACGGCACGGCATCACGTGAAACCGATAGCTTTGCCGCTGACGTAATTAAACGTGGCAACCATAAAGTACAAAAAATCATTGTCAGTGAAGCGGGTGCATCGGTCTATTCGGCTTCAGAACTCGCAGCAAAAGAGTTTCCGAACATGGATGTCTCTCTACGTGGCGCAGTGTCCATTGCTCGCCGACTGCAAGACCCACTCGCAGAGTTGGTAAAAATTGACCCTAAGTCAATTGGTGTGGGTCAATACCAGCACGATGTTAGCCAAACCATGCTCGCAAAGCGCCTTGATGCTGTGGTTGAGGACTGTGTAAATGCGGTAGGGGTCGACGTTAATACAGCATCATCCGCCCTACTCACCAGAGTCGCAGGCTTATCAACAACCTTGGCGCAAAACATTGTCGACTACCGTGATGAGCACGGCCGTTTTGACGCTCGTACTACGCTCAAAAAAGTCGCTCGTTTAGGGCCAAAAGCATTTGAGCAATGTGCTGGCTTCTTACGCATAATGGATGGCAAGAACCCATTAGATGCCTCTTCTGTTCACCCAGAGGCCTACCCCGTAGTCAAAACGATTGCTGAAAAAACGCATCGCCCATTGAATTCATTACTCGGCGACAGTGCTTTTCTAACGTCATTGAGTGCCATCGATTACACCAATGATGTTTTTGGTTTACCCACCGTCACTGACATCATCAAAGAACTCGACAAACCTGGCCGAGATCCAAGACCAGAGTTTAAAACTGCGACGTTTGCAGAAGGGGTGAACACCGTTGCTGATTTAGAGCCAGGAATGATTCTGGAAGGTGTTGTCTCGAATGTCGCCAATTTTGGTGCCTTCGTCGATATTGGTGTGCACCAAGATGGCTTAGTTCATATTTCAGCATTGACCGATCGCTATGTTTCAGACCCTCGCGAAGTGGTGAAAGCGGGCGATATTGTCAAAGTAAAGGTTATGGAAGTGGATGCGGCTCGAAAACGTATCGGGCTTTCCATGCGCCTGAACGACGAGCCAGGACAAGATAATCGAACCTCTCGCTCGGGCGGTCAAAATAACAAGACGACTTCTACGACAAAAGCCGCTTCTAAGCCGCGTCAGCCGCGAGCAGAGACTGGTGGCAATGCGATGGGTGGAGCCTTCGCGGCTGCATTTGCTAAAGCAAAAAAATAACCGCAATCCATCGTCATCCTCATGCCCGTAATAAAAAGGGCATGGATAATAAAAAGAGCACAATTTGTGCTCTTTTTACGTTACCGCAATAATATCAGAGGGCGTATTCGGCGCAACCGCATGACCATAATGGTAGCGAATAACGGTACGTCGCTTTGCCATTCTCCCTTCCATAATGGCCGCTTTGAGTATTTTTTGCGGTAAGCGAAAACGCATTGCGTATCCTTTTCCTTGTGACGCACTGTAGGTATTCAATGCCAACAGCTGAAACAAACGTTGAATAGGATCGCTTGTGGAACGCGGCTCATTATCGTCGTCATATTCGGGATGCTCAGCCGGATCCCAAGCATTTCGTTTGCGCCGCTTTTCCTCTTCATTAATACGACGTTCCGCATTGGTTCTTGCAAGCTCAACCGTAGGGATAATTGGCTCACGAACCTTATTATCACGGGCTGCTTGCTCTGTTTGTGGATTAACAGAAGAAGCCACCACAGGCGCACTGATGTTATTGGGCGACACTATCACTTATCACTCTCCTCTCAATTGAGTGAAAATAACTAATACTGCACAATTTAGTGGGTTACAAATGACGACGTATCATTCACATTTATGCATGCGACGTAATACGCCAACCATAGAGCAATAGCCGCTTAGATTTATAGGCTGCTATTACAATTTAAAACATACTGTCTCTTTATCGTATCGGAATATTTGTGAAAATCTTTACCTAATTAGAATAAAAAACCAACACATTTATGGTTTGTCGAACTAGAGGAGAGACTTTAGCTTTCCGACAAAGTTATCTAATTCAGTAATAAAGGGAGCATGAGAGGAACCAGTAAACACATGAGAATCATGTGCACTCATTTCAGAGTCCAGCACATCAGCGACTTTCACTGGTACTAAGCCATCTAGGCGACCATACCAACGATGAACCGGGATATCGATTTCTCGTAAAGCTTGACGTAGGTCTAGACTCCCTAGCCAATCTAAACCTAAATGAAGCGCCTCCGGTGCCGGCATTGGACGAGATAAAACCGCCTCTTTCAACTGTTTTACATCCTTGCGAGCACTAGGACTCCCCATCGCTTGCAGTGCCATAAAGCGCTCAATCGTTAAGGTAAAATTTGCGGACAACTGCTCAGTGAAGGCATTCAACACCTCCTGCTTTATCCCTCTCCATGGTAATTGTTGCGAAAATTTCGGGGAGCTCGCTAACGTCACTAATTGTGCAACACGATCTGGATGCTGATTGGCAATCTGTGTGGCCACCAGCCCTCCAAGCGACCACCCTAACCAAATCGCTCTCGATGGCGCGCCTTCTAGGACAAGGGTTATCAAGTCAGAAAATGATTGGCATGACACTTCACCACTTAAGCCGTAACCGGGTAGATCCACGACATGTACCGTGAAGCTGTCTTTTAATTTCGGTATGCACTGCTCCCAGACCGCACCATTCATCCCCCAACCATGGATCAAAACCAAATCAGGGCCTTGCCCTTCTGTTTGCCAGTGCACTTTCACATCTTGACTCACATTTTCTCCTACTGAATTACAACTTTCTCGATTGAATTTTGCTTCATGCTAATCGCTATCTTACAAACCTCAACGGGTAGCGTCATGCATAATTTTACTCCCATACGTAAGCGATGCCATATATGCGGCCTTGGCATCCCTCATTCGCTTGGTCATAATCTTTGGTGCCACTATTGCCAGTCTTATATCGAAGATGACACACTACGCTGCCTGCGCTGCGCCTTGCCGATTCTCAGTGCACAATGTCTCAATGAACAATTTCTCAATGAACAGTCAGTATGTGGTGAATGCCTCAAATTGCCGCCACCATGGCAAAGGGTTGTTTGTTTAGGGGACTATCAATTTCCGCTTTCACTCTTTATTCAAAAAATAAAACATCAACGTCAGTTTTGGTTATTGCCGCCACTTATACAAAAACTCCAGCAACGCATTCCAGACCCCGCTCCGGTACTCATTCCTGTGCCAATGATCTGGCATCAAGAACTATGGCGAGGCTTTAACCTCAGCTATTTAATGGCAAAACAAATGCACGCCTTGTGGCCTAACAGCTATCTAGGAGAACAGGTGTTTCATAAACGAATGAATACACCGACACAAAAATCACTTAACCGGCAAGCAAGACTCAATAACGTAGGCAAGGCCTTTACTTTGCAACATGCCCCCACAGCCAAACATGTTGCCATTATTGATGATGTGGTCACAACTGGCGCGACGGTTAAGCATTTAAGCCAATTATTACTTGAAGTGGGCGTAGAAAAAATTGATATTTACTGTCTGTGCCGCACGCCAAATTAATTCACTGCACTCGACGACACATATTGTACGAGCCGTGAGCAAAAAATTTTGGCATCCTCTTGGTTCAAGAGTAGAATAGCGGTAATAACCTACAAAATTACTCGGGTACTCGTCGTGTCAAATCCAATTACTATTACAGAAAGTGCACAAAGCCACTTTTCAAAACTTCTGGCACAACAGCCAGAAGGTACCAGCATCCGCGTCTTCGTTGTGAACCCAGGAACACAAAATGCAGAGTGTGGTGTGTCATATTGCCCACCAGAAGCCGTTGAAAGCAACGATACTGAATTCAAGTATGAAGTCCTAACAGCCTACGTTGATGAGCTTTCTCTGCCATTTCTTGAAGATGCTGAAATTGATTTTGTCACTGACAAAATGGGCTCTCAACTGACGCTAAAAGCGCCAAATGCAAAAATGCGCAAAGTCTCTGATGATGCTCCGCTAATGGAACGTGTTGAGTACGCGATTCAAACACAAGTTAATCCGCAATTAGCAGGCCATGGTGGTCACGTTAGCCTAATGGAAATTACGCCAGAGGGGATTGCTATCGTTCAGTTTGGCGGCGGCTGTAATGGCTGTTCCATGGTCGACGTCACACTAAAAGAAGGCATCGAAAAGCAACTGCTTGAAGAGTTTTCTGGTGAGTTAAGCGCGGTTCGTGACATGACCGAGCACGATCGTGGCGAGCACTCTTACTACTAATACCACCCAATAGGTGGCTTACCATCGAGTAAGACAGTAATGCCTAAAGCGGCGCGTAACGTTAACCTTTACGCGCCGCTTTTATTTTTCTTCACCACCGCATCGCAGATTATCCCCCCCTTCCTAGCAAACTCAAACACGACACCCACCATAAGTAATTGTCACAGAACCTAGCATCTTGAAGTTACTTAGGTATATATTAACCACTACAATCAATGCTTCGCGATGGTCTCGCTATCATTGCACATGCTAAGGAGAACCCCCATGCCGTCCAAACAAGGACCTGAAATCTTAGCCCAACAAACCGTCGCTGAATCTAGGCTCTTTAAAATAGAAGCGCTAGACTTACAGTTTTCAAATGGGACTAAGCGAACCTACGAACGCATGAAGCCCAGTGGGCGAAATGCCGTTATGATGGTTCCAATCACCGAGCATGGCGATATTCTATTAGTTCGTGAGTACGCAGCAGGCACCGAGCGTTATGAGTTGGGGTTCCCTAAAGGCCTTATCGACCCGGGTGAAGAAGCAGAACAAGCAGCCGTACGTGAACTTAAAGAAGAAATCGGTTTTGGTGCTCGTACTCTAACACCACTCAAAGACGTTATTTTAGCGCCGTCTTACTTCTCTAGCCGCATGACACTTTTCGTCGCACAAGATCTTTACCCAGAAAAGCTCGAAGGCGATGAACCAGAGCCTCTGGAAGTGATTAAGTGGCCACTTGCTCAAGCCGATGAATTACTCACGCACATCGACTTTTCTGAAGCCCGCAGCATCACTGCGCTATTGTTAATGCTAAGACTAAAATCCACTCTGGGGCTGTAATGTAATGACTCTCAATCACGATCTCTCCCATCATTTGCCTGACGTCATTGAAATAGCACGCTCTGCGGGGCAGCTCATTCTCGATATATATGAAAAAAATGACTACGAATCCTATACCAAGGACAACGATACCCCCGTCACCAGCGCGGATTTAGCGGCCCATAAGTTGATTATGGAGCAGTTGTCTCAACTTACCCCAAACATCCCCGTTTTATCGGAAGAAGCCGCAGAGATCAGCTTAGAGCAACGTTCTCAGTGGCGCGAATATTGGTTAGTTGACCCTTTAGATGGGACGCAAGAGTTCATTGCACGTAGCGGCGACTTTGCCACTATCATCGCCCTAGTTCGGGATAACAAGCCTATCATGGGTGTCGTTTATGCGCCCGTATCTGGTGTCACCTATTATGCTTATCAAGGGAAAGGGGCGTGGAAGATTCCAGAGATGGATGAAAGCTTAAGAATACAAGTACACACGCACGAAGTCGCAAGTCACGCCATCTCTATCGCAATTAGCCGTAGACAGAACATCAACCGTATTACAGACAAAATGAGTAGCGCTTGGAACTATGACTTGGTTCCTTTGGGCTCTGCAGCCTTAAAAGCCTGCTTCGTTGCCGAAGGCGCTGTCGATTGTTATTTAAGACTCGGACCTACTGGAGAGTGGGACACGGCGGCGACACAATGCATTGTTGAAGAAGCTGGCGGGGCAATTCTTAGCACTCAATTAACACCGCTTTCTTATAACTTAAGAGAAACGTTAGAAAATCCCAACTTTATCGTGATTGGTGATCAAGCTCTCCCGTGGAACGACATCCTCATAAAAGAGTAACGTCTTTCTCTTTAGCGGCAACGACAACGACCATCATTAAAGTCGTTGCCCAAATACTCAAACCCAAGACGTAAAAAAGGCGGTATCACCGCCTTTTTATCATTATGTCATCGTGGCTTTCACCTCATGACTCGCCCCTATAAGCCCTCATCATTAAACGACTTAAAAGCGTCCTTGATAATTAAAAGAATAACGCCCCTGATTATCGGGGTTACCGAACCATTTAAGTTGTTGTTGCATGGAAGTCGGAAAGTCCGATCCGGGTTTAAACCAAGCTTGAGTTTGATACTGACGATTCGCCTTTAATTCACCTGTAAACTCGCTGGATACTTGTGCACTATTTTGAGCACCGCTGGCTTTAATCGTACTGTCGCTGCAAGTCATATCAACCACTGTTGGTCCAAAACTTAAGCTCCCGACTGGCGTTTCCACATATCCTGCATTCCATGATAATGAACCATCACCACTACCACACCATGGTGATTGATACTGCATAGAGCGTATTGCTAGCTCCACTTGACCACCAGCATTAATAGGAACAGGGGGCGTATAAATATCAAGAATGCTTTCTGCTGGCAGAGATGCCAGTAAGGTATGAATATAAGGACCAGAGAAATTTACACCTATGTTGCCTTTCCCTGCAAGCCCCAGAGCACTACCACGACCAAAGCGAACCGCGTATTCAGGAGAAAGCGTCAGTATGCTCGACCATGAAAAACGCCAACTCACCTCGCCGACTTGCTGACGCTGATAACTTACACTCTGTGCCCGACCCTGCCATATCGTTCCTTGAACACCGCTAATCACCAAATTAGATGGCAAGGGTGCTGCGCTTAATAGCACTTGAGCAGGCGTGTGATAAATCACACTAGCGAAAAAGACAGCCGTGAACAACGCGATATACTTTATCACTCGTTTCATTTAGCCCCCTCGCTTAAACTGCAAGCGGTTCACTTCGATAACACCACTTTGGTCCGCTTTATCTATGTCCATAATCTCTACGTTCACACCATGGGTTTCTTGCAGATAGAATAACCAGTTAACAAAAAACTCAAACGGTATCGGTTTGATCCAAACTTGTAGCTCTTCCCCGCGAGGCTGCATACGAATAAGTTCAATATTAAAACGCCCCGTGGATGAGGTGATAATTTGGTTAAGCGCCTGTTTTGACACAACAACACCACCAGCCTGACGTTTTTCGGTAATGTGATTGGCTTGCTCCTTTACCCAAGACAACAACTGCTTTTCCGATTGTATACGTGACTGAGCTAATTCTGTTCGCACAGCAAAAGGAGAGAGGATGCCCCAATAAATGACACCAAGAATCAAAAAAATAGAGCAGACAATCATCAGCCTTTGCTCTCTCTGGCTAATTGAGATCCACCAGCTTTGGGCCGTCAATAATAATCCTTTCATGTAATGACCTACTTCTTCTTCAACACAAAATTACCCATCACCAACTCACCGTTTCGATTCAGTGGCCCCTGTGAAACATCAAACTGCGTTTCTAATTTGACCTTAGCCGATTCAAAGCTCTCAAAATCACGGCTTGTCACGCTTAAGCGAACTTCATTACGATTACCATCATAGGTAAAGCTGATGACCTGCATTCCGTTCACTTGACCGACGGTATTAGGCAATTTAGCTAACCATTCCAATGCTGAGGTACTAGACATACCAGAGCCACCAAGCTTGGTTAACTCATCTTGCATTTGCCTTTTAAGATAGCTTACTGTGGGTATTCGTTGCTTATCTGGGAATACCGTGCGAAAAATACGTTCGCTCTCCGCTCGGTATGCCGTCGCTTGTGATTCGTACTGACTCACCAAAACCACCTGTTCTGCAATAAGCGCAACCAGCAAAATCACCGTAGCAACCGCCACTTTACGCCAAATATTCCAGTGCTTAACAAATGAGGCTTTCGGCTTTAACTCACCCGTTAATAACGTTGCTTGGCTATCAATAGCACCTTGCGATAACAGCGCCATCGGCATTTCAATCGGCGCAAACTGCCACGTGATATGGGTCGAATCAGCCTTCATCTCTTCACAAGGTTGGGAATAAACATCAACTGTGATGACATCAACTTCGCCTTCCTCTGACATTGAGGTTAGGTAATCAGAGTCAATCGCAGCGCCAAGCCAGTGCTGATCTACCGTCATTCCTCGCCACTGACTGGTTCGAAATAGCCACTGTTCATTTAATTCAAGCGCACTAATATGCTTGGATTCTGGCAGAGCTAATACATCGGGCACGACTTTCTTAACGTCAATACCACACTCTAAAAAGCACGCTAGTATTTGCAGTAAATACGCGCGGTCCACGGCACAAACTACCGCTTTACCATTGTGCTTATGCAGTATCGAAAAATGTAAGTCATCGACATCTTGGGCAATGTCATCCTCAACTAAGTAAGGCAACATCGTCTCAAACTGACGCGCTCCCCCTGCCGGGATCTCTACTTCGGAGAAATGAACGTCTTGGGAGCACAACAGTAATAAAGTCACTCTTTGTTGAGCGTACTCTTTTATTGTTTCCAGCTGCTCAAGACTTTCCAGCTCACCACTGGCAATCACTTCCTTTTGTCCAGTCGACCACACCGCCCAACATACTGGGCTATTAGGTTGACTATTCAGTCGAACGGTTAAGAACTCGCTCACTCAATCCTCCAAATCGACGACGTACCACCGTCAGATCTTCTCTATCTTTGCTATAAAATAACGTTCTCAATCTCAGCCGTGATTCATCCACCACAACCTGAGCATCAAGTTCAAAATACACACTGTCTACAGATATATACGGCGACGCTTGTTTACGGGTATTTTCATCCACACTACCCATTTGTGATTCCGCAAGAAACTTGTCCACCCCTGACCAACCGTCAAATGGGCGATTCTCCAATAATTGCAACGCATTCTCGCGCGATAGGTTAGGCGCAAAAAGTGCAACCAATATATCGGTATTCTCCGGGGCGAGTGTATTGACGTTCAATTGCCACGTCGAAGCTGGAAGCGCGCAAATCGCCGATCCTAAGCGCAGCGTAACATCCCCCATCACTTGATTAATGGCCCGTAATTCGGAGCTATCTGCCAATAAACCATTGGCGGTCACATAAGCGGGGGATAACGATTCATAATAACTATCACCCACACCCGATACAGACCGCACCGTCGTTTCTTTATTGACGAACTCCCACGTCGAATCTGCTATCTGCTCAGCTTGGTAATTTTCCACATCATACTGCTCCAGCAATCGCTGAAAAAAACGCACCAAAAAAGGCTTCTCGGTGCTATTGGCCGTTGGGGCAATACTCGACAATGCGTTGATGTTAAAGCATGACTGCATGTCGACAATACGCCCGGTCGCTTCACCATAGTCTAGCGGATAGGTTCGCTCATCAATTGCCCATGGCTGATTAAGGTTAATGCTGTCTTTATTGTCTTTAAAACTCTCTTTAATCGCGACGGTGGCGAGAGCCTCAACCCCAATAGAGTACCAATAGGCTTGCTGGTAATTAATCTGACTATTCGCGCGGGTAAACTGGCTAAATAAGCGCTCCGACATCGTCGCCGCAATCGACACCATGATCGCCAATAACAACAATATCACGATCAACGCGACACCTTTTTGAGATGATGAATGACCATGCACTTTTTTCATCACCCACCACTCCCTTGGTTGGCATCATTACTGCCCTCACCTTGACTCGAACCGCCACCTTGATTGGCATTGCCTCCTGCTGACGAAGAGGTATTGATTGTGCCATTCGGCGTCAAATAAATTCGGGTAATTTCACCGTAGTCTTCGAGCTCCAACGTGACTTCCACCGCTTGAGGTAAAGTCAGTTCTTGCTGCCACTCTTTTGACCACGAATCGCCATTATAGAACCGCAGTTCGAAAGTATTCACTTTCGTCAGAATCGGCAAGATAACGGGTAGCTCTCCCACGCTGGTATCGGGATAACGCCACCATAGCCTTTCTAATTTGTCGTCTTTCAGGCGGTAGCCTATCTTCGCCACCTCACCTCTAGGAAATTGGCTTTGCGGGTTCATCCAACCTAAACGGGTAAAGAGTACCCCTTTACTATCCGAGTCGAGCAAATTCTGCTGCCATATCATCAGAGCAGATAATGGTGCTTCACCTTCGTGTCGAAATTGTCGTAAGGCAATCTGCCTAAAGTCACTATCTAGGTAGACAAAAGCCCGCTGGATTTCTTGTAGTCGAGCACTGCGTTCTTGAGATAGCTCATTACTGCGCTGTACTTGATTCACAACCTGATAAGCAGCGACACTCAAACTTGCGAAGATCGCCATCGCCACTAAGACTTCAATTAAGGTAAATCCGCGTGAAGGCGCCCCGTTGCGACTAGTTTGCAACGTAACTCCTTACGGTCACAATTGGGCTCGATTTTTTATCGGTCGCCACGCTGACATCAAACGCTTTCAGTAAGTTATCCGATGTTTTGACAGGCGTAACACGCCAAAACCATTCACGCCCAGCTAGCTTCTCTTTGCCATTCGCAGCTTTTAAGGTGCCGCTATTAAGCATGACTTTCGCCATTTGATTATCAACGACCATCGCAGCGAAGGTTTTCTCTTCTAGATAACTTAAAGTGTTAATATGCTGAGAAACCGAGCGAATGACAGAAATCGCAGCGGTGGCAAAAATAGCCAAGGCAACCAACACCTCCAGCAGTGTCATACCCCTAACGCTTTTCATCGTTCCAATCCCTATCATCCATTGCTTGTACCAAGCCATTTTCTTGGATTTGAATATGCCACGTGAGGTCTTTCTTAGCGCGATTTTCCGGTGCTAGAACAAAAACGCCAGGGGTAAACTCACCGCTCGACAATATGAAAATTTGCGGTGGTTTCTCTGGTTTTTTCTTCTTTTCGACATCCGCAAACATCTCGTCATCAAATAGAGATGTCGGCTCAAAAAGTCGGTCATCCACACCCCAGACGCCATTACTCAAATCAAGCTTAATGGTTAACCCATCCGGAAGTGTGACCTCATCAGGGATCGTCTTTAATGATATTTTGTCCCAGCCTTCCGGCTTGAGTTCCAAAAACACATATCGGCGCTGTTCTTCATCAACTCTGATTCCAAAATCCTTGCCAGCCAACATTGCTTCTTCGTTGAACAGCTGAAGTCTTTGGAATAAGCGCTGAGCCTCTTCTTTAATTTGATTATCTTGTTTCGGCGGTATCGACGCAATCACAGCCACCGCACTAAGCGAAAGCAGCACTAAGACTAAAAGTATCTCTAGTAACGTAAAACCTGAACGAAAGGACTGAAAAGGACGCATCGATTACCACTTCATTGATAACAGAGCGCTCACACGCTCTGTTATCTTACGTATTACTGAAAGTCTTGAAGATTCCAGTTGCCAATATCGGCTGCAGCACCTTCACCACCCTCTTGGCCATCAGCACCAAGCGTGAACACGTCAATCGTTCCTTTGTCACCAGGACTCAAGTATTGATAATCATTGCCCCAAGGATCGTTAGGTAGACGGCGAATATAACCACCATCACGATAATTGCGAGGCTCTGGATTGCCAGGTTTCGTCACTAACGCTTCTAGCCCTTGATCCGTTGTTGGATAAATACTGTTATCCAACTTATACATGTCCAACGCGTTTTCTAGCGCGACAATGTCGGTAATCGCTTTTTGCTGATCGGCCTTTTCTTTATTACCTAATAGATTAGGTACAACAAAGCTGGCTAACACACCCAAAATAACCACAACGACCATCACTTCTAGCAAGGTGAAGCCTGCTTGTTTTTTCATTTTCTGTTTCATCTAGTACTCCAAGGAAAACACCTCGTAAACGAGGTAATATCATGCTGTCTACGTGGTTAGATTACCCAGACATCAAATTGTTCATTGCCAGTATTGGCATTAATGTCGCCATTACGATAAACAATACTAAACCCGCCATCAAAGCGATGAGCGCGGGAGTAAATATTCCTAGCGCAATGTTGATCGTCGATTCAAAATTTTGGTCCTGATTATCAGCGGCGCGAGTGAGCATACTCTCTAGTTCACCACTCTGCTCACCACTTGCTATCATATGCAACATCATAGGTGGAAACAGTTTCGTCTGCTCTAGCGCCTTGCGTAAACTTGCCCCTTCTCGCACATTATCAGCAGCAAGCGAGACTTGCTTCTTAGCAAAGTGATTCGTCATCACATCTACAGACACCTTCATACCATCTAAAATTGGAATGGCGCTAGACGTACATATTGCTAGTGTTCTCGCAAAACGGGAGGTATTAAGCCCTCTGGCTATTTTTCCAATCAGTGGCAGCCTAAGTACCTTAGTATCCCACTTCATCCGTATGGCTGGACGACGTAATGCGGTTTTAATTGCGTACATTATCAGCATAAAACCAATCAGTAGTGCGATACCCCAGTTTTGAATGAAATCACTTGAGGATAAAAGAAACTGAGTCGATTTCGGCAACTCTTGTCCCATTTGCACAAACTGCCCAACAATTTTGGGGACGACCGCAGCCAGTAGAAATGCGACAATCGCCACCGCAAACACCACTAGCACGACGGGATAGATCATCGCTTGCTGCAGCTTTGAACGTAACTTCTGTCTGTTTTCGGCGTAATCAGCCAAGCGCTCTAAAATGGAGTCTAAATGTCCGGACTTTTCCCCCGCTGAAACCATCGAGCGAAAAAGTTCATCAAATACATGAGGGTAATCCGCCAAGCTATCTGACAACGTGTAGCCTTCCGTTACTTTAGAGCGAATCGCCGCCAACATTGTTCGAATACGTGGCTTTTCAGATTGCTCAGACACCGCTTTTAAACACTCTTCAAGTGGCATACCCGACTGCACTAATGTCGATAACTGTCGAGTAATCAAAGCTAAGTCTGGGGTGCTTATACCACGCTTAAATGCTGGTTTTGCCAACTCTCCATTGGCGCTTCGTGTGGGTTTGCTTCTTGCTTCGACCACATCTATTGGCATCAACCCTTGCTCTTTGAGACGCTGGCGCACTTGTCTTGCGTTATCGCCCTCAATCAGCCCTTTGGTCTGCTTGCCTTTGGCATTTAAAGCCTTGTATTCAAATGCGGCCACTTATGCTTCCTTTGTCACTCGCATTACCTCTTCCAGTGAGGTAATACCGCGCTTAACCTTACTCAATCCGTCATCTCGGATGCTCGGCGTGTAGTTTCGCACTTCTTTTTCAATGGCTTGCTCACCCGCCTCATTATGAATCAAGGTTTGTACCTCATCATCAATAATCAAGAGCTCATGAATACCCGTTCGTCCTCGGTAGCCTTTTTGATTACATTTTTCACAGCCTACCGCTTTATGTAAGACTAATTCCTCAGTCTCTGCCATTTCAAATAACTTTTTGGTTTGCGTATCGGCTTGGTAAGGGACTTTGCAATCTTTACACAAAGTACGCACCAAGCGTTGCGCGAGTACGCCAAGTAAAGAAGAGGAGATCAGAAACGGCTCGATACCCATATCTCGCATACGAGTAATGGCACCCACTGCGGTATTAGTATGTAGCGTCGACATCACTAAGTGACCCGTCAATGATGCTTGAACACCGATTTGGGCGGTTTCAAGATCTCGAATCTCACCAACCATCACAACATCTGGATCCTGACGCAAAATCGCCCGCAATCCTCGAGCAAACGTCATGTCCACTTTAGGGTTAACTTGCGTCTGACCAATCCCATCTATATCAAACTCAATCGGGTCTTCGACCGTTAGAATGTTGCGTTCATTGCTATTGATTTCTTGCAGGCCAGCATACAGGGTCGTCGACTTACCCGACCCGGTTGGACCTGTCACCAGAATAATGCCATGAGGTCTTTGGATAAGTTTACGGAAGTGATCATGATTGGTCGCAGTCATCCCTAAGCTATGCAAATCGAGACGTGTCGCATTTTTGTCCAACAATCGCATCACAACGCGTTCACCATGCGAAGAAGGCATAGTGGAAACACGCACATCGACGGCACGCCCACCAATTCGTAATGAGATACGACCATCTTGAGGTACTCGCTTCTCTGCGATATCAAGCTTCGCCATGACCTTAACACGTGACACTAATAACGGCGCCAATTTTCGGCTCGGCGCCAACACATCACGTAATACACCATCGACACGGAAGCGAATAGAGAGCACTTTTTCAAAGGTCTCAATATGAATATCCGATGCGCCTTCCTTAATTGCTTCACCTAACATCGCGTTGATCAATTTGATAATGGGTGCATCATCTTCCGACTCGAGCAAATCCTCATCTTGTGGCAGCTCTTCGGCTAATGAGAAGAAATCGTCGCTATCTGCGCCGATATCTTCCATTAACTGCCTCGCTTCCGAAGAGTCCCGTTGGTAAGCCTGGGTCAATTTCGCTTCAAACTGTTCAGCTGGTAGAGGCTTTAACTCAAATGTTTGTCGATAAACACGTTTCACTTCTTGCAAAGCATTCAGTGCCAATGGCTCAACGTAAAACAATACCGCCGCAGATTCACTGGCTTCAAATACCACCTTGAACCGATTGGCAAAGCTAAATGGCAATCGGGTAACTAACGGGCGAAACGCCACTGTCTCTGCCATTACTTAGTATCCATTTGCTCAATAAAGGCTTGAATTTCAGATGGGTAACGTGTGGTTTCCCCAAATTCAGGCAGTACTGGGATATAACCATCGTCCATCAACTTCAAGCCTTGATCCGCTTTAAACAACTGTTCTGCACGAATATAGTTATACTTACGCTGCGTCAAACCGTCAGCCGTAATCCCATCACGGATAATGGTCGGCTTGATAAAGACCATCAGGTTCTTTTTCTCAACCGTAGTACTGGTTGAAGTGAACAAACGCCCTAAATAAGGGATATCGCCTAAGAAAGGTACTTTAGATTCACTCTCTGCTGCACGCTCATCAATCAAACCACCTAACACCAGCATCTGACCATCTTGAATCATCACTGACGTATTGAGCTGACGCTTCGCAAATCGTACATCTACAGCACCACTCGCACCCAATACGTTAGATACTTCTTGTTCAATGGTTAATTGAACCGAATTACCTTCGTTAATTTGTGGCACGACTTTGAGCTTAATGCCGACTTCTTTACGTTCAACCGTTTGGAATGGGTTACTGTTGTTCGATCCTGCCGTAGAACCCGTCAAGACGGGCACTTCTTCACCAACAATGAATGACGCTTCACCATTATCCATGACAGTAATACTTGGCGAGGACAGAATGTTTGAATTAGACGTACTCGACACGGCGGTAATTAACGCGGTCCAATCTCCTAATGCAATCCCCACTGCGGCACCTTGCACACCACCAAGCGCACTGGCAAGCTTGGTGTAATCGCCCGATGTTTTGGTTTCAACATTATAAGGATTGCCGTTAGCATCAGTACGTGTTTCTGTCGTCGTCTTATCTTTGGCATCTTCCATACCAACCATGACGCTGCCAATTGAGGCTCCGGTATTCGAGAATTGAACTACACTGCCGCTCGTCGCATTACCCCATTGCACACCAAGGTTCGCACCATCAACGTCCGCTAACTCAACAATCAAGGCTTCAATCAATACTTGAGCCCGACGGATATCCAGTTGAGAAATCACTTCTAATAGTGCTTTCATAATATCTGGCGGCGCAGTAAGGACTAACGCATTGGTATCGGCATGGGCTGCGATCATCACTTCTGCTCGATTAGCATTCGAGGTTGATTTACCACCCGACTGCTTTTCTTTCTGCAGATTATCCGATACGCCTTTTAATACTTCGACCAAATCTTCAGCCTTAGCATAACGAAGGTATTGCACTCGGTTATTGCCCTTAGTTGCCATTTCAACATCAAGCTGACTAATAAGGCTACGTAAGCGCTTACGAACTTTCGGATCACCCGAGATAAGAATAGAGTTGGTGCGGTCATCGGCCACCAGCTTAGGCTGCAAGAATGCTGGGGTATTTTTAGCATCCGTGGTTTTGTTTAATGCATCAACGATACGAACCATTTCTGCGGCAGAAGCATTTTGCAGCTCAACCACTTCAATCTCTTTATCCCCCGCTTGGTCAACGCGGCGAATGATATCGGCAAGGCGGTTTACCACGGCTGCGCGCCCGGTAATTAAGATGATGTTGGCAGGATCATAATGCACGACGTTACCCGCACCAGCATTGTCATTTAATTGTCTTAGTAACGGAGACAATTCACGCACCGAGACATTTCGAACGGCAACCACACGAGTAATAACGCTATCACCTTTGGCCGTGTCGTTATCCCCTACAACAGGAATCGCTGACGTTTTTGCGTCTTTCGCTTTAATGACTTTGAGGATGTTGTTATCCATTTCAACAACAGCGTAGCCATAGACTTCGAGTACATTTAAGAAGAAGCTGTAATATTGCTCTTCACTCAAGACGTCATAACTTCGAACATCCACTTTGCCACGCACAGACGGATCAACAATGATCGTTTTATCGAGATTACGACCAACGATATTAATGAACTCTTGTATATCTGTTCCTTTGAAACTGGCGCTAAATTCATTGGCAGAGACGACTGGGACCGCCAACAGGCTCCCCATCAATAACCAAGTACTTTTCTTAAGCCAACTCTTCACTTGTTGCTCCCTTGAAATACGGCATTCACGACTAGAATTGAATAAAGATGTCGTGTTGTTGTCCATCCCGTTCAACCGTGAGGTTGAGTTCGGTTAAATCCGAAATGGATTGATAAATTTGTCCCATCGCAGCAGGATCGGTAAGATCAGCACCGTTAAGTGCAACGGCTATGTCGCCATTTTGTAGACCTACTGCGTTAAAAAGCTCAGCATCACGACCTGGGCTGACACGGTATCCCGATATTTTCCCATCTCGCTTCACTTGAGAAAGCCTGACATATTGAAAAATTTGTTGTGGGTCTTGCGTGATCGTACTGCGAATTGCGGCTAACTTTTCTTCATTATCTCTTGGGTTATTACCCACGACATTTGACGCTGCAGCCGGTGCTGGTTGCTTTAAGTCTAGCTTCTTATACTCAATACCTTCCAGCATCACGGTTTCATCACGACCCGAATTGGAGATAATAATACGATCAATCAAAACAGCGGCGATGGTAGCTCGAGTGCCTTCAATTTGCTCACCAATACCATAGGTGCCTTGCGTGCCCCTATTTGCCACTACTGCCAAACTGCGTTCTGGGTTGTTACTCACAACAGAACCCACCAAGACAACATTCAATCTCGTCTTGGGCGCATCCGTAACAACAGGTGCTTGTACGATTTTTTGCTCACGTTGGTACTGACCAAAAATATTGGCCTTATTAATTTCTGATGAGTAAGCGCTATTGCTCGTCCCTGCCGACTGTACCTTCACCATGGTTGGGGGTGTCCAACGCCCTACCGACGATGATTGTGGAAATAACTGCCACGCTAATACGCCGGCAATCCAAGCAGATAAACCGAGCAAGCAGAGTGCGATAAATAAACTCAACTGAGGTTGATAATGTAGACAACGACGTAAATATGAAAACAGAGGTGTAGATTGTAATGCTGTTGTCGATATGGAAAATCCTTTCACGCTCCTAGTATCCTGTCTCTAGTCGTATTCCATCATAATGGTGCATTATGAATCCTTTTCTTCTTTATTTCATTTACTAGCGTCAATTTCTGCTGAGAACACTCCATAATTGTGAGTTTACGTCACATATAAATATTAGTGCCATGCAATCTACTTGCTAGGGTTGATTTTTTGAGAGCTAAACACCATTTAGTGGGGGTAATCATTGTAAAACCCGCCCCAACGTATTTAGTGTCTTACACTATAATGCGGGTTAGAAAGCAGGAATCGAGATGAGTTCAGAAAATAATGCCGTTCGCCTCGACAAATGGTTGTGGGCCGCTCGCTTTTACAAAACACGCAGTGTTGCCCGTAATATGGTCGACGGTGGGAAAGTCCACTACAATGGACAACGTTCAAAACCCAGTAAAATTGTAGAGCTGAACGCCGTAATAACCCTCCGTCAAGGCAACGAAGAAAAAACGGTAATGATTGAACGTATTTCAGACCAGCGTAGAGGAGCACCGGAAGCCCAGACTCTTTATTCTGAAACGAAAGAGAGTATCGCTAAGCGAGAAGAATTCGCTGCGCAGCGCAAACTGAATGCACACAACCCAAGTCCAGAGCGTCGTCCTGACAAAAAACAACGTCGCAATATCATTAAGTTTAAATACCAATAAGCTGGAGCTTCCTTAAATGGCTAATAACACATTAAACCGCTACCTTTTTGAAGAGCTATCTGTACGAGGAGAACTGGTACAGCTCGATACAGCTTATCAAGAGATTATTTCTAGCAAGGAATACCCTGCAGCACTGCAAAGTCTGCTTGGAGAGCTTCTTGTTTCAACCAGCCTACTCACCGCCACGTTAAAGTTTGAAGGCTCAATCACCATGCAACTGCAGGGTGATGGTCCGGTATCCTTGGCGGTAATCAATGGTGACCATAACCAAAAACTACGTGGTGTGGCACGCTGGGAAGGGCTAATTGCCGATGACGCCTCCATTCACGACATGCTTGGGAAGGGCTACCTTGTCATCACGATCACTCCAGACAAAGG
Source organism: Vibrio qingdaonensis (assembly GCF_026191675.1). Lineage (GTDB taxonomy): Bacteria > Pseudomonadota > Gammaproteobacteria > Enterobacterales > Vibrionaceae > Vibrio > Vibrio qingdaonensis. Next base: position 7,777 of record NZ_JAKRRY010000010.1, on the reverse strand, counting down.
GGAACGCTACCAAGGCGTAGTAGGTCTAGAAGGCGCTAATTTGTCAGAGGTGTTGGAAGGTTACTTTGAGCGTTCAGAGCAACTCAAAACTCGTCTTTGGATCCGCACAGGCATTCAGGATGGTCAAGCTAAGGCTGCAGGCATGCTATTACAAGTTATGCCTGATGGCACTGGCTCTCCTGAAGACTTTGAACATTTAGAGCAATTAACCAACACCGTCAAAAATGAAGAGCTGTTCACCTTAGAAGCCAACGACCTATTGTACCGTCTTTACAACCAAGACAAGGTTCAATTATTCGAACCAAAAGAAGTGGCATTCTTCTGTGGCTGTTCACGTGAGCGCAGTGCCGATGCTATTGCGACTATCGCCCAAGATGAAGTTTATGAAATCTTAGCACAAGAAGGGGCCGTCGCACTGCATTGTGACTACTGTGGTAGCACTTACTCATTTGATGATAGCGACATAAAAGACTTATTTGCTCAAAAAGATGAGCAAGGTGACAAACCAACACTACACTAATTTCGGTGTTAGAAATATGTTACACAAGCCAGTTCTATCTGAACTGGCTTTTTTTTATGAAAAATTTAACGATAACACAACATTTTCATACGGAACGTATCACTAACCTGCTATCACTTATGTTACATTTACCCTGACGCAAAGGTTTGCCCTAGAATAAACCACCGCGATTTAATATGTGACCAAACACTTAAAACCGTCACGATATGATGAGTAATTTTTGAACTGCATCCCTGTTTTATCGGGTTTCCGTTGCTAGCATGGAGTTCAAAATAAAAAACAAATTATAACAATTTTAAAATCCCTACAAAAATCCAATAAGGAGCACCTATGACCGTTATGGACATTAATAAGGCTGCACAACTCGATCTAACTCAATATGGCATCACTGGCTCTACTGAGATTGTTCGCAATCCTAGCTATGAGCAACTTTTCACCGAAGAAACATTAGACACCCTACAAGGTTATGAAAAAGGGGTCGTCACTGAATTAGGCGCAGTTGCCGTTGATACCGGCATCTTTACAGGTCGCTCCCCTAAAGATAAGTTCATTGTTCGCGATGACACCACTCGTGACACGATGTGGTGGTCTGATCAAGGAAAAAATGACAATAAAGCAATTTCTGCAGACGTCTGGGATGAGTTAAAAACATTGGTCACTGGACAGTTATCTAATAAACGTTTGTTTGTTATTGACGGCTACTGCGGTACCAACCCAGATACTCGCTTATGTATCCGTGTTATCACAGAAGTGGCATGGCAAGCACACTTCGTTAAGAACATGTTTATTCGCCCAAGCGATGAAGAACTTGCTACATTCGAAGCTGACTTTGTGGTAATGAATGGTGCTAAGTGCACCAACCAGAAATGGCAGGAGCAAGGCCTAAATTCAGAAAACTTCACCGTCTTCAACCTGACCGAAAAAATGCAGCTTATTGGCGGCACTTGGTACGGCGGCGAAATGAAGAAGGGTATGTTCGCAATGATGAACTACTTCTTACCGCTTAAAGGCATCGCATCCATGCACTGCTCTGCCAACAAAGGCGAAGATGAAGATGTCGCTGTGTTCTTTGGTCTATCCGGCACCGGTAAAACAACCCTATCTACCGATCCAAAACGTCAGCTTATTGGTGATGACGAACATGGTTGGGATGATGATGGCATTTTCAACTTCGAAGGTGGCTGCTACGCGAAAACGATCAATCTGTCCAAAGAAGCTGAGCCAGATATCTATAACGCGATTCGTCGTGATGCTCTGCTAGAGAACGTAACGGTTCGCAATGACGGTTCTATCGACTTTGATGATGGCTCAAAAACCGAAAATACTCGTGTTTCTTACCCAATTCATCATATCGATAACATCGTAAAGCCCGTCTCTAAAGGTGGTCATGCGAATAAAGTTATTTTCCTATCCGCTGATGCATTTGGCGTGCTTCCACCCGTTTCAAAACTGACTCCAGAGCAAACTAAATATCACTTCCTATCAGGCTTTACCGCTAAACTAGCTGGTACAGAACGTGGTATTACCGAACCAACACCAACATTCTCTGCATGTTTCGGTGCCGCTTTCCTAACACTGCACCCCACTAAATACGCAGAAGTGTTAGTTAAACGTATGGAAGCTGCCGGCGCTGAAGCTTATCTAGTGAATACTGGCTGGAACGGTTCAGGCAAACGTATTTCAATCCAAGATACTCGCGGTATCATTGATGCTATCTTAGATGGTTCAATTGAAAATGCGGAAACCACAACCATCCCAGTGTTTAACCTAGAAGTCCCTACTTCGCTACCTGGCGTCGATGCTAATATTTTAGATCCACGCGATACCTATGTAGATCCACTACAATGGGAAAGCAAAGCAGAAGACCTCGCGAAGCGTTTTGTGAATAACTTTGAGAAGTACACCGATAACTCGGAAGGTCAAGCATTGGTCGCTGCAGGACCACAAATAGACTAATACTTAGATTAACATTCAAGTTTTAGTGACCAAGCCCCTCATAAGAGGGGCTTTTTGATCACTTTCGAGCTAAATTACTGATTATGCTCAGTAGGTAAGAGAGAACAACGTGATACGAAAAACACTGGCTATAGTAATAGCGCTCATCGCTCTAGGACTACTTTCTGTATTAGCACTCTTTTGCTTGCTGCATACACAATATGCGACACCAATGGTTTCCTTTGCACTAGACAAAACACTTAACGTTCAAGTGAACAGCGAATCCGTACACTACCAATATCCAAACCAATTCGATTTCAATAACGTCCATATTGAAAGGCAAGGACAAGAGTCAATAGATGCGAACAGTATGTCTATTTGGCTCGCCTTCCCTCACTCTATTGCTGCGCCACTTCGTATCCATGAATTACTACTTTCAGGCTCAACCCTATCTCATCAATCGGCATCATTCGCTCATGACCTATCGATCGAGAATATCGCACTCGATCATATTGATTACTCTGACGACAATGTGATCATTAACGATCTTCAATTGCAACTCCGCAATCTTCAATACTCCCCGAATGTGGCGAATGTCCGTGCTGAATTTCAACTGAAGGCTTCTCAAATATACTACCAAGGAGAATCCGCTAACGACGTACTCATTGATGGTGAGCTCGATGGCGATGACAGCAAGGTCTATGGTGCCTCTTTCACTTGGAATCAAGCAACGGTGTCAACTCAAGCCCAATACGAGAATGGCACATGGTCCTTAGTGAATGCGACGGTCGATAAGCTTAACCTCGACCTTACAACGGCTTCTATCGCTCATTACAATAAAATATTTACTGCCATCGGTCATATCAACAGCATTGATTTCCTGCATACTAATCTACACTTTAATGATGTCAAAATAGAAAATCTCAACGCGTCTTTTGAGCAAATTGATCTTCGCTATTCTATTTGGGAGCAAGTTGATGCTTACATTTCGTTTGACGCTGATAGTATCCAATATCAGAACCTTCAGTTTATTGAACCTACGGTTAAGGTCGTTGCTGATCCAGGGGTCATCAATTTAAAAGATGTAGATAGTACGCTTGAACAAGGTCGTATTCAGCTCGCAGGCGTTTGGAAGCCCAATACGATCGTATTAGACTATGTTGTTATCGATGGGGTGAAAGTATATGAAGAAGCACAACAAAATACTCTATTGTCACTTTTCCAGCACCTTCCTCTTGCCGATCTCAACCAACTCAATATCAGCCAGCTCACTATTGGTCGTGGGCAATGGATACAAGTCCAGAATAAACCTAACTGGCAAATCTCAGGCTTAAATTTGGAGGCTAATGATTTAGAGCTAATACGAAAAGGTCGATGGGGCTTATGGCAAGGAAAAACCATTGCTTCCGCCAATAGCGTTAGTATTGATAGTGTCTTAGCCAGCCAAGTTGCTTTAGAAACACAAAGTCACAACGGCAAGTGGCAACTGAATCGACTATTTATTCCTTATCAGAAAGGGTACTTAGATATGGAGGCTTCATTGGACTTCTCTGCGATGAGTCAACCCTTAACCGTCAATGCAAAAGCGTATTCTCTACCTTTGTCTTTACTGAAATATTTGCAGACGCCAAGCAATATTAATGTCACGGGTGTCGCTGATATCAACCTTTCTATGAATGTACTCACTGCCGATAGGCTGGCGATTTCAAAAACGTTAACAGGCAAATTTGACGCTGTGTTTAATAATACAGCTATCGCCGACAGTGAGGGTAACGCTATTCCAGTAGAGATAACACCACTTCAGTTTGTCGCCGATCGAGGGCACTTATCATTGTCGCCACTGACCATCCGTGGTGACCATATCAATGGGAACGCATCTGGTGAGGTCGAGTTAAACCACCTCAAAACATCACCAATTGAACTACAGCTCATTACCCACTGTGCCAAATTAACCACGATTGATTTACTATCTGGGTCAGTAAAACAAACACCGACAACAAGCTGCTCATTAGAGGAATAATACTGTCAGCGATATCGACGAGTAATATCGCTGACTATGCTACTGAGTCATTTTATCTTGGTAGTTTGGTAACAGCATATAGGTACCGACAAACTCTACCGCTGGCTTATCTCCACTAAAGATTGTGACGTTAATTATAATTCTCGCTTTACGTCCCGTCGCCAAGCGGTCCAAGTCACCACTAATACCATCGAGTGACGTCACTGCCACTGGGTTCATTTCTACTGGATGTCGATAACGAATTCCACTGTCAGCAAGCACTATATCAGCATTCAACCCACGCTCTTGCATTAGCAACCACGTCATTCCCCAACCTGTCAATGTCGCAAGCGTAAAGGCAGAACCGGCAAACATTGTATTATGTGGATTAAGATTAGGGTTTAACTGAGCACTACACTCGAATCGATAACCTGTGTACTGGTTAATCTTAATGCCCATCTTGTCGCTAATTGGAATTTGCTGTTCCCAACGCTCTTGCAACTCCGCACACCACTCGGGACGGCGTAGTACCTTCGCTAACGGATCAAGCGGTTTAATCATCAGTTGATGGCGGATTGGACCATGTTGGTCGTTCGATTCCCCTTGGCACTCAAAGCCATTTTTGCCATAGAATGAAATTGCATCCTCACGAGCATTGCACACTAGGCGTTTAACACCTTCCTGTCGTGCAAAAGACTCCAGTGCGACGAGTACCAATGAACCCATACCTTTGCCACGACGGCTACTCTTTACCGCCATATAACGGATCTGGCCTTCATTATCAGGTGTAATATAGAGGCGACCAATAGCCATAGGTCGACCACGGCCATCAACGATCATGCGGTGATGACTCATCTCATCGTACTCATCTCGCTCAGAGCCTACAGGTAAACGCCAAGGCTCTCGTAACATCTGCCAGCGAAACTGGTAGTACTTGGCTAGTTGATTCTCAGTCTTTGGAGTAATAAGTTTAAACATGGATATCCTTTCAAATGTAAAACTAACGCTTTACTCGACTATACTTGCAACCAAAATGTCACAGGACCATCATTGACTAAAGAAACCTTCATATCGGCGGCAAACTGCCCGCATTCTGTTGGCAACACATTACGACATTGCTCAGAAAAGTAATCGTAAAGGCGCTCTGCATCTGCAGGGTTTGCGCCGCGAGAAAACCCTGCACGTGTGCCTTTTTTGGTATCAGCTGGTAGTGTGAATTGCGAGACAACAAGTAAGCTTCCACCGACCTCTTTGACATTTAGGTTCATTTTACCTGCATCATCTTCAAAAACTCGATAAGTAGCGACTCGCTCAACCAATCTTTTCGCTTTCACTTCATCGTCACCTTTTTCGACGCCAAGTAAAACGAGTAACCCTTTACCAATCTCCCCTACAATTTGGCCGTCAACGCTAACCGAAGACTCACTTACTCTCTGTATCAGTGCTATCACTTAGCGCTTCCTTTATCTGTTGAGAATCATTGTCTGCGCCCGATTGTAACATGTGGGATCTGGGTAGCCAGTGCTCTTTCTCACCAAGCGCAGCTGTCACTTCCGCACCAATCAAAACAATAAACCAACATAAGTAGATCCATATAAACAAAATTGGTATCGCGGCTATCGCACCATAAATAAGTTGATACGAGGGAAACTGTGTAATGTAGTATGCAAACGCTTTTTTGCTGACTTCAAACAGCAAAGTCGCCGCTAAAGACCCGATTAACGCATGAGAAAAACGCACTTTTTTATTGGGGACTAAGAGATATAAACCAGAGAATGCCAGAAGTGCCAGAATGGCAGGCAACCAACGGATCATCAGGCTGAACGCCCCACTTAATGCATCATGCTCGAGTATTTTTAGTGACGTCACATAAGAGGTGCCAACAATACTCGCCCCGACCAAAATTGGTCCTAACGTCAGTATCATCCAGTACATTGAAAAAGAAAATACGGCACGTCGTTTCACTTTGACTCGCCAGATATAGTTCAAATTTCGGTCAATGTTGGAGATGAGCATTAAAGCAGCTACAAATAAAAAACTACTGCCAATTGCGGTCATCTTAGTCGTATTAGAAACAAACTCCACCAATGCGGAATACACAGCATCACCGGCAGCAGGAACGAAGTGTTGAATAATAAAATCTTGAAGTACCTGACCTGTATTAGAAAAGATTGAGAATGAGGAAAGCACAGAGAGCAATACGGTCAATAAAGGCACGATGGAAAGCAAAGTAATATAAGTTAAGTAACCTGCATTAACATTGACACGGTCATGTGCCATCCTTTGTGCGAGGTAACGAACAAAGCGAATAATATTCGCCATCATTTCCATAGTGTTTTGAATGGGAAATACATTGTCCCTGATTTTAAACTTCACTCGTAGGCTCCTTGCTAAACGACGCGTAAGTACTCTCGACATGTAGAGGCTAATAATGCGGTACGCTCTTTGATAGGTAGTAATGGCAATGAAAAAATTTGATATCCCATAGACTCATAGAGATCGTATAGCTTTTGATGAATTACCAGAGCCTCCTCGAAAGGATACGGGCGAATATCATCCTGCACATAGGTTTCCAATGTCGGCTTGCAGAATATCACAAGCTGCTGATAGCCGCTGCTAGCTTCTAAAGCAATATGTTGTGGTATCTCTAAATCTCCCCATGAGAGATACGCGCAGATATCTGGAATCGCTCTATCAAGGAAAGTCAGTGGATAATTTGATGATGCCTTTTTTTGTTCTAGCATTTCCATAAAGCATAGCTGTGCAAACCCTGCCAAATTATTCCATGGCAAAATACCATTGGTCACTTGAGATTGCTCGATAATGAGCTGTCTTGGCACTTCAGTAAACACCTGTGCATCTTCACATTCCATTGATTCTAAGAGCGTAGTTTTTCCTGAGCCTGGGCCGCCTGTAATAATAAAAGGAAGAGTCGTACTCATTAGATTTCAGTTTTACCGTGATGAAGGGATACTATTGAGTCTACCACCGTTCTTCTAAGAATGAAGAGCTATAGTGGGGTCTATATGTAGAAGAGATTTTAATTATCATCAAAACGAAAAAAGCCCACCAAAAGGTGAGCTTTCAATACGATAAATAAAGACTTATATCTCTTTGCTTTATTTATTAACCTCATCTGAGGTTATAATTAGAACCTGGCGATGTCCTACTCTCACATGGGGAAACCCCACACTACCATCGGCGCTACTGCGTTTCACTTCTGAGTTCGGCATGGGATCAGGTGGGTCCGCAACGCTATGGTCGCCAAGTAAATTCTTCTTTTACTTTCAGCTTTTATTAAAAACTGAAGGCAAAATTAATCT
>NZ_JAKRRY010000001.1 GCF_026191675.1 Vibrio qingdaonensis | reverse complement strand
ACGTACAGTGATAGCACATCCTCAGATGTCACGACGTCTGTCACTTGGACACCGGATGATACGGCTACAGCCACGGTGACTTCTGGTGGTTTATTGTCAGGGGTGGATGTGAGTAATACAACACTGACGGCAAGGAAGGACGGGATTACCAGTAATACCGTAAATGTGACAGTATGTATCGACTTATCCGGTCCTTGTATTGATATCTTCAATGTGGGAGGTGGTAAGCTGTTTACCAACTCACCATCAACCGCTTATCTAGACAGCGTTGGAGTAAGTGATGCAGATAATAACTATAGTGAAAACGGAACTTATGGGCCTTCCGGTAGTTTCTACCGATTTAACTGGTTCAATGCAAATACATTGTGCGATTTCTACAATGCTCAGAATCTCGGAGGGCGTACTAACTGGCGCTTAGCGACGCGAGATGAGCTAGAAGTGGAGTTATACGATACGTTTAGTAACATGTTTACCGCGCGCGCTTGGCCTACTAGTTCCTACTACTGGTCGGTGACGGCTAATGGTTCGGTTTATTATGGTGTGAACCTCAACGATGGTAGTGTCTTCGGTCTTAAACCAGGTTATACGCTCTACGCTTCTTGCGTTTCAACACCTAATCTTTAACTTTTTAATCTTAATCTTAATCTTAATCTTAATTATAAGTCAAATGCTGAATCTTAGAATATAATTACGTTTTAATAACTTTAAATTCATGAGTCTTCAGGCGGACGTTTCTTTTGAAATCGATGTATTATGGCTGTTTGAAAATAATCGACTAGGAATTGGGTGACCAAATGGTATATGTTATTCAAGCAGAAGATGAAGGCTCAGTGATTTCGGTTTTTTTGATCTGGAAAAATGAGGTCGATACTTTCACTTGATAGTTCATAAGGGTTAAATTTTTCAGAACCAAAGAGTTGTAGGTGTAGTAATGCGCCAATTGAGAATGCAGTACGTCACCTATTGAATAATAACAAAACTATTTCTCTGAAGTCGGGAATAGCGATATTTCCGTGTTATTAGTCATTCAGAATATGCTGCGTGCGCTGTTTGTAGCTTAAATTTTAAAATCAGTAGTACCAAATATAACTCTCAATGAACCATAACACCCAAGGCTTAGTTTTTTGTTAGTGATAACTTCCAATCAAGCTTATTTAAACTATCTGAACGCCATTTCCCATTAGTCGCTCTGGTGTTAATAGGACACTTTCTGATTCATCATCCGTTTCAGCGCAAAGTAGCATGCATTCAGAGACTTCACCGCGCATCTTCATTTTTTCTAGGTTATAGCACGACAACCGATTTCCCAGTTAACTCTTCTTCGTCGTAATAGGGCACAAGACTCGTTACCGTTTGTAGCGTTTTGCTGCCGACATCGACTTGGACGATGTACAATTTATCGGCGTTCGAGTGGCATTTTACGTCCATTATTGTCCCAGTTTTAATATCCAGTTTTGAGAAATCTGAGAATTTAATCGTGTTCATAGTTATTCCTATATATTTTAGTAAAGTTTTACTTGCGTTATCAGTTTGTCTAAATATTGCAAGTTGCACATGAGGGTGAGGTTTGTGGTCGGTCGCCGTTCAAATGGCTGGCGGATGAGATCTTCGAAGCAGTGGCTCGATAGCTTCATTACTGGTGAAATCAAATTTTACTAAAAATACGTACATTTCTTGTCGATTTGATTACAATAATGAAAGTCAAATAGTCGCCCACAAAATAGTGAGCCTTGCCAAAAGGTATTAAGGAATGGCAACGTTAAAAGAAATCGCTAATGAAGCGAATGTGTCTTTAGCTACCGTATCACGTGTTCTTAACGATGATCCCACGTTGAGTGTGAAAGAAGAGACCAAGCTTCGCATACTGGAAATCGCAGAAAAGTTAGAATACAAAACCAGTAGCTCAAAAAAATCGGTGTTAAGCAAAAAACAGCAGCATCATTTTTTAGCGGTCTACAATTACAAGCAAGAAGCAGAAGTGAATGATCCTTACTATCTCTCGATTCGTCATGGGATCGAGATGCAATGTAACAAGCTGGGGATAGAGCTAACAAACTGTTATAACAATAAATTACCGACTGAAAATATGAAGGTGACAGGTGTACTTGTTGTCGGTCGTAATAGTGCAGCATTGTTGGATAAGGTAACAAAGTATACCGACAATATTTGTTTTGTAGATTTTAGTGACTCGAGTGTTCCTTACGACTCTGTAGATATCGATCTGACGCGAATTAGTAAAGAAATTGCGGACTACTTCATTGAACAGGGTTACAAGCGAATTGGCTTTATTGGTGGGCAAGACCAACCAAATACCGCGGATATTCGTGAAAAGGCCTTTGCTGAATACGGCTGTTTAAAGGGAGTGGTTTCGCCGGATGACATCTATCGCGGCGATTTTTCTAGTGCTTCAGGGTATAAGCTTGCAAAGGATATGTTAGCCAAACCGTCTTGTCCGAGTGCGTTGTTTATTGCATCCGATTCTATTGCTATTGGGGTTTTAAGAGCAATACATGAACATGGTTTAACCATCCCAGATGACATCGCACTCATTAGTATTAATGATATTCCAACAGCAAGATTTACTTTTCCATCACTATCGACGGTGCGAATTCATTCAGAGATGATGGGGATTCAAGGGACTAACCTTTTGCTGGAGAGGGCCAGAGATGGTCGAACCCTTCCTTTACAAGTGTATGTGCCAAGTAAACTGAAGCTGCGTAATACCACGAAATAGTCGTATCTTCGTCTATGGCGAGTTATTTACGATATCTTTATAGCGAATCAATTTGCCAATAAAGATATCGTATCCCTGGTAGATAGTACTGTTAGTCTACCTCTACCTCTACCTCTACCTCTACCTCTACCTCTACCTCTGAACCTACATTCCTGTTTTTCTACCATTCCATGTTTTACTAAAATTCTGCCATCTAACTCACAGAATTGATGCAATCATCAACAAAAATGTGATCGGGTTAATGCTGGGTGGTTTTACTGGTTATGTTTTACTAAAACTTTTACTAATATCCGTGTCAGGTTACATGATTAAGTCAGAGCGCATCAAATCGGCTCTTTTTAGATTAATGAAAGCACGGTCGTTTTAGACCCGGAGGTTAGACGTGAATAACTGGGAGAATTTCCTTCACTTACATGAGAATCGTATGGCGCCGCGCGCATACTTCTTCTCTTATGATTCAGTTAATAAGGCGCAAACGTTCCAGCGTGAACTGAGCAGCCATTTCATGATGCTCAGCGGCCAGTGGCACTTTAACTACTTTACTAACCCGTTGCTTGTACCGGATGATTTTTACACCACGCCAATGTCTGCGTGGCCACACGTTACGGTTCCTAGCATGTGGCAAATGGAAGGCTATGGTGAACTGCAATATACCGATGAAGGGTTCCCATTCCCAATTGACGTGCCTTTTGTTCCTACTGATAACCCTACGGGGGCGTACCAACGTACTTTTACGCTGGGGAGCAACTGGCAAGATAAGCAAACCATCATCAAATTTGATGGTGTGGAAACCTATTTTGAAGTCTATATCAATGGGCAGTATGTGGGTTTTAACAAAGGCAGCCGTTTAACCGCAGAATTTGATGTTTCCAGCTATGTTCAGCAAGGCGAAAACTTATTGGCTGTGAGAGTCATGCAATGGGCGGACTCAACTTATATTGAAGATCAAGATATGTGGTGGACGGCGGGTATTTTCCGAGACGTCTACTTAGTGGGGAAATCGCCGGTTCATATCCAAGATGTTACGGTTCGTACGGATTTTTCTGACGATTATCAAAATGCGACGGTCACCTGTCATGTTGATATGGAAAACTTACCTTCTATTGATACAACAAACCCCTCCATCGACACGGCCAACTATTCACTGGATTATGCATTGTACGATGGCGACGACCTTGTATCTCAAGGGGCTTTAACGCATTTAAACATTGAGTCTTCGTTATGCTCTACAGTGTCTATCCCGTTGAGTTCTCCGATTCCATGGACAGCAGAAAATCCGCACCTTTATCAACTCATGCTGACGCTAAAAGATGGCGCAGGCAACATTGTCGAGGTTGTTCCTCAGCGTGTTGGTATTCGAGACATTAAAGTTCGCGATGGACTTTTCTATATCAACAACCGTTATGTCATGCTCCATGGCGTGAATCGTCATGATAATGACCATATTAAAGGCCGGGCAGTGGGGTTGGATCGTGTAGAGAAAGATCTGATTTTGATGAAGCAACATAACATCAACTCTGTTCGTACGGCGCATTACCCCAACGACCCTCGATTTTATGAACTATGTGATATTTATGGCTTGTTTGTGATGGCTGAAACCGATGTAGAAACTCATGGTTTTGCGAATGTCGGCGATCTAAGCCGTATTACTAATGACCCTGCATGGGAAGCGGTGTTTGTTGACCGTGCGGTTCGCCATGTTCACGCACAGAAGAATCACCCATCTATCATTATGTGGTCGCTAGGAAACGAATCTGGTTACGGGTGTAATATCCGCGCTATGTACGACGCTACGAAGTCCATTGATGATACGCGTTTAGTTCATTATGAAGAAGACCGAGATGCAGAAGTCGTTGATATCATTTCGACCATGTATTCGCGCGTTCAGCAGATGAATGCCTTTGGTGAATACCCTCATGAAAAGCCACGTATTATTTGTGAATACGCGCATGCAATGGGCAATGGCCCTGGTGGGCTCAGTGAATATCAAAATGTGTTTTATCAACATGACCACATTCAAGGACATTATGTGTGGGAGTGGTGTGATCACGGTATTTTGGCAAAAGACGAGAATGGCACGGAGTTTCTGAAGTACGGCGGTGACTATGGTGACTACCCAAACAACTATAATTTCTGCATGGATGGACTCCTCTACTCAGATCAAACACCGGGACCGGGCCTAAAAGAGTATAAACAGGTCATTGCGCCAATCAAAATCCGTGAAGTGGATACACAGAATGGCGTGTTTGTGGTGGAAAATAAACTGTGGTTCTCCGATATGGACGACTACACCATCACTGCCGATATTCGAGCAGAAGGCGACACGTTGGCAACATTACCAATTAAGGTGATGGAGCTTGCAGCGAATTCAGAAAGGCAGATTGAAATCGCGTTGCCGCCGTTAGATTCACGTGAAATCTTTATTACTTTCACCGTACGTAAAGATTCTCGAACGTCCTACAGTGAAGCGCATCATGTCATTGCTCACTATCAGTTTAAACTGAAAGACAGTACTGAAGAACTGCCAGCATTTACCAGTAACAATGCCACCGCACTTAATGTGGAACAGAGTCAATTAGCGTACCGAATTGTGGGGCAGAACTTTGCTCTGGTTTTCTCGAAGCTCAATGGCAAGTTAGCTTCTTGGGTGGTCGATGGGAAAGAGCTGATTGTCTCAGAGCCTAAGCTTAACTTCTTCAAGCCTATGATTGATAACCATAAGCAAGAGCACGACGGTCTGTGGGAACCTGCTCATTTAGCGATTATGCAAGAGCACTTTCGTTCACTCGACGTGGTAGAAGCGTCGGGAAGTGTTGCTATCACAACAACGAGTATTATTGCGCCACCGGTGTTTGATTTTGGTATGCGTTGTACTTATCGCTATCAAGTTGACGCCAATGGACAACTGAACATTGAACTTAGCGGCGAGCGATATGGTGATTACCCCCATGTTATTCCTACGATTGGTTTTGAACTTGGCATTGATAATAATTTTGAGCAAGTGAACTACTACGGTCGTGGCCCAGAAGAGAACTACCAAGATAGTCAGCAAGCCAACCTAATTGATGTTTATCGAACAACCGTTGAGGAGATGTTTGAAAACTATCCATTCCCACAAAATAACGGCAACCGTCAGCATGTTCGCTGGGCGGCGTTCACTGACCGAAGTGGCGCAGGTTTACTCATTAAGCCTCAAGATGAAGTAAATGTGAGTGCTTGGCATTACACCAATGAAAACATTCACCACGCGCAGCATACTAATGAGTTGGAAAAAAGCGGTCATATTACGCTTAACATCGACCATAAACTCATGGGGCTAGGGTCCAACTCCTGGGGAAGTGAGGTGCTCGATTCCTATCGTGTTTACATGGAAACATTCTGTTATGGCTTTACGTTGTTGCCAATCCACGCGGGCAACTGCGATGCACAAACGTTAGCAAAGCATCACTTCAGCCATGATTTTTTCAGCAATGATAGCGTCTTCACGACAAACCCAGAATTGGAGGCATAGAGCATGATCGTATTGGATAACTTGACGCAATTTAAAAGCGTTTATCGTGATGGCCGTAAATGGAATCGATGTGTAGAAGCGATTGAAAACATTGATTCGATTAAAGATGGCGTGATGCATTCCATTGGTGACTCTCTCGTCTACATGATTGTAGATGGTATCCCTAAAGCGCAAGCAGCGTTACAAGGGCATCGCCGCTATCTTGATGTGCACTACTATTTGCAAGGTACTGAAACGATAGAGTTTGCAAGTAAGTCGGCGTTAACGCCGCACCAGCCATATAGTGATGAAACGGATCGTGAATACTTGCTTGGACAAGGAGATAAACGTGACGTGCATGAAGGGCAGGTTGTGATATTTGATAACAATGAAGCGTATCGCTTCATTGGCAGCACACAGGTTCGAAAAGTCATCATTAGAGTGACGATTGAAGATGGTTATTTCTTAAATAAATAACTCATTAATTATTAAAGGTCAGGCAAAAGTATCTGGCCTTCACCCTACTCAATGCCAAATGAATTGGCCTATAACGACGTGATTTCCTTGGAGGATAAAATGTCTGAATCAGTACGTGGCACCATTGGCAAGTTTGCCTTGTTGTCTATGACATTAGCTGCGGTATTTAACGTTCGAAATATCGTTAACAATAACATTGAGCTTGGTTTAAGCTCTGCGCCTATCTTTTTACTTGCGACAATTGTCTATTTTATTCCATTCGTATTTATTATTGCCGAATTTGTATCAGCGAATAAGGATTCGGAGTCGGGAATGTATGATTGGTTGAAAAAACCATTAGGATCGAAATCCGCTTACCTTGGCTCATTCTTGTACTGGTTTGTGAATCTATTTTGGTTTGTATCCTTATTGCCGAACGTGATTGCGTATGCGTCATACGCCATGCTGGGGTATGAGTACAGCTTTTCTCCAATGGTCACCTCATTAATTTCTATTATTCTGTTTGCCGCCGCAACACACATTTCAACCAAAGGCGCTTCGTGGCTTGGGAAAATATCCGAGCTGGTGGCATATGGCGTATTTGCCCTATTTGGCATTTATGTTTTAGGTGCGTTGATGGCACTAAGCGGCGATCATGTTCCTGCTGAGCCAATTACCATGGAAGCGATGAGCCCAACGATTAACTGGGCGACGTTGGGTATCATGTGCTGGATTTTCCAAGCGGCAGGTGGTGCTGAAACAGCAGCGGCGTACTTAAAAGATGTGAAGGGCGGTCAGAAAACGTTTATTAAAGTCATCATTTGGGCGGGAGTGCTAATTGGTGCGATGTACGCCGTAGGCTCACTACTAGTGAATGTTTTTGTACCGCGTGAGTCGTTAACTTACGCTGGTGGTATGGTGGAAATTTTTACTGGTATGGCACAATATTTCGACATGTCAGAGTCTCTCGTCGGTCGCTTTGTCGGCATCGTATTGTTCATTGCCATGTTTGGTTCGATGATGATGTGGACGGCGGCACCAGTGAAAATCCACTTCTCTGAAATTCCTCAAGGTGTTTACGGTGAAAAAACCACAGAGCTAAATGAGCACGGTGTGCCTGTCCGTGCAGCATGGTGGCAGTTTGGTTTTGTTGTGGTCATGCTTATTGTTAATGGCTTTGGTTCTGAGTCTGTACAAGAAATGATGAATACTGCGATTAACTTAACGGCGGGTACGGCAATGTTACCGCCCATCTTTATCATGGTAGCTTACTTCGTTTTCCGCTGGAAATATGATGAAACGCCACGCGATTTTCGTATGGGGTCGCGTACATTTGGTATGAGTGTGGTGTCGGTATTAATCGCGATTTTCATCGTGAGTATGACGGCTTCCGCGTTCCCTACAGGTGTTGATTTAGTGAGAGCGTTCTTTATCAATGTGTTTATGACAGCCGTGTTCTCTGGTGTTGCTTATTGGTGGATTTCTCGCTTCGAGAAAAAGCAAAGAAATAAGAACAACAGTGCGCAAAGCGCGTCATCTGCCACGTTGTAATTCGATTGTGTAGAGGGCATCCAGTGTTGATGCCCTTTCTTTTGAGCAAATAATAGCTTTGGTAAAGGTTAAACAATGAATCTAAATAAATCAGCAATTGCCATTTCCATTTCTGCGCTTATCGCCATTTCAGGATGCACCCAAAACGAAGCATCGAATCAATCTGAATTGGTTGCGGAAAACTTTAAAAGTGTCATCGATCGTACTGGCTCTCCAGAGTATATGCGAGACTATGATTTTGATGATCATCAGCGATTTAATCCGTTTTTCGATGCCGGTGCGTGGCACGGACACCTTCTTCCTGATGATGCTGACAGTATGGGAGGGTTCCCTGGAACGGCGTTACTCACTGAAGAATATATAAACTTTATGGCCACCAATTTTGACCGTCTAACCGTGTATAAGGATGAGCAAAAGGTCGAGTTTACTATGCAAGCTTATAGCTTGCCCGGCGCGTTAATTCAAACACTGACTTCGGACGATGTTACGGTTGAACTGACACTTAGATTTGCGTCCAATCGCACCTCTTTACTAGAAACCAAAATTATCAGCGATGGTCCGTTGACGCTTCGTTGGGATGGCGAGTTGTTAACTCAGACTCATGCAAAAGAAAATGTGCCTCAGTCAGATCAAACCATTGATGAACAGTACCCAAATTACAAGCGTAAAATAGTCGCTACCGATGATGGACTAAAAGTGACGTTTGGAAAAGTTCGATCAACTTGGGATCTGCTGACTTCAGGGGAGTCGGAATATCAGGTTCATAAATCGATTCCAATGGAGACAACCGTTAAAGGAAAGACATTCTTATCTACAGCGTCGATCACTGGGTCAACCACACTTTATACTACCTATTCTCATGTATTGACGGCGCAGGAAAATCAGCAAGAGCAACCAATAATAACGTCTATTTTAGCTAATCCTTCTCAGTATTTAACTGCTTCTGAGCAACGATGGGAAGGCTATTTAGCGAATGGGCTCACGAACCCAACGGCGACAGCCTCGCAAGAACGCGTCGCTGTTAAGGCCATAGAAACATTAAACGGAAACTGGCGCGGTGTGGCAGGGGCAATGAAGTTCGATTCCGTCACTCCTTCTGTTACGGCGCGTTGGTTCTCTGGTAATCAAACTTGGCCTTGGGATACGTGGAAACAAGCTTATGCGATGGCCCATTTTAACCCGACCGTTGCACAAGATAATATTCGAGCGATGTTTGCTTACCAGATCCAAGCTGATGATGCAGTCAGGCCTTGGGATGAGGGCTTTATTCCAGATCTTCTCGCATACAATATCAGCCCGGATCGTGGTGGTGATGGTGGTAACTGGAATGAAAGAAATACTAAGCCTAGCTTAGCCGCGTGGGCGGTGTGGGAAGTGTATCGTACCACTGGCGATGTGGCTTGGATTGAGGAAATGTATCCAAAGCTGGTCGCTTACCATGACTGGTGGTTGAGAAATAGAGATCATAATGGCAATGGTGTGCCTGAATATGGTGCAGCACGAGATAAAGCTCATAATACCGTGGATGGCAAAATGTTGTTTACGGTAACAATAGGTGATGAGCAGAAAACCTATGCAGGGATAGACAAATATCAAGAAATCCTTTCACAAGGAAAGGCGGATCATATAGAGATCCCTGCGCAAACAGCGGCATCTTGGGAGTCTGGTCGTGATGATGCCGCAGTGTTTGGTTTTATTGATAAAGAGCAGCTTGATCAATACGTAAACAATGGCGGTAAGCGTAGCGACTGGGATGTGTCATTCGCGCAAAATAGAGCAGAAGATGGCACATTATTGGGTTACTCCTTAATGCAGGAGTCTGTTGATCAAGCCAGTTATATGTACAGCGATAATCGTTACCTTGCTCAGATGGCAACGTTATTGAATAAAACGCAAGAAGCGCAAGAGTTTGAAGAAAAAGCTCAGCAATTATCTGACTATATCAATACGTGCATGTTTGATGAAAGCTCAGGTTTCTTCTATGACATTCGTATTGACGATAAGCCACTGGCAAATGGTTGTGCCGGGAAACCGATTGTCGAGCGAGGCAAGGGGCCGGAAGGGTGGTCGCCACTCTTTAATGGCGCGGCAACTCAACAGCATGCCGATGCGGTTGTTATGGTCATGAAAGATCCGAAAGAGTTTAATAGCTATGTGCCGTTAGGCACGGCATCTTTGAGTAGCCCTGCTTTTGGTCCGGATATCTATTGGCGTGGACGAGTTTGGGTAGATCAATTCTATTTTGGTTTAAAAGGTATGGAGCGATATGGCTATCGTGATGATGCCGTTCAAATGGCCAATACCTTCTTTGAACATGCCGATGGTCTTGTTCAAGATGGTCCTATTAGAGAGAATTACAACCCGTTAAATGGCGCTCAACAAGGAGCTCCAAACTTCTCATGGAGTGCGGCGCACTTATATATGCTTTATAACGATTTCTTCACGTCCGAAAAGTAAATGATTTGTATGTTTATAGCCAAACTCTAAGCTACCCTCAAATAACATGAAGAAAAAGGGTCGTAAGACCCTTTTTTATAATACAGACTAGAAATTAGCGTTAAACAATAGGTGCTAAGTCAGCAGGGCGGTAGTAAACCGACTTGAGTACTTTGCCTTTACGAATCGTTTTCGCATCAGAGACGAAGTCTTCCGCACACTTAGCAATCACGTAAGCCCCTTTTTGAACGGCCATCAAAGTGATGCCTTGGGTCGCATAATGCGCTTCTGTTTCTGCGTACTCTTGTTCGTTACGACAAACTTTGCTCATGTTGCTGGAATGGATTTCATCCCAGCACTTGATGAAGTCGATGTTGCGATTCGCCGCCACGTGCAGTAGCAATTCAATCAAATAGCTAATGGCTACGTTTGCTTCGACTTTGTCGTCACCTAAGTGCACCAGTCGCCCCATCAATACGTAAACCGAGTCGATGATGGCATCAGCTTGTTCTACTTTTGAGTCGGCTTCTGCAAGCTCCGTCATCTCTTCAATAGCTAGCGAGCTGTGCAGCGTGTCGGCTGCGTCGTCTAGTGTCTCGGGTGCGTTAACCGGTAAGTCGAACGTGGCACGAAACTCAGTGATATCACGATAAAGGTGGGCAAAAATCTCTGGTGTCAGTTTTGTTAGTTTCATTGATAATTATTCGTTAGGCAACAGTGCTTGTGATCCTATCAAACGCGTTTCGTTATAGCTAGATTAAGTTAGCATCGTGAAGGAGAGGACACACTCTGTGACTAATTTTATCTTGTAAAATTAGTGGTCATTCTATAAGGTTCATATACAAAGTGATTGATATCTTACAAGGTTTTGCTTATGAGACTATCACGTCATATACTTTTATTGGATTAAAAATGATGGAGTGGCGATCGCTCGGTTGTTTATGGTTAATGTCTGACAGGCGGTGAATAGCTTTTGTTAGGCAGCCAGTTTCAAAAGGTACACGTACTTTTTGGAAACGACGTTTTGGAATTAGGGTCCCGATTCGTCACAAAAAGCCACCTCGAAAGAGGTGGCTTTTTACTTGATGATGTTTGCCTTCTAAAAACCTAATGTAAATACGTTGTGATTTAGCCACATTCCGATAGGTCTTGGTAAAAGCTGTCGAATTTTCCCCACAAATGAAGCAGCTGATTGAGCGCTGGGTCGTCAATAAATTTTGCGTTAATGTGCTCGTGCCCGCTCATTAGTACTAAAAAATGGCTTGTGATGTTTTTTGCTCGTGGAATCGCATGCCACTGCGCCAATAATTCGTTTTCGCTGACCTCATTGCTGCGCGCAAGCTCGATACCGCTGTCTTCATTACTCATAAAAATAGCAAGAGACATTTTCATGATTACTCCATTGACGCACACGACTTTTGAGCGCGATGGTAACAGTTATTACTTTACCTATCACCATATGGAATAGTGAAATTTGTGAGCGTTTGTAAAGCCTTTATGACGGGTGATTACACGCTAGCTTTGATAGGGTGTTGAGCATCTGCATTTATGCGCTAAGGCGAGGATTAATCGCTGGCAATCACTTGTTGAGATGGGGTATTTGCATCGTTGTGCTGCATTGAATCCATGACGTCGTAGGTGATGCAGTAGGTGATAAGTAATACGAGTGGAATAAATTTGATCCAAGCTTTCATAGCGATAGTCTCTAATAGGTGAATACTGAGAAATTATCACTCACTTGGTTACGATGAAATCGCTATTATCGCAATGTTACTTTGCTGTTCTCACTCATTCTTGTTATGCCAGCGTTGACAGTATTCATCTCTAAAGAAACGAATACTGTCAAGCTAACGGCTATCGGTCGAGTTAGCTGACAAATAGATATGGGAATAGTTTTTTACGCTCAACTTCACTAAGGCCACTGACACGGGCAATATTGTTATCGGGTATGGCGTCTGGATCCGGGTAGTGCTTAAGTACTTTTGCCATACTCGCTTCACGAATTAAATGGAAAATAGGATAAGGGGAACGGTTCGTCAGGTTCTCTGCGTCTTCAGGTTCGGCACCACCAAAACAGTAATTTGGATGGAAGGTAGCCACTTGATAGATGCCTTCCCAATCATTTTGTTTAATGAGCGCTTCCACCCAATCGATAAAGAAGTTGTAGTCCATGAAGTCATCAAGCATGTTAGGCACAACGACCAAAGTCGTTTCGAGGTCTTCGGGCTCAGTTTGCTCCAATAGCATGAGTTCTCCCAAAATATCCTCTAGCAGTCCTTCTTCTTTATTCGCTAAGCTGACAAAGGTCTTGATCTGCTTATTGCGCTCTGGTTTTGCAGCAAAAGGGCATAAATTTAGCCCGATTACGACCTCTTTTAACCATTGTTGGACTTGCCCTTCAATGTGGACAATTTCTTCTCGTAACGACATAACACTCTACCGATAAAATTCTTAAATCGGATTATATGATCGCTGAAGACGTTTCGCTAATAATCACTCAAAATAACCGTTAAGCGGGAGAGTTGACGGTTAGCACAGACTCACTGACGAGTTTTAGCTTCCAACAAAGTGCGAATAGCAGTAAGTATAATATTCCCCCTCCTTCTACGACCCCGAGCCATTGAGAGTGTTGCCAGCAATAAAGTAGAAAGAATCCCCCTAAACTGCCGCCTATGTAATAGTGCACCAAATATAATGCAGTTGCGGTCGCTTTGGCCTGTTGCGCTTTTTGGCTTACCCATGCATAGGCTAAGGTATGCGTAAAGAACGCGCCGCCACTAATGAATAGTAACCCAACAACCATTGCTGGAATGGTGTCGACAATGGCAATGAGCATCCCACATAGGCTAATGGTCGCACCGAGCGCCATTCCGGTGATAGGGGGAAAGTGACGACTCCAAATACCACTCCATTTGGAGCTTAGTGTACCAGCGAGGTAGCAAAGAAAAATCAGTGCCGCCATTGCGATGGGCAGGTTGTGAGGCTCACTGACTAGCCGAAACCCCATGACTGAATATAGGTTAACAAACAAGGCAAAATTTACCCCGCCAATAAGCATGGCAAGCCATATATTGCGATTGGAGAGATGCATCACTAAGGCTCGGTTGTGGTGGCGGAACATGCCTCTAGTGGGTTTAAAGTGTTTTTGTTGCGGAAGCAGCCATGCCACTATTAAGACGCATACAAAGGTAAAGCAAGCGATAACAATGACAGCGGTTTGCCAATCAAATATATCGGTTAATACGCCCCCTGCGATACGGCCGGCGATTCCCCCCAAAGAATTGGCTGCAATGTAACCGCCAATCGCATTGTTAAATGCTTCGCTAGAGAGCTCCTCAACCATATAGGCGACAGCAACAGAGGCAAATGCGGCTAAAGCAAACCCCATTAACGCGCGCAGCATAACAAGGGATAATAAGCTTGTCGTAAGTAGCATTAATGCGCCGATGACAGGCAGTAGAAATAGCCCCGTTAACATGACCGCGCGCCGTCCCAAGCTCTCTGAACTGATTGCCCATGGCACCAATGAAAGGGAGAGTGCTAAGGTTGCAGCGGCAAAGACCCAATTGATTTCGGTTTCAGAAACCGCAAAATGCTGTGAGAGTTGGGGCAGGATTGGTTGAAAGACATATAGATTACAAAATACCAGAAATGAGCCGAGTGAAAGTCCCCAAGTCACTTTACTATATTCTGCTGAATGTCGTTCAATCACAAATCACCTCATTTGGTTTCTAAATGCCGACTAAAATGCAGCAATGTGACGAAATTATCACCTGAATGATAATAAATAAAATATATTAAAAATATCATCATAATATATTTTGTTTATATGAATATTCGACAGCTCAAACATTTCCTCGCGGTGGCTCGAGAGCAAAACTTTACCCGAGCAGCAAAGAAGGTAAACATTGCTCAACCGGCGTTAAGTATCTCAATTAAAAAATTTGAACAACAGTTGGGTGTTCAGCTCTTTTCCCGGATCGACAAGCAGGTGGTGTTGACTCAGGAAGGGCGGGCGTTGAAACCTCACGCACAAAAAATATTACAACAAGTCGACGATGCAACGTTGGCAATCGATGAGCTGAAAGGTTTGCTGAAAGGGGAAGTGCGTTTAGGCACTCCGAGCATGATGGGGAGCTATTTTTTCCCAAAAATCATCATGGCGTTTAAATCACAGTACCCCAACTTAAAAATGACAGTGGTTGAAGCGGGCACGCAAGATATTCGTAAAATGCTACTGGCAGGGGAGATTGATTTAGGTGTTATTCGCAACACCGATGTACCGGATGACTTAGATGTCGACCCCATTTACCGTTCAGAGATGGTGGCGGTGATGAGCAAGAACCATCCTTTTGCGTCGCAAGACACATTAACCTTTGATGCGTTCTTTCAAGAAGAGCTGGTGATGTTCAAGCCGGGTTACTTTCACCGGGATTTTATTGATGAAGAGTGTCAAAGAAGAGGGGTAGAAGCGCAGTTTTCTTACGAAACGAACTTACTGCCGATGATTTTAAGCATAGTAAAGCAAGACTTTGCTATCACCGCTTTATTAGAATTGGTAACGGAGCACGAACCCAAAACGCGCGGTGTCTCGTTTGATCCACCTGTTTTTGTCGATCTTGCGTTAGCATGGCGTAAAGATGGCTATTTGTCTCGCGCTGATAGAGCGTTTATGGAATACATTAAAAATCACACGTAAGTGTGCAATGAGACAAGGCAGGCGCAGTCTATCCGGCCTTGTCTTCTTTTATGGTTGTTAAACGGCAATGTGTGTTTAGTGACCAACGGTTTTTGATAATAAGTTCACGATAAGAACTCCGGCAAGAATAAACCCAATGCCGACTAATGCTGGTAAATCGAGTTTTTGACCGTAAACAAAGTAGCTAACGGTGGCGACTAACACGATACCGGCACCACTCCAAATCGCGTACACTACGCCAACGGGCATGGTTTTGACCGTAACGGACAGTAAAAAGAAAGCGATACCGTAACCAATGAGCACAATAATACTGGGTGATAACTTGGTGAATTGTTGTGTTTTTGGAATGAATGAAGTGGCAATCACCTCAGCTACAATGGCAATAGAAAGTGCAATGGCTGGGGGCAACGAAACAAGTAGTTGGAACATATAGCAACACGCCGCATAGATGAACACGAAACAACTCGTATTCTGTGGCGCGAAGTATAATTAAAAAATATTGATTTGGAAGTACGGAAAGCGTAATTGATTATTACGGCATTGCAATAATCTAGCTACGTATTATCACTCGTCTGGAAGGAGTAGCGGTTCTCTTTCCAGACCGGACGGATTTGCCTTGATAGCGGCTAGATGAAATAGCCGAAAAGTTAACGTGAAGCTGATGCAGTGTGTCCGTTACAGGTTGTCGAGAGTGATATCGTCAAAGCGATAGACCTCGCCGCCAAATTCCGTTGAAAATGCCTTGGCGTCGGACTCTTTACTAAAACTTGCCAATGTCTTGCCCATTGCTCCGGTTTGATTTGAACCAATGACATACCACGCTGTTTTGCCATCAATAAAGTACTCATCTTCTGGCTTCTGCCATGGTGTTTTACTCATGTCATGGACAAAGATCTGCTCGATCTGGCGCTGGTTATCTGGCTGTAAAATATAGCTAAACATATCTTTGGTGGAGCAGAAGCGAACCGTTGTGTCGCTGCCTTTTTGATAGGCTTGCCCTTTTGGTCCGGGATAATTGGTGATGACCATGCCACAAAGGTGGCATTCGTCAGCGCTTTCGATAGCTTGTGCTTGTCGAATAACTTGCTGTTGTTCCGACTCTCCGCAGCCAAAAAGGAGCAAGGCAAAAATAGAGATAAACAGTGATTTGATGGTATTCATTAGTCGTCGTCCTTTGTCTTTTGGAGATTTGAGTCATTCAAGGTATATCGGTATTGTGATGATTATTGTCGTGATTATTATTGTGTTGCATGCGTCTGTTATTGCTATAAGTGCTTACGTCTAAAAATGAAAAGTGACACGCTTAAGGGCAATAAGATCCAAGCGAACAAGGCGAAAATTAGGCTCTGCGTTGATAGGCTGCTGTTTATTGCGACGGCGAGTACGCCATTCACATCGGTTTGATTAAGGGCGGAAAGATTGATGAGCCTGAAAAGATCGGCAGGGTTGAGTAGCATGATCTGCACGAGCGTCTGTTGGTCGAGTAATTCATATCCGCCAATAAGTACCCCAAGTAGCACAAGATCAAAAACCAGAACGAAAAACAGCCAAGTGAGTAATGCAGCCCCGGCCGCTTTGGATTTTTCAGACACAAGAAGGCTAATGAGATACGCCAGTGCAACGAAGCACAAGCCGAGTAAGCTAGAGGTGATAATAAATAGAGTAAACGCCCCCCAAATGGCTTGAATTGGTGTGGTAAGGCTTAACAAAACGCCTGCAGAACCAAAACCTAGTACCGTTGCGAGTGTAATGATTCCTCCCTGTCCGATAAATTTACCGAACAGCAATTGCGCATGACTCACAGGGTAGGTCATTAATAATAGTAAGGTGCCAGACTCTTGCTCGCCAACAAAGCTGTCATAGCAAAGTAGCAGCGCGATTAACGGAATAATGAACACGGATAGACTAGAGAGGCTCGCAATGGTGGAAGATAGCGATGGTGTTGCCAGTTGACCAGAGGCGACGCTTCCATAATAGCTAATACCAATCGATAACAAGGCAAAGACCAGAGTGATGGACACTAACCAGCGGTTTCGCAATCCGTCTTGAAACTCTTTAAGCGCGACGGCAAAAATAGGGTTCATAGTGTGTTCTCCTGCGGCTTAGCGAATTTGTCCTGATTGGTGCTTGGTGTTAACCCGAGAAAGTGCTGGTAAATCTGCTCTAGGTTAGCGGGCTCCATTTGAATATCACTCAACGATTCATGTGCGAGTAACGCTTTGAGCACTCGAATTTTTTCTTCTTTGGGAACAGAGAGCTGATCATTTGAAATCGCGAATTGCGCGAGTTGGCTATTGGTATAAATCGCACCATTCAACCCACGGGTTTTTATTTTTGTCGGTAGCTGTGCTTGTGACCTCAGCTCATCCAAAGTACCAATGGTGATTGAGCGACCTTGAGATAAGATCATCGCACGATCGATATGCTGCTCGACACCCGGCAGTACGTGAGAGCAAAGTATGATGCTTGCCCCTTCTTTTTTTAATGTGTCGACACTTTGATAAAATTCCTGAGTGGCAATCGGGTCGAGCCCAACGGTGGGCTCATCGAGAAGCAGTAGTTTCGGTTTACCAAGAAAAGCCTGTGCTAAACCGAGACGTTGTCGCATGCCTTTTGAGTAAGTTTTGACTTGTCGGTGTAGTGCGTGGGACAGACCCACTTGGTTGAGTAAATCGGTGATCTGTTGCTTGGGCGCCGATTTTAAACGAGCAAAATAGGTGAGGACTTCGAGCCCGGTTAGTTGCTCGTAAAAGCTGACATTTTCAGGCAAATAGCCCATTTGTTTGCGTCCTTGCCATGCTTGTTGACTGCTTGGATTCATGCCAAAGACGGATACGCTCCCTTGCGATGCTTGTGTGACGCCTAAAATGAGTTTCATGGTTGTAGTTTTGCCCGCGCCATTGTGACCAAATAACCCCAATACCTCGCCGGGCATAATAGAGAAACTCAGCGCATCAACCGCACAGACATTTTTGTATTGCTTGCTCACATTATCGAGTTGAACGATAGCCTGATTCATGAGTGACTCCCCTGTATTTGTGATGCTGTTGGAGCCAGTAGTTGCTCGCGTTTTTCTGAGTGATTGGGTGGTGACATGAGCGGGTAGGAATCCTTCACTCCCGATGGTTTTAATACTGGGAATTGTTTCTGAATCCAGCGCAGCATCAAAATAGCGGGGCTATCGAGCAGTACTTTAGATTCTGGGTATTTCCAAACTATTTTATCAATGCCATCGTTGGGCTCGAATGGGGTGTCGCCCGTCGAGCTGTTATTGAGATCCCATCCTAGATAGTTACTCCAATAGTTTCCTTTGCCGTTAATGCTCCATTCCTGCGCTTGATTTGAAACATACTTAACTTGAATCGGATTATTGATGAAGCTATTGCCGGTGACGTTGACATTTTCAGAGCCCGCTGTGAGGTGAATGCCAATTTCAGCGGTATCTATGATGTTGTGGCTAATTTCGTTGTATCCAGAGTTGTAGACAAAGAGCCCCTTGCCTTCGCGACCAACCACTTTATTCTCTGGTTTGGTCCAAATATTGTTTATCTGGTTATAACTAATGGTGGAGTGGGTTATGAAGTTCATTAGCATGCCGTAGTCTTCATTGTCACGGCTGGTGTTGCCAATCACCTGTAGCTGCTTTGAACTCATTAATGCGAAACCCGCACGCGTATTATAGGCAAGATTGCCAATGACGCGATTGCTGTGTGAGTACATATAATGGATGCCGTAGCGAAGCGTGTGCATGGTGTTATTGCGCAGTTCGCATTGCTGGCTTGAAATAATGTAAAGACCGTCACGTGTTTGAGAAATCGTATTGTCGCTGACGAGGGCATTTTTTACCGTAGACAGCTGGATGCCATTGCCTCTATCGGCGGATCGTAATGTTGGGTTACCCACTACGGTGTTGTTTTCAATGGTGATATGTTGCGCTCGTTGAATCCACATGCCAAAGCCATCGCCATTTAAGTGATTATTGAGGATGTATAAGCGCTCAGCTTCCGTATCGGAATAGATTCCTGCGTTCTGATCTGTGAGGTTTCTGCCCCAATTTACAATGGTTAAATTGGAGATTTCGATATCAGAACTCTTGAGAGTAATAGCATTGCCAATGCCTTGAGCATCGACCGTTGCCTCACCTTGACTGGTGAGGGTTAAGGGTCTGGGTATGACATAATTACCGTAAAATCGCCCCGATGTTAAGACAATCGTGTCGCCTTGCTGGGCGTGATTAAGCGCGTATTGTAAGTCATCATTGGGACTCACCATCGTGACGGCGGCGAAGGCAATACCATGATAGAAAAGAGTCACAATGAGTAGCCAAAAAGAGTGCTTCAATGAAATCATCCTAACGAGTCAAAATCCCAATACGCTCCCCTAAATATTGAGGGGAGCGTTATGACGTGAAGCTTACGCTTCTACTAGCATTCGGCCGCGCATTTCCATATGGAGAGCGTGACAGAACCAGTTGCAGTAATACCACTGGACACCAGGCTTATCGGCAACAAACGTGATAGATGAGGTTTGTTGAGGGCTGATCTCCATTTGTACACCGTGATTGGTCATACAGAAACCATGGCTAACATCTTCGATGGTATCTAGATTGGTAATGACGACGGTGACCGTGTCGCCGAGTTTGACTGTAAACTCATTCATGCCGAAAGTAGGGGCAATAGAGGTCATGTAAACGCGCACCTTATTGCCGTCTCGAATGACCTTGTTTTCCGTCATCACATTGACGCCGTCTTTTTTAGCCATTGCTATCGTTTCAGCAAAAATGGGGTCCTCTCGCGACCATATCTTGCTTGGTTTCACTTTGCTGCGGTGAATAATGGTACCGTCGTGCGGTTCTGCGAAAGTAGGACCGTCGTGGACCAGTTTCATTTCGTCGCCGGAGATATCAATTAACTGGTCATTTTCAGCGCGTAATGGCCCAACAGGTAAGAAGCGGTCTTTCGAGAACTTACATAGTGACACCAACCATTTACCATCCGCATCACGCGTTTCACCGCTAGACGTGCTGTTATGCCCCGGTTGATAATGCACGTCGATTTTCTGTTTGATGTAATTCACTTTTTCGCCGTTGTAGGCTCTGACGGCCTCTTCTACATCCCATTTTACAATCTGGCTGTCTAGGAAAAGCGTAGTATATGCAAAACCGCGGTTATCAAAGGCGGTGTGCAGTGGCCCTAAGCCCAGTTCCGGTTCGGCGACAATGGTGTCTCTTGGTTGAATTTTGTCGTTAAACAGGTCATCAAGTTTAGCGGTGGCGATAACTGACACCGTTGGAGAAAGTTTACCATTCGCAACGAAGTACTTGCCATTTGGAGAGGTATTCATGCCATGCGGTGATTTAGGAACAGGGATGTAACGAGTGAGTTCGGATCCTTTTCGACCATCGAGGACGGGCACATCATTGCCATTATAGGTTTTAAATTTCCCAGCCTGTAGGGCCGCTTCACAGCGTGCCAAACTAAAGACGACAACATGATCACGCTCGGCGGTGATCATTTCGCCCAGGTTCATGCCCATTTCTGAGTTATAGCAGGTAGAGGCGAAGTATTTGCCATCATAGTCAGCGTCAGTATTATCTAGGTTACCGTCCACCATAACTTGGAAGACCACTTCCATTTTTTCTGCATCAATGACGTTAAACAGTGAACGGTAAGTACTGACGTCTTCGAGTGTCGCCTTGCCATCATTGTTCATTGGAATTTCAAATTCACTGTTACAAATGACGTATTTGGTCTCAGGCACCTTTTGTACGCGAAGTCCATGAATGGCCTGCACGTTAGGGATGGTGATCATCTTGTCCACTTTCATGACATCGCAGCGG
Source organism: Vibrio qingdaonensis (assembly GCF_026191675.1). GTDB lineage: Bacteria > Pseudomonadota > Gammaproteobacteria > Enterobacterales > Vibrionaceae > Vibrio > Vibrio qingdaonensis. The sequence continues at coordinate 422,267 of NZ_JAKRRY010000001.1, read as the reverse complement.
ATACGGGCAACACGTGAGTTTGCTTTATCGTTGATAAATACATATTTCCCGTTATAGCGACCATCGGTCATACTCATATGAGGGTGATGAGAGTCGCCAGATAGTAAGTGCGCGCTATCACCTTTAATTCGCTTACTCTCATCGGTAAATCCCCAACCTGTCGCACTATCGGCATTAAATACGGGGATTCGCATTAACTCGCGCATTGAAGGGATACCTAAAATACGGACTTCACCGGAGTGGCCGCCGCTCCAAAAGCCATAGTATTCATCCATTTCTCCGGGCTCAACATAAGGGCTATTACCCGACTCAGCAGCCTGTGCTTTCGCCATAGAGGCAAACATGGCGGCTGACATAGGCGCAGCTGCGACACCTAATCCAATGGCGGCCGTTTTTCCAAAGAACTTTCTCCGGTCGGTATTGACGGGCATGTTGTCAGGGTCGAGGGTCTTTTTGTCATCGCTCATGTTGAGTCTCCATTCAAATTGGTAGGGCTGATACATGTCGCTGTTATGCAGTGATAATGCTGTTACCTCACCGCTTAGGGAATCTGTGTTACTGGGATATCAGCGTCGCTCTGTTTCCGTTTTTTGTATGCCTGTTTTTTTAATGGTGGGCATTTCCCATCGTTGGAATAAGTGATCTGACAATCTAGGCAGTAGTGGCATTCACGCATGTTGATCTCACCGTTAGGGTGAATCGCTTGAATCTCACACTCTTTTGCGCAGATTTTGCATGGTGAGCCACATTCTGGACGTCGTTTTAGCCAATCAAATAAACGAATGCTGTTTGACACCGATAAGGCTGCGCCTAATGGGCACAGGTATCGGCAAAAGGTTTTGCGGTTAAATAGGTTCAAAGTGAGTAAAAACACCGCCCACAGAATGAAAGGCCACTCACGGTCAAACTTGAGCAAGAATGTGGTTTTGAACGGCTCAATTTCTGCGAACTGTTCTGCGAGTGCTAGTGAGTCGAGAGAGAGAGCAAAGAGGCCGAGAAGAATAAGGTATTTGATTGCCCACAGTCGTTCATGCACCGCCCATGGCAATTCGAATTGTGGGATTTTAAACGCTCTAGCACTTTGATTGATCAACTCTTGCAGCGCGCCAAAAGGACATAACCATCCACAATACACGGCTCGGCCCCACATTAAAATGGTCACTGCCGCTGCGCACCACAGCATGAAAATTATGGGGTCGAGTAAGAAAAGATCCCACGAAAATTGTGTCATTAGGGCGTTGAGGAAAGTGAAAACATTGACGACGGAAAGCTGTCCGCCCCAGACCCAGCCGATGAAAATAACGGTAATAATTAAAAAACCGTGGCGTAGGCGGTGCATGAACGTTGGGTGGCGTACTAAGAAATCTTGGAAGAATAAAATAAGCAATAAGACAACAATGAGAATGGAAAGTAGCCCCACTTTTACTTGGTTTTCTTGCCACACTTGCTGTGCTAAAGAAAGCTCGGGTTTTATTATTATTGGAGCTGGTGTGTCGACGTATTGTGAAAGTGGGTGATAGTCCCCTTTAAAACTGGTGAAGACACTATCCACCGCGCCTAATTGACGGCGTACCAGTAGCTCGATTTGCCAGTCGGCACCGGGATCAAAGTCATGGTGTGCTTGCACTTTAAAGACAGACATTTCATGAAAGCGCGGTGCATCGGCTATAGACAAATCTAGGATTCGGTTATGGTCTAGATCGCGAAAAGAGATGTCATTGTTGTTTTGCTTGACTTGGATCCGGTCGAATATTCCCCCTCTCACATAACCAGAGCCTTTGTAAGAGTAGCCATTGCCAAAGATAGCAATAAGATGCTCATCTGCTTTGAGGTTGTTGATTAACCATTGGTACTCTTGCTCGCCAAATAGGTTTTTCCCAATAGTCGGGATGTCAGCTTGCGCATAGTAAATCTCAGCAAAAGGTTGCTCTCTATCGCGGGTTGCCACGCGCTCAATATTTTCGGCAGCTGTATCGGTAAAGGCGTCTTGAACCGCGCCTTTGCGAATGAGCAGTTTACGAATGGAACCATCCCCCGTTAATTCTAACCAACTTCTCTGCTCAAACTGCTCTTTTCTAATGGTGGATTTAGGTTGAATGACATTGCTGCTCGGTTTTACGATGCCAAGAGACTCAGCTACCTTGGTCGCCGCTTTCGTAATGGCGACATTCATGACCATGACGGTGACAGTGGCACCGGATAAACCGTCAATGGGTACGTAGTTTTCGTTTGCTTTACCACCCACTTTAATTCGATCTTTCACTGACAGGCCGACATACTGATCACTAAATGCCCATAATTTACTCTCTGGTATCCCAGCTAAAATTATCGGTTCATGATGTTCTAGGACTTTAGAGGCAAGGTAACGGCCTTTAGGGTCAATGATGACGAGCATGTTAACTGGCTCGCCAGAGTAAGCGGGTATGCTCGCGATATCGTTGGTTTCAAAGGCGTAGCCAAGAACGTCATCGTTATGGGTAATGGTTCTTACGAGCGGATCGCCGTGCTTGTCTGAAATGGAAGTTTGGCTAGGGAAGGTTTGTTCAATGAGCGGTATGGGATCTTTGGGAGGGCTGACAAATAATGCATAGCTGGGCACACTAATAAACAGCAGAGCAAACACCTGACACACTAGAATTTTCGTGACAATTCTTAGCATAAGCGCTCCCTTTATATCCGTATTACCTGACTGAATAAATCATAGAGATAAACACGATGAGACGGTCAGGTGTGAGGCGTTAGAGTAGGGTGTTGTTAATGGGGTGTTTTTGATTTGTATCAAGTTTAGATAAAACGAAAGCTATCAATAGTACAAAGGTTGCTCACCTTCACAGACTTGTAAGGAAATATTATCGCCATTGACTCGGTCATTTTGACCTATACGAGTAGGCTGGATTAGAGATTAGAGATTAGAGATTAGACGTTAGAGATCAAAGGAAGAGGTTAATCATTCGCAAGGATGAAGCAGGATGCAAAATCTGAGTCGCGATCGGAACCCCTTCCTAGCATTTAGTTTGAGTTGTACATACGGTCAAAGTTCTTTTGGTTCCAACCTACCATGACCTGATCGCCGATCTTTATCACTGGAATCGAACGCGCGCCCATCGCTTGAAGCTCTTTGCGTCCTCTTTGCATCTTGGCGTTAGTCAGACGGTATTTATAGCCTTTACTATCCAAATAGCGTTGGGCATCTTTACAGTGAGGGCATTTATCAGCGACATACAGGACTAAACGTTTCATTGATTTACTCTATAGCGGGTTTTGACCAGCGCAGTTTATCGATAATTGAGGACAATTACTACTTGTCTGCAACCAAGGCGCTGGCGAGTACTATGACTTACGCTAGGGTAATAGTCTTTGAATACCCGATATTGACCATTTACGCGGTATATAGTCAATTACTCATGGCTTGTTGCAGGGTCAATAAAGCACAATTGTTGATAGAGCGTCGCCGTTTTAGGCATAGTGACGCCATGAGCAAGCGCAAGGTCTAACACGTTCTTATACATGTATTGTCGCTCTAATGCCCTCTGATTCTTTAAATCCAGTAGCATGCTGGTGTGATAGGGTTTCATCGCCGCTGTGTTGCTGAGCATGGTGTCAATTAAGGGGGTAGGCAAGTCCGTTCCAAGCGCTTTTGCTGCCGCTTGAACTTCTTGCATGATCTCTTTTGCCAACGTGACGAGTTCGGGACACTGCATGATTTGCTTGGTATCGGCAGATAATACGGCAGAAAGCCCATTAAATGGCACATTCCACAGTAGTTTTTTCCAGCGTGCATCCACAATACTGCTTTCTACATCAACGTCTACGCCAGCGTTACGAAAATCCTGTGCCACTTGCTCCAATAGGGGCTGTCCTTCAGCGCCATACACGCCGAGTGTCAGTCTCCCGTAATCAATATGGTCAATATGCCCAGGACCTATCTTGTTAGAGCAGATAAAGCAAAGTCCACCACCGACAAAGGGTAAGTTAAGTTGTTCAGAGAGTTCTTGCTCTGCTCCAATGCCATTTTGTAGCAGTACGATAAGTGTATTAGGTTTGACTATTGGCGCAATGAGACTCGATAACAGCGGGTTACTTGTCGTTTTGATTGCAACCAAGATGACATCGGCTTTTGGCATCGCTTCACTTGATGAATAGGCTTGCAGAAAGCTCGGTGGAATTGAAAAGTCGCCATAGTGGGAGTCAACGGTTAAACCATGGTCGCGAACATGAGTAAAGTCAGAGTTGAAAAGAAAATGCACATCTTCCCCGCTTTGATGCAGTCTCGCCCCATAATATCCGCCAATAGCGCCTGTCCCGATTACTGCGAATACCTTCTTTGTCATAGCGACGTCCTTGTTATGCATTAATTGAAGTAATGTACATGAACTGACGAATTAGTGAACCTTTGAGGGCAATATTCGTGGCGAAATGTGAACCATCGGCAACGTCAAGTTTCTTATATAAATAATGATGATACTGATACTTAGCGCGTGTTCTCGGTTTTCAAAAGAATCCATTGCTGTAGCATGGTAGGCGCTTTATTATTTGCGGGTATTTATTCGGTTTAAGCCGCACATGTCGACGTAATAACAGGTAGTAAGATGATTGAAAGAAAAGAAACAAAACAACGTATGAGCCGCGCAGTGATTCATAACGGTACGGTTTATTTTTGTGGGCAAGTCGCTAAGGATTCAACTCAAGACATTACTCACCAGACGACAACCATGCTGGAAAAAGTAGATGAATTGCTTGAAAGTGTCGGTTCGAGTCGCGAAAAACTGCTATCTGCAACGATATACGTAAAAACAATGGCAGACTTTAAAGCCATGAATGAGGTGTGGGATGCGTGGGTACCAGAAGGCTACGCCCCAGCTCGCGCTTGTGTTGAAGCAAGCATGGCAAGAGAAGAGTTATTAGTAGAAATTTCAGTGGTCGCGGCGGTGTAAATTGACGCTGTGAGACAGAGACCGCCTTTATTCTATGAAAAAGGCGGTCTATTTCTAAGCCGTATCCCCCTTCTTCTTGAGCCCCCTCAGTCTGACTATCCATCGTCCATGTTTTTAATCTGCAATGCTTGATCTTCGGACACTTGATTTTCCCATGTTAAGTGTTGGCTCATTGAAGCTTCTAGGATCGGGATTTTTCCGAGCGCTTTGTACCACAAAGACACAAGCACTAATGAATTAGTGTTGATATTGAACGCGTTGTTTGTCCCATTGTCCGTATAGATGCCAGTGGGGATACTTCTGGCGTTTAAACTGGTTCGAAGGACTTCTTCTCTAAGTTTTGCGCTGAAAGCGTCGTCAAATAGTACGCTGAAACCAAAGCCCGCTTTATTACTGAATCGCTGTGGTGTTTCAATGGGTTTGCCACCAGGACTAACACTTAACCAACTGGTCCCGTAATAGTAGATATTATTGTAGGCGAACCAAGGGCTTTTACTCATCGCATCTTCTGCGTAAATATGGAGCTGGTTCGTTAATTCTGAGCGATGTTTTTGTAATTGGTAGAGCGCGTCTAATTGGTTCCACCATACTTGTGGACGGCCAATCTCTAATGCAAGTAATACATAGGGGTCGCTAGTGAAATAGGGCACATTACGTGTATCTACATACAAGTCCATCCCGTCCACGCTAATGGTTTCTGATGTGGTATTGTCGTAGCTAGCAGACAAGTCGAACCCATAGAGTGCGTAGCCTTGCGCAGCGTATTGCAAATAGCCTAATCGACCTTCTTGTCTAAAATATTCCTTACCTTTATACAACTTTGTTCCATAAAGGGTTTGTTCCTTGATTGCTGAGGATAAGCTCCAATGAGATGTGATGTCTTGGACGATGGGCGACAATTCCGGAAAACGTACCTCGGTAATTTTTAACCAAATGAGCAGACGGCCAATATCCAATGCGGACCAACCGTTACCGTTTGAGGCGCTGGTGCTATAACTGCCACTGGGTAACCCGGTTTTTGCGCTGTATTCTCGATTGGGCAGTGTTGTTTTGTAAAGCGGAAAGTCAGCGAGTGTGGTTAACGTGGTACGAAGTCGGTCACGGGTTATTTCGGTGGTTTCTAGCTTAAGAGCGTGTAGGGCCAATGTGGCGGCTAGCCCGCTGGCAATGTCCCACATTGTAGCGTGATGGTAGCCTTGAACCGAATCCCACATCCCCGTTGTTTCGTGGTGATTTTTTTGGAAATAATGTTGTGCTTTTTGTGCCATCAGCCAGTCATTACGAGATAGCTTTTGAACATCGACTAAAAACGATTCTTGGCTGTGTTCTGCTTCATCCATCATGGTCAAGGGAGAGGGCAAGGCGTGAGGGCTGTATTCGTCTAGGGGGGCTTCTGGACGAATTGGTGGAGCTAAAGCACGTCGCTGATAGTCGATGGTTTTCGCTTCTTTGGTTGTTTCACCTGGGGCCACAGCGCGACCACCATAAAAGCTTGGTAATTCGGGCATGCCAGTATCCGCGTACACAAACGCCGCTGGCATCAAGATGATGAAAAAAGACCGAATTAAGCGTGATACCAATAAAAAGTCCCCGGAAGGAAGGCAGAAGATAACCTAATGATAATACATAAGTTATTATTTTCGAGTTTCATTAGATCGAGAGTGTCTCAAAATCGAACGCTCAGTGTTAATAAAGATCGATTACTTTTTGTACTAAGCACTGTCATTTTTTTGTTGAAGTTGGTACTATCATGGCGTCAACGGACTGTATTGAGTCAACGGATAGGCAGGGCTAACCCAACGAGGTGCTGCTATGCGAAATTTTATCAATACTTTAACTCGCTCAGAACTTTCTCCCGTTCGCCATTCGGCGACAGTGTTACAACAATTCCTTGCGTCTTCACGCGACTATCAGCTTAGTCAAAAACAAAAACAAAGAGTGGAAACCTATTTAGGAGAAACCCAATTGTCGATTGATGATTATGGCAATCCATTAGAGGCTCATAGTGTCATCGCGTTTTCCTTTGGAGACAGTGATGATGTCAATCGTTGCCTTGGCCAACAAGTCGTCAGTTTAATGAAAGACTATCCGTTTTTAGATGCCCATTTACAGCAAGAGGTCGCGAAGCACGCCGTTCATAAAGTCGCTAACGCGCACGTGATATCGAGCGATGATTATCTCACCACTGCGGATATCGCGAAACAGGCGCTTGATTGTGCTATAGGCCGAAACGTAGTGGTGGTGGCCCAGTCTTGGCATGCCAAACGCTGTATTGAAACGTGTCAAGAAGTAGGCTTGAACGTCGTCGCAGTGAAAACCGTAGACCGATTTCCAGAGAACGATCCTCAACCTTGGGTAAGAAACCCCATCAATTGGATTCTGAAAGAGAGTCATCGAGCGGTGGCAAGTGGAATTGAAATTAGTCGTCGATTTAACTTAGCATAAGCCCCATTTAACTTTAACTGCTTGTTTCTGAGATGTTTATTGAACGCATAAAAAATACACATTGTTGTCGTAGTTACTATACTCCTTTTTAGTTGAATACTATTGAGGTTTGTGGCTTACATGGAACGAATTAAGTCCGCATTTACGCACACTAGAAAAGAGCTCTGGATAGTATGCTTTTTCAGTTGTGTCATTAATTTTTTAGTGTTATCGCTACCCATTTATGGCTTGCAATTGTTTGACCGAGTTCTGTCGAGTTCGAGTCTAGAGACGATGTTTGCGTTAATGGGCATTGTCCTCTTTTTGGTGACGGCACAATTTTTACTGGAGTATATTCGCACCGAGTTGCTGCAAAAGTCGGGGTTGAAATTAGATGCTCAATTAAGTGGCGTGTTATTAGCCAAAAGCATTTCTCAGTCTTCGGTGACCAATCGAATTGAGAAACAAAGCTTACAAGATTTATCCGAAATCCGTAATTTCCTCGTTACCCCTTCTACTTCTGCTATTTTTGACCTTCCTTGGGTGCCGTTTTTTCTGATTATCCTATTTATGCTGCATCCGTATATTGGTGCGGTCGCCTTAATCGGTAGCGCCGTATTTATGATGATGGCAGTGGTGGTTCTGTACCACAGTCGTCGGTCAAATGATGAGGCGAATCAATACTCTAATCGTACCAATATGGAACTTAATGACTACTTGCGCAATGCTCCTATGCTTAAAGCGATGGGAATGTCAGACAGTATCGGCAAAGTTTGGGAAGGTAAAAGCGAAAAGTTGCTTGCTTATCAATGGCAAGTTAACTCGCGAATGGGGCGATTGTTATCGTTGAGCCGATATTTTCGCACCTTACTGCAAATTGCGGTGCTCACTCTTGGTGTGTATTTAGTGCTTACTCAGCAGCTAGGTACCGGAGCGATTATTGCCAGCTCTATCATTATGGGGCGTGTGTTATCGCCATTTGAACAAGCGGTATCGGCTTGGAAATCATGGTATAGCGCAGCGGGGGCTTGGTATCGTCTAAATCGACTGGCTGAAAAAGAGCCGTCGATATCAAAAGTCACCCTTCCTGAACCTAAAGGTCAAATTCACTTTAAAAACGTTGCTCTTAAACTACCGACGATGCAAGAACCATTGCTGCAGAACATTAATTTCAAATTAGCGGGTGGACAGTCGTTGGCAATACTGGGAAATTCTGGTTCGGGTAAATCAACACTCGCTAAGCTCATTATGGGTATCTATCAGCCAAGTATTGGCATGATAGAGGTGGATGGGGCCACCATTGAACAGTGGTCTGAGACCCAGTTTGGTGAACATATTGGTTATTTACCGCAGCATGTCGGACTTTTATCGGGCACTGTTAGAGACAATATTAGTCGATTCAGTCATGCAAAAGACGAAGATGTCATCGCTGCCGCTAAATTGGCATGTATTCACGAGCTCATCATATCGCTCCCTGACGGTTACCAAACGTACTGTGGTGAGGGGGGCTTGCAACTTTCTGGTGGTCAAATGCAGCGAATAGGTCTGGCTCGGGCTATTTTTTCAAATCCGAAAGTGCTGGTATTAGACGAGCCTAATTCCAACCTTGACCCTGAGGGAGAGGTGGCACTTGCGATTGTACTTCAGCACTGTAAAGAAAATGAAATTACAGCGGTGATGATTAGTCATCGACCGGGTTTTTTAAGACAGATGGATTGGGTGATCTTATTAAAAGACGGCAAGGTAGAGAAAGCCGGGAAAAGTGAGCAATTTCTGGGGTTACATGCAGAAACGGGTGCTCCCGCCAGAATTGATGACCATCAGTCTAAAAGTACAGGGTAGGAGTGGCTATGGTATTTGATACTAAAAGCGTTATCAGAAAAGGGATTATTCTCAGTCTAGTCACGACAGTGGGTTTTGTTTGGTGGGCGGTGTCCGTTGATCTTAGCGCGGCTTCTATTGCAAGAGGGGTGCTGGTGGTAGAAAGTAAGCGTAAACAAGTTCAGCACCTTGAAGGGGGGTGGGTGAAGCAAGTTTACGTTAAAGAGGGACAAAGTGTTCAGGCGGGCGATGTCTTGCTTGAGTTATCAAATTCGCGAGCTGAAGCGGATTTTCAGCGGTTAATATTGAAATCTATTTCTTTGGATTATCAAAAACGCCGACTTCAAGCATTATTAGATGACAGCCGACAAGTTGATTGGAGGTTTGTGGATGACGGCATTGAGATAGATACGGCTGATAAAACTCAGGTTGTAGCCAATGTGATCAGCAGTGAACAATTGCAATATCAGCAAGCCATTCTCAAACTTGAGTTAACGGAAGGGCAGTATTTGCAGAAAAAAGCGCTGTTGGACGAACAAGTTCGCGGTGGTCAGTTTCAAAAAAGAGCGATCGAGCGTCAGTTGTCTCTTCTCAAAGAGGAGATTGATATGACACAAGGGTTGGTGAAAAAGGGCTACGTGTCAAAAACCCGAATGCTTGAGCTAAAACGGGCTGCAGCGCGAGTGGATGCAGAGTTAGCAGAAGTAAGTGCTGAAACCGAGGTCAACCATCGTCAATTGGCAACCTTAGAGCAAAATCATCAATCAACGTTGTTGGAATTAAAACAAACCTATTCTTCCCAACTTGCGCAAGTACAAAAGGAATCTCGTGACATTAGTGAAGCGCTAAAAGCGGCAACGGATGTTAAGTCGCGAGTCACCATTCGCAGCGAGCACAATGGCACCGTGGTCGGACTTAATGTGGCGAGTGTTGGTGGAATTGTGAACCCCGGTGATGTTCTCATGGAGATAGTACCAGAGACTGATGAGCTGATTATAGAAGCTCTGATCCCGGCGCAAGACATTGATGTTGTGCGCGTAGGGCTACAGGCTAAAGTTCGTTTAAGTGCTTATAACGTTAGAAAAACGCCACCAGTAGATGGCGAGGTGACTTATGTTGCAGCAGACCGCTTGAGCGATGATTCCAACGAACAGCAAACAGGATACCGGGTGAAAGTAAAGTTGGCGAAGGACGCACTGGTTGGATTAGATAATATTGAACTGTATCCCGGAATGCAGACGGAAGTCTTTATTGTTTTAGAGAAGAGAACGCTATGGGACTACTTAACCGCGCCGTTAACGGTTAGCTATTATCGCGCCATGAGAGAGGTATAGTGTATGGAACCTGAAATGTTATTTTGGCTGTCATTTTATGGCTTTTTTCTTGTGCTTTCTGTCGTTGTTGGTGCAAAAAAAGGGCGAGTAATTGCTGGTGCGTTGCTAGGGTACGTACTTGGGCCTGTGGGTTTAATTCTCATTTTGTGCAGCTCGGATAAACGAATGGTACCTTGTCCACATTGCGGGGAAAAAACACACCGCCACTCCTATCAGTGTCAACGCTGCCATGAAAAAGTCTATGGCTGTTTGCATTCGAACTAGTGTATAAGCTTCAACTTGTTGTATAGATATTATGGTTGACCTTCCTTTCCTTCCTTTCTGTATCATCGATACGGTATGTTACTTGTTCGTAGTGCTTTTTAGGCAAACAATCAGCAAACCTCCAGGTAGTAGGGGGACGTGTTGTGAACTCGCAGCTAAAAGCGGTTTGCTTCTAAATTGGATTTGGCGAAAGAGGAACAACTATGAATCAACCTATCTTACTGTGCCCGAAGTGTCAGGTAGACGTACTACTGAATACTAGCAATGTATGTTCAAAGTGTACGATAAAATACCGAAAAGTCCCTTTTTGTCCGGAGTGTCACGAGCCACTTGAAGCATTAAAAGCATGCGGCAATGTGAGCTATTACTGTAACGGTTGCAGAATGCAGAAGTCGCGTACCACCATCCGCTGGCAGTTGCAGGAAGTTGTTGCTGCAGTAAGTTGTTAGAGGGCATTGAATAACGGTTGCTGGTGCTCATAGCGAGTTGAACTAATAACAACGCAAAAAAAGCCCTCTACATTAAGAGGGCAAACAGTCGTGTTGCAAGGAAGTTTTGGAAAAGGGTGAATGACGATTCATTCACCCAACGAGGAATATAACGACGACAAGCCTAAGCTATATCTGATGGGAAATTAATGTCGTCTTGCTCTAAATCACTCCAAATAGTGACTTCTTTTCCATCCGAGCTTTCGAGTTTGTAACCATACAAATTAGACGTGTCAAGGTTTTGTGCTTCGTAGGCATCTTTAAGTCCTTGATCCATATCTGTAGTGGTACTTTTAAGCTCCCACCCCCAACCAGACAAGTCGATAGACTTTGCGCCAGTACAAACAAACTGACCGTTGGCGTCACCGGCGGTGTCATTGATCGTGACCTTATCGAGTGCAATTGAAATATCGGTATCGGTTGAAGTGACTTTTATGCCTTCAATCTCTTGGAAGGCGGTTTTTGACATGTCGATAGTTTGGTTGTCGCCATCGTTACCCACGACCAGCACATCAAAACCTTCCCCTCCGCTAAAGTAGACGGAGTTAGCCTCACCAGAGTTCAGTTCTTCACTATCGAATATAAGCGTGTCATCGCCGCTGCCTGCAAACAATTGATCAAGGCCGCTGCCACCGTCGAGCGAATCGTTGCCTTCCTGACCAAAGATCAAATCATCGCCCGATCCGCCACGAAGTGTATCATCACCAACGCCACCATCAATGTAATCACTGTTACCGCCACCGTCGAGTGTATCGTTACCTTCTTCACCGGATAGGTGGTCAGTACCAGAGCCGCCATACATTTTGTCATCACCGAGCTCGCCATACATGTGGTCGTCGCCAGATTGACCATATACAGTGTCATTGCCGTCTTGGCCATAGAGGATATCGTTACCGGAGCCACCTTCAAGGCGGTCATTACCTTCGCCACCGAACAATTGGTCGGTACCGCTGTCACCTTTTAATCGGTCGTTACCAGTGCCTCCTAAAAGCGTATCATCACCATCGCCGCCATAAAGTTTGTCGGCGCCAGTGCCCCCGTCTAGCGTATCGTTATCGCCATAGCCATAAAGCTTGTCATCACCTTCGCCGCCTTCGAGTAAATCGTTACCTGAGCCTGCGTTTAAAAGGTCGTTGCCCGCTCCGCCATACAGTTTATCGTCGCCGGCGCCAGCGTTTAGACTGTCATTACCTTGGTCGCCCCAAAGTTGGTCATGGCCTGCTCCAGAGGAGAGTGAGTCGCTGTCATCGCCGCCGTACAGCTTATTGTTGCCAGCGTTGGCTATGAGTGAATCAGCACCACTACCACCTCTTAATGTATCGTCGCCATCACTCGATGATAGGGTGTCATCTCCTTCGCCACCTTCAATGTGATCACTGCCATCGCCAGAGCTTATTGTATCGTTACCCTCGTTACCAAATAAGGTGTTATTGCCACTTTGAGCAATGATGTCATCATCGCCAATGCCACCAGTGACGGAATCATTACCCGCACCCGTTTTGATATAGTCATCGCCTTCGCCGCCAATAATGGTGTCATTGCCAGTGCCACCGAGGATAATGTCGTCACCTAGGCCGCCATTGAGTGTATTGTCACCGGATTCGCCATGTAGTTGGTCACTTCCTTCACCTCCTATGAGGTGATCATCACCTGAGCCTGCAAATAGGTAATCATCGCCAGAACCACCGTCTAAACGGTCGTTTCCAGCATTACCGAGCAGAACGTCGCTTTCTTCATTTCCGAATAGTTGGTCACTGCCAATGCCGCCATCAATAGTATCAGTGCCTTCGCCACCAGAGAGTGTATCGGCACCGCCCCCTCCATAAAGCGTGTCGTTGCCTTGATCCCCAGTAGCAGTGTCATTGTCTTCACCGCCGTAAAGGATATCGTCACCCTGACCAAGAGTGATGGTGTTCGTGCCTGCTTCGCCAAACACAGTGTCATCACCCAAGCCTGCATCTACGGTATCTTGTCCATCACCAGCAAATAAGTTGTCGTTACCGCCGCCTCCAGTAATGGTGTCATCATCATTACCGCCATAGAGGGAATCGGCGACATCACTACCGATCAACGTGTCGTTACCAGTACCACCAAAAATTTGATGAGAGCCAGTAGAAGCCGCGATAAGTGTGTCATCTCCCGCTTCACCAAGGAGGGTGTCCTGACCATCATCGGTCATGGTGTCGTTACCCGCGCCACCCGCTAGAAAGTCGTATCCGTCGCCACCGATGAGTTGGTCGTCGCCATCACCACCAAAGATGGCGTCATTTCCATCCTCGCCATATAGCACGTCATCGCCCGCGCCACCATCAAGGTGGTCATCTCGAGTGCCAGAATAGACGGTATCCGCACCGCCGCCAGCGTAAATGGTGTCACGGCCTTCTGCAGTGTTAATGTTGTCGGCTCCTGTTCCTCCGTACACTGAATCGTTTCCAGCACCGGTTTCTATGGTATTGGTACCGGCTTCGCCAAAGACAATATCATCGCCTTCACCGGTCACGACAGTATCTGTCCCGGTCCCGGCATATACGGTGTCGTTACCTTTACCCGATACCAATGTATCGTTATCAGCACCGCCTTTTAATACGTCGTCTTCATCTGAACCTGTGAGAGTGTCGTGACCTGAACCACCGTGGAGCTCGCTGGCGTTTAAACCCGCGGTTAGCGTGTCATTTCCGCCCTCGCCAAACAGGGTATTATTTCCTTGTTCACCAAGTACGACATCATCGCCAGCGCCTGCAAAGACTCGGTCGTTACCAGTGCCAGCTGAAATGGTATCGTTACCCGAGCCCGAGTAAACGGTATCGTGACCTGTTCCGGCGTGAATGGCGTCTGATCCAGAGCCGGAATAAAGGTGATCATCACCATCTTGCCCGAGGATTTGGTTATCACCATCGCCCGCGTATATCACGTCACTGCCTGCACCGGAATCAATGATGTCATTGCCACTATCGGCATAAACCGCATCTGCACCATCGCCTGTGTTTATTGTATTTTGACCGCCGCCAGCATAAATGGTGTCGTTGTCAGCACCAGATTCAATGATGTCGTCGCCGGACTCGGTATAAATTGTGTCGGCACCGTCACCAGAGTCGATAGTGTTGTGTCCGCTCTGACCAAAGATGACATCATCGCCAGCGCCCGTTTCTATTTGGTCATCCCCAGAACCTGCGTAAACTTGGTCATCTCCTTGACCTGATGAAATGATATCGTCACCTTCGTTGGCGTGGATGATATCGCTACCATCCCCCCCTAACAGGCTGTCTGTTCCAGTACCACCATAGAGTTCATCGTTGCCATCACCACCAACTAAGTAGTCGTCACCAGCGTCACCGATGAGAACATCATTCCCTTCGTTTCCTGATAGTTGATCGTCGCCAACTTCACCGACGATAACATCGTCGCCTAAGCCGCCGAGCAAGGTATCGTTACCGTCACCACCGAGGAGAAGGTCATTGTCTGACTGGCCGTGAATAATGTCGTCATCATCGCCACCCATAATGAAGTCAGCGCCTTCTCCACCATAAAGAGTGTCATTTCCCTCTTCACCCTGTATTTCATCATCGCCCGTACCACCGTCGATATAATCAGTGCCTTTGCCCCCGAGTAGTACGTCGTTTCCAGTTTCACCATAGATCTGGTCATCACCATCATCACCAATTGCGACATCGGCCCCTTCTCCGCCATAAATGATGTCGTCACCAAGTTCGCCAAGTAACATATCGTCGCCAGCGTCTCCTTGTAGTCGGTCATCGCCATCGCTGCCTAGAAGCGTATCATTCCCTTCTCCGCCGGATAGAACATCATCGCCATTCCCACCGACTAAAACATCATCGCCTTCACCGCCAAATAATTGGTCATCGTTAATGTCTCCGTCGAGAAAGTCATCTCCGCTTCCTCCAAAGATAGTATCGTTACCTTGTTGGCCCTTTAAGATATCGTCACCAGCACCACCGTCTATGGTGTCGTCGTAAAGACCATAGACGGCAATATCAACACTATTAACTTGTGAAAGAGGTTGTCCATCGGTCGTTTCCAATGAGAAATGAATGGGGGAGTCGTTTGAGGATTGCTCAGAGGTATAAGTAAAGCTTAGTGATACGTCACCATTTTCATCAACGGTTGCGGGCAGCGTTTGAATGACTTGCCCATTTTCATCGGTTATAACGACAACCACACTTTCGCTAGCTGTCGTGACATTAAAGTTGGCAGTGAGGCTGCTAGTTTGGTCGACTAAGTAATTACCGAGCCTAACGCTGTGTGTGATGGGGTCACTCCCCTCGGTTTGCTCCGCAGCAGAGAAAGAGTAGACCGATTGACTAGCACCCCATGAATCGTTGCTACTACTGTTTTCGGTCGTTGTTGTTTCTGTTGGCGTCTCATACTCCACATCACCTAATACGGTATCAGATCCGTCTCCCGCTTCAATGTGGTCAGAACCT
The DNA here is from genome assembly GCF_026191675.1 of Vibrio qingdaonensis. Classification (GTDB taxonomy): domain Bacteria; phylum Pseudomonadota; class Gammaproteobacteria; order Enterobacterales; family Vibrionaceae; genus Vibrio; species Vibrio qingdaonensis. The sequence goes on along the minus strand of NZ_JAKRRY010000001.1, from coordinate 406,560 downwards.
TCACCTCCGGCGATAAAGTCATCCCCTTGGTGTGCGTGTACTTCATCGTTACCTGAACGGGCATTGATGTTATCTGCGTTCTTGGTTCCGGTAATAAGATCGTTATGTTTGGTTCCTTCCATGAGATATTTCTCTAAGCCTGACGTTTTTAATATGTATGGATTAGGATATTCGACAGCAAAATCAATTAAATCTCCCAACTGTCTAAATAGATCAGGATATGTGCCAGATTTTGATTATATGTGTTAGGGTTTGATTTTATAGGGTATTTATTTTTATAGGTTGTAGAGGGGCGTTATATAGACTGTATTTTATTTTGACGAGCAAAAAGAAACACAAATTGCAAACACGGAAGAGTGACAAAAGAGGGGGGGGGAGTTAGAACGAAAACGAATAGGCAATCATGATAGAACCATCTAAAAATCGGCCAGTACTTTCTGCGGCATCATTTGAGTTCCAACGATTGCCTGAATAATTATTATATTGAACCGTAATGGTTCCCGGTCGCCAGTCAAAGTAACCAAAACCATAGGTATAGTCAGGATTCCACGGTTGTTGTTGCGAACGGTCGAAATAGTAAAAGGCCGTTGCGTTAAGATACCAATTCCCTGTGATGGCGTATTTACAGCCAAGAGATAAGGTTTGATGATGCGCTTTGTAATCTGTTGATGCGAGATCAAAGTAGGTTGGCGTATAATTATAATCAGCCTGGCAACCAATGCTGCCATCCTCGCTAACTCTAGTCCACTCCAGTAGTTTTCCTGTTACGGGAGATTTCCACCCCAGTGACCACGTCCCTTCGTTAAAGTTGGTGCGGGAACCACCGGGTTCAGGGGCAAAGCGGTTACCGCCATAATTAGAGTAAAGCAGACTAAAGGTATATGGGCGCCAATCACTGTAACCGAAAACATAAGTGAAATCTGGATTCCATGCTTGTTGCTGATCTTTATCTAGGTAGTAATAAAGTGTCCCTGATACAAACCAATTTCCGAGTAGTACATATTTAAGAGATAAGTTGGCAGTATAATTTACATTGGAAGGCCCGTTGGTGGCCCCAGCAGGTAAATTAGCTTCTGTCGTTTGCTTTAATGGTAGATTTAGAGAGAAGTTACCACTAAGTCCTGATAATCCGTCACGATCTTTTAACTCACCTAAAGGTAGCTAAAAAGAGCTTTCAACTCCTCGCCAAATTAAGTCCACTTCGGTTTCTTCTGGTTCTTTATTAATAGTGTTGTCATCTTTGGTGATGTTTGGAGAAATAGGAGCCGGGGCATGTTGCCTAGAATGGGACAAATAGTCATCGGCCTTTACTGCTAATGGTATGAGGGCAACAATAATACAGATTTTCGTCTTTTTGCTCATATTTCCCTGTGCCGAAAGCAATAGTTCCTTCTGTTTATTCAAGCACAATCTCACGCTAACGTGAAGAAAACAAAAAAAATTTTGGTAATCCAAGTTTCTATTCCTATCCTGATTAATATGATTGGAAATCGCGGAATTCTGATGAATGGAAAACGTTGAACTCAGTAAGAACCAAATAGAGAGAGCGATTCTGTTAGTTGAGGACAATAAAACAACGCAGATCTTAATGAGTTCGCTGTTAAAGAAGCGAGGCTATGACGTGACAGTGGCAAGCCATGGCTATGAAGCATTGGAAGCACTAAACGAAAGTGAGCACATTCAGTTCGTACTAAGTGACTGGGTGATGCCAAAGATGGACGGTGTTCAATTATGTAAAGAGCTTAAGTCTACGAATTATAATCGTTACATATTCTTTGTTTTATTGTCGTCGCAAGATGATCAGGACTCAATAATCAGTGGTATCGATGCCGGAGCTGACGATTTTGTGGCGAAAAACACCGCCATCGATGAGCTTGATGCACGTATTCGAGCTGGCTTCAGAAATTTGGGTCTTCATAATGAATTACTCAAGAAAAATCATCAATTAGATTCGGCATACGCCACGATAAGGCAGGATTTAGATTCGGCTGGTGACTTTATACGTCAGTTACTTCCAACTCGCACTGAATTTAAACGGGTGTCGATGGCCTATACGTCCATTCCAAGTGCGCAGGTTGGCGGAGACATTCTGGGTTACTTTCCCCTAGATGAGGATCATGTTGGGTTTTATCTATTGGATGTGTCGGGGCATGGGGTAGCCTCTGCGTTGTTGTCTTTTTCTGTGCATCAAACATTGTCTGTTGTGAATGGCCCCAATTCAGTGGTGTTTAAGGGAACTGGGGATGAGAAACAGATCCGACCTGCTGATGAAGTGGTGACGAAGCTCAATGAAATATACAGCCAGGATTCATCTAATCACCTTTATTTTACAATGATTTATGCCGTGCTGAACAAGAAAACGGGTGAATTAAATTACTGCGCAGCTGGGCATCCTCCGATTATTTGGGTGCAACAAGAGGCGAGGACGACTCAATTCTTAGGCGATGACAACTTTGTCGTTGGCATGTTTGATTTTGCTGACTACAAACAAGAAACCATATGTTTGGGAGCGGAAGATGAGATTTGGCTCTATACCGATGGCATCACCGAAGCGAGAGTAGGGGAAGAGTTTTATACCGAAGAGCGATTAAAAAACTTGATCGCACTTCAGGATAGAAAGCCGCTTGACGAGAAGCCTGGGGAGATAGTATCTGCGGTACGCGAATGGCAAAAAAATGCAATGTTTGATGATGATATCAGCATTCTGGTTTGTAAATGGACACCACAATAGGTAGGGAATTATATGAAGTACGATATTTCTAGTAGCGAGTTGTTTACGGTCATTCAAGTTCAAGAAGCGCGTTTCGATGCCAAGCTTGCGACGTCTTTTCGTCAGACCATAGAAGAGGTCAAATCAGAGCTTAAACCGAATATCTTGCTCGACATTTCGCAGGTGACATTTATGGATAGCAGTGGCTTAGGCGCGGTGATGGCCGTTTACAAGTTATTGAGAGACAAGCAAATTGCTGTAGTAGGTGCCAAACAGCCAGTACGCGAGCTGTTCAAACTTACTCGTATGGACAGGTTGATTAAAACGTATGACACGGTGGAAGATGCTATGACGACGTCAGTTTAACTAGTTTTTGACCAGCGACTTACCAACAATGTATTTGCCAATATCTGGCAGCAATAACGAACAACGGCTAGGAAATAATATGAAAGGAATGATTCTGGCGGCAGGGAAAGGGACGCGTGTTCGGCCCATTACTCAGCAGATACCAAAACCGATGATCCCAATTTTGGGTAAGCCGGTAATGGAGTCAATGATTGAATTATTTGTTCAGCATAACATAAGTAAAATTGTCATTAACACCAGTCATTTAGCTGAAGTTATTGAGGGGTATTTTGGTGACGGTCACCATTTTGACGCTCAGCTTTCGTATTCATGTGAAGGCGCTTTAAAGGAAGGGGTCTTTGAAAGCAAGGCGTTAGGTTCGGCTGGTGGAATGAAGCGAATCCAAGAGTTTTCTGGTTTTTTCGACGAGACTTTTGTTGTGGTCTGTGGAGATGCATGGATTGACTTGGACCTTAAAGAGGCCGTTAAAAAGCATCGTAAAAATGGTGGGATTGCCACGATCATTACCAAACGAGTACACGCAGATGAAGTAGAAAAGTATGGCGTTGTTGTCACCAATGATAAAGGGCGAGTTGAAAGCTTCCAAGAAAAACCAACTAAGGAAGAGGCGTTGTCTGATCAGGTGAATACGGGGATTTACATCTTTGAACCTGCGATATTTGATTACATACCCAAAGAGACAGAGTTTGATATTGGTAGCGAACTTTTCCCAACTTTGGTTGAGCAGCATATCCCTTTCCACGCGGTTGAGATGAATTTTCAATGGCTGGATGTGGGTAATATCAAAGATATTTGGGGAGTAACGGAAGACGTATTGAGCGGGAAGGTCCCGGGTTATCGTATCCCTGGAACGCAAGTCAAAGCCGGTATTTGGCTAGGCATTAACACCAACATTAATTTATCGAAATGTAATATCGTCCCACCGGTCGTAATTGGCAGCGGATGTAAAGTCGAGGATGGGGCAACCATTGTTGGGCCAGCCTTAATTGGTGCCAATTGTCACGTTAAAAGCGGTGCGACAATCAAGCATTCGTTAATCTTTGATTACACGCAGATTCATTCGGGAGTCGATATTGCAGAGCAAACCATCTTTGGCGATTTTAGTATTGGTCATGATGGTCAGGCTGCAAGTTCAGTGATGTGGACGAATTTACGACCGTATTTGGCAATGAATCGTTTAACTGATGCGATAAACACGATGTAGGCAATACTCAATGCATATTAATGGTGATGAGGGCTCAGTAATGACCATAGATGGGCAAACATTTTCAAATACATATAAAAGCACCATCGATGTATCAAGAGTGGCCGCCGAGGATTTGAAAGGGTTCTGGCATTCACGTCGCTTGAGTGATAGCGATATTGGTGAACTTGAGCTTTGTGTGGTCGAACTTGTCAATAACGCGTTTGAGCATGCCTATGCTGGTCAAGATGGTGAGCCGATAGAAGTCACGAGTCGCTACAACGAAAATAAAGTTATTGTCGATATCACCCATTTTGGTGAGGGGATGTCACAAGACGAGTTTCGCGGTGCGTTAGAGGCGGATTTTATTGAGCCTGACCCTGATGACCCTGATACATGGACGACCTCAGGACGTGGGTTCATTATATTGGCCGCGTTACTCGATACTGTGGAGTTAACGCAAGATGGAGAAAAAAATACGTTTACCTTAATAAAAACCATACGGTCATGAAGCGATGGGGGCGGTCATGAGAATTCTAGGATTAAGTTTAATTTATTTGTTACTGCAGGGCTGCACTAGTCAGCCAGCAGTGCAATCTGTGAGTACTCAATCTCTGCATGGCCAATGGAAATTTACCTCGTTGACACCTATAGCTAAGCCTTATTCGCGTTCGTTATCTGTCCCCTCTAATTGGTATTCACAAGGCGTGGAGTTTTCAGGTGAAGCACTCTATCAAACATCGTTTAATGTGACAGAGTCAACTGAAAATGGCCGATACTGGTTGATGTTTGACGCGGTTGACTACGAGGCTAAAGTTGCACTGAATAACATTCCGGTAGGCGCACATACTGGTTATTTCTCTCCATTTTCCTTTGATGTCACGCCTTTCATTAAACAAGAAAACAACCAATTAACCGTTATCGTTAAAAGTGAAAATGATGAAAAACTTCCGGATTGGTCATTGAATAAAAGGGAGCTTAAAGGCGTGTTAAGCCACCATGATACTCGACCAGGAGGCGCGTGGTCAGACAAAGGGCAGGACGCCAACTCTGGCGGGATTTGGGGGGAGGTTACACTCAAAAAAACGGGGCCAATTGCAATTAAAGAAACAGCGTTTATTCCAACCATTGATTCCAATCGATTTACCTCGGGGACCTTAACCATTGAGCTGGATAGCTTAGTTATAGGGCAAGCGAATATTAATATCTCCCTTGTCTCGCCCTTGGAAGCGGATCATCAAACCCGTAGTGAAACTTACACTTTGGAAACGGAACTCAAGCAGGGAACAAATATAGTTGAATGGGCAGTACCAACAATGAAGAGAGCGTTGTGGTGGCCTTATGATTGGGGAAAGCCTAACTTACACGATCTAACAGTGGAGGTTTCATTAACGAATCAAGCCTTGTCTGACCAAGTAATGCAGCGCATTGGGTTTAGGGAAGTAAGGTATTCAGAGTCAGAGAAACATTTTTACATTAATGATCTTCCATACTTCATCCGAGGCACAAATTATATTGCAAGCCAGTGGTTAGGAGAGGTGACCCGTGAGGACTATGCCAACGATTTGACGTTGATGCAGCACGCGAATATTAACGGCATTAGAGTGCATGGGCATGTCGCTGGGCAGGCGTTTTATGAACTTGCAGATGAATATGGTTTTGTTGTCTGGCAAGACTTCCCGTTACAGTGGGGTTATGAAAACTCATTAGCGACAGCGGTTGAAGCGGCTCGGCAAGCAACTGAAATGACCAATATGCTATCTAATCATCCGTCGGTCGCCTTCTGGAGTGGCCATAATGAGCCTCCTTGGGATGCGACCTGGATGAAGTATAAGTACCCCAGTTATGAACGATCTCACAATACACAGTTGACGGCATCGGTGCATGAAGCGCTGTTACGTGCTGATGATGGTCGCATTGTGCGGGAGGCCTCTTACACTCACGAACATCCTTGGTTTGGCTGGTATTCAGGTCATTATAAGGACTATAAAAGACTGCAAGGACCACCCATTATTAGTGAGTTTGGTGCACAAGCCTTACCGCGTGAAGCGATATTATCCCGCTTCTTGACCGATAGAGATACTTGGCCATTAAGCGCAGAGCAATTGGCTACACTCGAATATCACAATTTTCAGCCTCATGAAATGACTAACTTGGCAAAAGTAAATATGGGAGACAGTGTTAGTGAGCTCATTATTAACAGCCAAGAGTATCAACGTGTCGTGAATAAATACGCTGCTGAACAGTTACGATTGAAGAAAAATAATGGAATTGCGGCTATTTATCAGTTTATGTTTGTGGATAGCTGGCCTTCTGTAACGTGGTCGATATTAGATGTCGAACGGCAAGAAAAATTGGCATACCTAGCAATTAAAGAATCTTTTCAGCCAATTTTACCCGTTGCCAGTGTAAAAGATAAATCTTCGTCTAAGCTATTAAATATCAGTGTAATCAATGACTCAAGAAACGATGTTGTTAATGCGAAGATAGAGATTAACTGCATAGAAGGCAAAGCTGAACCCACATCATGCTGGCAAGAGAGGAATATAACAATTGAGCACAACAAGGTTGTGAAAATTGCCACAATTGAACAGTCAAATATAACTGATGATTTTGTAATTAATATCATTGGTGGGGATGGACAGTTAATTTCAAGTAATCACTATAGAGCGGGTGATTATTAATGGCCTGAACAAGTATGTTGAATGAGATACTAAACATATAAAGGTCATTTAAGAAACTGAAGCATGAAACGCTTAATAAGGGAAGTTAAGTTGATGGATATGTATTTCAAAAAGTTCGAACATCGAACACCACCAGAGCCGGTGCCCCATAGCATTCCGAGAGAGTTGCTGTATCAGTATCTAGCGACGTGTAACCTCACGCTCGGGATGTGGTATTTATGGTGGCGTTGGACCTACGCATTAAACATGGATGCGTTGTGGTTTTCTTTGCCACTTGCTTTTGCTGAATCCTGTGCATTTATAGGTTCCATTTTGTTTACCATTAATATGTGGAAGACGAAAGATGAGCCGAAGAAAACCCCTCCTTCCAATATTAATCAGTGCGTTCGTGATTGTGAAGAGGACCGCCCCGTTTCGGTTGATGTATTTTTCCCTAGCTATGATGAAGAACCAGACTTGGTGCGATTGAGTATCGAGGACGCACAGAAAATTACCTATCCCAGTGAAATCGATATGAAGATATTTATCTTGGATGACGGTAAACGGACATCGATGAAAGCGCTCGCAGAAGAAATGGGTGTTGGCTATATTACCCGAGAAGGGAACGTCGGCTTTAAAGCGGGAAACCTAAGAAATGCCATGGAGCAAACCTATGGTGATTTTGTCGTTATCTGTGATGCAGATACTCGTCCATTTTCTACGATTTTAGAACATACCTTAGGATACTTTAGAGATCCAGATGTGGCATGGGTTCAAACGCCCCAGTGGTTCTTTGACCTCCCTGAAGGCGTTCGATTACCTAAGTGGCTATCAACAAAATTGGGTAATTGGGCGGCACCACTGGGCCGTGGCATAGAGAAAGTATACGGCCCTGTGACCTTCGGTCAAGATCCGTTTGTAAACGACCCCCAAATGTTTTATGACGTGATTCAACGTAGACGAAATTGGGTTAACGCTGCATTTTGTTGTGGAGCTGGTTCTATACACCGCCGAGAAGCGGTTATGGAAGCCGCTTTGAGAGCGTATGCCGAACAAATTACCAATGAACAACAAGATGTCGAGAAACAGATTAGAAAACTGACCAAAGAGAAAAGCGTCGATCAATCTGTTTCTGAAAATTTACGAAATGAAATTTTGTTTGATACTGAGTTTACTCCTTATAAGTTTCATGTCTCAGAAGATCTGTATACGTCAATTGTGTTGCATTCGGACTCTCAGCGTAACTGGCGTTCCATTATGCACCCAGACGTTGAAAGTAAAATGTTATCGCCGCAAGATTTACAAACATGGACGGTTCAACGCTTCAAGTATTCTGGGGGATCCATTGACATTTTCATGAATGATAACCCGATATTTCGCAAGGGGTTGAATCTAAAACAGAAGCTCATGTATGGCGGTAGTTTCTGGTCCAATCTATCAGCGGTTTGGAACATCGTATTTCTAGCTTGTCCTATTATCTACTTTTTGACCTCTATTGCACCGGTCAGTGCTTATGACGTGACCTTTTATCTTCATTTTCTTCCTTACGTATTAACCGCGGAAATTGCAATGATGATTGGTACATGGGGAGTAGCTGGCTATAAAGGTAAAACCAATTTCCTATCTTTCTTCCCAGTGAATATGCGTGCACTTTGGACCGTATTGAGAGGGCGGAAAATCAGTTTCCCTACCACGCCAAAAGAGCGACAAACAGGTAATTTTGCCAAACTGGTGGCGCCTCAGATGGCTGTGTTTTTTCTCAGCCTATTTAGCTTAGGATTTGCTTGGTACGGTCATTATTTTGGAGGATGGGGCAGCTATTCAGAAGGTGGTCTAGTTCTGAATACGTTTTGGATCATCAATAATATGCTCGCAATGTGGGGCATGATTGCAGCAGCATTTTGGGAACCACCAAAAGAAGATACAGCAGATAAAGCGGCCGTTTCAGAGACAGAGGATCTTAAGTATGAAGTTTAGTAATGCATTGTTAGCGGCAAGGCACCATATTGTTTTCATTCTTGGTCTCGCAACCGCGCTCGTTATCGCCTTTTCTATTGAAACGCGTGATTATGGCAAAACATTAGGCAATATCACGTTTGAGGCACATGAAGAGATTCCGTTAAAAGCGCAGCGAGTGCTCACCCAAGAAGAATTTACTTGGGCAACGACGGCTTGGCAATATTTTGAAAATAACTATCAAGAAAACACTGGTTTGGTGAATTCAGTTGATGGCTATCCTTCAACGACAATGTGGGATACGGCGTCTTATTTAATGGGGTTAATTGCGGCGGAAAAAATCAACATAGTGACACAAGACGTATTTAAGATGCGGATGGAAAAGGCCCTTCGATCGTTAGCCCGTTTACCGTTGGTTGAAGGGAAGTTACCTAACAAAGCCTATAACACACAAACGCTAGCCATGGTGGACTACCAAAACAATCCAAAACCGGACGGTATTGGTTGGTCTGCGATTGATATTGGACGAATTTTAGTCCCGCTTAATATTCTTATTTGGCAATATCCACAATTTAATACTGAAGTCACCAACATTTTAAATCATTGGAAAATGGATGAGATGCTAATTGAAGGCTATTTATATGGCTCTCGACCAAATGAACAAGGTGGCTTTGAACTTGTCCAGGAAGGGCGAATAGGGTATGAAGAGTATGCTTCGAAATCATTATTTCTGATGGGGCGGGATGTGTTTAACTCAATGAAATATATAGATTACCTAGATATGGTCGATGTCTACGGGATCGAAATTCCAACGGACAAGCGAGATCCCGCTAAGTATCACGCCCACAACTATGTGGTGAGTGAGTCCTATATTTTAGATGGCATTGAGTTTGGCTCAGACAGTGTCTCAAGAATATTCGCACATCGTGTGTTTAGTGCACAGGAGCGCCGTTACGACGATATAGGCATAGTGACCGCAGTGAGTGAAGATAACGTCGATGAGGCACCTTATTTTGTCTATAACACAGTCTTTTCCGATGGAAAAAAATGGAATGCGATTTCTGACGACGGTAAAGATCAATCACACTTGAAAACGTTGTCAACGAAGGCTGCTTTCGGTTGGTACGCCCTTTATGAGAATGCCTACACCGATCTTCTAATTAGTGAAGTATCGCCTCTATTTTCTGATGGTAAAGGCTGGTATTCAGGGCGCTATGAAGCGGACGGCCGTCCTAATAGAGCGATTACTGCCAATACCAATGGCATTGTATTGGAGTCCTTGGCCTACATAGAAAATGGCCCCTTGTTACGGGTTGGAGCTCAGTAATTGAGATTGTGCAGTATTAGGGAGAATTCGATGCGTTATTTGTCAACACTATGTATCGCGCTGGCCGTAGCTGGGTGTGGTAATAAATATAATCAGTTTTCAGAAGATATTGTTGAGCGAAAATCTCACTGGAGCATACCTCAGCCTCGTCATGGTGAACTGACGGAAAAAGAAATGGATATGGCCAGAATTGCTTGGAAATATTTTGAAAATAACTATCAAGAATCAACGGGTTTAGTCAATGCGGTAAATAACTACCCATCAGTAACATGGTGGGATGCGGCTTCCTATCTTGCTGGAGCGGTGAGTGCGCATCAGTTAGGAATTATCGAGAAGGAAGAGCTTGATAAGCGTTTAATTGCTTTTATAGGGACATTAAACCGGCTTGACCTGTTTCGTGGAGAGTTACCAAATAAGGCCTATAACACTCAAAATGCCGCGAAGGTGGATTACGCCAACCAACCTGGGGAAATTGGCTACTCTGCTCTAGATCTAGGGCGGCTTCTGGTTTGGTTGTATATCATTAAGCAAAGGTATCCAGAATTTGCACCGAGTATCGACTCTGCAATCTTACGCTGGAATTTTTGTAATGTTGTAGACGAAAATGGCACGATGTTTGGCGCTCTTCTAGAAAAAGATAAACCTGTGCAATATCTTCAAGAGGGGCGACTGGGTTACGAAGAATACGCAGCAAAAGGTTTTCAACTTTGGGGTTTTGATACCAGTCAAGCATCAGACCCTGAGCCGTATGCGACCATCAACTTATTCGGCTACGACGTGCCATATGACACACGTGACCCAAGAAAGTTAAAGGCACATAGTTACGTTGTAACTGAAAGTTATGTTTTAGATGGTGTGGAGCTTGGATGGGATTTAACGGAAGACAAAACGGGGCATGATGCTAACTATTCCAATGAGTGGATGGCGGAGTTTGCGCTTCAGATTTATCGCGTTCAGGAGGAGCGTTATAAACAAACTGGTATTATCACTGCTAGGACTGAACATCAATTAGCAGGGGCGCCTTACTTTGTTTACGACACAATTTATACCGATGGCTTTGCATGGAATACCATCTCTGAGGTTGGTGAATATCTACCACAATACTCAGCTGTTGCCATTAAAGGTGCGATGGGAATGTGGGTGCTGTGGGATACAGAGTATACCGACTTACTGTTTGACCATGTTTCTCATATCTATGATCGGGATAAGGGGTTCTATGAAGGGATTTATGAAAATGGTACAGGTCTAATTAATACGTTTACCTCTAATAATAACGGCATCACGTTGGAAATATTGTTGTACAAACAACAAGGGAAATTGTTGCGCTATAAGGACAAACCAGCCCCAAGCTTATGGGAAAAAGCGCTAGAGACACCGTTTGGCTATGAAGGGCAGTGCTTACCGCGAGAAAATTACAAAAAAAAGCAAAATAAAACGTAGAGATGTCGCTGATGGTTAAGCACGCAGTATTGCTTATTGTATTTCCAGTATTGGTCGCATGCGGGACGATTGTCCGCGGTGTGAGCGATGGTGTCGATGCAATTAACGCTTCTCAAAGCTTTAGGCAAGGACGATTTGGTGCGCTAACCGAAGAAGAGCTCGCATGGGCAAGTACTGCCTGGAAATACATTGAAAATAACACTCAGCTTCAAACTGGATTAGTCAATGGTATTGACAATTTCCCCTCAACAAATATGTCGGGCATATCGGATTATTTAATCTCACTGTTGGCAGCAAAAGAGTTTGAATTTATTTCTAACAAGCAATACGACGAGCGTCTTACCCTTGTTTTAACCTTTCTGAACGATATGAATCTGAGTATCGGACAAATCCCAAACAAAGTCTATCACACACAAACAGGTCAAATGACGGACTATGGCTTACAACCTAAAGATATAGGTTGGTCTTCTCTGGATGTTGGACGTCTGTTAATTGCTTTAGCCATGGTTAAACAGCATTCGCCGGAATTTTCTGAATACGTTGATAAAGCCGTGTTGCGTTGGAATTTTTGTGAACTGATTAATGAAGATGGTGAGCTGTTTGGAGGCGCGATCTTTGACGGAAATGTCACGCGATACAAAGAGGGGCGTCTAGGGGTAGAGGAATATACGTCATACGGGTATCTGGATTGGCAAGTGGTTCCTTATAAAGCGATGCGGATAGACCCTTATGATGTTGCCACGATTTATGGTATTGACCTTTTATTTGATGGGCGAGATCCACGCAATTTTGATGTGCTTAGACCGGTCTACAGCACGCCTTATCTATGGATGGGATTGGAATTTAACTGGGACAAAATCGACGACCGCTCTTCTTCAGATGCGACGCATACTGATGAAGTGATGTCGGCGATGGCAGACTCACTCTACCGGGTGCAAGAAGCTCGCTGGGATGCTGATAGAATTTATACCGCGCGCGGTGATCATGTGGTCGCTGGTGACCCTTATTTTGTCTATGACGCTGTTTATGCCCTTGGAACTCCATGGATAACAGTCGCAGAGGATGGCAGTTCCCATGACCTATTGGCGTTAGTATCAACAAGGGTCGCGTTTCAGATGTGGGCACTTTGGAAAACGGATTATACTGATCGATTAATGATTTTGGTCAAGGAGCTCTATGATCCTCAACGCGGTTGGTATGAAGGCCGATACGAGCGCAATAGTAAGTATGAGAAAAGTATTACCCTTAAAACCAATGCAGGGGTATTAGAGGCGTTACTCTATAAAAAGAAAGGAAAGCTCTACCAGCCTAAAGAGGATCGAGAATATCGAGATGTACAATTTGATTCGCGTTTTTACCACCCAGGTAAGTGCTTGACGGAGACCTTTGATGATTATGATTAGAGCGTTTTTTTTAATTTTAGTGCTCACGTTTAATGGATTAATGGTCTGTAATTTTGCTAATGCGGCAGTGCAAGATGTCGACTTAAGAATTTTTAGTAAACCGACGTTGTTGGCTGGCAATGGAAGGTATAAACAAGCTGCTGAGCAATATCACCGACTGAGTATTCAAATTTTGGCGTCAGAGTCTAAGTTAGGCACAGAAAAAATGTGGCAGTATGCAGGCCTTGCTGAAGTGCTGGCAACGGTATGTGCTAATTTAGATAATGATGCAAAAGCTTATGAGTATTGGGCGAATAGCGTCCGATACTTGTTAACGGGAGGGACTGACTGGGCTCAAATGCAGCAGTATCTGCATCAACAAAATGAGCAAGCCAATACGCAACTTCTTACGCAAATGCAAACCATCGATGTTGCGGGAGGCTATGATCAATCTTGGGAGCAGGATGCTGCTGTATTACAAGTGTGGCAGGAAAAACTAAACCTGTTTGTTTTTTCAGGCCCTAGAGCAGGGATGGCCGTTTCACCATCCGCTCTTACTATTCAGCCGCAAGTGCGGCGACCTGCTTCGCCGGTTCCTGCACAAGTGGCACCGGGGCAAAGAAAACTCAATGGGTTAGAGTCTAATTTTTCTCAGTCTTCGTCTTTCGTTCCAACCGAAGTTACTCCTGTTGTTGCTGTTGAAAGTAAGGATACCGAAGCGACGGCGGAGTCGGTATCAACAAGTTCTCCTACGCTAAATATTCCCCGCACCAATAGGCATTTAATTCAAGGCACAATCTCGCCACAGCCAGTGGTTACAGGCAATGAAGTGACGATTGCGACGCCTATTGAAGCGTTCGATTATGAACAAGCAGAAACGGCTCATAATGAACGTTCAATGCCTAAAGTAACAAAAGATGAAGGGCAGCAGCCAGAGGTCGCGTCACAGTTGCAAAAAGCCAATATTGGTACTGAAACTAATCAAGGCGTGCAAGCGATACAAAGGCGAAGCTTCGCACCGATAACAGAATAACTCTCGATAACAGAATAACTCTCGATAATTGATTGACGTGATCAGCAATCGTGCACTGGATCTCCTCGCATTAGATTTATGTCGGACAATTTCTTGATAACACGATGATAAATCCTAGTTTGCTTTCGTTACGTACATTTCGTTCCGTGAACGCGAGGCAAAGGATATGACCCAAGAACATCAACGACAAAGCGCAACAAAACTTCTTCGACACGCGAGCCAGCATTTTGACCTCACTGATAACGAGCACCAAAAGCAACTATTGAGTTTAGCTGAGCAGCTAGATTCATTGGCCTTGCTTTCAGTCGAGCAACTTAAACAGTTAGCAATTAACGAGCAGGCTCCCTTAGAGTTTCGTCTTGCGGTTAAATTGGTGGACTCAAAGCGCTACATGAGACAAATAACTAAGCCGATATCCGTCGGTGTAGTTTTTGCAATGTGGGGTGAACATAATCGCCTCAACCCAAAATCTGCTCATAATCCAAATGGTGAGGACTCTTTGCGTGCCAAAATCGATCAGCTTAATTGGGTGACACAAGATAGCCCAGTCTCTTGGCGGTTGTATCCCATTGATGATGGCTGTCCACATGGTAGTGCGGAAATAGCGAGAGGCATTAGCATTACGAGTGAATCGAGTAAGCAAGTAAAGGTTTCCTGTCTAGAGGACTATGTCGCAACAGGGGCAGGGCCTTTAGCGAACTTACATAGCGCAGACGATTCACGTAAGGGGGGCGCGATTATACTCGGCTGTATGAAGGCGGTTGAAAACAAGGTCGATGTGGTGGTTTACACTGATGCGGACAATTCAGTGCATCTTGGGCAGCTTGGTTTGTTGTTACGACCGTACTTAGAACAAGGAAAGCAGGTCATTCTTGGAAATAGGAAGCATCCAGATTCGATATTGGTGAAACAAGAAGAGCGTTGGGGAATTGGTATTAAAACGCTGAGGCATATGCAAAGAATGATCGGTAAGCAGATCTTTTCTCAGGGCATCAAAGACACGCAAGCGGCATTTAAATTGTACTCAAGAGATGCGCTAACAAAAATTTTGGAGCGACCAACGGTTTATGACTTCTCGTTCGATACCGACTGGATATTGGCGGCTATGGAATACAACAAGCCAATTACGACAGTGCCATTTGCATTCATTGACTCTGCAGCCGAATCCGCCTCGATAGTACAAGGACCTATGACGACATGGTTTACTTTGTTGGAAGGTTTAGTGAAAGCTGCGCGAGCGCGTCAGGCAAGTTATAGCCGTGAAATGGCAACCGTCTTTGATGAAGAAATTCATTCGCACAAAGACTTAGAGTTGCTCATCGATATTCTTCCTCCAGAGCTTGAGAAGGCAACCGATGCTAACCTTGGAGATCCAGCATTGATGTCACCACAAAAAATGCGTGAGTGGATTCAGAGAGCGAAAATTTCGCGACCTGCAGCGATTTCCTAGTGAGTGCTTGAAGTATAAAGCCAGGTATTGTTGTGCTTCAAGAAAGTTAATTAGCTATGC
Source organism: Vibrio qingdaonensis (assembly GCF_026191675.1). Classification (GTDB taxonomy): domain Bacteria; phylum Pseudomonadota; class Gammaproteobacteria; order Enterobacterales; family Vibrionaceae; genus Vibrio; species Vibrio qingdaonensis. The sequence goes on along the minus strand of NZ_JAKRRY010000001.1, from coordinate 390,990 downwards.
TGCCTTACCGCTGTACTGCAGCAATGATATTAAGGATTCAAGATAGTTAATAGTTAGCTGGTCTGGTGATGAATTTGGTAGCTCAAGGGTGATGCAGGGTAGTGCCTGCTCTTGACACCAGCTACCAAAAGATCCTGGTGTGTCATAGCCAATATCAGGAACTAAAGGTAATTGAAAGTAGGTAGACAACCAGTGGCCTAATGGCGAATTTTCCGGATCATCAACGCAGGCGAGCGGTTCATGCAAAGAAACAACAAAGTTCGGATTTCTCGTTTTAATAAGAGAAATGATAGCGCTGATTTCGGGTTCTAATGTTGTTTTTTGCCCTGTTGCAACATGTACGTCGCGTTGGGCATTCTTGCTAGTCCAACGATAGGTGGTGCCATTTTCACTCCAGTTTTTCGTTGGGAATGCACGGTTTAAATCAACTTGATTAGCATTTGCTCGCGTACCCAGCTGATGTCCATCAGGATTTAAAGATAAAACAACGTCATGGCGCAGATGTTCAGGTTGCATGCTTCGTAGCGCTGCTGATAATGCCGCCACTGAACCGGTTTCATCTCCGTGAGTGCCTGCAATAATTAACCCCTTTTGTGGGGAAGGTATTTGGGCTGGGAAAAAGAGCAACGGGGCATTGAAAACGCTGTGACCAAATGGTTGCGGTTGGATTAAAAATTGCGCGCGCTGAGATCTGGGAATTCGGGCCGTCAGGGAAGATGACGCTTTTGTCGACGATAAACTGTCGTCTTTTGAATTATCTTGCATCGCTATCGTATGTTGTTTAGGGGTGTTCTGACCTGACATAGACTACCTCGAAGCTCATTACTTGGGATAACCTCACGGCTTTATGGATTTGCCTGTGATAAAAGTGTAGGTGAGCTTGTTAATTATAACTTACCTCTGCTCATACGATAGTTCACTGATTTGGTACCCTCGTATGAACAATCAATATACATGGAATGTTGGATACGTCTCTATGAAAAAAAACAGTAAACGTCAGAGGGTGTCATTGACGCCATTTATACTCTTATCTGCTTTCACTATTCTTCTTCCCTCAACTGCTTATACTGCACAGTTGCCCGACCAGGTGCAATTAGCCCCTAATCAGCATGTTGTGAGAGGGAATGACGCTGAAGTCGCGACGTTAGACCCTGCTAAGGCAGAGGGGTTACCTGAAATGCATGTCATTCGGGATTTGTTTGAAGGTTTAGTGATTCAAGATGCCGATGGGAACGTGATTCCTGGCGTCGCAGAGTCATGGGAAACCAAGGATAATAAAACGTTTATTTTCCACCTCCGCTCTGATGCAAAATGGTCAAATGGAGATCCAGTCGTCGCTTCTGATTTCGTTTTTGCGTTAAAGAGAGCTGTTGACCCGGCCACCGCTTCGCCAAACGGCTGGTATTTGAAGATGACGAAGATCAATAATATCGCGATGATCTTAAATGGTGAGAAACCGGTATCGGAACTGGGTGTTAAAGCGATTGATAACCACACCCTAGAATTTAAACTCGACAGTGCCGTGCCTTATTTTGTGGCAATGACGGGGCATACATCGATGATGCCAGTCCATCAAGCCTCGATGAAAGCAAATGGTGACAAGTGGGCGCGAGCGGGCGTGCTTGTTTCAAATGGTGCATTCACTTTAAAGCAGTGGGTCGTGAATGAGCGTATTGAACTGACAAGAAATAGTGATTATTGGGATAACTCAAACACCGTGTTAAATTCGGTGACGTTTATTCCTTTTGAAAGTCAAACCGCAGCTTTAAATCGTTATTTGACCGGTGAAGTTGACATTACTTCAGACGTACCTGCTCAGATGGCGGCAAAGTTAAAGAAGGAGCAACAAGACGCGTATAAAGTCGTACCGTTACTATGTACTTATTACTATGCGTTTAATACAACACGAGCGCCTTTTAACGACGTGCGAGTTCGCAAGGCGGTGTCTTACACGATTATGAGGGATGTGATAACGAACGGTATTACTCAGGTTGGTAATATTCCTGCTTATACGTTTGCTCATCAGTATGTTGCGGGGTTTACCGCCACTCAACCAGACTATAGCCGTTGGGCCCAAGAACAAAGAGATCAACAAGCCAGACAATGGTTATCGGAAGCAGGCTATGGCATTGACAACCCCTTAGATGTTAAGTTGCTTTATAATACCAGTGAGAGTAATAAATCTATTGCAGTTGCCATTTCTTCAATGATGAAGAAGAACTTAGGCGCAAAAGTGGTGTTAGAAAATCAAGAATGGAAATCCTATCTAGTGGCTCGTCGAGAAGGGGACTTTGATATTTTACGAACCTCTTGGTGTGGTGACTATAATGAAGCGTCGACATTCTTATCTTTAATGACGTCCGATAGTGCTGGCAATAGAGCCTTTTACAAGAGTGATGCCTACGATCAAAAAATCAGTAGTGCGTTAACTGCCACTGACATTGAAGCACGTAATCAATACTACGATGCGGCGGAAGCCGTTTTAGTGGAAGACATGCCGATCGCCCCCATTTATTATTACATGCAGGCTAGGCTGGTTCGCCCAACGATTGGCGGATTTCCCATTAATAACGTAGAAGGGCGGATCTACTCTAAAGATTTATACGTGTTGGGACAATAGCACAAGCAGTAGTCGTCATGTTTACGCGACACTTAAGCGTGTGAGTAAAAGAAAAGGATGCCGTAGGCATCCTTTTCGTGTTTAAGGTGAGGCGTTTCTAACGTAGCTAAGTTAAGACAGAATAATCAGTATGGTGCCGGCGAGGGTCATTAATATATTCGCGATGGCATAAGTACCGGCATAGCCAAGCGCTGGGATGGTTGACCGCGCATGTTCGTTCACTACATCCATCGCAGGAGCACATGTTCTCGCTCCGACAATAGCACCGATAAGAAGCGCGCGATTCATCTTCAAGAAGTACGCGCCGACTAGATAGGCAAGTACGACCGGCACGACGCTGACTAAGAATGCGATAACAATCACTTGCGGGCCAACTTGAGTTAGGTGCTCAAACATTTTACCGCCTGCGCTTAACCCGATTCCAACCATGAAAAACATCAGCCCCAGATCTTTGACCATATTGAGGGCACCTTGTGGCACGTAACCAAAAGTAGGGTGATTTGCCCGAAGGAAACCAAGTGTGATGCCTGAAAGCAGTAGCCCAACAGCATTGCCTAAACCAAACGATACCTGACCAAATGTCATGGTAATCAAACCAAACATGATGCCTAAAATGAAGAAGCTGCAAAATGCAAGCAGGTCTGCCATTTGGCTATGTATGGAGATAAAGCCAACTTTTTCAGCAAGTCCTAACACGCGGCTTTTCTCACCACTGACTTGCAAAATATCACCTTTAGCAAGAACGATATTAGCATCCATCGGCATTTCGATTTGAGCGCGAACTACGCGGTTTAGAAAGCAGCCAAACTCTGACAGGTTAAGATTTGATAAACTCTTTCCTGCAATATTATCACTCTTAACAACAATCTCTTCTTCAACGATGCGAAGGTCAAGTAGGTTACGATCAAACACTTCTTTGCCATTTCTAAAGCTTGGGTCCAAACGTGCATGACTGTCAGGGAAACCAACAAGCGCGATTTCATCGCCTTCTTGTAAAATCGCATCTCCGTCAGGGTGGGCAAGGATACCATTACGACGAATTCGTTCGATATAACACCCCGTTTGACGATAGATGCCAAGCTCACGGAGGTTTTTGCCGTCAGTCCAGTCAATTAACTCTTGCCCCACTCGGTAGGCTCGAATTATTGGAAGATACACTTTACGTTGACTAGAGCCGCCAAGACCGCGCTCTTGAGCAATTTGTTGAGCAGAATCGTGTAAATTCTGCTTTTGTAGTTTCGGCAATAGTTTGGCCAGCATAATCATACTGATAAGACCAATCAAATACGCCATGGCGTAGCCGACGGAGAGGTTTTCTAGAACCAAACCAAAATCCATACCGCGTGGAATGGTGGCCAGACCAGAGTTCAACGCGTCTTGCGCCCCCACGAGCACAGGTGTTGCCGTAAGAGCTCCAGCCATAACCCCAGCTGAGAGTCCGTAATCTAACCCTAAGTAATGGCTTGCAAAATAGGTCACCGTTAATGCCGTGACCAGCACCACTAAACTTAGGATGAGGTAGTGCTTACCATCTCGAAAGAAGATACCAAAAAAGTTTGGTCCTGCTTCAATACCGACACAGTAAATAAACAGCATGAATCCGATGGTGAGTGCTTCGGCGTTAAATGAGAATCCAAGGTGTCCCATAACCAGTGAGGTGATTAATACACCAATGGAGTTACCGAGCTGAAGACTTCCAAAGCGAATTTTGCCAAATGCAAGGCCAATCGCTAAGGCGACAAAAATAAGGAGGATAGGGTTTTGATCTAACAATTGTACTACGTCAATGTTCACTGTAGCGACTCGAAGCAACGAAGTTGAGTGGGTTATAAAGTGTGGCGATTGTAGCGGAAATAATCAAAAAGATAAGTGATTTTTTTTAAGTTTGACCATTAGATTACATATTGTGGGGATTCTCTGACTTACTCGTGGCGGGTCAATAGCAATTTGGTATAGCTTTGTCGCAATATTGATATAGATCCCAATAAAAAAGCCAACTCATTACAGTTGGCTTTAAGTGTGATTCTTTCAACTATACTGTTGATTAGACAGTGAGTTATTCGTCGAAAAGACCTAGATTTTCTTTTGCATACGCTTCAAATTCCGTACAACCACCAATATGGTCTTGATCGATAAAAATTTGAGGAACGGTTTCAACGGGCTTACCAACGGTTTTCTCTAGGTCAGCTTTAGAGATACCTTCCGCGTGGATGTCAACATAGCGGAAGTTGAAATCGTCACGTTTAGCTTTTAACGTTTCTGCATGCTCTTTTGCACGAACACAGAATGGACAACCTGGACGACCAAAAATTACGACAAACATTGACTTTCTCCTTGAAGATTAAATTCTTACTAAGCACTAGGAGTTTGATTAACTCGGCTCTTATAGTGTATGACGATAACTATGCCTTAAGATGAAAAGGAAATAAAGCCGGAAATACCACTCACTACCATAGGTAAAACCTATTAGTGCATATGTTAGTCAGTTTGCAGCGTCAATGGATGAGTTTATGTTGTGACTCATACCGAAATTGCGAATTTAAAAATGGGTAAAACGTATGTTGATTGGTTTATATCAACTTTTCATTTCTCAGGTCACTGCATGCTATTAGTGGCTTATAACTCTCATGTGTTTTTACTATCGACAGGGCTTGCAATTTGAGACACCACTTTTTCAATGTCGTATTTTGAACTTCAACGACACTGCGCTTTAGGTTTTTAGCATCGGATGAATCGTCTATATGCTGAGACTTAAGTTTCTAGCATAGAAGCTAAATCGACAATGGTGTAATGGTGAGCTTGACGATATACCGAAAGGATATTGGTATGTTTCAGTTTATGACTTCGAGTCGTATCGTATTTGGCGAAGGTGCATTGCAATCGTCTCTCTCTATCATTAACCAATTTGGCTACAGTGTATTACTTGTAACAGGGCAGGATAGGCAACGCGCCGAACCTGTCATCCATTATCTTCACAGTCAAAATATGCGCTATCAGCATGTTGCTATCTGCGGCGAACCGAATATTACTATGGTGGAAGAAACGGCGATTATGGGGCGTCGTTTTAACCCAGATATGGTGATTGCGATTGGCGGTGGAAGTGTTTTAGATATGGGCAAAGCCCTGGCTGCCATCATCCCCAATCAAGGTGACGTTTATGACTATGTTGAAGTGGTGGGGAGAAATGTACCGTTAAAAACAAAACCAATCCCAATGATTGCGATTCCAACGACCGCGAGTACAGGAGCGGAAGTGACGAAAAATGCGGTATTGAAATCAGGACAAGATAAGGTAAAAGTGAGCTTGAGAAGTCCTGACATGTTACCAGACGTCGCGATTGTCGATCCGGTGCTGACTTATGGGACGGATGCTTACACTTCAGGGAGGGGGGCAATGGATGCGTTTACGCATCTGATGGAAGCCTATGTATGTGGTGAGCCAAACCCTCTTACGGACATGGTCTGTGAGGAAGGGCTAAGAAGGTTAAGCCAATCTATAATTTCAGGTTGTAAGCAAGACAACCCTAAAGCGCGCGCGGATCTTTCTTTTGCCGCGATGCTTGGTGGCATGGCAATTACCAATGCTAAACTCGGGGCGGCACATGGGCTTGCCTCTGCATTAGGCGGTAAAATTTCAGCCCCTCATAGTGTGATCACCGCGCAATTAGCGCCTCATGTTATGACTGAAAATGTGAAAGCTGCGAAGCGGGCTGGACGCAGTGACGTGCTAAATCGTTATCGTCATATTGCTCAGATTCTAACGTCACGATCGGATGCGTCGATCGAAGATGGGATTGTATGGGTCACAATGATTTTAGAGCGTTTAGAGTTGCCTAAATTATCCGATTTTGGTGTTTGCCATACACCATTTGATGTTGTTGCAGCAGACGCAATGAAATCCGTTGCCATTAAAGGTAATCCATTGCCTTTAACTGTCGATCGGTTAGAGCATATTTTAAATCAAGTATGTCAGTGTCAGTGCGACTCGCGAGATAGGGTCACAGAAGAGCAAGTACAGGTGGAGTATAGAAATAATCCAATTGAAACCGATTAAGGGTGAGAAGGGATAAAAAAAGAGAGGCGTTAACCTCTCTTTTTATGTTTGTTTGCAGCTGGATTAAAAATTAGGCAGCTTATCGTAGCGGGAGTCTTTTAGGACTTCTTTTACACGTTTCAGATTGTCTCTGAAGCGACTACCACGTCGCAGTGTAAAGCCAGTAGCAAGAACATCGATAATGGTCATTTGCACGACACGGCTAGCCATTGGCATGTACACATCAGTGTCTTCCGGCACGTCAACCGTAATAGACAGTGAACTGGCTTTATCCAGTGGCGAGTCTTTTGCTGTAACCGCAATAACCGTGGCACCATTTTCACGGGCAAGATGTGCAATTTCTACCTGACTCTTTGTTCGGCCAGTGTGCGAAATAAGCACAATAACATCATTATCTGAACAGTTAATGCAACTCATTCTTTGCATCACAACGTCTTCATAACAAGAAATTGGGATGTTGAAGCGAATAAATTTGTTTTGTGCATCACGGGCGACAGAAGATGACGCACCGAGTCCAAAAAATGAGATTCTTTTCGCTTGCGTTAGTAGGTCAACCGCGCGATTGATCTGCATGGAGTCTAAGCTGTTTTTTGCCACATCCAAACACGCCATTGTCGATTCAAAGATCTTGTGGGTGTAGGCGTCGGGACCATCATCTTCCTCAACATTTCTGTTGACGTAGGGTGTGCCATTAGCAAGGCTTTGCGCCAAATGCAGTTTAAAATCAGGAAACCCTTTTGTGTCGAGTCGTCGACAAAAACGGTTTACCGTCGGTTCACTGACATCTGCCATTTTCGCTAAGGTAGCAATGCTAGAGTGAATGGCCGTCTGGGGAGATGCCATTATAACTTCTGCTACCTTTCTTTCAGATTTGCTGAAATTTTCTAAGTTCTTTTGGATTTTCTCTAATGTATTCATAGTGTTCACAGGGTAAAGAGAACATCTTGTTAGCGCATAATAGTTTGATAAGGTGCCATTAATCTAGGGGTAGATTAGTGGGTTCTGTATCAATATCGATTTTATATAGTGACTTTATTTAACGAATAGAGTCACTGTCGACGCGCGCTAACTCCATAAGTTCAGTATAAACGAACAAGCCAGTCAGCTGTAACAAAAGGTCACATGAAATCTTTAGAATATGACAGGCATCAAACAAAATTCTGGAAGAAAAAAACAAATGGACAAAAAACAGGCGAAAATAGTGCTTTTCTAGCCCGTTTACGCCGTATTAGCGCCACAAAATAGAAATAAAATTTCATAATGTGATTGTTGCATCTAATTTCTTCTACAGTTGTGGTATTACTCACCAATACATCAGTTAGCTGAATGATGCTGCGCAAGCGTTATCTGTTTCGCGAGGCGTTCGATCTGAGTGACCAAGTTCGCACCACTGTCTTGCGCTATTTCACGTTGTTCTTGTAACACCGCTCTTAGAACATCCGTAGAGGTGAGTGGGTTCGCTAAGACTACACGAAAAACTATGGTATTGAGTTCACTCCATCGAGTCGGATTCAATTGCGTCCGTGACACAAAAGAACGTCCGGTTTCGCGTTGCTTCTTCTGAATGAGCTTAGTTAGCTCGTTGAGAAGTGTATGGATGCGAGTGACTTGTTCAGGTGTCGCCATGTTCAGTGCCTGTTTAGCACACTCAGGAACATAACGATAAGTTAATAAACACAGCTCAGGCTTGGATACTAATTCAAAATCGTGCTGTTTATCGATCAATTCAGAAAAGAACTTGGCTTTTTCGATGCTCTGGTTAATGAGTAATTCGTACCCAGGGCGACTAATAATATGCATCGCTGCATATACAAGCATGGCCATACCTGAACGAGAGCCTTCTAATGTGTGGCTTCCAAGATCTTTGGATCCTTTGCGAAGTATATACTGAGCATGATGTTCAATACTTTTCATGGCATCGGGCTTTTTGAAAAGCACCATGCCAGCGCCCATTGGGATGTAGAGTTGTTTATGTGCGTCTATGGTGACGGAATCAGCAAGTTCAATACCATCTAGCAAATGGCGATACTTATCAGACATCAAAGTTGCGCCACCCCATGCAGCATCCACGTGAAAATGGCATTGCTCTTGTGCACAGATTTGAGCGATTTCACGCAATGGATCGACGTGGCCTGTTTCTGTTGTGCCAGCTACGCCAATCACTGCGAACGGCTTGATACGCTGCTTATTTAACTGTTCAAATTTCAGTTGCAAGTCTTGCGGGCAAATTCGGTTATTACTATCAGTCTTTACGGCGACGAGTCCTTCTTGACCAATGCCAAGAATGTCCGCGGCTTTTTTAAGTGAATAATGACCTCGCTCCGACACCAGAATGGCAAGCCCTTCATAGCCAAAATGTTTCATGGCTTTGAACAAACCTTCTTGTTCAACACCCTTAAATTCGCCGTCGGCTCTTAAGGCGTTGTTTCGTGCGACCCAAAGCGCGGTAATGTTGGCGATGGTCCCACCAGAGCAGAAAGCGCCCAAAGAATGGTTCGCACTGTGCATCCAGCGCTGATAGAAGGGTTCATCTTGTGAGTAAATAAGCTTGTGCAGCATACCTAGCACTTGACGCTCTAAGGGCGTAAATGCTTTTGATGTCTCAATCTTCACGAGGTTTTGATTCAACGCGATCATTATTTTAGATAGCGGCATCAAAAAATAGGGCAGCGCTGATGTCATATGGCCAATGAAACTTGGCGATGATGTGTGTACTGAATGAGAAACCAGCGTGTCTAATAAGTGCTGCGTATGCTCTGAAACGAATTCAGGCTGCTCGGGAATAACCGCACTAGAGAAATCTTTTTCAATTTCATAAAGCGGTTTTTCTTCCGCCACAATATGCTCTCGCAAAAACTCATTAAGGTTTTGCGATAAGCTTTCTTCTATTTGTGTCAGCGTTGAATCTGGTCCTTCAGGGATAGTGAATATGCGAAGAAGGCTCTCAAAGCTGACGTTAGCAATTTTTTGCTCAGATACCATATCGTAATCTACTAATATTCCATTGGTGCAAGCGGCACAATCTAAACCAATTAAACGAGAATGTCTTCCAATAATTGAATTGAGAACTAAAGTTTCACCGTGCTACAGACAAAATGGCTAGTTTTTGGCTAATTCAGAAGCAAAAGCTGGCGAAAAAGCCAGCTTTCACGGTAGGGGCGCTATTTACAACGGGTTGCTTCGACTTTAGTTATCGCATCGTTGTACTTATTAAGTGCGGAATCAATTTTCTTTGGATGGCTAAGTAAGTCGGCGAAGGCACTGCGCAACTCATAATTTTGTTGATGTGGTGTCGCTTGACGGTCAGCAAAGCTTGTCGCGGCAATCTTACCCAGTTCGTCGTTACGTTGAGACAGTATTTTGATGTCTTTTTGTTCGAGCTGCAACCAACTTTCAATAGGACGCTCTGTTGATACTTTATTTTGATCGTTTTCTAGGTAGTAGTGCACCGCCGCTCGATTGAGTTCAAAGTGGTTTTTACGACCCTCTAAAAACCATTGGCTGACATCTTGTAGCTCAGGATATTGCTCAGTGGTGAGCGTAATTAAATCTTGATACCAGTTAATTGATGCGTCGACATAGGCATCATATTTACCAGAAAGGCATTGAGTATCTGCAGCAAGCGAAGAGAATGAGGTTGTTGCTAGCATCATAGCGGCAAGCCATTTTTTCATTATTAAGTCCTTTAAATGGGCTGAATTTGATTAATTATAATTATTAGAGCGCGAGGAGTATAACGACTTTACGCTAAAAATCCTGCGATCTAACTTCCAAGAGAAACAAAGAACAGCATTAAAACAGGGACTAATAAGCTGAGAATAAAGCCACTGACGATTGCGACAGGGACGCATTTCACACCGCCAGTACTTTGGATCACAGGTAGGGTAAAGTCCATTGCTGTGGCACCAGCGTAGCCTATCGCCGTACTTGGTTTCTTTTGAATAAAAAGGGGTATAAAGACCAATGCCACTAACTCTCTTAGTAACTCTATCATAAAGGACGCGCCGCCAAAGACAGGACCAAACGCATCCCCCATTAAAATACCCGCAAGAGAATACCAACCGAACCCCGATGCCATCGCTAGCCCTTGGTAAGCAGGAATGTCCAATGCCCACGCTGCTAACAAACCCCCGATGAGTGAGCTGATGATGATAAGAGACGCGATAGCCATGCCTTGCTTATTGACTAAAATTTGTTTGAGCGACAAGCCACTGTTTCTAAGCTGAATACCAATGAAAAACAGAAGAACAAATAAGATCCATTCACTTGCCACCTCGACCCAAGCCAAGCCAAGCGGGAGCAGAAGACCTGCCGCAAGGCCACTTCCAACGACAATAATCAGCTTTAGGGATTCAAGAGCCATGCGAGACAGAGGTAAGTTTGAACTCTTTTTCTCTGACTCAAGTGGTAGGAAGCGATCAATCAGTGGAAGGCATAGTAGGTTACACAAGCTGATAATGACAAAGAATGTCACCGTCATTGTGACGATAATCTTTAGATTACTGCCAAAGTCCTCTAAGGCAGCTAGGCTCAATCCCATTAAAAACAAGATGACATAAATGAGCCAAGACGTTGCTTGGTTGATTTTGTCGAGCACTTCGATACGAGAGATCGAAAAAAGATAGCCGATTACCAATGGAGCAAAGATAAACAACATGCCGGAGAACATAAGCTCAATAATCCTTCAAAATATGATTTGGATCGTATTGTGTAGCGTTTGAGCTTTAAAAACAAGCATGTAGCATTGTGTTTACATACTAGATAATAACCATTTCTTTCACTATAAGCCTGAACTACGCATGATATCAGCAGTGTGAGCCAGAAAATCAGCGTCGTTCATAGTGGTTAGCTGAAACATTACTTCTGCGCCGTCAAGGTTGATCTCAACTTCGTGTTCTTCTAAAGCTTCGTCATTTTGCTTTCGATATAAAAGAATGTGGTGAGCAATTCGTGCAATGTCGAGATACGAGACTTCCGGTCTGTCAGTGGTTTTCTCTTGGTTAGATGCCACTTCAATAAAGTCTTGATCAAATGCCCAAGTTGTTAGGACTTTTTCACTAATAAGAGGGCAGCGCGAATGGAATATCTGCATCGCAAGCTCTGGATTAAGGTAGTTACCTTTCTCTAAATAGAGGTGGTATTCGTTCACCAAGCAAAATAGTCCGATATCGGCGAGCAGGCCAACCAATAGTGCTTTTTCTTGTTCTAGGTAACTGTACTCGTCTTTTGACTGTTCATGAAATGCTCGGGTTACGAGGACCATTGTTGCGGCTAATTCACGTGAAATGGCGGCACTTTGGACAAGAACACTTTTGCAGTTATCAGACAAATTAACGGAATGTTTAAGTAACTCAATAGACTGGGCAGTAACGATGTCGCGCACTCTTAATATGCCAAGGCGCGAAACGGCAGTGTGTAAGTCATTACAGGTAATATTTCTGCGGTTGAATACAACAGAGTTAGATACGCGTAAAACGATGGCAGCGAGACCAGGGTCATCAAGAAGGCACTCAGCAATCTCGGTGATTCCAGTGGTTTCAAGTGTACAAAGCTTTTGTATCTTTAAAACAACTTCTGAAATAGGAGGTAGGGAAATCTTACCTGTATTGATGGACTGTTCCACGAGCTCGGCAAACTCGGTCTCTAAGCTTTCTATTAATAATTGTTGATTATCAGGGAGCCAGTAAAAAGATAAGTGATTCATAGGACTTCGGCAGCTAAATATAAGCATCTAGTTTACCTGTCCTTACTCGTAATTGACAATATCCTTAGTGCCAAAATGTCGTGCCAAGTCAATTGTTTGACGTTTAAAACAGCGTTCATATATTGATAGTTATGCCACTAGATGGGTATGATATAAAATAGTGAAGTGACTCGCATTTGCTGGGGGGTGTAGTTATGTAAATGTGATGTTGACCCAGACTTATTTTGCAATGTGAACTATGATTAATGCACATTATATAAAAAGAGAGACACCGCAGTGGTAATGCAGGTCTACTCTAGCTTCACTTTTTTCGCTTAAAAAATGCTGCTTTCTGGTGATCACGTTAATCGGGGTAATGGATTAAAGGATCAATGGAAATGATTGAGCAAAATTTCTACGACTACACAATTAAATTTGGTGAATCTCAAAAGCGTTCAATGTTTGGTGGTACAGGCTTGTTCAAGGAAGGCGCCATGTATGCACTGGTCAGTAATGAGCGGGTTTTTATTCGCGGCGGTTTAGAGCTTGATGATATCTTAAATGGTTTAGGGTGCGACAAGTTTAAGCATGTAAAAAAACAGTCTACAGCGACGGTAAATTACTATGATATTACGGATATATTCGAGTCTAGTTCGTCACGTTTGCATGACTTAGTCAAAAAATCTATTGAGAACTCGGTGAGTCAACGCTGTACAAAAAAGGCGATAGAAAACAGACGACTTCGTGACCTTCCCAATATGCAATTGACGTTAGAGCGTATGGTGAAAAAATCGGGTATTGAAGACGTAAAGACATTCTTAGAGCTAGGTGCCCCAAATGTTTTTAATCGAGTGAAGCGCACTTACGGTAGCGACGTTGACGTGAAACTATTATGGAAGTTTGCTGGCGCGGTTGATGGTGTGCATTGGAAACTCATCCAAGATCCAATGAAACAGCAGTTATTAGATAATTGCTCTCAACTTGATGCGTAATCGCTGTTCACACTTTCGTCTATTTCTGGGGGAGAGTGTCATTAAAAAGGTCATACGATATGTATGACCTTTTTGCTTTCTAGCCTGATTAGATAAGGAAAACTTAGACAAAAGAAGCTTAGCCAACCGGGTTCGCCTGTTTGGCGCTTAGAATGCGAAGCGTGCTGTAAACATCAATTGATCACCGTAGATGTGATTGATGCGGCCTTCCAAACCAAGAGAGAATAATTCTGTTGAGTGGAAGCGTCCGTAAATAGAACCCATCCAGCGGTCTTTATCGCCAACATTTAGGTAACCCGCTTTACCACCGATCTCAAGTTGTGGACCTAGCCATTGGCGTACACCAAGGTTGACTTCCATACCTGTGTCTGTTTTATGGTGATCACCACTGTCGTGAATATGCGCAAGCATTTCACCAGTAAAATCCGCCCAGTTGTTGACAGGAGCGTGGAAACCGACACCACCAGTGATATCATAATCGCCTTCGAATTTAGAATCGATACTACCAACGATGTGTGCATTTGGGTGAATAGATTTACTGATTCCCGCTCCAAATGTCATTGGACTAGCACCGATACGCGCTTCGGCGTAATCGTAGCTAAAGTTACTCATCGTTGCTTGATTTTGCTCTTGCTCTGCAAAAGCATGCTGCGATGTTACGACCATTAATGCTGCTAAAAGAGTCTTGCGCATAATCTTTGTAAACCTTTTTGTTTGATTTTAGTTCCTTGCACATAAGTGCGCGCCGCGTATTGCATTTTTGGCGGCAATGATATGTGGACATAATAATCGAAAGTGTCCCTCAATCACCAATAAAATGTGCCATCAACGCGGGGAAATTCCCAAAAAATGACATAGGTATACAAATTTCCATCAGTATTGACGCATCTATATGGTAAAACTAATGATTTGTTACCTTCTTCAGTGAGCGGCTTTTGGTGATAAGCGTGGGGTTTTAGTCGTGCCTATCACCATGGATGTTGCTTTTCGCCTTTCTTTTTAATCAATTTATCCCACGAAGTAGGCCGTTGCTTGGTTAAATATGGCAATTGCTTAGGTTTGCTAGTCTCCATAATTAATACGATTTTTAGATAGCGCGTCAAAAACGCGCTCGGTGTCCAATATTCTTGCCCAAGGCATCAGTTCGGGCTCGTGCTTTATCATAAAGGTGGTTAACTGCTGCTTTATGATGTTTCTTAGTTCATCACCACGCCATGGCTTGTTGATGTAAAAGTCTAGGCAAGAATGATTGACTGCTTCAATTGTGTCTTCATGACCGGCTTGTCCGGTAAGAAGAATCTTGCGACTCGCATGAGTGTCCTCGTTTTCGTTGAGTTGAATAAGAAAACTGACGCCAGTTTCTCCGGGCATAATGTGGTCACATAAGATTAGGGCGAGTGGAACATTTTCACCTTGTTGTTCTTGAATGATTTCTTTTGCCTCTGCAACGGATTCAGCACCTTCAAGAATAAAGTTATCTTCAAAATCGGATAGGTCTTGTAACACGCTGTCGAGAACTTCTCGTTCATCGTCAACACATAAGATTAAATACTCTCTCATTTTCTTCTCCTTTGCGCGTGTTGCTTCTTCTGGTGGTTAAGTGAGGCTTAGGCTTGTGAGTGCTACTTTTCTTTTAAGTGCTTGTTTGTGCAACTGGTGTTTCTAGTGGAAGGTAGACAGACATGGCGGTATAGACTCCCAGTTCTGAGTCAACGTCAATCCAGCCCTGGTGTTGAGCCAAAATTTGTTGGCAAACGGATAAGCCGATACCTAGACCAAAGTTGCCTTCTTTTTTTGTGGTGTAATTCAACTCAAATATAGCCTTTTGCTGCTCAATCGGGATACCATCGCCGTTATCAATAAATTGGTAAACCGCGTAATCGATGCCTTGGCGCTGTTTGCAACTAGTATGAATTTGCAATTGTCCATTGTCAGGAAGTGCATCCAGCGCATTCGAAATTAGGTTTGTCCATACTTGCTGCAATGCGATAGGCATGCATCGAATCTTGGGGATATCACCGTATTCTTTAATGACATTATGGCGTTTCAGCCTATTCTCAAAGATGACTAATGTGTCTTCAATTCCTTCATGTAAGTCAACTAACTCATAAGACTCATTGTCTGGTCTCGCATAGCCTTTGAGGCTTTTTACCATGTCTGCAATACGCTGTGCGCACACCTGTATGGACCGCAATGTGGCCCCCGTTTGTTGGTATTGTTCGAGCTGGTGGAGGCGATGAGACAGTTGTTCTGGTGAAACGCGGGCAAGATTGAGTAAATCTGGGTTGTGGTGCAAATCGAGCTGCACAAGACGCTTTGCTATGCGTCGGTCTGTGATGGTAGTTTGCAGGCTCTTCGTTCTAGCGCGCAATTCCGATGTCGAGAGTGGCGTTGCTAACCTCGATTTTTCGAATACATCAACCCCAAAGGAAAGCTCGTCAGGGTGATTATCTTGCTGAAGGATTTGACTTATCTTGTCAGTCACCGTTTCTGCACCACGTAAAATGGCAGAGACGGGGTTATTAAGTTCATGGGCGACGCCTGCCACTAACTGTCCGAGCATAGCCATCTTTTCTTGGTCGATGAGTTGTTGGTGCGCGGACTCTAGTGATTCAAGTGTCTTTTGTAGTTGAAGCTTAGTGTTGATACTACGTTGTAGTCGGCGATTAAAGTGTCGTAATAGCAGGTTAGTAAATAAAGGTAATAAATCGGTATTGGAATGCATGACTTGTGTGAAGACTTGTCGGTCTAATTTTATTACTTTGGTACGGGTCAGTGTCATCGCCGTGGAAAATGAACATTCGCCCGTAACAAATGACATGCCTCCGACAATACCGCCTTTACCGTGTCTGACAACTTCGCACTGCTGTCCGAGTTTGTCTTTTTTGTATAGGGCAACGTGACCATCCACAATGAACCACAAAAACTGATTAGCTTGTCCTTCTTTCGTGAGTAAGTGCTCGGCGGAATATTGTCGAACCGCTTTCGTTTCATCACTTTCGGTAAAGAATTTAAGTAACGCTTCAATGACTTGCGCAGCGAGGTCATCGTCGGAGAGTTCATGGAAATCATGAATAAAACTCGCACGATAAGAGTGCATCTTGCGTTCGATATGCGCTCTCATTAATTTTTGTTGGTCGAGTATTTGGCTGTAGTGCAGCAAGTCTTTTTTTTCTTGGGAGATGATATACGTAGACAGCTCTTTTTTAACCGTTTTTCGTAGAACGTTTTCAGCCAGTGGCAGCGTTAAGCAGTGATCAAGTTGACCTTCATTGACGGCGTTAAGGATGGCTTGAATGTCGCCATAGTTTGTTTTTGTCATCAAAATTTTTCGAGCGGTTTGGGTGTGACGAGATTGCTCGAGCTGGATAAGAAACGCTCCGCCATCAAAGACGTTTGAGTGACGGGCGATGACAAGCGCAAGCTGTTGCCCAACGGATCCTATTAGTGTTAACAGTTCATGAGCATCCTCAATTGAGGTTACCAGGTGAACATCAAAATGCGATTGATATGAGGATAACTCAGTGTCGAGCAAATCGAGATTCACTAAGTCACTATCTAGACATAACACCGCATATCGATTTCGTTGTCGCATTCGTTTCCAAACCTTCTCCATGAGAGTTACATTTTAATATAACAATAAAAAGCATAGGGTTATGAGAAGTAGGTATGAGATTGGAGATCCTTTCAAGTTAGGTTAGACTGAATGAAATACACATCAATAAAATGTCCATACCTCTATGCATCAATTAAAGAAAATGGCGGCTATCGGTGGCGCTGTCGCACTCGTTTTATGTTGGCCTTTTGCCGTCGGTCATATTGGCCAGAAAGTTATCGAAGATGGCATTGAACATCTAGATAGCGATACCGTCAGCGCTGAAGTGGTTCGCTATGATCGAGGCTATTTATCTTCTCAGGTGGAAACTCGCTATCGAGTGAATGATCCTGTTTTGAAAGAACAGTTGGAATTAGATGGGTTACCGACAGACTTTGTGGTCGCGAGTGATATCCAGCATGGTTTGTTCAGCCTTAGCGCTGAATCGGTAATGGTGAATTATCCAGACTTCCCACTGTTGCTCAACACCGTCACCCAACTGAATGGAAATACAGATTATGACTTCACTCTTGGTAGTTGGAGTTATCAAGGTAATGAAAGTCAAAACGTCGACTTCTCTATTTCTCCCGCGTCGGCGAGTGGGACAGTGACCGTGCTTGGCCAAGTGTCGATAGATGCGACAATCCCTTCTATCCAGTTAGATTTTGAAAATGGTGAGCAACTACTGGTTTCTGACTTAAGCATTAGCGGTGATGGCAAAAAAGAGCAAGGTTTTTGGCTAGGTGAACAGCAAGCGTCGATGAAAAACTTTCGTATCGTAAATCAGCAACACACCAGCATTTTTGATATTGATACGGCGTCTTATACCTTTAAGTCTACGCTGGACACCGAGTTAGATAGAATTGATACTCAGCATTTGTTTGACTTGAAAGCGTTGACATACCCTGAAGGCGGGGAGCTTAGTGACTTAAAAGTGGATTTCTCACTTGAGTCTTTAGACCGCACCGCATTTGAGGGCTTGGTTGGGATTTATCAGTCGAATCCTTCTTTGCAACACGCTGATATTAATACGCTGGCACCGCTCATAGAGACGCTGTTTGCACGAGGCTTTAAAGTTGCGATGAATGATATGCATTTTACGCTTCAAGATGGTGAGTTTAAGTCTAAGTGGCTGGTTGAAATCCCTGAGGGAACAACGAATGTATCTAAGGATCCGAGCCTAATCATGCCAGCGCTGACTGGCAATATGGATGCATATATGTCAAATGCAATGATTGCTTCTCACCCTATGTTGTCTCAAGGCGTAGATGAACTCGTGGTTATGGAGATGATTGAGCAACAAGAGTCCGGCTATCAGTTGAAGGCTGACATTGAAAACGGTCAGTTGATGTTTGGAAATGGACAAAAAATACCGCTGCTAGCCCTGTTTCTACCGTTGATGATGGGACAGCCTGGTGCTCAATAATCGCATTGAGTGAATACTCATTGTGTTGAAGCAAGAAAAGAGGTCTTAGGACCTCTTTTCTTGCTTCTTATCTATATAAAAACATGATATTACTGAATCTTAAACCGATTAAAGAGTAGTTAGGAGTAGTAAGTTCATGGAACCGATTCAAGAGAATGTCTTCAATTTTAGTGCTGGCCCTGCGGCATTGCCAAAAGCAGTAATGGAAAAAGCTCAAGCAGAGTTTATTGATTGGAACAATCTAGGCACATCGGTCATGGAGGTCAGCCACCGAGGGAAACCTTTTATTCAGGTTGCCGATGAAGCTGAGCAGGATCTTCGCGATTTGATGGCGATTCCTGATAACTATAAAGTCCTATTCTGTCACGGTGGGGCGCGAGCACAGTTTTCAGCTGTTCCTCTGAACTTGTTAGGGAACAAGACAAGCGCAACCTACATTGATGCTGGTTACTGGGCAGAGAGTGCCGTTGAAGAAGCGAAAAAATACTGCACGCCTAACGTATATCGGGCTAAGACGACGATTGATGGTAAGGTGGCGGTCACACCTGCAAGTGAGTGGCACATCGATGCAGACTCTGCCTATGTTCATTTCTGCCCGAATGAAACGATTGATGGTATTGAAATTAACGAGCTTCCTCAAACCGATTTACCTATTGTTGCCGACATGTCATCAACGATTCTATCGCGCGAAATTGATGTTTCTCAGTACGGTGTAATTTATGCTGGCGCGCAAAAAAATATTGGTCCGGCCGGTATTTGTATTGTGATTGTTCGTGATGATTTATTAGATCTTGCTAGTCATGTACTGCCATCGTTTTTGAACTATAAAGTGCTGGCGGAGAAAGATTCCATGTATAACACCCCACCAACATTCGCGTGGTACTTGTCCGGGCTTGTATTTAAGTGGCTGAAAGCGCAGGGTGGGGTTGCTGAAATTGAAGTTCACAACAAAGAAAAAGCAGCCATTCTTTATGACTTTATCGACGCTTCTGATTTCTATAGGAATGATGTGCATGTCATGAACCGTTCATTGATGAATGTACCATTCCAGCTGGCGAAACCAGAGCTGGATGACACGTTTTTGGCATTAGCTGAGGAGCGTGGTTTACGCGCCTTGAAAGGGCACCGTGCGGCAGGTGGAATGAGAGCCTCTATTTACAATGCGATGCCAATAGACGGTGTGCAAGCACTTGTTGCGTTAATGAAAGAGTTTGAAGCGCAATACGCATAAAAACAAAACAACGTTAAAGATTGAGATAGAGCCGCACGCGAGTGCGGCTTTTTTGTCTATGGCATACGGGTATGTGTGTGGATATTTTAAGATGAGGCTTGATAGCGACCTTTTACTTACTATTCGATTCTAATTACCATTCGATTCTATTTACCATAAGAGCCTATTTATCATAAGAGCTATTGCACACGTATCTTCTCCAGACCGTCCTATTTCCATAAACAATGTTTCAAAAAAACGTCACGAAAGTCGCCTCGCTTTCAATGATGGTCACCATAAAAATTTTGTGTTCAGCCAGGGCACTTTCTATGCTCATCTTCACGTTTTAGATAGGTAGAAGTCGGCTATGATCGTAGTGTGTTTATCTCGGAGATAGCGTATGGACATCATTTTTCTAGTAAGTCTTATTGCTCTTAACGGTCTCTTTGCTATGTCGGAGATTGCGCTTGTTACTGCGAAAAGCGGTCGATTGAAAAAAATGGCTCAACGGCAGGCATCGGCTCAGCTCGCGCTGCGACTCAAGGAAACCCCGACATTATTCCTGTCTACTATTCAGATAGGCATTACCGCTATTGGTATTTTGAGCGGAGTTTTTGGCGAGGCGATATTATCGGTACCGTTCAAGCTTTGGCTTATAGAGCGTGGCGTAGAGCATGATCTAGCGTCGGTTTTTGCCACCGTAATTGTGGTGATAGTGATTACCTATTTTGCCATCGTGGTTGGAGAGCTTGTACCTAAGCGATTCGCGCAAAATAATGCTGAGCGCATCGCTGTTCTCGTGGCTTACCCCATACATTGGCTTGCCCAACTCACCAAGCCCTTCGTGGGCTTGTTGTCAATTTCAACCGACGCTTTACTTCGAATGCTGCGACAACAGGACAATCAGAACGACAATGTCACTGAAGAAGATATTGTTGCCTTGGTGCGAGAAGGTACTGAAAAAGGGGTGATTGAACATCAAGAGCAAGTGATGATTGATAACTTGCTTTATCTTAATGATAGAGTGGCCACATCATTAATGACCCCGCGAAGTGATATCCACTATTTGGATATTGAACAGTCGATCGATGACATTTTAAAGAACCTTCGCCAGACCCAACACTCGGTATGGCCAGTATGTCGAGGTGGTTTAGACAATATGATAGGGACGATATCATCGAAAGTATTGCTTGATGAATACAATGAGCTTTCGATCGCCAAGCTAGCGAGGTTGTTACGCAAACCTCGTTTTGTGCCCGAATCAATGAAGGGGCTTTCGTTGCTGACTTACATGCAAAAGACCAGTTCAGAAATGACGTTTTTGGTGGATGAATATGGAGATGTACAGGGGCTAGTGACGCATTATGATGTCCTTAAATCCATTGCTGGTCAGTTGGGGATGGCACCACAGCAAGTGTGGGTGAAGCAATTAAAAGATGAGAGCTGGCAGATGGATGCTCTAATGCCCATCAACGAATTCAAACATACATTAAGTGTCGGTGAGTTGGAGGGGGAGGCCTCTGAAAAGTTTCAAACATTAAATGGGTTCCTAATATGGTTGATGGGCCGAGTGCCGAGTGCCGAGTGTGGGGCAACGAATTCATTATCAACAATGGGAGTTTGAAGTAGTCGTCGTGAAGAATAATCGAATCATTCAAGTGAGAGTTCGTAAAGCAGAGGCGATGTCGGATAATAGTCATGTTGACGGATGATAACTAAGATAGAGAATAACAAGCCGCTCCGTTAGGAGCGGCTTGTTACGTTATTATAGTGTTTGATGCAGTTCGAAATAGCGACCTTGCTTAGCCAGTAATGCGTCATGATGCCCAAGCTCTAGGACTTTACCATCCTCAAGTAAGCAAATGGTATCGAATGTATCGAGGTTAACCAGTCGATGGGTAATAAACACAACAGTTTTACCTGCGAAATGATGGTCGAATAGCGTCATGATTTGCTGTTCTGTTTGCTTATCTAAACCTTCGGTTGGTTCATCGAGTAACAGAATCGGTGCATCGTGCAGCAGTGCGCGAGCGATACCAATTCGTCTTTTCTCGCCTCCCGAAAGCTGACGCCCGCCGTCACCAAGCCAAGTATCTAAACCCGACTCAGTAAGTAATGAGTCTAAACTCACCTGCTTTAGTGCGGTCTCTAATTCTAAATCTTGAGCATCAGGTTTCGCCATCGTCAAGTTATCGCGTAGCGAGCCATTAAGAATATCAACGCGTTGACTCACAATGCTCATTGATTGCCTTAACTGCACTTCACTCCAATTTTGAATATTGTGTCCAGCCAGTTTGACGCTGCCAGATTGAACGTCCCAATAGCGGGAGATCAGCTGCAATAGCGTAGATTTACCTGAGCCTGTTTGCCCAACAATCGCTAGTTTCTCGCCGCCTGCAACGGAGACAGAGACATTTTCTAACGCATTTTGATGGGCATCAGGGTAGCTAAATTGTACTTTGTCAAAGTCGATAGAAAAGTGACCGTTATGCGTGACAGGTTCCGTAGGAAACTGCACTTCTGGCTCAGCAAGGATAATGTCGTTCAGGCGCTTAGCTGAAGTCAGTGTTTGTCCAAGGAACTGGAATGCGCCCGCGATAGGCATCAGTAGCTCAAAACTGGCCATTGTAGCGAACACCATCAGAGCAATGAGTGGATCGGGTTGATTGCCAGCGACACCATCAGCGGATAACCACAAAATGAGGATGAGTAACCAACCATTGGCCAGAATCAACAAGCCCTGTGCAAGACCTGAGATCTTGGCATGGATAAACTGGTTGCTCAATAAGCGCTGTTGCGCATCTAGAATGGCTTCACGGTAGCGAGACTCGGCGCCAAATAATGTTAATTCACTGTAACCTTGTAACCAATCTAACGTCTTAATTCTAAGGTCAGCTTTATTTAACGTTAACTCATGACCATTATTTTTTCCGAGGGAGTAAAATAATATCGGCCAAATAATCAATAGAACGAGTAAAATGCCACCCAACGTTAGGGCGAGCGTGGTATCAAACCAGCACAGTACCGCGGTAAGACCAATAATACCCAAAAACCCAACAACAATAGGGCTGATTAAACGCAAGTAAACATGATCCATCGCGTCGACATCGGCGACTAAACGGTTAAGCATGTCTGCGTCACGGATATTAATCGCTTTACTTGGGATCAGCGGCGCAAGTTTACTAAAGAAGAATACTCGTAGATCGGTCAGGAGTTTAAATGTTGCGTTGTGGCTAACGACACGTTCACCCCATCGCCCAGCAGTTCGACCCATTGCCGCACCACGAACGCCTGCGCCAGGCAGCATGTAGTTGAACGTTTCTCTCGCGATAGTCAGTCCGGCGACGGCTGAGGCTGAGATAAACCAACCTGACAGCGTCAATAATCCGATTGAGGCAAAAAGTGTTGCAAAGGCGAGCACCATCCCCAGAGACAGACCAAACCAATGTTTCTTATATAATTTAAGATAAGGGAGTAACTCACGCATCTAAATTCCCCTTATTGTTATCGACCATCGTATTGTGTGCCGACAGCATGGATTTAAATAACCCATCAGTTTGTGCTAATGCCTCAAAGTGACCAGATTGTTCCAACTTACCGTGATTCATGACCCATATACTATCGACGCTTTTAAGCTGGGATAGCTGGTGAGTCACCGTTAACGTGGTTTTCCCTTGAGTGGTGTGTCTGATGCCTTCTGTCACTAAGCGTTCACTTTTGGCATCTAAGCTGGCGGTGGGTTCATCAAGAAGCCAAAATTGCCCATCTTGAATCATCGCGCGCGCCAGTGCTAAGCGTTGAGCTTGCCCGACCGATAAGCTACTAGAGCGATCGGTAACGTGGTAATCAAGGCCATGCTGATCCACAAATTCATCTGAAAATGAGGAGGATAGGGCGCTTAGCACGGTGCTATCGCTGACATTTTCTTTGCCCAGTGTAATATTTTCACGGATGGTGCCGTGTAAAAGTAGTGGGTTTTGCCCAACCCAACTGACGTTCTCACGCCAATCATCGCAAGCAAGATCACGCAGTTCTTGTCCATTAATTTTCAGGGACCCCGAGTAAGGCATAAAGCCTAAAATCGTGTTCACTAAGCTTGTTTTACCCGCGCCACTCGGACCGACGAGCGCAATGCTTTGGCCATCTTGAATATGAAAGCTGATAGGTCCAACGAGTCGCTTACCTTCTGGACTAAATATCTCAAGATTCTCAGCGGAGAGCTCAATATGAGAGTGAGTGTTAAGTGTGTTTTGACCCTGTGGCAAATTGTCCACTTTAGTATCTAGAAACTCAACAATACTTTCTGCCGCGCCAACCGCTTGAGCTTTAGCATGATAAAACGTACCAAGATCTCTTAAAGGTTGGTAAAACTCAGGGGCAAGGATCAAAATGAACAAACCCGCAAATAAGGTAACGCCAACGCCGTAGTGGCCAAAATTGACTTCACCGATTAAGCTAAATCCGAAGTAGACCGCGGTCATGGCTATCGAGATGGAAGTGAAAAATTCAAGGACCGCGGAAGAAAGAAACGCTAAGCGAAGTACATCCATTGTTCTCTTTCTAAACACTTCAGAGGCACCTTCAAGTACATCCTTCTCTGCTGCAGTGCGGTTAAATAGGCGTATAGTTGTCATAGACTGCAAGCGGTCATAAAAGTGACCAGACAAGCGCTGCAAGGCTTTGAAGTTTTTTCTGTTAGCGTCTGCTGCTTTCATTCCAACCAATGCCATGAATAGTGGCACAAGGGGAGCGGTAATCAGGAAAATGAGACCCGCAGCCCAGTTAATTGGGAAAACGACAATCAAGATAACAAACGGAACTAAGACTGCCAGTGACATTTGCGGTAAATACTTGGCGAAGAAGTCGTGCATATCTTCGACTTGCTCCAGCACTAGCGTTGCCCACGTACCTGCAGGTTTACCTTTAATATAGCTTGGGCCAAGTTCATGGAGTTTATTGAGAATAAGCTCTCGAATGTAGCAGCGGATTTTTTCGCCACATTTAAATCCTGCAATTTCTCTTCCCCACGCACAACCGGCGCGCCCTGCAACCGAGGCAACAAGTCCGATAAAATAAGGGATAAGTTCATACTTGTCGGTATGTTCAATAATGAGCTGGTGGAGTATGGTCGCGATCAAGGCAGCTTGCGCGAGCAAGAACAAGCTGGACAACACGCCAAGGCCTACTGCGATCAGTAGCCAGCGCTTTGCCAAGCGACTTTGCGTTTTGAGCCAGTTATTCAAGCTCCGTTGTTTCTTTTTATCCATTTAGACGGCTTAACTTAATGAGTATTATTCTTAGAAGAAGCGGGGAGTATACAAAAAAGAACCCAGTGTATACACCACTGGGTTCTAAGGTTTTACAATTGTTTTAGGCATTGATAGCGTCGAGGAAGCGTTCAGCGTCCAGTGCAGCCATACACCCCGTGCCTGCAGAGGTGATCGCTTGGCGATAATTATGGTCCATAACATCGCCTGCTGCATAGATACCTGGAATAGAGGTTTGTGTGGCGTTGCCCTCTAAGCCAGATTTTACGATGATGTAACCATTATTCATCTCTAATTGACCTTCAAATAGCGATGTATTGGGTTGATGGCCGATGGCAATAAATGCCCCCATCACTTCAATGTGCTCAATACTGTCGGTTTGAGTATCTTTAACATTGATACCCGTTACGCCCATTTCATCGCCTACTACTTCGTCAAGCGTACGGTTGGTGTGCAAAATAATATTGCCACTTTCTACCTTATCCATTAAGCGCTTGATCAGTATTTTTTCGGCGCGGAATGTTTCTCGGCGGTGGACTAGGTGCACTTCTGAAGCAATGTTTGCTAGGTACAGTGCTTCTTCTACAGCAGTATTACCGCCACCGACGACGGCGACTTTTTGGTTGCGGTAGAAGAAACCATCACAGGTCGCACATGCTGATACGCCACGACCTTTAAATGCTTCTTCGGACTCGAGTCCTAGGTACTTGGCTGAAGCGCCTGTTGAAATAATAACCGCATCCGCTGTGTACTCTTGACTGTCTCCAAAGAGCTTAAAGGGGCGCTCACTGAAATCGACGTTATTGATGTGATCGAAGATGATTTCGGTGTCGAATTTCTCTGCGTGTTCTTTCATGCGATCCATTAGTAGTGGGCCACTAAGATCTTCGGCGTCGCCTGGCCAGTTCTCAACATCAGTGGTCGTAGTGAGCTGTCCACCTTGCTGCATTCCTGTGACGAGCACTGGGTCTAGGTTGGCACGAGCCGCATAGACAGCAGCAGTATATCCAGCAGGACCAGAGCCAAGAATCAGCAATTTACAATGTTTTGAATCAGCCATGTTTATTCTCACTTATTTATCTTTAGGCAGCGACGTTGAGCTACTCGCTTTGTCTTCCTTAATATATTGGGCTTTGCGGATAAGAATCAACACTTAGCGAACAACAATGTCAGATATTTACTAAATCCGTTGACGATAGGTGGATAAATAGCCCGAAAGGCTTTGCTTTCTGCGGCAAGCCACTATCTTTGTCTCATTCTAAAGCATAATTGACTGCTCTAAACACTAATGGAGATGGGGTGTGATTAGCTTTTGTTTTTGTCAGTATTTTTTATGTTAAGTATATGATAAATGGCATTTAAATTAGTTGTTATAGTCAGCTATGCTAGTTTTTGGTCACTTGGATAGGTTTTAATGGTGATAATATGCTTAATTTTCTTGTTTTGTTGGATTTATATTTTTAAATTGTAATTTTGATGGGTGTAAATGCTACAAATGGTTGAAATAGTAGAGTTACTGCGTTTTACTTATTTGTAATGAAATTGTTGCATTTGTAACTAGAGTGCAGGCGACCAAGGCGATTATTATGTTACATTCCAATGAAAATACCCTACATTTAACTCAGCTCAGTGAGGAAGCAACGCAACAGCTTTCTCCTTCTTTTTCGAAATTGCCCAATACCGAGCATGCCGATGGGCAATATCGTTTGCGTCGTTATTCGGTGATTCAATTTTGCGATGGGAAGGTAGTAGAAGAAGATAAGCATGACTTTATTCAGACTGAACACTTTAATCACTTCCAAGGGGATGTGATTCGTCGCTTTGAGCCTATCCTCTCCAAAACATTGCATAGTGAAGGCATGCGAGAATTGGTTTCACTATTTATGACGTCCAATCAACTTCCGAATGGCCAAGAGATAGAAATTCATCAAATGCGTATCGCTGCCGTTTATGAAGAGACTCAAGTCGCGCCTGAAGGGGTGCACCAAGATGGATTTGACCATATTGCCATTGTCGGTATTGAGCGTAAGAACATTGTTGGCGGAGAGGTGATGCTGTACAACGATAATCATGAAGCGCCGTTCTTTCGAAAAGTGCTCGAAGATGGAGAGGTCGCCATTTTAGATGATCATCGCTTGTGGCATAACGCGCAACCTATTCGTTGCGTAGACGCCAAAGCAGAAGGGCACATGGATGTCTTTGTACTCACAGCCAAGGATGCGAATAATGCACTTCACTCCTAACTCAGCAAGAGAACAATTTCCGGCGTTGGCGCAATGGTATAATGAACGGCCTGTTGTGTTTCTCGATGGACCGGGTGGCTCGCAAGTACCGCAAACAGTACTTGAGGCAATGACGCATTATTTAGGGCGTTATAACTCAAACCTTGGTGGGCATTACTTTTCGAGTCAACATACCGTCTCATTAATGGTAAAGGCTCGCCGTGCCGCGGCTGAGTTACTTAACGCCGAAAACGGTGATCAGGTGGTCTTTGGCGCTAACATGACGTCCCTAACGTTCCAGTTGAGCCGCGCAATTTCGCGTGATTGGCAACCTGATGATGAAATCCTTGTTACGGCACTGGATCATTATTCTAATGTTTCATCGTGGCAACAAGCCGCAGATGATAAGGGTGCAATTGTTAAGCAGGTCCAAGTGGATGAGCGCCACTGTACTCTTGATTATGAACACTTTGAATCATTACTGACCACGAAGACGAAGTTGGTGGCGGTGACATATGCGTCTAATACTACCGGCTCTATTACCGATATTCGCCGTATTGTAGCGGCCGCAAAGAAAGTGGGGGCCCAAGTGTATGTAGACGCGGTTCACTTTGCACCACATGCATTGATCGACGTGCAGAGCTTAGGGTGTGACTATTTAGTGTGCTCTGCTTATAAGTTTTTTGGACCCCATTTAGGCATTGCCTATATTGCACCGCAGCATTTGCAATCGCTAGAGCCATACAAGGTTGAACCAGCAACCAATATTGGTCCGGGTCGGTTTGAAACAGGGACTCAAAGCTTTGAGTCGTTGGCAGGTTTAATTGCTGCGATTGACTATTTAGCGCAATGGGGCGAAGGAAAGGGGACTCGTGAAAAGTTGATATCATCTGCGACCGTCATTGCTCAGCATGAAGAACAAATCAGTCGTTACTTTTTAGATAGGCTGTCTAGATTAGACTACATGACACTCTATGGGACGTCGGAAGCAGACCATCAGCTTAGAACCCCAACCTTTGCGTTACGGTCGGATGTACATTCACCTGAATGGATGGCAAAAGTGCTCGGGGAACAGAATATCTGCGTGTGGAACGGGCATTTCTATGCGTTAGGTTTAGTTAAACAACTGGGTATTGAGGAGTTGGGTGGCGTGTTAAGAGTAGGCTTTATGCACTATAACACCTTAGCCGAAGTCGATACGTTTTTTGATGCCCTTGAATCGATGCATTGATGTTTGCTAATTATCGCCCTCATGAAAGAGGGCGATGTTGGTTCTGTTTTTCGTTTATTCAGACACTTCCACTTCATAAGAAGTGAACTTTCTAATGTTAATCACGCCTGTATCAAAGATTAGGTATTGACCTTTAATCCCCTTTAATACGCCAGACACAACCGGCTCTTTATCAAAGTTATGAGACTTAATCTTTGTTGGGTGCTCGTCTACCGGATAACTTAGAGGCGTAATATTTTCGGCAAGTATTTCGATAGACTGCTCGCCATATTGCGTTCGAATCTCTGCAATTTTATCGGCAACGAGAGGAAGAAGTTCTAGCGCTTTTTCTTGTAACGCAATTGGGGCACCGTCCTCTTTTAATAGTGTGCGCCAATTGGTTTTATCAGCAATGTGCTTCGCCAGTTCAATCTCAATTAAGCCAGAAATGTAGCGAGTGGACACTTTTAAAATAGGCAAACCCTGTGTGGCACCTTGATCAATCCAGCGAGTGGGAATTTGAGTGTGGCGAGTGATACCCACTTTTAGGCTAGAGGTATTCGATAAGTAGACAAAATGGTCCACCATGCAGTTGGCTTCGCCCCATTCAGGCTCTCGGCAAGTCCCCGCGTCGTAGTGGCAGGTTTCAGGTTTCATAATGCACATATCGCAACTGGCGAGTTTGCGCATACAGACAAAACAGTGACCTTGAGAGTAGCTTTTTTTCGTTTTCTTACCACAGGCGCTGCAAAAAATATTGCCAGTATGGGTAAGGGTTAATGTGCGACCAATGAAGGCAGCGAGTTCAATTTCTTGCTCGCCAACCGGCAGACGATATTGAACCGTTGAGTCGAGAGTAGCACGCATTTTGGATAGCGTGCCAGATGCTAAAAGCGACATGACATTACTCATTTTTGTTGTTTTGTTCAGTGTAACAAATACTCGATAACGGGTCTGTCTAAAATCATATTGGTCTACCCAAATATTAACCGCACCTAGACTTTCTAGATTTGCTTAAAAATGACGGAGAGCCTATCGGTTATTGAAATGGAGAGTGCCAGTGCGTTTGAGAGCGGCCATTATGTTTCGCGTGATACATGGCTTTATCCGCTAACTGGATTAGTTCATTGGGGCTGTTGGCAGACTCGGGATAAATGGAGACACCGATGCTTAGTGAGAGATCGTACTGACTTAATTCTAGTGACTCCACAAGGTCTTCCATTGCGTAGTGGAGTTTGTCACAAATGATATGTATGACGTTGAGCTGTCTGAGGTTTGAAAGCAGAATTACAAACTCGTCACCACCGTATCGACAGACAAGATCACTACTGCGCAGACTATCGGTTAAAAGACTTGAAATGCCTTGTAACAGGTTATCCCCAACATGGTGCCCTTTATTGTCGTTTATTGCTTTAAAGTTATTGACGTCAAGAAACAACAATCCAAAGTGCAACTGATTTTGTTTGTGATGCGCGATTTCGTTTTCTAACCGAGAGTGAAAATCTTTTCTGTTAGGGAGCCGAGTGAGGTCGTCTCTGCGAGCGAGTTCTTGAAATTTTTGCTCGGAAACTTTGAGTTCATGAAACTTAGTGTTGAGATGGTGTTGAAGGTAGTTGAGAGCTTTGGCTAAATCGCCAATTTCATCTGTTTGGCTGTATTGGCTAAAGTGGGCGGTTTTTCCTAGAGCGATACGTTGTGCTAAGTGAGAAATTTGTGTCAGTGGGCGGGTGATCAATCTAAACAGTGAATAAGAAAGCAGTACCGCAGTGAATATAAAAACGACGATTGTTACACTAAATCCGCGGAGCGCGGTAACTGTCCAAAGCTCAGTAATAACGTCACTTTTGGTTTGCCCAAACATATAGAAATGAGATGTACCGTGCATGAAAAATCTAGCAGGAGAAAAATAAACGTAGCTATGATCGGACGGTGTTTGAGGATCGCTGATCTCAAAAAATGACACGATGTTTTTAGATACCGATTTTTGAGCCGCGGGGTAGTCTTGTTGGACCTGTTCCAATTTTCCACGTGTATAGCCAAATTGTTTATCTTTGTCACGGTGTAAGAGGTAGTCGC
Source organism: Vibrio qingdaonensis (assembly GCF_026191675.1). Lineage (GTDB taxonomy): Bacteria > Pseudomonadota > Gammaproteobacteria > Enterobacterales > Vibrionaceae > Vibrio > Vibrio qingdaonensis. Next base: position 360,636 of record NZ_JAKRRY010000001.1, on the reverse strand, counting down.
CGTTAGCATTGGTGATAAAAAATGTAGAGGGTGCATCCATAATGGACGTTGCATTCTCCATTAACTGCTCGATATCGATAGCAATGAGTAACGAAATATCGCGCTTGTTCAATGTCGACAAAGGGTAAATGACAAAAACAAAAGGCACGGGTTTTGGGTGTGATATTCTGTCGTAGTGCATTGAAATTGGCGAAACAAATATCTTGTTTGGATGAAACGCATAGGATTGGGTATAGAAAGGAATATGGGCGAGGTTATTCAATTCATCATTACTTACTTGAATCACATTCTGTTGTTGATCGCGCTCCAAACGAAGTATTTCTTGATGCGATTTAGCTCGATCAATCAAAGATATACTATTAAATATCACGTCATTCTTAATCACAGCAGCGATTATAGCGGATAACGTCTTCGAACTTGTGCTGTCTTGTTGCGTATTTTCGAGCAGTGTTGCTAAGGTATCGTTCATTCGCTCGATGTCATGCAGCTTTTCTTGCAAAGAACGAATTACGGTGCCTGACGTTTGTTGCATCTTCTCTTCGGTGTTGGCGACGAGTAATGTCACTGAATGTTGATAGGTGAGCCAAGCAACACAAGAAAATGTGCTAAAGAGAGAGAAAAAGAAGATGAGGGTGATTTTGCTCGACAGCTTCATGGTTTCGCTCTTTTGGTGTGTTCCATTACTTTTTCGAGCGACTTTCCACTGTAGACCGCGTCCCACATTGCTTCGCGCTCGTGCGGAGACTCAACGGGCGTTAACCAAATGAGTTTTTGTTGTTGTGTGTCGGGAGAAAACTGAGCTAATGGGCTCTGCAGCCCGTGGCGCTGGGTGATTTCCAGTTGAACCCAAGGTTCTAGTACGAAATTAATCCATTGGTGTGCAAGTTCAGAGTGTTCAGTATCAGCAAGTATTGCCCAGCAGTCTAGCCAGCTTAGTGCGCCTTCTGTTGGAATAGTATAAGCAACATTCGCGCCGGACTTCTGTAATGACGTCAATTGCTGGCGTCCAAAATTAGCAAACATCAATGACATTTCAAATTGATTGAATAATTGCGTTGCCTCTTCAACCGAGTCATAAAAGGTCAGGGAGTTATCTCTTAGGGCGATAAGCTTTTCGGCGATATTGGATTGCTCGGTGTTAGGAATATTAAAAGGGTCGTCAAGGTTAAGTACCAATGCTGCAAGGCTTGTGTTGTGTGTCCCGCCATCATAACTCAACACTTTTTTATCGTACGTTGTAGACCAAAACGCATTCCATGAAGAAGGGGGAGTTTTTACCCGGTCTTTATGGTAGATCATTCCCATTGAAGAATAAGTGAAAGGCATGCCATAGATAGTGCCATGTTGTGAGGTTTTCGTGTTACGGCGAAGTGGTGTAAATTGCTCACTCAACCATTTGCTATTTGAAACTTTAGATATATCAATGGGAAGAATGCTATTCAATCTAATATATCTTTTTAACTCTGATGAGTTTAACACCACGATATCAAATGTCTGTTCGGTATTTTCAATGTTGTTGCGTAACTGCTTATCGTTAGTGACATATGTGATATTTATCTTGGTGTTATACTTATCCTCAAAATAAGATACGACATCTGCGTCGGTATAGCCATGCCAAGATAGTATATTTAACTCAGAATTAGCCTCTGATTTAACGCTAGTAAAAGCAATGGTTAATATGGCTTTGTACACCAGTTTATTCTTCATTTATCCCCCATTAACACCTAACCCTTAAGTGTAATAGGATCATTTTTTCTCTTATCAAGTGTAAATAAATAAATCTATCAATTATCGTTTTTTTAATTCTAAAGATGAGATCTCCATCACCAAATCGCCTGTTATTTAGATCTGCATCACGAATCTTTTGATAGCAGGGTGTAACAAATCTCAAAAATTGGAATGGGTATCGTTGCTGGGCTTTGTTGAGTATTTAGTCAAATAAATTCATAAATCACAACTAATATCGTTATCGGTTTGCTAGTAAATAATAATTCTACAGCGCATGTGAACATGATGACTTAGAGATAATAAATGTTGAGGTTTAAATGGAATTAACTGAGGCAAAAGGTCTTGTTAATTTAAATAATACGCAGTACTTTAAATTTAGCAAGAAAGTTTTTACATTCATAGCAATAGTGTCGGTAGCGGTTAATATCCTTTTTTTGGTATTACCCTTATTTTCCATGCAGGTTTTTGACCGAGTTTTATCTTCAGAAAGTAGAGAAACCTTGGTGATGCTAGCATCTGTCGCATTATTTCTTTTATCTATTCAAGCATTACTTGATTGGGTGAGAGGACAGGTAATGCTACGTTATGGTTATGGTATTGAACAACACTCATCAGACTTTGCATTTAACATTGCGATGCTAAAGTCTCAAGAGAACAATGGGGTACATAGCCAACCACTCTCTGACTTATCGCGAGTCAAAGAGGTGATCGCGTCTCCGGGTATTTTTGCCCTTTTTGATGCCCCATTCGCGCCTGTCTTCCTCGCGGTCATGTACTTAATGCACCCACTACTTGGTCACTTTGCTCTTATTGGTGCTACGGTGCTCTTTGTTATCTCTCTCCTAAGTCTGCTTGTTACTAAGCGTTTGCAAAATAACGCCAGTCAGCACGCGGGTACGTTTAATGCATTGACGAGTGATTGGCTTAAAAATGCCGAAATTGTGCAAGCGCTTGGAATGAATGACAACTTAGTGGCGAAGTGGCGCAAAGAGTCGATTAACCCAACGGTGGACAAAGCGACAGCAGATAAAATCTCTCGAGGCATTTTGGCCTTAGCAAAATATGCCCGCATGCTACTACAGATAGGCGTGTTATGTGTCTCTGTAATTCTGGTGCTTGAAAATGAGGTGGGAGCCGGTGTATTGATTGCCGCTTCAATGATAATGAGCCGAGTGCTGGCACCCGTTGAGCAAGCGATTCATAACTGGCAAAGTTGGTTAGAGGGTTGGAAGGCACATAAGCGTTTACGTCAAGCCTATCTTGAGCAGGCGGATGATGTGGTCGAACTGCCTAAAATAAAAGGCACAATTCAGTTTGAAAAAGTCAACCTAGGGCATCATGGAAGTGAAAAGCCACTGCTTGAGGACCTCTCATTTGTTATTCCTGCCGGCGCTTCTGTCGCTATAGTGGGGGGAAGTGGTGTAGGAAAATCGACGTTAGTCAAAGCCATGTTGGGGCTGGTGATACCCGTTAATGGGCAAGTGCGTATTGACGGTGCCACCTTAAACCAAAGGCAAGTGTCAGAACTCGGTAAGCAGGTAGGGTATGTGTCCCAAAATAGCCAATTATTGTCCGGCACTATTGCACAAAATATTTGTCGATTTGATGAGCAGGTTGAAGCGAAAGACATTGTCGATGCTGCTAAATTGGCGGGAGTCCATGAAATGATTCTTGCCCTTCCCAATGGATACCAAACCTTAGTTGGTGGCCTCGGTATACGACTCTCAGGTGGGCAGCAGCAACGAATTGCCATGGCGCGCGCACTTTACACCAAACCAGCACTGCTTATTCTTGATGAGCCAGATTCCAACCTAGACCATCCTGGACAGGCCGCATTGACCGAATTTATTGCTCATGCGCATTACAAGCGCATCACCGTTGTTGTTATTTCTCATCGAATGTCGATTATTCAGCATACTGGTCTTTGTATGGTGCTTGGCGAAGGGCGAATACAACAATATGGCAAGACAAGTGACATTCTCAATATCCCTAAAAGCAATGAAAGTGGTATGGAGAGTGCATCATGAAACTCACTCACACAGAGACATCTCGTTCATTCAATTTGTCACTAAGCGGACACGTTCTATTTGGTTGGTTAGTGTTGTTATTGTGCGTCGTTGGTGTTGGATACTGGAGCTACCAAGCCCCGTTAAGTTCCGCATCATTGGCGCCAGGTAAGTTAGTCACAGAGCTAGAGAACCAGGCCGTTCAACATCACACTGGTGGGGTGGTTGAAACCTTATCGGTTAAAGAGGGACAACGTGTAGAGAAAGGTGACCTGCTATTGGTGCTGTCTGACCCATTATTAGTGAGCCAACTAGAGCAACTTAACCAGAAGCAATTTATTGTGCAGTCTAGGCTTTCTCGGGTAGAAGCTGAACTGTCTGGAACGACCATACAGTGGACGGAGGTAAATGATCTCACGCCTATTCAAGTACAGATACGCCGTGATCAAGTGTCGTTACTTAATCAAAATCGGTTAATTCACAAAGAGCAACTGGCATCCTTACACCAACAAATTACTCAGTCTGAAAACGACAGCGACAGTTACAAGGCTTGGTTATCAAGCGATGCGCAATCACTAAAGCTATTGAGCGAAGAAATTGAAGCCAATTCAGCTTTATTGAAAAAAGGTTATGTCTCCAAGGTGGCGTTTTTGGAACTAAAGCGAGAGTACTCCAGCTTAGTGGCGAGAATTGCCGAACATCGAACGCGTATTAATAGGGCGCAAAGTAAAATCATTGAGCTAGGCTCGCAAATAGACGCCATGAAAATGGACTTCATGCGCACGGCGCAAGAAAAAAAGCAAACGCTCGTTTCAGAGCAGCAAGCCATATTAAAACAGCTAAAAGCATCCAACACCCTCAATGATCGAATTGAGGTACGAGCTCCGGTAAGTGGTGAAGTGATCAACCTCACCATTCATACCCAAGGAGGCGTTATCGCCCCCACCAGTACAATTTTAGAAATTGTTCCGAAAAACACCCGTGTGGTGGCGAGCGTGAATATTCAACCCAAAGATATCGAATCGGTGTATGAAGGTCTATCAGCAAATATACGACTGACATCATACAGCTTTCGACAAGTCCCAGCGGTAACAGGTGAGCTTATACACCTCTCTGCGGACAGCATCGTGGATGAGCGGCTAGGCGGTCATTTCTATCAAGGAAAGATAGCCCTCGATGCAACGGAGCTTCTCGATCTTGGCTTAGATCTTAAACCGGGTATGCCGGTAGAAGCGCAAATTGTACTAGAGGAACGCACGGTTCTTGATTATTTACTTTCTCCGCTGATACAGAGTATGGAGAAGGGGATGAGAGAGATTTAGGGCAACGTCAGAAAGGAATAGAGCAATGAGTACGGCAAATAACAGAGCGAATAAGCATGATTCTGAAACAATTACGATAAATGATTCTGTCACAAATACACATGTTAGAGGGTTTAAGGGCGATGACACACTTGATGCCTCAGCAGCGAATAAAGACCTAGTTTTAGAAGGAAATAGAGGTGATGACACAATCATCGGTGGTAGTGGCAGTGATACGCTATTTGGCGGTGTAGGTGACGACAGCTTAGAGGGTGGTGCAGGTGCGGATACATTTGCTATGCGTATCACCCATGGTGGAAATAATACTATCACCGACTTTGAAGTCGGCACTGATAACTTACAGTTCTTACTCGACCGTAAGCACTTTGTGTTAGAAAACGATTTATCACGTAATGAAAGACACGAAGGTAGAGTGGACGAAAAGCTTGATAGCAAAGTGGATAAACTTGATAACAAATTCTTAGGTGGTGAATTAGAGGTTGAGGAAGGTGCGTCAGGCCTAGAAAAAGCAGATGCATTCGTTGATTCTGCCGTGGCTAATAAGCTTACTATGAGTGTCGATGGTAGTGACTTAGTGTTGACCTTTTTTGCCGATGTCGGAAATGGAAATAAAGGGACAACCATTACCCTTAATGGGGTCGCCGATAATGTAAATATTCAGCGTATTATTCAAAGCAGTGAAGAAACAAATTTTAGTGATGTTCAACATGATATTGTAGGTATTCTCTCTGGCGAGATCCCAGTATTTGAGGGCTCAGTCCTCGATTATCACTATCAAAATCGTTTAACCGTGACAGATACCGTTGATGATCGTGATGGTGTGGTCCAACTTGATAAAAGTGTAGAAAAAGCGAGCTTTGCAGATGGGACATATACGCTAGTCACTGGCCACAATGCTTACGACAACTTGAAAGCCGAAGAGGGAGTCGACTCTCTTTTGATCGGTACTCATGGTCATGATGACCTCACTGGCAACACCGGCAATGATGTCTTGATTGGTGATAATGGTGTTGGTTTTACCTATAAAGGCGGAAACGATAACCTAAATGGCGGTGGAGGCGATGACATTCTCCATGGTGGTTCTGGTAATGATCGTCTTGATGGCGGCGAAGGAATCGATAAGGCAGTATTCAGTGGTTCAGTATTGGACTATAACTTCTTACATCAGTCTGGCGGTAATACGGAAGTAAGAGATTTATTCGGCGGACGAGACGGTAATGATTTTGTCAAAAATACCGAAATCTTTTCCTTTGCTGATGGTGAGTATGCATTTCTACGTGGACACAACTCGGTTGATAATCTGACCGCTAGCGATACAGATACGTTATTGGTTGGGTTTACTGGTGATGACACCTTAAACGGGGGTGCCGGTAACGATGTATTACTTGGCGACAATGGTGTCGGGTTTACCTACCAAGGTGGCAACGATAACCTAAATGGCGGAGGAGGCGATGATATTCTTCATGGGGGTGCTGGTAATGACAACCTCAATGGTGGAGAAGGAGTCGATACTGCGATATTTAGTGGGTCTTACCTAGAGTATCATTTTCAAAATCGCCTCACTGTCACAGATACAATTGGTGGACGTGACGGCAAGGATCAACTGAGTAATGTTGAAAAAGCCACCTTTTCAGAAGGAACGTACACACTAGTAACAGGTCACAATGCCTACGACAATCTTAAAGCAGCAGAGGGTGTGGATTCCATGCTTATTGGTACTCATGGTCATGATGATCTCACCGGTAGCACCGGTAATGATGTGTTATTTGGCGACAATGGCGTTGGGTTCACGTATCAGGGAGGCGATGACACGTTAGACGGTGGTGATGGTCAAGATTACATACATGCAGGTGCGGGTAATGACACTATTTATGCTGACCAAAAGGCACCAGCACACTTAGCAATTTATGCTGACAGTGATGTTATAGATGGAGCAGAAGGCATTGATACGCTTACCTATAATGATACTTACAAGAATGCTGACTCCTTAAAAGTAACGGTCGTTGATAGCGATACGTTTAATGTTGAGACGTTGCAAGGTTCTGCTGTCACATCAACGGATGCGGTTTCAAATGTTGAAATATTAAACGGTACTCGTGGTGACGACATTATCGACTTCAGTGGCTTAGGTCATGGTATGACCTACAACGATAAGTCGACGGGTGCAGGTCAAGAGGAAGTCACGGGTACTGACTACGACGATATTATTAATGTGATGCACGGTGACGATACCGTCTACGCAAGTGGCGGCCAAGATTATGTAAATGGCGGGCACGGTCAAGATTCATTGGTGTTTGACGCTGCGATAGCGAATATATCTTTTGAAGTAAACGGAGCCGCCTATAAACAAGAGTACAAAGTATTTGATAGCTCTCTCGATGTGAACCGTGATGAAGGTACGGCGAATGATGTGTTTACTATTGTAAAAAATGTTGAGTATATAATCGGAAACGATGGATATTTTGAGATTGTTTAGTAGGACAGGGTAATATGTACTTGAAGAGGTCTTCGACATAGGTCGAAGACCTTTTTGTTATCATCCCTAAACCAGTGCTTCATACGGTGATGATTGTACCTAAGGGCTACTGACCAAAATCAAGGTCGGATATTCGAAATAGACAATTTGAGAAAGGTAAGAACCCTTTTGTTCGCGGATTAAACCGCTCCCCCACAACCAGTAATTTATAGATCACTCAAAAATGTCAACACTAAGCGCCGGATACAGCGAGAGGCTTCATGGTATCGGGATTTGATGATTGCGAATCATAAAGCCAAACGGTAAGTTATTGACGTACTAGTTAACGAGTTTTGCACCACCTCATGAAGTTCCCTTATCAAACTCTCCTGCTACTGGTTGTTATTACGGTGGCTGTTGTTCAGTCTTTTCAATTATGGGGAGACCAAAAACGGCTGGTGTTAATGTCTAAGCAATTTCAACGCTTTGCCACCAACGATCAACAAGATGGGGGACAAAGCCAGTCGACGCTGACAGCCAGTAACAATCAAACACAACTCAATTGTGAATTAAAAAGCAGTGACTACCCTTGGCCTTACTGCGGGCTATCGATTCACTTAAGTGGCGATGCATCAAAAGGAAAAGATCTGTCTGCTTATCATACGTTAGAAATTGAACTGGATTACCCCCAACCGCTTAATGCCGAAAAATCGTTGCGCCTTTACTTTAGAAACTACAACCCCGCCTATTCAAACCTTGAAGATGAGTATACCCATAAGTACAACGGTATTACGCTTAATCATGACAGCGAGAGGTTGTCGATCCCAATCAAAAACTTTCAGGTGATGACGTGGTGGTTGGTTGACAATAAAATCCCCATTGAATTCGCGTCTCCTGAATACCGTAATGTTACCAAGTTTGAATTGGCGACGGGGTCAAACTCTGCGCTGGGTGACCACCAAATAACGATTAAGAATATCACGTTGATAGGGCGCTACATTGAGGGTGAAGCGTTGTTCTTAATACTACTTGTTATTTGGGTTATTGCTGCCATCAGTTTGATTATGTGGGAGTTTAGAAAGCATCAGCGAGATATTGATCGTTCGCAGCGAAGAACCGCTCACTTGGCGCGCCTCAATCAAAGGTTGGTCAGTGAAAATATCATGTTTGCTGAGTTAGCGCATAAAGATGCCCTCACGGGGATCCGAAACCGTCATGCGGTAAGAGGGTGGTTGGATAGCCATCAGAAAAGCACTTCATCTAGCGTGATGAGTATTCTTTTTATCGACATTGACAACTTCAAGCCGATCAATGATACCTACGGACACAGTGTGGGGGATGATGTGTTACGTGAATTTGCGGTGATAGTGTCGGAGTTTATCACTGATCCAGACATTGTGGTTCGCTGGGGCGGCGAAGAATTTGTTATTTTTTGTATTAGCAAGAACAGGGCGCATGCTACACAGGAAGCTGAAAAAATTCGCCAGAAAGTGAGCAGTCATTTATGGGTTCACGGCGACCCGTTGACGTGTAGCATTGGTGTGTCAGAGGTGTACGCGGACAATGTTTATGGCGCGATCACTCAAGCAGACAACCACTTGTATCACGCTAAACAAGCGGGAAGGAATTGTGTCGTGGCTGGCTGATTCGTTGCTCAACCCGTGTTGCTGATAATGAAGTCTTCTTGATAATGAAGTCTTCTTGATAATTAAGGGTTGAGTGGCGGTTACATTGGTTCAGTAGTTATTATTTCGTTTCCCATCGCGTCCTCTTCAGAAATAATGGGCTCTTTAGGACCCAAATACTTGGGTTGTGTATTCATGATATATAAATCTAAGAACGCTTTTGTCCGAGCAAAGACTTCTCTAAGACGAATGGAGAAGCCTGATTTTGATGTGGGACCAGATACAGCAAGGCATGTAGCATTGATATCGTAAGAACGTGCAATAAACAGTGCTCGTTCACAATGAAATTTTTGCGTAATGATGAGAAAGTCATCGGTATCGAAGATCTTCTTAGCTCGAACAATGGAGTCTAGGGTTCTAAAACCTGCATAGTCGAGGTGAATGGCGGGGTCGGGTACTTCGGCTCTTAATAAATCACGCTTCATTGTCCAAGGTTCGTTGTACGAGCGGTGGGCGTTATCTCCGCTCAGTAAAAAGTGTGACACTTTTCCTTCATTATAAAGATCAATGGCTGCTTCGATACGATGTGAATAATACTCATTGAGCGTACGCCCTAAGTACTTACTGGTGCCTAACACGACGGCTACCTGCACATTATCTATCTCTTCAATAGATGTGAGAATGCGGTCTTCCGCTTGCCAGCTGACCCAACGGTCAACGGAAACAACAAAGACAACGAATAGGATGACGGTATAACAAGCAATACGAAGTCCTCTCTTGATGAAAGAGAACATGGATGCGGAGAACAACGTTTCCTTGTTAAATCTGAAGGTCACTAAATCTGACGATTCCTTTGAGCCCAAATGCCTATACTCACAAAGCTTAGAACCACAATGCTGAACATCAAGCCGGGTTCGGTATTATCCAAAACATCAGCTAACAAGGGCGTTGCTTTTATGATGACTAGCCCATAGCCAAATGCGTTAAGTAGTATAAAGCAGACCGTGCGAATTGCGAAATTTGTGTTTCGTAATGCGTTTCGCATCAAACGGTTAATGTCTGCCCCTAATACGACAAGTACGCAAGCAACAAGTGCCGTTGAAACTTCAAAAAGATAGGGAGAGATAAATTGGCCACCGGGCGAGAAGATGTGGAACATAGGGGAGATCCTTACGTATTCGGGAAAATGGAGTCGAAAAACGAAGTTATTAAACAAAAAAAAGGCCCTTGTAAACAAGAGCCTATGTGTGAGTAATCCGCTAAGTGTGAAGTGTATTCCGTTTAGAACGCTGAGCGCTTGTACTTACGGTACACTGGCTGCCAGAAGTTTTCTTCAATCGCTTCACGAAGCGTCTCGTCAGAGGTTTCTTTAGCAACGCCTTGCTCGATGGCTTTTTTAGCAACGGCAAACGCAATGCGTTTAGACACTAAATGAATCTCTTCTAATGGTGGTAATAATTGCCCAAAGCCTTTTTGTGCTAATGGCGAACATTCGGCCAACGCACGGCTAGACTCCATTAACATTTCATCGGTTACGCGTGATGCTTGAGCGGCGAGTACACCAAGCCCGATACCAGGGAAAATGTAGCTGTTGTTACATTGCGCGATAGGGTAGGTTTTACCTTCAACAACAACAGGGTCAAAAGGGCTGCCTGTTGCGACTAATGCTTGACCTTTGGTCCAACGAAGAATGTCATTAGGTGTTGCTTCAACACGGCTGGTTGGGTTTGAAAGCGGGAACACAATTGGGCGTTCACAGTGTTGATGCATCTCTTGGATGATCTCTTTACTAAACAGACCTGGCGCACCAGATACGCCAATTAATACTGTTGGCTTACCATTCTTAATGACATCATGTAGCGAGAAACCACTGTTTTCACTTTGCCAGTCGGCAGTGTTAGTGTGTTTTTGAACCAAACGTTGTTGGAAGTCGAGAAGGTTTTGCATGCCTTCTTGCAATAAGCCCCAGCGGTCGACCATAAAGACTTGTGAACGCGCCTGTTCATCAGAGATGCCTTCAGAGACCATTTGCGCCACAATTGCTTCAGCAATACCACAACCCGCAGAGCCCGCACCCAAGAAAGTAATGCGTTGATCAGACAGTTTACTGCCTGCCGCTTTACATGCCGCGAGCAGAGAACCCACGGTGACCGCAGCAGTACCTTGAATATCATCGTTAAAACAACAGATTCGATCTTTATAGCGCTCGAGTAGTGGCATCGCATTTTTTTGTGCGAAGTCTTCAAATTGAACGAGCGCATCTGGCCAGCGGCGCTGGACAGCTTGAATAAAGTCTTCCACAAACGCGCGGTATTCATCGCCGGTAATACGCGGATGACGCCAACCCATGTACATAGGATCCGCAAGACGTTGTGGATTATTGGTCCCTACATCGAGCACGATCGGCAACGTATAGGCAGGACTAATTCCGCCACATGCCGTATAAAGTGCCAGTTTCCCAATAGGGATCCCCATGCCGCCAATGCCCTGGTCTCCCAATCCCAAGATACGCTCACCATCCGTAACAACGATAACTTTGACGTTATGGTTACGAGCATTGTTTAGCAAGTCGTCAATACGGTCACGATTTGGGTAAGAGATAAACAAGCCGCGTCCACGACGATAGATGTTTGAGAAGTTTTCACACGCTGCCCCAACGGTCGGGGTGTAAATGATAGGCATCATTTCTGAAATATGGTTTTGAACCAAGCGGTAAAAAAGCGTCTCATTAGTGTCTTGAATGTTACGAAGATAAATGTGCTTATCCATGTCGCTTTCGAAGCTTGTATATTGCTTATACGCACGGTCGACTTGTTCTTGAATAGTCTCAGTCGTTTCTGGCAATAGCCCTTCTAAGTTGAAAGACATGCGTTCTTCGTTATTAAAAGCGCTGCCTTTATTAAGAAGAGGCGTACTAAGTAGGGCAGGGCCTGCATATGGGATATAAAGCGGTCGTTTATTGTTGTTCATGGGTTACCTGTTTGGGAACAGTGGAGACGGAATTGAGCACAATTGAGAGACGTAATTTACCATATAATTAGCCATATCGCGATGACGTTTTGTTAACGACTTGTATTCCACTCGGGAAAAGTACGGTGATGAACCTCGAAACTTCGTGTGACCCTCGTTATACTCACTTTCCCAATACTTATTGCTTAGCGCCGTTATGATTTCTCTCCCAATTGATAGCATTGAAACCGAATTTAAACAGTTACTTACTCAACACGATTTGGTGGTTGAGGCTGAAACAGGATCGGGTAAATCGACACGTTTGCCGTTATGGGCGATGACACAAGGTCGGGTACTGGTAGTTGAACCGCGTCGAATAGCGTGTACCTCGCTGGCTGGATTTGTCGCAGAAACGCTATCTGAAAAGGTAGGTGTTAGTGTGGGTTATGCGATAAAGCTCGAAACTTGCTACCAAGATAGCTCTCGTGTGGTGTTTGTCACGCCGGGCGTCGCTTTGCGTTGGTTTGCGGAAAATCAACTGGCTGGTTTTGATATTGTCATTATTGATGAATTTCATGAACGACGCTGGGATACCGATTTATTGGTGGCGCTATTAAAACAGGCACAGAGCCACAGAACCGTCATCACATCGGCGACAATTGAAGGGGAAAAACTTGCTGGGTATTTTGGCGCGCAACGCTTGGTGGCCCAGGGACGCCACTATGACGTCACGCTTCAGCATGTGCGAACCGATAGTCGCCAGTTACCAGACAGTCGAGATTTAGAGCAGAGAATCAAAGAAACGGTTGAGCGTTATTGGCCTACATTAAACGGCGATGTGTTGGTGTTTCTCCCCGGTCGCAAGGAAATTCAGCAAACGGCGTCTATGTTGCGATCCATTGCTGAGCAATACGATATTCTTATCGCACCCTTATATGCGGCGGTTACAGACACGGAACGTGTGCTAGCCATGACAAAGCAGGCCAAACGTAAGATTGTCTTGGCGACGAACGTGGCCGAAACCTCGCTAACAATACCGAATATCGAATTGGTTATCGATTCAGGTCTCGAGCGACGTAATGTTCAAAGAAACGGTCGTACTACGCTGATGCTATCTCATATTTCCAAAGCCAGTGCTAAACAGAGAAGTGGGCGAGCGGGGCGCGTGATGAATGGGCAGTGCGTACGTTTGTATGGAGAGCATGCCGCCCTTGCTGCCGTGACGCCGCCAGAACTTCAGCGAGAGTCCGTTGTGGAACCAGCTCTTGTTGCGGCAGTGTGTGGGCAATCGCTAGAGCGGTTAGATTTTATCGACGCTATTCCCGTGAAATCGCTAGAACAAGCTAGCCAGCATTTAACGGAACTTGGAGTAATCAATGAGTTTGGTATCACCGAGCATGGCCGTCAGCTCGCCCCGTTACCTGTTGATACCTTATACGCACATCTGATCGCTAAGATGCCGACTAACGCATTAAAAGAAGCAATGATCGACCTAACGGCGGCGTTGTGTACAACAGGCAACGTGTACCAGCTCTCTCGTAATGAAGAAGTGCTTGAAGCGTTGGATAAACAAGAGCCAAGGGGCTGCGACGCTACGCTATTAGTGGGACTGGTTCGTGGCAAGGTGTTTAACGGGATTACCATTAATGCGGAAGCCTTAAAGGAAGCTCAAGGTCTCTCACAGCAGATGCGAGACGTGTTTAAACTGCCCGCAAGGGAGGTTGCGTCACGGTACGATATCTCTGAATGGATACTGGCAAGCATTCAGGCGAACAGCGAACTGTTATTCGTTCGCCGTAAGCGACGTAAAGATGCGTTGGGTAATGGTGATATGGAGGTGCTTCTTGGGCGGCAAAGTCGGCTTAAACCCAACTCGGAAGGGGCGTTAGTCTTTTCTATTCACAGCCTGCCGGGACGCGGCGTAAGGGAAACAATGAATTTAGCCACTGCTGTTATGCCCGTCAGCATGAGGTTGATTGAACTCTCAGGAGTTGGGCAGTGGCAGACAAAAGAAACGGTCAATACGGAACACGGTCTCAAAAACCTCGATGAATTGCAGTACGCTGGAAGGGTGATTACAACGCGGTTGTCAGAACCTGAGGATGGCAGTGCATTAACCATGATGGTCAATGCCATCATGAGTAAGACGGTTTTTCCTGCGTTAGCTCAACGTATTAAAAGCGAGTTACAGCATTGGCAGCTCTATCAAGAATTGGGATTGGCGGAGCACAAGAAAGTAGCCTCGGCGATCACCGTTGAGCAATGGCTATTTGATAGTTTGAGTTCACTGGGCGTGGAATCGATGAGTGACCTTGAACTATTGGATGACGGTGATTTTATTGTCGAAGGCATTCCTAACTGGGAATACCAAGACTTTGCCGCTCGTTTTCCTCTCATCATTCAATTAAGTGGTTTGAAATTGGATGTGGAATATTTTGGGCGCAGTAAACTCGTCCAGGTTCACTTCAACGGTGGCAGTAGAAAGGCTGATCCAATGCGTAAAGAGCTACCAGCGTGGCAAGGTTGGCGAGTTCGTTATAAAAAAGCGAGCCGAGTAATTGACCTAAGATAAGTGATGCTTTGCATTATCGTTGTGTCGTTATCATGAACATGCTGGTGGTGTTGCCAAGCAAGTTGGAGGCCGATTAAAGAGGTCAGTCTCGCAAACGCTATCGGTTAAATAAGATTATGCAATCTGATGCGCCTTTGTTCTTATTATGTTGCGAGTTCGCTTTTTATATCACCATTGAATCGCCGTTGAAGTAATAAAAGATGATTTTAATATATCCTATTGCTATATGCCGACTGTTGGACAATTATAGCTATATAACATTCTGTAAGCAGGAGTGGTGATGAGTAATGAGATCCTAACGGAAATTGAATTCGACTATACAAGCTTTCTTGGCGCATCTTGCAGTAAGAAGTGGACGTTTCTAGAAGCATTAAGCTCCGTCGCACCTATTTTTGGCGAGGTTTGGAAAGCGAACGCAAAAGGGTCAGAGGATGTAGACTCACGTTTGTGGAAAGAAGCACTCAATACGCTTTCAACCCGACAAAGTGATGAACGTAATTTGATTCGCTTGATTCGGTTGGCTCGTGAGGAAAAAATCACTCGCCTTAGAGTCGTGATGCCTTATTCATTAGAAGTCGAGCAATTAGAAGAGATTCAGACAAAAACTCAAAGCGAGGTTTTGTTAGACAGCGATGATGACGCGCTAACGATCATACTATCGTCGTAATTAAATATCGTCGCAATTAAAGTATCGTCATAACGGAAAGAAAAGAGAGGGGCATCTACCCCCTCTCTTTATTATTAATATGTTAGTGACCACTGAACGAGAAATTAGTCAGCGATCAAATCATAATCGCGGCGAAGAATATCAATGATTTCTTGCTTAGGATTATCGCTTAATACAATTTTTTGTCCGGTGATTTTCTCTGCAATACCAATATAGGTTTCAGATACGCTGGTTAGTGCGTCAAGCGGTAGAGCGTTATTGATTGCTAACGCTTCTCGCTCCGGCATACGTTCTTTGTTTAGCAGAATATCAGGGTCTGGGAAGTAGTTAAGTAGAAACTGTCTAAAGCCTTCTTTAGAGTTTTCGACGATGTTACCGTCTTGATAGGCCGTAGTATCCCAAATACGAGATGAATCTGGCGTGC
This sequence comes from Vibrio qingdaonensis, assembly GCF_026191675.1. Classification (GTDB taxonomy): domain Bacteria; phylum Pseudomonadota; class Gammaproteobacteria; order Enterobacterales; family Vibrionaceae; genus Vibrio; species Vibrio qingdaonensis. The sequence continues at coordinate 344,888 of NZ_JAKRRY010000001.1, read as the reverse complement.
CTACTTCATCCATGTAGATCAATTTCTCATTGCCACTTGCATCTGTCACGTAGCCAAATTCAAACTTGGTATCGACAAAGGTTTGATCAATTTTCTCAAGCGCGCCACTAATGACGGCAAAACCTTCTTTTAGCAATTTTTCGTATTGCGCGACACCTGCGATGTCAGAGAAGTTAAAGGCTGAGTAGTTATCGACGATATTGTCGCGAGTGATATTAACGTCATCAGCTTCTGGTACACCCGGGATATCACGTAAAATTCCTTTTGTTGACGGAGTAATGAGTACGTCGTCAAGTTTAGAATCTTTCTTTAATCCTTCTGGGAGGGTAATACCACAGAATTCTCGCTCGCCTTGCGCATAGGCACGCCACATAGAGCCCGTGATGTACTGACGGCAAATCGCTTCAATCATGACGGGTTTGGCTTTTTGAACGATCCAGATAAATGGATGAGGGATATCTAATATGTGGCTATCGGCCAGACCGCTCTCTTTAAAAAGCTTAAACCAATGATTGGAAATGGCATTGAGTGCAGCCCCTTTACCAGGAACGCCTTTTAGTCCACCTTCACCATGCCAGATACAATCAAATGCTGAAATACGGTCACTGATTACCATAATAGCCAGAGGGGCATCTTCAGCCACATCATAACCTTTATCTTTAATCAGGCGGCGACTATCTGCTTCGGTTAACCAATAGACTGAACGTACTTTGCCACTATGCACAGGCTTATCGGTACGAATTGGGAGATCATCGTTTACAGCAAGGACTTGATCAGCGAGACTCATTGAGACATTCCTATCTAACGTTGGCGTCGCAGTAAAGGCGACAAAGAAGAAAGAGCAACTAAATGCTCACTTTTCCCCGCATCATACCAGAATTCAGACTTGCTTCCATCACAAAAGCAAACGTTTGCTTTGTTTTCTTATTTATCTTTCTTGTCCGTTCATAAAAGCGCCATTTCTAGGCTGTATCGATGTTTTAAAAGAGGAGTTAGTGTAAATAAGGAGAGGGCGCAAGAAAAATAACTTCACAGTTATATTGCTGTGCAAGCTGTTGTAAGTGCTGCTGGCTATCGGATGAAAAGTCACCATGGGCAATAATGGCACAGGCATTACCTGATTGAATGGCTTTTTCGATAACTTGTGTCTGGCTTAAGTGCAGTGATGGTTTCATTTGCACCATATGGTTACCAAGCTCTTGATAATGAGAAATTTGCGCCATGGTGGGGCGAGGACATTCTGCCGTGAGTAGTATCCATTGATGTTTTGAAGCGAGCTGAGATACCTGACTGAGTACATTGGTTGCCATTGCCCGTGGGTAAGGCGGCAGTGCTTTTTTTGCCGTCACGTCACGACGTGAGTGGATGTTCAGTGGGTTAAGAATTTCAGTATCTCGCAACATAAACCTGTCCTTTTATACATGCTGTATGCTTATACAGTAGTTTTAAGGCGCAAAAAGGTCAATGTGTTTTTTAAATCTATTTGCGGAATTTATTTAAATCATTGATATATAAGTGATTATAATTTTGGTAAATGTGATGTCGAGCAAAATAGCTTTCGGGAATAGACGTAATAGCGTTGAGGTACTGTATAAGCACTGTATAACTACTGTATGGAGGGAGTCTGTCCGTAACGGCTTAACTATTGTTAATCGTGTGACTAATGCTAATCAAGAGACTATTGCTAATCACGAGACTATTGCTAATCACGAGACTAATTGCTAATCACGAGACTAATTGTTAATCACACGACTACTGTCGTTAGCGTCATTATGGTCAGTCCCGTAATAATGGGAGTCGCGTAACGATTGTCGGTCGCGGTAGAGACGGTAGTTCGCTTTACTAAGGGCGGAGGTTTAAATAGCGGCAGTGGGTGTAGCGATGTTGTGGTGTTTGATTTGCCTATGAGTGGTGCGTGAACGTAGCAGAGGAGTATGGCGAGTAGATATTGAGTAGAAGTAATAACGCCCCTTTTTTAAAAGAGGCGCTTGAAACAAAGCTAAGATTTACACAGGGAGTCTCTGTATTCCAACTCCGCTTGATTAAATTGCCTTACATCCATCGCGGCGTAGTTGACGCACCCCTCACATGAGAAATGACACTTGCCGTCGACATATTGGTGCTTAGTCACATAGTTTGGTTTCTGGCACCAATCACAAAAACCTTCAATGGTGAACGTATACATTTTTTCTCCCCACCCTTAATGCTGGGTGTTATTCTCACCACTGATTATGACATGAAATGGCGCGTAATGTTAAATAATTGTTTCATTTATTGTGCTTTTATAAGTATTAGTGAGAACGGTGCGAGTTTTAATGAATTTTTTGAGACGGTTTAACATGTCGCATGAGCGTTTTAAATGCGATGTTGAGCTGCTTCATTTCGTCTTCAGAACCTTGGATGTCAGGATGAAAAATGCGAGAGAGTTGCTTATAGCGAGATTTAAGCAGAGTAGGGGTAAGCTGATTTCGTTGGGTGGCCGAAAAGCCAAATCGCAAATACGCTTCTTCAAATGCGCTTGATGGCGGCTTCGTAGACATAGTCTTTGGTGTGGTTTGTGTTACTTTTAATTTATGCTGGAGTTTTGCAATGGTTCGTTGCTGAGCTTGGAAAGCATCTTGTAAACGTTGGTCACCACGACGTTCGAGCGATAGAGAACGTTTGAATTGCATTAGATAGTAGCCAGCAACTGTCACAACGAGCAAGAGCACTGCCCAATATATGAAGTGGGTGCTCCAAGACATCGTACTGTTATTGCTCTGCATAGTGTTGCGATGATTAGATTGAGGGTTTGTTGGTGCTGAGGGGGCTGTGAGTGTGGTTTTTGCTGTGGTTATCTCTTCTTGCTGTTGCAATGCGTCTATTTGGCGGCGCTGTCGTTCGTTAAATTGCTGTTGCAGCGCGTACTCAAGATCAGCCTCAAAGACAGTCGATTGTTCAGCGGCTAAAGAATACCAAAGTACGGCTTGGTCCGTGGCTGAAATGTGCACCTTATTATCGCGATAGAGTTTAGCAAGTTTGCCATAGGTACTTATGTCACCAGACACCGCTAGCTTGGTGTATAAAAGGGCAGCACGGGACGCGTTTTGTGTTATTCCTCTTCCATATTCGAGTGCTTGGGCATAGTTGTATGTCGCATTAAGGTGACCATTATTGCTAGCCTGTTGATACCAGTGGCTGGCTTTGCTGAGATCTTGTTGAACACCTTGCCCCGTTTCGTAAGCAAGGCCCAGTTGGTACTGGGCATCGGCGTCATCAAGCAGGGCTTGTTGTTCTAAAGAAGCGATGGCACTAGCGAGGGCTGAAGTGTGTAGTGCAGCACACAAGACAATGACACGCATGGTCATTGACCATGTTCGATAAAGCAGCTGAGTCATTATCTTCCTTAATAATAACGAATTACAGGTAATGCTATTTGAGCATTTTCGGTGCTTGAGCGCCATTGATTGGTCGATTTACTGAGAGCTTACGGCCTTTTTTTAGTCCAACTTCATAATCGGCCGTAATGTTTTTCATTGCATCTCTAAGCTGTTGTTTGAACGTCTCACGGTCAATATTTTTAAATTCTTTGTCGATGTAATTGTTAATTTTGTTGTTTGACTCATCGTCGGGGGTAATGATTGGCAGTTTTTCTAGTGCGCCTTCTATCCAACCCGAGACAAAGGAGTTAACGCGTCGAGTGACTTCCGTCGTTGACGTGCCAGAGCCCGCAAACCCATTTCTAAACTGCCCAGTATGTTCATTCATTTCTCGATAGATAATATCGAATGCGAACGCTGCGAAGATCGCTCGATCGGCCTCACCAATAAACTCAACACGTTTGAGTCCTTTGTGATTAAGCAAAACGGCCTCCACGCCAAATTTGGTGTTAATACCACGAATAACGCGTAGAAGAGTGGAACTAATATTAGCTGGCAACAAATGTGTCGATTGGGTTTTCCCCATTTTGATGAACTCGATGTCATCTTTATCCAGCCCATACTTCAGCATGAGGTTATGCGCCATTTTGATCGCATTTGCGGCTTCATTGACGTTCGCTGAGTTACCTAGTTCAAGGCATTTAGCAATTTTTTTAAGGGCTTTTTGTTTATCCATCGACAATGTGAGTTCTCTGTACCGCGAAAGAAAAAGGGCACTATTTTAACGATTTTCCGAGGAAAGGGGAAGCATGGGTTTGGATTTACCTGACGCGTTTTTTAGACGAAGTATGAGATTACTCGGTGGCACAGTGCCTAAGAGAGCGCCGTAGAGGTGTTCTCTTAGGGGCTCTCATAAAGGCTAACCTTTGGGGAGAGAGACAAAAACCACGTAGTTAGATGCCTAGTTCATCTAACAAGTCTTGGCTTGTACTATCTTGCTTTGTTGCTATTTTTTCTGTTTCTTTATCTTTTATTGCTCGTTCAATAATCGCATCAGGGGATTCATCGGCTTGCACTTCAAACTCTTCCATTTGGATGAATTCGGTTTTATCCATCGCAAACTCTAAATAAAAGATATTGTTGTTTGCCGTTGAGAACGTGACGCGTCTTGCTTGTGGGCGTTCTAAGTTAGTATCAACCGATAGCACGACCTGTTTGTTTATCGCCAGCATCTTAGGTTGGTTTTGCGTGATATTGGTTTGCAGTTCTTTTCTCACTTTGTTGGTGAAATCACCAACCAGTTGATTCATTAGTTCGCCAAGTACATCGCCGACTTCGTCCGCGTTATGGTGAATGGCGAGCTCTTCTTCAGGCATACCCATGCTGCGCATGTAGTTTGAATAGACTTCTAGAGCGGCTTGAGAAGTGAAGTTGATGACAACAAGGCCAGAAAAACCACCGTCAAATAACACAAAACAACCAAAATCGGGTTTGAGTGTGGTTTTGGTGATTTTTTGCACCATGGCAGAATATGTGACACTAGATTGCGTTGCTGATGTAAGTACGTGTGATACGGATTGGCATAGCTTAAGAAGGATGTCTTCCGTGGTGATAACCTTAGTTTTTTTCATGAGATACCGCTTTATTGAATGTCTGCTTCCTTGATAGTGCCGAGTTTGGCATGAAGGAAACATCTTGAAAAGATATAAACGATGCACAATTGCGATGAGATTGCGATTTGATCACACTTTTAATTGTTGTAAAGTGAAGAGATAAGTAAAATTAGTACGCACCTACAAAAAAACTCAAGAAATCACGGTTTAAGCCTGTGATTAATGAGCGCTAATGGTTAGATGCATCATCACTTTTTAATACTCCCTTGCTGAGTGGATCAGCATGTTTAGGGGCAGGAAGCAAAATGTTACCAAGACTCAGTTCTCAATCTGATATTAATCCTACAGTGATCGCTTTTCTTGATCAGCTTAATCAACAAGGCTTCTCTGGCGACATTGAAACGCAGTATTCAAGTCGCCTTGCGGTGGCAACGGATAATAGTGTCTACCAGGTGCTCCCACAGGCGGTGGTTCACCCTAAGACAACCAATGATGTTCAAATTATTGCCCATCTCGCCAATACTGACCCATTTAAGTCGATTCAATTCTCCCCTCGCGGTGGAGGGACGGGAACAAATGGTCAGTCACTGACTTCTGGAATTGTGGTCGATTTATCTCGTCATATGAATCAGGTCTTGGAGGTTAATGAGGCTGAGGGCTGGGTTCGAGTTCAAACCGGAATGGTCAAAGATGCGCTTAATGACGCGGTTCGCCCATACGGCTATTTCTTCTCCCCGGATTTATCAACCAGTAACCGAGCTACTGTTGGCGGAATGATTAATACCGACGCGTCGGGGCAAGGGTCATTAAAATATGGTAAGACATCGGATCATGTATTGTCTCTACAGGCGGTATTGGCTGACGGTTCAGTACTAGAAAGTGATGGTTCTCTCGGGTTTTCTGAAGATGATAACTTCGTCTCGACAGCATTAACGGTGTCTGAACAAGTGTGCCGTGAGCATCGACCACTTATTGATGAGAAATTTCCTGCGCTTAATCGTTTCTTGACGGGTTATGACCTTAAAAACGCGTTTGATCCGAAAAGTGATTCGTTTGATATCACCAGAATACTGTGTGGCGCGGAAGGCTCGCTCGCGTTTATTACCGAAGCTAAGCTGAACCTGACCCCTATTCCTAAAGCACGAACCTTGATCAATGTTAAATACAACACGTTTGAAGCGGCATTAAGAAATGCACCGTTTATGGTTCAAGCCAATGCATTGTCGGTAGAAACCATTGATTCAAAAGTTCTCAATTTAGCTAAGCAAGATATTATTTGGCATACGGTGAGCGACTTAATTACCGATGTGCCGGGTAAAGAGATGCTCGGCATCAATATGGTTGAGTACGCAGGCGCAGATGAGCAAGACGTTCGCCTTAGTGTAGAGCAGTTAACCGCGCAACTTGATGACATGCTGAAAACGGAGAAGGGTGGCATTATTGGCTACCAAGTTACGAGTGATGTTGCCAGTCTTGGTCGAATTTATAACATGCGTAAAAAAGCCGTTGGTTTGCTTGGCGCGGTAAAAGGCAGCGCTAAGCCGATTGCCTTTGCGGAAGATACCTGCGTGCCACCAGAAAACTTAGCGGATTTTATTGATGAGTTTCGCGCTTTACTCGATGGACATGGATTGCATTATGGCATGTTTGGCCATGTTGATGCGGGTGTGTTGCATGTTCGCCCTGCACTGGATATGTGTGACCCGGAACAAGAAGCGTTGATGCATCAAGTGTCGGACGAAGTCGTGAAGCTGGTGGCAAAGTATGGCGGCTTAATGTGGGGAGAGCATGGCAAAGGATTTCGCTCAGAATATGGCCCAGCATTTTTCGGCGAGACGCTTTTTAATGAGTTGCGTCGCATCAAGTCAGCATTTGATCCGCACAACAAGATGAACCCAGGCAAGATATGTACACCGCTTGATAGCCAAGACGAATTGGTTAAGGTTTCAGATGTTAAACGAGGCACGTACGATCGCCAAATTCCGATAGAAGTTCGTGATAGTTTCTCTCAGGCCATGGAGTGTAACGGTAATGGCCTGTGTTTTAACTATGATACGGCATCGCCTATGTGCCCATCTATGAAGGTGACAGCGGATAGACGTCACTCTCCGAAGGGGCGAGCGGGCATGGTTCGGGAGTGGCTTCGACAGCTGTCTGAACAGGGTTTCGACGTGATTGAGTTAGAAAATCAGACCCAATACACGAGCAGCGCAAAAGGCTTGATCGAAAAGTGGCGTAATACACTGAATAAACGTCATGAATATGATTTTTCGCATGAAGTGTACGATGCGATGAACGGATGCTTAGCTTGCAAAGCTTGTGCTAGTCAGTGCCCAATTAAAGTCGATGTACCTAGCTTTAGAGCTCGTTTTTTGAACTTGTACTACACTCGCTATCAACGCCCTGCGAAAGATTATTTAGTGGCAAACATTGAGACATTGCTGCCTTATATGGCAAAAATGCCCAAGACGATAAACTTCGCGCTCAAGCAACCGTGGGTTCAATCTTTAACGGCTAAAACTGTTGGCTATGTTGACGCACCTTTGTTGTCTGTACCAACTCTAGAGCAGCGAATGAAGGCGCAGCTAATAGAAGCGTTTGATTTAGAGAAATTGTCAAAACTGACGGATGCTCAGCGAGCGGAATATGTCTTAATTGTTCAAGATCCATTTACCAGTTTCTACGATGCTGCGGTAGTAGAAGATTTTGTTAAGCTTGCGTTCGTACTCGGCAAAACACCCGTTATATTGCCGTTTAAACCAAATGGCAAAGCGGCGCATATCAAAGGATTTTTAAAGCAGTTTGCACAAGGCGCTCAATCCACCGCGGACTTCTTACAGCAAGTCGCACAGCTCAATATTCCGTTGGTTGGTGTCGACCCGGCGCTTGTTCTTTGTTACCGCGATGAATACGTTGAGATCCTTGAAGAAAAACGCGGTGAGTTTGATGTCCTGACTGTGCATGAGTGGTTATTGCCGTTGATGAATACACTCAGCTCATCGCCTTCTAGTGATAAAGAACCCTGGTATCTATTTGCGCACTGTACAGAAAAAACTAAGATGCCAAATGCAGAGAAGGAGTGGGGCTCTATTTTTAAGCACTTTGGCGGCGTATTGCACACAGTACCAGTAGGTTGCTGTGGTATGGCGGGCACGTTTGGGCATGAGTCAGATAAGCTACAGATGTCGAAAGATATTTATGGGCTCAGTTGGAAGCCGCAGATGGCGGCTTTGCCGAAAGAACGCTGTTTAGTGACAGGGTATTCTTGCCGTAGCCAAGTGAAGCGCTTTGAAGATCAGCCAGTTCAGCATCCTCTACAAGCGATATTGCGTCTGATTAACGTTGTCTAGTTATTTACGTTTAATAGCCTAATTGCTGTGTTATTGGCCAGTTTACAAGCCATAAACTGGTCTTGCTGTTCAAGTGTTGGGCTTGTCGAGCGATCTTACCGCAGTGGCAATAGCGGTTTCGTTAAAGGGGTAAGCAATGCTAAAAGAGTTAGAGCTTAAAGTACCGCCGGTGGTGGTTTTCGTTATTTTTTCTGTAGCAATGTACGGCATTCATGCGGTTGATAGCACTTGGCTGTTTCTCTATGTTCCTTTGAAAGAGGTTTGGATCGGACTGCTTGTCCTAGTCAGTGGTTACTTTGGTGTGTCGGGCGTAAGAGAGTTTCATCGTTTAAGTACTACCGTTGATCCTACTCGGCCATACAAAGCCAGTAAAGTTGTGGATTCTGGCGTGTTCGCGGTGACAAGAAACCCCATGTATGTCGCACTGTATTGTTTATTATTGGCTTGGGGCGTTTATTTAGAAGATGTGCTGGGTCTCCTCGTCAGTTTATTGTTTATTGTTTATATGACTCGATTTCAGATTAAACCGGAAGAGAGAATTTTAGAGGAAAAGTTTGGAACAGGATACAGAGATTATAAAGCTAAGGTTAGGCGCTGGATTTAAGTGGCTTTTCTTGCTTATAGCCTGTGGACTAAGGCGAGCGCCAGCATCAGCTGGCGCTTATATATCGTTTAGACTAGTGCCCCATTTTGTTCGATAAAATCTGCTTTTCGTTGATTAAAACGTTCAACTAAATCCGCGACGGCGTCATCACAGTAAGGCTTTAACCCTGTGGCGACCATTCGTTTCATTCCTTTACCAACTACTTCACCATCTTCAGTAAAAGAAAAGTTAAGCGTAACTAAACCACGCTTGCCTTCGACATCAAATGTCGCGCCTGTGAATTCAACTTCAGGATGTTTAAGATCGATGCGAGAAAATTCAACTTCCATACTTTCATAGATAACCAGAGGACGCTGGCAGTTGATCATCATTTGCTGCTCTTGCATTAAGGGCACCATGATGTGTGGGAAGTTCATACCAGAAAATTGCACATAGTTCGTGACCACGTGTTCAATGAAAGCCTGATCATGACTGATTGCGCCTTCGCGAGTCATATGTAGGTATTCTTTATCGTTACTGTCAACAAGTGAGCTTTCGGTATCGCACTTTTTACTAACACTCAGCGGTGTTCCATTGGCGACCATACCAGAAAAATCAAAGCGCATTTTCTGGCTAATGCCTTCTTTTTGCAGTAATACCGCAAATAATAAATCGCCAGGTACGCAGAAGCGTTTTGCGTCTTCGTCATGAATAGGGTTGAAGTCACCGGCGACTATTTTTGCAAAGTGGCTGGCTTGCTGGCGAGTGAACTCAAAATGGTCGTTGGTGGTTGATACGTAAGGTGTTAGAAACATAATACTCTTCGATTAAACGCAATTGAGCGAATTATATATGAGTAATTGGATTGAATGGTCTATCCAGTGAAAATTTTGACCGGTGTACTCAACAATCTACAGGGTTGTAAATCAGAGATATAGGGAGACTGGTGGTAAATGGGTCTATTGACCTCTGCTTCTAGAACCAATACTGGATGACCAACCGTAATCATATTAAGTGACGTGATACATTAAGATTAAGGGTGGGAGAGAGTGCGCAAACAGGCAGGTTGTTGCCTGTTTGCGAAAAAGTGCCAGCGGTAGGTCGGTGACCAAAATGAAGGTTTAAAGGTTATTGAGCCATACTTGTTTTCATTACTGATGATTTAGACGACAGCGTTAATAGCACGATACAGGCTAAAGCAACCACAATGCCGAACAAAGAGAGGGTAAATACCGAAGCATAACCAAATTGGTCAATCGACATACCCGCTAGCATAGCGCCAACACCGAACCCACCGGCCATACAAAGCATGAGCAACCCCTGGGTTAGCGCAGGTGACGCTGGACTTAATCGGCCTGCAATAGCAGGGATGATCATATCGTTCCAAGACATTGCTTGCATAAGTACTACGAGTAAAGCGATAGGGATAAGGCTATGTACGTCTTTCCCTGCAGTAAACCAAAATAGTGAGCCAATAACTAAGTAGACAATTTGTGCGGTAAACCAGACATTAAAAGGGCCACTTTTTTGCATCCATCTGCCAGCCGACTCCAGCATGAAAATACTGATAAATGCAGAGGCAGCCATACCAAGCGCGGAGTTACCAATTTCAACATGGTAAACCTCTTTGATGAGAAGAGGACCGAGCTCCATAAGGTTTGACGAGAGAAACATAGAGAAAAACACGGCCAAAAGAAACAGTACCCATGGTAGGAATTTCTTTGGCGCACCTTGAATGGTGTTTTCGTTAGTCTCGGTTTCAGAGGTAATTTCTGACACGTTGACACTAGGTGGAGGGGCAATGGAGACGACAACCAGCACGCAAACAACAAGCGCAAGCAGTATGAGCAGCTGATTATCGCTGGATACAGCAAAGTTTTCGGCAATGGCTACGAGAACACCCGTCACAATAATGCCAAAGAATTGGCACTGAAATAGACTAGTTAAACCACGGCCCTCTTGTTCTTGGTTTTGACTAGACGCGAGAACAAACGTTGGATTAAGTACCAATAGACTGACGCTACCAATTCCGATAAGAATGCCAACCGTCCAATAAATAGGCATGGTCGTTTCTGCAAAATAGAGGATAAGCAGCGCGATAATATGAATGAACAGCGCCATTCTTTGCATGATTCGGTGACAAGCGTATTTATCTGCAACTCCACCAATCAATGGTGCAAGTAGCCCTGCGCCACCTATTAGGGCCATGACTTGCCCCAACAATGCTCCGCTCGAGGTTCTTTCTATAATGATAGGGTTGAGCAGAATGGCGATGCCAACCCATTGGACGATTCCAAGCGATGCTTGGGCAAAATGCCATAATCGAAAACCGTTCATGAGTAGAGATTCCTCTATTAATAATTTACTCATGAATTGTCGATGATCTGCTGTCAGTTACAAGTAAATTACCTACTGTTACCTTCTCAATCTGAGTAGCGATATTGGTTGATATTATCTAGAGATATAGTCAAAGGCGTTGCTATATCGATAAAGAGATAAAGCCGAAGGGGGAGGCTTATGACAAGTGTGGTTGAGCGGTGTGATTTTGTAACATCTGACGTATTAAAATTCAAGCCTGAGTTGAATCAGTTGAGATTTCATCTAGGGTTTAGTGAGAGCGTGTGCTTTTTAGTGAATATCTAGTGTAGTGAGTATGTAATTTAGCGAACGTTAGGTGGTTGTAGGATCAGATGTAATAGATAGCTTGAATAAGTTTGATTGTTAACAGACAGCGTTTGCGTCGCAACAATGATTAGACATGAGCGCTGCTCATTGGTAAACCTGCCAGTCTCTGAGTCATATGTCATTGGCACGGAAGTAGGACCTAAAATCGCGTTTTCTTAATTGGGTCTGCGTTGTTCACATATCGAAAAGGTAAAAATAATGAAATCACTCGTATCAATGACCGTGCTATCAAGCTTGGCTTTATTCGGTTGTGCAAAGTCTGAGGTAGTGAAAGATGAAGGAAAACTGAATATGGCAAACCCCGCTGCTGTGTTTTGTGAACAGCATGGTAGCTACGACCTAGCAACAGAAGAATGCCTGTTGAGTTCAGGAAAGTCAGTTGATGCATGGACGTATTACCGAGAGCAGCACAGCGATAGCAATGATAAATCCCAAGCCCAGCGTTACTGCGAAGCGACGGAGGGTGTATATGAGGCGACAAGTCAGCAATGTACATTGGCAAACGGGGATGTGATGGATGCAATGCAATACTTCCGAGATCATCAGGCATCGAATAACTAGCCTTGTTTAAGCGATATTATTTAAGCGATTGCGTTCTACTTAGGCAATTAACATAAGGAAGTACCGGTGGTTCGACGTTCGTTTTCAGGCAAGTGGGTTATTGTCGCTTTATTCGTGATTGTGCTTAGCGGGTGTAGCCACCGGATCATTGAGGCTAATCCTCAAATGTACCAGAGCTCCGGCGCTTTAGCACCGTATCAACAAGGGACGTTTAATCAATATGCAGCGCAAACTCGTGACTGGCTAGATGAGTACCGTGTTTTTCATGGCGCGGGCTACGAACGGGAAATGGATGCGGTGAGTCCATATAAATTAGAACCAGAAGTGCCTAATGGTGAAGGTGTGCTGTTAGTGCATGGATTAGGGGACTCCCCTTACTCTTTTATTGATATAGCGCCTTATCTTGCAGAAAAGGGCTACTTGGTTCATGTGATGTTATTGCCGGGGCATGGTTCTAGACCCGCGGACTTAATGAACCCGATGTATGAAGATTGGACAAAGGCGGTGGCTCACCAGGTAGTACTGCTACGTCAAGATGTGGATGCAGTTTGGTTAGGTGGGTTTTCGACCGGCACTAATTTGGTGACCAGTTTCGCCAGCACTGATGGAGATATTAAAGGCTTAATTTTGTTTTCGCCGGCATTCATACCTAAAGATCCGTTTGCTGGGCTAGCAGGTTTCGCCAGCCATTTTGTCGATTGGGTCAGCATTGAAAAAGAACAGAATTATTCTCGCTACGATTCGCTAGCAATGGATGGTGCTGCACTTTACTATCAAAGTGCGGTTGATGTACAAGATCAGCTAGAGAGCAATGCGCTAAACGTTCCTGCGATCTTAATGATTGCTGAAAGTGATGAGCTTATCGATGCTAAAGGCGTATATGATTTGTTCAAAGCACGTTTTAGCTCCCCTGAATCTGAACTTATTTGGTTTGGTGATAGGGATTATAGTGATCCAAGATTTGTTAAATTTCCTATGAAGTTACCGGAGTTTTATATACAAAGTGGCTCTCATATCTCTGTGCTATACCGCCCAGATAACCCACTTTATGGTAGGACGGGTTTGATGCGCCAGTGTGGAGATAGTCAAGAGGGGGAAATCTATAAGGTAGATTGCCCTAAAATGCCGACGTTAACGCACGCTGCGTGGGAACTTTTTGATGATGACACCATTAGTGCTAGATTAAGTTGGAATCCTTACTTTGAACCAACAATGAAGCGAGTGGTTGAATTTATGGAAAGAAATAAATAAAAAATTGTTTAATCCACTAATATTATTTTTAATGATGACGTAGTTTACTAGTACGCTCTATTGATCTTCATCATACTAAATATCCTGCTTTCGAGGTGAAAAAGAGTTAATTACTTTTTTTTGTTAACGATATCTCATATTGTAATCTGTGATAATGACAAATCCCTATGATCTATAGATAATTGTCTCAGTAGTTTGAAATAGACGTTTCAAATAGGTACAACAATGGAAGACTTCAACATGACAAATAGTTGGATTACACTAGATTACAAAATCGCTTTTTTCTTTCCTTCGAGATAACTCTATCGAACGCACGCTCCAGTGCGCCCTGATTTTATATAACAGATGTAAGTTAAGTATATTTAATAGATTGCTTTATTTATGCTGTGTTAAATCAAAAACTAGAATTTAAAAATTAAATCGTATCTGGATCTTATTTCTAGATAGGGTTGTCTTTATTAATTATTTACCGACCTACTTAATGACACTCGGTAATAATAAATACTATTAGGATAATATCATGGAAAACTTTAAACATCTGCCAGAACCATTCCGTATTCGCGTTGTTGAGCCAGTAAAACGTACTACACGTGAATATCGTGATGAAGCGATTGTAAAAGCGGGAATGAACCCATTTTTATTAGACAGTGAAGATGTCTTTATTGATCTACTGACCGATAGTGGTACAGGTTCAATTACCCAAGAGATGCAAGCAGCAATGCTGCGTGGCGATGAGGCTTATAGTGGTAGCCGTAGTTACTATGCGCTAGCCAATGCCGTTAAAGATATTTTTGGCTATGAACTGACGATTCCAACTCACCAAGGACGTGGTGCAGAGCAGATTTATATTCCAGTGCTTATTAAAAAGCGTGAGAAAGAGAAGGGTTTGGATCGTACTAAAATGGTTGCGTTGTCGAACTATTTCTTTGATACGACTCAAGGTCACACTCAAGTGAACTGTTGTGTTGCGAAAAACGTTTACACCAAAGATGCGTTTGATACGGCAGTAAATGCAGACTTTAAAGGTAATTTTGACTTAGAAAAACTGGAAGAAGCGATCATTGAAGCTGGCGCAGCCAACGTTCCATATATCGTGAGTACGATTACGTGCAACTCTGCTGGTGGTCAACCTGTATCGATTGCGAACCTAAAAGCAGTGTATGAAATTGCTCAAAAATACGACATCCCTGTCATTATGGACTCCGCTCGTTACGCTGAAAACGCTTATTTCATTCAGCAACGTGAAGAGGGTTACCAAGACTGGACAATCGAAGAAATCACGCGCGAAACGTACAAGTATGCAGATGCGCTTGCAATGTCTGCGAAGAAAGATGCAATGGTACAAATGGGTGGACTATTGTGCTTCAAAGACGATTCTTTGATGGATGCCTACACTGAATGTCGTACTCTTTGTGTGGTACAAGAAGGGTTCCCAACATACGGTGGCCTTGAAGGTGGTGCAATGGAGCGCTTAGCTGTCGGCCTATATGACGGTATGCGTCAAGAGTGGTTAGCGTACCGTATTAACCAAGTTCAATATTTGGTGAACGGCCTAGAAGCTATCGGAGTTGTGTGTCAACAGGCTGGTGGTCACGCGGCATTCGTAGACGCGGGTAAACTGCTGCCACATATCCCAGCGGATCAGTTCCCAGCACATGCATTGGCTTGTGAGTTGTACAAGGTTGCCGGCATCCGTGCGGTTGAAATTGGCTCTCTATTGCTAGGTCGTGACCCTGCTACCGGCAAACAACATGCGTGTCCTGCGGAGCTACTTCGCTTGACCATCCCTCGTGCAACTTACACTCAAACGCACATGGATTATGTTATTGAAGCGTTCGAAAAAGTGAAAGAAAATGCCCATAAAGTAAAAGGTTTAGACTTCACTTACGAGCCAGAAGTATTACGTCACTTCACCGCTCGTCTAAAAGAAGTTGAAAAAGTGACTACAAGCACTACTGAATCAGCATTAGCAGAAGCTTAATAGTAATTAGAGCGTGGCAAATAAATGCTACGCTCTTTTTTTGTTTGAATAATTATAAAGCTGAAACTAATCATAACGAGAAATTCTACGAGAATATATTATGAATAAGAGTCCATCTTTAATAGGTGGTGCCTGTATAATTGCCAGCGTATGTGTGGGTGCTGGAATGCTAGGGCTACCGAGTGCAGGAGCAGGGGCGTGGACAGTTTGGTCCCTATTGGCAATAACCGTAACCATGATAGTAATGACAATTTCCGGTTGGATGTTGTTAGAAGCATTTAAAAACTACGATCTTAAAGTTTCCTTTGATACAGTAACAAAAGATTTATTAGGTTCAAAAATAAATCTATTTAATAATATAACCGTATACTTTGTTGGTGGTATTCTTTTATACGCGTATATTACCTCTTCTGGTCTTATATTAAAAGATGTCCTAGGAGTAAATGACAAACTCGCTTCCATTTTCTTTGTGCTTATTTTTTCCACCTTTGTTTGGCATTCCACTCGAGCTGTCGACCGTATATCAGTTGTATTGATAGCTTTTATGGTACTAAGTTTTATTTTCGGTGTGTCGGGTTTAGCGGTCAATGTTGATATGAGTGTGCTGCTAGATACGATCAGTGCCGAAAATAACTACGCACCGTATGCGATGGCGATGCTACCTGTTGCGTTAACCTCGTTTGGTTATCATCACTCGGTATCGTCAATGCGTGCTTACTACGGATGTGAATCTCAAGCGAAAAAAGCAATATTAGGGGGCACGGTAATCGCGTCTATCCTTTATTTTGTTTGGCTAATTAGCATTTTTGGCAACTTACCCCGTGCAAATTTTGGCCCAGTAATCGAGCAAGGTGGAAATGTTGATGCGCTATTAACAGCACTTGGTTCAGTTATTGAATCCGATAGAGTGGCGAATGCGATTAATACGTTCTCAATGGCGGCTATCTTATCCTCATTCATTGGCGTAGGGCTGGGTTTGTTTGATTTCCTTGCTGATTTCTTTAAGTTTGAGGACACCCGTCAAGGGCGTGCTAAAACGTGGTTAGCAACGTTCTTACCGCCACTTATATTTTCACTACTTTTTCCTTTTGGTTTCGTCATTGCGATTGGTTATGCAGGGGCTGCGGCAACGGTGTGGGCATGTATTATTCCTGCGATGTTAGCAAAGAAAACGAGAGACGGTGAAAAGGGGTCCGAGGGTTTTCGAGCACCTGGCGGCACAGTAATGATCTATTTAGTCATTGGATTTGGTGTGCTTACTGCGGTTTTCCATTTCTTATCTATGCTAGGAATGTTGCCAATGTTCACCGGCTAATAGACCAGAGCATGGTATTTAGTTAGATACTCGATCATCAACATCAATGAGTTAACTCAGAGATTGGTTTCATCACTCTGAGTAAAACAAAGAATTCAAAAAGGAATATCTATGACCGCGATTTCTACCACCAAAGCCCCTTTGGCTATTGGGCCTTACGTTCAAGGTGTAACATTTGGGAATATGGTAATAACATCAGGGCAGTTGCCTATTAATCCAGAAACAAAAGTGATGGATGACGATGTGGCTGAGCAAACGATACAGTCGTTAACGAATGCGGTTGCGATTGTTCGCGAAGCTGGTTTAGAGCCTCGCCATATTGTAAAGACGACGGTGTTTGTAAAGGATTTGAACGAGTTTTCCAAAATCAATGCTGCTTATGAGGCATTTTTTGAGGCTCATAGTGCGCCATTTCCTGCACGTTCATGTGTTGAAGTTGCGCGTCTGCCTATGGATGCCAAAGTCGAAATTGAAGTGATAGCGGTGTTGCAGTAACTGAAGAGTAGAATAGAGACGTTTAGTTCGTCAGGGGGCGCCTTCAAAAGGCGCCTCATCTCAAGCTGTGTGCTTGTTTCCCCATCGGTATTTCAAGTGATGAACTGGGACTTCATTATTACGTGATGATTTATTTACTTCGCCATGTTTTACTTACCCAACCTCCTGCGTTTTCATCAAAATAATTGCCAGTAAATTCTTGTTTGAATTCAACGATATTATCGCGTTCTGGGTTCTGATCTAACAAGGAATTGATGTATCGTGCCATTGGGTCATCACACTGTTCCCGTACTTTCTTCTCCGCGACTTCTTTTATGATTTGCATACGGTACGACTTACTCATTTTTTTCATGTTTTACCTCCTTTGCTGCGAGCGATTTACAAACCATAGGAGGGAATTAGAGGTCGGTCAAATAATGAGCAATGTTTTATTGAGAATTTAGTTCAATAGTGTTAGAGCAGCGTATAACGCTGCAATAGAAATGACAAAGTTACATCCAGTATGTTACTGCCCATAAGATGCAATACGAATTACTATTGTTTGCAGTTTTCAACAAGTTTCCTTGTTTTGATCGGAGATACACCATGTCAAACTTTAAAAAATGGCCAGCCATAGACCCAGAGAAAGTCGCTAAATATAAATACATCTGGGAAAATGTCTCCGCCGCTGACAATTTAGATCCAAAAATCGCTGCTTATCTAGCTCGTGTTAAAGAGCAGGGTGGCGGTAAAGGTATTGAACAGCTGAGCTTTATCAATAAAGATTACTTAGGCTTTTATCAAGCGCCGTTTTCACAAGATCTGGATAATGCTGACGTTGTTATTTATGGCATGGGTATTGAAAAATGCTCACCAACGGGATCATCTCACAAGTTTGCACCACAGCGCCTACGTCACCTAAGTAAAATGGGTATGGGTACTGTTGGTGATAACGGTGAGCTGCCATTCGAATGGTGTCGTGTTATCGATTACGGAAACTGGGATAGCTTGGGTCAATTTGAGCTTAAAGCAGAAGTTGAGCAGTTGACTGAGCTTCTTCATCACATGGTTGTTGAAAAAGATTGTACACCGCTTGTTTTCGGTGGTGATCACACGATCCCATATCCAACGATGCGCGCTTTGGGTGAAAAATACGGTCCATTACGTGTTATTCACTTTGATGGCCACTATGACCTATCAACAAGAGCGGATTTTGATTACCCGTACACATCTGGTCACTGGTTGGCTAAATTGTACTCTGAAGGCTTAGCCGATCCAGAGCGTACAGTTCAAATTGGTATGCGTGGCCGCCAAACGGCACTCGTTAAAGGCAACCATATTGCATTTGGTACGACTGGCTTTACTTCGAATGAAGTGTATGACCTTGGTGTTGACGCTATGGTAGAAAGCATCATCGACCGTTGTGGTGATGGTGGTCCGGTTTATTTAACATTTGACTTGGATGCATTAGATACCGCGTTCTGTCGTGCTAACTCAAGCCCAGATCCATTTGGTCTAAGTCACCTACAAGTTTACGAAATCCTGCGTAAAGTGAAGGCTTCAGGTAAAGTTCGTCTTGTTGGTGCTGATATTGCTGAATATACACCAGACACGGATCCAACAGATAAAGATGGCATCATCGCAGCTGGTTTCGGTTGGGAATTGTTCTGCTGGTTGGCGGAGACCAAGCGTGAAGAAAATGGCGAATATCGCCATACAGAATGGCCATTGGCATTCGGTTCTGTGACGCTATAAGCTAGGATGCGATAAGCAGGCATTATAAGTTCATGACGTTATGAGCTTAGTTAGCTAAATGAGAAAAGGTTCGACAGTGTCGGGCCTTTTTTGATCCTGACTGTCTTAAATAGGGCGTTGGCTAATTTGGGGCAGTTGATAGCGACACAGGACGTGACATTGCCGATTTTATACGTGTAAAACAAAGTAAATTCATGAGACAAAAGCAAAGTCTGTGGTAAAATTAATGATAACAATAATCATTAATAAGCGTGTTCTATGAAAAAGCCTTCACCTAAATTGCTTACCTTGATTCATTCCGAGTCCTTGACACCAAACATGCGTCGTCTCACGTTACAATCTGAAGCATTAAAGACATTCGAACCTAACAGTAACGGAAGTTATATTAAGTTCCTGTTTAATCAAAATGGCGGGACTGAACTCAACGATCTGAGTGAGGAGAGTCGACCAAAAATGCGCACCTACACGATACGTGGGTTGGATATTGAACACGGCAAGATTGAGGTGGACTTTGTCACCCATATTACCGAAGACAAATTGTGTGGATTCGGCAGTCGCTGGGCGATGGATGCGAAAATTGGCGATCAAATTAGCATTGTCGGTCCGGGTGCGATTCAAAATGTAAATACTGATAAAGATTGGTTTTTCTTCAATGCCGATATGACAGCGTTACCAGCACTATCGGTGAAGTTGGCAGAGCTACCTGCAGAAGCCAAAGGCTATGCCATCATTCAACTGATGGATGCGGCAGACCAGCAAGTGATCAAGGCACCGCAAGGCATAGACGTTATTTGGACAACCGAACCCGTGTCCAAGATCGCTATGTCACAGCCGTGGCTAAGCGGTGAACCGTACGTATGGTGCGCGTGTGAGTTTGATGAAATGAAGAGGCTGAGACAGTTTTTCCGTAATGATAAAGCCATTCCTAAAGACGATATTTACATTAGTAGCTATTGGAAAAAAGGGGTGGCAGAGGATGGACATAAAGTGATTAAGAAACAAGATCACGATGAATTTGAAGGTTAGACCCTTTAGTCAATCTGATGGTTGTTGCACTCGTATTGGTGAGTTTGATTAATTATATAAAATAAGCTCACCAAATTTCCCAACAAATCAGCTAGACCTACGTTTAACCCCGCAATAAATGCTACCGACATCACGTTATCCCCCGCTAATATTCGGCTTTATTTTTCCTAGCAGATTAAGTATCTGCTTGTTACACTCCCGCACAGAAAAATAACAACATAATCACATCCCAAACACGCGTCTTGCCTTTTGTACCCTACATACAAAAGAGGGGCGCAAATAACTGATAGAGGTCCCCCAGGTACTATGAGTAATAGCACTATCTCGCAATCGGAAATTCATCAAAATCAATGGCAATTAAATCAAACACTTGTTGAGTCAATTTTACCTATTCTAGGTCGACTCTATCGAGAAAAAGGCGTGGAAATCCTGTTGTTTGGTAAGACGCTTGTTAATGCCACCACGATTGATATTATTAAAACCCACCGTGTCTCTCGTCACTATGCTCCTCAATCTGTCAATGTTGCTCAAACCGCACCGCTAATAGAAAAACTCATCGAGCTTGATTTGTCGCCATGTTGTATCGACATCGGTCAACTCGCCCAACAATACTGGGCGTCTCACGATGACCATAAAAACATCGCTGACTTTTTGATGACTTCATTGGCAGAAAGCATCAGTAGCAACGGCATCAAAGAAACTCGAGATGTTGTGCTTTATGGGTTTGGCCGTATTGGGCGCCTTTTGACGAGAATCCTAGTTGAGAAAAGTGGTCCAGGTTATCCACTTCGTTTGCGTGCCATTGTTGTGCGTGGCGGAAAAGAGGGTGATCTACAAAAGCGTGCGAGTTTATTACGCCGAGATTCAGTTCACGGTCAGTTTAACGGCAGTATCGTTGTTGACGAAGAGAACAAGGCGCTGATCGTCAATGGTAATTACATTCAGGTTATTTACGCGAATTCGCCTACCGATGTCAATTACACGCATTATGGCATCGATAATGCCCTCGTTGTTGATAATACGGGTGTGTGGCGTGACGCTGAAGGTCTAAACCAACATGTTGCCTGTCAAGGTGCAGAACGTGTGCTACTAACGGCACCAGGAAAAGGCGAAATTAAAAACGTCGTATTTGGTGTGAATCATGATGCGATTCAAGACAGCGATACGATTGTGTCGGCAGCAAGCTGTACGACGAATGCCATTACGCCAACGCTTAAGGCTGTTAATGACAAATACGGTATCGTGTCAGGGCATATTGAAACGGTTCACTCGTATACAAACGATCAAAATCTCATCGATAATTACCATAGTGGTGATCGTCGAGGTCGCTCTGCATCGTTAAATATGGTTCTTACGTCAACTGGCGCGGCAAAAGCGGTATCTAAAGCCCTACCTGAGCTAGAAGGTAAGTTGAGTGGTAACGCGATCCGTGTACCGACGCCAAATGTATCAATGGCAGTTGCGAACTTAAACCTTGAGACGACAGTATCTAAAGATGAGTTGAATGCCTACCTTCGAGAGATCTCCTTGACGTCGTCACTTGCCGCGCAAATTGACTACACGGATTCCACCGAAATTGTCTCTACTGATTTGGTTGGAGCGCGTCATCCAGGCATCATCGATGGTCAAGCCACGATTGCTCAAGACAACCGCTGTGTGCTTTACATTTGGTATGACAATGAATTTGGCTATAGCTGCCAAGTTGTCCATTGTATGGAACAGATGATGGGCGTGAAGTTTAAGACATACCCAGCACTGGCTTAACGGCAACGTGATACTGAAACCGCCACTGTTTTCTAGAAACAGTGGCGGTTTTTTATGTGACACCTAGTTTTTATATGCCGTCTAATAGAGTGACAAATCAGTTAGCGTATTGATCCGTTAACGCACTTTTTAGTTAACGCACTTTGCCGCTAAGATCGTTAAAGGTGTGCCAATCTCATCAAACTTTAAGCTCCAGACATAGCGCCCTTCTTCAAGGATCGTCACTGCGGTATCTTTACCGTAGCCCCCAAACTTTAGTGTGTTCTCTTGACCAAGCTTTACGCTTAGTCCTTCCGCTGTGAATTGAGGTTTCCAATCTTTTGTGGCGTATTGCATACGATAGCTGCCGGGCTTTTCGTTCGCCACGACTTGATAGACGCCGTTGCCTTTATATTCAAAAGCTCGTGACGACGTATGTTTCCAGTTTGAATCGCTAAAGTCACCTACAACGTAGAGTGATTTATCGATGGGACCTGCCTCTGGCAATGTTGGGTTATCACAAGCGCTCATGAATGTATCGCCCGTGCCGGTAGCAGAGGCGGCAATCAGCCCTATTGGAGCGGCATCAGTTGGCTGATCAATGTGAAGAAAACGTCCTTCAAATGGCGACAGCGCTATAGTGTAGAATCCTGAAGACAGCGCGATTTTTTCGTCCGATTGTAAGTCAGTCAATGTAGAGGAGGAGGCGATAGTGTCACTGGATATGGATATTTTCTGGTCGCTGTCTGAAACATTGAGGAGGTAAAGAATCGACTCACCTTGGTATTGTTTGACATCAGCATAACTGACCTGGTCTGCTAAAACATTGGTGCGCGAGCCTTTAGATAGCGCTGGATGCTGTGCTCTCAGCACCATTAATTCACTAACGTATGCCTTAAGATTAGCTTGTTGAGAATTCAGCGTGGTATTGATGCCTTCTATGCGACCACTTGTCCGAGCCACGTGATCATCGCACTTTCCAATAATGGCACAGTCATTTTCAATGCGATTTGAGAAGCCGGCCAATTCATCCCCAATTTCGTCTCCGTAATAGAGTGTGATTGGTCCCGTATAGGCCGCTTGGAATGAGATGGCCGCTTTATAGCGCTGCCAGTAACCATCATCGACAGGTTCGGCCAGATTACCTCGTTGAATAAGGTCGCCAAAACGGACTAGGTCATGGTTTCCTAACATAAGGTTTGGTTTGGCATGGTCTGGATACAGGGCATGAAGGTTCATACCTTCTGCTATCCATTCACCTGTTTTGCCGCCTACGCCAGATTCATTCACGGCTAAGGTTTCTACAAGTCGATAGCGCACAGGAAAATCAAAGGCCGAACAAAGCGCTGGTGACTCGTTAGAGCCGTAGCCCGTTTCAATGATTTTGTTCTCACCGGCCCAAATTTCCGCCACCATGTAACCTAAAGGATTAACCTGATTACCCGCTTGGTTGGCATACGTGACAGATTGAGAGGCTTCATCGACCGTTTTACGAATTTCCTGCCAGGCTTGCGTCGGGACTTGATACGCTTGGTCGAGACGCCATCCGTCAATTTTAAGCTCTTTAATCCAATATTCGGCGACTTCTTTGTAAAAAGGGAGACTCTCTGGATAGTGGACGGGGTTATCACTACCAGCAGGTGTTAAGCCGCTAGGTGACGGTACGACGTTGCTTTTATGATGCCCAAATACGCCATCGAAAAAGACATACATTCCGCGCGCATGAGCTTCATCGACCAATTTTTTGGCATCCTCTAGAGTGCCAAAGCGCGGGTCAATTTCAAAATAGTTAGTCGCAAAGTAGCCAGTGGCATCCAGTCTATCCGCCCAATGATTTTGTCCAGCGATAGGCTCAGAATTGAAAATAGGCGTTAGCCATAGGCCGTTCATACCGAGTGACTGAATGTAGTCGAGTGAATCGATAATACCTTGTATATCACCCATGTGATGGCTGGTTCCATAGCCAGTACCATGACCAATACTATTGTCACCATTAACGAAGCTTTCGACCATGACTTGATAGATTCTAAGATCATTAGCGGCTGAAATGTTGGAGTTTTCACAGCTATAAAGTGGTGTTTTCGCCTGTTCTGATGGTGAGTTTGATTCGGAAGCACAGCCAAAGATTAAAGCGCTGGTAATGGAAAGGCAAAGTGCGGTTTTTATCGGTTTCACGTGATGTCCTTTTCTAATTATGGGTAGGGCACCGTGAATTATCGCTGCGATTATGGAGAGAAAAATCCTCCATTTAGAGACCAAATAGGGAGGAGATAGAAGGCTGAGAGAGGACCATCACGCTCGGTCCTAAATTGTGGGATTTTAGCGTGATGAGCCTCTAGGTTTGTACACTTTATGTATGAGAATGAGGACTACTTTCCGATGGCGACACCTTCTCGCCTTGGGTCTGCGGCGCCTTCTAATCCATTTTCTGAGATGCGAATGGTGTGTAACCCTGAATTAAGGTCTCTCGCTTTAACGGAATAGCCCATGCTTTCAAATTGCTGAGAAAATTCGGAAAGTGCTGTGTTGGCTTCTATATCCATCTCCCCAAAGCGATTGATCATTTTAGGTTGATTGATCGCTTGCTGAATATCCATTCCCCAGTCGACATGCGCGATAATACTTTGTGCGACATAGCCAATAATGCGGCTGCCGCCAGGAGAGCCAATTGCCATGTAGGGTTTATCATCTTTCATGACGATGGTAGGGGCCATAGAAGAGCGTGGTCTTTTACCCGGTTCAAGACGATTGGCAACAGGTTCGCCGTTTTTCTCAGCCACAAAAGAGAAGTCGGTCAGCTCATTGTTAAGAATAAAGCCAGATGCCATAACCCGCGAACCAAACACATTTTCCACTGATGATGTCATTGACACCACGTTACCTTCAGAATCGATAACATTAAAATGCGTGGTGGAGGGTAGCTCGAGAGATTGGTCTTTCGACAGACTAGCCAAGTTCGCCACAGGAGTACCATGTGGGGCAGATGGTAGGGCTTTTTTAGGCGTAATGAGCGCGCTTCTGGTTGCTATATAGTCCGTATTTAATAACTCAGTTGTTGGCACATCAAAGAAGTCGCTATCGGCCACGTACATCCCTCGGTCAGCGAACGCCAGACGAGAAGCGTCGGCGAGAATCTGCCAGCTGATTGGGTTACTTGCGCCGAGGGTGGCAAGATTAAAAGGCTCAATTGTCATCAGTATTTGACCAATGGTCAGCGCGCCGCTGCTTGGTGGTCCCATCCCGCAAACATCGTATTGCTTGTAAGGTGCGCAGACAGGCGTACGTTGCACCACTGAATATTGAGTGAGGTCCTCTCGACTTAACAGACCAGGATTGCCTTTTGCATTGTGGACAGCATCGACGATCGATTGTGCGACCGGGCCATCATAGAATCCATCAGCACCTTTACTCGCGATTAATGACAGCGTTTTAGCGTAGTCTGGATTTCTAAGCACAGTGCCTTGCGTCTTCGCTTTGCCGTCGCCTTGCAACAAATAGTGACGTGTCTCAGGGTGGCGAGACAAGAAAGCTTTATCTTTTTCTATCAAAGCAGCCAGTCTGGCGCTGATTGGGAAACCTTGGGTCGCAAGGGCGATGGTGGGTTCAATCAATGATGCCCAGTCCAGCTTCCCGTACTTTTGGTGAGTATCCCACAGTAATTTAACGGTACCTGGCGTGCCTACGGATCGCCCGCCAACAACGGCATCGTAGAACTTCATTGGTTGACCGTTATCATCAATAAAAAGATCGCCCGTGGCGTTGAGTGGCGCTGTTTCCCGACCATCATAAGTCGTTAGATGGTGGTCTTTTGCATCCCAATAGACTAAAAAAGAGCCGCCGCCAATACCACTAGATTGAGGTTCCACAAGACCGAGCGTCAACTGAATAGCCACCATGGCATCAATGGCATTGCCGCCTCTGGCGAGAACGTCGGCACCGGCTTGGCTCGCGGTGGGGTTGGCGGCTGTCACCATCCAATCTTCTGCGGTGACAATGGATTTAGTTTCAAGCGCAGTGGTGGATTCTGGTGCAAACGCATCAGTGGCTTGCTGTGAAGAATAAGCGTTACTACTCACTGCAAATAAAAGTAATGGCAGCATGTGTTTAACAGGCACACACAAAAACATGGTAATTCCTTATCTCGTCATTTTGGTTTGATACAGGTAAGTCTCGGTGACAAGTGGCCAGTTAGCAACGAAAGCGATGTGCGAAGACTGGTTTTAGTGGCAGGGCTATCGAAATTTGGCGGATAATTTGAACTGTAACGTCATAACGTGACAAAACGAAGCAGTCAGGCGCTATTGGTAACCAAAATAGTGCCTGACTGCTGAGTGGTATCAGCGCAGAATTATTGTGCTAAATCAGCAATAAATTCTTGTGGCTCTAATGCGGTACGCTTGAGCTGGCTTTTTATCCAGCTATTGAATAAACCAAAATCAGAATGGATTGGCCAAAATAACGACGCGACCACTTTTTTGCCGTAGAAATTGGGGTGGTCACTGATGATACGCAGACCTTTACTACGATTATATTGGTCGAGAATATACTCAGGCAACAGCGCAATGCCTTTTTGCGCGGCACATAGGTCAACTATGGTATTGAGATCATCTAACCGCCATAAGTTATTGGAGGCGACATGGGAGAGGTTTAATAGCTCATCTACGCCATCCATTAGCAAGATTCGAGGGGGATTGGCTTCATCGTCAAGTTGTACTTTTTCATGACTGACCCACCAGCAGTTTGCCTGAAATAATTCTTCGATATTAAAGTCATTATTGGTTTTATGGTAAGGGTTCCCTAATGCAAGATCGATTTTTCCTTCACTCAGGTAATTACCAAGAATAAAGCTTGGTTTTGTGACCACGTGTAAGTCTACATTTGGAAATGCATCGGAAAATTCAAGTAAGGTTTGTTTTACGTTATTGTTGAAGACTAGGGGGTCAATACCCACACGATAGACGATCTGCTCAGAGATGTTCATTTGTTGTGCTGTGGTAATGAGCTCTTTATATTTTCCTATAACAGGAGTAGACAAGTGGAATAGTCGTCTCCCTTTATGAGTAAGAGATATCTTAGCGTTTTTTCGACAAAACAAATCAAAGCCTAAGTCTGACTCTAAGTTTTGAATTGCAGTGCTAACAGTCGATTGAGATTTGCCCAGTTTTCTAGCGGCAGAGCTAAAAGAACCCTCGTTGACCACCGCTACAAACGAAACAATATTTTCGAACTGTAGTTTCATGAATAGACCCCGGCGCGTGACATAATAAGCGTTACTAATATTTTTATATATAATTATCGCTAAAACGATACCGATTCATCGGCAAGTTTACAACAAGCAAATAAAGATAAGACAATATAAATAGGCAAAATAAACTCAAGTCACAAAATTGGCTTAGTATTTTTGCTCTATTGCGCATGTAAATATGAAGTGAGAGTGGCATTTAGCAGTAGTGTAAAAGAATGTAAAATTCTAAATGTGTGATCTCTGCCACACTTATGCTTCTGGGTGAAATCTTTTTCATATTAATTCATTCCATTTCTTTGCTTGTATAAGGTGTTGTTTTTATTTAATTTGTTTGATTTTCATAGCCTGGTATTGTAATTGCGCCTGATTTTCAATCACCTACTATCGATTCTATCGATAGCAGGTATTTTTATACAAGATGAATAGTTAATTAAAATGGGGCTTGCTTTGGGGAAAACTTATAAAAAAGGGAAAACTATGTTAACAACACTATATGTAAAAGCTGCTTCGTTCATGACTTCATTTAAAAATGACGAGCGTGGCGTAACTGCTATTGAATACGGTCTAATTGCGGTGGCGATGGCAGCAGTTTTGGGTATCGTTTTCGGTACTGGTGGTGGTACAGTTGGAGCTGCACTACAAGCAGTGTTCGATAAAATCATTGCAGAACTCGCTTAATCTAAGAGTTATTGTTAATACGCTGAGATATCAGCGTATTAACACTCTAAATTAATATAGTATGGTCTACTTATCGTTATTGGCACTTACGTGTTTTTTTGTATCTATTTTCGATGTAAAGAATAGACGAATTGAGAATAAGATACTATTCGGTTTTTTAGCTATTCAGTTGGTTTGTTTGGGATTTGAAAATAGTCATGTTGATTCGATGCTGGTAGTGCTTTTTATAGGACTTATTATCTTTCGATTTGGCTGGATAGCAGCCGGAGATGTTAAGTATGCAGGGGTATTATCACTCTCCATCCCAATGGCGATGTTATATGAGGCTATGCTTTTTACTGCATATAGCGGTGGTGTATTAGTTTTATGTTATTACGTAAAACACCGTATGACACCAGGCAGTCAAATTCAAGATGTGACACTTCCTTACGGAGTAGCAATCAGTGTTGGCTTTTTTCTCACGATTGCCAGCCATCAACTGCAATCTCAGCAATTACTTTAAACAACAGCGAATATACTCATGCGCTCAAGAATTGTTTTACTCATTGCTTTCGTAGCATTGATTGTCGGGGTCGTGGGCCTCGTTGATTTAATGAAGAAGGCACCAGAACAGGTAGAGACTAGTGAACCTGTGATTGAAGTTGTCGAAGAGCGTCATGTTACGGTATGGAAAGCGGTTGAGCCAATTTTAAAAGGTTCACCGATCTCGACCGACCTTGTCAGAAAAACGCAACTGCCGCTTAGTGACGCACTAAAGTTTGGTATAAAAAATGATACCAAAGTGGACTTTGACCCTAGCACGCTCACCAATACCGATATTCACCAAGGCGCCATTGTCATGGCTGAATATCAAACCAACCGCAGCCAACCTGGTTATATCGACCTGTTAATTACCGACGGTATGACGCTGTATCCCCTGCAAGTTAGCGACAAAAACCTCATCAATGACTACATCCGCCCCGGTGCGTATATCGATGTACTTACCGTGAGCTCACCTAATGTTAATCTAGCCGCGAATGCGGATAAGCCTAAGCATTTTAAAGGGGTGAAAGCCTCGATGTTTCTTAAGCATGTCAAAGTATTGAACGTTGGCGATGATAGCGGTGACAGTGATGTCGTATCTGCGCGTGCCCCAGTGAAAGAAAAAGGGCTCACCACAATAGTGATAGAGGTGCATCCAGACGATCTCGCGAGGCTCGCTTTGGCACAAAGAACCATGCATATCGAGATTTATCGCAGTCAAACTTACCAAAAACCGACTTACGCGGAAGTGCGAACCATTATGGACAATTATGTCGGTGTGGAAGAGTTTCGTGGCAATGTCAGCAACCCAAGAGAGGCCATGTAATGGGTCCCATGACCACAACGATTTTTCGTTTTCTATTGACCTTATGGTTTGGCTTTTATGCACTGTTTATCAGTCAAGCCGCGCTGGCTGCCGATCGCTATATAACCCTAAATGATGGACGTCATATTCAGCTACCTGTACCAATTGGTAAGGTATTTATTAGTAATCCAGATGTCGCCGATTACAAGATCATTAATGAGACGACTTTAGTGGTGTTTGCTAACGGTATGGGGCAGTCAAGATTGATTGTCTACGGTATGGCAGAAGATGTGTTGTTATCGGATCGTATTATCGTTGACTTGGATTTAACTCAAGTTCGTCGCCAGATTAAGTTTCACTTCCCAGATTTTGATATCAAATTGCAATCCATAGGTGAGCAAGTGGCGGTCAGTGGCATTGTCAGCTCAGAACAGGACCGAGACGATGTCTACCGCTTGGTCGCCACGCTATTGGGACGAGACAAAACTGAAAGGTATGACAAAGCTGAGAAAATTGAATTTACTTCAGAGAATGTGAAACTCGAAGAGCCAGAAAGCATGGTGTTTGCCAGAAACATGACTTGGGAAGGCATTGTCGAGCGTTTAGAAGTCGCGACGGTACAACAAGTGAATGTAAAGATTTCTGTTGCTCAAGTAACGGAATCATTTGGTGAAACTATCGGGGTGGATTGGGGCTCACTCGGTGCCAGCGCTGGTGAGTTTGTTTTCAACCAATTTGAAGCAGCAAACTTGGCAACCGTGATTAACGCCCTAGGTAATGAAGATATTGCCCAAGTGTTGGCTGAGCCCAACCTTACGGTACTATCTGGTGAATCGGCAAGTTTTTTAGTGGGTGGCGAAGTCCCGGTTATCGTTTCTACCAACAATAACGTCAATATCACTTTTAAAGAGTTTGGTATCAAACTTGATCTCACAGCGAAGGTGCTTAGTGAAGATAAAATTCGCATGCAGCTTTTCCCTGAAGTCAGTGAGATAGAAAAATACATCAAAGCGGCGGGCATTGAAGTACCACAACTTGCTTCTCGTCGCGCCATGACCACTATTGAACTCGCCGACGGAGACAGTTTTGTATTGGGCGGTTTAATGAGTAGTGCCGATTTCGAAAAAATGCAGAAAATTCCGCTGATTGGCGATGTGCCTGTTATTGGTGCCGCGTTTCGAAAATCGGTAACAGAAAGAAAGCGTACTGAACTTATTATTGTTGCGACGGTAAATTTGGTTCAGCCAATCAAACCTGCCGATATTCAACTTCCTTTTATGAAAAAGACATCCACCTTAGTTCGCTGGCTGAACATCGACACCGATCATGGTTACGCCACACCTTCGGATGCCACGATCCGATTGTTGTCACAGGGAGGCTTTATTCAATGATGAAACAACTGTTGATAGTGAGCCTGTTAATCATGCTCTCCGGATGCGCCGCTGAGCGCTATTTTGGTGGTAACGGGTTAGAGGCGTTGGTGTACCAACAAAAGCACACCATCGAAATGTCGGTACAAGATACAGCGCGCGCCCAGTCACAACTGGAGGCGTTATTCTCCACCATTGAAGATCAAGACACGGGTGCACGCTACTTTATCGAATATAAAAATAAAGCCGCTAAATCACTGTTAGATCAATCGTTGGCATCGTACCCGCGACTTCAATTGAAGAATGATAAGGTTGTTTTGGTAAACAATAAGCAACTGCTGACCGATATTAAACTTCAGGTCAGTTTCTACGTGTTAAAAACAGAGCAGTGCCAACCGGTACAGTTTGGTGTCGAGCATTCGCAACTTAATTGCTTTTCTGAATCGGCGCGGTTGAAGCAAGTCGCCAATAAATCACGTATTACGGGAGCTCAATAATGTTTGATCTTTCTAAGGCGCTGAGCACCAAGACTAAGTCAGCACCGAAAACGATTAAAGGTGTCTCAGGTTGTACGCTCGTGTACCAATCGCAAGAATGTTTAGACTTGGTCACGGAGATATTTCGCTTTGAAGGTTGGAGTGACCCAACGTGCTTGAAATCGAGCCAAGGTATTGGAAAGTTTTCGGAACAGCAAACCAGCCAGATTGTGCTGTTAGAACTTAATGAATCGAAAAATGTTGTTGAAGACGCTAAAGCGTTCGCAAGTAAGTTGCCCACTCATAAAGGCGTGGTCGTGATTGGTAAAGAAGATGCCATCTCAACACTCCGTTCTTTGAAAGAGATGGGTTTTTATTACGTTTTTTGGCCAGTGAATAAACAAGAATTCGCCGACTTTCTAACGCATGTAAATAAAAACCTCAAAACCTTTTCAGGGGTAAGTCAACAACGTAAAGCAAAACGTGTCGCGATTGTCGGGGCTAAAGGCGGGACGGGGACGTCTTTTATCACCGCAGAATTAAGCTCATTATTGTCTACGCAAGGTACCGATACCATTCTTGTTGATCATCAGTATACCGATAGCAATATTGACGTGATGATGGGCTTAAAAGAGTTTAAACCTAAAGCGATTGATGAATTTACCGCCCCCTTACATGAAATGGATGAAGAAGGGGCGTTGAGTTATCTCCACCCGGCACGTAAAAATCTAAGGTTACTGTCCATCGACGGCAACATGAGTCAAACCGATATTCTTAATTATAATCAGACGTTATGCGAGTACTGGCTCGAAATACCAACTTTATTGTTGAAGATTTTTCAGGCAGCGTTGACTTTAAAGTGGAAGCGCAATTGTTAGTGGATACTTTTGATGTTGTGGTCATTGTTTTGGACCCATCGGTGTCAGCGGTGCGAAATGCAAAACGACTGTATGAGCGCATTGAAAACCTTCAGCTTACCTTGTCGAAGCGAACTCGAGTTATCACTGTTGCCAATTATCATCGACCAGAAAACGCGTTTGTTTTGCAATCCGCGGATCTTAAAAAATACGTTGGCGCTGATATTGACCTAGAGGTTGCTTATTGTAAAAACCTCTCTCACATCATTATTGATGGTAAACGTGCCCATAAGCACGACCGGAATATCAGCCGCTCTATGGATGCACTAATGAAGCTTATCAACGGTCAACCACTGGAGTCGAAGGGATGGACTAACTGGTTGAAGAGGGCAAATAACAAATGAGTTCAAACAAAGATCTGTATTTAGCATTTCGTAGCCAGATATTTGAAGCGCTCGATGCCGAAGCAGTACAAAAAATGAGCCGCAGAGATCTTGAATCTCAAATCCAAAGTGCGGTTGACTTATTGGCGTCGAATTATCAAAGACCAATTACCTCAGTGATGAAATCAGGCTTGGTGAAAAGCCTCATTGATGAGCTATTTGGTCTTGGTCCATTACAGCCATTAATCGAAGATCAGTCGATCACCGACATTATGGTGAACGGTCCTAATCATATTTTCTTCGAGCGTCACGGTAAGGTGCAGCAATCGGAAGTCACCTTCGTTAATGAAGAGTTGCTGTTGTCCATTGCAAAACGCATAGCTTCACGAGTAGGCCGACGTGTAGATGAATTGTCACCGACCGTAGACGCACGTCTAGAAGACGGCAGTCGTGTCAATATTGTTATCCCGCCAATCGCACTCGATGGCACCTCGATTTCGATTCGTAAATTCCGCGAACAAAACATTGGTTTCGAAGATTTGATTGGTTTCGGTTCTATGTCCATGGACATGGCCCGCGTGCTCATGATCGCCTCACGTTGCCGCATGAATATTTTGATTTCTGGCGGTACGGGTTCAGGTAAAACGACCTTACTTAACGCGCTGTCTAATTATATTGCTGACGATGAGCGGGTGATTACCATTGAAGATGCGGCAGAATTGCGTTTACAACAGCCCAACCTTGTTCGTTTGGAAACTCGCACCTCAAGTATTGAACAGACAGGTGCGGTGTCACAGCGTGACTTGGTGATTAATGCCCTTCGTATGCGACCTGATCGCATTATCTTAGGTGAGTGTCGTGGCTCAGAGGCATTTGAAATGCTTCAGGCGATGAACACTGGTCACGATGGTTCCATGTCTACTCTTCACGCCAATACCCCCCGCGATGCGATTGCTCGTGTTGAGTCGATGGTGATGATGGCGAACCTAAATCAGCCATTAGATGCGATCCGCCGCACGATAGTGAGTGCGGTACAGCTTATCGTGCAAGTGAATAGGCTGCGAGATGGCTCAAGAAAAATCACCAGTATCTCAGAGGTCGTTGGCCTTGAAGGTGACAGTGTCGTCATGGAAGAGATCTATCGTTTTCAATATGACGAATCTCACTACAGCGATACGGTTCAAGGTGATTTCGTAACGAACGGCATTATGCAGCGTTCAGAGCTGGCAAAAAAAGCGCAGTTCTTTGGCTTGTATGATGACCTAATGGCGTCATTTCGAGGGGCGTAGCATGTTGTGGATCTCTTTAATTCTCTTTGCCATTGTCTTGCTATTAACGCAGAGCTCGAAAGCGAAAAAAATCGACCATTTTTTTGCTATAGAAAGCGTTGAAGTCGAGAATCTAAAAGCGGTGAATGTCGGCACCTTGGCCGGCAAGCGGAAGTGGCAAAAATTTAAAGACTCTATCTCTCCTACGCTACAAGTGCTTGGGCCACGTTTTCCAGTCTACATTTTGCTGTATACCGTTGGCAGCCTTGTCGGCGCTTGGTATCTGGTGTTTGACCTATTGAAGATGGGTAACATTTGGATATCAGTCGCGATGGTCGTGGTGTCACTGTTAGTGGGATACCGTTACCTATATAACAAAAAGCGCAAAGACTTTGAGAACACCTTTCCTGATGCGTTGAACATCTTAATGAGCGCGGTAACGGCTGGCGATAGCTTAATGCAGGCGATCACCTACGTGGGTGGTTCGATGGACAACAGTATTGGCCGCGAGTTTAAAATGATGGGCGAGCGACTGAAAATGGGTGAACCGCCAGAAATAGTATTGCAACGTGCGTGTAAAAATTATCCCTACCCAGAATTTCTATTTTTTACGGTGACGCTCAAAGCGAATATTAGCCGCGGAGGGCAACTAAAAGGGGTGCTCGCCCGACTTATTCGCGTTTTAGTGGATGCGCGTACATTAGATAAGAAGAAAATGGCAATGACATCAGAAGCGCGAATATCGGCCAAGATTGTCGCAGCCATTCCACTGGCTTTCACCATACTTCTTCAGTATATCAATCCCGGCAGTGTCGACTTTATCCTTCACGATGAGCGAGGGCAATACATCTTGTATTACGTGGTGGGTAGTGAATTTATTGGTTTATCTATTGTTTGGTTACTAGTAAGGGGCGTACGCACATGATTTTGCTGATTGCTTTTTCTGTCGTATTGGCGGCCTTATTTTACTTTATCGTTAATGCACTGCGTCATGAGCAGCGCCGCAAGCGCGTTGCCAACTTTATTGGTGAAGACGTACAGCGAGGCCCTAGTACAGTTAATCGCTTGTTGGTTAGATTTGGCAAGGGGAATCAAAAAGAGCTTGAGCAAAAGCTGGTTAATGCTGGCTATTACAACAAAGAATGGGCGAAGTATTACTTCCCCGTCAAGATACTATTTCTTGTGCTGGCTTGTGTCGGAGTTTTCTTTTCGGAGCTGTCTGATACCAACAAAATATTGGCGGGATTATTCACCTTGATAGGGGTAATTATCCTACCAGACTTAATGCTGGAAGCTCGTCGTAAAGCGCTCATTGGTAAAACCTCGAGTCAGCTGCCTTATCTATTGGACATGATGTCGGTGTGTGTGCAGACAGGGATGACAATAGAAGCGACGCTAATTTATTTAGCAAAAGAGCTAGAGGCTTTTGATGGCGACCTCTGTTATCAGATTAAACGCACATCGGACTCAGCCAAGATAAAAGGGTTGGAAAAAGCCTTGGATGATCTGAGCGAGCGATTACCCACGCCGGCGGTAAGAAGTTTTGTTTTAACGCTTATCCAAAACTTGCAATATGGCACATCGGTGGCTCAGGTACTCAGTGATCTAGCGGAAGACATGAGAAAAATACAAATTCTAACGGTAGAAGAAAAAGTGGGTCGATTGTCAGCAAAAATGAGTGTGCCACTCATTTTATTTATCATGTTTCCTATCGTAATTTTAATTCTTGCACCTGGCATTATGCAGATGTCGATAAATATTGGTGGTTAGTGCTATGCGAAAAGGTATGCGAAATACTATGCGATGGAATGTCGTATTGTTAGTGATGGCTTTGAGTGGGATTCTAGTGGGTTGTGAAACAACCAACCAGCCGCCTTCTGAACAAAGTATTATTGCCGGTATGGAAAAAGTGAATAACTACGATGGCCTGATTGCCTTGTATAAATCGAAGTTAGTAGGGGGTATTGAGGATGATAATGCGGTGGAGCAGCTCGCTTACGTGTATTTTGAAAAAGGCGATGTTGAGTCTTCTCGTTTCTATACTCAGTATCTCATTGGCAAAGGTCTCAAGAATAAAAGCTTACTGCAACTGAAAGGGCAGATTGAGGCGGAAAATGGCCATCTTGAAGAGGCAATCGACGCGTATAATCAGTCTATCTCGCTAGGTAATACTTCCGGAAAAATTCGGGTATTACTTGGTGTTGCCTATAGTAAATCTGATCAATTCTCCAAGGCGAAAGCGCAATTTAATTTGGCGCGGCTTCGTGGTTATGACGATATTGTTATTAAGAACAATCTAGCGGTTGTGTACCTTGCTGAACAACGCTTCGATCTTGTGATTGAGACGTTAGCGCCAGTGCTAAAAGAGCACCCGACGAATCAAACGGTAAAAGCCAACTTGGCTATTGCATTGCTAAAATCGGGAAAATCAGAACAAGCTAAAGCCCTTCTTCGAGACCAATATAACGCTGGTGAACTGCTCACAATTACTCAGCAATTTGCTTATGTTGAGGCAGAGTAATGGCTAGCCGTCGTCAGCAATTGGGAGTGACTAGCATTGAGTTTGCGCTTGGGGCGTTGGTTCTGATGTTTTCTACGTTTGCTATTTTCGAATCAAGTTATCAAACCTATGTGGTTAACATGACCGAGTATTCGCTACGAGAAACCATACGTAACACTAAAATTTATCAAGGAAGCAGTATTCATGAACAGTATGAAACTCGCTTTAAAGATCTGATTGAGAATCAAGATAACCTTTGGCATTTTCTAATCGATAGCAGCAAATTTTCTATCGACGGAAAGTACTTTGAGACTTTTGATAAATTTGTTGCCAATGACGGCCATTCTAGTCAGGACCTCACGTTTAGCTACGATCTTGCCGAGATCACTGTGACGTATTTGTATTCTCCAATGATTGAAATGTGGGGTAACGGCGAAACACCAATCACGCGCACCATGGTACTTAACCTAGAGCATGAAGGGTGGCGTGATGAAAATTAATGCGCGTAAAAATCAGCAAGGTTCTTTCGCGATAGAGCTCGCGTTTGTGCTGGTGGGTTTGTGTATGATCTTTTTATTTTCGACTGACCTGAGTCATAAATTACTGGTTCGTGCCAAGCTGGATCGCTCTAGCTTTGCTTTGGTCAACGTGCTCAAAGAAAGAACCCGCTACTTTGCAGATGCTGAAGGGCAAGTGCTTGATTTCAATGTCACACAGCAAGATTTAGATAATATGGCGATTGTTGCATCGCGTATGTTGAACGTTAGCCAAAATAACGTCGCGATTCAGATTGAGTCCCTGACAGACGGTCCTATTGTTACGCAGCTGCGTAGTCGTATGTTTGGACAAATGTCGTGTAATAGTGGCTCGATTAATGACTATAGCGATCTCATTCCGGTCGAGGACGGGGTCAACCATCCTCTTTATCGAGTGACATTATGCGAAAGGCATGATTCATGGTTTGAGTCTTTTACCAACGGCGGTAACCCGACGATTACGATCGCTTCTAGTTCTGTGATGCCGGGGAGATGATGATGAAACGATTTATTGGCGTTCGCAGTATTAAAAAACAAGGCGGTGTTGCAGCAATTTGGATGGGGCTGTCATTGGTTCCCATTATGGGCTTTACATTTTGGGCTGTTGAAGGTACCCGATATGTGCAAGAGAAAAGTCGTTTGGGCGATGCAGCAGAAGCCGCGGCTATTGCGGTGACGATGGCCGACCAAGAAGGCAGTGCGAATGCTTTTGCGACTAAGTATGTAAACGCTTATGTTCGCGACATTAAATCTTCGCAGGTAACGGCGAAAAAAAGGCATCAAGAGGCAATACCCGATAGCGATACGCTCGAATTTATCCAATACACTGTCGATGTAAAGACTACGCATGATTCTTGGTTTTCGAGTACGTTTATCCCCTCTTTTAATGAGACTCAAGACCTAACTGCTCAGTCAATAGCAAAGAAATATCCTGCCTATTTAGGTGATAACAATATTGATATTGTGTTTGTATCTGATTTTTCTGGTTCGATGAATAACTGGTGGGGGGGGAATTATAAAATATATGATCTGAAAGAAGCCGTTATGACGGTGTCCCGTAAACTATTATGCCAAAAGATCGAATATGACTACTGGTTAAAAAAAGAAGTTTGTAAAGATAGTGATCAAGGCGAGTTAGCCGACAAGTTGTTAAACCGGCTCGGCATTGTGCCGTATAACGTTAGGACGCGTGAGGTAGGGACAGATCGAAATGTGTATGCGGTGAGTCAATTGCGCTATAAATCAGGTTTTAGATTGGTCACTCCAGAAAGAAGTTATGAAGAGGTTGATTGGAATGCCTGGCGCAATGTTAGTGCAAGAACGGTCTATCGATGTAAGAGTAATAGAAAAAAATGCCCAAATAAGACCAATGAAGAAAAGGCTCAGGCAAAACGTTTGGCTAGAGTTCTCGGCATAAATAAGAACACAGATTCGGATGATTACTTTTTTGTAGACAACAAGGACTACGTTGATTTTTCTCTAACAGTAGAAAGTATGTTGGAGAATCAGTTTCCGAGCAATTTGTCAAAATATCGAGTAGATAATGTTGATTTATATCGAGGTTATGGGAGTCCATCTCGCAACCAGTTTGCGACTATTAGCCTAACAAACAAGACGAGTGATATCGCGAATATTAATAGTATGAGTGCTGGTGGGAATACTGCATCGTTTCAAGGTATTTTGAGAGGGATTCAAAAGCTTGCAGAAGGCAATCCGAATAGTAACGATAAGGATGAGCAAGAAGATTACGATAACAAAATTAAAATGTTATTAATTCTAAGTGATGGAGAAGAAAGTCCTAACAACGATATCCTCGATGGCCTTGTCAGTAATGGAATGTGTGATGAGGCTCGCGAAAAAATACCTGGCTTATATATTGGTGTAATTGGAATCGGTTTCACCTCTTCAAACGTCACGGAGTTTCGTGAGTGCGTAGAGAATCCAGACGAGGACATCATCGACGTGTCTAACTTAGACGAGTTAATTGAAAAAATTGAAGAGTTAATACGTAAGGGTTCCCGGACTAGCGGCACGACGAAGCTCTATTAAGCCCCTTTTCGATTAGAGCAATAATTGATTAAAATTAAACATGACAACATTAAGGCAAAGCATGTTACCACATCGTTTTTATATACTCGTTCCTATGCTGATGCTTGGTTTTACCAGCACAGTACATTCTGTAGAATCCAGCGTCATGGAGTATTGCAGTGACGCGAATGGTGAAATTCGCTACACCACAGAAATTGGCAACGTGATAGGGATAGGGCAGCATCATGCGGGATTTTTGCAAATTGAACAGGTCTCTAACGACGATGAGCTAAAGCAAGCTCTATTAGCAGCAAGTCATGCTCAGCTCAGCAGCCGCCGCTGTCAGACCTATATCAGCAATAAAGGGACGCAAGGCGTGGGGGGAGGTGATAACAAACATGTCGCTCGCTTGCAGTTTGGTTTTGATAACGCTCACTTATCGCCAATTGCGAGACAATCTCTTAACCGTGTCGCGCAAGATCTTGCTAAGCAAAAGGTTGCCCTTCAGGTAGAAGGTCATACCGATAGTGTTGGCACGGAACAATATAACCAAGGGCTCGGCTTAGA
This sequence comes from Vibrio qingdaonensis, assembly GCF_026191675.1. Classification (GTDB taxonomy): domain Bacteria; phylum Pseudomonadota; class Gammaproteobacteria; order Enterobacterales; family Vibrionaceae; genus Vibrio; species Vibrio qingdaonensis. Next base: position 305,957 of record NZ_JAKRRY010000001.1, on the reverse strand, counting down.
ACGTGCGGTGAATACGGCTGATGTGTTGTTTTTCCAAGGTGTTAAGCGAGAAAAGGTTGTGATGACGTCATTTGGAGAACTAAAGCCTATTGCGACGAATTCAACGTCACAGGGTAGAGCGACTAACCGAAGGGTTGATATTCTCTTGAGTGAATAATATCCCTGTTACTGAATATAAAGTGTGGGTAATAATACGCCATACTTCGCAAAATAGTATTTAATACGCGTAGATAAATGGACTGTGGGTCACTAAAGCTCACAGTTCTATTACACGTTGTAAAGACAATCGAGAAATGGGCTGATATGATAGTCAAAATATAAGGAATATTAATGACTGGTTGTTAGTTAAGCACTTTTTACGTGCGACGAGCCAGTCAATGTTTAAGTCAGATGAGGTTGTCGTGAATTTTCCCCACCGAGTTTTTAGTTCTAAAACGGTTAAGTTGATCGCATTAGCAAGTCTAAGTGTTAGCGGTGTCGCTAATGCACTGGAAGTCATGAATGCTGATGAAAAAACGCAGTTAGAAAAAATCAGCAGCGATTATGACAACGGTTATCTACAAACCGGACTTGAAGAGAGTAACGAAACGTATACTCAGCTGTTTTCAAATATTGAGTCTATTAAGATTAATCTTGTTAACAATATCGAAAACATTAAAGTTGATTCAGCTTCAATGGAAAAGAAATTGGTTGATGGTGTATATGACGAGTCCTTGTCACAAACATTGCGTGATTTAGCAATGAGCATCGGTAAACTCAAAACAGAGTTGGTCGACAAAGAAAAGCAGTTATCAGAAAAGAAAGTCGCGATCTCAAAAAGTGAAGCGGTGATTAAAGGGCTGGACCGCACTAAAAATGAAGAGTTACTTGCGTTATACAAGCAAGTTAAATCTCGTTATATTGTAGAGTCACGCAAAGTGAATCAAGAGACCTTTGTTGGCAGTTTAGAGTGTGATTCTAGCGAAAGTATGTCGGCGTGTGTGAACCGTAACATGAACACGATGAAACGCACATTCATGTTGGAAAAAGGCGGTCTAGAAAGAGTCAACATCACGTCTTTTACTATCGTTGATGCTACACAAAAAATGAATGGTGACCTAACATATACCGCTCAAGCAAGTTATAAAAATGAGTTCGACTCAAATACTGAACTGGAACTACGAAAGGCGCTAGGGCTTGAAAAAGTTAGGTTTGTTTTCCGCTCCAATTCAAACAACACCGTTTTCTATATTAATGTTCAAAAAGTAGGCGCTGGCGATAAAGTCGATGTCGCTGGTAACTACGTAGGTGTGTATAACGTTCGAGCGGTGAATGACTCAAAAACACAGTCTTTAAAGTTGAGCCTCAAAAACGAAGGTGATTATTTCTTCCCTTTTTCAAGCGTGAAAACTAAAGCGACACCAAGCCCAGTGAAAGCAGATGCTACGGCTAAGAAAACCGTTAAAACTAGTACTGATAAATCACCATCGTCTGCTCCCGCGTTGACGAAACAAATCTTAGATGGCTATGCCAAGAGTACGCCAGAAAAAACGCAAGAGGCGGACGCATTGGTAGGAAAGCGTTTTACGAATACCGTTATTCATAAAGACGATGCTTATCAATATCTGTTGCCTATCGAGTATTCCAATAATGGCAGTAAAGCGGTGTATTTAACAAAGTCAGATGCGGCAAGGTACTGTGCTGATAAGCTGTCTTCTAAATTGGCTTCGCGCACCGCGTACCAATATCTGTTAAATGGCAATAAATTGGGCATTGGTAACTATTGGTTGTCATCAGGCAAGGTTTTCTCATCAACTCTAGATGAAAACGCAACGAAGAAAATTACTAAAAATAAGTTTGTTTGCATGATGAACATGACTGAAAATTGGTAAGACTCAGCATAATAGAAAGTTTAGGGTTATCCCGTTACTTTCAATGACGAGCTTACTGCTCGGCTAATTGATAAAAAGCCAATGGTGTGTGCCATTGGCTTTTTTGTTGGGTATCATTTTACGATGAACTTAATTAGTGTTACTCGTACGATTTCTTGAAAAGCTCCAATACGCTAATCCCCCCCAAACCGCTGCTTGTAGCCACAATTGACTCCATTGCGCTGACACTTGTGACCAATCAGCACCCATCTGATTGAGTTTCAAAAAGCCGTTAATTGCTGGTTCGGTTGGGAAGATGGCGGCAAACCATTGCATTGGCGCAGGTAGCATCTCGCTTGGCCAAATAAACCCAGCAGAAAAAATCAATGGCATTGAGCTAAGTAGAATCAATACCGTCACGAGTTCTCGTCTAGGCGTGATTGCTCCAACCAGAATGCCAATAAAGCATGTGGTGAGAAAAAACGGCAACATTAAGGTGAGCATTTCGCTAGGGTGGGCGAGTTTACTGATGCCATACATATCAAAACTGGCACCGAAATAAAACATGCCGAGTATATAGTAGAATCCTAATAAAACCCCAGTGCGTACCGCTATCACCCTGAAGGGCGATTGGGTTTGCCAGTAGCCATTACCTTGCCTTTGAGTGCCTCCGATTAATCCCGATGCCATCGCCAAGGTTTGCTGAAGGATGAGCACAAAGACGGCGGGAACAACGTAATCTATATACCCCATGTGCGGGTTGAACGTCGGTTTAGCATTGAGCTCGGTAGCCGCATATTGCTTAGCTGCCAGTTCGAGTGGCACACCATCAATTAAAAGCTTAGACACTTTGGTCTTAGCTGCAAGCGTGCCTCCAGCCTGAGCAAGCCCTTCAACCACGGTCCCGAAGACTAGAAATAGCGCGGCATCACCCGCGTAGGAAAGTACCGGACTTTTCCCCATCATGAGATCTTTGTAAAAGTGTTCAGGAATAACAATAAACCCGGTAATCCTACCTTCTTCAAACCACTGCTTGGCATCTGCAATGGCGCTCAGGCGGCTTACCACCGTGACGTTTGGTGTTGCATCGACCATGCGTTCGAGTTGATAACTGGTTTGGCTTTTGTCTAGATTGACGACGGCAATTGGCAGCTCGCGCGGGACCTGCTTAGTGTATGGCAGCGGATAAAGAAATGAGTAAAAGAGGACACCACCAAACACCGTGAGCGTCACTACGGGGTTGGTGAGAATCGCTCTTAACTCAAGTTTAATATGTTCGAGTAGCGTCATGCTTGTGACTCCTTACTCATATGTTTTTTGATCAGTATGACGGTCAGCATCAGTGGAATGACATAACCCACCATAGGGGTAAGATGCGCAAGAGATTGAATGGCTGTGACGCCGTAACTTGCTTGGCTTACTTGAACCTCAATGTAATGACTGATTGGCAGCAGTTCCCGCCATGCTGTTGCAAGGGTTGTCATGTCTGCAGCTGGAAAGGTGATGCCCATAAATGCAAAGCTTGGGGCAGTAAACGCCCCAGCGAAGCTCATGGCTCTTGCTGCATCGCAGGTAAGGAAGAAAAAGAAGCAAGCCATGATCATACAGGCTAACGTCGTGATCACCTGTGCAAAAAAGAGCACTAGCCAGCTTCCTTCCATCGGCCAACCAATGATGTCGTAGAACCAAATAAGGAAAAATGAACCCTGCAATAAAAACCACAGAAAATAAGGAATCAATGTACGGCTCAGATGACCCACAATTGATGTGCTTCCAAACCACGGGCTTAACCCAGAAATCCGATAATTTGCGCTGAGTACTAATACCGTAAATGAAACAATGGCGATTTGCCAAATAGCGGGAATAATGGCGGATACCAGAAACTGGGCGTAATTGGTGCTTATATTAAATAGTGGCGTAATTTGAGTTCTTACTGTTACGGCATTGCCCATTGCCGCGAGACTCGTCGTGTTGCCTTTTGATAGCGCTTTAAGCACACCGACTTGCGCGTTAAAGGTGCCTTGGGCCTGCAGCGCGGCCGAATTAATCAACCGTCCAACGAGCAGGTATTGGCTGTTATAAAACAGAGTTACTTGTGGGGTGAGTGACTTTGTAATGGCTTTATCAAAGTTAGCGGGGACATATAAGATTGCGTAGATATCGCCTTCAACTAGCGCAGATTTCGCTTGTTGAATATCGTCGTATTGATGGTCAATACTTAGCATTGACGTCGCATTATAATTACCGATTAGCTTCTGCGACAAGGTGCTTTTGTTGAGGTCGACAACACCGACAGGCAAGTTATTGGCGATGCCTTGAGAAAATATCCAATAAATGGAAAAGCACAAGATAACAGGTACCCAAGTTAGGCATGAAAGCAGCCATTTATCATGACGGAGTATGTGCCATTGATTGTAGTGCCGCCCATCTGAGGAGATGGGCGATATGGTGTTAGAACGCTGGTTCATACTCAGCCCTTACATCTCAACGGCTAGGCTCATGCCCATACGTAACTTATCTTTGTGATCCAACGGGCGAGCTTCCACTTCGAAAGTGCGTAAATCAAAACCTTGAGTGGCATCAGTCGAGCGCCAGGTGGCGAAATCACCCATTACGGCAACATGATTGACTTTGAATGTGACGTCGGTATCTAAAGCGGGTACGAATGCGGTAAATTCAGCCCCTTTTTCAAAATGCTGCAGTAGATCTTCACGAACGTTTAAAACGGCCCATGAATCTTTGGTATCGACAACGGTTACAACCGGAAAACCTTGCGGAGCAAGCTCTCCACTATGGAGCAGTACTTGAGAAACTTCGCCATCAAACCATGAATGAATCTTTGTATCGGCGGCATAAGCTTCAACTTCGGCTACTGCACCCGCTGCCATGCGAACTTTTTCCTCTGCCGCCACTTTAGTTTCCTTACGAGCGCCTTCTTTTGCCATTTCAAACATTTGATAAGCAGCACTTTCAGTGTATTTAGCGGCTTGCCATTGCGTTTTAGCTTCATCACGTTTTTGCTCTGCAACAACACCATCCTTGTATAGATTATTGACACGCAGATAGGTTTTTTCCATAAGCTGGGAGGCCGCGCGTGCTTTGCGCCACTGATCTTCTGCAGCTCTGATTTGTTGCTGGCGAGCGCCATTGTTAGCCTCTTGCGCGAGTGCACCTGCCGCTTTTTCACCGGCGACAGCTTGTTCTAGCTTGGCGTCAATTTCTGGACTGTGGAGAGTGAAAACCAGCTGACCTTCTTTGATTTCGTCGCCTTTGCGAACCATCACCTGATCGATTCTACCGGGCACTTTAGAGGAAATACTGTATTGCTGAGATTCAATTTGCCCCTGAAGACGAAAGGGCGGGGTTTGATAAGCCTCAAAAAACTTATAACCGACCCAACCTGCAATAACGAGCGCGCCTAGTGTCGCGAGTGTTGGTTTTACCTTGTTCATGATGCGTCCTTACTAGTGATTTTTGCAGGATTAATAGAGTTATACTTGTATTGGCTAAAACTGTTCATTTCATTGGATAGCGCAAGTAATTTATTAAGAGAGAGTAGGTATTGGAAACTTGCGGCGGCCTGTTGCGTTTTAATGCTCGCAACATATAGCTCTGCATCAACGACATCAATAGAGCGTCCCAAACCTTGAGCAAAGGCCTTTTGTCTTAACAATAGGTTTTCTTTTGCTAGTGATAAGCTTGAGTTCAGTCCAACCGCTTCGTCGAGGGCTTGCTGGGCTTCCAAATAGGTCTTTTCTACTAATACGCTTAGATCCAGTTTTGCTTGGCGCTTTAGAAATTGAACTTGGCTCACGGCGCTGTTGGCTGCTTTGACCTTTTCACTACGACCCGTATTTTCGAGCAATGGCACGCTGACGCCAATACCGACTAACCAGTCTGGTGTCATTTGATTGGCTAATGAGTCACCTTCATAAAGGTTATAATCCCCATAGGCGTAGACTTCAGGGTAGTATTTGCCGTTTTCGGCTTTAATGAGACTGCTGGCTTGCTTCTCTTTAGCATCGAGAATCGCCAGCCCAGGGTAGGTGTCTAACGTTTGGTCAACAAAGGCATCGAGAGGCGGTAAATTGCGGTTAATAAAGAGTTCGTCTCTCGGTTCAACCTTTTCAACTTGGCCTAGTATCTGCGTCAACGCTGCCTGCGCGATATTGAGACTATGTTGAGCTTTCTTTCTCTCAATAGTGGCTTTATCGAGTGAGGCTTCTGCTTGTAAGCGTTCTACTCTGGCAATTTGACCTTGCTGTTCGAGCTTAATGGCGTAGTCGCGATGCTTCGTGAGCCCTTGCTCTGCGGCGAGGCGCGTTTCAACCACTTCTTTAGCTAAAATCACACTGAAGTAGTATTTGCTCAAGTCTTCATAGCGCGCTTGTACTTCCATTGCAAACTGACTTTCGGCTTCTTCTTGGCGACCTTCTGCTGCGGTTTGCGCAGCGGTGATTCGCCCACCGGTAAAGATTGGCCATACCGCTCGGATGGAAGAGCTAAAAATGTCTTGATGTTCGATAGTGGACGTTATTCCACCTAGTCCACCGAGTAATTGTCCAAGAATAGGGCTTTGAGGCACCCCACTTAAACTTTCAGCTAATTGGTTGCCGGATACAGTGACATCTTTATCGAGACGAGTGTAATTTGCGCCAATAGTGACACTAGGTAAGTTAAGGTTGCTCGTCGCACTCTTTAAGTGCCCGTAGCGCTCGACATTAGCTCGCTGCGCGGCAAGTGAATTGTTGTTTTGTTGAAGCAGCTGCCAAGCCTCGTCAAAGGAGACTTCTGCACTCCATGCATTAAGTGACAGAGTGCCTAGCAATGCGCCCACAACCAGAGGTAGGGACTTAATCTTCATGTTTGCTCCAAACCAGATGTTAATAAAATATTTAGAGTTTATACTCTAATAATATTCAGTGCAATAATATAAATGTAGTTGCTAACGAAGGAATGGCGAAGTTAAGTGTCTGTTTTTTTTGATGATGGTCATGAGAGATAGAGAGGCCTGTATCAAACCTCCCTACCAGGAGTGGCATTTACTACTGTGATGGGCAGAAATAACCTGCCCGCCATACTAAGTTTTTTGCTTGCTTCATTGCTTGCAGAACTTCATTTCCAGACATTTGCGGGCAAGCAAATGAGACAAGAAGGTCGTTTTCAACGTCTTCTTGCGGAGAATTTTGTTTTTGATAAGCTCTAACGTGGGTGAACGTTGATGTTCGGTTTTTTGACAGCACAGCCCTATTTAGGCAAATTCCAAAACAGTCACGTTTCATAGCCTTGCTCCTTCTAACGTGGTTCCTTTGTACGCTCTCATTATTTTTGTTTTTTTGAGAGGTGAAGTTTTCTAGGTGTTACAGCATACCGCTCAAGCTGAATGAGGCTTTTTCTTTAATGGATGTTTTAATGTTGAGTTGATGCTTGGCGTGAGAGTGGCAGTATCGTACTTGTGACGTTAAAACTGGTTTAGCCCCAGTCTTTACGTTTACTCCCAATCTTAACTTTCCGCGTTGGCGGTATCCTTGTTTAGTTGGTGTCGTTTTACTATACGATATGCCGCCTAATTAGTTCTAAAATTAACCTAAAATTAACCTAAAATTGCTGTGATCTTAGTCAGTGTTCTTTATGCACAATATGAAATAAACGAACTTGTCATTAAGAACGGTGGGTGAGGTATGAGCGGTCGGTAAATACTGAGCCATGATTTCTTTGAGAGTGTCACAGAACGATGACGCACTGAGTGTTTTCATGTTACGAGGCTGTTACAGTACTGATGTTAAAGGAGAATGACAATGAGATGGAATCAGTTCAGCTTTCGTCATCGTCTGCTCATTATTATGACGTTTTCAGGCTTGCTGCAGTTGGTCATATTGTCTTTGGCTGGCTTTAGTTATATCAAGCAGTCACAAGAGCAGGAAATGGGATTCAAAGCGAAAGGTGTCGCCACGTTTCTAGCGCAGTCATCGTCGGTAATTAATATGGTTGAAGATCGCACTTCGGCTCAGATGCAAGCGCGATTTCGCGGTCTGACTGAGATGATTGGCGCCGCGTTTATCGTCATTGGTGACCGTCAAGGTATCCGGCTCGTCCACCCCATTGACGAGCGCATCGGCAAGCCAATGAAGGGAGGAGACAATGATAAAGCGTTGGTAGATGGGCAGGCTTATGTGTCATTTGCTGAAGGTTCATTAGGAGAATCAGTACGTGGAAAAGCGGCCATTTTCGATAGTAATGGTCAGATTATTGGCGTGGTGTCCGTTGGTTACTTGATCGATAGGTTACAAGATAGAATCGAGCCGTATTTAGCCTTTTTATTAGGAATGGCGGTGTTGGTACTTGTGGCTAATGGCATAATCTCAAATTATATTTCTCGGCGTTTTCAGAAGGCGATTTTGGGCTTTGAACCTGAAGAGATTGGTCGTTTGTATGGTGAGCTTGACGTAACCATGAGTACCATTAAAGAAGGGGTCATCAGTATTGATTCTAACGGTGTTTTACGATCTATTAACACCAGTGCTTGTGAGATTTTAAAGTTAAACAAGCACGACACTATCAATCAGCCCTTGAGCGATGTACTGCCTAATTCGGACTTACATAGTTTAATTAATAGCCAAGAAGTGGATCACGATATTGAGTTGTATTTAAACCATCAACGTATTGTAGCGAATCGAAGTCCAATCATTGTCGATGGAAAGGTCGTTGGAGCGGTATCGAGTTTTCGACTCAGGGATGAAATTAGTGAGCTTACGGCGCAACTGTCTCAAACTCAGGCCTATGCGGAAATGTTGCGCGCTCAAACTCACGAACATCGCAATAAACTCAATACTATTAATGGCATGCTTCAAATGGGCGAATTGGATGCGGTTCAGCAACTGATCGGTTTAGAAACCGCACACTATCAATCGTTGATTGAATTTTTGCGGGAGACCATGCGTGATCCGCTAATTGCCGGGATGTTGCTAGGAAAGACGGAGCGTGCGCGTGAGCTGGGTTTAACGTTAGTCGTGGATCCTGAATCACGTTTAGAGCCTCTCCCTGAGGAGTTAAATGCGGATGATATTGTCACAATTTTAGGCAATTTAATTGATAACGCTTTTGAAGCAACGTTATCAGCCATTACCCAGCAACCCAATGAGCGGTTAGCGCGTTCAAGCATTGAAGTCTCTGTGAGTGATTATGGCAATGAAATTATTCTCGAAGTGGTGGATAGAGGCTGTGGTTTGCCTAGTGACATTGACGTATCGTTACTAACACAACGAGGGGTGTCGAGTAAATCGGCCAGTAATCGCGGCGTTGGTTTATTTTTGGTTAAGCAATTAACGGAGCGCTATCAAGGACAGCTTGAACTGATAGCAAATAATGATATGGGGACTCGAGTCACTGTATACGTACCAAAGGATGGAATGGCATGAGTACAATGACACGTGTAATGATCATAGAAGATGATCTGAAAATCGCGGAGTTACATCGTCGCTACCTAGAAAAAATGGGGGGATTTGAGGTGGTCGGGATTGCCACTTCTCGCTCGGAAGCTGAAATGCAGTTAGAGTTGTTAGAACCAGAATTGGTTCTGCTAGATGTCTATCTCCCCGATGGTACGGGTATTGATATTCTCGGTAGATTAAGAACCATGAATCAAGCCTGCGATGTTATTCTCATCACCGCCGCAAGAGATGTCGAAACCTTACAGCAAGCAATGCGCGGTGGCGTGATCGATTATTTGCTCAAACCGGTTATGTATCCTCGATTAGAAGCCGCGTTAAAAAAATATCAGAAGAGAACAAAACAACTTCATCACGTGGATGGGCTTGATCAGTCACTCGTTGATGAAATGATGCAGAGTCACACGGGAGAAGCAAAAACAGACAAGCATCTCCCGAAGGGTATAGACGGCGTGACATTGGAAAAAATACGTACGCTGTTTAGTGAGCATAGCCTGTATACCGCGGATGAAGCGGGCGAAAATATAGGGGCAAGCCGAACAACGGCACGGCGTTATCTTGAGTTTTTAATTAGTACAGGTGAATTAGAAGCGGATGTAAATTATGGTTCCGTTGGTCGGCCAGAACGCTGCTATCGTCGTCTAGTGCGTGAATAAAATGTTGCTGAATAACTCAAGAGGTGGAGTGGGAAGCCATTGGAACAGACAAGTAGTAGTGTGAATAGTAACGTGGACCACAATATAAATACTATAGAGCTCATGCCTTTCACTGACGAGCATTATGCAATGTTAATTGAATGGATTGACTCGGAAAGGCTCAACTACCAATGGGGTGGGTTTCAATTTACTTTCCCTTTGACGCATCGCCAACTCAATAAATATTTTTCAAATCGCTTGAGTCGTCCTTTTTTATGTCAACGAGACGGGGTTTTTGTTGGCTTTGTGGAGCTTTATCAAGCGTCCAAGAATGTGCAGCGTATCTGTCGAGTCTTTATCCAACCAGATTACCGGGGGAAAGGGCTTGCATCAGAGATGCTGCGTTTAGTGATAGCCGTCGCCAAAGCAGACCATCCTATGTCAGCGGTCACACTGTCAGTATTTTCCCATAACCACTCCGCTATTCAGTGTTACCAGCAGTTAGGTTTTGAGCAAACCGAAGTCGTCAAAAATGTCCGGTTTATTGAGGGGCGTTATTGGGATCTGTGGCTAATGTCACTTACCGAAAATAAAATCATGGAGTGATGATGTCGCTTCACCGTGCTGGAAAAGAGTGATGAATAAGTATGTTAACCATTGAACCGCTAAATGAACAAAATTTTGAATATGTTTTAATGTTGTCTGTACCAGATGAACAGCGTCCTTACATTGGCTACATTAATGAAATTATTGATCAAAGCTGTCAAAAGCCTGAAGAAACACAGTGGGTGATTTGCCAAGCTGGAAAACCCGTAGGCTTTTTTCTACTCGACAGTGCTTATGCCAATCGGTATTCATTCTGTCCACAAGGATCGATTGGCTTTAGGTCGTTTCTGATTGACCAGCAATATCAAGGTCAAGGCATTGCTAAACGTGCCATTCGACAAATACAAGAACAGTATATGGTGTGGTTAGGGAAAGACCAGTCAGATTTGTATCTCACGGTGAATTGTAAAAACGCCTTAGCAAGATCGCTGTATGTGAAGGCAGGGTTTATGGATACTGAACAACTTTACCTTGGCGGTGAGGCCGGGCCTCAACATATAATGTGCTTTAAATCAAAGAAGCGTGGATAAATAGGACTATGATGCTCGCTGCTGTTGCACGGCCGTGTTAGCCGTTACGAGTTATCATGGAGCAGTGAAACGGCATATTGGAACGGTACCCAGCGATGTCTGTGCCCCTATCTAATAACGAATCATGATTAACACGCAATAAATAAGGCAATTGATGTGATTTCAAAACTTCCGCGCTGGATTGAATCTGGAGCGTTTATTTTATCATTGCTAGCAGGGACGGTGAATGCTGTCGGCTTATTGGGCTTTCAGCATCAGGCTATTTCGCATTTATCAGGAACGGCAACATTACTAGGCACGCAATTATTTAATGATTGGGCGAGTTCGGCTCATTTGATTGGTATTGTCATGAGTTTCCTATTCGGTTCGGCCATTTCGGGATGGTTCATATCGAATGTGTCTTTGAAACTAGGGCGCCAATATGAGTGGTTGTTATGCATTGAAAGTGCGTTGTTGTTATCTGCGACTTACTTTTTAGTGGCAGGCTCGCCAACGGGTAGTTACTTTGCTTCAGCCGCATGTGGTTTACAAAATGCGCTTGCTACGACGTTTAGTGGTGCCGTGGTTAGAACGACACACGTGACGGGTATCGTCACTGATTTGGGGATCATGATAGGCTCAACACTAAGAGGTGAAGCGTTTGATAAGCGTAAAGCTAAATTGTTTGTGACCATCTTAGTCGGCTTTATCTGTGGAGGGCTAGTTGGCGCTATATTATTCAATCATTTGGCGTTTTATGCGCTGTTGCCTCCAGCGGTATTATGCATTATTTTGGCGTTAGGCTATCGCGTATATAGAAAGCGAATTGCTTATATTTCTCGCTCAAATTAAGGAATAAACAAGTGAAAACACAATGGATTGTGGATGCGTTTACGTCTGAGATGTTTAAAGGTAACAGTGCTGCCATCATGCTGGTAGACGAGTTTCCAAGTGATCAGTGGATGCAAAACGTCGCGATAGAGAATAATTTGTCAGAAACCGCGTATCTAACACCGATTGCCGCTAATCACTATTATATTCGGTGGTTTTCGCCACTGACGGAGATTGATTTTTGTGGTCATGCGACATTGGCATCGGCTTATGTACTCTATAATCATTTAGCGATGGAACAAGGTGTTTCGGCAACGGACACGATCCGGTTTTCGACTAATGAAGTCGGTGATCTTACCGTTAGACAGTTGGAGACGGGGCGAATTGAAATGAGCTTTCCCAACCAGAACCCCGCACCCATCACAGACATACCCCGAGCATTGCTCGAAGGGCTGTCACATGCTCCCACTTGCATTTTACGCAATGAGCAAGCGTATTTTGCCGTCTATGAATCCGAAGAGGATGTCATTGGCATTGAAGCGGATAGCTCAGTGTTAGCGCAGTTGGCGCCCTATGATATTGTCGTCACGGCGCCGTCGGCACATCCGCAGCGCGATTTTGTGTCTCGTTATTTTTGGCCCGCGAGTGGTGACGAAACAAGTGAGGATTTACAGAAAGTTTGCATTGCCTAGCTGTCTAGGCTCATTGAAACGGGTCAGAGATGTATGAGACCTTCGGCTCTTGGCGTCGCTCCTACTATCCCCCAAGTGGGTCGGGTCTAGCTCAAAACAACAATGGGGTGCCCCTTCGCTTCCAGTAAAAATCACCACTACAATATAACTAGTGTCTGCGATATCTGATGCAGTCCTAACCCACCTTAAATTACATACTTACACTTAGATTCCCAAAAACACGCAATCATACGGCCATCTTGGATGGACATTAGGGCATAACTTTATGTCTAGTTCAAAAGTATGGCACTTGGTTGGACATTAGGTGTTGACTTGTCGATATGTCCATCTGTAGGATGTGTCCATCAACCAAATGTCCAGTTAAGGTAATGCCATGAACCAACTACTAGACCTTGCACTTCAAGTATCTGACCTTGCAAACAGCAATCCTACAGCCAAGGAAGGTATTACCAACCTCAAGCGCATTGAGAAAAGACTACGCAAGTTAGGCTGTCCAGATGTAGACAGACAGCTAGAGGTGGTTCTGGCTACTAAGAACAGAGTCAACTTTAAGAACCATTGTGCCTTTCTGTCTACCTGTGTCCAAGAGGCAGAGGCAAGCAAACAAGAGCAGACAGAGTACGCTTATGCCCGTATCTCTACTACAGACCAAACCCTTGCATCTCAGATGGAGAAGTTTGAAGCCAATTGTCCAAATGTCCAAGTGCTGAGTGAAGAGGGTGTATCTGGTACTACAGAAGCCAAGAGCCGTCCTGTACTTGGTGAGTTACTACGCAAACTCAAGCAAGGTGACACGCTTTGGGTGTGGTGGTTTGACCGGCTAGGTCGTGACTATCACGATGCCAAGGAGACAGCACAGCTACTACTCAAGCGAGGAGTGGCAATTAAGACTATCCACGGAGGTATGAGCTTCCAGTACACAGGAAACACCGTTATGGATGCAACCACGGACAACACAATCAATATGCTTGCAGCTATCGCCAGTAATGAACGTGAAGCGCGTTTAGCTGCGGCTGAGGCAGGAAGAGAAGCCATTAAGACCAAAGGTGTCAACAAGGATGGTAAGACTTGGGGTGAACTGTACCAAGGACGCAAGGCCAACACTGAACAGCACGAACAAATAATGCGCTTGGTAGTTGATGGAAAGAACAACACACAGATTGCCAAGGCTTTAGGCTGTAGCACTAAGACTGTACAGCGAGTGAAAAAATCCAAGGTAGAAGGGAAAATAGAATGAAGCAGACTAAAACTGTTGATGGTCGAGAGATGATTATTGCCTTGTGCAGCAAATGTGGGTTTGAGAAGTACACCAACACAGTGATACACCCACCCACGGGCAAGCGTATTACTGCTGCTCGTTGTCAAGACTGTCAGAAGATTTGACAAGGGGGAAGTTAGCCTAAATTGAAGTGTCCCAGAGCTGCCTTTTGTGGCAGTTTTTTATTTTATTCTATTATTTACAGATAAGCCCCTAATACTACAGATAGATAGTTGACTCAGGTTTGTAGCTATATCAACAGTTTTTTGAGTATGTATCGAAATGGCAGTAGAGATATAACAATTGTTTTTCGTGAGGATGCTCTTGGATGTAGAATATTTCTTTGATATTCAATCGGTTTCAATTTAACGTAACTGAATGTTTGTTATTTGAGATATAGTGAATATAAGTGATGAGCGGCCTAATATACGAAGGACAACGCCTAAACCAACCTATTGCTGTCCAAGATATCAAGAGTGGTGAAAGCGTAAAAGGCTTGGAAGACTTATTCTTACTCAGAGAAGTTGATTTTGAGCGGCTAAAAAACGGTGCAAATAAACCTTACCTTTGGATGGTTCAAGCCATGTTTGCAGTAGGGGGGTACTTATTTAGTATCTTGCCGCAAATCCTAGATGACTACAAAGTAGTAACTAAGGGACAGTGGATTGTTTTGGTAATAGGCGGGATTATTTGCCTTGCTTTCGGGATTTGGGGACGTATCACCAAAGATAAGAAAAAAGAAGTGATGGACAAAATTGAATTGTTCTTTTCGGATGAGGATTAGTGAGAATGCGTAGTACCCTACCAGAAGGTTTCCAACCACTAAAGAAATTGATGGTTTGCAGCAATACCATCACGGGAGGAGGTCAATTACTTACGATTAAGGGAGATTTTCCTTTACTAATAGGGAAAGGAAAATCTCCTACTGTCTGGTTAAAAGGTCTTGTTGATAGCCAACATGATGACCTCACTTATGTGGTTGAACACAGTGAATCAGTAAACCCTGCTATTAAAGTCAAAATGAAGAACAATAAAATTACAATACTTGCGGGTAGTACGGTTGTGCTTTCAGCGAAGGCTACCTCTACAGACGTTGTAAATGTTGACCAAGTTGACCTCAGACCAATAGGCTTCAGTGTGTATGGAGACCGTTCAAAACTTGTGGTAGGAGGTGGAACCTTCTCTAACAACAGCATGGCAGGTGGTGGCTCTCTAATTGCCTTTGGTTAGGCATTCTGTATTACCAACCAATTAACTCCTCTTCTCAACTAGATATGGCTACTCTTCGGGGTAGCCTTTTTAGTATTTGTAATCCGACAGTATCGGACTTTCAGGATGCTAAATACATAGCGTGTTTGCTGTCAGTCTCATACATGGACTGCACTCAAAAGTGACATAGCTAAGACCTTGTACACCCCTCCGAAACCATACGTCTACTACCTTCCTTGACGACCTTCCTGAAAATCACAATAGAACTAGACATACCAAGGGCTAGAGAAGCAATCGAGGTATTAAAGACACCCTATAGAGGATAAGAACACACACTTAGAACTACTAGAGGAGAGTCAGACGATGGATTTCGACCTGATGATTGATGCATTAGCGAGAGGCGAAGATATACAGTTTCCAAGATGGAGAGGGAAGGAAAGTACACTTGAGGCGGCTCTTGTCTGTGCGAAGTATATAGAACGCCAAGAGGGAAGGTTTGTACCTAACTCTGTTCTGATGGAGTTAAGCGGCTTGAGCATTCTAACTATCAAGGAGATTAGAAACGGTGAGCACTGGGCGTGGTTCGAGTTAGAGCGTCAAGGTTATCGTTTCAAGCCTTGGGTATGGAGACCAAGACCAACAGGAACAATCTTTCATTGGGAGTCATGCAGACGGAAGGAGCTAGATGAAAGGAAGGCTTACGGAATTGATTCAAGAAAGCAGCACAAGGAGAAGGTTCGAAAGCTAGAGAAGACCGTCAAGAAATACAATAAGTACCCACCGAAAACCAGAGCACACAATGTCTTGCGAGAGATGTATCAGAGAAAGCTCAAGAGAAAACCCATTGCCCACACTCTAAGATTTGCCAACGAGGTAGGTCTTGTCGAATGGAATCAAACAGAGAAAGGTTATCTGATTCCTGAGCCTGTCAGTACAAACGCTATACGAAGACGCCTAGACCAAACAACTAAGAGAGTCTCTTGCTCTACTCGTGGATGTAAGAACTATGCAGTGAGGGGTTTTGAGCACTGTGGGACTTGTGAGCCTGAGAATAAGCACAAGCAAAGACCTGATGTTTTAGAGCTGCTAGAGAAGGCTCATTCCAAGAGGAAATAAGAAGGAGTCGGGCGTGAGAACGCCCTCCATTTTGAGAGCCTCTTATACACCTATAAGTTTAAGAAACTGATGGTACTCCGACCCCTTGCCCTGCAAGGGCTGAGGGCACCCCAAAGTAGCCACCCTAGACCCACTAAATTAAACCCAGATACAAGGAATAAAAATGGAGTTATACAGATGCAAAGCACCAAACTGTTACAACACCTTTAAGGCGGAGCAACCCACATCTTTCTGCTCTAGCACTTGCTTTAGTCCATGGAAAACCTACGACCCTAAAACGCTGAGAGCTGACAACCGTGTACACAAGGAGGGGAGAACAAAACAGAAGACCCGCAAGGGTGCTGATGCCAAGACTAACGGCAGTAACCGTAGACGCTACCGTATTGGGGACACTGTGAAATGCGCCAACCCTGAGTGTAGTGAAACTTTCCGTGTTAATGCGGAGAACCACCGCTATCACAGCTACCAGTGCAGACAGAAACACCAACGACAACTCAAGAAGGAAGCATAATGACCAAGCAAACTAAACGCCCATACTGCAAAATAATAGGCTGTAAGCACAAAGCCAAGAAAGGCAACTATGGGTATTGCGGAGCACACAGAAACGATACAGTGCGCTTTTTCAAAACCAAGGTAGGGCAATGGCTGCTTAATCAGTGTAAAGCGGCAGAAAGTCTAGCAGGTTTACAGGGACTAGACGCTCAGGCACTCATTGAACTAGATACTGTGCTGTGGTTGCGCTCTATGCTTGCAGGGTACAAGTACCAAGATGGAGAGTTTAAGCAAATCCGACGAATACACGTATGCCACTTGGCTGCACGTAAGTACACAGACAAGAACGGGTGTACATGGTTTGGAAGCCATCACCCTGCAAACTTACTAGTTGGTTTCGCTGCTCCCAACCAAGCCGCAGGAAACCGACCTTACACAGATGCCCATGACAAGATGCTCCACCCGTGGAGAACACAGGGCGAACGTGCTAAGAGCATCAACAAATATGAGATTACTAACATTCTAGGCAAGGCGGCCATTGAAGAGTTCATAGCAAGTAACCCTAAGCGGGTTGCACCGAAAGCAACGGAGGAGCGAGTAGCTAAGGCAATGGCAGAGGCAGGGGTGCTAGAGATTGGCCTCATGGCGGAACTAGAAAGGATTCAGAAATGGCACAATCGTCCTGAGATTCAAAGCCACATTGACGCCTTAGCCAAGCATCTAGAAGAAGTAGATGGATTCTATGGCACTTTTGAAAGCGCATTGTTTGAGAAGAAGAAGGAAGCCAGTGCGCTGTTCAAGGCAGGGGAAATCTCATCGCTTAAAAGAGCCAAAATGATTGATGAAGAGGCAGCAGAGCTTACAGCTATGGGTACTGTCCACGAAGAGGAAATTAAATGGGAGGTTATCTGGGCACACTGGGAAACCCTGTTCGATAAGATTCGTTTCGAGGCAATACATACATTGATACCTTTTGATAAGGAGCACGCAACGAAACAGATAACAGTATGAGAAAGAACGGGGGCATCACGCCCCCTTAGCTGTTCAGCTTAGAGATGGTCAAGGGTTGAAAGGTGTTGGAGGTCTAGTCGCTCCTCTTGCCTTTGCTCTCGCTCTACCTTGGCTTTCGCTTTGAGGGCTTCACGTTCTGCTTTAGGCATTTGATACCATTGAGCGACAGTTACACCGTATCTAGCAGCTCTGCGCTCTCGTTTTAGCCTAGCTTTGTCCTTCTGCATCATGATTCCTTTAAGTACTTGGATTTTAAATCTGAGATTTCGTTGCGCAACTCTTCTGGGTCAAGGACAATTTTAAACAAGTCGCTTTTAGGCTCCCATTCCCATTTTCGGTTGCTGTAGCTGAGTGTTACGATTCCGTTCTCCATTGTGAACTGCACTTGCTTTGCTTCGAGTAGAGCTAAAATTTTTCGCCTGTAGTCATGCTCTTGGCACTTCTCGTTCCAATGTCGCATCAAAGAGGCAATATCTGTTTTTGGTTGCTCTAGGCGCTGTAGCTCTAGGGCTATCGATTCGTTATCTGCCTCAATAGCTTTGATATCTGTCTTTATTGCTGTTAACTCATCATCGAACTCTGGCATGGAGCCGTGTTGAGCAATGGCTTTAACTATGTTCTTGGTTTGGTTTTGTAGCTGTAGGCGCTTCTCTTCATTAGCTGCTTGCTGCTGCTTGAGATAGGAGAGCTTAGCGCTATAGTCTTCTGTGTCTGTACCTAGATTGAATGCGAGCCATAACCCTAAAGCACGCTCAAGACCTTCTGCATCATACAGCTTGTAGCCATAAGGACAGCCTGTCTTACCTTTGCGTGTGCCTGAGCAAGTGAGGCGAGGTTTACCTCTGGGGCGTGTCATGTGCATTGGCTTGCCACAATAACAGCGTGAGGTACTTGCAACGAATAGGTTGACCGATTCTAGGCGGTTGGCTCTGCGTCCTACTCCTGTGCGTTTGAGTGCTTGTACTGCGTTGAAGTCGCTTTCGCTTACGATAGCTGGGTAGACATTTGGGTGGGCTTTCCACTCACCGATGCAGAGACGGTCAGCTAGCTGTGTGCTTACGTTGGCGGTTGTCCACTCTGTCTTTCCTGCTCTTAGCAATCCACGCTCGTTTAGGCGGGTGGCTATGTGTGTGACACCTTTTCCTGAGAGGTAGAGAGAGAAAACTTCTCGTATAGTGTTTGCGTGCTCGTTGATGCGGTACTGGGGTTCGTTCTCACGGTATTCAAGCCAATTAGGGAGGTGGCGATAGTTTACGGGTATACCTTGGCGCATTAGTGCATCACGAGAGGCAAAGGATTCTTTGATTCGCTTGGACTTAGTTTCGCTTTCTTCGTGTGCTCGTTGCATTACTGCTAGGCTTGATACTAGGTCGCCAAAGTCGTTTATCGTCTTGGTTGTGTGAAGTTTGTTGTCGGTAAGAGTTAGAACGTCTGCACCTGCTGTGATGATGCTTTCCAGTTGGGCTAGTGCAGTTAGAAGAGCTTGGCGACTGAGGCGGTCTAGTGACTCTACCAGTAGCAGACTATTTGATGGGACAGCTCCGCTTTTGAGGCCACTTAAGAATTGCCCTAAATAGCCAGTATTGATGTGCTCTGCACTGTAAGCCGATTTGCCTGCATCTGTCTCGATGGGAGATACTGAGCGTTTATGCTCGGATGCCCAAGCTTGTATTAACTTTTGTTGGCGTCGTACAGAGTCACCTAGCGCTTGAGAGTCTTTGCTGTGACGTATGTATGCGTATATATTTTGATATAATGAGAAATCGTGCATTGTAGCTCTCAGGTAAGTGTAGAGAAGGGTTTAGTTTACTGGATATGCAGTTCTTGTGCTAGCTAGTGGTGGTGACGAAGATCCAGTGACAGGCTCGATACATGCGGGATTGACACCTTATTGGAGCGAGAAACTTGGGAAAACGTCAATGGTCGCTTTTCAAGCGTCGCAACGAAGTGGCATATTGTACGCCGAGCTCTCTGGCGAAAGAGTGCTCGTTTCTGGTGATGCAGTTTTGTTTTCTAAGTCTGAGTTGTACATCTAAAGTCTCGCCAGTAAAAAAGGGTGAGGTTTATCGTTAGTGCTAAGTCGCACATTAACCTATACCTAGTTAGAGACAGGTACAAGACAAGAGCGATAGAATGAAGTTATCGAAAAGAGAAAGTCGTGTTGTAGAAAGTGCGATTGATCAATGGCTGGAGCAGGGTGTTATTACCTCTGAGGATTCTGATAGGCTGAAAGACAGCTATCAAATCGTAAAAATAGATTGGTCGTTGATCGCCAAATACTCATTCTGGATAGCGATCGTTTGTATTGTATTGTCAGTGCTGTCTGTGCTGCTTGATGAATGGCTAATTAAGCTATTTGAGGAAATTTTTACGGCCCCTGATATTGCGAAAAGTGGGTTTTTCGCGTTGATTTCAGCACTGTTTTACACATTTGGCCTTCGTCGTAAGAAGCTTTCTCCGGACAAAATGTTTAGCAATGAAGCATTATTTGTACTGGGAATAATCAGTACTGCAGTGTCGATTTATTTTCTGGGTCAAGTGATTCAAACGGACAGCGTCACTAAGTTAATACTCGTCGCCTCGCTTGTTTATGGCGTCTTAGGGCTTTGGATTCCATCGCTAATCGTTTGGCTATGTGCGTTACTGTCGTTAGGTTGTTGGTTTGGGTTTGAAACTCATCAGGCGAGTGAGCTGGGCTACTTTATTGGGCTAAATCTTCCGCTACGCTTTGTGTTGTTTGGTGTATTACTCATCGCTTCTAGTTCGTGGGCGTTGCGTCGTTGGGAATCAAAAGAAGACTTTGCCATTACGACACGAGCGGTAGGGATGTCAGTATTCTTTGTCTCTATGTGGCTGATGTCCGTATTTGGAAACTATGCTGACTGGTCGGTATGGAGTGATGTTACTCAATTCTCTTTGATTCATTGGTCGGTGCTACTACTTGTTGCGTCTATTGCTTCTGTCTACCACGGCATAAAGTATGATGATGAACTGACGAGAGGGTTTGGTTTGATCTTTATCTTCATCAATCTTTACACTCGTTTTATCGAGTACTTTTGGGAAGGGACACACAAAGCCGTGTTCTTTGCCATTTTAGCGATAAGCTTTTGGTTCTTTGGGACTCGAGCGGAAAAAATCTACCGTATTGGTCGGGAAAGTGAATAACCAGTTGTGATTAACAGGCCCGCTGTCGTTAACAGCATAGTTGCCATTAACAGAATAGTTGCCATGAACAGCATAGTTACCATGAACAAAATAGTTGAGTCGTTCGTTTGTCGTAGCAATAACATGATGTATTGAATCATCGGTGCAGATGAAGCCCCTGTCATCGCCGATGAGACCATTCAAGCATGTTCAGTATCAGGTTACGTAACACGCTTAAATTAAATTGAGCCGAATACGACTTTTGGCTCAGTCTTTTGCTTTATTACACACCGCGCGAACCATACCTTTGAAGATAAATAGATGTGCAGGCATCATGGCAAACCAATACAGTAGGCCACGGAACCCTTGGGGGTGCCACCATGCGGTGATATTTATTTCCCGCTTGTCACCTAGGTCGGTAATCGTGAATTCAAGTCTGCCGAGACCGGGTCCCTTCATACCAAATAGCAGAGAAAGAAAGCCAGGCTCTTCACAACGAATGACTTTCCATGAATCAATGAAATCCCCCACCTGAAGTTGTGGGCCTTTTGGCGCGCGTCGAATAGGGCGACCGCCGCCAAAGAAAATGTCCAACCACTCTCTTGTCCGCCATAGTACATTGGCAAAAAAGTAGCCTTCATCGGGGCTGCCGATTTTCTTCACAACATCCCATAACGCCTGACTGGATTTGCGGGTGGTTAACGTCGCGCCAGTCTTTTTAGGGTAGTAACCATATCCAGCTTGCCAGCGAGTCAGGGCGCTTGGGTCGAACCCCCAAACGTTGCTTAGGACAAAGTCACCTTCTTGCTCAACACTGGACTTTACCGCGTCAGCATAGGAAATTAATGGCTGAGGGTAACGTTTTTGGATTGAAGCCGAATCTGCAATGAAATCATGCTCTAATCCAGCGAGTAATGCTCGCCCTATATTTGATGGCACCGAAGTGACAACGCCTAGCCAGTACGAGGCGAGCTTTGGGGTGAGTAGGCTGGTTGCCCAAAGGCGAAGAGGCTTGTTAACACTGTCACATATAATTTGAAACTGTTGATGGTAGGATAAAATGTCCGGACCACCGACCTCATAAATGACATTGGAAGGCATGTCTTCAGCAATCAAATGCAAGAGATAATAGTTAAGATTCTCTAAAGCGATGGGGTTCGCTTTGGATTCGACCCATTTAGGGGCAATGAGGACGGGCAGGTTATAGACAAAGTCACGCATAATTTCATACGCGGCTGATCCTGGTCCGATAATAACACCAGCCCTCAATTCAGTTACTGCAACCTTGCTGGTTCTAAGTAAATCCCCTGTCGCTTTTCTTGCGGCTAAATGTTCGGAGTTCCCCGTTTGTGGTTGAATCGCACTTAAGTAAATAACGTGCTGAACGTCACTGATATCGAGAGCCTCTTTGACATGACGGGCAAGAGTCAGTTCGTAGTCGAGAAAGTCGTGACCATGAGCCATGCCATGGACAAGGAAAAAGACGATGTCGAAATGTGGTATGAGGGCGAGCGTGGCTTCTCGATTGGATAAATCGAGGTATTCAAATTTCAATTGAGAGTGTGGCATGACACGAGCTTTGAGATACTCAATTTGACGAGCAGCAGCAGTGACCTCATGCCCTTGTTCTAGGAGTTTAGGAATTAATTGCGAACCGACATAGCCAGAGGCTCCAAGCACTAAAATACGTTTCATTCATCACTCCGTTGAATCAATATTATCTGTATAAAACTTAACACGTTTTCTACGGTTTATAGCGCTATTTATTTCCATGCTGTTGTTTCTATTCACTGTGGTTGAGTAAACGAGTTCGTACCTAAGATTTATAAAAAACGATATTTCATTCTTATCTTGCCGTTAAAAGCGAACAGTTCGCCTTTAACGGCCTAAATTGGCTTCCTACAAAAGCCTTTTTAGTGTAGATTCACACTCCAATTTTGTATGTGATTGAAGTGTATTAATGCTTAAATTGTCTGACCTAAGTAAAGGCTATATCGACGGTGGGGAATTTCACCCTGTACTGCAAGGTGCAGAGTTAACATTGTCGCAAGGTGAGCAATTAGCGTTGATGGGTGAGAGTGGTTCTGGCAAGAGTACACTTCTGAATTTGCTTGCTGGTATTGATCGTGTGGATTCGGGTGAAATTTGGTATCCAGACTTCGCGATGCATGATTCTACCGAAAGCATGCGCACCGCTTACCGTCGAAATAACATTGGTCACATATTCCAGCAATTCAATTTACTTCCGACACTGAATGTTGCAGACAACATCCGATTCTGCCGTCAAATTAAAGGTTTACCAGAAGATCGAGGCTTATGGCGTCAGATATTATCTGCATTAGATCTCATGGCATTATTAGGGCGTTATCCAGAAGAAGTTTCCGGTGGTCAACAACAGCGAGCGGCGATCGCTCGTGCGCTTTATATGGAACCTAAAATTCTCCTTGCGGATGAGCCTACGGGGAGTCTTGATGAGCGTAATGCAGAAGCTGTGATGCGCTTGCTGACATCGTTAACCAAACAATTACAGTGCACTTTGTTGGTGGTCACCCACAGTGAAAAAGTGGCCAGCCATATGGATGGGTGTATACGCCTTCAAGGGGGGCAATTGCATGTTATTGCCCGTAGTTAAGGCGCTACTTGGGCATTATCGCCGCCATCCACTGCAAATATTATTAGTTTGGTTAGGGTTAACGCTAGGGGTTTCACTTTTAGTAGGTGTGACGGCGATTAACCATCATGCGAAGCAAGCTTATGCTAGCGGTGAAAAGCTGTTTGCCAATCCTGTTCCATATCGAATTCGACCAAAACACGCGGATACGAAAATACCGCAGGGTTTTTATATCCAATTGCGTCGTGAGGGTTTTAAACAGTGTGTCCCATTTGATATGCACAAAGTCACCTCACAAGATGGACTGGAGTTAAATCTTGTTGGTGTTGACCCGATAGCGTTACTGCAATTAAGAAACTCGGTCACGATCAGTGATATTGCGTCCCAAGACCTGATTAAAGTACCGTCGACGGTAATTGTTAGTGCTGACTTAGCCAAGCTTAAAGGCTGGGTTGCTGGTGATGTGATACCACTAGAGGATGGGGTATTACTCGGACCGATAAAAATCGACAAAAAAAGTGGTATCCGCGGAACGCGTATACTGACGGATATGTCATTGCTGCGTAGTCTTAAGCGCTCTTCCGGATTATCAGTTATTGCATGTGGTGAAATGTCCTCGGAAAAACTCGAAGCTTTGCGTAAGCGCATTCCCAATGGGATGACGCTTTCTCGGAGTTCTCAATCGCAGCTAGAGGCATTAACCAAAGCCTTCCACACCAATTTGACCGCAATGAGTATGCTCTCATTTGTTGTGGGTTTATTCATATTTTACCAAGCGATGTCTTTGTCCTTAGCTCAGCGTCAGCCACTAGTAGGTAGTCTACGTCAGTTAGGGGTGTCCGGCTGGCAATTAGCACAGGCGCTTTGTCTTGAACTCGCCGGCTTAGTGTTTTTGAGTTGGCTAGGGGGTAATGTCTTTGGTTTGCTACTTGCCAATCAGCTTATTCCTGCTGTATCTCAAAGCCTAAGTGACTTATATGATGCGAATATCGGGTTGACGATTGAGTGGAGTTGGCAATGGAGCATTTATAGCTTTTTGTTAGCATTTGCGGGTGCCGTTATATCTTGTGGCTGGCCTTTAGTTCGCCTGCTTAAATCGCAGCCAATTCGGCTTTCGTCTCGCTTATCTTTAATGCGCTTTACTGGTGCTGAGTTCACGTGGCAAGCGTTTGTTGCGTGTGGTTTTTGTGTCGCCGCGATCGCTATTTATCAAGCGCCTAAGTCGCAAAGTTCGGGTTACGCCATTATTGTATTGATGCTACTCAGCGTCGCACTCATCACGCCATTTATTATCTGGAAAGTGTTTACGGGGCTGTCCTTTTCCCTTAAATGGGTCAAGGTAAGATGGTTCTTTGCCGATGCGGCGGCCAGCATGAGTTATCGTGGTGTTGCGAATATGGCCTTTATGCTGGCTCTCGCGGCAAACATGGGCGTTGAAACGATGGTGGGTAGCTTCCGAGATAC
Organism: Vibrio qingdaonensis; assembly: GCF_026191675.1. GTDB lineage: Bacteria > Pseudomonadota > Gammaproteobacteria > Enterobacterales > Vibrionaceae > Vibrio > Vibrio qingdaonensis. Next base: position 281,081 of record NZ_JAKRRY010000001.1, on the reverse strand, counting down.
CACCGATAGATGGCTAACTCAACGTTTAGCGGCAGATATCTATGTTTACCCTACGAGTAATAATGCGAGTCGAATGAGCCATTGGTTAGAGAGTCAACCAGAAGTTGACCGCGTATGGTGGCGTTGGGAAGAAGAAATGCCCAGCAAATATGGCATGATGCAAGTCGTGAGTACTGGCGATTCTGTTGGCGAGTTGGACTCTCTGACGGTTAAAATTGCTATTCCAAACTATTGGTATCATTTACATCACTCAAGAGGCGTGATGATTAGTGAGTCGATGGCTCTAAAACAAGGCTTAAGACCAGGTGATTACCTGAATTTAGGTAAACCGTTAGGTCGCAATTGGCAAGTCATCGGTGTGTATTACGACTATGGCAACCCTTATCATCAAGTGCTTATGTCACAAAATCGTTGGCTCGCTCATTTCTCGGGATCAGGTGATGTTGCCCTTGGTGCGGTACTTAAGGATAAAGACCAATCAGTTTTGGTGCAGCGGCGACTACAGAGTACCTTTAGGTTAAACACCGAGCGTATATATGACAACACGACTATTCACAAAGAAGCGATGCAAACCTTTGACCGTACTTTTTCGATTGCCGATACACTGGGTAATATCACACTGGTGATAGCGGTTTTTGGTATTTTCTTCTCGACGATAGCAGGTGAAGTCTCTAGGCAGCGGCATACGTCGTTATTACGCTGTTTCGGTATTTCAGGAAGAGAGCTTGTGCTGATGGGCGGCCTGCAATTGTTGGTGTTCGGATTGATTTCCGCCGCCATCGCGATGCCGTTGGGTATCGCCTTAGCGCAGTTAATCGTCGATATTGTTATTAAGCAGTCCTTTGGTTGGTCTTTGCAGCTACAAATTGTGCCGTGGCAATATTTAACGTCATGTTTGTGGAGTATGTTGGCGCTGGTGATCGCTGGCGCGATTCCGGTGTTAAGACTCATTAGGAATTCACCGATCCACTCATTAAGAGATGCGTTGTAAATGAATCGACTGCAGAAACTTATTTTTTCATGTTGCTTAGTGGTGGTCGTAGCGGTGTCATTTGTTGGGATCCTTAAAGAGGATGAGCAACGCATCACTCGCTCGAAAACATCCCACATCAATACGATATTTGGCTCCCCGGGCAAGAAAGTTTTTGAACCGGTATTGCCTGATCGTGTCGTGACATTACCGAAGGATTTTCGCTTTCACCCCGAGTATCAACATGAGTGGTGGCAACTTGTTACGAAATTGACCGATGAGCACGGACAAACGTATTGGATGAGATGGCGCTTCTTCCGCTATGCCAGTGATGATCGAGTGAAGACAGGCTGGGAAGATCCACAAATTTATATCTCTAACGTCGTGTTGACTAGCCATCTTGGTATGTTTACCGACCAACGAATTGCTCGCGGTGGTGTAGGCCAAGCGGGGGGCGTGAGTCGGCCCTTTAGAGTATGGATTGATGACTGGTCTTGGCGTTCTTTATCGAACGATCCTATGCCTGGTAATTTAAAGATCTCGACGGAAACATTTAACGTTAACTTGCAGTTTGAACGTAACGGGCAGTATGCGGTTATCGGAGAGAATGGCTATCATATAAAGCATGATCTTTTACCCCGAGCCTCTTACGCGATTGAAGCGCCATTTATTAAGTCTTCAGGACAAATTTCGCTTCCTAATGGTAAGAGCTTTAAGGTGACAGGCAATGCTTGGCTCTCAAAAGAGTGGGGCAGTGAATTGGTGGGTGGTAATTACGTTGGTGAAGACAATTTTATTGTAAGACTGTCCGAGAAACGTGTTCTTATGGTTAGCCAGTACCGATATAAAGATAATATGCCTTTCGTCAGCGCAAGCGTGATAGATGATGACGGACACGTTACCACCATTGACAATGATGCGATTACGCTAAAAGCGCTTAAGTTCACAGAGTTCAATGGGGGAGCTCGCGTGCCTTTAAATTGGAAGATCAGCATACCAAGTCATGATATTGACCTTGTCATTAAGGCTGGAAAACAGGTGAACTGGGTTAACTTTGTGGTTCCTCAGTGGCAAGGCCCAGTCCGTACTAGAGGTTCACATATTGTTTCCGGCTATATTCAACTGAGCGGCTACTAGTACAAACACCCCAGCCTTAGGACAGTTCGCAAGCTTCCATTTATCTAAAAAATGTTGTTACTCAGCAACATTTTTTCTTTTGCTACTTTTTTTCAGAATTTTCTAAATCAAGATGATATTGACAGCCGTACAAGCTACGCAGCTGTTTGTCATCACCAGCATCTTTCTGCACTATACTATTCATAGTTGGTGTATTATTTTATGGATATCTCGAATAGTTTCCTGTTAATATTCGGTTATTCCTACAATTAACCTCCGTACAATCGATTTTTTCTGTAAATTAACTAGATATAGAATCTAACTATTCAAACAAAACGAATAACTATAAAGGGTTTATCTATGAACGACGTCATTCGTGACTTTTTTAAGATGGAATCAGCAGGTGGTATCATCTTGGTGATTACAGCTGCGATTGCGATGGTTGTTGCTAACTCTCCTCTCAATGAGCTTTATCAAAGCGTACTTCATACCTACGTGTTTGGTTTATCTATTTCTCACTGGATCAACGACGGCTTGATGGCGGTATTCTTCATGTTGATCGGTCTAGAAGTAAAACGAGAGTTACTAGAGGGTGCATTGAAGTCTCGCGAGACTGCGATTTTCCCAGCCATTGCTGCAGTAGGCGGCATGGTCGTTCCTGCACTTATTTACGTTCTCTTTAATTCAGGCGATCCTGAAGCAATGAGCGGCTGGGCGATTCCAGCAGCAACGGATATCGCTTTTGCTCTTGGTATTATGGCGTTACTTGGTAACCGCGTACCGGTTGCACTTAAAGTATTCTTGTTGGCGCTAGCAATCATTGATGACCTAGGTGTTATGGTTATCATTGCGTTATTTTACACCAGTGACTTGTCAACACTTGCCCTTACAATTGGCTTTGCAATGACAGCACTGCTGTTTGCGCTGAACTCGAAGCAAGTGACAAAACTGCCAATTTACCTCGCGGTTGGTTTGGTATTGTGGGTCAGCGTATTGGCTTCTGGTGTCCACGCAACGTTGGCTGGTGTTGTTCTTGGTTTCGCTATACCGCTTCAAGGTAAACCGGGAGAGCACTCTCCGCTGAAACACATGGAACATACACTCCATCCTTATGTGGCTTTTGGTATTTTACCGATATTTGCTTTCGCGAACGCAGGCATCTCGCTGCAAGGCGTATCAATAGAAGGTTTAACATCAATGCTACCTTTGGGTATCGCAGCAGGTCTATTGATTGGTAAACCTTTGGGCATCTTTACCTTTAGCTGGGCTGCAGTGAAGTTTGGCGTGGCTAAGCTTCCTGAAGGGATTAACTTCAAGCAGGTGTTTGCAGCTAGTGTGCTATGTGGTATTGGTTTCACCATGTCGATTTTCATTGCTTCACTTGCGTTTGTGGGTGTTAGCCCTGAATTTGATACCTACGCAAGATTAGGTGTCTTGATGGGGTCGACGACTGCGGCGATTCTTGGTTACGGCTTACTTAATGCCTCGTTACCAAAGGAAGCAGCACCTGAGCCAAAAGAGCAATATTAAATCCTCAGGAATAACTTGATGTAATTAAGCCCAACTTCGGTTGGGTTTTTTTTGTCTTAGAGGTCATGGTGACGTTAGCTTGCGGTGACTGTGATGGGGCGTGCAGACTGATTTTTATCCAATGGTGTTCACTTTCGCCCTTAGGGTGAGATAAAGGTAAGATATTCCTCTAATCGCTTTCTTTAGATAGGATGCATCGCTAGAATGGCGCTTCTTTATAAGGGGAGTTCAATGCACCAATCACTGAAGTATATCACGGGTTATCCAGCAAACCTGATTGAGCAAGTCTCAGGATTAGTAGAGTCGAATCGTTTTATCACGTGGTTTGAGCAGCGTTACCCTGACACGCACCAAATAAAAAGTGAAAAGGCGTTGTTTGATTACACGATGCAAATCAAACAACGATTTATGAAAAAAACGGCCCCAATCACTAAAGTGGTTTGGGATAGCAAGATTCATCTGATTAACAATGCGCTAGGTCTGCATACTTACGTCTCCCGAGTTCATGGTGGGAAGCTGAAAGCAAAGAATGAAATCCGTATTGCGAGCATTTTTAAAGATGCCCCGGAGCCTTTACTAAGAATGCTAGTGGTGCATGAACTGGCTCATGTTAGGGAGAAAGAGCACGATAAAGGGTTTTACCAATTGTGCTGTCATATGGAACCTAACTATCATCAGCTTGAGTTTGATGCCCGTCTTTTTATGATTTACAAAGAGTTGATGAATGAAAACGCCAAAAAACGTTAACAAAAATACCGCTGAAGAGTTGCAAACGACGCCTGTTATCGAGAAACGAGCGGCGGCGGGCCTACATAAAAATAACCGACATCATGGGCGCTATGACTTCGATGCTTTGGTGAATGTCGTTCCTGCATTGAAAGCGGTCATGACGAAAAATCCCAATGGCGAAGATACGATATCGTTTTCTGATCCTTTGTCGGTTAAGTTGCTTAATAAAGCGCTACTTATGTCTGAATATGGCGTTGAGTTTTGGGATATTCCGGAAGGGTTTTTGTGCCCTCCAATTCCAGGGCGAGCAGATTACATTCATTGGTTAAGTGAGCACTTAAACCGAGATCTAGCCAAGCCCGGTGCAAAAATCAAAGTGCGCGCGCTGGATGTAGGCGTCGGGGCTAATTGCATTTACCCTATTATTGGTGCATCGCAGTATCACTGGAACTGGGTTGGTTCAGAGATAGACGCTAGTGCCATTGAAGCTGCAAGACACATTGTTGATAATAATCCGTCGCTGGCAAAAAAAATCGATATTCGTCAGCAAGCGAACCCAGATACAATTTTTGAAGGGGTGATTCACCCTGGAGATTTCTTTGTTGTCACCACGTGCAATCCACCGTTTCACAAATCATTAGAAGAGGCGAAGCAGGGCTCGGAACGTAAAGTTAAGAACCTTGGGCAGAACCGCCAGCAAAGGGGCAGTAATGCAGCATCAGTTGAAACATCAGCCCTTAACTTTGGTGGACAAAAAGCTGAGTTATGGTGTCCGGGTGGCGAAGCCGCATTTGTCGCCAAAATGGCACAAGAGAGTGAGCGTTTTTCTAAGCAAGTGATTTGGTTTAGTACCTTACTTTCCAAAAAAGACAATATAAGACCACTGACCAAAAAACTGGAGCAATTAGGCGCGACAGAAATTGTGATACAAGAAATGGCGCAGGGTCAGAAAAAAAGCCGTTTTGTCGCATGGAGTTTTATGTCAACACAGCAGCGAAGTCAGTTTGCTAAAACGTTGAAGTAAGCGTTACTGAGAGAGCAATGATTGGTACTTCTTGACCATTGCTCTATTGCCTGCTTTCGATTCAAGGTCGATCAACACCCTCAAACTTGCCTTTTGATAGCCGTAGCGTTGGTTAAATGCCAACAAACGCAGACGAGCTTCTTTCAATTGATGGTTTTTAACCTCTATAGCCGCGAGTTGTATTGTCGCGTTTGGGCGTAGAGGTTGGTGATCAAGCGCTTTAACAAAATATGCTTCGGCTTTCTTTAGGTGGTTCGCCTTCAGCGCACACAATCCGGCATTTTCATAACTTGATGAGACTTGATAATAAAAAGGCTGCTCAATGGCTTGGTTAAAGTAGTGTTTTGCTTTTTTATAGTCCCCTTTTTTACACAGAAATGTCCCGTAGTTGTTTAAAACAGTTCCGTTGTTGGGGTAAGCGTTGGTCGCTCGTTCATAGGCGTGTTGTGCTGCTTTGACATCTCCAACAGTTTCATAGTAATAGGCTAGGGTTAATTCTGTGCGATAGTACTTAGGCGCATGTTCTATTGCCTTTTCAAAGTTCTGTTTTGCTCGGGCGTAATCCCCTTGCTTCATGTAACCGAGTCCCAACTCAATACGTGATTCGGCGATAGCAACTGGGTCTTTTTGCACATTATTCTTACTTTCATCAACCGTCACGCAGCCAACTAAAAGTGACATTACGATTAAAGCGAATGTCTGCCACTTCACCATGTTATTTACCTTTTTTGAACGCTCAATGTTATAAGCTCATGCTCTACATGATAAGCACTTAGACTCTTATCCGGTGTGGTTGAGCGCACCAGTGCGAGTGAACGCTCAGAAATAACGGACGTTGTAAAAGCAAGTTGCTCATAAAGTAAGCGAACGAAGTTAGAATAACGACTCTAATCTATATCTGGCGTATGAACTTCGCTACAGTATTGGCGAAGAAATTAAGTGGTGGCGCAAGAATGACTTTTGAAAAAAAACCATGGTTAAATACCTACCCAGATGATGTGCCAGAGAACGTCAACATAGACCGTTTTCCAAACATCAATGCGCTGTTTGAGCGCTCATTTACAGAATTTGCCGATAAGACTGCCTTTATCAATATGGGCCACTCTCTAACCTACAGAGAGTTAAATGAAAAAAGTGACGCCTTTGCGGCGTACCTGCAGTCGACGCTAGGTGCAAAGAAGGGCGATAGAATTGCCTTAATGATGCCTAACTTACTGCAGTATCCGATTACCATCTTAGGCGCATTAAAAGCAGGTTTAGTGGTAGTTAATGTTAACCCTCTCTATACACCTAGAGAATTGGAACATCAGCTGAGAGACTCTGGCGCGACCATCATTGTTGCTGTCACCAATTTTGGTGATAACTTGCAAAAAGTCGTCGCGAAAACCAGTATAAAACACGTAATTTTAACCAGTATTGGTGATGCGTTGGCGCCCCATAAGCGAACATTAGTCAACTTTGTGGTGAAATACGTGAAGAAAATGGTGCCTAAGTATCATTTACCTAGCGCGATTTCTCTGCGTCGCGTGTTGACGGAAGGTAAGAAGCTAGACTTTAATCCACCGAGCATAACAAGTGATGATTTAGCGTATCTACAGTATACCGGTGGCACAACTGGTTTAGCGAAAGGGGCGATGCTGACGCATCGAAACATCATCGCCAACGTATTACAGGTGTTTGGTCATTTTGGTCCGCGTACGGCTCAAGAGCAAGAACACGCCGTCACACCTTTGCCTCTTTACCACATCTTTGCCAATTCGGTGAGTATGATGTTGATGATGTATATGGGTGGCACAAACTTATTAATTACCAACCCAAGAGATCTGGATTCTTTTGTTAATGATCTCAGTAAATACCCATTTACGATGGTGTTTGGCTTAAATACTCTGTTCGCTGCACTCAACAATCACGCCAAATTTAAACAATTGGACTTCTCTCATGCCGAATTCACCATCGCTGGAGGGATGGCAACACAAAAGCATGTCGCCGATGAGTGGCAAAAAATCACCGGCATGCCAATTATTGAAGGGTACGGTTTAACGGAATGCTCCCCAGTAGTGGCGGGTGGTATTCATACTCAGCAATGTTTTGTTCCTGCCGTTGGTGTCCCGTTACCGAGTACAGAATTACGCATTGTGGATGAACAAGGTAATGAGCTAGGTATCAATCAGGTCGGGGAAATTCAGATCCGTGGCGATCAAGTGATGAAAGGTTACTGGAAGCAGGAAGCTGAGACTCACGCGGTGCTCACGGATGACGGTTGGCTGTATTCTGGCGATATTGGAAGAATGGATGAACGTGGGGTTTTCTTTATTGAAGACCGTAAGAAAGACATGATCCTAGTGTCTGGATTTAATGTATTCCCGACGGAAATTGAAGAAGTTGCCACGTTACACGCAAAAATTGTTGAAGCTGCTGCTATTGGCGTGCCAGACGATGTCGCAGGCGAAAGAGTAAAGTTGGTGGTCGTCACCAACGGACAAGTGACAGTCGAAGAGATCAAGAAGCACTGTCGACAGCATTTAACCGGCTACAAAATACCGAAAGTAATCGAATACCGAGATTCATTACCAAAAACCAATGTTGGTAAAATCTTACGACGAGAGCTGCGATAAGTCAGTCGCGGGAATGCAGAATTAGAAATCCCTAAAGATGTGCGTCTTTAGGGATTTTTTCTATGCTAGCCGTGGTGGCTTAATGCTAACCATGACTCAATTAAGAACACTAGTCAGTCACGGTAAAATTGTCCGCGCTGAAGTGATCCAAATCGTACGGTGTTTGCTGATAAACACAGTAGTTCAACCAGTTGGCAAATAGCAGATGTCCATGACTACGCCAGCTGGCACAAGGCTTGTTATCTGGGTTATTGTTGGGGTAATAGTTAACCGGAATCGCCGGCTCCATTCCCTCGCCAAGATCACGAACATACTCGTTATGAAGAGTCAGTGCATCGTATTCCGGATGACCAGTTACAAATACGTTTCGTTTATCTTTTGTCGCTGCTAGGTACACACCAGCGACGTCAGATGTTGCGAGAATGTCGAGGTCGGTGTGTTCTTCTAAGTACTCAACCGAGAAGTCTGCATAACGTGAATGTGGCGCAAGAAACGAGTCATCGAACCCACGTAGCACAGGGTGATAGGGCTGGTGGACTGAATGGTGATAGACACCAGATAGTTTTTCTTTACGTGTCCGTTTTGGCAAATTATAAAGCAGTTTTAATCCTGCTTGAGCTGCCCAGCACACATAGAGCGTTGAGGTCACATGCTTGTTTGCCCAATTCATAATGGTTTGTAGGTGATCCCAGTACATGACATCTTCAAACTGAACTAAGCCAAGAGGTGCGCCTGTGATGATTAAACCATCGAAATTACGGTTTTTAACCATCTCAAATTGGCGATAGAAATTGTCGAGGTGTTCTGTTGGTGTGTTTTTACTTGGGCGATCGTCAATGCGCAGTAGCTCTATATCCACCTGAAGAGGGCTATTTGAGAGTAGTCTTAAAAATTGAGTTTCCGTTTCAATTTTTTTAGGCATGAGGTTGAGGATGAGCACTTTAAGCGGGCGGATCTCCTGAGAAGATGCACGAGTTTCCGGCATGATAAAGATGTTTTCTTCACGAAGTACATCGGATGCGGGCAGTTGGTCAGGAATCTTAATTGGCACAGCTTACTCCCTAAGCTAATTGGTGTTTTGGACGTCTATACATCTAAAGTTAACTGAAACATGTAGTCTTGTCGACCGTTAATTGGTACCAAGTCGACCACAACATTGACTTACGCGAGATTTCCCCCTGATGACGAAAGTAATTTCTGTATAATGAACCGAATATAACCGCAGCGTGTAATCATTGGATTATTGTGACGAAATTGATATTAATTCGGGGTTTACCGGGTTCGGGTAAATCAACCTTGGCGCAGACCCTATCAGCCTTCCATATCGAAGCAGATATGTTCTTTGTGGATGACTGTGGTTTGTACCAATATGACGCGTCTCGTATTGAGGAGGCGCACCTTTGGTGCCAGGGTCAAGCTGAACAACAACTGTCGCTTGGTAACGACGTGGTGGTTGCCAATACGTTTATTCGTCGCTGGGAAATGAAAGCGTATCAACAGATGGCGATACGCCATAATGCAGAGATTGAAATTAGAGTGTGCCGGGGGCGTTATGCCAATATCCATGGTGTAGAGCAAGCTGTGATTGATAAAATGCAACGTCGCTGGCAAGACTAAGTCGTTGCATTTTTTTAATCGCGAAGCAGCTTGATATTAAGCGGCGAGTTCGCTATTGATGATAAGCAATAAGCAATAAGCAATAAGCAATAAGCAATAAGCAATAAGCAATAAGCAATATGAAATAGGAAAAGATAGATGGCAAAACGCTCACCAATTGTTGAAATGACGTCATATGGTATTTACTCTACGTGGGATTCTAGCGCGAAAACATTGCCGAAAATTCAGGAGTTTACGACTAACGTTACCGCCGATGAACAGGTGGAGTTTGGTTTCACTGTGAACATCAAAAAGGCCAAAGGCGAGCGAATTCAGTTTTGTATTTTCCATCCCGGCATTGTCGGTAAAAAAGGGCAAGTATTAGAGCCTTTTGATGGGGAAGAACACATCAATAGTAATGATTGGGACTTCTATTTAGGCGATACGATTCAGTTGCTCCATCCAACAGAGGGACTAGAAAGCAATTTGGGTGAATGGAAGATGGAAATGTCGTTACAAGGCAAAGTCGTCGCGGAGAAAAAATTCAAAGTGATGGCGAGAGACGAGGGGCAGTTTTGGAAAAATCGCGGCTTCTAGTGACCATTCGGCTGAATAGCTTTGTACATAGAGTCGATGATAAGCAACGTTTAATCCAGCTCGCGAGTGATCTGAAGTGTCAGTTGAAGCGTATCCGACGATCTCGAAACTGGACATTAATTGGCAACCCCCAATCATTGACCCGCTTCGCTCTTGAATCTGATGTGGGGTGGATTGCTGTGGCGGTTGATAAAGTGTTGGCAGAGTATAAGTCACCTATTCAGCAGGTGTTGGAGCAAAATCCCGATATTACCGTGGCTGAACTGATGCATGAATCTGGTTGTAGCTTGGTAGAGGCACGAAAAGCCATTGATGAGTTTGAAGGGTTGTAGAAACGAACAATTCGACCCTGTAAATAATTCTGAGCGTATTCTTCTTTGTGATTTGGATTTAAGGCATAAAAAAGCCACTCCGAATTCAGGGAGTGGCGTCAAAATACGTACTCTATGCTGTAACGTAAGCAATCACGAAGTCAGTGATTTTTACCATGTCATCAATCGCAATGTATTCTTCAGTGGTGTGTACTTTCGCCATACCTGTTGAAAGGTTGACGGTGGTTAGCCCTTTCTTATTGAAGTTATTTGCATCACTACCGCCACCCGTGTGTTTGGTGGTTGCTTCAATGCCATTCTTGGCAAAGGCTGCTTTTACTTGCAGTACGTGTGCATCATCTTCTGCGATAACAAAGGCGTTGTAAGCACGTGTTGATTCGATCTCAACCGTCGCGCCGAACTTTTTCGCTGAAGCTTCGAACGTTGCAATCATGTGCTCAACTTGTGCAGCCAGTTTGTCACCGTTCAAAGAACGTGCTTCGGCGATAACAGTGAGTTCAGGCATTACGATGTTTGTTGCCTGACCACCATTGATCATACCGATGTTTGCCGTGGTTTCTTCATCAATGCGCAGTAGCTTCATGTTCATGATAGCATCGGCAGCAACACTCGCTGCGCTAATGCCTTCTTCAGGAGCAAGACCAGCGTGAGCGGGGCGACCGGTGATTTTTGCAATGATTTTCTGTTGCCCTGGTGCGCCAGTTACAATGCTACCAATTGCGCCGCCTGTATCTAGAACAATGGCTTTGTCAGATTGGATGAATGACATGTCGAAGTATTCAGAGCCAAACAAACCACCTTCTTCATGAACGGTGAAAGCCACTTCAATCGTTTTGTGTGCAACGTTTTGCTCTTTTAGGCATCGAACGGCTTCCATTACGGCAGCGATACCAGATTTGTCGTCTCCACCAAGGATCGTGTTGCCTTTCGAGCGAATAATACCATCTTCGATGATTGGCTCGATGCCAATACCAGGAGAAACGGTATCCATATGGGCGCTAAAAACAATGCTGCCTTCTAGGGTGCCTTCAAGTCGACCGTACACATTAAAACCATTGGTGTACTTCTCTGGGACGGGAAGTTTGCTAACGGTAAATCCAAGCTCCCCTAGCTGTTCAGATACTGCTTCTGCGATGGCTTTTTCGTTGCCAGATTCACTGTCGATTTTTACAAGTTCAAAGAAATGGTTGACCAAACGGTCCGTATTTACATGGGTCATAGAATTCTTTCAGGTTTAGAACAGGGAGGATTACTTTACACCCTATGTTTACGTGCTAGACCTGAGATAAATCAAAAAAACCGCCGCATTTCAGATTTATTGCTTAGTTTTGAGAGGATTTTTGCTTAGAAAATTGGTAACACGCGGCCATTGTAGTAGAAACAATCAATATGCTGCCTCCCCACTGCAAAAGCGTGAGCACTTCACTTAGAAAAAACACCGAAAATAGCAGTCCAAATAATGGTTCGGTTGCCATGAGTAATGAAGCATGACTGGCACTTAGAAATCTCACGGAGTAATTCTGTAGAAAAAATGCCAGCAACGTACAGGCTAGTGCAAGGTATAAAAGATAAAGGGTTTCTTCTAGCCCAAATAATGAGAGCATCTGCATCGTTTGGGTGGCGTTATAATTGTAAATAATGAGTCCAAGCATCGACATGGTGACGACGGTGAGCTGAATGAATGTCACCAATTCTAAACTTAGCGCCGAATCACTCAATGCTTTGCGGCAAGCCACCACCATAATCGAGCGTAGGATGGCTGCGGTCAGTATCAGAATGACACTGTCGTTAAGGACTATGTCGTTAAGGTCTATGTCGTTTAGGACAATGGCATGCCAATTGGTATTGGACGCTAATACGATGCCTATTACCCCTAACAAGCAGTACAAGTAGAGAGACACGGGAAGTATTGTTTTTAGCCAAAGACGTTCTATAAACGGGGTAAAGAGCACACAAAGGCTTATAAGTACGGCAACTTCACTTGCTTGCGTTAACATTACGGCCCACGTTTCGGTAATGAAAATACCGGTAAGAATGAAACCGGTCGTCATGCCTACCGTTAGGTAGCGACGAGGAGAGACGAAAAAGTCCGCCACCACATTTTTTCTAACAAGAATCGATCCGAGTACTAGGCTACTTATAGCAAAGCGTGCAAATAGAAGTTGTTCTAGTGGCATTAGGGTCAGTAATTTCTTTGATACCCCATAGCTCGTTCCCCACATGACGGAAACGAACAACAGTCCCAATATGGCAATACTTGATGGTAGTCCATATGCATAATGTCGGCTAATCTGCATTTGTCTGATATTCTTCCGTTAAATAACACTGTGCTTATGCTAACTTATGAATAGCGAAATAATAATATCTCCAGTAGTCAAAGGAGTGATGACCAGTGGACACAAATAAATTGATGGGTCTCTTACCCGACATTGCCGCGTTTGTCGTTGTTGTTGAATCAGGAAGTTTTACGGCTGCCTCACAACGTCTTGGTGTGACGCCATCTGGGGTGAGTCGTCAGGTGAGTCGGCTTGAGTCGGCGCTGGCGACCGATTTACTTGAAAGAACGACACGAAAGCAGGTCACCACAGATGCTGGTAAGGCCGTCTATGAATTTGGGAAAAAAATCATGGAGGCAGCCACTGATATTTCAGTTATCACAAGTCAAGGTGACCAAGAGATAACTGGCGAGTTGAGGATTGCCGCCCCAAAAGCCTTTAGCCGTCATATTTTGGAACCGCTGCTGCTGTCGTTTTTAAGGCAATGTCCCAAGGTCAAATTGAGGCTATTTGTGAGTGATGATTTTGTTGATCCGTTTGGTCACAATTTAGATATCGTCTTTGAGTTGACACATTCACCGCGTGAAAATCTTGTCGCCAAGAACCTAGGGAACATTAAAACAGTACTATGCGCGAGCAAAACGTATTTGCAATCAAATGGTGTACCATTTGAACCTAACCAGCTATTGCAGCATCAGTGCTTATTCTTAAACGAATCACCTAATGACAATCAATGGGTTTTTACTCGTGATGACGATGTGGTGAAAGTACAAGTCGATGGGCGCTTTAGTGTGAATCATTCAGAAATGCGACTAAATGCGGTACAACAAGACTTTGGTATAGGGGTATTTCCGGAGTTTGTTGTTCGGGAAGCCCTGCTGAAAGGAGACGTACTTCCGGTACTGCCTGATTGGAAAATTAACTCACGGTATCAGGGGCTCGTGGTGATGCAGTTTCCACAATCCAAATATATGCCAGCACGTCGGCGAGCGTTTATCGACTATATAGTGGACGCGATGGCATAGTGGACGCGATGGCAGAGCCGTCGACGTAGCAAGTAATAGAATGCTCTGGGGTGTGAGATGAAGCGCATGTCGTGATGAAGGCGCTTCATTATCGTGATTGTGGCCGTCGAATTGAGTAAAACGTTTAACGAGTAAAACGTTGAGGAAAATCGCTAAAAATACCGTCAACGTAATCACGCAGTTTGAAAGATTTTGGATTGTTGACGGTATAACACCAAATAGATACCTGTTTTCGCCTTAATGCTTGTACATGCCGTTGGTTCAGCCAGCGGTAGTTTAGGTGGCAGCTATAGGCTTCCACGTCGTCGATCAATCGAAGTAATTTGTTATTGAGTCTGTTTCCCAATACACCTAGTTTGATTCCCAGATTAGCCGAGTAGAGCGCTTGCATGACGCTGGCGCTAAAACTGGAAAGGAGCAGCTGTTCGCGGTTGATAGCGCTAGCGGCAAGATCGCGTTCAAGTAACGATACAACGTGATGGGCATCATGTGTGTCTATCTTGATTTCCAGATTGACGCAAAGCTGGTTCTCATCGCAATACTGCAACAGCGCCTTTAACGTTAATATGGGCTCTGCTCGATATTGTTTGTCTTTCCATGCGCCAAAATCGAGTTGTTGTAACTGCGCCAGTGATAATTTGTCGACACGACCGTGTCCATTGCTGCAGCGATCAACCGTATGATCGTGACAAATCACAAGAATGTCGTCCTGAGTGGGCTGTACATCCACTTCAATCCAATTCAAACCCAGTCGTTTGGCTTCCCTGATACTAATTAAGGTATTCTCCGGGTGGGTTCCTGCAACACCACGATGTCCAGCCACAATTAAGCTCATAGATTAATCCTGTTTCTTTTTACGCTTGAGCTGCGTCAGTCAATGGGATCATTCTATGGCTTAACTCAATGAACGACAATTGAAAATACGCCGCAACGATAGGTGGGGGTATTCGAGGATGTGGTTATGTTGCGAATTTGTAAATAAAAGGCTATCTTATCGAAAGAGATTAGACCAGTTGAAGTCATGATGAAAATACATAACATAAAAGGCTATATTCAACAGATATACTTAGTTGAATATCCAGATAAATTGTTACTGCTTGATGGTGCAAGCCGAGCCGACGTTAGCACTATTTGCCACTTTATTACTAAAGAGCTGACTCGTCCATTGACTGACCTAAAAGTCGTGGTGGTCACTCACATGCACCCTGACCATGCAGGCGCAGCCAATCGCCTTAGAGCACTTTGTGGCTGTGATATAGTGTCTTCTAACGAAACCCATCAATGGTATCGAGGCATTGACGGATTTTTCATGCACCTTGCTGATCTTTCATTAGCGTGGTGGATGGCGAGTCGTATGGGGAAACCACGAAAGAATTTATGGTATAAAAAGTCGCTCACTCCACAGTTTGGTGTCGTAGATGGTGATCGGATCCCCAATTTTTCGGATTGGCAGGTCATTGCAACGCCCGGTCATACCGATAGGGATATCTCTGTTTACCACGCAGGGCAGGCGGTTATTTACGTGGCGGACCTTATGGTGCAAGTTAAGCAAAATTTGGTGGCACCATTTCCAGTTTTTCACCCTAATCAATATCGAGCGTCGATTAAGAAAGTGTATCAACTGAATGCGAAGCAAGTGCTGTTAGCGCACCGCAGTCCGGTCACCTTTGATCAAAAAGCCATGGAGCACTTGTTGGATACGGCGCCAAGAACGCCAGTGACTCACTGGCGGGTGGTTAAAATTAAAACCAAAAAGCTATTGAATGGATTGTCTAATCGTTTTTCTTGATCTGAGCTTTGTCTTGCTTTGGAAAAATGAGTGAGTCGGTATCGAACCCCGCTTTATTTGCTTTTTGAATATAGTTGTCTAGTGCTTCTTGGGGTAGGGTTGGAGTTCGGGAAAGAAGCCAGAAGTAATCCAAATTGTAGCCACTCACTAGTGCTACCGAGTAGTCGTCCTCAAGATAGTAAACGACATAACTACCATAGAAAGGCCCAAAAAAAGACACCTTTAGATGGGCGATATCTGGTGTATCGACGAACTTAGCTTTCCCTTCTGCTTCGGACCATTCATTGTCTTCACGGTTCCAACCACGATTGACGACTTTTACTGAGCCATCTTTGTTAATGGAGTAAAATGCGGAGACATTATCTAAGCCGCGCTCAAAGCTATGATCCAATCGAGCGACTTCGTACCATTGTCCGAGATAGCGATTAAGTTCAAATTGGTTAATGGGCTGTACGGTGCTCGGCATACCAGTACAAGCGGTCAATAGCACCATCATGCTAAGCATCATGAATTTACGAATGTGAAGGTCCATCTACGTTTCCTGATTGAGAATACTTCTTTGATTATAAATGTTTATTTGAAATATCAACGATCAAACTCGACAAATATTGCATAAAACTGGTATTACGCATACTCTCGTTAACGGTCTAAAAGTCAGAGTTGGCTACAAAGGTAATCACAATTAATGTTTGAAATATTTCTCGTTCTTGCAATGCTGGTCGGTTTGTTCTTTGTCGCGCTTAAATTTTTCGTTAAACAAGAAGATACCAAAACCTATCGATATAAAGCGAAAGGACCCATCTTATCGGCGCCTCAAACCGCATTTTATAATGCATTAAGAGAAGCGGTAGGCGAGCATGGGTTGATCCTTACGAAAGTCAACCTTTCCAATGTGGTTACACCGACCCAAACGGCCAATAAAAAACAGTGGTACATCGCCAACAACGTGATAGCAAAAAGCTACTTCGATTTTGTTATTTGTGACCCACGTACGCTGCAACCTCGCGTGGTGATTGAATATGATGATGGTCAAAAGTTGCACCAGGGGAAGATAGAACGTCAAAAACTAATTATACAAGTCTGTAAATCTGCGGAACTGCCGTTGATTGGTGCAAGTGTTAAAATGAGCTACCAAGTGAGTAAATTACGCCGCCTTATTGGAGCGCACATTGATCTTATCGAGCCAGAGAAAGAAGTTCGGTTCTGTAAACGTTGTGGTAGTCCAATGAACATCAAAACGGCAACGCAGGGCAATTTGAAAGGTCGTCGATTCTTCACCTGCAGTCGCCAGCCATTATGTCAGTACACAGAAAATTATAATGTTGTGTTTGAAGACGACCCTGAACGTCCTTAGTGACCACTGAGAAAATGGAAAAGAGTTGTATTTTCAGGGACAAAAGCACAAAAACAAAGCGAACTGGTGATATAAGCGCCAAACAACATCAAAAATACAAAAATGTGCTTGCACAGCCCAATATCTCTCGTTAATATCTTCCTCGTTCTAAGGAATAACGCCCGCTTAGCTCAGTTGGTTAGAGTACTTGCATGACATGCAAGGTGTCACTGGTTCGAGTCCAGTAGCGGGCACCAAATCCTTAAGTTTACCTTTTAGGTAAGCCGTTAACAGCGTAACAATATGCCCGCTTAGCTCAGTTGGTTAGAGTACTTGCATGACATGCAAGGTGTCACTGGTTCGAGTCCAGTAGCGGGCACCATATCTTTAAGTTTATCTTTTAGGTTCGCGGTTAACAGCATAACAATTTGCCCGCTTAGCTCAGTTGGTTAGAGTACTTGCATGACATGCAAGGTGTCACTGGTTCGAGTCCAGTAGCGGGCACCAAATTCAATACAAAAAAGCCCACTTTATGTGGGCTTTTTTGTATCTGCAGAATCGTTGATATCAGACCATTCTTTCGGTATATAAAAAGCGGGCAATCGTGCTGGCTTAGTTCTTTTCCCTTGTCGCCACTGCTTGAGTTGATTGACATAAGTTAGGATGTGCGCGACGGCGACAAATAATTGGTTCGGTACCATTTGGTCTATTTGTGTGGTGCGATAAATTGCGCGCGTCAGTTCAGCACTTTGTATGACTTCTACATGATGCTTCGTTGCTAATTTCTTGATATAAATCGCGACATCGTCTCTACCTTTCGCCACGACGAAAGGCGCTTCTGCCTGCGATAGGTCATAGATCAGAGCGACAGCGTAATGCGTTGGGTTGACCAAAATGACGTTAGCTTTAGGCACTCTCTCATTAGCATTTCTTTTTGCGTTCTGTATTTGAATTTGTCGAATGCGCGCTTTGACTTCGGGTCTCCCTTCTTGCTCTTTGTGCTCATCCTTCACTTCTTGCTTAGTCATTTTCATTTGCTTGGTAAACTCGTGGCGTTGGTAAGGGAAATCTAACAAGCCAAATAGCAACACGAGAAAAAGTAGATAGCTTAAGTACTCTACGGTAATGGAAGAGATGGAAAGTACGACTGTATCAAAATGCGATCCAATTAAATTGGTAATAACAGAGATGTAGCGAGAAATTACCCAGTACAAAAGCGTGAAGAATAGCGTGACCTTAACGCTGTTTTTCGCCAGTTCAACCAGAGATTGGCTGGAGAATATGCGTTTCAACCCTTTAATGGGGCTTATTTTTTCAAACTTCGGTACCAATAAGGAAGGGCTAAAAACCCATCCACCAAGCAATGTAGAACCAATTACCGCAGCGATAGCTTGATAAATTAACAAGGGGAAAAAGAGCATAATCATGCCAAACAAAGCACTGCCGAGTAGCTCTATAGCGGAAATAGGCTGGTGGATGTCATTAATGGTAAACTGGAAGCATGCTAAGAATAACTCGACGAATGTCTGTTTAATGGTTTCTAGGCTCGCAATATAGTAGCCAACGACGCAAATCAGTGTGACGGAGGATACGAACTCTTTAGCACGGGGTATTTGCCCTTCATTGCGTGCTTTATTGAGTTTGTGGTGACTGGGTTGTTCGCTTTTATCGCCAGAATCTTGATTGTCAGCCATTGGGTAGCCTTAGCATATAAAGCAAATGGTCGTTGAGCTCAATGACCAGATCGAAGTAATGGTCTCCAATCCCTGTCAATGAAGCCATCAGAGCAAAGAGTCCAAGTAACATTGTCATTGGAAACCCTAGAGCGAAAACGTTCAGTGCTGGTGCTGCTTTATTCATTAGACCAAAAGTAATATTACTAAGTAGCATTACAACAATTGCAGGTACCGCAACGAGTAAGCCGGTTGCGAACATCCATGACACCATTTTAAGTACATATTCTATGCTGTTGAATGGAAAAACTGAGTCCAGAGGCCAAAAGTGAAAGCTTTGTTTAAAGACGTAAAGGATAACAAGGTGGGCGTCTAAGGACAGAAAAAGTAACATAGCAGTGATAAACATAATTCTTCCAATAATCGCAATGCTCACACCATTGGCCGGATCATTCATGACAGCCATTGCCAGCCCCATTTGCATAGAAATGGCTTGTCCTGCCACTGAAAAGATAGTGAAAAATATCATTACGGCGAAGCCAATTAAAAATCCGAAAATTAACTGATATAAGGTAAAGATAAGGGTGTCGATTGAAAATGGGTTAAACGCGGGAACATGGTGAATAAGAGGCGCGAGCAATAAGGAAAAGAGGAAGGCAAACAGTACTTTTACGCGAACCGGAATAACCTTATCTCCAAAAAACGGCGCGATAATAAATAGCCCGGTTAACCGAACAAAGGGCCACCATAATATGCCGAGCCACTGAGTTATGTCGGTAAACGTCACGGTCATAACATTAGCCAATTTCACTTGGAATGGCGGTAAAAACGAAGATAAAAAGGTCGCTGATTTCTTGAATTAGCCAGTGGCCAGCCAAAATAATGGAGAGTAATGTCACCAAAAGTCGCGGTAAAAAGCTCAATGTTTGCTCGTTGACTTGTGTTACCGCTTGGAAAATAGCCACAACTAAACCAACAATTAAGCTTGGTAAAATGAGCACAGAAACCATTAAAATAATGACCCAAATAGCTTGGCTAACGAGTGTGACAGCTTGTTCTGGGCTCATGCGCTAATCCAAAAGCTACTCGCCAAGCTGCCCATTAATAGGCCCCAACCATCCACTACAACAAAAATAAGCAGTTTAAAAGGAAGCGAAACAATCAGTGGTGATAGCATCATCATCCCCATGGACATGAGTACCGAGGCGACAACCAAATCTATGACCAAAAATGGCAAAAACAGCATAAACCCAATCTGAAAAGCAACTTTGAGTTCGCTAAGTAAATAAGCGGGGAGCAAAATGAGAAACGGAATCTCCTTGTCAGTGGCCAGTGCTGATTCACCAGCAATTTTTGTCACTTGCTCTAACGCTTTACGTTGAGTTTGATCCAACATATATCGGCGTAATGGGACCTCTGCAATCGCAATAGACTGTTCCAGCGTAATTTCATCTTGAGAGTAAGGGAGGTACGCTTTATCGTAGATCGAAGTCCAGACGGGTCGCATGATCAGCAAGGTGAAAATGAGGGCAATTCCGACCAACACTTGATTGGGAGGCGTTTGTTGTAAGCCCAATGCTTGTCGAAGTATCGCAAGAACAATGACGATGCGGGTAAAACTGGTGCACATGATGACGAATGCAGGAACAAAACTTAACATCGTCATTAGGATTAAGATCTGCAATTTGACGCTGTATTCATTCCCTTCGGAGGTTTGAGATTCGGTAAGAATGGTCAGCGCTTCAGCATGCACTGTATTCGGCATTAGGGCGAGCGATGCGCCTGCGATAAAGTATGTGAGTATCATCATCCTTGAAGGTACCTGCATTACTGGATTGGTTTCTTCGTGATACTAAGCAGCCTGACACCGTACTGACCATTTTTGGCGACAATTTCTCCTGTGCCAAACGCTGTACCGTTAATTTTAATATCAACAGGCTCACCTTCGTGTTTCTCTAGCATAATGACATCGCCAGATTTTAGGCTGAGTAGTTCGTCTAGGATCAACGTTTTCCTCGCTACTTCAACGGTTATGTCGACAGGAATGCTCTTAAGTAGCGTGACGTTATTAATGCTTTGATACGACGAAGTTTCTGGTTCATCGTCTTCGAGATCATCAAGATCTAAGTCGCCTAAATCGGGAAGTTCATCATGCAGATTTAAATCGTCAGTGGACATAGTATTACCCTCGTGCGTGTTATCGTTTGCCTCGTGCCTGTTATTGTTAGCCATCAATAATTACTCCTAATTCAGAGTCAATAGCTTGTATTTTCCCAATAAACGTCGGTTGACCATTGACTTTAACCTGTAAGGTTTTACAAAGAGTGAGTGGGATGAAATGCCCCGGTTTAAGCTGTGATACCTCATGCATCGAGCACTGTCCCTTCATCAGCACGCAGCCTAATTCCACGGGTTGATAACGTAACGTGTTTAAAATTTCATCACTATCGAAGCTTTCGTCGTTGTTAAGTAGCGAACGAAGTTTTTTAACGTATTTGCTGTCAATCATGATGGTGATAACAGCCTCACATCCATCGAAATTGAAAGTCACAGAGACGCCAATATCAGAAGGTGGATGATCAGTGTGTTCCACCGCATAATGCCCAGCATCTGCAGTGAGAATGTTGGTAATTGCCATGGCAAGTTTTTGGAATAATCTGTGATGGGTTTGAGTGAGGACTAGTGGCACCTTCTTATTTTTTTTTGTGTTTTGAGGAGCATGATTATTTAAATGTTGGTGCAGTAATAAGTCGATGGTCTCGGGGGCAGTGTAGAAAAAAACATGACCAAATTCTTCGATATGCAAAACGGTTTGAATGTCGTCTTTGGAAGCGCTAGACGCTGAGGCAAAGTGCGTGCGTACGTGTTTTCCCGAGAAGTTAAATTTAAAAACATCCACGAGTTCATTAGAGAAGTGACTCGTATGTTTAAGCAAAAACTTACGCATTTTTAAATTGGGATTACCAAATTCAGTCAACGATATTTTATTCATGTCAAGTCCATATTGCTTGTTTTTTGACGCGGTCTCAAGTTTGACACGTCGATTATTCCTAACTATAGGTTATAGCAACCTCATTTCAATGTGGTTTGATTAGGAATTGAGGATGAGTGGTAATAACAATAAGGGTCTGAGTGCATATTGTGCAACAGTGACCTGAGAAGGCTAGGATATGATTCACTTAGACAAAGCATTGGGCGTGCATCCTGAAGTGGTGCAGTTTCGATTAGACCGAGCCGCGGTGTTAAGTTCAAACATTGCCAATGTAGATACACCAAACTACAAAGCAATGGATCTTACGTTTAACGCTGTTTTAAGCGGAATTGGTTCGACCAAAGCATGGGCTATGGACAGCAGCATGCAATATCGCATACCCGTTCAACGAACCCGCGATGGCAATACCGTTGAGTTGGAAACGGAGCAGGCTCGCTTTGCCAAAAATGTGATGGACTATCACCAAAGTTTGGCATTTTTACAATCAAAGATTAATGGCTTGAAGTCAGCGATTAAAGGGCAATAGTTACCGACTTTCGTACGGGTGTCGATTCGTACTCGAGGTACTCAGTAAAAGCGACGATTATGTTAAACGACTAAGGTAGGGAAACCATGTCATTTTTAGGGATCTACGAAACGGCTGGCTCAGCAATGAGTGCGCAAACCGTTCGGTTAAATACCATTTCTAGTAACCTTGCGAATGCAGATTCTGTATCTGGCGATCCGGCTAAGGTCTATAAACCCCTTAAACCTATATTTTCAGCGATTTATAACCAGTTCGATGCACAAGAATCTCATCGTAATGGTGTCGTGCCCATTCGAATTGCCGATGTGGTAGAAGTCTCCTCCATGATGGAAGGGCGTTATGAGCCAAATAATCCATTATCTAACCCAGAAGGCTACGTTTACTACTCTGGAATCAATGTAGTGAATGAGATGGCCGACATGATCTCCGCGACACGCTCTTTTGAAGCGAGCGTCGAAGTGCTAGGGAATGTTAAGTCAATGCAGCAATCGTTAATGGGCTTGTGGCGTAACTAGTCGCTTGAGACTTTAAGACCTTGAGACCTTGAGACCTTGAGACCTTAAGACTTTGACAATAACCAAGGAATGGCAGATGACAACCATTAATGGCGCGGCGCAGGCAACCACTATCGAATCGGCATCAACATCGCCACCACAAAGTAACCCGAACAGCGCAGGGGCGCTGAAGAATGAATTTATTACCTTGATGGTGGCTCAGATTGAAAATCAAGATCCGTTGAATCCCACAGACGGTACGGAATATGTGGCGCAACTGGCACAGTTTTCTCAAGTGGAAAGCTCTGAGAATTTGGTGCAGCTTATGCAAGCGAATACGACGATGTTGGATAATTTGCAGGTGCTGAGCACCGCCGCGTTAGTGGACAAAACGGTGACGGTTAAAAGTGACCAACTTATTGCTTCATCGAGCAGCCGCCATCAGGGGTATTTGGATCTCACCCTTTCCTCGAACAATGTGACAATTGAGCTTATCGATGCCGTCGGCAATGTAAAAGCGTTACCACTGGGCGCTCATCCAGCAGGTCGAGTGGACTACGCCTTTGACGCCGATAACTTGGGTTTAAATGGCGTGTACCAGATGCGAGTGCAATTGGATCAGGGGCAGGAATATCAACCTGCAATTTACCAACAAGGTAAAGTTCAACAAGTCACTACACCCTTGGTCGGGGGAACGAGTCAGATAGACGTGACGGGAGTGGGGCAAGTTGCGTTTTATGATGTGGCAGCGTTTGCTCAGTAGATTGGTTATTGATTTGAGTAACAGTAACGGAGTAATCGAGGAAATTAGTCAATTTTAGGTTTGGTCTTTGACCAATATTTGTAAGTAAGGTGATGGCTGTCGTTCTCCACGAGATGATGTCTGGGTGGAGATAGCCTCTTTTAAGATGAAGAGGAAGGCACAATGAGTTTTAGTATTGCATTGAGTGGGCTAAATGCCTCGAACTCAGAGCTAAATAGTATATCCAATAATATTGCGAACGTATCCACCACGGGGTTCAAAGAATCACGAACAGAGTTTGCTTCTGTTTATAGTGGTAGTGAAGCGGGTGGTGTTGAAGTGGTCGGCGTATCGCAAAACTTTGAAAAAAGTGGCACGGTGACAGGGACCGGACGCTCGTTAGATATGGCACTGTCTGGTAACGGTTTCTTTGTTCTAGAAGACAGCAAAGGGCAAACCTTGTATACGCGCTCTGGTATATTCAACATGAATGCCGATGGCATGATTACCGCCAATAACGGTGGGTCATTACAAGGTTATTCCGTTGATGCTAATAATAATTTATTGCTTGGCTCGGTCGGCTCGGTTCAAATCAGTACCGCATCCTTACAAGCTAAGGAGTCGGACAGCGTCGAGTTTGTCGCTAATCTAGATGCCAGAGAGGCCGCGCCAGCATTGGCATTCGACTATAGCGACTCGTCAACTTACAACCATTCTTATACCACGCCCGTTTATGATTCTTTGGGCAATCCTCATACCATGAGCCAGTACTTTGTGAAAACGGCAGCCAATGATTGGCAGGTACACGTATTGGTTGATGGCCAAGCCATTGATGGTACAGACAACTTAATACCCGCCGGCGCTCCAACCACGACCGATACTGCAACATTTTCGTTTAACGCTGACGGTACTATTGATGCTGCTGGGACAACGGTTTACCCGATTACATTTAATCCTGCGAATGGCGCCAACAGCGTGACGGTTAATGTTGATTTGTCATCGGTCACGCAATATGGCAGTGATTTCGTCGTATCCAAAAATAGCCCCAATGGTTACACCTCGGGTGATTATGCCAGTGTGCGAATGGAAAACGACGGTCGTATTTTTGCAACTTACACCAACGGGCAATCTCAGTTGCAGGGCCAAGTGGTGCTTGCCAACTTTGCATCACCTCAAAACCTCATTAAGACAAGTGATACCGCTTGGCTGCAAAGCTTTAGTTCTGGGACTCCAGTATTGGGAACCGCAGGCAGTGGCGTGTTCGGTGACTTAACGTCAGGGGCGCTAGAGGGTTCAAATGTTGATCTCACTTCAGAGTTAGTGGCGTTAATGACAGCGCAGCGTAACTATCAAGCCAACACGAAATCGATATCGACGTCTGATCAGCTCACCCAAGCACTTTTTAACGTGGTGTAGATTATGAACCCCATTTTATTTAGTGCCGCCAAAGGGGCGGAACGAACCATGTTGGCTCAGCATGTTCGAGCCAACAATTTGTCCCATGCCGACACCATTGGTTTTAAAGCCTTGATGGAGCATTCGACCCCAATGAAGTTGGAGGGATCAGGCTTTTTAACTTCAGTTACATCGCGTAGTAATTCCGCCATTAATAATTTTGCTCAGGGCGAAGATATTCGCACTGAGCGGCCACTGGATGTCGCCATTAATGGTGAGGGGTTCTTTGCGCTGCAAGGGCTAGAAGGCGAGCCTAATGAATTGTATACACGAGCGGGAAACTTTCGCTTGGATGGCGCAGGGCAATTATATCTTGGTGAGCGACGGGTGATGTCTACCGATGGCCCGATGATCTTTCCTGATTTTGAGTTTGTCAGTGTGAGCGCAAATGGGTTGGTATCTGTCACGCCTATTGGTGGAGAGGCGTCATTGGAAGTGGGTTCATTAAAAATGGTGAAGCCAGATACGGCCGATATGACGATGCATGCCAGTGGTCACTTTGTTGCCAAAAATGGCGAAGAACTCGATGAAGACTTTACCGTTCTGGTTCGCTCCGGTTATTTAGAAGCGAGTAACGTGTCAAGTTTGGAAGAACTGGTCAGCATCATGTCATTAACTAGGCAGTATGAAATGCAAATTGAAGTTATGGCATCTGCGGATGAAATTGCTCAAATTGGCAATCAGTTACTTAAGGCTTAAGGAAGGTCGATATGCACAGCGCATTATGGATATCTAAAACAGGGATGGCGGCTCAAGATGCAAAAATGACCGCTATTTCCAACAATTTAGCGAACATCAATACGGTTGGTTTTAAGCGAGACCGCGTCGTGTTTGAAGACCTATTTTATAGCGTGGACAAACAAGCAGGAACGGAAACCAGCGAACTCAATGAACACCCAACAGGGGTGCAATTAGGTAACGGTGTGCGTGTGGTTGGCACAGAGAAAGTCTTCACGCAAGGCAGTATTCAAAATACTAATCAGCAGTTTGATCTTGCCATTTTGGGTGATGGTTTTTTCCAAATAGAAAATGCTGATGGAGAGTTACTTTACACCCGAAACGGGCAATTTCATGCTAATTCAGATGGTCAACTGGTGAATACGCAAGGTTATCCGCTGATCCCTGAAATCATTATTCCACCAGAAGCCACCTTAGTCAGTATTACCGCCGATGGTGTCGCAACGGCAACGATTCCGGGGCAAGTTAATCAAGAGGCTTTAGGGCAAATTACCATCGTGAAATTTATGAACCCTGCTGGTCTTTCAGCGCAGGGGGGCAATTTATTTTTAGAAACAGAAGGCTCGGGTGAAGCGGTAGAGCTAGTCGCTGGGACCGAAGGCTCTGGGCAGCTAAAGCAGGGCGCACTCGAAGGCTCCAATGTTCAAGTTGTCGAGGAGATGGTAGACATGATTGCGACGCAAAGAGCGTATGAAATGAGCGCAAAAATGGTCAGTGCCGCCGATGAAATGCTGCAATATATTGCGCAGCAAGCCTAGATAGCTCAGTAAAGGTGAAGATACGGTTAGGGATGATTACGATGCGACAGACGCAAGTTGTCAATGTAAAGAATGGCCTTGTTCATGTGTTGGTAGCTCAGAGTGAGGCCTTAATCAGACAAGGTTGCACGACATTGTTGATGGCTATTTTAGCTCTGATGGTAATGGGAATCAGTGGTTGTGCTGGGCGCTCTGATGATTTTATTCCCCCTTCTCCTAATGACGAAGCCTATGCGCCACCAAAGCTTGATTATAATGTGACGCGAGTAAGCAAAGGCAGCCTTTATACGGGGACTACCGCCATGACGTTATTTCAAGATCGTCGAGCTTATCGAGTTGGGGACATATTAACCGTCGTTTTAGATGAAAAAACCGAATCAGACAAAAGTGCTTCCACACAGTTTGGTAAGGACTCCAATGTCACTGTCTCGGCACCAACATTGGGCACAACCGTCTACGACGAAGGAACGGTGGCGCTAGATGCCAGTCGTGACTTTGATGGCGCAGCTGCAACGTCACAGGGTAACAGGCTAACGGGCTCTATTACCGTAACCGTCTACGATGTATTACCCAACGGTGTACTTAGAGTACGGGGAGAGAAGTGGCTGAAATTAAACCAAGGCGACGAGTATATTCGTCTTACTGGGAACGTTCGTGTCGATGATATTCAAGCCAATAACACCCTGTCTTCACAGCGAATCGCTGATGCACGCATTACCTATGCCGGTCGAGGAACGTTTGCGGACAGTAATACCGCAGGTTGGCTCACTCAATTTTTTACTTCACCTTGGATGCCGTTTTAATGGAAGTCATACGTCCACTCCATTTGGGTTTTGGTAAAAGCATTGATGCTTGGCTCTTCCCCTGTGCGTATCTAACCAACTGGTTTAGCTTGGTGGCACTTGTGCTGTGTTTATTGCCGTTAACGGTTTTTGGCGCTCGACCTATCGCTGAAATATCAGTGGTGTACGGCGACAGGCAAAACCAGTTAATTGGTTATGGGTTAGTCGTTGGGCTTGATGGATCCGGTGATAAGTCTCAGGTCAAATTCACTCAGCAATCGGTGGTGAATATGATCAAGCAGTTCGGTGTCCAGCTGGACGATGCGACCAACCCTAAATTGAAAAATGTGGCGGCGGTAAGTGTGACCGCGTCGGTTGAACCTCATATGGGAGCGGGTCAAACACTGACGGTGACCGCCTCATCACTAGGGGATGCGAAGAGCCTTCGTGGTGGCACATTATTACTTACGCCACTGCGCGGTATTGATGGCGAGGTCTATGCCGTCGCGCAGGGTAGCTTGGTGGTGGGAGGCTTTAATGCTACTGGAGAAAATGGCACGAGTGTCACCCGAAACACGCCAACAGTGGGGCGAATTCCAAATGGCGCGACGCTTGAAAGAGAAATCACCTCAGGGTTCGACAGCGATCCCACGATTCGTTTGCAATTAAAGCAACCCAATTATGAAACGGCGCTGAATATATCCAAGGTGATTAACCAAACCTTCGGCGGTCAGGTCGCTAAGGCGATAAATAAAGGACAAGTGGAAGTATCTGCGCCACAAGATAGCGAAGACAGAGTGATGTTTGTGGCGATGATTCAGGCACTTGAAGTCGATGAAGGACGAAAGTTACCTAAGGTCGTCTTCAATTCACGAACGGGGACGGTGGTCATTAGTCAGAACGTCACGGTATCTGAGGCGGCGGTAAGCCAAGGAGGGATTACCGTGACGATATTGGAGTCAGAATCGGTGTCTCAGCCCGGAGGGGCGTTCAATACCGCAGGGGAAACCGCCGTGGTTCAAAATAGCCAAATTACTATAGATGAAGAAGATGCGACGACGATGGTGTGGCCAAGGGGAACCAATTTACAAGAAATCGTGGATGCCATTAACAATATCGGTGCGTCTCCAGAAGCACTCATGCAAATATTACAAGCGCTTGATGAAGTTGGCGCGATAAATGGGGATTTGGTGGTGATCTAATGATTGATTCAACGGCCCTGACCAGTATAGCAAAGCACTCAATCGTAGAGCGTTTTGTCACCGCTAAAATAGCGGCTGATACGAACTCGAATCAGCAAGGGCAGGAAGGCGTGCCGCGGTTAAAGCCTAGTGTGGCGGCGCAGAGTGCCGTTACCCCTAAGATAATAGTTAAGCAGAATATCGCTACGTCAACGGTCGTGAAACAAAACCCCATCGGATTGGCGACGCAAGACGCTTTTCAAAGCAGCGCCCAGCGTGCTGAACCATTTAGCTATCCACAATTACATAATCCATCTCCGTTGCCACACTCATCGGCGCCTTCGCATCTTTATCTTGATAACGTCTCTCTGGCACAGTTGAAACATGACAATTCACAGCAAGGGCTGATTGCCGCCGCACAACAATTTGAAGCGCTGTTCTTGCAGCAAATGCTGAAAAGAATGCGCGCCGCAAGTGAAGTGCTTAGTGACGATGACAACCCTCTTTCAATCAAATCAGCAGGCATGTTTCAAGAAATGCGAGATGCACAACTGGCACAGCAAATCAGTCAACAATCTTCTTTCGGTTTAGCAGAAATGATTTATAAGCAGTTGTCGGCTCAGGTGCCAGATTTAGGCGTTCAGGTATCCAACACTAAACAAAAGACATCGCAGTTGATGAGTGTAAATGAGATGACACTCGCTAAGGAGCAAGAATAATGGGATTGGTGAATATAGGGTTAAGTGGTGTGTTGGCAAATCGTGTTGCTCTTAATACCACCGCGCAAAATACAGCCAACGTGAATACACCGGGTTACAGTCGGCAGATTGTCAATTTTGACGCCACTTCCTCTGGTAATTTCGTTAACGGAATGAATCTTGGGGCGGGAGTGGAAGTGAACGGTATTCTAAGAATTGCTGAACAGTCCACCACCAATCGATTAAGAGAAGCAACCGAGTCATCCCAGTATACGCAGACCTATTACAGTGGATTATCGAGCTTAGAAAATCTGTTAGGAGCCGATGGACTCAGCTTAACTCAAGGATTGAATCAATTCTTTGCTGCAATTGATGAAGCCAGTGTCGCGCCGGAAAGCTTGGCATTTCGTCAACAGGTATTAACCAACGCGGACGCGTTGACACAACAATTTAATTCCATCTATTCACAGCTAAATCAGCAAGAAGCCGCACAATCTGAACGTTATAGCGCTGTAATAATGGATGTAAACAGCCAGTTAGAGAGCATTGCGAAGCTAAACCAAAAACTGCAAGAAGACGCCTTACTTGGAAAAAACGTGGCGGGTTTGCAAGATGCCATGGATAAGCATCTAAATGAATTGGCAACATCGGTTGATATTCAAGTGATTTATATGGAGTCAGGTGGCGTTGAAGTCTCCACCCCTAATGGTCAACCTTTGGTGATTGGTGGTTTTTCTGGTTCATTAGCAAGGGATTTATCTAATGGGGATCCATATAGCACAGATTTGACGCTGTCTTTCCAATCCATGACCTCCTCAGTGGACGCTTCTTTAGGTGGAGAGCTTGGCGCCATGGAGCGCCTGAAGCAGTTGCAGTTTGAACCGATTAAAGCCACGCTCAACGATTTAGCGCTAGGCTTTGCTGGTGGTGTTAATTCTGTTCTCAATGCTGGGTTTGATCTTAATGGCTCGGTGGGTCGAGACCTATTTACCTATACCGGCGGAAGCGAAGCGGCGTCATTGGCCATTGATTCGACGCTGTCGGCGCAACATCTCGCTTTTTCATCGGATCCTTCCGTCGCCGGTAACGGCGATACCCTGAAGTCACTATCTCAGTTGTCGCAAACGACGTTAAGCAATGGGTCCGTTGTCGGACAAACGCCTTATAGCGCTTATTCGGGTTTGTTGGGACAAATAGGGATATTTACTCGACAGGCAGAAAGTGAAGCGAGCGCTGCGCAGATCAGTCTAGAGGATGCCCAAGTGGTACGCGACAGTCTAAGTGCGGTTAATTCTGATGAAGAAGCCGCGAACATGATGCTTTACCTCAATGCGTATGAAGCCAACATGAAAGTGATTAGTACTGCCAATCAGATGTTTCAAACTCTTCTGCAGGCATTTTAGGAGCAAATGATGCGAGTGACAGATTCTCAATTTAATGCGGTGATGCAGCGTTCACTAATGGACAACAACATCAGGCTCAATAAAGTGTTTGAGCAAATGTCTACCGGTAAAAAACTTAATCATTTGTCCGATGATCCTATCGCATCAGTGCGGCTAGAAGGGCTTAAAAAGACCATGTCGGACAACCAGCAGTACCAACGGAATATTGATAATGTCCAATCCCAGTTGACCCGTTACGAAACCAATGTGGATACACTGGAAGAGCTATCTCAGCAGGTTAATGAACTGTTGCTACAAGGGATAAACGGCACGCTAGACCAGCACAGCCGAGCAGGGATAGTCCTGGAGCTCAAATCGCTTAAGAGTGAAATGCTCACTACGTTAAATCAGTCAAACGACGGCAGTTTTTTGTTTTCTGGCACTGATATTTCAAACCCATCCATCGACATCCTCCCTCCTTATACCATGAACACGAATGGTGATTATAGAGAGACTAAAGTCGGCGATGACCAATACGTGGCGAATAATATTACCGTCAGCGATGTGATTGGCAGTAGCGCCATTTTTACCGATTTAGACAACGCAATCGCTGAATTAGAAGTACCGTCGGCGACATTTATTCCCACGATGAAAAGCGCGATTGATAGTAATCAATCACTTCATCAAAACGTGTTATTGACGCTCACTGACATAGGCAGCCAATACAACTCTTTGGATAGGCTGAAAGAAACCAGTATCGACATGGTGTTTTTTGCTGAAACAGTAAAAACAGAACTAGAGGCGTTGGATTACGCTCAAGCATCGGTGGAACTGAATCAAAGTATGATCGCCTTAGAGGCGACACAAAAGACCTTTATTCAGATTGCTGGTATCTCATTATTTGATTTGATTTGATCTTACATGGGGCGAAGGATGCGCAGAGCGGGTGAAATAAACAGTAATAATTTGATGGTGACTAGCCAAACACTAGGGCTAGTCCTGTTACTTATTGGGTTTTCAGCTCAGGTATTTGCACAGCGATATATTGTCCCGTTTGATAGTGTTCAATGGCGTCATGGACAAGACGTCGATCGCTGCACTTTACAATCGAGCGATCCACATACTGGCTTTGATGTTCAGTTTGTTGTCATCGCCGCCCAGCCACTTCAGATTAGAGTGGAGCGGCAAAGTGGTCGAGCGCTTCCTACTTCTACCTCGTTTAATACCACGAAACCAGTATGGGCAAACGCAACAGGTTATGCCACCACAACGATTGAGGATGTGGAGCTAGAAGGGAGCACCTTGATTGCCAGTCATGGCGCGGCTTATATGCTAGAAGATATGACACGCGGCGCCTGGTTTAACATCAATGCGATGGATTTTGACGTCTATTTCCCGACCACCAATTTTAAACCAGCGTTGCAAGCCTTCAATCAATGCCAACGCGAATTACCAGCAGTGAATTTTCAGCATGCCCGACGTGTTGAATTGCAGTTCAAAGAAGGGGCAATGACGCTCACAGAGCAGCAAAAAAACATGATAGACGACATCAGCACATTAATAAAAAAAGACAACGCCATCGTTAAGGTGCTCATTGACGGTTATACCGACAACACAGGAGACTCGGTCAGCAACTTGCAGGTCGCGAAACAAAATGGCTCGGACGTCGCGCAGTGGTTTGTCGAAAACGGTGTATCGAAAGCCATGTTAGAGATCCGAGGGCATGGCGATCGTTACCCTAAATATGACAACGCAACGCGAGAAGGACGAGAGAAGAATCGCCGAGTA
The DNA here is from genome assembly GCF_026191675.1 of Vibrio qingdaonensis. Classification (GTDB taxonomy): domain Bacteria; phylum Pseudomonadota; class Gammaproteobacteria; order Enterobacterales; family Vibrionaceae; genus Vibrio; species Vibrio qingdaonensis. The sequence continues at coordinate 248,940 of NZ_JAKRRY010000001.1, read as the reverse complement.
GAAATTCGCTTAGTACGTAAATAAGTGAGTACGTAAACAGGTTAGTAAGTAAATAGATTGGTAGATAAACAGATGGCTAGGTAAATAGATGGTTAGGTAAATAGATTCGTGCCGCATAACAATACGCGAAATAACAGGCAGTAGGAGACCGAGCAATGGATAAAATCAGTGTAATGGAATTACAGCAACAGTTAGTCGGGAAAATGGAAGTCCGGCAGCAAGTTGCAACCAATCCGTTGTCTAATCAACCCATATCCTCACCCTTTGTTCATGGTGTGTCAGGGCAATCATTGTCAGATGTTAACCCTATATCGCAAGGGTCATTGGAATTTGGTCAGGCATTGAAAGGGGTGTTAGATACCGTTAATCAATACCAATCTCATGCATCTGAAAAAGTCACCGCGGTTGACCTTGGGAAAAGTGATGATCTTATCGGTGCCACCGTTGCAGCGCAAAAAGCTCAGCTCTCTTTTAATGCACTCATGCAAGTGCGAAATAAAATGGTGTCAAATTTTGAAGACATCATAAAGATGCCAATTTAGCAAAGGGGAACGGCAATGGCAGCAGAACTGGAAAGTAAGCCGGCATTGACCAACGAGATGGGGGCGGCAAAAGTGCAGCTGGGCAAAGTCTCAGGGTGGGTGGCCGGATTTTGGAAAAGCTCTCAACGTAATGTCATTATTATTACTATTTTTGCGACCATTACCGCCGCGATTATTGTCATTATGCTTTGGACGTCAGCGGAAAGGTTTCGTCCTCTCTATAGTCAATCGGCAAATTACGACTCTAGCCAAGTGCTGCAAATGCTTGATGAAGAGTCGATTAAATATCAGTTAAGCCAGGATGATGGTCAGATACTCGTCCCGGAGCGGGATGTGGCAAAAATACGCATGGTATTAGCGTCGAAAGGGTTGAAAGAGCAGCTTCCAAGCGGGTTTGAGTCGCTCGACAACTCAAAGAGTCTTGGTGAAAGTCAGTTTATGGAAAGTGCCCGCTATCGCCATGCGCTTGAAGGTGAACTCGCCCGCAGTATTTCCACTATGAGCGCTGTGAGTTTAGCCAGAGTGCATTTGGCGATACCCAAAGAAAGCCTATTCATGCGTGAAGAGGCAGAGCAGCCAAGAGCATCAGTCATTGTGCATATTATTAATGGTATGGATTTAAAACCTGCTCAAGTAGAGTCGGTGATTAATCTCGTGTCTGGAGCGGTGATTGGTTTGAAATCGGAACACGTTAGGGTGATAGACCAACACGGCCGTTTATTGTCAAACGACGCCACCGTAGGTGACATTACCGTGACCACGGGTAAGCAGACCGATTATAAACGCAACGTAGAGCGCACCTTGGTGGCTCAGGCAACCGATATGCTCACACCTATCTTAGGGGCGAGTAATTTTCGGGTTCAAATTGCCAGTGATATTGATTTCTCGAAGATAGAAGAAACGGAAGAGATTTACGCTGACCCTGTAGTGCGCAAAGAAACGCTGTTGAATGACGTGAATGAATCTTCAATGGCCCTCGGTATTCCAGGCGCACTAAGTAACACACCTCCGGTTACTGATGGAGAGCCACAACCCGATCCCAACGCCAAAGTGAACCGCAGTGAAACCTCTCGAGATTATGCGGTGAGTGGCAAAATTAGGCATACCCAACACCAGCAAGGTGTATTGAAAAAGCTCTCAGTCTCGGTGGTGGTGAATGATATGGCGAATGGCGAACAAACGTGGACTGATGAAGAACTCACCAATATTGGAAATATTGTCCGTTCTGCGATTGGCTTTGAGGTTGAACGCGGTGACGTCATCCACATTACTCACTTTCCATTTGTTGTCGCGGCCGTACCCGATGCATTGAAAATACCGTGGTTTGAAAATACGAATATTATGCAGCCAATCAAATATTTATTAGGGGTGATGTTGAGTGGCCTCATGATTATGGTGGTGTTAAAACCCTTGGCTCAGTATTTAACAAAATCTGCCGAGCGAGAGGACCAACTCGCTGAAAATGTAGACTACGACAGTGATGTTATTACTAAGGAAGAGCGAGTTGCAGAAGTCGCACTGCAGTCAAAACTGGAAGCCTTAGGCATTGATGCCACAGGAATTAAGGCGCTGGATGATAACCTTCCATCTGCGGATAGCCCACTAGAGGTACAAATTAAACACCTTAAGTTAATCGCGAAAGAAGACCCCAATCGAGTGGCTGAAATATTACGCACCTGGATTCAAGCATAGAAGGACATACCATGGATGGTAAACAGACTTACCAGTCAGTAGATGGCGTTGCAATGTTAATGCTGACGATGGGCGAAGACATTGGCGCAGATGTGCTGAAAGGCTTCACACATGAAGAGATAAAACAAATCACGCACGCTATGAGTAAAATGAAGGACATCAAAGCGAAGGATGCGCTCGTGTCTCTAACGGGATTTTTTGATGATTTTCGTAAGCACTCAGGCATTCTCGGCGGGACAAGAAACTACATCACCAACGTGTTAGAAAAAACACTGAATGGTAATTTGGCACGAGATTTAGTATCCGAAATCTATGGTGATGAAATACGCTCACACGCAGAAAAGTTAGCATGGATTCCAGCAGATTTACTGGTGAATGACCTGCAAAAAGAGCACATTAATCTGCAAGCATTATTGATTGCTCACCTCCCTTTAGAGTACAGCTCAAAAGTAATGGAAGAGTACAGTGAAGCGCAGTGTCACGAGCTTATTTTGCAAATTTCCAAAACGCAGGTGCTGACCTCCGGATTGATGGAGACCCTGAAAGACTTAATTGATCGGTGCAAAATCAATTATCACAGTGGCGGGTCTTCCAGTTTGCAAGGTTCGAAAGTGGTCGCGAATCTGATTAATCGTTATTCAGGCAACAAAAGTAATTTATTTCAATTTTTACATGATCAAGATGAAGAAACCGCAGAGCTGGTGGAAGAGGCTATGTTTGATTTTTTCACCTTATTTAATCAAGATTTGGAAACCATCAACCTCATTAATGAACGTGTCAGTTTAGAGCTTTGGGCGTATGCGCTCAAAGGGACAAACAAAGATTGCCGCTTATACATCATCAATTCTATGCCGTTAAGAGTATCGACAGAGCTTAAAGAAAACCTCGTTCGTATTGGGGCGGTACCAGTGAGCCAAGTGGAACAAGCGAGAAAAGACATTATTGATATCGTTAAGCAGCTACAAAGCGAAGACATTATCAAACTCAATTTCGCTAATGAGCCAAGGTTGACCTAGGAGGGCATCGTGATGAAACTGACCGGTATCCCGAACAATAGAAACAAAGTCAACGCGACATCGACAGGCAAGATCAAAAAGCCAGATAAGCTGCAAACACGCCCGTCGTCCGCCAGTCTGTTAAAACAGCAAATGTTGACGATGAATCTGCAGGAGCGACCTAAGCTCATTGCTGAGGTGTCCGATTCGCATAAAATGTACAGTCGCTTATTAATGGCGGGGGAAGTGTTACGTACTGTCGCCAGTGAGCTATTAAAACTTCGCCAAATTGCAGAATTGCCCCAGTACACCCCTCAGCAAGCCAATCAAATCGACGCCATTAAAAAGAAGCTCATCTTTTGGAGTAAAAAGCGCTTATTTGATCAGCACGTGGTCGATGTGTCCTTTGCGCCTATTCAAAATGATCATCCGATCATTGAGTTCACGATTCCTGGTTTAGATCTTAATCGCGAGCGTTTTCGGGATGAAGTGGTGTCTTTGTATATTAATAATCGGCTTGTCGCCTTAGCATTTGAAAGAACAGAAGAAAGAGACGTATTAGTCGAGCAATTTAAGTTAATGTTTGCCTACGCGCATCTGCAGTTAAGAATTAACTCGCAGCAACAATTCGTGGTAGGGATGCAAGATCAGCACTGGCGTCAATGGGATGGCCAAGTGTATGTTTCAGGGCAAGGGGGGAGATACGCGGAAGGTCCACCTGTTGCAGTGAATGTAGAGCCGTTGTTTCCATTACTTGATCACATCACACGTTTACCCGTGAACGAAGAAGGGGCGATAGAGCAAATCAGTTGGTTGATTGAACGGGTGAATTTGATGTATCGAGCACTATCCAAAGTGCTGAAAAATAAAAAAGAGAAAGCGAATCAGTTGATTGCATTTTGTACTCATCCGGAATTACAACAGTTCGGCAGTTTCAAAGAGCATTTAAAAACTAACCCAGAGTTATCCCTAACATCGATACAACGAGGCTTTACCGGACCAACTCGAGATAATGTCATTAAATTGTTGAAGAAAATATGAAACAGGCTGCCAAAATTGCCGTTATAGTTAGATGAGTGGGTGAAGTGAGGGCTATACGATGAGCCAAATCAAGGTAGATAACATTAAACATATTGTGCCGCAGTCACAGGTTGATGTTATTCAGAACAAAAAGGCCGAGACCGATAAAAAGTCGCCCGTTAAGTCGATTAATCTATCTCAACACGAAGTTGACTTAATGGATAACGCGAAACGGTTATTTGATGGGGTAGGAGATATAGATACCAGCAGAGTTGAGTCCATTAAAGCGCAGATTGCCTCCGGGGAATTAGCGTTTGATATGGATGAACTCGCAAAAGTACTGGTGAGAATTGATCATGGCAAATAAGAGGATAATGCTCAGCTATATCGATTATGGACAGAGAATGCTGCAATACACTCGACAACTGTCAGACAGCTTAGATGAAGTTAAACACGCTGTTTTGAAGGGGGAATACCAGCGCTTGGAGTCACTTAATCAAAAAATCATTTCTTTGTCGCATCAATTGGCTGAAGTGGATCTTGCCCGGTTTGCAATGGCGAAAAAACTCGGTTGCCAAGATAGGCAATATGCCAACGTTATTCAGACTAAGCTGAAAGGGCGACTTAAAGAGAAAATTGCCGCGATGGACGAAAAAATTGAGGCATCCGTCATGGTGTGTAAGGAAAAGCTTGCTCGACAAGGCAGTGTGATGATTCTACAACACCAAGTGATGGAAGAAGCGCTGGCGAAACACAAGTTAAGGATCAATGTCTAGCTCTGATATGGTGCTATCAACGCTCGCCACCGTTATAGGGTTGTGCAGCGTAGGGTCTGTGTTTGCCAACGATATTAAGCAACAGCCACTCACTCGACAAGGTCGGTTGTCTATTGCTATTGAAAACCAGATAGAACAAACAATGAGGTACCGTTATCCTCAACAATACCAACTTGAGGTAAAGCAGCGCTTCTCAAAAGCGCTGAATAAACTCCCCTCATGCTCTGGCGTAGAACAGGTCTCGACTAAAAGTGAAATCAAGCTCGGTACTCAAAAATGGTCTATTCACTGTCCTAGTGAAGGATGGACAACCGCCGCAACGACAACAAGCAGGATTACCGTCCAGGCCGCTATCACGACGCGCGCGATAAAGAAAGGCGAGCGCTTATCACATGAAGATGTGACGTTTCAGTCCGTGACATTATCCAAAGACCAAAAAGTCTTCTTTGAACCGAATCAACTGGTGGGTAGCAAAGTTAAACGTTCGCTGAGTCAAGGTGAGCTGCTGACCACGTCACGCTTTTATCTAGATTACGATGTAGAGAAGGGCTTACCCGTTAATGTGGTGTATCGCTCCAAAACCTTCAGTTTACAAACGCAAGGCACCGCGCTAGAAAGCGGGTTAATTGGTGATACCATTGCGGTAAAAAATAACCAATCAGGTAAAAGGCTTCGTGCTGTTGTAATAGATAGTCATGTTGTACAAGTGTATTAATTGGTGTTGAGTTATTTTAACTTGCTTTTCACATTTTGCGTTATGTATATATCAGTGCCACATTCTTTGCTGGGTGTGCTTGTCCATATTAGCTAGAATCTACTTCCGACTCGATAGTTTATAGTGGCAGTATTAGTGAAAACCTGAAAGTCACTAATCTAAGCTATTGTATTTGCAATATCTGGCCTGTGTGAATAGTGAATTATATTGTTGAATATCTCAATGAAATGTTACCTGGTTGTACACTGTTTTTCTGTGGTTATTAAATAATGCGTAAGTGTGTTTTTTAGGTGGGGTGATTTGATTTGTGTCGAAATCTTATATAGGGGTAATTATTGTTTTTGTCTTGTTTTTATAGTGCGTTACCATTGATAAATAAGACAGTTTTATTAATTTTGAGATGTGGCTCATAATTAATTTATATTAATTGATTTGGTTTTTAAAATGTATCTAAATCATGTTAATTATTGCATATGCTTTATGTGTATTTATATTAAATTAACAGGGTTTATTATGTGGTGGTTAGGGGCGATTGCTGGTGCTGGCGCTAGTTATTCAGGGGCTTATGGAGAAGCGGGGCTTTTGTCTGGAGGGGTTTCTGCTGATTTTTCTCAAGACGGGGCGGGCGTTGGTAAAGGTTTTGTTGGTCCTGGAAGTGGCATAGCTGCTGGTGTTCAATTTTGTGATGTTAAGATACACGGATGCGATTAGGTCAGAAGTATCAGTTGCTAGCATTCATTTGTTGGTTACTTATTATGAGTTCGTTTTGGCTAGGGAAAACAAATGTCCTATCTAAAGAAACAAGTTCCGTATTATTTCTTATAATATGGTTTGTGGGGGGGCTATGTGTTGTTGGTGGACTTAGAGAAGCCGTCATATTATTCCGGCGTAGCAATAAGTGATGTAAGTTAGTAGGAGAAAATAGATATGTTTTATTTTTTCAAAGAGCCGGACCCTGTTAATAATTCCGTGTAACTGCTTTTGATTACAAGTATTCGGTTAGTCGATCTTCGAGCACAATTATAAAACGGTTTAGCGCTTGCTTCCAGTGATGTATGCGCCAGGTATAATCGGAGTTGGAGCTTGGGGCTATGAGAGATATGTACGAGATGACAACTAGAACTAGAATTGTCACATTTGCGCTGTTTGTCACTTGCACACTGTTATGGGCAGATCTAGCTAAACAAGTAGGAGGTAAAGTTAAGGTAGAGTCAACAGCTTTGACTTTTGTTGATACGGGGTATCTCGGCAGGGACAGCACTCGTAACTATTATTATTTCTTAGATAGCGGGATAAAGGTTCGGGCTCCAGAAAATAATGATGAAAACCGTGTTTTTTTGACAGAATACCTTCGTAGCGACTACAAATGTGACGTTGTGTACTTTGAAAATAATAGCCTAATTAATAACGAGGTTAATCATTGTTAATGAAATAGACTGTGGTGAGAAGATTATTTATCGATACAACGATTAGATATAACTTAAACAATAAAATGGATTTCTTATGAAGAGATATTACGCGTCAGTGCTAGTGTTACTTGTAGGTTGCGGTGGAGGAGGCAGCGGTAGCAGCTCTTCCTCTTCAAACTCAGAGGATAGTGTCGCTCGTTACAGTAGTGATTATGCAGCTTCTGATTTACAAGTGTTCTTTACGTTGTCGGCAATAAGCTCATCCGAGGCTGAAATCAAAGGATATGTTCAAGATAGTTCGTTTAACTATGTTACAATTAATGGCAGTGATCAACTTGTCTCTGAAGTTGATAGTCAGAGTTTTTCATTAACAGAACTCCCTATAAGTGGTGGGGGTTATTATGGTACGAATGTATCCGCGAACGCTACTGAGTATATTGTAAAGCTATTAAGAGATAACGTGGTTCAAAGTTCACTAACTATAAATGAACTGCCGTTACCATTTACATTAACGACAAGCTTCGTTGGTGAGGTGATAGATGTCTCATGGGCTCCGGAAGCAGACCATACATACTCTTACCTAGTGGAAACGCTAACTTGTAAAAATAGTACTGAGACCAATATCAGAACTGTGTCACCAGATATTAACGCTGGTGAGCATCTACTTAATTCAGGCTCTTACAATAAGAGCTTGAGTGAAGTGTTTGGGCAAACGCAAGCACAGTTAACTCAAGGTTTCGATAGCTGTGTTTTTGACGTAGATATTATAGCGAATAAGGACTCGTTACCATCGCAAACCAATGGACAGTTAACTGTTGATGTTGTCCAAAAGAGAAAGGTCAGGATAGTGCTTTAACCTTGTTAGTGTGGATTTGGTTTAATTAGCCTTTTCTTTGTATATTAGCCAATGTGTTTTTATTATTTAATAAATATGCCTCTTGGAGAACATTGAAATTGGTTTGAAGTGCTAGGCGAATAAATGAGAATGTAGAAAGTATGAGAGGTCTGGGTGATTAAGTTACCGTACTAACGACAACTTAATCGCTACAGCGAACGCCACTTATTGAGGCTGATCTTTCTTGCTGTCATATTGCTCCGGAATAAGGTAGTTTGAATTAGCTAAACGCGACGTTGAATCCTTTAACCGTCACTCATTTTATCTCCGGAGAAGTTATGTCTACGCCCCTCAATGATTGTATTGTTCCTATGTATCCAACGATTCAAGCGTTAGATGTGGATGGCTTAGAGCCCGGAGAGCATAAGTTCTGGTTTGCCGTTGCCACCGATGCGATTGGTCATCCACAAACGCTTCCTGTGCGCGTGTTTAAAGGTAAGCGTCCGGGTAAGCGGATTATGATTACCGCAGGCATTCATGGTGATGAGCAAAATGGCATTTTGACCGCGCAACAATTGGCGAGAGAGTTAATTGGAAAAATGCATGCTGGTGTGGTCACCATTGTACCCACTGTGAATTTGTCTGGTATTGCGCGCCATAGCCGTGACTTTCATTCCGCCGCGCCTGATAGCTCGTCTTCTAACTTGAACCGAGTATTTCCTGGTAATCCTGATGGTGATGAAGCGAACCGCTTTGCGGCCAATTTGTGGCAAAATTTATTGAAACCGAACGCCGATTTAGCGATTGATTTGCACTCGCAGACATCGGGATCAGCCTATCCGCTATATGTTTTTGCGGATTATCGCTTAGACGACTCTATTCGTATGGCAAGATTACTTAACCCTGATGTCATTCTTAATGACCCTGGCGACCCGGGCATTCTTGAAACGGCTTATAATCGCGCGGATATTCCTTCTATCACCATTGAAGTGGGTATTGGACGTTACACGGACTTACCTATGGTCGAGCGAGCCGTCAATGGTGTGCTTAACGTACTACGCTCTTATGAGCTGATTGCTGGCGAGGTGGTATCACAAACCGTGCCTTGCACGGAAGGAGAAGAAATTATCAGTATCCGAGCCGATCAAGGAGGATTTGTCCTTTGCCAAGTGGCATTGCTTGATGAAGTGGTAAAAGGGCAGCAAGTCGCCACGCAATACAATAGCTTTGGTGATGAGATAGCGCATTATATCGCGCCTTCAAATGGGGTAGTGATCAGCCACAACGTGGAATCGGTAAGGGCGCCAGGGTCGTTAGTGGTGCGTTTGATTAAGTAATGCGCTGCAGGGCGGTAAATTAAGATGATGAGGCACGTTGACGGACATGCGTTTGAATGGAAAATCGAAGCCTCATCAATACGAAGCCGCCTTAACCTACATTACGCGCCACCATAAGCACTTCATCAGCGGAGTACAGGTTTGAAATGGTCGCTTCTACTTCAGCGCCTAACGTCGATTTGTATAAGTTCTGGGCAAAGTTGTCCGCGCGCGTCGTAACGTATATATGTTTGAGTACCGAGTCATTTTGCGCCAACCTTTCTTTTACTAAAGGTAGGGTTTGCGTAATGAGCCCACGTCCTATGCCTTTTCCTTGGTGATCGGGAGAGACCGCTAGCTGCTCTATTTCGAGGATGACTTCTGGGCGAAAGCCACTCTTTTGAGTCCAAATAATAAAGCCAGAAATTTGTTTGTCGTTATTTTCCGCCACAAAGCACAGCACACGAGGAAACGCATTAAAGTTACATTGCAGCCATTCATAAGATTGTTTTTGTCTGACGAAAGTGAGTTTGTGTATCTCTGCTGCTGCTTCTAAATCGGACGTGTTCATCAATCGGACGTTCATTTTTACCTCAATACTTAGATTAAATACAGCGCGTTCGCGGTGAGTGAGCAAGAGGGTTAAGTGTACCAAATGTTAGCGTGTTCACTTTGTAAAAAGCGTGTCAGGGTCGCAGTGATTGGGAACTGTGACTAACTTAGGCCATTGATTTAGCCAGTTTTTCGAGTGTACTCGTTGCCAAAACAGTGCGATAGGTGTATTGGGGTTATGAGACAGCTTCCCCGCCAGCAAGGTGTCGGCACCAAATGCTGAAATGCACTCTAACTGATTACTGATCTTGCGTACGGCAATAGCGGTTTCTTTTTCTGGCCAGTAACTCATTGCATCGATGATGTCAGCATAGGGTTGGTGACCATTTCTGTTGTGCATTAATGCTTGATTGCGTACTTGCCAGTTAATGTCAGGCATTGTGTTATTCAGATAGGCTTCTATGCGCTGTTGACCACTTGAATCTATTTCTGATGGGTCAAAGTAAATCACGTCAACATCGTTCAATGGTGTTGGGATTGTACGGTTGTGCAAATCGTCCCAAATTAAATTACGAACAAACCCTGCAGCGACGTAGCAGGGTTGAACACTGACATTTTCGACACAGCTTAAGATTTTTGATCTGAGTGCGTCTTGTTGCATTAATTCAAAGAGCTTTTTCATCCCTCTCTATCACTTTACAACGTGATGGCTTAAAGGTGAGGGCTGAAAAGGGCGGAGATCAATTTCTTCTCGCTCGCATACTGCTTTAATCGTTGGGTGTGAGGATAGTCGCGTGAGATACGCGGACAAATGGTCAAATTGCAGTGGAGATGTCTGAGCGGGTAGGCTCCATTCCGACAGCATGAACAGAAAAAAGTCACAAGCAGAGAGTTGCTCGCCGAGCAGGTATCGACGGTCTTTAAGTTGGTCATTTATGACAGAGAGAGATTCTGCAATCCGTTCATCTTGAGCGGCGATGATAGTTGGAATGGCGTGTTCATCGTTGGTGTGTCTGTGCGGGTAGTATCGGACCATGAGTTCAGCTTGCAGCGTATTATTTAAATAGGTTAACCACTGGAAAAAATGCGCGCGATCTTTACTGCCTAGCGAAGGGATAAGACTATGCTGAGGGTGCTGTTCGCAAAGGTGAATGCAGATCGCTGGGCTTTCAAAAATAACGGTGTCATCATCGATAAGTGTTGGGATTCTGCCTGCTGGGTTGAGCGCAAGGTAGTCGCTGGATTTTTGTGAGTTGGACTGTTTATCAACAAGGATAAGCTGATAGTCGAGGCCCATATGATGCAGTAAAAAGTGTGGGGCTAAGCTTGCGTTATTGGGGTAATAATAGAGTTGATACAATTTACAGTCCTTGTTCGATTGGGGCTTCCCTTGGCGATGTTTCGTTAGATGCTATCGGAACAGATGCACATCATTGGAAATAACATCATCAGAAATAATAGGAATCCAGTATATCCGCCAGCGCCAATGTTATCACCATGCGTAGTGAGAATGAGTGAGGTGCCTCATACCTGGCTTGTCATCTTGTTTGCTTACTCAACTTCGCCAAGGACATTGAGCCCATATTCATTGGGTATCTCATTATAGCTCAGCACGATAAGCTCCTTGGCAAAGGCTTTTGCCAGCTTTGCTATCATAGGTCTTGTCGTTGGTGGCACTACAAGTACAGCAGGTAAATTTTGGCTTTGCATCGTTTGAACAATAGTTGGCATGCGGTTTTGACATTTTTGCAGTATTGTCGCTTCAATGGGAATGGCATCTAACGGAATATTAGGGTCGCTTTGTTGCGAAAGAGAAATGGCACTTTTAAGCTCGCCTTCTAAAGACGTTCCGATAATAAAGGCGTTAATGGTCTTACTGTTGGGGGAGATGAGGTTAACTATGGTGCGCTTCAGCGCAACTCGAATATTGGAAGACAGTAAGATAGGGTCCTTCACGGTATCAATACTTTCTATGATGGTATTGGCGATGGTGCGTACATTGATAATGGGTACTTGTTGAGCGAGAAGCTGACGTATAACCTGCATTTGCAAGTTGGGTGAAATGACGCTGGCTAGGTTTTCTGCCAGTTCGGGATGATGAGTAGCAAGCCGATGGTTTAGGGCTTTAACATCATCGTAATTGAAAATATCGTTTAAGTGTTCACTGCAAACCTTGCTGACATGGGTGGCAATGACGTCATAGATATCAATGACTTGAAAGCCTAAGTTGATGGCTTTGGTTTTATCGGCTTTATTGATCCATAGTGCTGGAAGTTGGTAGGCGGGATCAACGCCGACGATACCATCTAAATCAGGGTGGTCGATTCTGTTGCCAACGGCCATCGATTTATCGACATAAACTTCCCCCCGTTCTATTTCATCACCATCAATACTGATGGCGTATTCAGATGGTTTCAGTGAGAGATTGTCAGTAATGACGACTTCGGGGATCACAAAGCCAATTTGTTCACTCAGCGTTTTTCGGCTGCCGCGAATACTCTTTATTAGGTTACCGCCTTTCTTCGTTGTCGCGAGGGGAACGAGTTTAAAGCCCAAGGAAAGTGCAATCACATCAATGGTTGGAATGATATTCCAATCTATCGTGGTTTCAGAGGGGGGCTGGTGCAGTAATGCTGTATCGGGTTCAGGAAGGGTTTCAATGGCTTTAAACTTGCTTTGTCGCCAACCAACGAAGGCGAGTAACACGGTAAAGGTATAAAAAGCAAGGTGCGGCATGTTAGGGACGCTACCAATAACAAACATGACACCCGCGGCCATATAGAGGTTAGAGGGAGAGGCAAGAAGCTGCTTTTGAACAGTTTGTGCCATATCATTATCGTTGTCGCTAATACGGGTCACGATAATGGCGGCGGAGGTTGCCAGTAGTAGCGACGGTATTTGCGCGACGAGACCATCTCCAATGGTGAGTAATGCGTAAGTCTGAAAGGCATCTTCTGCAGAGAGACCATGTTCAAAAATACCAATCAGCACACCACCAATTAAGTTAATGAAGAGAATCAGTAAACCTGCGATGGCATCGCCTCGAACAAATTTACTCGCCCCATCCATCGCTCCATAAAATTCCGCTTCTTCGCCTACTTCCAAACGGCGAGCTTTTGCTTCAACTTGGTCGATAGCACCTGCGTTTAAGTCGGCATCAATCGCCATTTGTTTACCCGGTAGCGCATCTAAGGTAAATCTCGCCGAGACTTCTGAGATACGTTCACCCCCTTTGGTGATAACAACGAAATTAATGATCATCAAAATCACAAACACCACAATACCCACGACATAGCTGCCGCCAATCACCACTTCACCGAATGACTGAATCACTTTACCAGCCGCATCGCCACCGTTGTGACCTTCCAGTAATACGATTCGAGTAGACGCTACATTGAGCGTTAATCGTAGGAGCGTCGCAATGAGCAATAGGGAAGGGAAAATAGAAAACTCAAGCACTCGAGTGACGGTACTGGCGACGAGTAAGACCACAATCGCCAGCATGATATTAAAGGTGAAGAAGGTATCGAGTAGTAGTGGTGGCAAGGGAAGAATCACCATCGCCAAGATCATTAATAGAACGATGGGGATGGTCAACCGAGTAGTGATTGCCTGAATTACCTTTCTCATAACAGCCAATTTAGTGGTTATCGTTAAATTAGATACTAGGATATTTTTCAACCACTTCTCACTTTTGATACTTGCAATTTACATTTTAAGTGAGTTTTTTTGAAAAAAGATGAAATGGAATTTTTCCTCTGTCGTTAGCAGTTAGTGAACAGCAAACACAGATGGGGAACATCAGATGGGTATTTCAGTACAAACTAACTACGCGAGTTTGGTGACGCAAAATACATTGCAGTCAACCAATGCTTCACTATCAAAGTCCTTAGAAAAACTGTCTACAGGCTTTCGTATTAACTCGGCAGCAGATGATGCGGCAGGGTTACAGATTGCTAATCGACTGAACCTTCAGAGCCGTGGTTTGAACGTGGCGATGAGGAATTCACAAGACGCGATATCAATGATGCAAACAGCCGAAGGTGCAATGGAAGAAATGACCAATATCGCCTATCGGATGAATGACTTAGCGACTCAAGCAGCCAACGGTACTGTGACGAGTGCGGACCGCGAGGCAATGAACACCGAGTATGGTCAGTTAGGTGCTGAGCTACAAAATATTTATAACAACTCAAACTTTGGTGGACGTTCTCTATTGGCTGGGGCTGATTCGTTCACATCAGGCCAAATTACTTTCCAAATTGGTTCAACCGCCAGCGAAACGTTAGACGTTAATCTTGCAGGGCAACTCTCGGCTGTGGGTAACACACTCGGTCAGTTTGATATTCTTTCTGATATTAGTGCGTTGAAATCACAAGCTGAATCTGACTATCAGTCTGAACTTGACTTGTTTGCGGCCACTGCTGCTTCTGCGACAACGACCAGCGGACTGAGCGATGGTACAGATTTTACTGCTAGCGGTACGTTTGGATCTTATACCGATTATTCGGATTTAAAAGCAAAAGCGGATGCGGGTGTGGGTACGGCGGTTGCGGATTTAACGGCCGTTGAAACGGCTGCTGCGGCTAGTGTCACAACGGAAATAGTTGGTAACACGGATGGCAATTACGTAGCTGGTGCGTCAGGTGTGGCATTAGGCACCTCGACCTATGCGAGTGTGACAGCATTAAGTGCAGGGTTAACTGACCAGGCGAGTGCAACGGCCGGAATGGCGACTATGGCGACCTTCATTGATGATTTAGGCGCGGCGCGTGCCCAGTTTGGTGCCAACATCAACCGACTGGATCATACCATCACCAATCTTGGCAACATGACGGAAAACCTAGAAGCATCTAAAGGCCGAATCATGGATACCGATTTTGCTTCAGAATCAGGAAACATGAGTAAAGCGCAAATGCTAATGCAGTCAGGCGCATCGATGTTAAGCGCATCAAAAATGGTGCCGCAACTGGCTATGAGCCTATTGGGGTAAATGCCTTGAGTGTTCTGGAGGGTTGGGTTGTCCCTCCTTACTCAAAGCGTAGAGGCGTAATCTAGAGAGAAATATCACAACGTAGGGGGAGAGTATGAATGTCGATGCCGTGCAGCTTGCCAGTAACTTCGCGAGTTTAGATGTCCAGCCATTTGAGCTGCGTTATAACCAAAAGTTGACGAATATTACTTCGCAGACGTCGGCAATCAGCAAAGTCAAGACCGCGTTACAACAGTTGGATGACAAAATCTATGACTTTACCAAAGCGGGTGCAGGACTCACACAGACCGCCACGACTACGTCGAGTGATGAGTATGTGACTTTGTCGGTGTCGTCTGGCGTGGATGATATCGATCTGGATGTCTTTGCTAAACAGATGGCGGAAACCCATCAGGTAGTGGTGGATGCCAAATCGACTGACCCAAATGATGTGATGGCATCAGCAGGCACTTTTTCTGTCACACAAGATGGTGTGACCACCGACTTAAATATTATGGATGCCGATAGTGACGCGAGTGGGGATGTTACTTACAGCGAATTTGTTACTTATTTTAATGACCAGTTTGACGATTCGATACAAGCAACGCTAGTGAAGTCTCAAGGGGCAATGAAAGTGTTATTTGCATCCGATAATGAAGGCGCAAATGCTTCTTTCACTTTGTCGGCCGACGCTGCTAGTGGTTGGGATGGTGATATAGCGTTAGCCAGTGCCGCGCCAATAAAAACAGCCCAAGATGCAATTCTAGCGATTGGCGGCGAACATGGCACAGAATTAACCAGTACTACCAACCAATTTGAGTCGTTGATGGAAGGCGTGGATCTTACAGTCGTTAAAGCCAATAGCACTGGTGATGACGCGACTAACTTGCGGATTGGTGACGACCTCGGCGCAACGATGGACGCGCTTAAAGAATTTGTAGATTCATATAACAATGCGGTTTCAGAGATAGCAAGCCTTACCGCGACAGGCGGAGAAGACGCTGTACGTGGCGTGCTTGCATCGGATAGCACGATTAGAAATATCAGTTATCAGTTGGGCAATGTTATCCGAGCCGATTACGGTGGTACGCGGTTATTTGAGTTAGGTATTGAGATCGATCGTGATGGCAAGTTGTCGTTGGACAGAACGGCTTTTGAGCAAGCAGCAGAAACCATAGATATTGAAGAGATTTTTACCGGTGAAGAGGGGGTGTTTGCCAGCTTTACCAGCAAACTTGATAGCTACATCGACTTTTCTAGTGGTTCATTAAACCGCAGAATTGATACGTTAGATGATGAGAAATCCCGTATTAATGACGCACTATCGGTATTGGATAGCCGCTACGAAACCTATTACAACCGATATTTATCGCAATTTACTCAACTGAACTCACTCGGTAGTCAATTGGATTCAGTTTCTGGGTTATTTACTGTTTAAGTAAGGAGTGTTTCAAATGCTTTTAGGGAAACAGCAACAAGCGAATTATGCCAATGTGCAAGTGAGTGCCAATGCCTCCGTGTCTTCAAGTTTTGAGCTGATCTGCATGCTTCACGAGCGCTTAATCCAAGAATTGGAAAGCGTTAAGTACGCCATTGAACATAAGGATTTGGAGCTTAAATCCAAAGCGTCTCAAAAGTCGATTGATATATTCGTGGGTTTAGATGCTTCCTTAGATCTCTCTAGTGGAGAGGAGCTGATAAAGAACATCCATGCCTTGTATGAGCATGGGATAGCGACCGTGTTTGAAGCCTCCAAAGAGATGAATGGTGAACTGATTGATAAGTTGATTGTGGTGATCGTCGATTTGAAAGAAGGCTGGGAAGGGGCGATGGAGTGGCTGGATGAAAGCCGTCAATAAGAGTCCAAGCACTAAAGTCACTATCTCGCCAAAGCACCTGAAGGTTATGGTCTCCAAGTTTGAAGCGGCCATAATGAAACGGGATTTTACTGAAATAGCAAAACTCAATCAGCTGGTGGAGCAGATATTACCGAACATCGACCAGCATGATGCTGACTTGCTACCGATAGTGGTTAAATTGCGTCAAGAACATGAAAAGTGTCGGGCGTTGGTAGAAACGGAACAAGCGGCCCTTAGACAGCGTCTGACTCATAATATGTGTTTGAGGAATCGAGATAAAGCCTATACCAAGACCCAAGTTAGGGGGGAGGAATAACAATGGATTTGCACACGAAAGTACAAAGTGACGCCACGTTTTCTCGCTTAATCGCTGAAATAGGTGAGCCAGTTAAAGACAACGCCTTACTTACGTCTGCCCATCAAGACCCTGTTATCGGGATGAAAACACACACACTTGGTGAGACAAGAATGACGCCGCTGGCACAATCGTTTCAAAGTCTCTTTTCTGTGCTGCAACAAGTCTCCGGCTCACTGGGTATAGACGGCGTCAGTCATACCCTATCGCTTGATGTGGCGCCTCAGTTAAGCCATATGGACAAACATGGAGTGTCTGATGATAGTGCCCCGCGTCAACCTTCTCCCACACGTCTCGCCTTGCTCAGTGATCAGCTTTCTAGAGCGACAGGTCTAGCATCGGCGGACTCACTGTCTCTTTCCAGTACGTATTTTCCCCAAAGCTATACGCCAAATAGCCATTCTGGAAACTCCGTAATTGAGCTGGCTGAATCTGCGTTACAGCAAGTCTCTCGCCA
Organism: Vibrio qingdaonensis; assembly: GCF_026191675.1. Lineage (GTDB taxonomy): Bacteria > Pseudomonadota > Gammaproteobacteria > Enterobacterales > Vibrionaceae > Vibrio > Vibrio qingdaonensis. The sequence continues at coordinate 231,445 of NZ_JAKRRY010000001.1, read as the reverse complement.
TAGCCAATTGCCCTATATTGCGATAGCAACGAATGGATTGCAGTATTCGAACTCGAGAAGTAACGCCGTAAGTCATCCATTGACTGCAGAGTGGAAAGCCAGGGTTGAAGGTCATCAAGATGAATTGGCGCAAACCGTAGCAACTGGTAATGCGGGGGGAGCAGAGCGTGGGCTGACTGAAGGGTATTATGGTTCAGCACTAAGGGGGCAGCCGTTTATGGGGGCTGCGACTCAAACGACGCCAGTAAAACCAGAATTTACGTTGGCGACAGCGCCGATATTTACATCGGGCATGGATTCGAGTTATTCCATGTTGGAAAGCACCATGACTCGGTTATTAGCGCCTTCATTAGAAATAGAAAAGCCGTTGACACCAGAGGCTCAACGCCAGATCTCTCACGCTATTCGAGACAAAATTCAGCTGCAATATGACAGTGTGAATCAAACGGTTCGAATACGTTTTGACCCACCTGAGTTAGGTAAGGTGGATATGATCATTCGTGTTGATGGTGACAAGCTGACAGTGCAAATCAGCGCCAGTTCAACATTAACGCGAGAAGCGATTATTGCAACGTCCGATCGCTTAAGGGCAGATCTGATTCAGCAAAGCAATGCGCTAAATGAAGTCAATATTGCCTTAGCAAATAAAGAGTCTATGCGAGGTCTCTTGCAAGAACAGGCACAGCGACAACAGGATTTACAGCAAAACGAATGGCAACAGCATGGTCAGGATAAAAATAGTCAGTCTGAGTACGGTAATGGTAAAGATTACGATGACTTAATCCATGAGGTTGCTGAATCTACAGAGAAAAACGCTCAAGTACCACGTGAATACCGCGTGTATATTGCGAGGGTGTAGTGATGATCAAGATAGTAGTGACATGTATTGTGGCGGTTGCGTTGTCCGTATCGGGTTTTGTGTTGTATCAAAACGACGTGTTAACGGTAGCATCAATAACGGCGTGGTTAAGCCCAAGCGAACCAGAGCCAGAGTTGGTCGAGCATACTGAAATTCAAGTGGATAATGTGTTAGTGCCGATTAATTTAGGGCAAAGACAAAGTTTGTTGCTACTGGATATCTCACTTTATACCCCTAAGAAAAATGGCGCATACCTACACCATCAATTAAGCGTCATTAAAAATAGAATTATCAAAAAGTTCAGTGTGAAGAACGCGGAATATTTTCATAACAAACAGTTTATCTATGTCATTCAAGATGATTTAAAAGACGAGTTAGATGAATTACCGTCACTACAAGTGGACGAAGTTCTAGTGACAAAAGCGGTGTTTCAGTAGGTTCATTATGTTAATGAAGCCACGTTATCAACATACCCAAACTCATGACAGAGAAAGTCTGCAAGCGTTAGAAAATTTGGTGTTGCAGGAAAATATAAAGCTAATCAATGGCCTGTTATATCAATATCGTTATGTGGTAGATAAAGGGACGTTTGAAGATTTACAGCAAACCGCCATGATGACGTTAGTGATTGAATTGAGAAAATTTGATCATGTCGCCAATGATGATTTTCGACGTGCTGTTGCCGTTCGTATCCGAGGCGAAATTATTGATGAGCTTCGTCGCCGAGATTATATGGAGCGAGATAAGCGACAGCTCGTTAATAAGATCAAAAAAGCGGAAAGGGAGTTATTGCAACTGCTCGGTAGAGAGCCTGCCGTAAATGAAATTTGCAGACACCTTGGCATTCAAAATGATGACTTTCAACAGGCAATGATGCTGGTGGATGTGATGGACGACATTGAGCTTGATTCCGTGATGGGTAAAGCCAGTGATACCGATAGAGATGTATTACTAAGTGAAGTGCGGCAAGTGCTAGAAACGTTGCCAGAACGAGAAAAGCGGGTGTTGTATCTTGTGTACGTGAAAAATCTGAGCACCAAAGAAGTGGCACAAGTCCTAGATATTAACGAAATAAAGGTGCATCGGATAAAACATAGAGGTTTGGACATTCTGAAAAGCAGAATGAAGGAGAGTGGCGCATGCAAAAGATAATTGGTGTTATTGTTGTGATAAGCGTCATTTTTGGGGGCTTTATTTACTTGGGTGGTAAATTTGAGTTCATTTTCAAACTGTCGGAAATTATTATTATTTTTGGTGCGGCTTTCGCAAGCTTATTAATGTCGACCACTTCTAGTACATTAAAATTAATGACACAGCAAATAGGCATTTCCTTTCGGGCTACACCCTATAATAAGGATTATTACCAGCAGTTGTTATCGTTGATGTTTGAGCTGATTAATATCGCGCGTGTACAAAATATTAAAGCGTTAGATATTCATATTGAAAACCCAGAATCAAGTAAGATATTTTTGAAATACCCACAGATCACGCGGGATACACTAACCACACAATTTATTATTGATTCATTTCGACAAGTGATTACCGGTAAACAATCGCATCATTTACTTGAGGCATTTCTTGAAGAAGAAATTGAACATCTGGACGATGAATATACCAAGCCATCGGAAAAGCTCCACGCCACTGCTGAAGCGATGCCTGGTTTGGGCATTTTAGCGGCGGTAATGGGTATCATTCTTACGATGCAAGGCTTGGATGGCGAGATCAGTGAAATAGGACAAAATATTGCCGCCGCCCTCGTCGGAACCTTCACAGGGGTGTTTGGTTGCTATTGTGTATTAGGCCCCTTGTCGAGCAGCATTAAGGATATATCTGAAAATCAGCTTGCTCCACTGCAATGCGTTAAATCCATTCTATCGTCTTACGCTCAAGGGCAATCTGCTCATATGTGCGCGAATGCTGGAAGGAAGAATATAGAGACCCGCTACAAGCCGTCATTTGTTGAGCTTGAGAAAGCGGTTGATGTGCTAAGACAACAACCTTCATCAGGTTAATAGAGGCACGTATGGAACAACAAATCATTATTGCTAAAAAGGGCAAAAAGAAACGAGATCCATTGCAACATGGCGGTTGGAAGGTGGCGATGGCGGATCTTATGATCTCGATGATGTGCTTGTTTTTAGTGTTGTGGATACTTCAGGTGGTCGATGTTGATGACCAAAAAAAACTGCTCAACTACTTCTCTTATGGGAACGATCCAATTCAACACCATGGCATGGTGGAAAGTGGAGGTAATTCGATCAACCCTTTGCCGCTTCCTCATGTTGCTACCTCTCATTACGATGCAGAACTGCACCGCATTAACGACACATCACTATTAGAGGGGGAGTTCAATAGCCAACAAGAACTCGAGGTGTTGGCAAAGCGAATTGAACAAGATATTGCTGGAGTGGATGGGTTGGGGAGTGTGAGTGTCTTGGTCACCCCGCAAGGAGTGAAGTTGGTGATTGCTGATTCTGACAAAGGACCGATGTTCTTTCGGGGAGGGGCTAAAGTGACCCCATTTTATCAAGATCTTTTGTTGAATCTGGCTAAGCTGTTACAGCGTATTGAAAACAAGATGATTATTACTGGTCATACGGATGCGAGTCGATATAAAGGTAGCCGCATGACTAACTGGGAGTTATCGAGCAACCGTGCCAATAGTGCGCGATATTATCTGGACCGCGGAGGGCTACAAGAGCGTCATATCTTTCAAGTCACAGGAATGAGTGATACTGCACCAGTGGATATCAACAACCCTAAAGCTGCTATTAATCGCCGTATCGAACTCTATATTCTCACCGCCGAAACGCTGAGTCAGCTGAGTGATGTTTATAAGACCGTATTCCTCCCAGATGCTAACCTGCCCTCAGACGTTAGAGAAAAACAAGCCCCACTCACTCAGAAGCAGTTATCTCCAGAGGTAGAAAAAAGAAAGCGCGAAGCGATACAACAAGCATTAAAAAACCAGCCGGTAACCTCATTTGAGGTAATGAGCCGCTATGACTAATTTGATGCAAAAGTTTATCAACGTGCGAAAGTGTTTAGCATGGCTTGTCGTCATTGATTATTGCTTAATCGGTTTTTATGTCTATTTGGTAACGAGTCTTCTGTATGTTGATGTGTTTATCATCGGTATATTACTCGCGCTATATAATATTTTGCTAGTTACCTTTGTCGTTCATCAACCTGCGGGCTTCCTTTCTTTTGAGCGAGACAAGCATCTTGTCATTCCCATCTGTTTTGCCACGTTTTTGGGTTGTAGTATCGTTGTCTTAACACTGTTTTGGTGAATGAAGGCTGGTGCGACAATCGATAACACTTCTAACAGAGCACGAATTTAGAGCGAAATTAATGGCGGTAGTGGGGAGAGATTAATAAGAGGCGATTTTTGCCATTGCTGATCGGTGACAAAGAGCATGAAAGCTGCAGAGGGCTTTGACTTCAGTTCAGAAATGTTGACCAGCCGCTGAAGGGCATAAAAACGATGGACGTAGTTCACGGTTTCTTGCGGCAATGTTAACTGTGAAAACTGTGTACTACCTGCACGCTTTATCGCACGCTGAACACGTCCTTCCCCTGCATTGTAAGCGGCTAAAGTTAAACTTATGTCGCCACCAAATTTATGATGTAAGAACGATAAATATTGTAGTGCGGCTGACGTGCTTGCCGCAATATCGAAGCGTTGGTCGTTGTTTGTACTGACCTTTAACCCAAAACGTTGCGCCGTTAATGGCATGAGTTGCCATAAACCGGCGGCATTGGCATGTGAGACAGCGTTGGGGTTGAATGATGATTCTAGCATGGGTATGAGAACCAAATGGTCAGGTAGTGCGCGTTGTTCCAGCTGTTGAAAAATAGACGAAACTAAGGGTTCGAACTGAGTAAATTTGTCTAAAATTTGTTTCTGGTAAGGGGTAAGTTTAACTAAGTGTGGTGCAATTAATCGTTCTGGCGGTCGATATTGCGCGTGACTAAATGGGTGATACGCCATCAAGAGAGTAAATAGTATGATGTACAGGAAAGCCAGTCGATACCACGCTAACTGGCGCCGATTGTTGGCACTTGACGTTTGTGACGGACGAGTGAGTTGGGCGACTTGACTGTCAGCAGGTGTCGTCATTTGTTGAATCATATCCACCATACGCGCTTAACCATTTAAATCTTCATGAAACAGTATTTTCATGAAACAGCATCTTGATAAAACAGTATAGGGAGTCCGCGGGCATTTACTAGGTTACTTGTCACTGATGGTAGGCACGCAGCTTATTACGAATGATCATATGATATCGAGCCGGCAGTTCGGCTGGGAGCTGAAAAGCATTGGAATGGTCGGCAATGGCACGCGAGCTTGGTGTGCTATGACGTGGATAGTAAGGGTGGCTTTTAAATGAGGCGCAGAGCGTCAATGCCAGTGCATACCAATCATCAGAAGGACAAACACGTCCTTGCAATGTTTTTTGTTGTGGAGAGGAATAAGAGGGTGAAGTGGCGGCAAAGGGTAGGTGCTTAAAGTGCTGCCCAATGGGCATGGCGGTTGAAAAGTCAATTAAGTGAGCCTGCTTGCGACCAATGATAATGTTGTTTGGTTTGATGTCCCCGTGTATGAAGCCACTACTGTGCAAACGCGCTAGAGATTGTTCTATGTCTTGCAGCCATGGATGTTGGACATTCCCTTGCCTCACTTCATTTGAAAGGGTGTCGCCATGAATCCAATGAAGGAAAGATAAATGGAGATGTTCTTTTTTGTAGATAGCCTTTGGAGCACTAGTGTGTTGGGTACTATTTTGGGCATTATGTATCGCATCACGCTTTGGGTTACATAGCGCATCTAGGTCTTGCTCTTTACTCAGTCTAGTGTATATCGTTTGTTCGGTGTTCGTCGCCGTAATACACCGCCCTTTAAGCCAGCCTATTTTCTTGTGGTGCCAACGAAAAACCTCCTGAGATAACCATTTTGGATCACCATTAAACTCGTCGGCAAGGCTGCTAATTAATGCCTTTAGGTTTGCGTCATTAAGCGACAGTAACGCCATATTATAAATCCGCTGGTAATTTGAAATCAGTAAAAAAGTTCGGGGCGAAAGGATTAACCTGCCCTTGAGTCTTAATCGTTAACGTGACAGCGTTACTGCTGTCACCCAGCGAAATTTCGGCACCTTGATTCGCCGTTTTTACAGTCTTCGTGTGAATGAGGCGGAACCAGTTCCAGTTACCACTAAAGTTTTGACGCGCTAATGATGTGACATTATTTTTGAGCTCGATGTTTAGTGTGTCTTCAGCTTGCTGCTCACCCTCCCAACTCATGCTTTTCCATAAAGAAGGCCCGTGTTGATAAGTGAACAAGGGCTGATCATTATAAATGATGAATTCGGTAACAGACGCACTCATGTCAACGGCTTTGAGTTGGAAGTTGACTGAAACAATGTCCGGTTTTGCGAGAAAGAGAGCCGAACGAATTTGGTCAGCTTTTGTTGACATTGTCCAAACTTCTGGGGAGATCATTAGCCCAGAGCTTGGTAAGAATCCGGGTAAATAAGGGGAGCCTTCAGCAGGTTGTAAAAAGGGGGTGAGGAATTGGTTTTCAAAGTTGGCGAATACCCCTTTTGAAGAAAAGAAGGCTTGAACGTCAGCAATGCTCGCGTCAGTTTTTGAGTTATTATCAAAAGGATAATAACTAGCAATACTGGTTTGATAGGTTTGAATAACGGCGCTTTTCCACTGCTTGTTCAAATATTCATGGGCAAGCGACAAGATCGAATCGTTACTTAGCTGGGTTAAAGAGGTAACCAGTTGTTTGGCTAATGCAGGTTGTTGATCTGCGTTGGTTTCTAAATCGGCAATGGGATTGCTACTTTGCATTGGCTTTGCGAGGGTATCAAAAGCGAGTTTCCTTGCATTTTCAGATTGGTAAAAGGAATCAAGCCAAACTTTGAGCTTAGTAATTTTGGCTAACAGTGTATCGATGGGCTTTATTGAATCTTTTGCAGGCGTGACATAGTCGAGGTAACTGGAAAAGTTAGCATTAATCATACGTGCTGATTCAATTTTATCTTGTTTTTCTATAAGTGCTGGGTTGATTTCGCTTGACGCTTGAGTTTCGTCTGCATTATTACCGCTATTTGCGCTCGCATTCGAGGAGGGGGTACTGGTTTTTTTCGCCGACGTTTCACTGGGTAGCGTGACGTTTGTATACTTACTCAGTACTGAATAATAGTTTGTTAGTGGGTTATTGCTGGCGTTAGAGAGCAGGTTGACCGTTTGGCTTAATACCGTCGTATCGTTGACCGGCTTCATAGAGACGTTATTAATAAAGTCTTTCCAATAGTTTATGTAATCATTTTGGTACATTTGCTTTAAATCGCGACTAATTCGGTAAAGTTCTAGCGCACTCGGTGCATTTCCCGCCACTCCTGAGTAGGCGGACAGTGCTTCTTTGAGTAATGGTGAGTCAACAGAAAGGTCGAGTTCAATGAAACCGTTAGGCGTATACAAAAAAGGCACAAGATAACCAACGTAACTAGGCTCAAAGCTATATAACTGCCCGAAATTGCTGCCAAGTTCGCTGCGAATATCAATTCTTTTAGTAAATAAGGGTAGGTTTTGTATATGTTGATAAAGCAGTGTTTCAATGCCAGAACGATTGATGACACCTTTAGCAAGTTGCTCGAGATTAGAGTTCGCATTTAGCGGCACCAAACCACGATTAAACGCATCATCAAGTAAGACTTTGAGCTGCATAATTGTGGAGGCGGAACCAGAGTTCTGAGCCTCTAGAGAGTGAACAAAATAGGCATCCAGTTCTTCGGTATTTTTTTTGTTGGCGTCAAAAAGTAAGCGATAACTGTTCAGTAGTGACAGGGTAGTCGCTTGCTCTTCTAAATTAACATATACGAATAGATCATTAGCAATCGACTTTTCTAAAGAAGGCATCAGTACGGCCTGTAACTCAGCGAAGTAAGCAGTCTCTACTTCGTTTTTAATACTTGAGGAAGGCATAAAAGGTAGCACGTACCAAGGTTCAGCTTGATGATACAGCTGATAAATGTTGTGCAATGAGTACAAGTTTGGGACATTGTCAGCAAGATTTTCAATATCATATGGTGACGCAGCAATGGCTTCTTTATAGCGCTCTAATAAGGTGTCAGCACGCGCTTCCCTGTGACTTTGAAAGTCAAAATCGAGTTTGATTATTGTCAGTGTTGTGAGGAGTAGCCCTAAACACGCTAGTGTATAGCCAGCTTGTAATGTCAGCAGCCAGTTTTCTTTTTTCCGATTCACTCCAACGAGCAGTTGTTCAGGTAACAATACGTGGGTCATGAGGTGTTGAGAGAACAACACTTGTTGAATAGCTTGGCTCTCTTTAGGGTGATAGTACTCATTCCCCAAGTCATTACTTATTGTCGCCGCCAAGATATCGGTTTCTTCATCATGACTGGCGTCGTGAGTAAAGAAAAAACCCCGAAACATCAATCCTTCACCGAGTTGATTAAGTCCGTATAGCCGATTTAACATTAACCAGAAGTTCTGTTTCAGTAGACCAAATTGAAATGGGGCACTGGCGATTGATTTTCGATAGTCGAGGTTAAGTTGCCCGGATAGTGCGTTGGTCATATTAGCTGTGAGTTGACCAATGAGGCTATCGTATGCGAAGTTATACCAGTCTGCATCAATGCCACCATGTTTTCTATAGGGCATCATTGCGCCAAATGCCTCCTCTCGTCTTGCATCATCAAAGCCGGAGAAGTACTGGCAGAAATCACTCACTGCACCACTTTGAGTAACGACAACATAGGTAGGAACCGATAATCCTAGAAGGCGATTAAGCTTTGTACAATCACTTTTAAGTTGATCAGAGCGTTGTTTAATTAGCGCTTTTTGCCCCAGTAACAATTCGGCATTAGTCGCTAAAAGCAAACCATTGATTGCTTGTCTTGGTCGCCATGTCATCAAGCACTTTATTAGGGTCTTAATATAGTCCGGATGCTGATCGTCCCCTTGGCTGATTGAAATAAGTATAGAGTGTTCACTTAGCCAAAATAAGATAGGAAACTCAATATCGTTACCAAATTCATCCAGTCGATAAGCTTCGTAACCCATTTGAGTGATGACACCTTTATCCTGTGTCGGCGCGTCGCTGTACCAAAGATACACCGGTAGGTCATAACGGCTCTGTAAACGCTTGTTGTTTTTTTGCACTTTAAGCATAGAAAAGAAGTGTTTCTTAAGCAGCATACAGCGATGGGTGACCAAGGCTTTACTCTTGTTTGATTCTTCATCCGTTTTATGTTGATTTTTTTGGCTTATCCAAAAAACGATAAGTCCCAGAACGGTAGAAAGCACAAGGCAAGTGATCACAGCAATGAGCAAGTAGCTGTGGAGCGCAGGCGTAAACCACAGCGCAGTTGTCATCACAAGGCACAAGATAAAACCGCTAGATAGCCCTTGAATAAGAGGCTTGTGGTTCTTTTTTGTCTTTGTCTTCTCATCTGACATGGGTAGATCTTCCTTGTAAAACGACGGCGAACGAACGAAGTGGTCGGCCTCTGTCACCTAGAATCGGTAGTAAGCTCATTAGTTTTCATCTGCTTGAGCGTTGGATTTCTTGCTTCGGACTAAAATGGCATCAATCTCTTGGTGCTGTTTCAGCCAATTCTTCGCATTATCTGCTTCGGCTTTAGAGCGGGTATCAATGACGACTCGAAAATACTGTTTATAGCCGTCCACTCGCGGTTGGTATTTACTTGCCGACAGGCTATGTATATATTTTTCTGCGTTCGTTTGAGTTGAAAACGTTGCCATTTGCACCAACCAGTTATGACTGTTGGCACTCTCGGTGGCGGGTAGATTCTTGTCAGTTGTAACTTTGGCAGTAGAAGCATCAGCAGAGCTAATATTGTTAGGAGTGATGTTACTAGCACTGGTTTTAACAGCTTTGGTATCAATCTTATTGGCGTCAATAGCGCCAGTAGATAACGACAGGTTTTGTTCTTGATCGGTTGCTGCTCCAACACGTGATGACGAGACAGGTAAGGTGTCAGAACGACTTGCTCTCACGGGAGGATTTGCCAAGTCATCATCGCTTGATATAAAGACAAGATCGTTAGCTTGACCAGACACAATGTAACGCTGGCTGTATTCCGATAAGAAAGAGAAATCTCTCGCTCTTTGCGGCAAAGTCTTGTGGTACCAAAAATGGGTGAGGATTAGCGTAGATGCAATGAGAATTGTAAATAGTAACGTCGTGAGGGCGTAATATCGTTTACGACTTGGGCGGCGAGTTTTTGGGTGGGGAACTTTAGTCAGACAATGAACCCCATTTCCTTGTCTGTATTGACTCATGACTTGTTCTAGTTGGTAGATCATGCTTTTAAGCTGCTCTGAACCTTGAGAGTGGTATTGCCCTTTAAAGCCAACATTAAGAAATAGGTAGATCACTTCCAGAAGGTCGATCATTTTATTCGGTTGTCGCATTGCTTTATCGGTTACCGTAAAAAACAATTCTCCGCCATTTCTCATACCAAATAATTCACTAAGAAGTGTTTTATTCTCCCAGCTGCGCTTATCTCCCCAGTCGGTGTAAATGATGAACTCATCAAGAACCACTGCGAACAAAAAACAGAGTTTGTCTATGACGGCGACGGGATAGTTGAGATGGCTGCCTTTTTCTTTCAGTTCGCTTATTCTATGCGCTAATTGATTTCTGAGTTCTGCGATGTCTTCAGGTTCGGGAAGCGCATTAATCTTCAGTACAATACTTAACAACTCACTGCTAATGTTGATAAGTTGGTTCTCTGACTTGTCGAAATGCTTTAAAAACTCTGCCTGAGACGCATCCGGGCTGCGAAATTTTACTGCTTTATCGGCATTAACTTCTGCGTTTTTTTGGTTTGCGGTTTGATCCCAAATTAACGTCTTTTCATCCAAATACTCAAGCATCTCTTTACCTCAATGCATACAGGTGAACTTCAAGATCGGGAATACGAGCATCAACATGCAGCGCAAGCGCATCCCTTGTAGAGAGCATTTCTGTCCACGTAGGGTCTGCGGTATTTAACTCGAAGTAAGAGGTCCCATGAACGGGCTTAAGTTCACTTGGTGCAACGGGAAGTGGTGATAGTTGTATACCAGAGAGCGCATTTTTTACTAGCTCGACAATGCGAGTATTGCTGCTGATTTTTGTCGCGGAAACAAAACTATTACTCAATTCGCTGGCACTTAATGACGATTTGACGCTGAGAATAAAGCGTCGTTCTTGTACTGAAATTGGGTCTTTGATTATGGTTCTCAGTAACCGTCGCTTTTCAAATAATGACGTATCCCACGTAAACTCAATCACGGAATCTTGCTGAACTAAAGTAAGCAAGTTCCTTAACGTCGCAAATAGTGGGCTAAAACTCACGTATAACTGATCAATTTTTAACTCGGGTGTTTCGGTTGCCGCTTGAGGGGACAAAGCGAGAAGTTCAGAGCGAAAACGGTTGAGTTGCAAATATAAATCATAGGTACTGAAGCGAGGGTTTTTAGAGGTGAGGTCAAACCAAGGCATCCAACTGTTGAGTGTTTGCAGCCATAAATAATCAATCATTAAAGATTGAGCACTTTTTTGTGATTGCCCTGCTTGAATCCGCTTGATTAGATTATGGTTTCGGCTCGCCAGAAGGGCATGCGTTTCTTTAATTTTGTCCGACAGGTAACGAGATGCTCCGTAGTGGAGGCATGACGGTATAAAAGCTCTATCCAGAATGACTTCGTTAGACTCTGTGCATTCGAGTATACGCGCGATAGGAATCACGGAGTGGCCTGAGCGGTCACTTTGCTCTGACAATAATTGAATGTTTAGCCTGGCTACATCAACTTCTAAACTTGTATTTTCCTCGCTAGCAGAGTCAAAAATATTAATCGACTTGGCGACATATCGTGATGACGATTTGTCATTTTCGCTGTAGTCGTTGTTGCCTAGTAATGCTAATGGTAAGGCAAGGTAGATGGTGTTTTCTATGGTGCCTACAGGAATATCAAGGGTGATTTCTTTGGTCAGATTAAATTGCGTACCATCCGGGAAAATCCCCGAACACTGTGTAATCGCAAGCTTGCCAATTTTTAGAAGGTCAGTATTCATGGAGAGTTCTGTTAGACCAAAATACGGAGCGAAATGCGATAGGGTTTCGACTGTTTTTCCAACGTAATGTTGGACATATCTATCCTGCTGCTGAAAGTGTTGAGGGGCAATGAACATGCCTTCTTTCCATACTACTTTTTTATGTGCGTCCACGAAAAATCCTTTTTAATGAGTGCGAACAACCGTTATAAATCATTCTTGGCTTAGAATATGTTCCACCAGCTCGATTCTGGCGCGACAATATCAAGCTCCACGTTCAAACCAGAAAGACGAATCATCAGACTGCTTTCTCCATCTGTGGGAACGGGAGTGATAGCTTTGGCATTGCTTTCTTGGTAGTTCGCATATTCGACTAAAGCGGCTAAATACTGAGTTTTTTTATTGATGTCTATGGCTGTGCTCGATTCGCTTGCTGGCAGAATGGGTGGAAGTATTTGTTTTACAACTAGGCTATTACCTAGCGCTTGGCGGTCATTGTTATACAACGATATAAAGCTACTTTGCTCGAAGCTTTCTTTGCTCTCTAGCTGGTACAATCTAATCACAACAGGGTTGGCTTTATTTGAGCGATAAGGATTAATCGCATCATCGCTTACTGTCTTCAACGCATAACTGGTTGTGATTGGCGTTGGATCTGAAGAACATGCAGACAACAGAATGGCTAACGTTGCGCTTGCTATCGTTGGATATTTCATGATTTCTCTCCAGAGCGCTGCATGTTCTCAATGAAGAGCGCTTTAAAGTGGCGTCTAAATTCGCCGTTTTGTTGACGTCTTTCAAAATGCTTGCGATAAATTCGCCAATACCGTTTGTCTTTACTAACAAATAGACTTGAGCCCATATACTCATCGAACTGCGGCTCTAATTGTTGCGGAGAAAACTCGTCTAAGAAGGTATCAATAGTTTGTTCTAATGCGCTAAATAGAGCGTCGTGTTGAAAAGAAGGGTTTTGTAGCATGTCATGGTTTTTTTCAGATAGAGCAATTAACTGTTGAAGTGAACTGACAATATGATGGTTATCCTGATTGATAGGTAGGAATTCAACCGTATTGTTCTCAAGTTCACCATGATCAAGGGGTAGGGGCTCTAATGTCTTCTCGACCTCTTCAAATTTCGACAGTTCGTTTTCTGAAAAATCCTCGAAAGGATCAGAAGAGAAGGGATCATCTTGTAATACGTTTTCTGAAGAGTAATGCGGGCGTTGCTGAACTTTAGGTTGTGTTTCTCGACTAAACGATTCTAAAAAATCGGTGTCGTCATTGGCTAAATTCAGCGTAAACGTAGGCGTATCATTATCGTCGATTTCGGCTGACTGAGACGTTTGTGAAACGACCAGAGTACTAACCAAAAGGCTGTAGCCTTCTATGGTAATAATATCACCGTCATTAACGGCATAATCCGCCCCTTTCTGTAGCGCCTTAGCATTTAGAGATACACCATTATTGCTAGTATCTTTGAGAAAAAAACCGTCGGAAGTACGAGTGATTTCCGCGTGTTTTCTTGAAATTCGAGTTGTATGATCGGGCAACACAACACTGCAATCAGGCGAGCGTCCAATCGTACCACCGTCGGCTGGTAGGTGAACAACCCGAGACGTGACCGCCTCCTGATCAGGGATGGATACTAAATGTATACTGATGGTCATACTTAGCCCTTACATTTCTTAACGGCGGAGTTAAAACTGTCTAGAAAACCGGAATACTCATTTAAAAATTGATTCGAAAAATACACGCCCATTTGCTTAGTTTCCATGTGCTTCGAACGAAAGTAGTCTTTTGCTAGTCCGGCACTTTCTAGCGCATTGTCAAAAACCCGCTGATCTTCGAGGACAATATCAATCTCTCGACGTTTCAATAGTGTTAATAAAACTGTAGCATCTCTTGGCTGCTTAATGACGTTAAATCCATGTCTTTTAAGCCAAAACCATTTGTTTGAGCCAAATTTTGCAGAAAACTTCAAATTGAGCTTTGACAATTCGTTGATCGTTGGCTTAACGCCTGAGCCAAAGTACCAATTGATTGTTTGTTTCGCGATGGGCGCAGATAACGTTGCATATTCATTGCGCTCTTGGCTCTCGCTAGCAAGAAAAAAACCATGTTGCGCACCGCTTTGTACCCGAAGTTGTGCTTCAGACCAATTGGTCATCGTTAATTGATAGGGCTGACTTATCGAGCCAAGTGCGCATTTTACGGTATCAATTGCTAGCCCTTTCATTTCAGTATTTTGGTGAAACTGATAAGGGGCCCAGTCTTGGGTTGTTAGCATCAATCGAGATGGACCTATGGTCTTGGCATAGCCCGAAGATATGGTAAATAGGCTGATAAACAACGCCATCAAGCATGCAAATGTGATGTCATTGAGAGATGGCCTAATTGTGTTGAACAACATCTATCTTCCTTGTAAACGCCATGTTAATCCTTACTTCCTTAAGGGAAATCCTTGTTGACTTGTTTGTTGAATAGGAGGGTGTCACGCTTTATTCTTTTTGCGCTAACCGCACCATTGCGATCTCAACACCCATTATGACTTCAACATCTATTATGATCTCAACATCTATTATGTTCTCAACATCCATGCCGCGCATGAATTGAGCTAAGCCTACGAGATGCTTAGCTCGAAGTTACTTCCTGATATACCTGTAACTTCCACATGATTGATGGTTTCGCTTCGACTCAAGCGTAATATGCATTCCTCTGCGAGCTTAGGCATGAGAGAGCGGTTAATAATTTGTTCTACGGCTCGTCCTCCCGTGGTTGGATCGCTGTTTTTGTTGATGACATAATCAACGAAACTCTCATCCCAGTGAAAGGTTGCTTGATATTGCTCGGCGAGTTTCTTCTTAATTCGATTAAGAGCAATTTCAGTGATTTTCGCCAGTTCGTTGTCGCTGAGTGGGTAATAGGGAACAATCGTAGTACGACCTAGGAAAGCGGGTTTGAAAAACCGCTGCAGTTCTGGACGGATTGTTTCCAATAGCACGGCGTTATCTAGCGTCTCTTCGCTGTCATCACAGGCGTCACAAATCGCTTGGTCTGCAGCGTTAGAGGTCATTATGATAATGGTGTTTTTAAAGTCTACCGTTCGTCCTTCGCTATCTTTAATACTCCCTTTATCAAAAATTTGGTAGAAAAGGTCATGCACACCGGGATGGGCTTTTTCCATTTCATCTAGCAGTAATACGGAGTAGGGGTTTCGACGAATAGCCTCGGTTAATACGCCGCCTTCACCGAAGCCTACGTATCCGGCTGGGCTTCCAAGCAGCATAGAAATCTTGTGTTCTTCTTTGAACTCAGTCATGTTGATCACGGTCAGATCGTTTGTGCCACCGTAAAGTTGCTCAGCAAGGGCCATGGCGGTCTCAGTTTTACCTACACCACTTGGTCCACACATAAGAAACACGCCAATAGGTTTACGATTATCAGTCAGACCGGCTCTAGAGATCCGAATTGATTTTGCTAGCTCTTGTTTGGCCACGTTTTGCCCAATGACTCGTTGATCCAATTGCGATTCTAAACTTAGTAGTTTTTCTATTTCGTCACTGAGCATGGTGCCGACGGGAATACCCGTCCAGCTGCCAATGATTTCAGCGATGGTATTGGCATCTACTAGTGCTTGAACAAGTGGGGTTTCTCCTTGCAATGTTGATAAGTTCTCGCGTAGTGCAGAGAGATCGTGTTGTAACGTTGCGAGGTCGTTGCTATTGCCATCTTCTGCGCTGATGTCTGTTTGAGTATCACTCAGTTCATCATCGCTTGATTGAACATTGCTAGTTTCGTCATTGACATACTTGCCCCAATGCCCAATTTGAGTTTGTAGCGCTTTGATTTGGTCAACCAGGTCTACTTCTTTTAACCACTGGCTGTTAAGGCTTGTTAACTGCGCTTCATCCGCGTTAATTGAGGTCAGTAATGATGCGATTTCTTTTGAATCGCCACCAAACAAATCTTGTTCTTTTTGTCGCGCAACCAGTTCGTTTTTTTTGTATCGGATACGTTGTTCTAGCGATTCAATAAGTTCCGGCTTTGCGCCTTGTGTCAGTGCAATACGTGCACTGGCGGTGTCTAATAAGCTAATGGCTTTGTCGGGTAATTGACGAGAAGGAAGGTAACGAACAGACAGGTTGACCGATGCCTCAATTGCTGACTCGGTGATAAAAGCCCCGTGATGTGACTGCAGTGAATCCGCAACCCCACGTAACATTTGAATGGCATCCTCAGCGCTTGGCTCTTCAACCGTTACAAGCTGGAATCGGCGGGTGAGGGCTGGGTCTTTTTCAAAGTACTTTTTATACTCTGCCCATGTGGTTGCCGCGAGGGTTTTAAACTCTCCTCTGGCAAGTGCGGGTTTGAGTAAATTTGCCGCATCGTTTTGACCTGCGGCACCGCCCGCACCAATAAGGGTATGCGCTTCATCAATAAAGACGATAATCGGAGTTTCAGAATTTTTGACTTCGTTGATCACGTCTTTGAGTCGATTCTCAAATTCACCTTTAACGCTCGCCCCTGCTTGTAGCAAGCCTAAATCGAGAGAATGAAGCTGAACGCCTTGAATCGCGGAAGGGACATCGCCGGCTGCAATACGCAACGCTAGACCTTCTACCACCGCCGTTTTACCAACGCCCGGCTCACCAACGAAAATTGGATTATTCTGTCGCTTTCGACATAGGATATCGATAGCTTTGCGAACTTCACTATTTCGCCCGGAAATCGGATCAATTTTGCCATCGAGTGCTTGCTGGGTGAGGTTGATTGTATACTTGGACAATGCGTCACCTGAATCTGATGATGCTTGACCAGGGACGGAGCCTGCTTCTTTCGATACTTTAGTTTTAGTGATGAGTCCTTGCAGTGCTTGTGAAGAAACCTCACTTAAACTCGCCAGAGTGAGGGTGGACATGCCCATGACGTTTTGCTGCAGTAAACTTTGTATAAGGTGTAAGCTGATGATTTGCCCTTGCCCAAAATTGACAGACGCGATCATCCAAGCATCTTTAATCAGCTCTGTTAATTGCGGACTTAGCGTCGGTTGCCCCTCATTGCCCTTTGGCAATCGTCCTACTTTAGTGGTGAGCTCATTGACCACTTTCTCCACATCTATATTTTGTGAGCGCCATAATTGAGTTAAGCCGTCATCTTTTTGAGAAATTAACTGTAATAGCCAGTGCTCTATCTCAATTGCGGGAACGCCTTGGTTCATTGCAGCGCCAGCTGAAATCTCAAGGGCTTGTTTGAGTTCCGGTGATAGCTTACTTATTAAGTTAGTTAACGTTACTTGCGCCATGAATCCTTCCTTGTGTTCCATTACTCTTGCGGATGTAAAAATGGTTCGTTTCAATAATAAATCAATGGTTCGTTTCAATAACAAATAGTTGTTTCAGTGTTTCTTCGTGCTTACATCGTGGATGCAGATGTTACTGCTCCACCGATAACCACTTCTATCTCAGCCGTATTTTGACTTTCTTGTCTGGATAGCGCTCGGGAGCAAGGCAATCCACTTCTCCTAACCTTGCAGCATTGTGATCATGATGACTGAGAATGGGTGAGCCTAAATATCGGCGTAGAATCAACAAGTACACCATGACGGGGGTATCGTCCTTGAGGTAGTGCCGTACGATATCTTTAACCGAATTGGCTAAGTGGTGATCGGAGCGTAATTGTTTTACTTGTATCCGGTTTTCTGGCTCGATATAAACCTGGATACCGCTATTGGGCACTTCACATTGACTGCCGAGTAGTAGGCCTTCTCCTAACGCATTGTTGTTTCTTAGATGGGCAGACTTAGCAATAGTTGATTGAGCATTAATGGGTAGCTTTCTCTTTTCTGAATGCACGACGTCAACGTGAATTCTTAGTTCAAAATAGTCATTCAATATTTGTTTAAGTATTGTCACATTACGTGAGTTTTGACCGAATAGCAGGGTGTAACGAAACAGGGATTTGGCATGGCTGGGTAAGCCAGATATTTTCGCTAGACGGTCGTAAACATGGTTATCGTGTTCGTGTTGTAACAATAGCCAACGTTGAGTGCGTAAGGTGTATGTAATCTCGAAAAAACGGTGATTAAAAATATCTAAAAACGCTTGTAGTCCATTTTCTTCCTGATGTATTGAGGTCAACAGCTCCTCGTAGATATAGTCAGGAATCACCCCTTTTACACCTGAAAGGGCGGACATCGCGAGAGTCAGTTGAATACCAGTAAAGTCAGCGTTGACTGCATGAATTTCATGATTATCACCATCGGGCATTGGTGCCGCTTTATAATGAATGGATAACCGATTTTTTCCCGATGAATGGGAGTTGACCGCATTCAGTAACCTAACAGCTTGGGTAAAGTCAAAGGTATCTGGAGCACGGTACAGCGCATCAACTAATTGATGTCGTGGCAATGACGAGGCAGGAGGCATAAGCGCACGGTTTGTTGATGGAGTGATTGATGCCATCGAAATGACTCGCTTTACGGTCATGTTCTTTTGACTATTGTTGTTAGTACTTTTGCTCAAAGACATAACTGACCCCCATGCGCTTTTGGAAAGGTTATTCCACGGTGCTGTTTACCGTACTGACTAACGTGCAATTGAATATAGCGGTCAAAGCTACAAAACTGTTTGAAGAATTCGTTAAGAACGAGCGTAAAAGCGTGATGCGGCATGTCGGTATTTAGCTCAAGATAAATTTCAGTCCCGGGAACAAAAATATTTTTGTTGTGAACCCGAAGGGTGGAAACTTGAGTTTTGAAAGCGATGTTATGAATGCTGTTGATTTCGTCCAAATCCGTTGTGTCGCTAGAGAAAAGTTTAAACATATCTTTTATTTGCTTAGTTGGATCTTCACTACGAAGTAGCGAGTTAAAGTTACAACATAGCAACGCGATGACTTGACTTAGATTATCGTCATTGGCTTCCATTTCAACGGGGGCGGAAGGGGGATAAAGCAAGGTTAACTCCCCCGGCAAATCAATGTTTTCAAGTGAATCTAATTGACCAGATACACTGCAGGCTAATTTGCCGTTACTTGATAGTAAGCTGGCAACTAGAATTGCTTTTTCGCTTTGGTCATGAGTATGAGATACCACCAATTCGTATTGTTTATCTAGATCTTTTTTGGCTTCCCAATACATTGGGCTTTGGTTTATATCACTGCGCTTTTGGTGGTATTTTTCACCAAACATTGGGGTTAGAGTTTTGTCACCGTATGACGTGATTTGTCGTACAGATAACACGTCGATGATATCAATCGGTGAGTCGTCAAATGCGTCTGCCGCAATCGGGTAGGCTAACTTTCTCCCATCTAGATCAATAGGTTCACTGGTTTGAGTGAATAAATTTATGATGGGAACAACATTGAGTTTAATCACATCGGTATTGAATAAACGAAGAAACTCTGCGGGAATATCGCTCAGGAAAAAATTGATGAAGAGAGTACTATCGTTGATGGTGCTAATGGCTTGTTTAAATCCTACCAACTGGAAAAATTGTCGCTTCTCTTTGAAAAGAAAAAACTCGCGAATCATTTGGTAGCCATCAAATTGCTGGCCTTTTTGCGGTAGAAAGTGAAAAGAGGGATCGCAAACTCGATTGCTGAGTGCGGTTTGTTCCAACTGCGCGAGTGTATTACCTTGACTATCAGAAATAGAGATGGCTAAACCGTTAGCTAGGAGCATTTCGACGAGTGATTCTGCGTTATTAGCAAACCCTTTGACGAAAAAATCGAGCTCTTGGCTTTGTAGCGTGGAGAATAAAATATCGTCGTCGCCAGTAGACAACTTAATCTGTAGTAACCCATTCGCGAGTTCGGCTCGTTCTGGTTTGCTGATTGGGAATGGGGCGGTTGAGGCAATGACATCGTCAATATTAAATGGATTGATATGTAAGCGGTCGACAGTTTGAAATAAACATTCGTGTGAACCTATAGTCGACGCTAGACGACTGCCTTTAGGTAATTCGCTTAGCTCGGCTATTGGTTCGGCAGCGACAAGCTCTGCGTAGCCCACACTTGGCGTTGTTTGGTTAAGGGAAGGATAAATGACATTGATAATACTTTCGACAATGCTAGGGATCTGATTTTTTAGCGCCATTTCTGTTTTGGCATTAAGTAAGGCTACGCCATCTAAAAGGCGAGCGATACTGGGATCCTCAATTTGACCCTGATGAAGGTTAAGCGCTGAGGCAAACTGAGAATGCTCATCGGAATAGTGCCCTAATGCTCTCCTCAAAAAGGTCAATTCTCTTTCATAATAACGCAGCAATGGGTCAGTCATAGTCTTCCTCTGAGAGTTGAGCACTGAAATCACTGAGAGCGATTTTAGAATCAAAGATCAGCGTTTTTTTGCCTTTACTACTGGCGTAACGGGCAATAATGGTGAATAAGATAGCGTTGCATCCTTCGTGACGCTCGACCATCTCAACACTTACATCGGAGAGTCTTGGCTCAAAAGTGATTAACCAAGATTCCAAGCGTTTGGCCAGTTGGGCTTGGTCTAGATTGGCGTTGAGCAACTGTACATCAGTAATACCAAAAGCGTAGTTGGAACGACGGACCTCTTGGTAATAACTTGATATCGCCATAAGAGGCGCTTCGGATTCCAATAACTTGGTCAAATGATAGCGAATATCATCTAACTCGTTGTCGTTGCTGGTATGAGTAGGGCTAATAAATGCTTGATAGAAAGTCATTTCATCATCTCCCCAAGTTCCGTTGTTAGGACGACTTCGCCGTTGAAGTGATCAAACTGATATTGAGGAACGATCTTTAATGTACAAGAAAAATGACCGGGGTTGGTGACGGACTCATTAATTGAAACATGAGCTTTGCTTAGGGGGTACTTTGCGAGGGTTTCTTCATTAGCGTAATTGACGTTACTTGAGAATTTCTCTATCCAATTGCGCAGAAATTGTTCGCACTCGCGAATGTCGGCAAAGCTACCAATCATCTCTCTTACTTGTACTTTCAGGTAGTGAGCGACGCGGCAACACATGAGTGTTGTCTGTAACTGGGCTAAGACTTTGTCGTTATCATTGTCGCTTGGTGCCCACACCGAGTTATTACCATTAAACAAAAGCTTGCCAGTGAGGTTATTGCGAGCAAGAGGAATAAACCCTTGATTGGAGTAGAACGTCGCTATTTTACCAAATAAATAGGCGTCACATTCATGATAGCTTTCCGTTCTCTCAGCGCCATTCCAACCAATGACTGAGCCCTGATCTTTATCATTCCAACGTGCTTTTAGGAAACCAAACCACCCAATTCTATGGTGCTCTCTCATGATAATTCCGAGGAAAGCAATGCACGCATTTCCCCAAAGGGTTTCGGTACTTTCCTGGTATAGAAAACCAGCCCGACGATGTGTGTAGCGTTCACGAAGTTTGATACTTGGCATGGCCAAACCTAGAAATCGAGCACTCGGCATCGCTCTAAGTTCTTGCCATGCAAGGTAGTCGGTGCTTTGAAGTATTTTTTTGATTCGGGTTGTATTCGTGAGCCAATCGGCGCCAATATCTGAGAAAAACTGTCGGTCAGGAGAGCTCAACATAGGGCATAAGGTTTGTTCGCCAAGTTGACTAATAAGACCAAGTGTATACATGTCATCGAAATCACTATTGATACTTAAATCAATGGAAATAGGGGCAGTAAATGCGATACAGCCAAATGGTTGTCCACCGAGTGTGTTCAACTCATGGTTACCAATAACGTTGAATAGTCGAGTTTGTTTAATGGAATAGGATTGGTTAAGGTCCTTAGAGACTTCTTGCCAATTCATGTCGAGCAATTTTAACTTTGTTCTTTGGCGGCTCACAGGCTGGTGGCAAAGGTACTGGATCTGTCTCCAGTTTGCCTCCAAAGACTGAAATTCTGAATGATGTAAAATAGTGTCGAGCTGTTTAGACAAGCGGGTATCAAGTTCTAAAATAAGCTGACTGATAACGGATATAATAGACCGATCTTTAACCAGATTATTTACCTCGTCGTCTGGAAGTAATTCGGAGATCAATAATATGGCATCACGTAAAAACGTATGCTCGGTATGATTTAAAGCATTAAACTTATTTTGCCAGTCTGATTTAAACATCGTCATCAACTACTACAGCAATTACAGCAGATAGGGAGCCGCAGTAACAAATCACTGCGGCACGTTGTCCTATCCAGGTATTTTCGCAACCATGCGAACGGAAGTGGTGAGCTCTTCAAGTTGTAGCCAAGGTCTCAAATGCGCAATTGCGGAATAAGCACCTGGTTTACCTGGCTGTTCAACCACTTGGATTCTAGATTCGGCGAGCGGTGTTCTTGCTCTTGCATCGTTGCCAATAGCACCAGCGTTGGTGTATTGGTCGATCCAAAGTTGCAGTTCTCGCTGAACATCGTTGGCTTCAAGGTTAGATCCAAGCTTGTCTCGCCCCATAACTTTTAAGTAATGGGCAATGCGACCACTCGCCATAATGTAGGGCAGTCTAGCGGATATAGCAGCGTTGGCTGTGGCGTCAGGATCGGTATACGTCTTAGGTTTCTGTGTCGTTTGTCCACCAATAAACACGCCGTAGTTGGTGTTTTTATAATGAACCACCGGTAAGAAGCCGAGATCACTTAGCTCTTTTTCTCGTTCGTCAGTTAAGTTAACTTCTGTTGGACACTGCTGGACGAGGTCACCTGCTTCAGTTTTGTATGTAAGGTTTGGCAAATTCTCGACTTTGCCGCCGTTATCTAAACCACGAATAGCGGTACACCAACCATAAGCGGTAAAGGCTTGAGTCATTTTCAAACCCAGATCATAAGCGGCGTTTGACCATACAAGCTCGTTATTATTTTCTGGTTTTGGGTTACCATCCATATCGGTATCCAACTCTTCGTAAGCAAAGACGTTAGTGCTGAGACCTTTTTCCCCATATGGAAGACGAGCGAGGGTTCTTGGTAATGTGAGTGTTACGTAACGAGCATCATCACTTTCTCTAAATGAGTTCCATGCAGCATAGGCAGGAGAATCAAAGCCAGCCGCAACTGGTTTACCCTCGTCAAATGTAGAGAAACTGTTGAACTCGAACATATTTGCGTTAGCCGCGGCGACGAAAGGCGCGTGACAGGCTGCCGCTACTTCCCCCATATACCTAAGCAATGCGACATCTTCATCTTTAGCGCTAAACTCATAGTCACCAATAAAGGTGCCGTATGGTTCGCCGCCAGCAGTGCCATATTCGCCTTGATATAGAGCGTTAAATAGTGGGCTGCGATCAATCGCTGGTGCGTCTTCAAATTGCTCAAGTAGTTCTTCTTGAGAGAAATCGACCATCTTGATCTTTAACGAGCGACCAAGATCGCTTTCCTTAACCATCTTTTGTAAACCACGCCACGACCCTTCCAGCTTTTGAAAGTCATCTTGTTGCATGACAGTCGACAGCTGCTTTGATAACTTTTTATCAATTTCACCAATGGCATTTTCAATGGTTTTCGTTAGATTCTTATCCCAGGTTACGGTTCCAGAAAGGGCTTGTTGTGCTAAGACGGAAAACAGCTCTTTAGTGGTATCTGCTGGGGTTTGCACTGTGGCTTCAATTGCCCGATCGAGAAAACTCAATGAGCCTTCTTCGGTGGCACTTTGGCCTTGAACGTCTGCTTCAGTACTCATGATTCTTCTCCCTCTTTTTTAATACCTAGCTCCTCCGACAGTGCACTAATGGTGTCGGCGCTTTGCAAAACTTCCTTAAGCAGTTTTTCAAGGTCTCGAGAGCGGTCGGCTTTTGAGAGCAGGACTTTAAGTTGATTACGGGTTTCAACCAGTTTTTTTAGTGGTTCAACTTGGTCGATGATGGCTTCAGGCTCAAAATCTTTCATTGAATTGAAGGTAAGACTGGCTTCAAATTGACTGTCGTCATCGGCAAGCACATTATCGACTTTCATCGAAAGCTCAGGTCCAACGCGCTTCATAACGTTATCGAAGTTATCTTTGTCTACGTTATAAAACGTGCGATCTTCAACATCTTCTTTGTTGGCTTTATGTCCTGAATAGTCGCCAATGACGCCAACAACAAACGGAAGCTCTTTGGTTTCAACTGCACCATTTGTTTCGACATCATAGGTGATACTTACGCGGTTTTTACTTACGCGTTTATGCTGAGAATTTAGTGCCACAACATCTCTCCTTCGTTAAATTAGCTTGCGGTCGATGTGACTTTCGCTTGGGTAGCATCAAAACCAACTTCTGGACCCTTTTCTATCTTCCCGCCTTCACCTTCGATGTAGTACGCTTTAGAGATTTCGGTATAGGTGAGTGCAAAGGTTTCATTGGGCAGTGACCCATCTGTTCCCGTCATGGTGTAGCTAGACATCCGAGCTTCTTTGAGGGTTAAGATTAAATAGGGATCGGCACCGGAACCATCACGGTTTGGTTTGGTCATAACGATCTCAATCGTTTTCCCTTCTGGTCCGGGCGCATAAAGGAAGGTAGTTAGATACGGTGTCGCGCCATCACAGCCACGACCAATGGATATCTCGCCAAGTGCTACCATGCCTTGATCGGCATTGTTAGCATTACCTACATCAATGCCGACACCACGAACCGCACCCCAAGACACATTGTTAATGGAAAAAAAGCCGTCTTTGCCACCGATTTTCTCAATGGTTGCAGCGCCTTTTGGTTTTGTTCCGTCGATTCTCATAAAAATTGAAGCCATTTGTTTTCTCCTTAGCGTTTCGCTTTAAACAATTACCAATTAAAATCTGATATTTCAGATTTAGTATTGGTTTGATTTTCTTCGGATTCATTGTGCGCAGATGCCGAGCCAACTGCATCGGTATTGCTATTGCTATTGCTATTAGCGTTTATGGCTGTTGATGACATATCTTCAGCAACGCTATTGGTTTGACGTTTTGTTGAAGGGGTGGTCAACTTAATTGGCTTGTCATTAACACCAATCAGAGCATCAATATGGTTTAAGGCAGACGGGTCATGGCCCATGAGTACGCTCATCAATTCGGGCAAAGAGAGATGCCCCCACTGTATGGCGCGTTCTAATAGATAGGACGTTGGGCTATGAGGTTCGGTCTGTCTAAAGTACTCAGCAAGCTCACCAAGTTGTCTGAATGCTTGTTCGCGGTTTTTGAGTTGCTCGCATGAATTGAGCTTAGGTGTATTGAGCGCGTTCATTGGCGAGGTTGGTGTATTTGACTTACTCACTTTTGATACCGAGTCATTTGGAGTCAGGCTCTCTGACACGGTGTTATTTAATAGTGATGCGCCGAGAGTTGAGTCTTGTTTGATAGAAGCTGCGTTACCTTCTGTCGGTTGATTATCTTTTGATTCAGAGTTGACTGCGTCCAATGGCCAGCGGTCGTATTTATCGCCAACCAAAATACGCAGTGCTTGGAGTAGAGTTTGGAAAATATCGTGTACATACTTGAGACGAATAGGGGCAATATTAGCTTCTAAACATCGACGATTGAGTGCGGTTTCAACTTTTACTAGTTCAGATAAAATGCTATCGAGCGCGAGTACATTGTCTGTCACAGAGCTATTGAATTGATCACTGGCCTGTTTCTTTAGGGCATCAACTGTTCCACTATTTTCGGCATGGAGGTAGTTTGAATAATTAATATTACCGACAAGATGAATAAACTGTGCAGGCATGAAGAGAGCGCCAGCGTCAGGCGCATCCCCAACAAATTGCATCAGTGGTTTTATTCGAAATTCTGCGCGTTCTTTTTGTTGGTTATCATCCGTATCGCTGTTGGATTTGCTGTTGGGTAAGGTGGGGTGGAGTGAATCCCAAAAGGTATCAAGGTACACGACTAACAGCCGAAATCCGTTTGCTAAGTCCGGCAGTGGACTATTGCTAAAAGCAAGCGTAGTGATATACCAGCTTAATAATTCAAGGTCTTTGGTCTTTTGGCAAAGTGCTTGCTCTACGGTGTCTCGGAATGTTGACCAATTGTGACGATTTACGTCGACTAAATCCGCGTCGTTAAAAGTTTCTGGTGTTTCGATCAGTTGTCTGAAAGAAGACAATGACGCATTGTAGCGGTTTCTTATTGCGCGGTATTCGGTGCGATCTAGCTTAAGATAGCCGCCAGTTGGCGCTTCTGTAGAAATAGGGGCGATAAGATTCTCAAAACTATTCATGTCATTCCTTTGACAATGTTTCACTTTAACATCGTTACTTAACTTTCGATTGAGTTGTTTAATGTAGTTATTATCAAAAGTATTAACAAAGCTATTACATTATTAAGCTAATAGTAGAAGTGATTTCAGAAAAGTCTCGAAAAAACAGTATAATTTGTAATATCCACCCATTACACGGCTTTTTTTAGAGGAGTATCACATGGAAAGTGTCAATAACATGACCAAAAACAAGGGTTTATCCACCTATTAGTACTGTGGGCATTCCCACAACAATTGTACCGCCGTGTGAGGTTGTGTCGCCAAGTCGAGCGGCTGGGCGATTTGAGATGAGTACGGTTGCGCTGCCTTTTACTATCGAATCAGGTGGGCCGACGCATGTACACATGTCGCCCATTACCGACGCGGGCATGTTACCAATAAGAACCGTGGGTACCCCAGGCCCAATGATAGGGCCACCAACGTGAGGAATAGGCGGAACTGCAGGGGTTTGCATTGGGCAAACATGCATATCGGTGATTCTCGAGGCTGGTAATGTCATACGTCTCCTAAGCCTCCGTTGGCTATGTTCGTCGCGATTGTGATGGCTTGTTGGTAATACTCCTTTTGTCCGTCCCATTCAGGTAGCGCTGCAGCCATGTTAATCGCGCCAGAGGATGCTTTGGCGTAAAGTTTGGGGTCGGGCAAGACACTGGGTAATTCAGGAGAGACAATGCTCCCAGACCCATTCCAAAAGATACCTTGTGCGAGCCAAGATGGTGCGCATTGCAATTCAAGGCGATTGGCAAAAAGTTCGCAACGCCGTCTACCTTCTTCTGAAGGGGAAAATATCCATTGTTTACAAGCGGATAAGCAGGCCATTTGCGATTGGTTCCAAGTGTTGTTACGGCGAGATACGCAAAGGTAAGCCCAAAGTAATGCTTCCCTTACTGGCAACGCATGGGCTAGAAACTGGACAAGGTCAAAATATAAGGTTTGCTCTTGGAGTTCATTAATGACTTCTTTGATCGTCGTTTTTCCTACGATAACCGTTGGGAGATCTTCTGAAGCAGTAAACAAAGGCAAAATTTGTTCGGGACTGACGTAGGGGATTTTTTTGTATTCAAGTATTTGATTCATTGTCTAATTCACCTTAACGATCGCACCTTTGACTTCCGTCATGACGGCGCCATTGATGGAGGCTTTTAAGTTTGACTTTACATCCGCTGAGAGTTTCGCTTGTGCTGTTAATGTGGTCTGAGCATCTAGCGTAAGGCTTGCCCCTTTAATGGTTCCGCTCCCCGAAGCATCTACAGTGACAGAAGCGCCAGACAACTTTGCCGATGTTGATCCTTTTGCGTCTACGGTCATTCCGCTTAAAGTGAGACCATTTGACGCCTTGATATCCACGGCACTTGATTCTATCTTAATGGCGGATGAGCTAATGGTGATTTTACTGGACCCCACTTTTAGTTCTAGTGAGTCTTCCCCTTCAATGGTGACGGTTTTCCCTTTAGCACAAAGCGTTTTAGTCACATTCAGTGTCATAGCATCTTGAGCGGTATAGGTAACCTGCTTAGTAGCGGTGTAAGCCACTTCGCCTTTTACCGTTGTCGTGTGATTGTTTTCTACATCGATGGTGTAGTCTTTTGCAGCGTGTTGATAGAACAGTTCATTGTCTTTCTTATCGTCAAAGTACCATTCGTTACTTTGACCTGTCAGCATCGTCTTTACCCCAGATTTTGTAGCGTTGGCTTCTTTGTAGGGTGGACTATGCTGGCTGTTGTAAACGGACCCAGTAATAACAGGGCTATCAGGGTCGCCATTAATAAAACTGACTAATACTTCTTGCCCTGAACGAGGAATGAATTGGCTACCGTACCCTTTTCCAGCCATAAGTTGAGCAACACGGACGTAACAGCTCGTGCTGTCTCCGCTTGTTTGTGTGTCCCATTGGAAGAGTATTTTAACGCGTCCTTGCTCATCTTGATTGATGTCTCCCGCTGTCGAGCCTGCAACAATGGCACTTTGTAAACCATGAATACTCGGCTTCTTGATCAGCGACGGTAGGTAAGGCGTAGTATTGGGTATCACGGTGACTTCACTTTGACAATCGCCTTGTCCTGAGTTGCCCGAATGATAATGAATGGACTGTTTGACAACCAGATAATCGCCTAGTTGGGCGCTGTCAGCATGGCTTTCTAGGGAAAAGTACTGTCCGATAAAAAACGCATCAATATCGCTGGTGGCAATGATTTGACGGTAATGGCTTTGCATCGCTTCGACGCGTTTTTTTACCAAGGCTGCGAGATCCGTCATGTCCCCGGTAATTGAATCATTGCCGTATTGATTCAATGATAATTTGGTATTGTTGGCAATGGTATTCGTGGCTTTACTCGTTTTACTGCTGACCAACTTTGATTGGCTGTAGTCATAGTTAGTCAGCTCGATACTGGTTGAGTGAAATTGATGCTCTGATTGCCATGATTGAAGTAAGGGGTAATCTCCAGATGGCTCAGAGGCCATATCAAATTGATGGATCTCTGCTTTGCTAAATGGCTTTTCAGCATCTTGAAGAATAAGTTTATGGCTTGATTCAGAGTGCTCGAAGTAATATTGAATACCATCTTGAGCTAATAGCCGACAAATAAAATTGTAGTCTGACTCATTGTACTGGATACAGTACTCTCTTTTTGTAGAAGGTAGGGAGTTCGCACTATAAAGGCTGCTAAATCCAGCATCAGAAAATATAGAAGACACAATGTCTTTGGTACTTTGGTTTTGAAATACTCGGCTGTTTTGGGTGAACGTTAGTAGCCATAGCCAAGGTCTTAAAGTGATGGTATAGGACGCATATTGTTTGCCTTCGTCGTAGCCATTGTTGATGATATTTGTCACGTATCCATTGAAACTGCGTATGAGCTTTTGCTTCCCAGATTCAAAGGTATACCGATTAAGCGTCATCGTTTGCCCTAATTGCTCTGTTGCCGAAAGCCCCTTTGCATATAAAACTAACGTTATTTCATAGGGCTCGAAGAAGCGCTCGTGAACGGTAGCCTCAGATACCAAGTATTCATTGCTGTTGTAATCTTTCGCTGTGAGCTCACTGGTCGACGCTAAATACGGTTCGGCCATGTTATCTTCCTTGAATTAAGCGCTTGATAATCATCTAAGATTAGCAGCTGAGGAAATAAATAGGAAAATGAAAGGGATATTGTGAGGAATATCTACTAAAAGGATAAGTAATCACAATAAAAGCAAGGTTAAATCAGTGTAAGTTGCCGATAATTAATGATTTTTATGAAGTGTTGTATTTTGTTTCATTGATATTTGGGAATGTATCACATATTTAATGGCGAATACTTTGGTCTAAATAAAGCATGCTTTACTTAGACGTGTGACTCACTAATTAAAGTACGGCTAAAAAGGAAGAAATATGCCACTGTCATTACAAAATGCTTACGACCTGATGCAGAGTGATTTAGAAGAATTTCTTAATCGTGTACCTATCACTATCTCTGGCGCAGGGAGTAAAGTAAAAGCGGTTCAGTATTATTTATCAGATACAGGCTATAGCTCATTTGGCAAAATTAAGGGAATGCCGAGTAAAGAGATTCGTCGTCGATTTTCTACAATGAATTATGGCAGTACAAAAGGACCGGTTAGCTGTATACACATACCGGTGACGTCATTCGATAAGCTTACATCGGACTCTTTTGTCAGGGTCAATGGCTATAACACCTCCAATTTTTTATGTACCACACAGCTATCTGGCTGCACTTTTGCGGTTAGGAAAAATAAAGATGGGTTGGATTTTACCCATATTCAACCAACGGATACGGTACACGGACCCCAAGTTCAACAGCACATGGCGCAGAGTTACGAAGTCTCGTTTGGTCGTGGGCAAGTTAGTGACGGTACGACTTACGCAGCAGGGACGTCGGTCACGATTATGGGGCAAAGAAAAAACAACCTGTGGGAGGTGTTTGCTCAATATCAAGATACAGATAAAAATGTACTTGGTGTTGTGTGTATTTATAAGGAGCCAAGTTCGGTTGCTTATGTCACGTAACTTCGTTCGTCTGCAGTATCGAGAACGAAGGGGGAAAAAACGAGCGCAATGAATTAAGCCTTCCCTGGATGGTAAGTGCCACAGGGAAGGCATGGATTTTTAGGATTCTACCTTTTTCGGATGATAGAAGACTCTCTTTATTACTGAAATTAGCGCAGGGCCAATCAATACCGCGATTGCCAATGAAGTAAAGGCGAGTGTGATAGGACGATCCCACAAGAAACTCATTTCTCCATCAGCGATCATCAAAGCACGACGAAGGTTCTCTTCCATTAATCCACCCAATATAAACCCTAATAGTAGTGGTGCCAGTGGAAATTTTGCGAGCCTAAGAGCAATGGCTGCCATCGCCACAAGGATCATAATAAATACATCCATGGTATTGAATGAAACTAGATAGACACCAGTGATTGAGAAAAAGATGATCATGGGTAGCAGAACGGTTCTTGGTACCGCGAGTAGCTTAGAGATATATGGAATCAAAGGAAGATTCAGTATGACAAGTACGACGTTACCAAAGTACATAGAAATGATGACTGACCAGAATACGTCAGGGTGTTCAACGAACAGGCGAGGTCCTGGTTGAATACCATAGGCAATCAGTGCACCTAACATAATTGCTGTGGTCCCAGACCCTGGAATACCAAGTGTTAACAATGGGACAAACGAGCCGCTTGATGCTGCGTTATTGGCCGATTCTGGCGCCACGAGCCCTCGGATGCTACCTTTGCCAAATTCATCGCGCTTTTCTTTCGGAGCTAAGTTTCGTTCCATACCATATGACAAGAAGGCGGCAATAGTAGCACCAGCGCCCGGCAATACTCCGGTGAAGAAACCAAGAATCGAAGATCGAATGGAGACAGGAGCCACCTCTTTAAACTCTTCTTTGGTGACTTTCATGCTACCGATGTCACTCATGAGATTTTGCTCTTCACTTCTGGTGTCTTGTTCGGGCTTTAAAATACCCATTAACGTTTCACCTAGTGCAAAGGTTGCCATAGCCAGCAAAAGAAAGCTAAAACCATCCATGAGATCAGTTAAGCCAAAGGTAAAGCGCTCAACACCCACCCCTTTATCAATGCCAACGGTAGAAATCATTAGCCCTAAGATAGTCATCATCCAAGCCTTGATGACTTGTCCTTTACCAGCAAATGCAGCGACAGCAGAAAGACCTAGCAGCATGAGAGCAAAATAGTCCGAAGATTGGAAACTAAGAGAGACTTGGGCTAATGCAGGCGCTGCGATCAAAAGCATAATGGCAGAAAGTGTTCCGCCGGTAAAAGAGGAATAAGCTGCGAGCGCTAGCGCTTTGCCTGCTTGACCTTTTTGCGCCATTGGATAGCCGTCAAACGCCGTAACCACGGTGGATGAACACCCCGGAGCATTAATTAAAATGGAGGAGGTTGAACCGCCAAAAACCGCCCCGTAATAAACACCAGCCATAAGAATGAGCCCAGAAGATGGATCGAGTCCGTAGGTGATTGGGATCATTAGGGCAATCGCAGAGATAGGACCTAATCCCGGTAACATACCGATAAAAGTCCCCACAAAACACCCAACGATCACCATCATGATGTTCATTGGCATGATGGCCGTAGATAAGCCTTGTAAAATTCCGTCTAACATAATGGATCCTACCAAAGAGTAAATATAATGCCAGGCTCAAGGTAAATATCTAGGCCTTGAGTCAACATGAGATAGAAAGCGATCACAAATGGAAATGAAGCGCCGAACAGGACTTTTTTGCGTCGTTCACCCAGTAAATAGAAGCCGAACATCAGAAAAAAACCGGTAGCAAGGACAAAGCCCAAATAAGTCAGTCCTAACCCGTATAGCGCCATTAGAACAATGAACCCTCCAAGCAGGAGCCAATTCATATTAGTGTCAGATTCACTTTTTTCGTCGGGTTGTCCGGTGACAAGCAGTAGCAGAGATAAACCGATACCAATAAAGGTGAGTATGGTAGGTAAGGTGCGAGCGGTGAAAGGTTCGTATTCATCTCCGGGAAACATAGGAATAAGCGATGCTTGGTATCCATACCCAAGGCATAACACGAGAAAAATCATCGCACCTATACGATCACGGCAGAGTAAATTCTGCTTAGTAAACGTCTTTGAGGTGAAATTTGACATAACTGGCTCCAGTGAATAATCAAATAAACTGCAAAAATGAAGCAAAGAAAAAAGCCATCCATAAGGGGTCGATGGGCATTCGACCGAAGAGGGTAGTTAACAAAGACTTCGCTAAGGACTCATAACGAGAGACTCTGTCAGCGATACCCAATAAACAAAGGAGTACAGCTAGTCACGCTAACGAATTGAAGGATTCGTTGTTGTGTCTTATGGACGGCAAAAATAAAGGTTAGAAGAGGTCTACTCAACTAAATTAATACCCGGTAGACCGGAGAGCGATTTACCAGGACATAGGCTCTAAGAGTCATGACTATTTATTAAGGAAACCAAGTTCTGTCATCAGTGTACCCATTTGTTTTTCTTGATCTTCTAGGAATTTATAGAAGTCTTGGTCAGGTTTGTAGTTGTCGATCCAACCATTACGGTCACGAACCACTGCCCATTCATCGGTGGTGTACATTTTCGACAACGCATCTGTCCACTCTTTTACTTTTTCTTCGCTAGCTCCAGGGGCTGCAAAGAATCCACGCCAGTTAGCAAAGACGGTTTCGTTACCGTATTCGGTGAGTGTTGGGATATCAGGTGCGGCTTCTAAACGCTTTGGTGCTGTCACGGCAATCACTTTCACTTGGCCTGATTTAGACATTTCCAATACTTCGCCTAAGCCAGTAGAAAGTAGCTGAGTTTCACCAGATAACAGTGCTGCCATCGCTTTACCGCCAGCATCGTAGGCGATGTAACGTACTTTCTTAGGGTCAAAACCTTCGCCTTTAAATGCTGCTGCTACGACGAGGTGGTCCATACTGCCACGCGCTGAACCGCCAGCAATTTTCACTTTTCTAGGATTTTCTTTGAAGTCTGCGACCACGTCTTCCCACGTGTTATATGGCGAGTCTGCAGGGGCGACAATCGCGCCGTAATCGGCAATAGTTGCCGCGACAGGCGTTAAATCGCGGAAAGATTGTGGAAAGACACCAGTTAACGAGCGAACCACGATAGGGGTGGAATTCACCATCAGCGTATCTTCTTGGCGTTCAGCGGTTTCGATTAAGTGAGCAATGGCTTTGCCGCCACCGCCGCCGGATAGGTTTTGAAAAGAAACATTGTCGACAATATCCGCTTTTACCAATACGTCACCAGTTCCACGAGCCGTCATATCCCAACCGCCACCTGCACCACCAGGGATGATGAAATGTATTTTTTCAAGATCAGCTGCATAGCTACTAAATGACAGTGTTGCGGCCACGATTGACGCTGCGAGTGTTGGTTTTAATGCCTTAAACATGTTCACGTTCCTTATGTTGACTTTTGTCTGCCAGTATTTGCTCACCTGACGGGACCTCTTTGGGTTAGTTAAAGGTTATGCATTTGTTACAAACTCATCAATAAAGCGTCGATATTGAGAATAAAGAGCATAGGGTGAATATTGTTCATAAAGTTCGCGGAGTAGGTGAATGTTAGACATTAGTCTACATTGTCGACAGTGTGATTGATTTTTGCTCGATATGTTGCTTAAATAGCCAGGAGTTTAGCGAGATTGTTAACAGTTTGGCTTTTGTAATAGGTGATAGCGTAGATGAATGTAGATCTAGTAATGAGCGTTGAAGTCTCTTCCAAAGAAGCAACCAAGTCAGAGAATTTAACAGAGTGTCTTATAGAAGATATCGTTCTGGGTAGAATTGCATCCGGGAGCAAAATATCTGAACCCGAATTGGCAAAGCGTTTTGAAGTGAGTCGTGGTCCCTTGCGTGAGGCCATCATGCGACTAGAAGGACTTGGACTTATTGAACGTATTCCGCATGTCGGTGCTAGGGTCATCTCATTGTCTCAAGATAAGTTAATAGAGCTTTACTCCGTGCGTGAAGCTTTAGAAGGGATGGCTGCAAGGTTGGCTGCACAGCATATTAGTGATGAAGAAGTGATTGAGTTGGAAGGGTTATTGGCAAGGCACTCAGAGCATATCGATGAAGTCGACGGAGCATCGTACTTTCATCAACATGGTGATTTTGATTTCCATTATCGGATAATTAAAGCGAGTCAAAATAGCCAGTTAGTGAACTTATTATGCAATGAGCTATATCACCTACTCAGGATGTACCGCTACCAATCACCAAGAACTCAGTCTCGTCCAGAAGCCGCCTTGAAAGAGCACTTATTTATTTTGGATGCCATTAAAAATAGGGACCAAGAATTGGCAGAGCTTCTTATGAGACGCCACATATCAAGAAGCAAAGCCTTAATAGAGAAAAATCTAAATAGTTAATCAACATTAATCGCGGTGCTCATGATTGTAGACAATTAGAGCAGGACCCTCGACAAGGAGAGGAAAATGTCAGTATCCCCAGGTCAATTATTTCGTGACGCTGTCACAAGCGCTAATCCATTGCAAGTGGTCGGCACGGTAAACCCTTATTGCGCCATGATGGCAAAAAATGTCGGGCACCAAGCCATCTATCTCTCTGGCGGCGGAATTGCCAATGCGTCGTATGGTTTGCCAGATCTTGGTATTACCACCCTTAACGATGTCTTAGTCGATGTAGAACGTATAACCAACGCCTGTGATTTACCGTTGCTTGTTGATATTGATACTGGATTTGGCGGTGCTTTTAATATCGCGCGTACGATTAAAGCACTAGAAAAAGCGGGCGCGGCTGCCGTTCATATTGAGGATCAAGTCGCACAAAAACGCTGTGGACATCGTCCTAACAAAGCGGTGGTAAGCCAACAAGAAATGGTTGATCGCATTAAAGCAGCGGTGGACGCCAAAGTGAACGATAGCTTTGTCATCATG
Organism: Vibrio qingdaonensis; assembly: GCF_026191675.1. Taxonomy (GTDB): domain Bacteria; phylum Pseudomonadota; class Gammaproteobacteria; order Enterobacterales; family Vibrionaceae; genus Vibrio; species Vibrio qingdaonensis. The sequence continues at coordinate 196,390 of NZ_JAKRRY010000001.1, read as the reverse complement.
GCGAGAACCGATGCTCTAGCAGTCGAAGGGATGGATAAAGCGATACAGCGTGCCATTGCTTATGTTGAAGCGGGCGCTGACATGATTTTCCCCGAAGCGATGACGTCATTAGCGCACTACCAGCAATTTAAGTCGGCGTTAAACAAGGCAACGGGGAAAGAGGTACCTATCCTTGCCAATATTACTGAATTTGGTCAAACCCCTCTGTTTGGTTGTGATGAGCTTGCCAGTGTTGGTGTTGATATGGTGCTTTATCCTCTTTCAGCATTCAGAGCGATGAACAAAGCGGCGGAAAACGTATACCAGCACTTACTAGATGTTGGTAATCAAGAGGCGTTGACGGGGGAGATGCAAACGCGAGCCCAGTTGTACGAACACTTGAATTATCACAGTTACGAAGACAAGCTAGATCAGTTGTTTGCTGATCAGAAATGATACGTGAAATAACGAACGGTAAGAAAAACAATTAACTAATCCAATAACATGATGCCGTGATAATAGATCCTATAAAGGACAAGAGCGGGAAAAGGAGTTCAATATGCCTAATTCAACACTAGGTGGAGCAGGTCTTAGAGGCCAGAGCGCGGGTACCACATCGTTATGTACCGTCGGTCAGTCGGGAACGGGGTTAACGTATCGAGGCTATGATATTACCGATCTTGCTAACAATGCACAATTTGAAGAAGTGGCGCACCTGTTACTTCGAGGTCACTTGCCGAATCAAAAAGAGCTGGATGAATATAAAACAATATTAGTCGGATTGCGCGGGTTGCCAGAACCTCTGAAGCATGCGCTAGAGTTGATTCCCGCCGACGCTCATCCAATGGATGTAATGAGAACGGGTTGCTCTATGCTAGGCAACTTGGAGCAGGAATTAGACTTTTCACAGCAAGAATCTGCGACAGAAAGAATGTTAGCGTTATTTCCTGCGATTATTTGTTATTGGTATCGTTATAGCCATGACGGGGTGCGAATTGACACCCAAGACTATACGGAAGATTGTATTGGTGGGTACTTTCTTAAAATGCTCACTGACAAAGCACCCTCAGAGCTGCATAAGAAAGTCATGCATTGCTCTTTGATCCTATATGCTGAGCATGAATTTAATGCGTCTACGTTTGCCGCCAGAGTCTGTGCGTCAACGCTTTCAGATATTCATTCATGCGTCACAGCTGCAATTGGCACCTTACGTGGTCCACTGCACGGTGGGGCAAATGAAGCGGCAATGGATATGATCCAAGATTGGCGTAGCGCTGAAGAAGCGGAAGCCAACATCATGCAAATGTTGGTTAATAAAGACAAAATTATGGGCTTTGGTCACGCCATTTATCGAGAGAGTGACCCAAGAAATGCATTGATCAAACGTTGGTCAGAATCGTTATCTGAAGCGGTTGGGGATACATACCTTTATGACGTTTCAGTTCGGGTTGAATCGGTAATGAAACGTGAGAAAGGTTTGTTCTGTAACGCTGACTTCTTCCATGCTTCTGCTTATCACTTCATGGATATTCCCACTAAATTGTTTACACCAATTTTCGTTATGAGTCGATTAACTGGTTGGGCTGCGCACGTCTACGAGCAGCGAGCTAATAATCGCATTATTAGACCAAGTGCGGATTATGAAGGACCTGATGCAAGAGAATGGGTCGCTATTGACGAGCGTGATTAACCGGTAAGGCAAAGGATGTGGAATATGTCTAATCAAACAAGTGACTCTAACCCAACCGTTAACTATCAATATCGCAAGTCGTTCCCCAATTCGCAGCTGGATTATTATGACGCGCGTTCGGCGGTCAATGATATTGAAGCGGGCGCGTACGAGCAGCTCCCGTATACGTCACGGGTATTAGCCGAAAATCTGGTGCGTCGTTGTGACCCATCTGAGTTAGAAGTTTGTCTGTCCCAGCTTATTTATCGACGTCGAGATAAAGACTTTCCCTGGTATCCGGCGCGTGTCGTTTGTCACGACATTCTTGGACAAACTGCGCTGGTTGATTTAGCGGGCCTACGTGATGCCATTGCTAAGCAAGGTGGCTATCCTGCTAGTGTCAATCCAGTGGTAGAAACCCAGCTTATTGTCGACCACTCGTTAGCGGTGGAGCATGCGGGCTTTGAAGCGGACGCTTTTGAAAAAAACCGTGCTATCGAAGAGCGTAGAAACGAAGACCGTTTCCATTTTATAGAGTGGTGTAAAACCGCATTTGAGAACGTCAGTGTCGTGCCTGCTGGTAACGGTATTATGCACCAAATCAATCTAGAGAAGCTTTCCCCTGTTGTACAAGTTAAGCAGGGTGTTGTATTCCCCGATACGTGTGTGGGTACCGATAGCCATACTCCGCATGTCGATTCACTTGGCGTCATCGCTATTGGTGTTGGCGGACTTGAGGCTGAGACGGTTATGCTTGGCCGCCCTTCAATGATGCGATTACCCGATATTGTCGGCGTGCGTTTAATTGGTGAGCGTCAACCGGGGATCACCGCGACGGACATTGTTTTGGCACTGACGGAGTTTCTTCGTGCGCAACGAGTAGTGTCGAGCTATTTGGAATTTTTTGGAGAAGGAACTAAAAATTTAACCATTGGCGATCGAGCAACCATATCGAATATGACGCCAGAATATGGGGCATCGGCCGGGATGTTCTATATTGATGAACAAACTATCAATTACCTTAAGCTCACCGGACGCGATGATGAACAAGTTAAGCTTGTTGAACAGTATGCGAAACACACAGGTTTATGGGCGAAAACACTAGAAAATGTTAATTATGAACGGGTGTTGGAGTTTGATTTGTCTGCTGTGGAACGTACATTGGCAGGACCGTCTAATCCGCATCGACGTTTACCCACTGCGCAGCTTACCCTGCAGGGTATTGCGGGTGAGTGGCAACAACACGCTGACGAAATACCAGATGGCGCTGTCATCATTGCAGCCATTACTTCTTGCACGAATACGAGTAACCCAAGAAACGTGGTAGCAGCTGGCCTTATTGCAAAAAAAGCCAACCAGTTAGGGTTACTTCGTAAACCTTGGGTGAAATCTTCATTTGCTCCGGGATCCAAAGTCGCTAAATTGTACTTAGAAGACGCCGGGTTACTGCCTGAGTTAGAGAAACTAGGGTTTGGTATCGTGGCCTATGCTTGCACAACGTGTAATGGCATGAGTGGCGCACTGGATCCCAAAATTCAAAAAGAGATAGTCGACAACGATCTATACACGACAGCAGTATTGTCTGGAAATCGAAATTTTGATGGGCGCATTCATCCTTATGCGAAACAAGCGTTCTTAGCATCACCACCTTTAGTTGTCGCTTACGCGTTGGCGGGGACGATTCGATTTGATATTGAGCGTGATGCGCTTGGGCTTGATGCATCAGGTCAGCCTATCTATCTGGCTGATATTTGGCCAAGCGACGAAGAAATTGATGCGGTGGTGAACCAGCACGTCAAGCCTGAGCAATTTAATCAAGTTTATATCCAGATGTTTAAACCGGATGAAGCTGAAAAATCCAGCAGTCCTCTTTACGATTGGCGGGCGCAAAGTACCTATATTCGTAGACCGCCCTATTGGGAAGGGGCGTTAGCTCGGAAATGCACACTACAAGCGATGAGGCCGCTGGCAATTTTAGGTGACAACATTACCACTGACCATCTGTCACCTTCCAATGCCATCTTAGCAAGTAGTGCCGCGGGTGAGTATTTAACCACTATGGGTGTACCTGAAGAAGACTACAACTCGTATGCGACGCACCGAGGTGATCATTTAACCGCGCAACGAGCTACTTTTGCTAACCCTAAGCTATTTAATGAAATGGTGGAAGAGCAGGGAACTGTCGTTCAAGGTTCATTGGCGCGTATAGAGCCAGAAGGCAAGGTGACTCGCATGTGGGAGGCGATTGAAACCTACATGGCTCGCAAACAACCATTGATTATTATTGCAGGTGCCGATTATGGGCAAGGCTCGTCTCGAGATTGGGCTGCGAAAGGTGTGCGCTTAGCGGGAGTTGAAGCGATTGTAGCGGAAGGCTTTGAACGGATTCACCGTACCAACTTAGTGGGGATGGGTGTATTACCACTGCAATTTAAAACTGGAACAGACCGAAAGACCTTAGCGCTTGATGGAACGGAGTCTTACGATGTCGCAGGAGAAATTAAGGCGGGTTGCGATCTAGCATTGGTGATCACTCGAGCTAACGGCGAAAAGCTTGATGTGGCCGTGACATGCCGGCTGGATACTGCAGATGAAGTGAAGGTGTACTCCGCTGGCGGCGTTTTACAACGTTTCGCTCAAGATTTTCTAGCTCAGTAGGGGGGATTTATGACGAAGCAAATCAGAGTTCCGGCAACCTACATGCGAGGTGGCACGAGTAAAGGGGTATTTTTTAATTGGCAAGACCTGCCGATAAAAGCCCAACAGCCAGGAGAGGCACGCGATAAGCTGCTTATGCGCGTTATTGGTAGCCCAGACCCTTATGCTAAGCAGATTGATGGATTAGGGGGCGCAACCTCAAGCACCAGTAAAGCGGTGATTGTGTCTAAGAGTGCTTGCTCAGAGCATGATGTCGATTATCTGTTTGGTCAAGTGTCCATTGATAAGGCGTTTGTAGATTGGAGTGGTAATTGCGGTAATTTATCGGCAGCGGTAGGTCCATTCGCGATTCATAGCGGACTTATCGATGAAGAGCGGATTCCTGAAAATGGTGTTGTGCCAGTGAGAATATGGCAAGCCAATATTAGCAAGACGATTATTGCCAATGTCCCTATTGTCGATGGTGAAGTACAAGAGTTGGGTGACTTTGAATTAGATGGCGTGACATTTCCTGCTGCGGAGATCAAGGTCGCGTTTGTCGATCCTAGTGACAGTTCGGGTTCGATGTTTCCAACGGGTAACCTTGTCGATGATCTTAGTGTTCCTGACGTCGGGGTATTCAACGCAACATTGATAAATGCGGGTATTCCGACAATCTTCATTGATGCGCATGAACTTGGTTTAAATGGCGATGAGCTTCAAGATGATATTAATAGTGACCCACACTGGCTCGAAAAATTTGAGGCCATCCGCGCGGTTGGCGCGTTGAAAATGGGTCTGATTGATTCGATAGAACAAGCAAAGACACGACAACACACACCGAAACTGGCGTTTGTTTCACCGCCTAAAAGCTACCTCTCATCCAGCCAAAAGCCAATTAATGCTCATGACGTAGACCTGTTAGTGCGAGCGATGTCTATGGGGAAACTGCATCACGCGATGATGGGTACGGCCGCCGTTGCTATCGCTTGTGCCGCGAGTGTGGAGGGCACGGTAGTCAATTTGGCAGCAGGCGGTGGCGCTCGGCAAGCGGTGACATTTGGCCATCCGTCTGGGACATTGAAAGTCGGCGCGACTGCGTCACAAGCATCAACAGGTTGGACTGTCGATAAAGCTATCATGAGTCGAAGTGCGAGAATCCTTATGGAAGGCTGGGTTCGCGTGCCATCGGATACAATGAATTAGACATATTGGAGGACGCATTATGTCTGCATATCAAAAAGAATATCAGTGGGCCGAACAACAACCAGAATTATTTTGGCAGCATCAGTCAAAAGCGATTGATTGGTTTGAAGCACCAAAAACAATATTAGGAAAAGATGAAAATGGTATTGAACGTTGGTTCCCTGATGGTGTAATGAATACCGCTTGGTTGGCATTGGATTATCATTGCGAACAAGGCCGCGGAGATCATACCGCCCTTATTTATGACTCACCGGTTACTGGGGTTAAGCAGAAAATTAGCTACTTTGTATTAAGAGACAAGGTGGCGAAAATTGCCGGAATGTTGGCTAAGCAAGGCGTGACGAAAGGCGACCGTGTTGTTATCTACATGCCGATGATCCCTGAAGCAGCGATGGCAATGTTGGCGTGCGCACGGCTTGGCGCGATTCATTCGGTAGTGTTTGGTGGATTTGCTCCTAGCGAGCTTGCTGTGCGGATTGAAGATGCGGAACCAAAAGTCATCATGACCGCTTCTTGCGGCGTTGAGATTAACAAAGTTCTGCCTTATAAACCGTTGGTTGATAGAGCGATCATGGACAGCCGATGGAAGCCTGAAAAAGTCTTCGTGCTTCAGCGCGAACAATGTCAAGCTGAGTTGGGTCAAGATCGCGATTTAGATTGGCAAGAGTCATACGACCAAGCCCTACCTCATGCGTGTGTGCCAGTGTTGGCGACGGATCCCCTGTATATTCTTTATACGTCTGGAACAACGGGAAAGCCAAAGGGTGTCGTACGTGATAATGGTGGGCATGCCGTCGCGATGAAATATTCAATGAGTACGGTTTATGATATGCCTACCGATGGTGTGTTTTGGGCGGCTTCGGATGTGGGTTGGGTCGTTGGGCACTCGTATATTGTTTATGCTCCGCTTATTCATGGCTGCACGTCAATATTGTTTGAGGGTAAACCGGTCAGAACACCCGATCCCGGTGCGTTTTGGCGAGTTTGTGAAGAGTATGATGTGACGGTCTTATTCTCAGCGCCAACGGCGTTCCGAGCGATTAAGAAAGAAGACCCAGATGGTTTAGCGCTCAGAAACTATGACCTAAGTCGACTGAAAAGTATCTTCATGGCTGGTGAACGACTTGATCCACCAACCCTTGATTGGGTAGAGCAACAGACGAATAAACCCGTGATTGATCACTGGTGGCAAACCGAAACTGGCTGGGCTATCGCGTCCAACCCGGTGGGTATTGAAGCCATGCCAATTAAAGCCGGTTCCTCCACCAAACCAAGTCCGGGTTTTAAGGTGGAGATATTGAATGAGTTAGGTGAACCTGTTGCAGCCAATCAACAGGGTTTTGTTTCGCTGAAACGGCCGCTCCCCCCAAGCTGTTTGACGACGGTATGGCGAAATCACGATCGCTTTGAATCAGGCTATATGAGCCAATTTGCAGGTTATTATGTGTCAGGTGATGGTGGGTATTTAGATGAAGAGGGGTATTTATTTATCATGGGTCGCGTCGATGATGTTATTAATGTCGCTGGACACCGACTCTCAACTGGTGAAATGGAGGAGATAGTTGGCGGTCATCCAGCCATTGCGGAGTGCGCCGTAGTGGGGGTGCATGATGACTTAAAAGGGCAACTGCCACTTGGCCTTGTGGTATTGAAAGATGGTGTGAAAGTGGACAGTAGTGAGTTAGAGCATGAATTAGTTGGCAAAGTACGACAAGAGATAGGCGCGGTTGCGTGCTTTAAACATGCATTGGTCGTCGAGCGCTTACCAAAAACGCGTTCTGGTAAAATATTGCGCCGTGTTATTCGACAAATTGCGGACGGTGAGAGCTATACCGTGCCATCGACAATAGATGACCCGAGCAGCTTATCTGAAATTGAAAAAGCGCTGCACGCTGACTAACTTGTTGTTAAACGCAGCGTCGACATTAGTTGTCATAAGGAACCGAACTCATGTGCCACATTTTAAGGATATGGTTTGGTTCCTCGCAGAGACCAAATAACACTTGATACCTTGGAGTAAAGGGTTCGCCGATATACGTGGTCCGGCTGAACTTTCCTGTTTTCAGATCGACTTGCGTGACGACTCTGCCTTTAAAATTTTGAAAAATAACGAACTGCTCACTTTCAAAGACACGCTGCTCTTGATAAAACCAAAAGTGGTCACTGGTTGCGGTTAAGGAACACTTCATTGGTAATGCCGCGAATGAATAGGGCGCCCATACTAATAGTGAAAACAGTGAAAACAGTGAAAACAGTGAAAACAGTGAAAACAGCGGTAATGGTCTCATCTTGGTTTTCCTTGGCTTTTTGGTAAGTATAGTCAGTGATTGTCGTGATGTTGTGCCAAGACTATTGGTGATCCTATTTCCTTATGTTTTTTTATTTGCACATCCCTGACAAAACCCTCACACTAGGCGCACATTTGTAAGCAGCGCTCTTTTTTACAACATTTAATCCCGTTATGACCGACTTAACCTTTACTATCCGTTCAGCGAAAACAGACGATTTGGACACGTTGAATGATCTCATGTATGAATTGCATCAGTATCATCATCACGCTGTGCCAGAAGACTTTAAGTCGGCGGAAGAAGTGCAACAAGAAAAGAGCGTTGCTCGTTATCTTGATTCACCGGATTGTTTGGTCCTTGTACTTACCGTTGATGGTTCAGAGTCTTCAGCTAACTCAATCGTTGGTTTTATCACGGCGCAGTTTTGTGAATTGGTATCGCCGATCAGTCGACCTTGTTTAGTCGGGAGTATCGATGAGCTGTTTGTCCTACCCAGTCATCGACAGCACGGTTATGCACAAGCATTGCTCGCACAAGCAGAACATCGCTTAACAGAGTTGGGCGCATCGCAAATAATGGTTGAAGTGTGGGATTTCAATCAATCGGCCCTCAACTTATATAATAAAGAGGGATTTTTCTCTCATATTCATTGTCTTAGAAAAAAAATATAATTTAGGTACTTTTGTGACTCAAATTTTGAGCCATATTGCTTTTACGCTTTTGCTTGCGTTATTAACAATACATCAGAGCTTCGCTTCTTCGAACACCACCGCTGTGACGTCGTCTAAGATGCCAGTGACTGCATTTAATGAACTATCGGATAGCCTCCGACAACCTTTTGTGCATAACGATCCGCCGTTAGCTCCAACAGTGAGAGGGGCGTTATGTCTGGTTCGCAGCGATGATAGAATTTTACTCGTCGATGAAATTGTCACAAATAAATTATCACTCCCCGGTGGAACGATCGAGAATAACGAGAACCCACGGTTAACCGCTCAACGAGAAACATGGGAAGAAGCTGGACTTGTCGTTGTCGTTGGCCGAGAACTTGGAAGAACGGACAGAGCCGTATTTTATGAGTGCTTAGTTGAGTCCGATATCATTGCTTACAGTGAAACCAACTATGGGCGCGGTGTAGAGTTACCGATTTACTTCGCTCCGCATTTTGGTGTGGAAGTTCGCAGCGCCAATTTACTCAGCCCTAAAAGTGTGTCGCCAGTGGAGTACCGCTACCCACAACAATGGCCTTTGGTTGAGGACATGTTTTTGTCATTAAGCAATCAGCCAATTCGTTATATTGATAATTTAATTAGCTCGGCGCCTCGAGTCCATCAAGTGGAACTATCTTGGCTATCAAGCACACAAGAAGCATTAGTGACTGCCCCCAAACAACTCCAAGAAGTGGTGTTATTGGGTGGAAATATCCTCTATGTACTAATTCAGCCCTTATTGCTTCTCGCTTTTTTACCGCTGTTTATCTGGTTGTGGGGGCGGCATTTTACCGCTCAGCTTATGTTTGCCGTGACCGCAACATCATTGTTTATTCTCGTGGCAAAGCAAGGCTTTAGCTTTCCTGTGCCCCACGCTTATCTGCCAACGCTCAATTATAATGAACGCAGTGGATTTAGCTTCCCCGATTTATTGATGGCGAACTGGATCTGTATTTCCAGTATCGTAGTGAGCCAGATAAAACCGAGGCACCTTGGTAAGTTTGCGATTGCAGCTTTTTGGGTCACTATCATTATTGCGTTCTACCAGTTTATCAGTGGTGGAGCCTTTTTATCGGACATGTTTGCAGGTGCTATTATTGGCGCGTTAGTGGGCTGGCATTTTATTCGACACTATTTCAGCCTTACCGTGAGTGAAGATTATACGTTTACAAGCACGAAGGTATGGATAGTCTTAACGAGTATTGCTGCCCTGTTTGCGTATATATGGCAATTCCCTTCATTTTTGAGTTGGTTAGCACTTTGCATTGGGATGTTGCTCTTTGCTGTCGCAAGTAGCTATTGCCCACCACGCTCACGAATGTGTTTGCGAGAATTGTTGTATTCGCTATCGGTAATTTTAGTTATGTTGATAGGCTATTTTCATTTAGAAGATGTGGTAGCGCATAGTGGAATAGGGTCACTACTACTGCAAACCTTAGTCGTTCCTATCATCATAATTGTACCGGCCGTCGTGATGATTTTGTTTCGTAATCAGCATTGTCGTTAACCGTTGTTTCCAATGGTATTGTTGTTTCCAATGGTATTATTGTATTTAGATGGAGACTTGTCTTCGAAGGCTTAATATTTATACTTCCTCTGTTGGCGTATAAAGGCAAATTTTGGTTTAAAACTTGTACTAATCTACAGCTCTAATGAAGAGGAGCATTCAAATGATTATTGCAGTAATAGCAGCGTGCACTGCGCTGATGGCCAATTTAGCCAGTCAATTAAATGGGGCAGCTGACGCGACGATCGATAGTGTTGCGGATATCATGTTTATATAGAGCAAAGGTCTGCATAAAGCAGACCTTTTTGTTTAATATGACTGGATAATCAAGGCGCAATGGTGGTGTTAGTGATTAACAGCCAGTGTGGTATTTGAAGACTTACCAGCGAAGTACAGCTTAGTCTCTTCGATGACAACATTTCTTAGCAGTACAAGGCCAATCAAATTGGGAATTGCCATTAACCCGTTGACGATGTCGGCGATAATCCAAATCATATCTAGATGTAAAAATGCGCCAGATGCCACTAATCCAACGAAGATGATTTTGTAAGGCAATACTGCTTTTGTTCCCATAAGATAAACGACGCAGCGCTCGCCGTAGTAGTTCCAACCTAAAATTGTCGTAAAGGCAAAGAAAATAAGGCCAGTAGAGACCAGAAGCGGGCCCAGAGTGTCGTTATTAAGTCCAATAGCGAATGCATGAGTCGTCATTGCCGCGCCCGCAAGATCACCTTGCCAAGCACCGGTTAAGATCAGTGCCAATCCCGTCATGGTACAAATAATGATGGTATCGATGAACGTTCCCGTCATAGAAATAAGTCCTTGGCGTACACAGCTATCGGTTTGTGCTGCCGCAGCTGCCATAGGGGCGCTACCCAGTCCGCTTTCGTTGGAAAATACGCCACGAGCGATACCAGACTGAATGGCAAGCATGATGCTGGCTCCAACAAAACCACCTGTCGCGGCCGTTCCGGTAAATGCCGACACAATCACAAGTTCAATGGCGCCATACAGCTGGTCTGCGTTGATAATGATGACGCTCATGCACGCAATAACATAAAAGACCGCCATGGCTGGCACGACTTTACCCGCGACTTTAGCTATCGACTTGATACCTCCTAATGTAACAAAGGCAACAAGAATCGTTAGGACGGTTGCTGAAATTTCTCGCGATACCCCGTAGGAAATTTCGCTGGCATCAAGAATGGCATTAACTTGTGGAAAGGTACCAATACCAAAGCAAGCTACGCCTAATGCGAAGACGGCAAACATGGTGGCTAGGACGCGGGAGCCAACCCCGTCCCGAAGGTAGTACATTGGCCCACCCAACATTTGACCTTTGTCGTCAGTCGTACGATATTTAACCGCTAATAAACATTCAGCGTATTTCGTTGCCATACCAAATACGGCCGCGAGCCACATCCAAAATAGCGCGCCTGGGCCCCCCAGTTTAATGGCAGTCGCGACACCAACAATATTCCCGGTACCAATGGTTGCAGAAAGGGCTGTGCACAATGCCGCAAAGCTAGAAATATCTCCATTGCTGGAGTTTTCTTTGGAAAAGATTAAGCGAAGTGCGGTGGGTAAATACCGAAACTGCAGTAAACCGAGCTTGAGCGTAAAATAAACGCCGGTGCCGACTAACAGAATGAGTAATGGTGGTCCCCAAACAAAATTATCGATGGTTTGAAGCGTAGATTGTAGGTTGTTCATGATTTCCCCTTAATAAAACTAAATTTAAGGAGAAGAGAGAAAGGGCAGTCACACTTAGAGGCCGCTTGATGACGGGTACTCTAAATACATGACTACTCATGAAAACGATGAGTTGTTCAATATTGTTTTTCTCTCCTCTGTCCTTTTGCCTGAGAGTTTCACTCAACGTTTGCGTTGAGCTTGCTCCTTCGGCGGCCGCTTTCTACAACAAAGTAGTACGGCTCTCTCCAGAGGTTCCTCCAACAACAGTCCTCACTTTACGCTTCGAATAATTCGAAGTCTGATTTCTCAGAATAAAGCACCTGAAAGATTTACTTCTTCGGTGGGTTTAGTTAACTAAATGTAAAAATCTAGTTAATAACCGCTCTCCTGCTGTCTTCATCGGAACAATTATCTATTTTGTAGATAATCTGCGAAAGCAATCGTAGCGCAGTTAATTAGATAAGTCATGAATAAATTTACAATTTATTTGCACTTATTCGAGTGCAAGCGTTCGCCATTTGTTATATTTGAACAAGTTTCTGACTTAGTGCATCTTACATTAAGTTAGAGTGGTGTAGAGTCAGGTTAACCCCTTGGAAATACGCTATTTTGTTCATTTCTTAGCCTTGTTGCTAAAGGAGGTGTTATGACTCGTTTAATTGCCATTGCATTTTTGGTAACGTTAGCCTTTATGCTTTTTCGTTACCGAACGAATGAAAAGGTTCAGCAAGGTGTGGTCATCACCCTGTTGTCCGGTTTTGCTATTTACGTCGCAACATTAGTGTTTACTGAACTCATTCGCTAATTTATTAACTCGATAGCTAATTTATTAACTCGATAGCTAATTTATTAACTTGATAGCTAATTGTCTCGTCGACGACGTAATTGCCCAGATGATTGTACAAGCGCCATAAGAGGTCTGTGTGGAAAACAAAACGGAAGAGCAAGAACAACATAATGAAGATGTTGTTGTCATTGAACAAAAGGACAAGCGTGCTCGCTTGTACATTGGTATTGCTGCTGCTCTAGGTCTTGCAGCAGGTGGGTTGATTGGCGCGATGATTACTCAAAATGACTGGCAGCAACGCTACCAGGCATTAGACACTCAGTATCAAAGTACACTGAAAGTCACTCAAAAACAGGACTCAGAGCTTACCGAACAATTGGCAAAAGCGGATTCCGACGCGCAACTTAGGCTGCGCCAAGCGGTTGAACTTAAAGTCGCCGCGCATCAAGAAGAGCTTGATAAACTGAATGAAAAAATCACTCAGTTGGAAAAGGCGAACGCGAGTCTTAAAGGCAAGATAGTTACTCAGAAAAAGGCCATCGTCACACAAGAAGAGAAGAACAGTCAATTAGTTCGTAAGACCGATATTCAAAGCTCGATGTTTGAGCAATCTCAAGAGCTGTTTAAACGAGAAAGTGAGTTAAAAACAGAAGTCGCGAAGCTTGAACAAGAGAAAGCGAAACTCGTTCCTGAGAGCAAGTCTCTGAAAAAAGACTGTGATCTATTTTTAGCTGGCACCTCATGGGACGCTAAATCAGACTCTTGTGATCGCCATGACCGTGTGACATCTAGGCTAAGCCAGATAGATCAAATGCTCAAAGTACACAACATGGATCTGAACCACATCGCTACGTTGAAACAAGAGCTCGGTATCCAATAACATCAATTTAGTCGCACGCTTCCCTCACTAACGTTAGCGCTCGTGAAAGTAGTGAGGGTATTTTAGGTTGGTGAGTTTGAACCCTCCCTAAAAATTGTGTAATTGATAACTTTCCGTTTAAAAAATCATTCACTATGAGTCGTAATTGTTAGTCTGATGGGCTGATAGTGAGCGGTATTACCGCTAAATTGAGAAAACAGTCTATCGTCATAGGATGTTTTCTTTTGCCAAAGTCCGCTCGATTTCCAATTACCACACTTGCTCTCCTTGTTTGTTCCTCTGCCCCTTTTGCCGAGCCGGTTCAGTTCGTTAAAGGAAAACCTGCAGTGGTTAACGCTATCAACTATCACCAAGAGCTCGACATCTCTTCTTATTATGTCAGCGAAAAGCTGGATGGTGTCCGTGCTATTTGGACTGGGAGTAAATTGGTAACGCGCTCTGGGCGGGTACTTAATGCGCCAGATTGGTTTACGAGTGAATTGCCTGATATATCGGTTGAAGGGGAGTTATGGGCCGGAAGAGGTCAATTTTCTCAAGTACAACGGACCGTGCTTGATACGGTTCCTGATGATGAGCAGTGGCTAGATATCCACTATATGTTATTCGATGCCCCTGGTCATATGGGGAAATTTGAACAACGCTATCAATTTCTTACGGCGTTTTGCGAAAGCATCTCAGGAACCCACCTTCGATGTGTTGAACAGATGTCATTTGACACCCATGAAGATCTGCAACATTACTTAGGATCACTGACCAGTGCAGGCAGTGAAGGGCTAATGTTAAAACAAAAAGGTGAGTTGTATCACCCAGGACGTAATGCTTCACTGGTTAAAGTAAAAAATGTTCAAGACGCAGAAGCAATCGTCGTTGGTTACAAGCCCAGTAAGGGGAAATATGAGGGGAAAATGGGTGCGATTTTAGTGGAGCTAAGTGACGGCGCTCGATTTTATATTGGGTCGGGGTTTACCGATGCAGAACGCAGTGACCCGCCAAAACTTGGGGATATGGTAACGTTCGAGCACAATGGTTGGACGGAAAATGGTATTCCGCGTTTTGCTCGCTACCATCGGATCAGGCTACCGGAATAGTGATGTGAGTAGCGGTTAATTATGGGTCAAGATCCTATACTTTAGCCTTCTTTAATTGTTACCGACTCGTCGAGTGCGAGAGTAAAGGTTGCCCAGCGGAGAGAGTGAACATGAGTATGCATGAAAAATTAGACTATGTTGAGTTTGCCGCACGGAACTTGACGGCAACTAAATCCTTTTTCAACGCGGTATTTGGATGGGAGTTTCAAGACTATGGCGATGAATATTCTGCGTTTTCTGGACAAGGTATGAACGGTGGCTTTTATCAGGCCGATTTGAACTCAGTTTCAGCGCAGGGTGGTGCCTTATTGGTATTTTATAGCAATAATATCGAAGAAACCTATCAGAAAGTGGTGCTATCCAAGGGGCGTATTATCCGTGAGATTTTTGAATTTCCGGGTGGGTGCCGATTTCACTTCATAGAACCAAGTGGCAATGAGTTTGCGGTTTGGTCGGAGTCTAGATAAGAAAAAGGCGTTAGCGAGTCGCTAACGCCTTAACATATTTGAGTTGCTCTATATCACTTGTTTACGAATCGAGTAATGACTCGCAGTTACTGATGGCCTGCCACTTTGCCGAGTTTTAACCAAGTGTCGATAACCGTATCCGGATTTAATGAAACCGAGCTGATACCTTGTTGCATTAACCATTCCGCAAGGTCGTCATGATCCGATGGCCCTTGACCACAAATTCCGACATATTTGCCTGCTTTTGTGGCAGCATCAATCGACATTTTCAGCATAGCCTTAACCGCAGGGTTGCGTTCATCAAATAAATGAGCGACGTCACCGGAATCACGGTCTAGTCCTAAGGTTAGCTGTGTCATATCATTTGAGCCGATGGAGAACCCATCGAAATACTTCAAAAACTCATCCGCAAGTACGGCATTTGATGGCAATTCACACATCATAATGACCTTTAGCCCTTCTTCTCCACGACGTAGTTCAAATTTAGCAAGTAGGTCAATCACCGATGCTGCTTCACTTGGTGTGCGAACAAAAGGAATCATGATTTCAACGTTTTTCAGTCCCATTTTGTTGCGAACACGCTTGATAGCCTGAGTTTCAAGCTCAAAACAGTCCTCGAAAACCGGAGAGATATAACGAGATGCACCACGGAAACCCAGCATTGGGTTCTCTTCATGCGGTTCGAAATCACGGCCACCTACGAGGTTGCTGTACTCATTAGATTTAAAATCAGACATACGAACGATGACACGTTTCGGCCAGAATGCTGCAGCAATGGTGGCGATACCTTCGGTTAGTTTACTCACGTAAAAGTCGATTGGGTCTCGGTAACCACGAATACGCTGTGTGATCTCGGCTTTAAGTTCATCGTTTTGAGCGTCAAAGTTAAGTAGAGCTTTCGGGTGAATACCAATCATTTTATTGATGATAAATTCGAGTCGAGCAAGTCCTACGCCTTCATTTGGCAATTGCGCGAAGTCGAATGCTCGGTCTGGGTTACCAACGTTCATCATGACTTTGGTCGGTAGCATTGGCAATTCATCAACCTCAGAACGACGGACTTCAAAATCAAGTTCACCTTCATAAACGTAGCCGGTTTCACCTTCCGAACAAGACACGGTAACCAATGCGCCATCTGACAAGGATGTCGTTGCGTTGCCACATCCTACAATCGCAGGAATGCCGAGTTCACGAGCAATGATTGCAGCATGACAAGTACGACCACCTCGGTTGGTCACAATTGCAGATGCTTTCTTCATGACAGGTTCCCAATCTGGGTCTGTCATATCGGTGACGAGTACGTCGCCTTCTTGTACTAGCGACATTTGATCAAGTGAATCGACTAAGCGAACTGGTCCGCTACCAATACGCTGACCGATTGAACGGCCTTCAACCAAGACATCCGCTTTGCTATTGAGCTGGAAACGTTCGATAACATTGGTCTCGCTTTGAGAACAAACGGTTTCTGGTCGTGCTTGCACGATATAGAGCTTGCCGTCGATGCCATCTTTTGCCCACTCAATGTCCATTGGACGCTGATAGTGCTTTTCGATGATCATCGCTTGTTTCGCTAGCTCTTTGATCTCATCATCCGTCAGGGAGAATTGGTTTTGTTCTTGCTCCGTGGTATCAACGATATCGACTTGTTTGCCAATTTCCTGATTCGTGGAGTAAATCATTTTGATCAGTTTAGAGCCAAACGTCTTTTTGACGATCGGTGCTTGGCCGGCGTCTAGTAATGGCTTGTGGACATAAAACTCGTCGGGATTCACCGCACCCTGAACGACCATTTCTCCTAGACCCCAAGCTGAGGTAATAAACACGACTTGGTCAAAACCTGATTCAGTATCAAGCGTAAACATCACACCTGATGACGCTTGGTCTGAACGAACCATGCGTTGAATACCTGCCGATAGGGAGATACCGCGATGATCAAAACCTTGGTGAACACGATAGGAGATAGCTCGATCATTAAAGAGCGAGGCATAGACGTGTTTCGTCGCTTCGAGCACGGCATCAATACCATGCACATTCAAAAATGTTTCTTGTTGTCCGGCAAATGAGGCGTCAGGTAGATCTTCCGCTGTAGCAGAAGAGCGCACCGCGACAGAAAGCGCTGGATTGTCATTAATTAGTTCACGGTAGTTAGAACGAATGTCTTGCTCTAGGTCCGCAGGGAAGGGGGCATCGAGTACCCATTGACGAATGATTGCGCCTGTCTTTCGCAGTGCGTCAACGTCGTCAACGTCTAGTTCATCTAACAGTCCGTGGATACGCTCATCAAGGCCTTCGAAGTCAAGGAATTGATTAAACGCATGAGATGTGGTGGCAAAGCCATTTGGGACAGAAACACCGGCATTGGAAAGGTTAGAAACCATTTCACCTAATGACGCGTTTTTGCCGCCGACTTTGTCGACATCTTCCATGGAAAGTCCATCGAACCAGAGGGTATTATTTTGCATGTCTATCTCCAGAAACATTGCAGCGTAGGGTAATAAGCAATCGTTTACGTATTCAGCCGAAAAATAGATAAGGTTATTTTTCAAAACTGTGGGGGAACGTTCTTGAATGCTAGGGTTTGTTATCGATATTATGTAACGCATCCTACTTAAAATAATCTGAAAACTTAACTATAAAATGAAAAATTTAGGTCAAAGTCGTGACGTATTCTACGTTTCTGACGGAACAGCGATTACTTGTGAAACATTGGGGCATGTGGTTTTGGGGCAATTCTCGGTGACGGCTAGAGAAAAGACGTTTCCATTTGTAGAAAGTGACCATAAGGTGGATGAACTCATTAGAGAAATTAATCAATCTTATGAACGTAACGGTGTTAAACCCTTGGTGTTTTTTTCGATCGTCGTGCCACATATCCGCACAAAACTGTTGGCGTCTTGTGCACATTGTTACGATGTGTTGGAAAGTGTTGTCGCACAGGTAAAAGGCGATTTAAACATGGAGCCTAAACCTCAGCTCCAACGCTCACATAGTGTGGCGAAAGACTCGGATAAGTACTTTGATCGGATTGCCGCTATTGAATATACCTTAGCGCATGATGACGGGGTGTCTCTTAAGAATATTGATCAAGCGGATATAATCTTGCTAGGGGTTTCACGAAGTGGCAAGACTCCGACGAGTCTTTATATGGCAATGCAGTTTGGTCTTAGAGTGGTGAACTACCCATTTATTGATGACGATATTAAACGTTTACGCCTACTGCCTGAATTTGAAATCCATCGCCATAAATTATTTGGATTAACGATTGATCCTGAGAGACTTACCGAAATACGAGAAAATAGACTGGCGGGCAGTGATTACGCGAGTACTGAGCAGTGTTTACAGGAGTTAGCGAGTGTAGAATCCTTGTTCCGTAGAGAAGCAATCCCTTATATTAATACGTCGTCATTGTCTGTAGAAGAGATCTCGACTCGGGTGTTGGAAAGGGCTGGGCTCAAGCGCCGTTTGTTTTAGCCTCCTTAACTTCGTTAACTTATGCCAGTGCCAGTGACTTTCATTAGGGAGCCGCCGAATCTCGACCGAGTATCACAGTAATTATAGCGTGGCGAGGTATACTCATGATTACCTAGTATTAATCAGTAGTATTTGAAGTATGTCGTTCGCGCTATTTGTTGCCTTTTGTTTTTTGATGATGGTGGTGGTTTGTTATTTTGGGCTAGTGACGCGTGGAACTGAAGCCCCCAGTCAACGATGGAAAACATTAGGTATATCGACCACGCTATCTGCCCTGGTGTGTGGGATTTCTCTATTGGTCTGGAGTCAGTTGAAGTCAGATATTCCTGAACTTGTGAAACCGACGCCATTTAAAAATGGGGAAACGATGATGCTTGAACTACAGCAAGCATTAAAGAATGACCCTAATAACAGTAAAGATTGGTTTGCCTTGGGGCAAATGTACATGCAAACTAATGAGTTTGATGCCGCCATTACCTGTTTTGATTACTCCATACGGCTGTCGCAGAATCCTTACGCTGGACAATACGCAGCTATTGCTACGGCAAAATACTATTCTGAATCGCAAACTATGACGCCAGATGTGTTGAGTTTTTTAGATAAAGCACTGCAAATGGATGAGCTAAACGATACAGCGTTATTATTGATTGCCTCGGATCATTTTTTGAACTCGCGCTATGCCGACGCAATTGTACAGTGGACGAAAATATTAGATTCCAACCGACCGGGCATTCAGCGAGCTGCTCTCATCGAAAAAATTAATCAAGCGAAAAGTATGCTTTAAAATTACCGACCAAAAATTGTTGACACTGTAGGTGGTCAGTTGGCGTCGATGAGTTCTTTTAAGGTAAAAAAAGTGGTTTTTTTACAATGGGTACAGCACCATTTTTGTTTGGACGCTTTAAATAATTTTTCAATCCTAGTCCGACGAACTCTAGTAAAACTGGATGGGTTATTACACCCAGCACAAATACTTTTATTACTCATACATCCCCCTCCTTTTTGTTTTTACAGGATGCTATTCTATTTATCCGCGATGAGTCAAGGTTTCAATGGAGAGAGTCGTGTAGCCTACTGTATACGATGAAGTACAGCTGGGGATTAATGACGGTAAATGAATCCTCCGTACATATATTTAGTGGCTTCCGCGCCTAAAATAGCCACTTTGTTTCCGGGTTGTAGCATGCCGCTGTTGACCAGTTTGGCAAAACTTGCCCAAATGGCTGCAGAACCGAGATTTCCCCAATTCTTCGCATCATTAATGACTTTACAGCAGTCAATTCCCAGAGCTTCGCTAAGTTGACTATCAATGTGGCCAGTGGCCTGGTGCGGAATGATATAATCAAAGTCTTGAACGTTATAACCGCGTTGAGCCAGAGCTTGTATGCTAGCGTTAAACAACGCTTCGCCACTTTGCCTAACATTCGTCGCATTGTGGTGAAAGCGAGCAATTGTTTTTTGGGTATGGACGGATAGAGAACCACCATCTAAAGAAAGTCCGGGCGCCATATCGACACCAATTTGCCCCATAAAACAATCGCTAATGATGCCATGACCAGAGCCATCATCAGGGCCTAGAATGACACCGCCAGCACCGTCTCCCATTTGCATGTAATTGACCAGTTGAGATTGGTCCAAAAATGCTTCTTTAAAGTCAAAGTAAACTGAACCTGTTTCACTGCCGACCAAGGCGACGGGTTTACCTAATAAAGCGATGCGCGGGATCGCAATTTGCAGCGCGCTGGCGAAGCCGGTGCAGGCTTGCCTTAATTCCATAAATGGGCCATAAAACTTTAGCTTCTCCGTAACCCATGCAATGCTTGGAGGGAGTTGCGTATCGGGTGTGGTGGTATGACCGATTAGGTAGTCAATATCACTTAAAGACACTTGTGATTGAATCATCAATCGCTGCATGACTTCCACTACTAAATCTGAATTGGTTGGTGTTGGTGGGCTAACATAGTGATGAATGCTTCGGCTAAAGTGGCGTTGCTCAATGCCAAGAAAAGGCGCGATGCGAGCGGCAACTTTGGCATACCGTCTTCCGGACAACTTCTCTAACGCTGTAATTAACTGCTCGTTGTTGAGTTGTTGATCTGGGAAGGCGTTGCTCGCCGCTAGCAGCTTTACTTGACCGGGTAGAAAAACAGTGTTCATTGATCGCCTTCCTTTGAATCAAAAATAGTATCTAGTTCAACGCCTATTGTTTCGAAAGCGGAACGCTCGCTTGCAAGTAGCGTATATAAACGGTCGGCAATACTGCTTTTTAGTGATTGCCATTGAGAGTGCTCGAAACCTAAAGCAAGAGCATGGCGTTTAGACAAGGTTACGTGCTTTGCTTCGTCTTGTTTAATGGCTCTACATAGCAAAACAAATGGATGCTCGCTATTAAGGCTGCCTTTCTCAATGGCTAACATGAGTCGGCAAACGAGCGCGTCCAAACAAGCTATTTGCGCAAAGTGAACATCAAAATTTTGTCTTAGCCCTAGGGCAGCAAAAAAGCGTTGGCTACGACGCTTAATTTGGGTGATATCAGCAGGCTCTGGTAGCGTTAGACGTACCAGCTCTAATGCTTTTTCATGATACTGCTCATCGGCAACGATAGATTCAAAGTCTTCAACCGCTTCTTGTAGAGGATTATCGTCGCGTTGTCGTTGAACTTCGTTATGAAATACCCACTGAGAGGACTGCTCGCCGCATATCAGTAAAGGTAACAGACGAGCAAGGGCGATCTGTTGCTCAGTTGTGAAGTCGATGGGCTGCTGGCGATACAAAACTAGCCAGTTTTTTACTGGACTGTGGCTCTGAGCCGACTGAGGAAGAGAGGGAAAACAGGGTTTCATAAGTCTTAGTCACAGTTCCTTCGATAACACGTACTATATATAGACCGTGAAATGAGAAAAATCTTTCAACGATTTGTATTAATTACTCATTTATTTTCAAATTGTAGTTTAAGTATTTGAGAATAACGACCTAAGCTATGAGTCATAACGGTCGATTTTGGTGGGGGTAACGAATGCAAGGTATACCAAATGGTCTAATAGAGGGGCGGGTTCTAGCAAAAAAAGAGTGGGCGGAAAACCTATTTAGTTTAGAGGTATCGGCTGCTATTTTGCCTTATGAAGCGGGTCAATTTACCAAATTAGCGTTGCTGGATGAGCAGGGGAACTGGCTAAGACGTGCCTATTCAATGGTCAACCACCCGTCACATGCTTATGGATACCAACATTTAGAGTTTCTTATCGTAGCGGATGATTTAGGGCAACTATCACCAAGGTTACAGGCATTAAATGTTGGAGATACACTCTTTGTTGGCAAGCAGGCATCGGGTTTTATGACATTGGACGAAATTCCAAAAGATGCACGTGAGTTATGGATGCTTGCAACAGGTACGGCGGTAGGGCCATTTTTATCCATTTTAGAAGATGATTCGATCGCGACGCGATTCGAGTCAGTGACATTAGTGCATGCAGTGCGCACGGCGAATGAATTGGTTTATCCTGAGATGACGTCAGCACTACACGAACGACTGGGTAGCACATTTAATTACTTGTCGATTGTTTCAAGGCAAGACCATGAGCCAAGCTTACGAGGTCGAATTCCAGCACTGTTACAAAGTCACGACATTCAAAATAAGGTAGGGATAAATTTGGACTCCTTAAGAAGTTTTGTGTATTTATGTGGTAACCCACAAATGGTTAAAGATACCAGTGCAACACTTGTGGAATTAGGCTTATCAAAACATTTACGCCGCAAACCAGGTCAATTTGCGAGTGAAAATTATTGGTAGTCCGCTTATTTCTATCCGGTCGCTATTGTTAATCTGATAATCAAGGCATACATGTATCTAGACTAATACGTGTAACCGACGCCAAAAAATGCCGATTCCAAACCTGTGTTGTAGCCTACATCAGCGGTGAACCCGGTAACCCCTGTTTTGAATAGTAAGCCGATATTGCCGTTAAAGCGCAAATCTGATTCGTATTCTTTAAACGGAAGGTCGTTGACTTTTTCGATGCTGCGATTGGCCACGCCAGCCCCGACATAGCCTGCAATGTTATCACTTAGCGATTTCACCACGCCAATATTCAACGCAAAATCATCATTGTTTGGTCCTGTACCACCGGATAGATTTGAATAGAAGCCAAAGCTGAGGTTTCTATCGTGATAGAGGCCGACACCAAATCCACCATCACTGGTGGTACCAACGGTGACACTGTTATAATCACCCGCTAAAGCGGGGGCGCTGAGAAGGAATAAAGCGGTGAGTAAGCGTAGTTTCATAATGACCCTATTGAGTAATGTTACCCTGTGAGGTGAAGGCTAGCGTCAACTTAAATATAGCGTTTATAAGTTAAGGCGCTATTAATAAAAGGTTATAGTAGATGTGAAAAAAAAGCCCTAACTTTTGGTTAGGGCTTTGGCAAAAAATCGAATAGGTCACATCATCGTGTATAGATTGCAATGACGAGAAGCCTAAGGCTTAATCACCTTTTGTTTAGTATTTCGACTCTCTTGCTTTTTGCTCCGCTTCCCATTGCGGTACAACCGTGTCTAGGAAGTGTTGCTTGTCAGCATTCATCTTATCCATATCCATACCCAGAGCGGCTTGCGCTTTTTCTTTGGTTGAAATATCGGGTATTTCTACTGGGTCGGTAATACCTTTCTTCGCGAGTAAACGAATCAGCTTCGTTCTGGCATCGGCGGCTTTGTCTACGGAGGTACCAAGCACTTCAAGTGCAACTTCTGGTGCGTGCATGTGCACACCGTGCGACGCAATCGCATAATCCCAGCGCCATTGAGCGTGACGAATATCCATAAGGATAGGCTTCATCTCTTCTTCTGTTGCACCAGCATCCCATGCTGCGCCTGCTTCAAAGTGAGCAGCGACAATTTGTTTTTCAGCGGTCAGTTTCATGTTTAGCACTTGAGCTTTACGTGAAGAAACAATACCTTGTAACTGGTCTTTAGACTGTGTGTGACAGTTTGCACAGGTGTCTTCAAATCGATCGAATGGATTGCCTACTTTGTGGTCGGTATACACAGTGCCATCTTCTTTGGTTACTTTCGGCATGTGGCAATCGACACAAACAACGCCATTCTTACCATGAATACCATCACGCCACGTTTCATAACCTGGGTGCTGAGCTTTTAGCATTGGTGCTTTTGACACGGCATGTTGCCAATCTTTAAACTCAATACCATCATAGTAGTCTTCCATTTCACCTACGGTTGTACCGAGATCCCAAGGGAATTTAACACTCTTATTTGGGCCAGTGAAATAGTATTCAACATGACATTGCGCACAAACTGAGGCTTGTTTGTCGAGGCGCGATTGCTCTTCAAACTTTTTACCAATAGCGTCAAATGCACGCTCTACGTATGGACGAGTCAGAGCAAGCTCAGGCTCGCCATTTTTGAATTTTTCACTACGAGTGTCGTGACAATCGGCGCAACCAATAGGGTTGGATATTTCACCACCTAAGCGTGCCCATTTTCCTTCGAAGTAGCCGTCTTCGCCTCGCTCTTCAATCACACGAGCGACGTCTGGGCTTTTACAACTCCAACATGCCATCGGCATTGGGCCAGATTTAGGGTCCGTTGGACCGCCTGTGCGCAGGGTTTGTCTGACGTCGTCCAACGCAAAGAAGTGACCGCGTGCCTTGTTATAGTCTTTCGCAAAGCCGTATCCAGCCCATAGAATAACCATATTAGGGTCTTGCTCAAGAGCATCCTCTATTTCGGCGCTTTCACTGGTTTCCTTCCACGTTTTATATTGATCAGGGTGATTGTCTTCATAGGTTTGGTTTCTAGGATCAGCCAACCCATCTTCTGTTGTCGCAAAAGCGGGCGCACTAGCAGCTGCTAGTATTGCCAGCGATGCAACGGAACTAATAATCCAATGCTTTTTCACAGTGTAATCTCCGTATTCTAATTTTTGAAATGCGTTGTGGGGCTTTTCCGTTAATAAGAATTGGAGATGTCCGTTGTGGGAGATAACGAATTATAAACCACAATGGACGGTGTAATAATACGCCACAAATTGACATAATTTATTACATGTCGTGGGCTTTCCTGTCCTAGATCAATTTAGGGGAGTGATCTCGGTCATATCAAATAAAATCTAACCCTAAAGGGTTAGTTGTGATAAATTTGTTGATATTAATTATCATTATAAAACAGCATCTTATGTATAATTACACACATAAATAATGGTGACTTTGCTCACTAATTAGCCCTAAAGAAGTAGGAAAAAAAAAGCGTGCGTCATAAGATCAAATGGTGAAGCGTTGTGGCTCTCCTAAATAAGAATTGATTGCATTTTCTCATCTTGAGTTGAGGAAAAGTATTAATTATTGACCGAACTCCCAGTCATTCTCTGGTAGAGAAGGTTTAAGGAAAGGATACGATGGGCAATGTTAAATTGACCATAACGATAATGCTTCAGGCCCTTCTAGCATTTTCTATTTATGGTTTTTCACTCAATGCCTTTGCCGATGACGCAGCGCTCCCAACGAAAGGGGCAGCAGAAGAACGGTATAAGGTAGAGTTAATTCGTGATAAAGACTACAAATGTATTCAATGTCACAAAGACTCAAAACAGACACTTTCTGGCTCCCATGGAGAGGACGCTATCTCTATCATAGGAAAAGAAGTGAACTGTACTCAATGTCACAGTGATATTGGACCTGATCACCGTGATGGCGCTTCTACCGTTGTTCAGTATCACGACGCTCAGTCACAACCAGGCACTGATAAAGTGTGGCTCTCGCCAGAGGCGATACTAAAGGCAAACCAATTATGCACGGATTGCCACCAACCTCAGTACTTAAGTGAAGACAGTTGGACACATGATGTTCATGCTAAAAACTTAACCTGCAGCAACTGCCACTCCGTTCATGCTGAAAAAGCCAAAGTCTTGTCTTTTGATCATAAAGCCAAAATCAAAATGTGTGTCGATTGCCATAAAGACTTCAACGAATTGCGTGAAGAGGAGGGCAGGTAATATGAGTTGTTCTAGACGAAATTTTCTCGCCGGATCAGGTGCGGTCATATTTACAACAGGCGTCGCGACTACATCAGTATTGACCAGTACGAATTCGGACGCGTCAGCAGATAATACGGAAGCTGCAAAGCGTTACGGCATGCTGCATGACGAAAATGCCTGTATTGGCTGTACTGCGTGTACAGAAGCCTGTCGCGAAGTCAATAAGGTTCCTGAAGGGGTGTCTCGATTAGAGATTAACCGTTCAGAACCAATGGGTGAGTACCCAGATGTTGAATACCGTTTTACCCGAACTTCTTGTCAGCATTGTGAAAACCCACCTTGTGTTTACGTTTGTCCTACCGGCGCGGCTTATAAAGATGAAGAAACTGGCATTGTAGATGTACACAAAGAAAAATGTGTCGGTTGTGGATATTGCTTAGCTGCTTGTCCGTACCAAGTCCGTTTCTTTCATCCAGAAGATCACTCTGCAGATAAGTGTAACTTCTGCCGCGATACGAACCTTGCGGCTGGAAAACAGCCTGCTTGTGTAGAGAGTTGCCCAACAAAAGCGTTGGTGTTTGGTGACTTGAATGACCCGCAGAGTACGATTAGCAAAGCAATCACGGTCAACGCGGTCTATCGAGATAAAGTGCATTTAGGCACCAAGCCTAAGCTTTATAAAGTACCGTTCCATAAGGGGGAGGTGTAGCATGAGTATTTGGGAAACTGCCTTTCATTTTGACTCTTTGGTATGGGACTGGATCATTGCTATTTATTTGTTTCTAGCAGGTATGTCGGCGGGTGCAGTTATGATTGCGCTGTATTTGAAGCGTAACGTGATTGAAGGTAATCCAGCTGATAACGGCATAATGAAAGCGATGGCATGGTTAGCGCCATTTGGCATTATTGTCGGGTTGCTGATTCTGGTATTCCATCTAACGAAACCGTTAGAGTTTTGGAAGATTATGATCTACTTCAATCCGACGTCAGTGATGTCGATGGGTGTGATTTTATTCCAAGTCTATATGGCGGTCTTGTTCGTGTGGATTGGACTCATATTCCGCAAGCCAATAATGGACGTTTTAGGTGGGAAATTTGATTTTGTTGAAACTATCCTAATTAAATTAGAAAAATTCGAAAATGGTATTGAGTTATTTTTGGGTGTGTTGGCGATTGCCCTTGCGGCTTATACGGGCTTCTTATTGTCCGCGTTGAAAACTTACCCAATGCTCAATAACCCCGTTTTACCGATTCTGTTCTTGTTTTCTAGTTTATCTTCTGGCGCAGCCGCGAGTTTGTTGTTTGGTATCTTAGTGTTTAAAGAAGATGCGCACAGCGCTAGTGTAAAGTGGGTGCATAGTTTTGAACGTCCAGTGGTATTGTTTGAACTGTTTGTGATCGTCACTTTCTTTACTGGTCTCATCTTTAGTGGTGGGCAGAACGAAGCGGCGGCTTGGAATGCGATTGGCGGTGGCTTTTGGTCGAGTTGGTTCTGGTATGGTGTGATTGGTTTAGGGATGTTATTGCCATTGGCGATGAATTTCTTTAGCTCTGATAGAGTGAAACATAATCATGGTTTTATTTTGGTTGTGACATCGCTCAGTTTACTCGGTGTATTGATGCTAAGAACATTCGTATTGTACGCAGGACAAATGACGGTTGTTTAGTCTTATGCGTGCTCGCTAGTCGATGAATGTCGTCGTTCTTGTTGGAATGACGACTTCTTTTTCTAAGCGGATATATTTTAGAGCATATAGGTTTAATTCCATGTGTTTTAAAATGTGTAGGCTTACGCTGTTATTATTGATTGAGGTTTTATGATTGGTCATATTGGATTATTCGCACTGATTTGTGCCGCTATGATCAGTACCTTTGGGGCGGTGGGCGGCTGCATCTGCACTGCTAGAGTGTCTCAATCAAGCTGGATGGCGGGTCTGGTGCGAATCGTTCGCTTAAGCAGTTTTTTTGCCTTATTTTTCTCAGTGTTGTCGATGATGATATTGGCGTATGGATTTGCTATTGACGATTTTTCGTTGAGTTATGTCTCGCAGAACTCAAACAGCCAGCTTCCGCTGCCATTTAAGCTTGCCGCAACCTGGGGTGGGCATCAGGGCTCAATGTTGTTCTGGGTAGTGACGTTGTCACTATGGTCTGTATGTTTGTCCAAAGCGCATGCCGAGACGGGATATCGCTTTCATGCCACTTGGATCATGCTTTCCTTTATTGCCATTTTTGCCTGGTTCACCCTATTCGCGTCCAATCCCTTTGAATTCAACCCGACGCTATTGATGGAAGGGCGAGATTTGAATCCAATGCTGCAAGATATTGGCCTAATCATTCATCCACCTTTGTTATACATCGGCTATGTCGGTTGTGCTTCCGTGCTTGCACTCGCTGTGGGTGCGCTTTTGGAAAATAAAAGTACGTCTACGTGGTTAAATGATGCGAAAACCTACACGCTAAATGCGTGGATCTTTTTATCGGTGGGTATTGCTGTGGGTTCGTGGTGGGCGTATTACGAGCTAGGTTGGGGAGGCTGGTGGTTTTGGGATCCAGTGGAAAATGCCTCATTGTTGCCTTGGCTTACGGCGACGGCTTTAATGCATACGTTACTAGCGTCTAGAGTACGGAGCCAACTATTAATTTGGAGTTACTCACTGGCTTTTGTGACATTTTGTCTGAGTATTTTAGGCACCTTTATTGTGCGTTCTGGCGTGCTAACCTCGGTTCATGCATTTGCGGTCGATCCTAGCAAGGGCTTTACCTTGCTAGGAATACTGTCGTTTGTTTTCATACTATCGTTCTTAATACTGATTAAGCGTATTGACTCTATTCAGTCACGAACATTACGAGGCGTCTTAAATAAAAATTTCTTACTGCTGGCGTGTGCGAATCTATTTACCTTAGCCACGATCATTGTCGTGTTTGGCACATTCTACCCAATGGTATACGAGCTGGCAGGGCTGGGGAATATTTCGGTTGGTGCACCCTATTTCAATCTTCTCATTGCGCCATTGGCAATTATGGCGTTGTTTGTTGTTGGATTTTCAGCGTTGCTAAAGTGGGATTCGGCAACGCCTTATCGATTGCGCTCAACATGTGTCGGGTTGGCCGTGATTACTTTTGGGCTTGCTGGCGGTATTCTTCGTTACTACGTCTATCACAATGAACCTGTTGGCGCAGAATGGTCAATGTGGGCACTGTTTAGCTGCTGGGGTGCACTTTGGGTTGTGGCAACTCATGGCTACGTTCTTTACCGCAGTCGAGCGACTGCTCGTGTTAAACGACTGGCTTATGTGTCGGTCGCGCATATTGGGCTTGCAGTCGTCGCGTTTGGTGCTGCAATGAACAGTGAATATTCGTATGAAATAACGCGGAAATTAGGGCCAACGAGCCAAGTTGAGTTCGGCGACTATCAACTTCACTATGTTGATACGCAACTTTATGTGGCACCGTCTTTCAGTGCAGAGCGAGCAGTGATTGAAATACGACGATTAGATGACAAGAAAAGTCCCTTAGAGCAAGTGTGGCTTGCTTATCCGGAAAAGCGCCATTATCCGATACGTGTTATGAATATGACTGAGCCATCTATGACGGCATTTTGGGATGGCGATATATACATCTCTCTAGGCGAAAAAATTGACAGCAGGCATTACGCGGTGCGGATTCAATTTAAGGCATTTATACGTTGGATTTGGTTGGGGGCACTACTTATGGTTACGGGCGTTGCTGGAGTGCTATTAAGCCAACGAGGTAAGGATAATATTCGGATATCGTGTGAGAATCGTCATTCAATAATAACTGGAGGGCAGGGTGCGAAGCAGTCAGGTTCACGCTATATATAGGTCGCATTTTTGGGTGTCTGCGTTTGCGGTATTACTGCTAGCGATGCTTTGTTTGAGCATCACATCAGCATCAGCCAGTTCGCAATCGGTTGAGTTATTCGAATTTGAGTCGATTAAACAACAGAAGGATGCCATAGCATTAGCCAAAACATTACGCTGTCCTATGTGTCAGAATCAGAACTTAATTGAATCTAATTCACCAGTCGCGAAAGATATTCGACTGAGAGTCTTCGAGCTGATAAAGCAAGGTAAAACAGAACAAGAAGTGAAGGATTATATGGTTGCTCGGTATGGGCAGCATGTTCTTTATCAACCGTCCCTGACCCAGCAGAATGCATTGTTGTGGGGAGTGCCGATTATCATTGCGCTGACACTTCTCGTGCTAATGTTTCGTCGAGGCATTCATTCTAACGGGCGTGAAAATAGCCGTGAGGAGGGTTCGCAGTAGACAGGAGTTCCCAGTAGACAAGAGTTCGCTGTAATTTAACGCGCTACAGTAGACGTAAATCACCAATTCCCACTAGTCAGCTTAGTTCAACTCATTGTAATATCTATGTAAAGGATGTTTATTTTGAGTAAGGTGTGTTTATTTTGAGTAAGGGACTATGACGCCAAAGCAAAGCGAATTTTTAGAACAGTACTTATCCACACTCTCTCAAGCTGAACGAGCGGCGGTCCCTGCGGTTATTGCAGAGCATTTTTGCGCCGATGAATACCATGCAAATGAATGCGCACGTTTAATTGATCAAGGCATCAAAACGGCAACTTGTAGTCTTAAAGAAGGGTATGTGGTTGATGATGAGCCGCTTCCACAGATCGGGCGACTATCCGTTGTGCTTAACTGGAATCAAGAGCCAGTGTGTATTGTTAAAGTGACTAGTGTTGCGATTTGTGCGTTTGATAAAGTGACGCCTGAGTTCGCTTTTATGGAGGGAGAGGGCGATCGCAGTTACCCATCTTGGCGTACGTCCCATATCAATTTCTTCCAGCGCTACGCCTCGCAGTTAGGTCTAACCTTTACCACTGACGATGATCTTGTTTTGGAAACGTTCGAAAAAGTCTATCCCGTCGGCGTATAGGGCCCTTTTCGATGAGACTGTCTCCCCGGCTATTACCGTGAATCTCTTACCATGAGGCTATCATCATGAAAATACGTATTGAAAGTCGTCGCCTTAGCATGCGTCAACTTAACAATAGTGATGCGAGTTTTTTTAAAGCACTTCACCGCAATAAGCGGGTGACTCACTTATGTTTTGATACGCCAACGGATGCGGAAATTCATCAGCGATTTTTGCACCGCTTACCTGCCTGGCATATTACGGCATCTCACTGGTTATGTTTAACCATAGTTGAAAAAGAAACGGGCAAGAAGGTTGGTATTACTGGCTTTATCATTGATGGTAATAAGGCTGAAGTCGGCTATTTGCTGACACCTGAATGTCATGGCTATGGCTTTGCAACAGAATCATTACAGGCGCTGTTAAATTGGGCGAAATTGCACCTTTCTTACGTCGCTTTTGAGGCGACCGTGACAGATGGGAATACCCAGTCTGAACGGGTGCTGAGTAAGTGTGGCTTTACTCAGGTAAAGCGAGTACCTGATGCCTACATGATAGATGGTCAAAGGTATGATGATGTAATCTATGCCCTGTAGATGTTCGTTACCATGGGATGACGTTACTATCGTTTGCAATCATTGTGAAGCATATAAAAGGATACCGTTGGTATCACGTTGAGGTAATTGAGTTTAAAAGGAGTGACTCAGTGAATGTGACTTATAGAGAAATGCAATCAACCGATTATGATTCGGTGATTGGGCTTTGGCATGATACGGAAAACATGCAGTTGCGCGAGGCCGATAGCCGAGAAAGTATTACGGAATACTTAGATCAGAACCCAAATTTGAGCTATGTCGCCATGGTCACAGATCGTATTGTTGGTGCCGTGTTAGTGGGGACGGATGGGCGTCGAGGTTATATTCAGCATCTTGCGGTAGCGGATAAGCACCGTGGAAAACGAATTGGTCGGGGCTTAATTGAAAAAGCGACACAAGCGTTAGGGCTGATTGGCATAAACAAAACGCATCTTTTTGTCACTACGGAAAATGAAAATGCGCAGCAGTTTTATCGTTCGTTAGGGTGGGAGGATCGTAAAGAAATCAAAATGTATTCGTTTAACGCCTCGGCGAATCTGAACATTTAGCGGCAGTCAGTGCGCTTTAGCGCTAACCTTTGCGATATTGGCTGGTCGACTCTAACTCAATGCCAAGAGCGAAAGGGAAGGGCGAGTTCAATAACTGAAACGCCCTCTTTGCTCATTCTCTAGGCTTAATTTTCAAGTTAGTTTTTAATAAAACGGTTGTAGACGAAAAGAAGGATGAAAGCACCGAGCGTAGCGGTAATAATACTGCCGATATTAATACCGTTAGCACCACCGAAGCCAAGCAATCCACCGATAAACCCACCGACAAATGCGCCAGCAATACCAAGCCCCATCGTCGCGAGCCAACCCCCACCATCATTACCCGGCATTAACCATTTTGCCAGTGCTCCCGCAATTAAACCTAAAATAATCCATGAAATGATGCCCATATTTCGCTCCTTACACTAATTAAGCGCTGTAGATGACGTTACCATCGGTAAGCATAGTTCAAATAGTAGGCCGTCAATTCCTTTAATTGCCATAAGCGAACAGAGTCCTAAATGATTTATGACTAACAATGTGAATTGAACCAGTAATCTTTTCGTTAGCGAGGTCATCCTCGAATAAAATTCATCTATTATTGATATAGCTATCTGAGTCGATGGCAAAGGTATTAATCGATAGCGAGGTACCTCGGCATACGTTCGAGGGGAGCACGCCCATCAAGGAGTCGGGAATGAAGATGTCACGGTTGGTAAAGATACAATCAATCTTATTATTATTTATCATTGGTTTGAACAGTGTTTTGTTCTCATATGCGCACGCACAAACAGAAAACGAATCGGTGCGCTCAACAAAAGAGCAACGGGAGTTTGACCGTGTTAATCGTGAGATAAAAGACCTAGCAGAGTCGTTAAAGCTATCAACAGGGGATCAAAAAGACGCGATTCAATTTAGGCTGTTTAATAAAAATAATGAATTAAGAGATATCATCGCAACCGGTATCGACAACGATGCACTACCAAAAGCGGTATTAAGTGCGCAAGTTGCATTGCAGCAAGA
Organism: Vibrio qingdaonensis; assembly: GCF_026191675.1. Taxonomy (GTDB): domain Bacteria; phylum Pseudomonadota; class Gammaproteobacteria; order Enterobacterales; family Vibrionaceae; genus Vibrio; species Vibrio qingdaonensis. Next base: position 163,969 of record NZ_JAKRRY010000001.1, on the reverse strand, counting down.
ATATACCGAAGGTGCAAAAGCGTATCTTGAAGATAAAATCAAAAACATCACCGAAAAGTTCAACGCGGCAAAAGATGAAGAAAAGCTTTCTATTCTCAATACCTATCGAGAGTTGTTGGAGTATTTAGATTCAACTTATGAAAGCAGTTGGCAGAATCTGACATGGTTACAAAAACTTGGTGAACCTAATGTTGAATTGGAACAAGCCCTATCTCTGTTTATCACTAAACGAATGAGATTGGTTTCCGCTTCGATAGAATACTTTGATCAACAAGTTAAAACAGTGGCGACTCAAATTGCTGCAGCGCCCGAATCAGAAAAAGCAGCGCTTCAGATGACGCAGCTAATCACGACACAACGATTGTCGATTGAAACCGACAGTATGAAAAAGCTGATTGTGCTTGGTGATGATATGGATCTGGAAACCTCGGAATATAAGCGCCAAATCTTCCAAGTGACAGGAAACATCACGCAAGATATTTTAAATGTAAAAGTGATGCTCTCTCTCGCCAACGAATGGTGGAGTGCTGGTCTAACATGGTTAGCAGACAATGCACCTCAACAACTATTCCAAGTATTTATTTTTATATTGATCTTGATGGCGACTCGGATGATCGTCAAGTTGGTACGTAAGGTGGTGAGCAAAGCCGTAGTCACGAAAAACTTTAAATTGTCGCATTTGATGCAAAACTTCTTTGTTTCTATTTCAGGGAATATCGTTTGGATTATCGGTATTATGGTCGGTTTGTCTCAAATTGGCCTTAACCTTGCCCCTGTGTTAACGGGTTTTGGTATTGCTGGTGTCATCATTGGCTTTGCTCTTCAAGATACCTTGTCCAATTTTGCTGCAGGCATGATGTTACTTATTTATCGTCCATTCGATGTTGGGGACTTTGTATTTGCTGGGGGGGTTGATGGTAAAGTGAGCCACATGAGCTTAGTGAGCACCACGATTCGTACTTTTGACAATCAAATTATTATAGTGCCGAATGGAAAAATTTGGGGCGATGTGATTAAAAATGTCACCCATGAGCGGATTCGTCGTGTCGATATGATATTTGGGATTGGTTATAGCGATGATTTATTAAAAGCAGAATCCGTGCTGACAGACATCGTGACGAGCCACCCTTCAGTACTGAACTCGCCAGAGCCGATGATTAAAGTGCACACATTAAATACGTCTTCCGTCGACTTTATCGTTCGCCCTTGGGTGAAGACGGATGATTATTGGGATGTGTATTGGGATGTGACAAAAGAAGTGAAGCTACGTTTTGATAGGGAAGGCATTTCTATCCCATTCCCACAGCAAGACGTCCACTTGCACATGATAGATAAGAAAGAAGCGTAGCTAAGCGTCGCTGACTACGTGGTAGCATAGATTAACATCGAGTGTTAGGCATAATGGTGGCTTAAGTAACATAGCCTTTTTAGGTCACTCAAACACAAAACACGACCAGTTTATCTAGTCGTGTTTTTTTATTGGTACTCGGGTGCTTTATAAAATGTTTGTTACTAGTTGTAAATTTGTGCAATTTTCGCTTTTTATATAAGAATTATAATATCCTGGGTCGATACATTGTTGGGGCTCGCAAACTGCTCGTATCTGTTGTTCTAAAATGGGGGTGTTTATTAATTTACGCAATTAAAACAACACTTTTCTTCAAAGGAGAAACGATATGGAAAAAATAATTAATACTTTAGGCTTGTGTATTTTAGCCAGTAAGTATATGGCAGTTTTATTGGTAGCGGCAATAACGGTGAGTACCGGCGCTTTTGCAGCTGAGTTCCTTTATACTGGGCTAGAGAGTACCGATTAGATGACATCAGAATATTGAGCAATCGTACATTTTATCTTTCTTTTGTTGCTTAGTATTTAAAGGGGGTGGAATTGAGCGTTACCCCCCCCCCTTTTGTTTACATTGCTTTCTGCTAGAGTATGAACAGGCGACTTACGCCTACTAGGGTCGGCGACGCGTTGGGGAACGGCAAAGCCTTTTTTAGAAACAACTATGTACGAGTTCGAGACCACGTTGTCTATGTCAGATGACGTATAAGCGAAGCGACACTCTAGTCAAAAAACCTGCCTAAACTCATTAGTTTTGATCCTATTTCGAATTCATAATAAGCTTGAACAATCTTAAGCGTGTTTTGCCAGTTCCTGGCTATAAAATAGTAGGTTTGGTTGAGTTTTAACCATTATCACCATCTCTAACTTAGACTGACGCTTTTCTCTACAAAATTTAATCAGGACTCTTATTTATGAGCCACCAACAAAACAACCCATTGCACGGGCTTACATTAGAAAAAATTCTTACTCGCTTAGTTGAGCATTACGGTTGGGATGAATTGTACTATCACATTAATGTGAATTGCTTTAGTAATGATCCGTCTATCAAGTCGTCGCTCAAGTTCTTAAGAAAGACCCAGTGGGCGCGCGATAAAGTTGAAGCGCTCTATGTGTCTACGTTTAGTTAGCAAGAGCGTAAAACGACGACCATGCTTGCCAATGTTGATGCAACTCTCTTTACGAGGCAATAAATGGTCGTCAGAAGGTTCCACATGTCAATACTTTTACAGACTAGAGCGGCACTATGCTGAAAATTTCGAATAGCGTTGAATTAGCCGAGTGGGAAATAGAGCTTACAGCCATAAGATCTATGGGAGCCGGTGGGCAGAAAGTAAATAAGACAAGCTCAGCAATACACCTACGCTTTGATATAAAACGTTCCACTTTGCCTGATTTTTACAAGGAAAGGCTGCTAGCGTTATCTGACACGAGAATCACGAAAGAAGGTGTCATCATCATTAAGGCGCAGGCTTATCGAACTCAAGAGCAGAATAGAGAAGATGCCTTGATGCGGCTCAAGCAGCTTATTGTTTCAGCTGCTGTTGTCCAGAAAGCGAGGAGGGCGACGAGACCAACGCGCAACTCACAGACGCGCAGGATGGATGCGAAGAAGCGCAAAGGAAATACTAAGGCGCTTAGAGGCAGAGTCTCGGATTAAGTATTAATACGCGTCTATAAGTAGTGATATCACCTCGGCAACATGAACATGGAAATCAAAAATCAACGTATAAGGATATACGCATGGAAATAATTAGGGACGATTTACAAGGGCCTGAAATCCAAGGTCTATTACAAGAGCATCTCGATGACATGTATGCTACTTCTCCAGCGGATAGTGTTCATGCATTGGATTTAACCGGATTACAGAAACCAGACATCACTTTTTGGTCCGCTTGGATTGAAGGTGAGCTTGCAGGTTGTGTTGCTCTCAAAGTACTCGATGGCCAGCATGGTGAAATAAAGTCAATGCGCACAGCGATTTCCGCACGTGGTAAAGGTATCGCGAAGCAACTCGTTGTTCATTTATGCGAAGCCGCCAAACAAGAAGGCTTTAATCGGCTCAGCCTCGAAACAGGAACCGAAGCATTTTTTCATCCAGCACGGACGTTATATCAAGGCTTTGGTTTTGTTGAATGCCCACCCTTTGCAGATTACACGCTTGACCCCAACAGTGTTTTCATGACGAAACAGCTATAGTAGGTTTATTGAACCAGATCACCGCACAACAAATTAAATAGGGTGAAAGGATATGGATGCCATTCGATTTCATTATGTAGAGTGCCCGTACTGTGGCGAGCAATTTGAAACCTCCATTGATTGCACGAGTGGCGAACAGCAGTATATTGAAGACTGCTATGTCTGTTGTCGTCCTATTTTGTTCTCGATTACGTTTGTTGACGATGGTCTTGTTGTTTCTACGCGTCATGAAAACGACGCGTAATTGATGCTGACGACGGCATAATGCCCTTCTTTGAGGACTCCTTGTTGCGTGGAGGTTTATTGCTACGCGAAAGTTAATTGGTACGCGAAAGTTTATTGTTAAGCAGCGCGGATCAACGTGTTTAAAGGATTTAAATGCTCCCTATCAATCTTGATGTATTTGTCACTGGTTTTTCGTTAAGTATTTCGCTAATTCTTGCCATTGGCGCGCAAAATGCCTTTGTTCTGAAGCAAGGGCTTAAGAAGCACCACGTTTTTTTCGTATGCTTGGTGTGCGCGGTATCGGACGCTTTGCTAATTTCTGCCGGGGTAGGCGGCTTTGGTGTGCTTATTCACGCATACCCATCGGTGGAGGTTATCGCTCGGTATGCCGGTGCTTTATTTTTGTTTGTTTATAGTTTTCAGAGTTTTCGCTCTGCGTTTACCGTGCAGCATAAACTTGATCCCGAAGGCGAATCTAAAGGTTCGCTCTTGAAAACGATAGGGATTTGTTTGGCGTTAACTTGGCTAAATCCACATGTTTATTTGGACACAGTAGTACTACTCGGCTCTATATCAACCCAATACGCACCGCAGCAGTGGTCATTTGGTATTGGAGCGGTTTCGGCATCATTTGTATTCTTTTTTTCATTGGGATACGGAGCTCGTTTGCTCATACCACTCTTTAGTAAGCCAATGTCTTGGAAAGTTCTGGAAGGGTTAGTTGGTGCGCTTATGTTCTTTATCGCGGTGACATTAGTTATCGGTTAGGCGGTTAACAAGTCACTACCCATTTCGTTATGTCACGTTGAGCTGGGTCGATATCGATTCGCCTTAGCCTACGTATATCGATTTAGACGTAGGCGACAGCGGTAGGAAAAACTACGAAGACTGAATGGTCGAAATAAGTTTTTCGGCTTCGTCTAAGTGCTGGCCCCCAAATAAATTGCAGTGATTGAGCACATGGTAAAGGTTATAAATGTGTTTACGATATTCGTACATGGGTTCAATAGCGAGGATGCTTTCATAGCCTTGATAAAATTCTGGACGAAATCCGCCAAATAGCTCTGTCATGGCTAAATCACACTCTCTATCCCCCCAGTAGCTTGCGGGATCATAGCAAAGCGGGCCGAATGCCGAATTCGCGACGTTGCCATTCCATAAGTCGCCATGAAGTAGCGATGGTTTCGGGTTGTGTCCGGAGAGTTGGTGGTTAACCAAATCTACAAATTCACTGATTGGGGTAAAGGTAATGTGCTTTTCTTTGAGCAATTGTAGCTGCCAGCCGATGCGTTGTTCGGAGAAAAAGCGTGACCACTTTTTATGCCACTGGTTCGGCTGTAAGGTTTCACCTAGGTAATTATCTTGATCAAAACCGAACTCGGCTTGCTCACCCCATTTATGTAGCTTTGCCAGCTGCACACCGAAGCGATGACTGTTCTCCGCGACATCTAAGGGTTTAACTGGGATGTAGTTGAGGACCAAAAAAGCACACTCTTTTGTTTTGCCAATGAGCACGACTTCTGGCAGTTGAACCGTATTGGTTTCACGCAGTGCGTGGAGGTTTTCCGCTTCTATTTCAAACTTAGGCAGAAAGTCTTTGTGATTGGTTTTGATAAAATAGCGTTGTTCACCATCGCTGATCATGTAGCATTGATTGATGTCGCCACCATCCATTTTAACTCGTTCTTTTATATTGAACTTAAACATCAATGTGTCTGATAGTTGGTCTGAAATCGCTTGCCACATACGCTACTCCCATTAATCAATACTATTAGTATTCTAGAACAACCTCGCTAGGTATACAGTGATAATCGGCACAGCTTGGAAATTCAACGCTTGTCGTGCTTCAAAAGGGGGCAGTTTTGTTGATTCTTATGTAAAGAATAACCTTGAAGCGGGATGAAAGGAGGTCATTCGTTGCACGATCAGCGTTGCCACTTGGATGAATCGTGCAACGCTATTTGGGGTTTAAATGATGTAAAGAGCATCGGGTTGGCTAGCGGGGGCTCTTTCTCGTGGCTCAGTACATCATCAGCCTGGCAATTAAGCGTTAAGCGCTTGCTCTAAATCTGCAATGATGTCATCGATGTGCTCAATACCCACAGAAAGACGAATCATTTCAGGTGACACTCCGGCTTGCTTTTGCTCTTGCTCCGTTAGTTGTCTATGCGTGGTGGAGGCCGGATGGCAAGCCAGAGACTTAGCGTCGCCGATATTAACCAGTCGTTTGAAAATATTGAGGGCGTCATAGAAGCGTACGCCGGCATCATACCCTTCCTTTAGTCCAAACGAGAGGATTGCTGACGGTTTTCCTTTCATGTATTTCTCTGCCAATGCATGATGTGGCGAGTCAGATAGCCCTGCATATTTAACCCAAGCGACGCTGTCGTGGCCTGCTAGGTATTGGGCAACAGCCAATGCATTTTCGGTGTGCCTTTCCATTCTTAGAGATAAAGTTTCCAACCCCTGCATCAACATAAATGCATTCATTGGTGAAAGCGCTGCACCCGTGTTACGAAGTGGTACGGTGCGAGCTCGCCCAATGAATGCGGCTTCGCCAAAGGCGTCTGAATAAACAACATTATGATAAGAGGCCTCGGGTTGGCTAAATACAGGGAAGCGCTCTTTATGCTCGGTCCAGGGGAATTTGCCAGAGTCGATAATCATACCTCCAAGCGTTGTACCATGCCCGCCTACATACTTGGTGAGAGAGTGAACGACAATGTCGGCGCCAAATTCAATGGGTTTACATAGTGCTGGAGTGGCGACGGTATTATCCACAACGACGGGTACACCTTGTGCGTGTGCTAATTCGGCAACCCGTGCCAAATCAATAATATTTCCCGCCGGGTTACCGATACTTTCGCAAAAAACGGCTTTTGTTTTGTCATCGATGAGCTCCGCTAAACTTTCGGGTTTGTCATCTTTAGCAAAGCGTACTTCAATGCCTTGGCTCGGCAGCATATGCGCAAATAAGGTGTACGTGCCACCATAAAGCTGTGGCGTGGCCACGATGTTGTCGCCAATCTGCGCTAGAGTCAATATAGCGTAATTGATGGCCGCGCTGCCAGCACTCACGGCCAACCCCGCAATGCCGCCTTCCAGTGCCGCCATGCGCTTTTCTAGAACATCGTTGGTGGGGTTCATTATACGGGTGTAGATGTTGCCCGGAACCTCTAGGTTAAAAAGATCGGCACCATGTTGAGCGTTATCAAATTCGTAAGCGACAGTTTGATAGATGGGCGTCGCGACAGATTTGGTTGTAGGGTCAGTCTCGTAACCAAAATGAATAGAGAGGGTTTCGTCTTTCATTGTTCTTCCTTGTATCGTAGGTAATCCTGAAAAAGTATGAATGCGACGTATTCATCGTCATAAACAGCGCTAAGCGTATCGGCGTGGTAATAGTCGTGATGGAATTTTGTCCAGTGCTTATTATTAAATCGACTCGGTGAATGAGTCAATCGCAACGCATAGTAATTGTGCGTGAGCGTAGAAAGCAGGTCGTGGTGCTTAGTCAAACACTCTGCTACTCTGCAGGTTGATGGCAATAGTTAGTTAGATGTAGATAGTATGAAATCATTAACCATATTGGATGGTGGCATGGGGCGTGAGCTTCAAGACATTGGCGCACCATTTTCACAACCGTTGTGGAGTGCACAAGCGCTGATTGAATCACCAGAGCATGTCCGTCAGGCACATCAAAATTTTATCGATGCGGGTGCCGAAATTATTATTGCTAATAGCTATGCGTGTGTGCCGTTTCATCTTGGAGTAGAGCGTTATGAGCAAGAGGGGGCGCAGCTCGCACAAAAAGCGGCTCAAATTGCGGCGTCGGTAGTGCACGCTTCTCACGGCCTATTAGGATCCGCTGGCCGTATAAATTCAGGCAGTCCCGTACAATCGGATTGTCCCGTAACATCAGATAGTCCCTTAACATCAGATAGTAAGCAAGAAGGTGAACGACATACCGTGCGAGTGGCTGGTGCGATCCCGCCTCCCTTAGGTAGCTATCGACCGGATTTATTTCAAGCTGACCAAGCGGCGCCCGTTATTGAAACGCTCTATCAAGCACAAGATCCTTACGTAGACCTCTGGATTGTTGAAACTATCTCAAGTTTTGCTGAATTTGAAGTGACGCACCGTATTCTAAAGGCGTCCAGTAAGCCGATCTATTATGCCTTTAGCGTAAGCGATTCTGCTACCGGTAATGCGACGCTGCGTTCGGGAGAGTCGCTGAACCAGGCGATAGAACGAGCGTGTAGCTTGGGTGTTGATGGGGTGATGTTCAATTGTTCCGTTCCAGAAGCCATGGCACAGGCGATTAAAGAGACGAGGGAAGTGAGTGAGCAATGCGGCTATGACATAATTATCGGTGTTTACGCCAATAACTTTATGCCAATTAATACCGATCATGAAGCCAATGGTACATTGCAAGCGATGCGTTCATTGTCGCCAAACGAATATTTATGTTATGCCAAGCAATGGCATCAACTCGGCGCGTCTATAATCGGTGGGTGTTGTGGGATAGGCCCTGCTCATATTCGTTCACTGTCTACATGGAAACGAGAGCAACACTTGTGATGTGAGCGATGCCGACTCCACATGCAAAAAGGAGCAAAGACACACTGTGTCATTGCTCCTTGTTCAGTTCAAATGTTCGGTTTTACGTTTACATATCAGTCGTCGCTTAGCGACTAACTGATTGCGAGCATTTTCTTTTGGTGCGCAAGGTACTCGTTGTAGGTGCCTTGGAACTGTACTAATTGCTTGTCTTTAACATCGATGATTGATGTTGCAAGAGAAGAGACAAACTCACGGTCATGACTGACAAAAATCAATGTACCTTCGTATTTCTTCAGGGCATTGTTTAATGCTTCAATGGCTTCCATATCCATGTGGTTGGTCGGCTCATCCATGACTAATACGTTGATGTCTTGCATCATTAGCTTACCAAACAATAGGCGGTTCTTTTCACCACCTGAACAGTTCTTAGCCTTTTTATTAGCATCATCTGCAGTAAACAATAAACGACCCAAAATGCCACGGACCATTAAATCATCGTGTTTAACGGTGCGCCATTGAGAGATCCAATCAAAAATACTCAGGTCATTGTCGAAATCAGCAGTGCTGTCTTGTGGGCAATAACCGATTGATGCGTTCTCAGACCACTTTACTACGCCATGGTTTTGTTCTAATTCGTTCACAAGGCAACGTAATAGCGTCGTTTTGCCTACACCATTTTCGCCGATAACGGCTAAACGAGTGCCAGCTTCTAAGAGTAAGTTGCCTTTTTCAAACAGTACTTCACCGTCAAAACCATGCCCAAGATCTTGAAGCTCTAATGCTTGGCGGTGCAACTTTTTACCTTCGCCGAAATCAATCGATGGGCTAATGCGACTTGTTGATTTTACTTCATCAAGCTTGATTTTATCCATCTTTTTAGCGCGAGAGCTGGCTTGCTTTGCTTTAGAGGCATTGGCACCAAAACGGTTAACGAAATCTTGTAGTTCACTAATTTCAGCAGCTTTTTTCGCATTACTTGCCAGTAATTGATCGCGAATCAATCCCGATGCTTCAAGGAAGTATTCGTAGTTACCTGGGTAGATACGAAGCTCACCATAGTCGATATCTGCCATGTGTGTGCATACAGAGTTTAGGAAGTGACGGTCGTGCGAAATGATGATCATTGTACACTTACGTTGGTTAAGCTCTTCTGCTAGCCAGTTAATGGTGTGAATGTCCAAGTTGTTGGTCGGTTCGTCGAGCAACAAGATATCTGGGTTCGCGAACAGCGCTTGGGCAAGGAGAACACGTAGCTTCCAACCAGGTGCGACTTGCTGCATCAAACCAAAATGCAACTCTTCTTCAATACCGGCTTGGATTAAGATATCGCCAGCACGGCTTTCTGCGGTGTAGCCGTCCATCTCTGCGAATTCACTTTCGAGCTCGGCGACTTTCATGCCGTCTTCTTCACTCATTTCTGGTAATGAGTAAATGCGATCGCGCTCTTGCTTGATTTCCCATAGCTTACGGTCACCCATTATCACAACATCAATCACGTTGTATTGCTCAAATGCAAACTGATCTTGACTCAAAACACCCAGTTTTAATCCTGGTGTCATTGATACGTTGCCAGAGCTTGGGGTCAAGGCACCACTAAGAATCTTCATGAACGTTGACTTGCCACATCCATTGGCACCGATCAAGCCGTAACGGTTACCGTTACCGAACTTAGCTGAAATGTTTTCAAATAACGGCTCAGCGCCGAATTGCATGGTGATGTTAGCGGTAGATATCAAAGAAGTATTCCTAGGTATGAGAGTGACGATTGGCGTAAATCACAGCGCAAATCGACAGAAATGAAAGTACAGATTGTTACGCGGCGGATTATACAGACTTATTCGACAAATAATAGACATGAGAGGTAAGTCACAGAACAGTTTGTCTTTTCCATATTCTATGAAAATGGATGACACCACGATATTGACAGCAATACAGATGGGATTGGACGATAGTAAAAAGAAGCGATAACTCAATGGATGGAGTAGAGTGATAGTAATGAAACACCGAAATAGATGAATAAGAGTAACGGATATGGTGAAAAATATGGGTTTAAAGTGGTTATTAGTCGGTACAGCTTTAGCCATCTCAGGCTGCGCAAGTTACAGCATCACCGAACAAGATATGACGAATTATCTGCATGATAACGTTAACTTCGAGCAGTCGGTAGGCATTGAGAATGTGATGTATGCACAGGTGTCAGTTGACGATCTACAAGTAAAAATAGGTCGTACCGATGCCGAGAGAGTTTCTGTGTTTGCCAATACCAACGCGGAAGTACAGATGCTTAATGCAGATAAGATTGGTCTCGATCTAGCGTTAGAGTTCAGTGCGATACCGACTTATCAGGCAGAAAGCGGCGAAATATTCTTAAAATCTTTGCGTCTGGAACAGTTTGATGAGAGCAAGCAAAGGCTGACACCTGAAATTAAAGCGTTGATTAAACCTGCGGTGTCTATGATTGGCTACGCGTTATCGGAGTATCCGGTGTATAAACTCGACAGCTCTAAAGTACAGGAGGCGCTACTTAAATCCGCAGAGCCAAAGTTAGTTGTCAAAGATAATAAGCTGGTGATCGAGTTGTTTAATTAGAAGGCCGTCTTATATCGTTTAGGTGAAGGAGCTTGTTGGATGGTAGCAGAAATGGAGTCGGAGGAAGTAGACTTCAATCGCCAGAGAGAATGTTGGCGATTGAAGCAGCACAGGACTAAAATCGATAGCCTAGAGAAAGTAGAACTTGATTATTGTCTTGTGTGAGACCCAAGCTATCTGTTTTGAAATGGGTGTATTCAATACTTGAATAGGCGCCAGTCTTCAACGCATATCTCAGGCCTATTCCGTAGATAAAATCATTGCCGCTGTCTGAATCAGATAGCCCATCTACTTTGTATTTTGTGTTCCAAAAACCTAGCCCTGCTTTGGCATAAGCATCAAAATTGTTCATGAGGTTTAGTGCCACCTCGGGAGCAATGGTAAAGATTCGGTTGTCAGCGGTTCCTCCGGTGTGAGAGACGCTAGAAATATCTGCGGTAGTGTGGAGACCAAGTTTGACACTTCCAGAATCGTTAATCGTTTTTAATGCAACGTATTCAAAACCCCAAGCAACATCTTGCCCATCTGATTTACTTCCTAGCGCAGAAAGCTCTTGATTCCAGAGTCCAGCACGAACACCCACGTGATGAGAAAAGTCTTCTGCTCCACATGTTGCTGATAACCCAATCATAGAGAGAACGGAAGCGAGTTGTAACGATGTTTTCATAGTGATACCTATTTATAAGCTGGCGTTTTTTTATTCGTTTAAATGCGTATTATGCATAGCTGGGCGTATACTATGATGTTATGTGAGGTTTTTCTTTAACTTTATGATTTTAATAGTAAAAATGTCTGTTAGTTAATAAAAATCACCGTTTTCTATCGATTAAGGCGATACAACGTATAGAAATGATAGATGTGAGGTGAAGCATACCTCGAAAATATAGCGTAGGTTTTCTAAATCAAAAGCTTACATACATTAATTATCTTTGGTATGTTTACCTTATATTTTTACCGTTGCTAGGAGAGCAGTCGTGGTGGTAAATACTGACGGCTATCAAGCATTGATAGAACATTTAGCCATGAATTTGGATGTGTTTACTTCGAAAGCAGGAGACACAGGGGCGGAAACCATTGAAGATGTGGCGACTGACATGGTGGCGTCGAATATCATGGTTTTGTTTGAACAAAATCCAGAACTTCATTCCAGTGTACGATTTAAATTACTGAAAGAAGTTGATTTGGTGATTCAAGATCTTGAAGAGGTGTTGGCTGGTGTTTGGAATAGAAACGCAACGAATGAGCAAGTCTCATTTCTTGAAGAGTATATCGCATTAGTTAAAAATCTATTTGATACCGCAGTCGCAAAGTACGATTAGCGATTAAACGTAGGTTTATCCCGATTTAAGAATAAAAAAGAGGCGCTTAGCCTCTTTTTTTGTACCAAAATATTGAGTCGAATCATTAATTGACGGAACGAAAGTGCCAGAATTTAGCCGCCCAGTAAGGGTTGTCTAATCGCGATAAAATGACCCCTTTGGATGTGGAGGCGTGCATGAACGTATTTCCACCTAAATAAATACCCACATGCCTTGTTTTATAACCCGTCTTGAAGAAAACCAAATCGCCGCTTTGCGCATTGTTATAATTCACTTTATTGCCGATGTTAACTTGTTGAGCGGTGGTTCTTGGCAGTTTGACGGAATAGGCATCGTTATAAACCGCTTGCACAAAAGCAGAGCAGTCCACACCGCTGAAATTCGTGCCGCCAAGACGATAAGGGACACCCTGCCATTTTTTATATTCGTTTAAAAATGGGGCATTATCCGCTGTGTTGTAGGGTTGCTGAGTATGAGCGGCACGGTCAGGTGAAGACGAACACGCTGCCAAAACGGTCACCATACTGAAAACTATCAATAACTTACGAATCTTCATGTGTCATCTTCATTCAATAAAAGTGTAATAAATCTGTCATTGAGAATAACTACTATTCCTAGTAATTCTATACTAATTCAACTAGTTGTCTAATGTTCATCCAAGATGAAAAGACACTCGTTGTGTGACCTAATGTAACGGACTTAGCATGACATCCTCGACAGCAAGGAAAGGTTCTACCTCACTGATTCGCTCACTCAGCATTATATTCTTTCTTATAGTAATGCTCTTTGTCGGACTAAGTTGGTTGAGTGCGAATGGCCTTACCCAGGTTAACCGCCAATTTGACTCACTTTCCAACCGCGCGTTACCGTTAGCAATGAACAACGCAGGCTTAACACAAGATGTGTTGGAGCAAGTTAAGTTACTCAGTTACGGGACACAAACTAGTTCGGGTGAGGAGCTGGCTGCAATACAAGATCGTATTACGGAACTTGTTGATGCGAGCACAATCAAGTCTGAACAGCTGTTTGAAATCGCCGACCTATACAATCAAGCGGTGACAATTGAGCAACAGGAATTACTGAGTAGCAAGATTGTTGAGCTTCAGTCACTGACGCAGTCAATACTTGAATTGCAGGCTCGTATCGTCGCAATGAAAGCGCAGATCGACCAAGAGGTAGGAGGTTTTCGCTATGGTCTGAGTTCCATCGGACCTGAAATGAACCGTATTAGTCTCATTTTATCTGACGATAATCCAGCCGCTGCAGATGCCGCGAGTCGTTTTATTGCCAGTGCAAGTTCGATGGAAAGTACGTTCTTAGTCCTTATGATGCAAGACAGGCTCTCCGAAGCAAAGAAGCAATACCGTGAAATGCGAAACCGTATTGCAGGTATTGATTTAGCCTTTGACGATTTTGCCCAGTGGCACCCAGAAGTAAAAGAATTTGCCAGTTTGACTGCGCCGTTTGGCATGGTTCAAGAAGGGTTTCAATCCAATGGTGTCTTGCGTCAGATTTTAGCTCGACTGGAGCTGGTGGAGCAGCAGCAATTACAGTTATCACGAGCGACTGCTTTGGCAGATGAAACGACTCAATTGCTGTCGGAGGTATCCAATACCGCATCATCGCTGATTGATGCCAGCAAAGCGGTGGTAAGCAATACGATCCTATTTAACATCTACAGCCTATTTGTCGCGACTGGCATTTTGATTGTTGTCATTGTTTTAATATTTTTCATGCTGCGTCGTTGGGTTAACCGTTCTCTTAAAAACATTGCCAATCAGCTGAAGTTATTGACGGAACATGATCTTACCAACACGGTGGCACTGACGGGGCCGAGCGAGATTCAAAATATTGCGCTCAAACTCAATAACGTCACAGGGTCAACTCACGATTCGATTGAAATGGTGACAAGAAATTGTGAAACCTTGTATCAAACTGCGGAAATCAGTCATGGTGCAGCAGAAGAAACCCGCAATAGTATGCGTGAACAAAACACATCGCTAGATGGCATGGTGACAACCGTGACGCAACTAGAAGCCTCAATCAATGAAATTTCTTCTGTCACCAATGCTTCGTTAAGCGACTCGCAGCAGGCCGAGAGCTTTGCAACGTTGGGGCTGGAAGCCGTGGAATCAAATCGAGAGCGTTTACACTCATTGGAAACCACGTTAACCAGTAATGCAGAGTCAATGGATGAGCTCGATACGAAAGTGAAGCAAATTCAAGAAATGGTGGATCTTATTAGTGGCATTGCAGATAACACGAATTTATTGGCGTTAAACGCGGCGATTGAAGCGGCGCGCGCTGGGGATATGGGGCGTGGATTTGCGGTTGTGGCGGATGAAGTGAGAAAGCTAGCCAGTGATACATCCAGCCAAACGACAAACATCCGGCAAATGATGACAGAGCTGAAAGAAGCCGCCCAAGAATCGCGCCAGTCTGTCATTGAGTCGCGTGATGAAATGAATCAGGCGCTGGTATCAAGTGAGCGTGTTAAAACCTCGTTTGAGGACATTGAAAATGCCATTGCTCAGATCCGCCAACGTGTTGAACAAGTCTCTGTTGCCACAGAAGAGCAAGAGCGGGCCACGGCGGAAGTTGGGCGCTCTATTACTCACGTGAGTGCGCAAGCTGAAAACGCTAACTTGCAGTTAGAGTCGATGGTTGAGAGTGCAGAGCAAGTTGCCGATATTGCTGGGCATCAGCAGGCGATGCTACATAAATACCAACTGGCTCAGAATACGCATTAAGTGATAAAGGATGAGTTTTTATCAGCCAAGGTCTCTACGAGTCGGGCTCTCTAAAAGGCTGGGTGAGCATCTTGTCTAGCCTTTGTTCCCTAGGGTCGGAAAATTGCGGAATCCCGATGATAACATCGTGATGGCCTTTTTCGGGTTGCGCTCGGTAGGTACCAAAAAGCTGATCCCAAATAGACAGGAAGAAGCCAAAGTTGGAATGCGTTTCCTTGGTGATAATAGAGTGGTGTACACGGTGAAAATCGGGCGTCACTATCCATTTACGAAGGGGTCGGTCAACGGATAACGGCAGAAAGCCATTACTGTGATTAAACATTGCGCTAGCATTGAGAATGATTTCAAACAGCAACACGGCGAGTGGAGGGACACCCAGTAACAGGATCAGTGCGATTTTGATGATCATCGACAATATAATTTCGATGGGATGAAACCGAGCGCCAGTCGTGACGTCAATATCACGATCCGAGTGATGCATACGATGTAAGCGCCATAAAATAGGCACACGGTGAAAAATGAGATGCTGGAAATAGATTGCACCATCGAGCAGCACGACACAGAGTGGGATAAGCATCCACTGGGCAAATTCAGAATGGCTGATGGTGTCAAATTGGTTGAATAAACCGATGTTGTTTTGCTGAGCCAGATAAGCCGCGTCAATGGCTAGTAAGGGCATGATCGCCGCTAACAGAATAGAATTGAACCCAACCAAGCCAAGGTTATTGGTCCAACGAAGTTGACGGGTTCGAGTCCGGTCTTTTCTTGGTGATTGGTATTCCCAAACCGCACAAGCAACAAGCACTGTGATAAAAATGAGTAGACGGATCGCGTCGCTATTTTCCATCAATTTACGGTTTCCTTTGTCTAAATGGGATAAGCAGGGTTAGAATTCCGGCATCTGCCCTAAGATTACCATGAAAATGAGATTTCACGCTTTCCACCGTCTTTATAATGATCGATTGGCTATTGCCACCAAACCGTTTAATGCGCGCGGCGCGAAGGTTAAACGTTGTCCTCAGTGTCAAATTGCGCAGCAGTATTGTATTTGCCAATACCAACCAGATGTTGAGTCCAACATTGCAGTGTTACTGCTAGTCTCTGACGCGGAGATATTAAAACCCAGTAATACCGGGCGTCTAATTCTAGATACAGTAAAAGAAGGGTATGCCTATGCTTGGAGTCGTACAGAACCCGACTCCCGCTTACTT
Organism: Vibrio qingdaonensis; assembly: GCF_026191675.1. Taxonomy (GTDB): domain Bacteria; phylum Pseudomonadota; class Gammaproteobacteria; order Enterobacterales; family Vibrionaceae; genus Vibrio; species Vibrio qingdaonensis. Next base: position 147,768 of record NZ_JAKRRY010000001.1, on the reverse strand, counting down.
GCATTGCTTAGCGATGAAAGATATCAACCAATTGTCGTGTTTCCCGAAGATTACGTTGATGACAAGTCGCGCTTGTTGACGCTTGAGAAAAAGCATGGAGCAATCGATACAGCTAAAAAACCATTGTTTATCTTCTTAGATGGCAGCTGGCGCGAAGCCCGCCGTATTTTTCGAAAATCGCCTTATCTAGATGAGTTTCCAGTGTGCTCAATTAAGCCTGAAGCAATATCGAACTACGTAATGAGAAAATCAAGTATTGAGGAGCACTTAGCAACGGCAGAAGTGGCGAGTTTGGTCTTTGAACAGTTTGGTGAAGCAAAGGCATCTAAGGTCCTTGACCATTGGTTTGCGGCGTTTAGAGAAAGCTACATGATGAGCAAGACCCGTTATTCAATCGATCACACCAGACCAGATCTGCATAAGTATATTGCCATGATCGGAAACGAGACATCCCTCTAAAGTCCTGGAGATTGTGCTGACTTGTTGAGCAACTAGGTTAGACAAGAAGATAACTTAGCGCTGAGTCACGGTTTGAGGGGGTAGGGATATGGATAATGCCCGAAGATATTTATTTTTCACCCGAATTTTGGGTTAGCAAGGAGAGTTTTGTATGTATTACGGCTTTGATGTCGGTGGCACAAAAATTGAGTTTGGTGCATTCAACGAAAACCTAGAACGAGTGGCAACTGAACGTGTCCCAACACCAAGTGACAATTACCAAGTTTTACTTGATACGCTTGCAGGTCTAGTCGCGAAATATGACAGCGAGTTTGGTGTTGAAGGTAAAGTCGGGCTTGGTCTGCCTGGGATGGAAGATGCAGACGACGAAACGGTATTAACGGTGAATATTGCCTGTGCGAAAGGGCAGCCACTTCGACGTGATCTTGAAGCTCTGATCGGAAGAGAAGTGAAGCTTGAAAATGACGCGAACTGCTTTGCATTATCAGAAGCGTGGGATGACGAATTAAAAGACTCTCCCTCTGTTATGGGTCTTATCTTAGGGACGGGTTTTGGCGGCGGTCTTATCTATAAAGGTAAAGTGTTTTCTGGCCGTAATAACGTTGCCGGTGAGCTTGGTCACATGCGTCTTCCTATTGATGCGTGGTTCCATCTGGGTGAAAACGCCCCTTTATTGGAATGTGGCTGTGGAAACAAAGGCTGCCTAGACAACTACCTTTCTGGTCGTGGTTTTGAGCTTCTATACGCGCATTATTATGGTGAGCAGAAGAAAGCGATTGATATCATTAAAGCGCGTGAAACGGGTGATGCCTCAGCAACCGAATTTGTTGATATGTTCATGGAGCTACTCGCGATCTGTTTAGCAAATATCTTCACAGGTAATGATCCGCACGTAGTGACGCTAGGCGGTGGCTTATCGAACTATGATCTCATTTACGAAGAGATGCCTAAGCGTATTCCTAAGCATCTGATGTCGGTGGCGAAGTGCCCTAAGATCGTTAAAGCGAAACATGGCGATTCTGGTGGTGTTCGTGGCGCAGCGTTCTTGAATATTAAGTAAGGACTAGATTCACGTACTCTAGAGTACGTGGACAGATTGACTTAAGCCAATGGTTTACGCCGTTGGCTTTTTTATTGATTGAGTCATTGTTTAAGTCCATAGATTGCGCTGTAGGCGGAGAGACGTCTAGCGGAACGCCTCGTAGCGACGTTGCTTGTCGATGACTTTTTTGACGTAATGTCTGGTTTCACTTATGGGAAATTCCGAAGTAAGGTAGTTAAAAATGGCCGCCTCACTCATTTGATTAACGGTATGAGTGAACGTTTCTACTGAGTTATTCCGTTTAAAATATTTGTGTAAGTTGGCCGGTCCGCAGTTATATGCGGCAATGGAGAGCCACTCTCTAGAGCGAGGTGACGCAATACCGTTGAGATAATGGCTTTGAAGCACTCTTAAATAAGCGGTCCCTATATTAATATTGATGTCTGGACGGTAAAGATCCTCACTGGTAAATGCGGTATTGCCAAAGTAACGTTGAGAAATTTCGGCAACCGCTCCGGTTCTCATTATTTGCATTAAACCGAAAGCAGGTGCGTGAGAACGAGCTCGTGGCTCAAAGTAGCTTTCAACATGTATGACTGCGAGTATCAGGCTAACGTCAATTCCCCACTTGCGTGAAGCTTTTTGTATGATGGGTAGATAAGTCGTGATTTTGGAATGTTGTCTATTGGTTTTGATTGGTTCTAAAATAGTGGGCGATGAAGACACGCTACCTCGTAGCTCCGTGACAACATGATGTGAGTCGTACTTGGTATTTCTGTTACTCTGTATCTGTGTTGAATCGGTTTTTAACGTGAGTTGTTTAGTTGAGTTTTCTTTAATGCCTGGTAGCATTTTTTCGTAATGAACACGGCGATCATTACCTAGTACATTGCCGCTACAAATAAGGAATAAACAACAGAGTACGCTTACTACACTATGTTGACAGCGTGTATTGAATTCAATGCCCAATGCCTTCCTCCTCACTTACTCTCCAATACTGTAATAGTAGCTTGTATACGAGTAGTGATCTGTCTTGGTTTTGATAAGCGGTTATTGGGGCTAACTGATTATATGAATAAAACGACTTTGGTTTGTAGTCATTGCTACTGTGTTTGACGACCTTTACGAAGTTTGTTGTGGATCCATTGATGCTGCCGAGTAAAGTCGGAATGCGTGGGCCAAAATAACGACGCGTAGATCTGTTTACCAAATAGATTCATCTCATCGGAAAACGTCATTAGCTCAAAACGCCTACTGTGATTGTCGATAAGATGATGAGGTAAAAATGCGATGCCTTTTTTGGCTAAGCAAAGATCAAGAATGGTACTCGTATCATCGAGAATCCAAATGTTATGCTTTGCAATGCTAGAAAAATCAACAAAGCTTTCGCTACCATCGATTAGCAATAACCTCATGGAGGATAAGTCGTAATCTGTCGATACGTCTTTGTGAATGACCCAACTGCAATTAACCATAAACAGTTCATCGATATTAAAGGACAATTCCGTTTTATGATAAGGGTTACCAATGGCGATGTCGACTTTATGACAATTGACATATTGGCCAAGTATGTGGCTTGGTTTAGTGAAAACAGTCAGCTCCGTGTCAGGAAAGGTTTCGGAGAATTCTATTAGCACTTGTTTTACTTCTTCATTAAATATCAAAGGGTCAATGCCAATATTGATTTTCTTTGTATCGCTATTGTGAAGTGACTCTGCAATTTGTAATAATTCAAAATACTTGGAAATGATTGGTGCCGAGAGGTGGTAAATTTTCTTACCTTTATCTGTCAGTGTTAAGGTACTTTTACTGCGATCGATTAACGCGTAATCCAATTCATTTTCTAAATTCTTAATTGCGCCTGAAACGGTTGATTGTGATTTACCGAGTTTTCTCGCCCCGTTGCTAAATGAACCAAAACTAACAACAGCGTGAAACGATATTAAATTGTCAAATGGCAATTTCATGTTTCGTATACCCGTCTTGTTAATGACATACACACAAAGCGTAACAGTCTTATCTTAGATTAGAACGTTATTATGTAAAAATGTGATCCACATCACGCATTAGGGATTGGTTTGTAGATATTAATCTCCAATGGAAAATTAGTTTTTTTATCGTATGCCATTGATTATATTAACTTAATTGTTTTATCTAAATCATAAGGCTTAATTATAAATGTGCCTTTCCTGATGGTGATATCGGTCTAACCGATAGTGTCCACTTTTGAGACAGTGATCTGCCACCTACAGTTATCAATGCTAAGTGCAAACAGTTGATAGAGGGAATATTACCATGATGACTGAATTATACGTAAGAGCGACAAATTTTCTAAATGGGTTAAAGCAAGATACCCGTGGGGTAACGGCTATTGAGTATGGCTTAATTGCGGTTGCAATGGCTGTGTTGTTAGCAGTGGTTTTAGGTAGTACAGGGTTTGTAGGATCGCTAGAGACCGCTTTTGGTACCGTGAGCAGTAATATTGATACGGCGAACGGCAGTTAGACATTATTAGTGATAGTCAGTTGGATTACTTAATATTTGTAGTCATGCACATCACTTGCGCTGCAATTTGCGCAAGTGATGTGGCGTTAAGAACCATTAGTAACTCACTGACTTTATTAATATCTGCTTGCTCTGTCTATTTGTTAATGTTATCTGAATATACGGTGTGGCTTCATTTAGCTAATACTGCAACGGTTATAATCATTATGTTGTTAATCTATATAAGAGGATATGCTGGAGGGGGAGATATAAAGTTGATGATTGCTTTTTCTCTGGCGATTCCAATTGGTTTACTTGGAGATGCATTTTTTAATGTTGCGATTTGTGGTGGTGTACTATCTACCATTTATTTGATGAAGTATAGATTGCTAAAAATGGTACCCAATAATGAAGAAGAACCGGGACTACCTTATGGTGTCGCTATAAGCTTTGGCTTTTTAATTACCATTTACAAATTTTATATTAATAGGTGACAATATGAGATCACGAATAATTTTTTTCGTAGCTCTCATAGCTATATTGGTTGGTGGCTATGGAATCTATGATAGCGTATTAAAAAATAAAGACAAATCATCGGTTGTTGTTAATGAAATCGCCCCTCAGCCTAAAAAAGACTCAGTTGAATACATAACAGTATGGCGAACCCTCAATAATATAGACCGTGGTGAGTCGATAGCTAATGACGCTTTAAAGCGCGAGCAAATGCTGTTAACCGACGCTCTGGATGAAGGTTTACGTTCTGATGTTGAACTTGACTTTAGTCCATCGACTTTGTTTAACAGAGACCTACCCCAAGGTGCGCTCATCCTTCCGGAGTACATTACCCGTGAAAACGATCCCGGCTATATTGACCTTCTTGTGACTGAAGGGATGACATTGTATCCGCTTGTTGTCAGTAATAAAAATTTGATTAGTGACTTTATCCGTCCTGGTGAGCGTATTGATATTCTCACCGTAAGCTCACCAAGCTCTAACCTGTCTGGTGCCATTGAAAAACCGATTCGATTTAAAGGCGTAACCGCCACATTATTCTTACAAAATATCAAAGTATTGAATATGGGGGGAGAGGACAGCGAGCAAAAATTAAAGCCAGTGGCAGGCAAGAGCGAAGATGGCTTTACCACTATTATAATTGAAATCCCGCCGACTGAAGTGGCAAGACTAGCGCTAGCTCAACGGACAATGCACCTCGAAGTCTATCGCAGTCGTGAATATGAAGAACCGGTATACGCAGACGTTCGAAATGTAATGAGTAATTACATAGGCATTGAAGAAATGCGTGGTTCAAAAAATAAGAACGGACGTGAGGGTGAATTGTAATGGACGACAATTATCAAGTGCATTGGATGCACACACTGGCAGTAATGTTGTTATTGCTCTGTACTGTTAACGTTTATGCGGGTCAGCAATATATTACCGTTAACGACGCGAAGCATATCGAATTGGATGAGCGTATTACTAAGGTGTTTATCAGTGATCCTGATGTGGTTGATTACAACGTGATTAACGAAACGACCATTGTTGTGTTTGCCAAGGCAGTAGGACAGGCTCGTTTAATGGTTTACGGTGAATCTGAGAAGCTTCTTATGTCAGATAGAATCATAGCCGATATTGACTTAAGCCAAGTACGTCGTCAGATAAAGCTCCATTTCTCGGATGTTGATGTCAAAATTGAATCTGTCGGCAATCAAGTTGCCGTTAGTGGCATTGTTCACTCAGAACAGCAACGAGATGATATTTACAGAATGGTAGCGACTTTATTGGGCCGAGAAAAAACGGATCGTTGGGAGGAGACTCAAAAGCTCGAATTTAGAAAAGACTATGTCACATTAGAAGAACCGCAAAGCATGATTTTTGCGCGAAATATGACATGGGATGGCATTCTCGAACAGCTAGAAGTCGCAACGGTTCAACAAGTCAATGTAAAAATATCTGTCGCTCAGGTAACCGAGCGTTTCGCTGAAACCGTAGGGGTCGACTGGTCTTCCTTAGGGGCTAACGTTGGGCAGTTCTTATTTCAACAATTTGAGGCAGCCGACCTCACCACGCTCATTACTGCGTTAGGTAATGAAAATGTTGCCCAGGTTCTAGCTGAGCCTAATCTCACGGTTATATCGGGCGAGTCTGCCAGCTTTCTAGTGGGTGGTGAAATCCCCGTTATTGTCTCTACTAATAATAATGTCAACATTACGTTTAAAGAATTCGGCATTAAATTGGATTTGACCGCAAAAGTTCTGTCAGAAGAAAAAATTCGCATGCAATTATTTCCTGAAGTGAGCGAAGTCGAACGATATGTTCGTGCCGCGGGTATTGAAGTGCCACAACTTGCCACACGAAGAGCGATGACGACCATTGAGCTGGGAGACGGCGATAGTTTTGTTCTTGGAGGGCTAATGAGTAGTACCGATTTGGAAGAGATTCAAAAAACACCGCTACTCGGTGATATTCCAGTGCTTGGGGCGGCTTTTAGAAAGTCGTCAACAGATAGACGAAGAACTGAATTGCTTATTGTTGCCACGGTTAACCTGGTTAAACCAATGAAGAAAAGGGACATTCAACTCCCATACATCAGTAAAACCAATACATTACGACGTTGGTTGAATATCTCTGAACCTGAAGCGACAAATAGTGGAGATAACCCAACCATAGAACTGCTATCTAAAGGAGGGTTTATCCAATGAAGCTATGGCAAGGAATGCTAATCATACTAGCGCTTAGCGGTTGTAGTGAACGTTATTACAACGGCAAAGGTGCAGAGCTACTCGTATATCCAGAACAGCATGTCTATGAATTTACAGCAAAGACCCAGCTAGAAGCAACGAATAAGTTATCGAAGATTTTTGATTCAGTCGATGAAATTGATTCGGGGGCGGCTTATAGCATTGAGTACAAAAATGCGAAGTCTAAGAAACTACTCGACGCTTCATTAGCCGATAAGAAGCTATTACCTTATCAAGCAGAAGTGTTCACGATGACACGTAATGCAAGTTTGGCCAGTGACCTTAAAGTCACGATTACATTTCACGCTCTGCTCACGAAGCCATGTCAACCGTCAAGAATTGAATCTACTGAAATAAGCCGAAATTGTTTCTCCGAAGCAGCGCGTAGTCAACAAGTTGCACACAAAGAACGTTTAGTGGAGGGAATCTAATGTTCGATCTTACTAAGAAGCTTCCTGAAGTTGAAGCGTCAAAGCCAGTGCAACCAGCAAGTTCAGGACCTACTGGTTGTGCACTCATCTATCAGACGCAAGAGTGTCGCTCTTTGGTTGAAGAGTTGTTTGAATTTGAAGGTTGGGACGCACCGAATAGTATTGATAACAGCAACGTAGATAGCCAATTTTATGCGAAGCAAGATAGCAATTTAATCATTGTGGAATTAAACGAGTCTCAAAGTGTTGTTGAAGACGCACAAGCCATTGCTGCGACATTACCCACGCATAAAGGGGTTGTCATTATTGGTCAAGAAGATGCTATTTCGACATTACGCTCGCTTAAAGGTATGGGTTTTTACTACGTATTTTGGCCGATCAATAAATACGAATTTGCTGAATTCGTCATGCATGTAAATAATGACTTAAAGTCCTATTCGGGTGTGAGTAAAGAGCGTCGTGCCAAACGGGTCGCTGTGGTGGGCAGTAAAGGAGGTATTGGCACCTCCTATATTGCTACCGAGCTGAGTAGCAAGATGGCAGATGACGGTGTGGATACCATCTTAGTGGATCACCAATATCATGACAGCAATATAGATGTTCTTTTGGGGTTAACAAATCATGCCCCACGGGCGCTAGATGAGTTCTCTGTGCCGCTTCATGAGCTCGATCTTGAAGGGGCAATGAATTACCTACATCCGGTTTCTAGAGATTTACGATTGCTTTCTCTTCAAGGGGACGCCTTGGAGGCTGATCTGCTGGCCTACAACCAAGCACTGTGTGAGCTGTTGAGCAGGAATACGAATTTTATCGTAGAGGACTTTTCTGGCAGTGTTGATTTTCAGGTCGATTGTAAGATGCTCATCGACCATTACGACGTTGTTGCCATTGTTGTGGAGCCTTCTGTTGCCGCAGTTAGGAAGGCGAAAGCGTTGATTTCTAGTTTAGATGCTTTTCGAGAATCCACGCATAAACGTACACGCATTATTACCGTTGTTAACCACCATCGCCCTGACAAGAGTTTTGTTATAGAGCGTGATGAGATAGAAAAATATTTAGGCTCCAGTGTGGACCTTGACTTTGACTATTGCAAAAATTTACCTCATCTTCATGTCGATGGAAAGCGCGCCTATAAGCATGATAGACATGTTAGCCAAGCGATCAACAAGTTGGTTCACTTGGTCAATGGACGATCGGCTAATAAGTCCAAAGGACTGCTACAAAGGTTAGGTATACGATGAGCACGAATAAAGAAATATATGTTGCTTTTCGATCTCAAATCTTTGAGGCGTTAGATCCTGAAGCTATTCAGGCGCTCTCTCAAAAGGAAATTGAGACACAGATTCGTAGTGCAGTTGATGTATTGGCAAACAGTTTTGAACGCCCCATCACGGCGATGATGAAAAGCGGATTAGTCAAAAGTATGATGGATGAACTTTTTGGTCTTGGGCCGATTCAGCCGCTTGTTGAAGACCAAACAATCACCGATATTATGATTAACGGCCCGTCTGACGTGTTCTACGAAAGAGACGGAAAAATTCAGCGGTCTGAAATTTCATTTGTTAACGAAGAACAAGTTCTAGCGATTGCAAAACAAATTGCCGCAAGGGTAGGACGACGAGTTGATGAATTATCTCCAACCGTTGACGCTCGTCTTGAAGATGGTAGTCGGGTTAATATTGTCATTCCACCGATAGCTTTAGATGGCACATCTATTTCTATTCGTAAGTTTAGAGATCAAAACATTGGTGTCGAAGACCTCGTCGATTTTGGTTCTATGAATATCGACATGGCGCGTGTGCTATCGATAGCTTCTCGGTGTCGAATGAATGTACTGATATCGGGAGGAACTGGCTCGGGTAAGACGACGTTATTGAATGCACTGTCTCAGTATATTGAGGAAGATGAGCGAATCGTAACGATAGAAGATGCAGCTGAATTGCGTCTACAACAGCCGAACCTTGTGCGGTTAGAAACTCGAGCTGCGAGCATCGAACACACAGGAGTAGTCAGTCAGCGAGATCTTGTGATTAATGCCCTTCGAATGCGTCCCGACAGAATCATTCTCGGGGAGTGTCGGGGGCCAGAAGCTTTTGAAATGCTTCAGGCAATGAATACAGGTCATGATGGCTCTATGTCCACCCTGCATGCGAATACCCCACGAGATGCGATTAGTCGTGTCGAGTCGATGATTATGATGGCGAATTTGAATCAACCCCTGGACGCCATTCGTCGATCAATAGTAAGCGCCGTCCAAATTATCGTACAAATCTCGCGTTTAAGAGACGGTACGCGAAAAATCACCAGTATTTCTGAAATCGTCGGACTTGAGGGTGAAAGTGTCGTAATGGAAGAGTTGTATCGCTTTGAATACCAAGAGTCTGGATACGGAGAATCCGTGAAAGGGAAGTTTGTCACGCAAGGGATTATGCAGCGTTCAGAATTAGTGAAGAAGGCACAGTTTTTCGGCCTATACGAAGAATTAATGAGTTCATTCCAAGGAGCGAGTTTATGATGATTTGGTTTTCTCTTGTCCTGTTTGGTGTCGTCGCGTTAATGTTGATCACGGGGAAGAAACACAAAATCAGTCACTATTTCCCTGAAACAGAGGTGGGAGAGGAATCTGCTTCTGCAATTAATGTAGGCTCATTGGTGCCCAAAAAGGGTATAAAAAGAGCCCAAGAGTCATATCGATTTTCAGCCCAAAGTCTCGGACCAAGAGCGAATCTCCTTGTCATAACGTATTTAGTCATTTGTGGTTTTATTGCTTGGTATATTGGTTTTCAATTTTTAAAGAATAACGCTCTAATTGTTTCAATATCGGTAATGATAGGTTTAGTATTTATTGGTTATCAATGGCTTCAAGGACGTCGGTACAGACAATTCCAACAAAGCTTTCCGGACGCACTCAATATATTGATGAGTGCAATAACTGCGGGTGAAAGCCTGATGCAAGCGATAGGGTTCGTTGGCCAAAACTTGGACAATGAAATAGGGCGAGAATTCAAGAATATGGGTGATCGTTTAAAGCTTGGTGAAACGCCTGAAAAAGTACTGTTACGAGCCGCTAAACGCTTTCCTTATCCTGAGTTTATTTTCTTTACTATTACCCTTCGAGCCAATATTAGTCGCGGTGGTCAACTACGAGGTGTTCTAGCGCGTTTAATTCGAGTTTTGGTGGACTCAAGAACGATGGAAACTAAGAAAATGGCCATGACGTCTGAGGCCCGCATTTCGGCAAAAGTCGTAGCAGCCATACCGTTAATCTTTGCGATTATCCTATATCAAGTGAATCCAGATAATATTGATTTCATTTTGCATGACCCTGACGGCGTGTACGTATTTTATTATGTGGTGGGAAGTGAACTACTGGGTTTGTTCTTTGTGTGGCTGCTCGTTAAGGCGGTGAAGCTATGATATTGCCGCTCAGTATATTTTTTGTGATTGTTGCTATTGCCTTTATCATAAATGAAGGGTATCGCTCCCGTGCTCGAAGTAAGCGCTTATCTACATTAATGATAAAAAATCAGCCATTAATGCCGATTAAAACGAACCGGATTATTATCGGGTTTGCAAAAGAACAGAGAAAAGATCTAGAGCAAAAATTACTGGATGCGGGATACTATAATAAAAATCTCGCCAAATACTACCTTCCGAGTAAGGTGGTTGTCGCGATATTAGCTAGCGTGTTTGTTTTCTTTATTGATATTCCTCTACTGCACCAGTTGGCTGTGCTTATGATTGTGGCTGTCTCAATAATCATTGTCCCAGATATTTTGTTGGAAGCACGTCGACGTTATATGGTAAGGAAAATATCACGAAGCCTTCCATACTTGTTAGATATGATGTCCGTCTGTGTGCAAACCGGTATGACTATTGAAGCGGCATTAGATTATTTACATGCAGAACTCAAGGCGTTTGATAGAGATTTAAGTTATCAAATAAAGAAAACGTCTGACTCAAGTAAGATACATGGGATTGAAAAAGCGTTAAATGACTTAAATTATCGGTTACCGGCACCTGAAGTACAGAGCTTTGTGTTAACTATTGTGCAGAATTTGCATTATGGTACCTCGGTTGCAAATATATTGAGCGACTTGGCTGAAGATATGCGTCGTATTCAGTTGCTTAGGGTCGAAGAGAAGGTTGGTAAATTGGCGGCTAAAATGAGCGTGCCATTGATTCTACTGATTATGTTTCCCATCGTCATTTTGATTCTTGCACCAGGTGTGATGCAAGTGGACTTAAATTTAGGACAGTAATTATGAACATTACATGGATTGTTACTACGTTCATGGCGCTTTCAGTGGTTGGGTGTACATCAAGTAATGCTCCAACTCAGCAAGAAATGGTGTCCAGCATGGAAAGAGTGGAAAACCACGAAGGGTTGATTAAGCATTATAAAGGTCACTTACAGCAAAATCCGCAAGATCTTTTGGTGACTCAAGAGCTTGCAGAAGTGTATTTTGGGAAGGGAGATATCGAATCTGCTCGGTTTTACTCGGATCATTTACTTGATAAAGGCGTAAAAAATGCGCAGTTATACCAACTAAGCGGACAGATTTATGATAAACAAGGAGAGAGCGACGAAGCTGTAAAGCGTTATGTGCGTTCAACCGAACTAGGGAACAACACCAGTGAAATACATGTGTTACTCGGAATTTCATATAGTAAGTTGGATAGATTTGAACAAGCAGAAAAGGAATTTAACCAAGCAAGGCTGAAAGGGCACGATGATATTACGGTAAAAAATAATTTAGCTGTTGTTTATTTAGCTCAGGGCTATTATTCACGAGTGACTGAATTATTGGCACCGGTGTTCAAAGAAAATCCAAATAATGAGGTGGTCAAGGCGAATTTAGCAATTGCTTTTTTCAAACTTGGTCAATTTGGACAGGCAAGAGAGCTATTAAACGGAGATTATACCGATGCACAAGTATCCTTGATATCCAGTCAGCTCTACAAATTTGATGGTTAATTATTATGTATGCTAATAAGTTACGTCAAACAGGGGTTACGACTATTGAGTTTTCAATTGGCGCAATAGTATTAATTTTAACAACCTTGATGATATTTGAGGCGAGTTATCATATCTATGTCAATAATCTGGTTGATTATGCTTTAAGGGAAACCGTAAGAAATACACAGTTTTTTGCTGGTGAGAGTACCCATACTAATTATCAAAGTCGAATCAATAACCTCGTGACTAACGATGGGCATCTGTGGAGCTTTATGGCACCACACGAGAATTTCACGTTAACGGGAAGATACTTTAATTCATATTCTGAATTTGTCAATAACACTGGTTTGTCTGAAACCCATGACGACTTTACTGGGCAGTATACATTAGCAGAGTTAACACTGTCTTATGAATATACACCGATTATTAATTTGTTTGGCAATGAACCGCATACTATTTCAAGAACAACTGTGTTGAACTTGGAACATGAGGGTTGGGGAGAATAATGATGAAGTATTCAACTCAGACTCAACAAGGGGCGTTTGTCATTGAATTGGTGATTGTATTGATCATTTTTGTCGGTATCTACTTATTCATGACCGATATCAGCCATAAGTTGTTAGTGCGTGCTCAACTGGATCGTACCAGTTTTGCACTTGTGAATATATTAAAAGAACGCACGCGTTTTTATGGCGGTGTAACGTCATTATCGGCGTCTGATCAAAGTGATATGACTGCACTGGCTAACCGAATGCTGAATAAGAACGCATCGAACCTTGCGATTAAAATTGAAGCGTTACATAACAAAGAAACGGTAGAAACCTTTACAAGTGCGCCTTATGACAGTTTAGGGTGTCAAGCGGTAGCAATATCTGAAAAAAGCGCGTTAGCTCCCGTTGAAGACGGTACGATTTACTCCTTGTATCAAGTAAGTTTATGCGACCAAAAGGATTCATGGTTTGCGAATTTTTGGGGAAACTCTGGAACACCTACTTTCACGATCACGTCAAGTTCAGTAGTGGCGGGGAGGTAATATGAAGTACCTAAATGCACTAAAGACAAACAGAATGAAGAGGCAGCAAGGTATCGCTGCAGTATGGATGGCATTCACACTCGTGCCTATACTCGGTGTGACCTTTTGGGCCGTAGAAGGCACACGTTATATTCAGGAAACTAACCGATTAAGGGATGCGGCAAAGGCGGCGTCGATAGCAGAAACTATTGAAGATAAACGTGATAGCTATGGCGTTGATGAACAAAGGATATCAGATGCTTATATCCATGATTATGTAAGGAATATTCAAGTATCGAATGTTGCAGTGGAGTGGGTTCACCAGCCACAAACTGATACTCAAGATGAGTACATAGAGTACTCTGTGAATGCGACGACGACTCATAACTCTTGGTTTGCCAGTAATTTAATTCCTTCTTTTGATACAACCGAAGATTTAAACGGGATTGGCGTGGCAAAAAAATACCCCATTATCTTGGGAGACAAAAATATTGATATCGTTTTTGTCTCTGATTTTTCTGGGTCAATGAGCTGGCAATGGGGGAGTAATTCTTCTTGTACGAGTTCAAACTGCAAGATTGCTGATTTAAAGGTTGCGGTTAAAGCTATTGCTGACAAGTTACTCTGTTCTGATGTTAGCGTTGATGCGGTAACGGGGGAGGACGTTTGTAACGATGATGATCAAGGTGGGTTGTCGAGTAAGTTAGATAATCGTATAGCGATTGTCCCTTTTAATATTCGGACCCGTGAGACGAATAATTCAGGCACTGAGTTTGCTGTCAGTCAGTTACGATATAGAGATGACGTTAGTACCTCTGATTCAGAACGAAGCTATGAACAAGTGAACTGGAATAAATGGAGAAAATACAGTTCAGAGGATATTTATGATTGTGCAGACGATCAGAGTGATTGTCCGAATCAGAGATCTGGAGAAAGAAAACAAGCACAGCGACTAGTGAGTATTTTTGATATCGACGATGATGATGATCGCTCCTATCATGCTGATGTCTATGACTATGTGAATTTTTCGTTAACAGTGAATGAAATGTTTGACAGTACTTTCCCATCCTTAAAAACTAAGTATCGAGTCAGTGAAAACGAGCTTTATCGAGGCTACGGGAGCTCGAGTGACGGGCAGTTTTTTAATATCGATTTGACGAGCAATCGGGACGACATCGACCAAATTGACGATATGTTTGCTAGTGGTAGTACCGCCGCGTTTCAAGGAATGCTCAGAGGATTTCAACATTTAGCTGCAGGTAAACCGGATACGACAGATGAAAATGAACTCGCCACTTATGATGAAAAAATCAAAATGGTTATCGTCTTAAGTGATGGAGTGGAAAGCCCAAATAATGGAATATTGAGTGCGTTAGTAACCGAAGGAATGTGTGATAAGGCACGAGAAGAGATACCGGGTTTGTATATAGCCGTTATAGGCATTGATTTCCAAGCATCTGAGCAAAGTGGTTTCCAAGACTGCGTGATTGATGTGGATGAAGATATTATCGATGTAACGGATACAGATGATTTTATTGAAGTACTGGAAGAGTTAATTAAAAAAGGGTCTCGTGGTACAGGCGTAACGAGACTGTATGGGTGATTAGGAATGTCAAAATTACATGCATTGATTGCAACCAGCGTATTCGTGTCTTCTTTTGCAGTTGCAGAAGACCCTAGTTCTTTCATTAGTGAGTACTGTGGAACCAAACACTATGAGTACTCACATAAGATCACCATTGGTGAGGTGACCGGAATAGGTTCTCATCGAAATGGTTTTCTTCAGGTTACGGAAACGAGTAATGACGATGAATTGAAAATGCTCTTGTTAAAACGCTCGTCTCTATTAACGGATAAGAGCGATTGCTTAACGTATATTTCCAATCTAGGCATTGCCTCGTTTGGAGAGGCGACCGATAAGGGCTACTTGGTCGCTCGAGTTCACTTTGCATTTGATAAGTACAATCTTACCCCACTGGCTAAAGACGTGTTATCAGGCGTTGCACGACAACTCGCCGAGAATAACTATCAAGTCACGGTAGAAGGCCACACGGATTGGATCGGCAGCAAATCTTACAACCAAGCCTTAGGGTTGAATCGAGCGCAAAGCACCGCAAGTGAGTTGTACGGATATGGTATTGAAAAGCAAAATACGACGCTGAAATCTTTTGGTGAGTCCGAGCCTATCGCTTCGAATAAATCTAAAGATGGGCGTTCTCAAAATCGCCGTTCAGATGTGTATATACCTGTGGAAGAGTCTGTAAGTAGCGATTCTAATTAAGCGACATAGTTAAGACTCATATAAGAGCCAGCGATGCTGACTTTTATATGAGGTAGATAGGCGGATGTACTGATACGTCTGCTTACTCAAACCACTTCAATTTATTGTGCAATTGCGTCACGCTCCCAACCACAATTAGTGCCGGGCTTTGCGCTTCGTTCGCCATTTGTGGCAGCGTGTGCAGTTCGCCTTGAAAGACTCGTTGCTCTCTACGAGTTCCGTTTTCAATAATGGCGCAAGGCGTGTTGGCATCAAGTCCATGTTCGATCAGTTGCGTCGTGATGTGTCCGCTTTGTTTAAGGCCCATATAGAAGACAAGGGTGTTGTTCGATTGTGCTAACGCGCTCCACTCAATTTCGCGCCCGTCTTTTTGCACGTGACCAGTAATAAATTGCACACTTTGTGCATGATCTCGGTGGGTTAGGGGAATACCAGCGTAGGCGGTCGCACCAGCCGCCGCAGTTATACCTGGAACCACTTCAAAGTTAATGTTGTTTTCTGCAAGTGTTTCGAGTTCTTCACCGCCGCGACCAAAGATAAATGAGTCGCCGCCTTTTAGCCTGATAACTTTTTTACCCGCTAACGCCTTATCCACTAAGATTTGATTGATTTGATCTTGAGGAACGCAGTGAAAATCGAGTTTTTTCCCGACATAGATAAGCTCAGCATTGGGTTTCGCTAGCGCGAGAATTTCGGTTGAAACGAGTCGATCATAAACCACAACATCTGCGGCTTGAATGACGCGATAGCCTTTTACGGTTAATAAGTCAGGGTCACCGGGACCTGCACCAACCAATGAAACAAAGCCGCGCGTTAATGGGTTAGGAGTGGTGGTCATTATAATGCCTATCCGTCAAATTTGATTATAAAGAGTAACACTCACAATGTGGTATGAAGTCGTTACTTTTTATCGCCAAATCTATCTAAGTGCAGTCTCACATAAGCATGAAACTGCACTTAACCTGTTAATTACTAAGTATGTTAATTAGAACGTATCAATTACTTAGTGCTTAGCACAGGTTCAACGTTAGCAGCGGTGTTGGTCTCTGCGTTGATTGCTGGTGCTGTTTTAGCGTGCGTTAAGTATAGAGGAATACACGTCATCACCAAGCCACCAACAATGTTACCGAGAATAGTTGGGATTAAGTTGAAGTTCAACCAAGTTGCAATGCCAAAGTCCGCACCTAGAATCATGCCCAGTGGGAATAGGAACATGTTAACAACCGTGTGCTCAAATACTAATGCGAAGAAGATGAAGATAGGGAACCACATCATCGCGACGCGTCCTGATACAGAGCGTGCTGTCATGTTACCGATCACGCCTAAGCAAACCATAAGGTTACAAAAGATGCCACGTACAAAACAGGTAATCCAGCCATCCATACCCATGTTCTCAAAACCTAAGCTGCGAGCCGTAGACACGGCGATGAATTTTTTTGCTACCGCGTTAAGTTCAAGAGAGAAGTTACCCGTCAGTGATACCGCAACAAGGTAAGCTACGATTAAAGAACCGATTAGGTTACCTAAGCCCACAATACCCCAGCAACGGAAAATACGATTCCAAGTAATACCCGGGCGATTAGCAAATTTTGCGAGAGGTGCAAGACCAAACACACCGGTTACAAGGTCATAGCCCATTACACTTAAGATAACAAAGCCCACAGGGAAGACGAGTGCGCCAACAACGCCCATACCCGTTTGAACGATAGTGGTGATAGCGACCACAACCGCAAGAGAAAGGATGATACCTGCCATCGTACTGCGGATGAGTAGATCACGCGTGCTGGTGTTTGTTTTTGCTTCGCCAACATTGATCATGGTTTGCACGAACTGTGCAGGTTTAAAATCATCAGACATAAAATTGTCCCTATAAAAGTTTAAGTTAAAAGTTAAGATTGAATAGTGATAGGGGCTGAAACGTGTTCTTAGTTGCTAGAACGGACAACCCCTATAAGCTATTCAGTCTCGAAATTAGGCTGAGATTTCTACTTTGCCTTTCGTCACTCGTGTCTTGTACGCTTTTACGCTAAAACGTTCGTCTTCCAGACATAGACCTGTGCTTAGATTAAAGCGTTGCTTCTTTAGTGGGCTTGCTACCCAAAGTTCCCCTTGGTGTTCACAAGTCAAACCACGAGAAAGCACGTTTGAGCGAGCAAATGGATCCATATTGCTGATAGCAAAGACTTCTTCGTTATCTCTTGGACGGAAAATTGCTACTTGTTGTCCATCTATTAATGCACAAACGCCCGTTCCAGGAATGATGTCTTGGATATCGCATACTTTTTGAAATGCCATGATTATTTCTCCAGCTCTACGTGTAGGATGTCGCCCTTAGCATCAGGGTGCTTCTCTGTGTAAGTGGCTGGACGGTGTTGTTCACGCTCTTGTACGAAAACAACATTGTCATCACGTAAATCACTGTTAATGAAGTGAGCAAAACGATTATGTTGAGATTCGTCTTCAACCGCATTGGTCCATTCACAACTGAAGTTACCGATAAGCTTCGCGACGTCTGCTTCAAGCTGCTCATTAATGCCAAGCTTATTGTCGACAATCACTTCACGAAGGTAGTCAACGCCGCCTTCCATGTTATCCATCCATACAGAGGTGCGTTGTAGTGGTGCAGCGGTACGAATGTAAAACATCATGAAACGGTCGATGTATTGGATCAATGTTGCTTCGTCTAAGTCAGAAGCTAGTAGGTCGGCGTGACGAGGTTTCATACCGCCATTACCACACACGTACATGTTCCAACCTGCATCAGTTGCGATGATACCTAAATCTTTACCTTGCGCTTCCGCACACTCACGAGTACAGCCAGAGACACCAAACTTCATCTTATGAGGAGTACGAATGCCTTTGTAGCGATTCTCAATGCGAGAGCCTAAGCCTACAGAATCCTGCACACCATAACGACACCATGTTGAACCGACACAAGTTTTCGCCATGCGTAACGCTTTCGCGTACGCTTGTCCTGTTTCGTAACCCGCGGCAATTAATTTTTTCCAAATAGTTGGAAGGTCATCTTTTTGCGCACCAAATAGACCAATACGCTGTGCGCCAGTCACTTTGGTATAAAGGTTATATTCAGCAGCCACTTCCGCCAAAACTTTAAGCGCTTGTGGTGTCACTTCACCACCCGCCATACGAGGAATGACCGAGTAGGTACCATCTTTCTGGATGTTACCAAGGAAGTTATCGTTGGTATCATGAAGCTTAACCAGCTCAGGCTTGAGGATATGCTCACCCCAGCAAGATGCCAAAATGGAGCCTGCTAGCGGCTTACATACTTCACAGCCGTAGCCTTTACCGTGTTTTTCTAACAGTTCTTCGAACGTTTTGATTTCTTCGATACGGATCAGGTGGAACAGTTCTTGGCGAGAATAGGCAAAGTGTTCACATACGTCGTTTTTAACTTCAATACCAGATTTTGCAAGTTCTGCATTAAGCACTGAAGTTACAAGCGGAATACAACCGCCACAACCTGTACCGGCACCTGTTACGGCTTTGATATCACCAATGGTGTGGTGACCGTCAGCAACCGCTTGAGCAATTTTGCCTTTTGTTACGTCGAAACAAGAACAAATAACCGCTGTTTCAGGCAGTGAATCTGCACCCAATGATGGTTTTTCTGCACCGGCGTGAGCAGGAAGGATAAGGGTGTCTGGGTGCTCAGGTAGCTCAATGTTGTTCAGTTTCAGTTGTAACAAGTCACCGTAATCAGACGTATCACCGACCATGACCGCGCCAAGAAGTTGCTTACCGTCTTCAGATACAATGATGCGCTTGTACACTTCTTGTTCTTCGTTTTGGTAAACATAGCTTTTACAGCCTGGTGTGCGACCGTTTGCATCACCAATTGAACCAACTTTTACGCCAAGAAGTTTTAACTTCGCGCTCATGTCAGCACCTTCGAACTGACTGTCGTTGCCAACGAGGTGATCGACAGCCACGGTTGCCATCTTATAACCTGGAGCAACGAGGCCGTAGAATGTACGGTTCCAAGAAGCACACTCACCAATTGCGTAGACGTCGGCATCGGTGGTTTGGCAGTGGTTATTGATTTCAATACCACCACGCGGTGCGATACCTAAGCCCATCTGACGAGCAAGTTTGTCTTGTGGACGAATACCCGCCGAAAATACGATGAAATCAACTTCGAGATCGGTGCCGTCCGCAAATACCATGGTGTTACGTGCTGTCTCACCTTCAGGTTTGATTTCTAACGTATTCTTGCTGGTATGGACTTGAACGCCCATGCGTTCAATCTTGTTGCGAAGTTGCATGCCACCTTGAAGATCAAGTTGCTCGGCCATCAGTACTGGTGCAAATTCGATAACGTGAGTGGTAACACCCAGCGCTTTCAATGCGCCAGCCGCTTCTAAGCCCAGTAAACCGCCACCGATAACGACGCCGCTTTTACTTTTCTTAGCTGTTGCTTCTATCGACTTTAGATCTTCGATAGTGCGGTAGACAAAGCAGTCTTTACTTTCATTGCCTTTGATCGGCGGTACAAACGGGTAAGAACCGGTTGCTAGGATGAGCTTGTCGTACTTGATTTCACGACCAGTACTGGAGTAAACGATTTTATTCTCACGGTTAATGTTGATCGCACGTTCGCCGATTAACACATTGATGCCGTGTTTTTCATAAAAGCCTTCTTTAACTAAAGAAAGTTCGTCAGCCGTATGGTGAGAGAAATAAGAGGAGAGGTGGACACGGTCGTAAGCGACGCGCGGTTCTTCGCAAAAAACGGTAATGTCTAAGTTGGTCACATCGGTCTTGTCGACTAAGTCTTCAAGATACCGATGACCTACCATGCCGTTACCGATCACGACAAGCTTCATCTTGCTCATATTAATACCTAAGGGTTATTCTTCAAGTCTACGCGCATTGTTAATTGTGAAAGAAAATTAATATATGATGTAAATCAATTACAGAATTAAACTACTCTAAAGGGGTAGATGAATTGGGTAACTAATCACCATGATGGTGGTATGTGAGGCTATGTATAGTGGTTTCGAATGGCAGACGGTTTAATTCAATGGCTTGTTAATGATGTTGCCGCTATGAGCCGTCATTTTTAGTGATGTATTTACTCATATTGTAACTTACTTACATAAACCTTTCACTTTGTGTGGTTTATAAGGAAAAGCCATAACTATATGGAATTTTATTCTATAAACCTTGGCTCACAGTATCCTAGCTTATTGGTGACAACATTATAAACAAGGTCAGTTGGTCCGGCTCTTAATCGTGACATGAATTACAAGGAGGGAATATGAATATATTTCATATCCAAGCAGTAAATCATTACCTTTATCCTCTCTTTATTGGTTGGCTGTAATGGCAGTGGAGGAGACTCAAGTTCTGACACACAGAATCAAGCGATTCCCACGTCTCAGTTAACGCTGCCTGAACAGCTGGAGGTGGTGACCAATGAAAACGACTAATCTAATTCCTATTTTATTTATGGTTTCGCCACTTTGTCTTTATGGCGCTTATGACGATACGGAGACTGACTATACGTTAGCGGAACAACGAACTCATGTTTGGAATGAAGCGCTAGAGCCGATTGAACTCGTGAACAGCATTTTATGTTTCACTGCTCAGTTTAACAGTGTTGAGTTTGCTAATCAGGGGGCTTATCTCGTGTTGGCTGATGAAGCGCTTTGTTTTGAGGAGGAAAAATCGGCAGCGACGGGTCAGTCATCGGCAGGTGGTAATCAAACCCAATTAATGAAAGCCGTCAGTACTGTTGAGCGTTCTTCAGATGAAGACCCATTGCTTGTGAGTGTTTGGCTGCCTGATATGGGCAAGGGTGACGAAGGCGAACAAGCCATTAAGTTCAAAGCACAAATACGAGATGGAGCAACGGACGCCAACCCATTTGGTGACTTTACTTTCAATTTTGATTTTTATGATAACTTTACTCAGAACAATCAAGCTGGTGGCGGTGAAGTTAAAACGATATCAGATTTAGAAGGGAAGATTGGGTTTACGTTATTTGAGCAAGGCAATCATGGCGGTAGCGAAAGCTATAAACAATGTGCGAGCGTTGTCATGTCTGAAGATAGAACGAATGGCGTGGCGCTAACAGGAAGCTCCAATGGCAGTGGTGGACAAACTTTTGCCTTAGCTTTTAATGAAAATAGGGTGTTAGTACAAAGCACCAATGGTGGGTTTGATGATTTACCCTATAAATCGGGAGATCATGCGACGGCTACCCAATGCCTCAGTCGAACTGAGTTGACAGCGTATGTCCATCGTTATGATTTGTTTGACTCGACTACGGGTGAAATGGTGGAAATCAATAGTGGTTTTCCAATTCGTTATGATTCGACAGGTGGCAGCAACCCCGATAGTTATGGGTTTGTAGGGTATTGGGGGGTTTGGACTGAGAGTGGCCATCAGTTCAGTAACGGTGATGCTGTGATCAGAGAGAGTGATAACCAGCAAGAGTCACTCTCGATTATCACAGCGCCGGGGCGCCTTATCAAAAATAGTGTCAAGTCCTTGGCGCTAACTGAGCTTACGGGCATTGAATTCCAATATTGGGATGATGAGGTATATCAAAATGGTTCATTTGATCAATGGGTCGTGAATTATAGTAATCAACAATTTGTGAAAATAGGTAAGCTATCTTGGCAAGAGAATGGTCCAAGCATTGAGCAACTTGATACACCGATTACTATTTCGTTAAATGCATACGACAGTCTTCATATGTATTCGGAACAACTTGGTGGAGAAGTGAAGTATTTAAGTGGTGAAGACAACATTACTTTTTATGTGCAAACGTTTATCGACGGTTCCCAAAACGGTGATGCGCAAATACCAAACAACGGCACTATCACGCTCACTTGTTATGATAATTGCCCAACGGGTAACATAGATCCGCAACATATTGCCGAGTATTGGGGGGAAAGTAGCCCATTTGAAACAGGTAATGATGCGCCGTACAATTATACCTACTCAATTAGTGGCGATAATGCGTTAACACTGGTTAGTGTCGCAAGTGGCGAGCGAGTTGCGTTTGACTCTGCTGTTACCACAACCATGTTAGAATCGACGCCTCACCATTGGGGGGTAAGAACGGGCCCTATGGTACTTTCAAGTCAATCGGTAACGGACTCGTGGAAAATGTATGACCCCCAAATCGTTCAAGAGTTTTATGTCTGGGAAACCGGAGTCAACGAGTGGAATCATTTGACGACCGTACAAGACAGTAATGGCGATATTGTTAGTTTTGATCGACCCATTCAATTTAGTTATATCCACCGTTCACTCAATGACCGTAGCGGTGATGCTGGCGATTATGCTAGTCAAACTTTTATGATTAATTACGGTGGGAATGGAGACTTATGGGGGATTCCAAGTATCAAAAGTGGTGAGAGTAGCCATTATCGTGCGGCATTCTCTATCAATGATGGTGTGTTAATGGGAGGCGCTCAGCAATATGTGATTAAAGCACGAGAAATCGAAGAATTGATGACGCCACTATCCAGTTCTGAGTGCAGTACACTAACTCTGCAAGATCCAGCTGTTGATGTGCCGACGTCAGTTACGGGTGGCGCTGATATTGGCAGTATGCCTTTGGTAGAGGGGGAGCCAGCGGTGATTGCCGGGGTGACTCAATAAAAGGGTAAGGCTCCTAATATAGGAGCCTTTATTTTAACCTAAGAAGAGCCATATCCCGACGCCACACATTAATGTGCCAGCGATACGATTCATGGTCTGTACGTTGTTTGCGT
This sequence comes from Vibrio qingdaonensis, assembly GCF_026191675.1. GTDB lineage: Bacteria > Pseudomonadota > Gammaproteobacteria > Enterobacterales > Vibrionaceae > Vibrio > Vibrio qingdaonensis. The sequence continues at coordinate 124,607 of NZ_JAKRRY010000001.1, read as the reverse complement.
TCCCAAGTGTACGTTTTAACCCTTTGCCGCCAGTGGCATAGATCGTCATACAGACGAACTCACTTAGAAGGATGATTCCAAGCATGATAGACACTTGTCCAGCCATAGGTTGGGATTGGTCGATAAACGGTGGTAATAGCGAGATCATGAAAGCCCAGCCTTTCGGGTTAGCAATGGCAGTGACAAAACCCTGCATGACTAAGTCCCAGTCGTTGTGTGCTTTTTCATTGGTTGAATCGGTTGAAATAGCAAGCTTGCCTTTTGAGCGCCACATTTGAATGCCAAGATAAAATAGATAACTCGCACCGACGGTTTTAAATACCACAAATATATCTGGGTACCTTAGCATAACAGCAGCGACACCCAGTATGGCTGCCAGTGCGACCAGCGCGACGCCAACAAGCTCGCCAATCATCATCCATAAAGTTCGTCGGTATCCAATACTCATTCCCATCGTCAGTGCAAGCGTCATACACATCCCGGGCGTTATAGAGACAAAGAAAAAAGTCGGAATAAAAATAGTTAGCGTAGACCAAGTCATAAAGCGATATCGTTAAGAAAATAGGAATGGTTCTTTTTAACAGACCTAACGTTTAAACACTATAGCAATAATGATAAAGCCGATAATTAGTATTATATGCAAGGCTTATTGGGGGATAAATAATCATTGGCTGTGCTTTAAATATGAGTGTAGTTCAATAATAAAAGTGTTGAGTATGAGGATTGTTTGCCGTGCTTGTTTAGAGCTTATATTTACGAATAAATCAACTGAGGGTGCCCAATCCCTATGGGCGGGTGCCTAGCCAAAGGTGTATTATGTTGTCTTTTTTAGGTCTATCGTCATCGGGGTCGATAAGTAACACCTAATGTGATCTATAAATGTTATTACTGCCAGCGATAGACATAGATGACTTGGTTAGCATAGAGGTATTTCTTTTTCGCAAATATTCGTTCGATGAAGCTTCTTCGTCGTCTTTCCACAGTTGTTTACCTTGTTTGATGAATTTATCTACCTAATTTAGCGACCTTGTTGAATGGAGCGTGATACAGGCGTCAATTTTTCATATGAAGGTTGCTTAGAAACCGCCATAGGTTCAGATGAGAAAGGTAACGATAAGTGGATTTCTAGTTAATTCCTTTGGAAGTCGATATGTCTATAGGTAAATCCTCCTTCAAGGTGCAACATTTTGGCGTTCCATAACACTTTGACATACATAGCGTTAACAAGCATTGTGGTGTAGCTATTCAATAATGATAAAGGAACATTAGAAATGGAATTCAAAAAAACCATTCGACGAATGAGTGCGCTAGTGGTTGCGGGGTGCGTATCGCTAGGTATCGCATCAGTGCAGGCCGACGACAAAGTGTACCGCTTAAAACTCGCTGAAACTTGGGGACCTAATACTCCTATCCTTGGCGACGCGAGTAAAAACATGGCGAAGCTTGCCAAAGAAATGTCAAATGGTCGCCTGATCATTCGTATTGACTCTGCGAACAAACATAAAGCGCCTCTTGGTGTCTTTGATATGGTCAAATCAGGTCAGTATGATTTAGGGCATTCCAGCTCTTATTATTGGAAAGGTAAGGTTCCCAATACACTGTACTTTTCGTCGATGCCGTTTGGTATGACAACCATGGAGCAATATTCGTGGTTCTATCATGGTGGTGGTATCGAGTTAATGCAGCAGGTGTATGCTCCTCACAATCTATTGTCTTTCCCTGGTGGTAACTCAGACATTCAAATGGGAGGCTGGTTTAAAAAGGAAATAAATTCTATTGAAGATCTGCAAGGTCTGAAAATGCGTATTCCCGGTTTTGCTGGCGAAGTGTTAGCCAAGGTTGGCGCAAAGCCTACCAATATCGCTCCCGGTGAATTATATACTTCTCTCGAGCGTGGCACTATTGATGCTCTTGAATGGGTGGGGCCTGCATTCGATCTAAGAATGGGTTTCCAAAAAATAGCCCCTTACTATTACACCGCATGGCATGAACCTGGGTCAGAAACACAGTTTTTAGTGAATAAAAAGGTGTGGGCTGAACTACCAGAAGATTTAAGAATAATCTTAGAAACGTCATTCCGTGTCGCGGCGTTTGATATGTACACTCAAGCGTTACACGAAAACGCACAAAGTTGGTCGAAGATGAGTACGGAGTATCCCAATATTAAAGTACGCAGCTTTCCACCTGAAGTCATTAATGAGCTTAAACAGGCAAATGGAACGTTGCTTAAAGAACAAGCTGATAATGATGAGCTAGCGAAAGAAATACTGGACTCGCAGGCGAATTATTTAGCCAAAATGCGTGAGTGGACCAATATGTCACTTCAAGCGTATCTAAACGATCAAAATTAGTACGTTTGTGGCGTGAAGTGCTGATTCCGTTTTGAGCCAAGCTGTGAATAGTGATGCTTCCATCGTTACGTATAAATGCGAGCAAACCTCAATAACCTAAGAACTCTGTGGCTATTGAGGTTCTTGGTGTGTTCTTGATGGACGTAGGTGGTGGTTGCGGTATCACCTTATCTTCTTTGGCATGATGTACAGCCTCGGCACGCGGAGCGGGTGTGTTTATCTAAGAGACTACGCTGGACTTTACAGTACGCATTTTTCAACGCTCGTCGTGCAGAGAACCAATCGTCAGGTTTGTCTAGTAATAAATAACCATTAAAGCGTTTGACCAGTTGGAGACGGTTTGCGTTTATAAAACGACTATCAAAGCCAATTTCAAAGTAGTCGAGAGCTTGTTCAATGGATGTGAAATTTTCGATTGTCCGCTGAATCTGTGATTTTTGCATGGTGATTGAAATACCCTCTTAACAAGCAAAAAATATAGCGTGTTTAAGTAAGCCGAGTATTGATGCAGGTGCTAATTTTCATAATTACCGTTGTTACTTTTAATTTGTGCTGAGTCAAGCCTAATGACGATACGCTGGGGTGAGTATAGTAAAAGCGCCGATTCGCTAATGTAGCCAACCGGCACGTCGTCTTCTATTGGATTAGAGGGATCTGATTGACAGCATTGGTCACGTTATCGAATTAATTTTGAGCTCGTGAGGTCGTAATCATTAATGGCTTGCTGGAGTTGAGATAACTCTGAACTACACAAATAGGATCTGAGAGCCGTAAATTTTTCTTCCGACCAGCTGTAGATATTTAGCGATAGCAATGTTGCAACGGTATCGCTATCAAAACGATACTTAACGTGTTTTGCAGGTGAGCCAGCAACAACGCTATACGGTTCAACATCTTTGGTGACCACGCTGTTGGCGGCGACTATGGCACCTTCACCAATAGTGACTCCGGGCATGATCATGCAGCGCATTCCCAACCAAACGGCATCGTGTATTGTTGTTGGCCCTTTACTTTGGTATGACTGCTCTATGTCTTCCATAAATGGGTAGAGGCAAAACCAGTCTGATCTGTGGTTATGATTCCCGCCCATAAGAATGATTGCTTCTGCTGCAATACAGACATAGTCACCGATGTAAAGCTTGTCTATCGCCCAACGCGGATCCCACTTCTTACTGACTGCATCACCGTGTAAGTATCGAATTACGGATTCTTCGAAGCCGTTATCCCAACAATCGCTGTAGTAGCTGTGTTTTCCTTTAATCTGAATGTTTTCGTTTTGCACGACATCATGCAAAAGCTGGAACTTCGACCAATGTTTATTCGTCATCATCTTTCCTATTTTTCTATCTAACTGCGTTAAACAACGAGTGAGTTGCCACGCCCCATTTGATGAGAAAGGACGTCAATGAATACGAGGTTGATTCAGTAATGGGTTAAACAACATAGTGATGGATACCGTTAGGAAATGCCGCGGACTTCATCTACACGAAGATGAGTTACGTATTTATTTAAATGCTTAACTGGCTTAACGCGATGTGTTCACGGTGACCGCACAAGTGGGAAGTATGCCATATTTTTAACCGATCGCAGTATCGTAAATTAAGCTTTTGAAAATGAAAAGGCATATGATGAAGTGACGCTGTCACTCTAGTGGTAATGCGCACCATGGCATTACAAGTGCGGAGAGGTATTCGCGTTATATTTGGAAGAGGCTGCTCGGGTTCGTCGATTACGCAGCATCGGCTCGTGTATTGCGATAAGTTCGTGTAGTTTCTGCTTATCTACCACTACACTCTGCTTGTTCGGGTCATTTTTAGCTTCGTACATCGCGAAATCGGTGTAGATGAGTAATTGTTTGATGCTTAGGCTACTGGTGTCGGGTAGAAATACACCTACAGATGTGGATAAGGGAAGTGTGGTATTCTTGCCACGCAATAAAAAGTCAAAGGACTCTAAGCTTGGTAAAATATCATCAAGTCGTTTACCAGACAGATTGCTGATGATAACAAACTCATCTCCACCAATTCGATAGATATCGCCCTTAATGATCTGATTAAGATGTTTGGTATAGCAACGTAGCACTTGATCGCCTACGTTATGCCCATAGGTGTCGTTAATGTGTTTAAACTTGTTTAGGTCAATATAAATGAGATAGTTCCCTTTGCCTAAAGCTTGCTTTCGAATGCGATTTAGCGCGTGACGGTTTTTAAGTTTGGTCAAGGCATCTCGATTTGCTCGATGATGGGTAACTAACCAGAAAAAGACACACACCAATACCAACAACACAAGTAATGCGATGATCACATCTAAACGCTGTCTTTCTTGTTCTTTTTCGTGAAGTTCTCGCCAGTTAGCAGGTGGTAGGTAGCGTTTGTTGATGCTGTCGGCATCAATGAAGTCAAGTGTACGATTAAATAAACGTGCGAGTGCTTCCCCTCGTTCAGTTTTAGGGAAGCCAAAGCTAAGCTTAGAGCTATAGAAAGGATAAAAATATCGGTCTTCAATGATATTGGATATGTGCTTATCAAATAACATTTTATTTAGCGTCACTCTATTTGTAATCGCATAATTGATTTCGTTATTCGCTAATCCAGCTAACATGGTAGGCGTATCAGGGTAATAAGTGAGGCGCTTATTTGGAAGTAGGCGCTGAGTGACGATTGCAAATATATCATTGTCGACGACGCCTATCTTTTCAGCAAACAGTTCTGAGATGTGCTTGTGGACCTTTTCTTTGTAGCCAATTCGTTTAGCGATGACGCCATCGATTGAGTCAAATGGTCGGCTAAAGTAAGCGAAAGACTGTCGTTCTCTTGACGAGGCAATAGGGGTCGTTACATCTCGCTCACCGAGCTTGAGTTTTTCTATACTCGCCGACCATGGCTCATCAGGAGTATAATCAAATGTGCAGGTAAGAGTATTAAGCGCGCATATTTCTTTTGCAAAGTCTACGGCGATACCTTTCGGTTGTCCTTCCGGCCCAGAAAATACGTAAGGTTGGCGTGGGTTTAGGTATATAGTAATAGGTCTGCTTAGATCTAGGTTAGCGGCTTTAATTTTTTGTTTAAGCTGGTTAATTGCGATGTCACTGATGTAATCTTCAACATATTGCCTTAATTGCTTTTGTACGTGCTCTTGTAAAATAATGTCGCTAAATAGGCTCAGCAACGAATTATTTTCAACTTTGTTGGTGATAATGGACACTGGCGGAATGCTAACTTGATCATTAATTAGCACGGGTTTAAAGCCCGCATTTAAAAAATTTTCTAATTGTAAGAACGTACCTATGTAGCCATCGATATATCCAGCATTCATTGCGTCAAACGCAACGTCGTTATCGTTGAAGTCTAAGACTCTTTTATCTGGGTAGTATTTTTGAATGATATCGGTGAATGCCGTGCCCATTGTAGTGCCAATGGTGTTAAGCGCATCAAAAGATTTGCCGTCAACGCTGAATACGTAAGTCGGCTCTATATTGGTTGGCGGAGAAAATGAAAACCGATTTACTCTACTTTGGGTATACGTAATGTTAGCGACAAAATCTAGTTCTCCGTTCTCTACAGCAGTAAGCCTTTCACTAAAGATGGGGTAGTCTAGGTATTTGAAGGTGGCGTCGCTATGTTGTTCGATTGTGGAAAAAATAAAGCGAGCTAAAAAATCGTGTTCATGGGCGGCGACCAAATAAACCTTCTTGGCTTCACTTGCCTTGACCAATGGGGTTTGAAGTATTATTCCCAAACTGAACATCAGCATCACAAGTACGGTTAATAAATGGCGACGCACCGTGTTCAATTTCAATACCCCCCTTATATGCCGTTAAATGTGATAGGTAAATGATTTTAACTTTAATAATAGATAATGCAATGTTAACTTGCTGAATTGTAATCTAATTCGATATTTTGCGGAGTATCGTTATTTAATCGGCGTATAAATAAAAATAAATGACAATTTTTGCATGGTAAGCACTGATGATGTCATTGGTTGGGCTATAGCGTTAGGCAAGCTAGTGGCTGATGTGGCCACTTTTTGAGAAAAATTAAGCCATTAACGTTATATATTCAATGGCTTAGACTATATTTGATGGCTCTAACTAGAGCCTTGTCCGTTTATTTATTCTGTATTGCCAGCATTTCCTCAAGGCCACCCGCGTTATGAAGCTGTGTAAATCCTTGTGATTGTAAATAACGATAGGCTTGCCCAGAGCGGTTACCACTACGGCAATATAAAACGATCGATGTTGACTTATCAACGTGACTAAAGTGCTTTTCAATCTCAGATAAAGGGTAGTTGACCGACTTGTCTAAATGGCTGTCGGCGAATTCTTGTGGGGTTCTGACGTCCACAAGCATCGCGCCTTGCTCTACGAGCTGCCAGCCTTGTTGGGCACGTTCAGTTGCCGCGCCATTATAACTGACGCTTGCCAAGCAAAGTGCGGTAAGCAGTATAGATAAGGTACGCTTCATAATCGGTTCCTATTGGTACTTTTCTCAATCATAGTCGATTGACTACTCGCTGTTTGTGAGATCATGATGATTGTTGATGATTTCACAAAACATAATCTAAGCCTTCGGCTGCGTGAGTGTCCGTTCGAGCTGCTTCACCGAGTGACTGTAAGTTAACCATGCGCTAAGCCCAGCTAAAATGTTACCAATAAACGCTCCGTAAAAGAGTCCTTGGATGCCGCCGAGTTGAGCGCCTACCCATAAACAAGGTAAGAAGAAGGCAAAAAGTCGCAGTGTCGAGATAGTGAGTGCGGTTTTTGCTTTACCTAGTGCGTTTGAAATTGACACCATTAGCATACAGACGCCAAGCGGACCTAGACTAAAAGGGACAAGCAGTAAGTGATAATGCAGAACTCGATATACATTATCTTCGCTTGTCATTAACTGAGCTAGAGGTTGCGCAAAAACAAAAGTCACGATAGCAACCAGAAATTGAAAGGCCAAAATATAGATAACGGCGATGTTGACAAGCTTTTTGATGTCTTGCAGGTTCTTACTGCCTAATAATTTACCAACCATTGGCGGCATCGACATGGTTAATGCAAGCACAGTGACAATAGCGAAGAACTCGTAACGCGATCCAACCGCCCATGCCGCAACGGCGGCGGTACCAAAGGTCGCCAATAATTTAGTGGCAAGCATGGATGACAGCGGTGGCAGTAGTTGGCTGACCATCGCTGGTGCCATGATGTCCCAAATAGACTTAAGACTGGTGACAATGTTGAGGTCACTCCAATCAAATGTAGCCCATTGCTTTGTCATGACTTTCGGTGCGACGACAAGAATCCCAATACCAAAAGAGACGATAGTTGCGATTGCGGCACCGTTGATGCCCATGTCAAAGGTAAAAATGAACAGTGGGTCAAGCGCCAAATTGATTAGGCTCGTGATCATCATCATCATGCCGGGTAAGACGGTATTACCGTTTGAGCGACAAACGCTGTAATAGAAATACAGTATTGCACCAACCCACGAGCTCAATAGCCAAAATGGCCAGTAGCTGTCTATTACAGGATACACAGATTCAGGGGCACTCAGCATGGCCAAAATAGGGTAGCGTAAAAGCCAGATTAGGACGCCAATAACACTGACGCCAAGGCTACCAAACAGCAAAATAAGCCCACCAAGCTGTTTAGCATAGCGTGGGTTGTTTGCTCCTAAGGCACGAGAAATAATGGCGGTGGTAGCGATGCCTAAACCGACCTGAATACCAATAATAACCATCTGCATGGGTAAGGTAAAACCTTGTGCAGCAAGCGGTAAAACACCGAGTTGACCGATAAAAGCACTATCCACAAGTTGAAAGCTCATTAAGGATAGCACGCCCAGAACCATTGGGAGCGTCATGTTGAAGAGTTGTCGAGCGAGGTTTTTGGTGTCTGTATTCACGTTATCTTCTTTTATTTATGTGAACAATTAAGCGGGCATTGCTGCCCGATTAGTTGTGGAATCAGGTGTCTTCTGAGTCCTTAAAATCATCGGCATAACCTTTTGGAGGGGGAGTCCATCCGCGTTCTCGTGAATGCTTGTCGTTCCGATCAACCTTCATCGCCTCTTTTATTAGGTCTTCTAGCTCCATGAAAAGCTGACGATAGTTGTTGTCATAGCGTTCGCCTTCGGTGACATTTTTCCAACCCGTATATAAGGTGTCTGACTGCTTGTTTTCTATCGTTTTATAGATGGTTTTTTGTTGCTCGACGAAAAACGGGTGAAAACCAAGGCAGCGCATCGCCTTTGAACCGAGTTCAAGCGCCGAGTGGTAGGTTTCTGATTCTATATAATCCGCACCCGCTTGTCTTAACTGATAAATATGACCTCTATCGTAAGCTCGCACGAGAACCTTGACGTGAGGGTACGTATGTTTCACGTACTTTACAAGCTCAACGCTGGCCTCATAGTTATCAATGGCAATCACAAATAGTTTTGCCTCTTCAAGCTTCGCAGTATGCAACATGTCAGGTTTAGTGGCATCGCCAAAGAATGACTTGGTCTCAATTTGGCGCATTAAATCGACTTGTTCGGCGCGAATATCTAACACAACGGTGTTAACATTATTCGCAACCAGTAATCGATTAATAATTTGCCCAAAGCGGCCAATGCCGGCGATAACGACGCTGCCTTTTTCATCTACTGTATCTTCTTCCCGATCATTGGTGTCCTTTTCAAATTTCGGCAAAATAACTTTGTCGAACAAAATAAACAGGGCAGGAGTGAGAAACATAGAAAGAGCGACGACCAGTGAGAGAATTTGAGAAATATCCGTTGGTAGGACATGATTTTGTACAGAGAAGCTTAATAATACAAATCCAAATTCCCCCGCTTGAGCAAGACTAAGAGTGAATAACCAACGGTCACTGCCTTTAATTTTAAAAATGAGTGCCAAACAGTAAAGAACGATTGCTTTGATGACCATGACACCGACGGTCAGCGCGAGTATCAGTGCGATGTCGTCAAACAAAATACCAAAGTTAATCCCAGCGCCAACGGTGATAAAAAATAGCCCTAATAGAAGCCCCTTGAATGGATCAATATTGGATTCAAGCTCGTGTCTGAACTCACTGTTTGCCAATACTACGCCGGCTAGAAAGGTGCCTAATGCTGGTGATAGACCCACTAAACTCATTAACGCGGCGATGCCAATAACTAGCATTAATGCGGTTGCAGTAAAGATTTCACGAAGCCCAGATGAGGCGACAAAGCGAAACAGTGGTCGGCTGAGGTAATGCCCACCAACGACAACAATGGCGATAGATACAGTAATGACCAACCCATACGCCCACCCGGGCAAACCCGATACGAGACTGAACTCTTCGTGGTGTTGAGCCGCGTCTGCGACCGCACTTTGCGCTTGCGCGACAAGCTCAGGTAAGGCGAGCAGCGGTATAAAGGCCAGCATAGGGATAACCGCGATATCTTGAAATAACAACACCGAAAACGCATTCTTGCCGCCTTCTGTTTTTGTCAGCCCTTTCTCGTTGAACGTTTGAAGTACGATGGCGGTGGATGAGAGGGAAAATATCAATCCGATAGTGAGTGAAATTGACCACGATAAACCGGTGAGCAGCGCAATTGCCATGACGATTGCTGTTGACCCACCAACTTGTAAGCCTCCTAACCCTATTAAACGGTGTCGCATTGCCCAAAGCATTTTGGGTTCAAGCTCTAAACCAACAAGAAACAACATCATGACTACGCCAAATTCAGCAAAGTGCTGAATAGTTGTTGTTTCTTCCCCAACCAAGCCAATAATTGGGCCGATAACTACCCCGGCGATTAGGTATCCTAGCACGGAGCCGAGCCCCAGACGTTTAGCAATTGGAACGGCAATGACGGCGGCAAACAGATAGATAAAGGCTTGTAAAAAATATCCGGTCATAAGGGCTGCTCCGAGTCGTTTAACCAATAATGGTTAAGTTTTTCCAACGGTCTTGCGGCTTGAACATCAAATTCGTCATTCACCAATGCACGTAGTAGCGATTGCCATTGTCGGCGATGCTCACCAATTCGGTCTTCTTCCTTTGCGGTTCTAGAGCCAAATAAAACCAGCGGGGGAAGGTAGATGAGACCCGTTAGATTTGCCATTTGTTCAAGGGGCTGCAATAGTTCGCGAATAGTAAAGTGGTTATAACCGTCCGTTTGATAGGCTTCTGCTTTCCCTCCAGCAGAGATGGCGCATAAAAACGGTTTTCCGACTAGTGCTGTGCCTTCCTGGCCATAAGCAAAGCCATATTCTAATACCAAGTCTTGCCATTCTTTTAAAATAGACGGGGTAGAATACCAATACAGTGGAAATTGAAAAATAATGACATCGTGTTCAAGTAGACGTTGTTGTTCAATGTCTATATTAATATGGTAGGTTGGGTATTCAGCATATAGGTCAATGATCGTTACGCCTTCAATATCACACGCATCTTGATACATTGGTGTATTGACTTCTGAACGTCGCGGTGACGGATGAGCATAGAGGACTAAGACTTTATTTTTATGATTAACCATGAATTATCGACTCATTTAGGGTGAAAGGTTAATTGTTAGTGATTTAATATTTAGTACACAATCTACGATATTTCAATTAGTTAAGCTTCCCGCTTGCTTATGATAGAGTAGCGAGATCAATCGAATAATGATTTAAGGGTGCTTGACGATGACCACGGGTATTCAGCACCAATATATGTTGCGGTTTGCATGGTTAGCTGAGACAGAGAAATAGGTGAGAGAATCCATGGGTAAAATGTATACAGAATTTGCGACTCAGTATGACGAAGCCATTCAGAATAATGCGTATAATGCTTTGTACGAGCGTCCAACCACCTTAACACTGGTTGGGGATGTGAATGGTAAAACAGTGCTAGACCTTGGCTGTGGCCCCGGAATTTATGCAAAGATATTTATTGAGCAAGGTGCAAACGTAACCGCAGTTGATGCCTCCGAAGATATGGTTAGCATTACTAAAAATAAACTGCAGGATACCGTTGATGCATATAGGCAAGATTTGTCTCACGGTTTGCCCAAAGAACGTGATGGAACGTTCGATGTCGTTGTTTGTCCGTTGATGATTCATTATCTAGAAGACCTGACGCTTTTATTTTCTGATATCTCACGCGTCTTGAAAAGCAATGGTATTTTTGTATTTTCAACGCATCACCCGATTATCGATTTTGATCCGTCAGATCTAAATAGTAATTACTTTGCTGTTGAGAATATCACTGAAGACTGGGATACAACGGGAGAACCCGTTGAAGTGAGTTTTTTTCGTCGTTCACTGACTTCTATTTTTTCGACGCTGAGTGAATGTGGTTTTACCATGGAGCGTTTTTCTGAAGGTGTTCCAGATATCAAAATGAAATCTGTTGCTCCAGAGACGTATGAAAGGCTATCACGTCGCCCTAATTTTGTGTTTATTCGCGCGAGAAAAGCACAGTAAGTGACATTGGCGATGAAGAAAGTTAACGAAATAAATCGTGATTTGCTATTGAATTAGTAAAAAACGGTCTTTTTTCGCGCAGTAACCCGTTCAAATTACAAATCAATTTGGCTTTGCTGGCGTGTTTGATTACTATGTACAGCTATCAAAAAACACCGTTATGAACACTACCAGTAGGTAGATGAGGATACGATGCAACATCTAGAAGAGATTATTGCTAACGCAACGGCTGCGATTGAAGCTGCCGAGTCGCTAGTCGCACTAGACGAAGTGCGCGTTCAGTATTTAGGTAAGAAGGGTGAACTCACTCTTCAACTACAAAGCCTAGGTAAACTTCCACCTGAAGAGCGTCGCACTGCTGGTCAAGAGATCAACAAAGCGAAAGGTGCGGTTCAGCAAGCGATCGTCGCGCGTAAAGACGAATTACAACGCGCAGAGCTTGAAGCGAAACTTGCTGAAGAAACTATTGATGTGAGCCTACCAGGTCGTCGCATTGAGAACGGTGGTCTTCACCCAGTGACTCGCACTGTTGAGCGTATCGAACAGTTCTTTGGTGAGCTTGGTTTTAATACTGAGTCTGGCCCTGAGATTGAAGATGCATTCCACAACTTTGATGCACTAAACATCGCAGACGATCACCCAGCTCGTACTGATCACGATACTTTCTTCTTCAACCCTGATCTAATGCTACGTACTCACACTTCTGGTGTTCAAATTCGTACGATGGAAAACGGCAAGCCGCCATTCCGCTTCATTGCTCCGGGTCGTGTTTACCGTAACGACTACGATCAAACTCACACGCCAATGTTCCACCAAGTGGAAGGTATGTTAGTGGACGAGAACGTAAACTTCGCACAACTTAAAGGCATTCTTAACGATTTCCTTTGTAACTTCTTTGAAGAAGAAGTTGAAGTGCGTTTCCGTCCTTCATTCTTCCCGTTCACAGAGCCTTCAGCTGAAGTTGACGTGAAACGTAAAGATGGCAAATGGCTAGAAGTTCTAGGTTGTGGCATGGTTCACCCTAACGTACTTCGCTCTGTTGGCATCGACCCTGAGAAATACTCTGGTTTTGCATTCGGTATGGGTGTAGAGCGTCTAACGATGCTTCGTTACGGCGTAAATGACCTTCGTGCGTTCTTTGAGAACGACCTTCGTTTCCTTAAACAATTCAAGTAATCCGGGGCAGTCAAAACTATGAAATTCAGTGAATCTTGGCTACGCGAGTGGGTTAAACCTGCAATTAACAGCGAAGAGCTAGCTCACCAAATCACTATGGCTGGTTTGGAAGTTGACGATGTAGAACCTGTTGCGGGTGTTTTCACCGGCGTTAAAGTAGGTAAAGTGGTTGAGTGCGGTCAGCACCCAGACGCAGACAAACTACAAGTGACAAAAATTGATATCGGCGAAGCCAATCTTGATGGAAATAAACAGCTTTTAGACATCGTTTGTGGTGCCTCTAACTGTCGTCTTGGCCTAACGGTAGCAGTAGCAACCGTTGGCGCAGTACTTCCTGGTGACTTCAAAATCAAGAAAGCAAAACTGCGTGGCGTTCCATCGCACGGCATGCTTTGTTCTTTCTCTGAGCTAGGTATCGACGTAGAGTCTGACGGCATCCTTGAGCTGCCAGAAGGCACAACGCTAGGGTTGGACGTACGTGAGCTTCTAGAGCTTAACGATGTCACTATCGACGTAGACCTAACAGCAAACCGCGCAGACTGCTTCAGTATCCGTGGTCTTGCTCGTGAAGTTGGCGTACTAAACCGCGCAGACGTGACAGAGCCAACAGTTGAAGCTGTTGCAACAAGCATTGAAGACACAGTATCTGTTGAAATCAAAGCAACAGACGCGTGTCCACGTTACCTTGGCCGTGTGGTTAAGAACGTAAACGTGAAAGCGGAATCTCCAATCTGGATGCAAGAAAAACTGCGTCGTTGTGGCATCCGTTCAATCGACCCAGTGGTAGACATCACAAACTACGTGATGCTAGAGCAAGGCCAACCAATGCACGCATTTGATCTTGCTAAGATCGAAGGCGGCATCGTAGTTCGCCGTGCAGAGCAGGGCGAAAAGCTAACACTTCTAGATGGTAACGAAGCTGAACTAAACAGCAACACACTTGTTATCGCTGACCACAACAAAGCACTAGCCATCGCTGGTATCTTTGGCGGTCAAGATTCAGGTGTTACTACTGAAACGACAGACGTACTTCTTGAAGCTGCATTCTTCGCACCGGATCACATCCGTGGTCGCGCACGTGCTTACGGTCTTCACACAGATTCTTCTCTACGTTTCGAACGTGGTGTTGATTCAACGCTACAGCTAGCGGCAATGGAGCGTGCAACACAGCTGCTAGTTGAAATCTGTGGTGGTGAAGTTGCGCCAGTAAACGGCAGCGAATCTGAAGCTGATCTTCCTAAAGCAAACGTAGTCGCTCTACGTCGCGCTAAGCTAGACAGCCTACTAGGTCACGAAATCCCATCTACAGACGTAGTGGAAATTCTGACTCGTCTAGGTTGTAACGTTTCTGTTGTAGAAGATACGGAAACGACAGAAGCTGGTTGGACGGCAACGTCTCCATCTTGGCGTTTTGATATCGCAATCGAGCAAGACCTAATTGAAGAAGTAGGTCGTATCTACGGTTACGATAACATTCCAAACCAAGCGCCTAAAGCGGCACTTAAAATGAATGACCACAAAGAAGCTAACCAACCGCTTAAGCGCGTTCGTGACCTTCTTGTCGACCGTGGCTACCACGAAGCAATCACATACAGCTTCGTAGAACCTGAACAGCAAAAATTGGTTGTACCTGGTGTTGAGCCGCTAATCCTGCCATTCCCAATCTCTGCGGACATGTCAGCAATGCGTCTTGGCCTAATCCAAGGTCTTCTAAATACCGTTGTTCACAACCAGAAGCGTCAACAGTCTCGCGTTCGTCTATTCGAATCAGGCCTACGTTTCATCCCTGAAGCAACGGCTGAAAACGGCATGCGCCAAGAAATGATGCTTGCGGGCGTTATCTCTGGTACGCGTGGCGAAGAGCACTGGGACATGGCAACGAGCACTGTAGATTTCTTCGATCTTAAAGGTGACTTAGAAGCAATTCTTGAGCTTTCAGCAAACGAAAAAGCATACAGCTTTAAAGCCGCTAAGCACCCAGCACTTCACCCAGGTCAAACTGCAGCGATCGTAGTAGACGCCGGCCTCGAAACTGAGAGAGAAGTGGGTATCATTGGTACTGTTCACCCAGAACTAGAGCGTAAGTTTGGTCTTAACGGCCGTACTATCGTATTCGAAATCGAATGGGCAGCTATCAACACTCGCATGCTTCCAGAAGCCGTAGCTGTATCTAAGTTCCCAGCGAACCGTCGTGATATCGCCGTTGTTGTTGATGAAGCTGTGGCTTCTGGCGACATCGTTGATGCGTGTATCGCAGCTGGTGGCGAATTCCTAACAGACGCTAAACTGTTTGACGTTTATGTAGGTAAAGGCGTAGAAGAAGGCAAGAAGAGCCTGGCTATTGCACTTAGCCTACAGTCTGTAGAGCGCACACTTGAAGATGCGGACATAGCTGGTTCAGTAGATGCGATTGTCGCTTCAATCTCAGATAAATTTGGTGCTTCTTTAAGAGATTAATGAGCACTAACTGAAAATAAATCTGAAAAGACGAACCCTTTTGGGTTCGTCTTTTTTATATCAATACAAAAATCAATTTAAAATTCTAGTTGGGTTTAAGACATTTTGCGTAAAATTTAACAGGGGATTAAACGTGTTTCATATTGTGCATTTAGGCGCAACTGACTGTTTTTACTTGTAATTTATCGTAAAAGTGTGCCCTGTCTTAAGGTTTTTATAATTTGTATTGCCAAGTGTTTATTCTGCCGTACTACTTCTTTTTGGTGGTTTATTTTGCGTTAGTATGGGTTTCGTTTTGTTTTTAGTGATATATCCTGAAATCATGCTAACTCATTGGTTGGTGGCAATAAAGTCCTGACATTTCCATGAAATAAAAAAGTTGGCGAAAATCATAAGGTTGGCTTACACTTTTCAAAGTAAGACCGTTATGTTGTTGATTGGTCGAACTAAATATGTGGTGTTGCTATTGTAGCAGCTAAGTATGAAATAGCTTTGAGGGGAGTTTTATGGCGCTCACAAAAGCCGATTTGGCTGAGAACCTTTTTGAGAAACTCGGGTTTAGTAAACGGGATGCCAAGGAAACGGTAGAAGTATTTTTTGAAGAAGTCAGAAAATCACTCGAAAATGGCGAGCAGGTAAAGCTGTCTGGTTTCGGTAATTTTGACCTTCGAGACAAAAATGAACGTCCGGGTCGTAACCCTAAGACCGGAGAGGATATTCCAATCTCTGCGCGACGTGTTGTGACGTTTCGTCCAGGCCAAAAACTGAAGGCTCGTGTTGAAAACATCAAACTAGATTAGTATTTGATTGTTACAAAAAGACCACGCAATGCGTGGTCTTTTTGTTTTAGGGAAGGTGGTAACTTAATAAGATTAAGCAGCTTGAATATGCGTGGTGATATAGGGTTGCCATGCGTTTTGATAGAGTTCCATTGATTGTCGTCGTAGGCTTGTGATTTGAGCGGTTTCAATATCGTTAAGTGAGCGTCCATGTGACGCAGCATTACGCTCAATACCTTGTATAATTTGATATAAATCGTGTTCGGGGCCGCTTTTTACTTCAGCAATCGCTTTTAGGTGTAGCTGAACTTCAGCGATGATACGAGTTTTTGGAAGCTCGACAAGGATATTCAAATCACGATAGCCAGATGGGTTAGGTGATTTAAATCGGTTCTTAACTCGCACTACTTTCGCTTCTCTGCTTAATGTTTCGAATGCACTAACTAATGACGATACATCATTTGCTATGATTGTTGCCCGAGCGAGATCGGTGATTTGATCAACTTGACCGTTTAATTCCGTGTTTATTTTTTTCAAGGCACGGTCAGAGGATTTCACACCGGCGAAGTGTGACTCTGTTTGAGTTAACAGAGCGGTCGTTTTACACAGAGACTCTAGTTCGTGTTGAGCTTGATGAGATTTACTGTATAAGACGTCAAAGTCGTCGTGTGGTTGCGCAACGCGACTGTCAATGGGGTCAATACCATAAAGACCACTGAGACTATGTTTAAAGTTCGACGGGCTTATCTGGTTCTGTTCTTGGTTCCCTTTCGTTTGGTTAGAATTGGATTGATCAAGCGGTGCCGCAAATGCTGGTGCGCGGCTGAGTACCAGCAGCGTTAGTGCTGCGGCACGGAAAAACATGCTCATGCTCTCTCCTGATTACGTTACAAAAACGGTGTAAAAAAGGGTGCTATAACGTGTGGAGCAGTACTACCTATGATATGGGGTTTTAAATGGCATTACCAAGTCCATATTTTGTAGCGTTGAGTAAACTGTGAAGCCTGTCTCATAGAAATATTACCCTAAGGAGACATGACTTTTTGTCCTCAATCTGTAAACTCTACGTTAATCATTATGCAGATCTAAAATGAATATAAAATGAACGATTATGAACTTTGGCACGATAAATGGGCGGCGAACAAAATTGGTTTTCATCTTGATGATGTTAATCCCTTACTTATCGAGCACTGGAACAAGCTAACGCCAACTCGAGAGCAAAGTGTATTTGTCCCTTTGTGTGGTAAATCAGAGGACCTAGTGTGGCTTGCTGCGCGACATGACAATGTGCAGGGTGTAGAGCTAAGCCAAATTGCGGTTCGTTCATTTTTTGCGGAACACTTTTATACCCCTCTAGTGACTACCTTAAATAGCCAGTTTGAGCTGTATCAGTTTGATGAACTAAGCATTTATACCGGAGATTATTTTTCAGCTCCAGTTGAAAGTGTCGATTTGATTTATGACAGAGCAGCGCTAATAGCCATCCCCCATGATCTACGAGCGATGTATGTGGAAAAGCTCAAGCAGGTGCTTAAGCCAGGAGGAAAAATATTGCTGGTAACCTTGGACTATATCCAAGATCAGCTAGCAGGACCTCCTTATAGTGTTCCAGAAGCTGAAGTTGCCGCGTATTTTGATGAAGGCTATCGAATTACTCGTTTAGCGCGAGACGAAGCAGGCAGTGAACATCGTCGTATTAAGCAAGGGCTGACCCGTTTTGCTGAGGAAGTTTGGCTAATTGAGGCTCTGGTTTAGTAAGCTATTAGCCTAGTTATCTTTAGGTATAATGACCTTCAGTTTAACTACCTTTAGTAAAGATAGTCTGAGCCGAAATCATCGTAATTGACGCATAGCCAGTCAGAACTGTACCAGCTGAAGCAGTCAGCAAATCAGCATTCCAATTTAAACGGCGAGAGGGGATTATTCTTCTTTCGCCGCCATTTTGAAGCCGATAAAACACAACGCCAGCATTGTCATCGGTATCAAGGCGAGAGTGATTTCAGTCAAAGGTAAATCAATGAACATTTTGGTGCAGAGCAGGTGTGCACCAATATTGAGTAGCACTAAGGCAGCAGCAATGGTGCACAAAAGTAGTTCTTTCTTAACGCTATTATTAGTCATGCTATTTTCCATCGCAGGCACTTCCTATTGGTGATTGAGAACGGTGATTAAGATCGGTGATTGAGTTGCGGCTAACACCATTGGATTATACGCTCGCGAGCGGCAGCTATAATAGATACAGATTTCTAGTAAATATGTATAACAGTTAGCGTTTAAGGTAGTATGATCGTTACGTTTATCGAAAAAGAGTGTACCTATTGGCCAAGTACGTTGAGCTGGCAAATCAGATTAAAGAGCAAATTCAGAACAATGTCTGGCAAGTAGGGACTAAATTACCATCGTTACGGAAGCAAACAGAGCTGTCTGGGCTGAGTTTAATGACGGCGATGAACGCTTATCAGTTGTTAGAGAGTCAAGGTTGGGTCGTTTCTCACTCTCGATCCGGCTATGTTGTTGCTCCTCCGGTTCAAGATGTTGCTGCGCTGTTTCCTAAACAGCACTTACATGAAACGGAATCAGTTGATATCAACGATTTCGTCTTCGATATTCTGCAAGCGAGTCGTAAAAACACGGTGACAAATTTTGGTTTTGCTTATCCTGAAGCCAATTTATATCCGCAGAATCAAGTGAATAAATCTTTGGTACGGGCAGCGCGTAAAATAACCACGTCTCATGATCTCGACAATTTCCCACCAGGGAATGAAACCTTACGACATATCATAGCCAAGCGATATGCTGCTCAAGGTGTGAATATTCACCCTGATGAAATTGTTATTACAGCGGGTGCGTTGGAAGCGCTTAATTTAAGCCTGCAGTCGGTGACGAAAGCTGGTGATTGGGTGATTGTAGAGTCGCCCTGTTTTTATGGGGCATTACAATCGCTTGAACGTCTAAATTTACGTGCTCTGTCAGTTAACACGCACCCAACGGAGGGGATCGATCTTAAAGATCTAGAGACAGCTCTTCAAACGCATCAAGTAAAAGCGTGCTGGTTAATGACCAATTTCCAAAATCCCCTCGGTTTTAGCCTTTCAGATGACAAGAAGCGTCGCCTTGTTAAGCTACTTCAGCAATATAACGTCTATTTGATCGAAGATGACGTTTATAATGAATTGTATTATGGTGCGACGAAGCCTTTACCTGCGAAAGCGTTTGATGATAGTGGCATCGTGTTGCATTGTGCTTCTTTTTCAAAATCTTTGGTTGCTGGGTTTCGAATTGGTTGGGTCGCCGCTGGTAGTCGAGCTTTACAGATTCAAAAGATCCAATTGATGAGCACACTGTCAACCAGTGCGCCGGTTCAATTAACGCTCGCCGACTATTTGTCGACTCGGCATTATGAACGTCATTTACGGCTATTAAGAAGAAAGCTAGAACAGCGAAAATTTCAGATTTGGCAATTGTTACGCTCACATCTACCTAAAGACGTGCAAGTAAACTACTCATCGGGGGGGTATTTTATTTGGGTCGCTTTGCCTGCTCATGTCAACGCAACAGAGCTCTATAAAATGGCGATTAGCGATGATATTAGTATCGCTCCAGGGGAAATGTTTGCGACGACACAACAGTTTCAGCATTGTTTTAGAATGAATGCTTCTTTGCAAGCAACAGATTCTGTTGTCAGGGCTATTGAGCGTTTGGGGATGCTGATTAGGCAATTATTGTAACGAGCCTTACTCGGATATCTTCCTGATAATGCTTAATAATTAAAGGCTGTCGAGAAACTCGACAGCCTTTATGCTTAGTAAATGACTTTTACTTGCTTTGCGCTATCGATAGCATCGTCAATGGCAGATTCGA
This sequence comes from Vibrio qingdaonensis, assembly GCF_026191675.1. Taxonomy (GTDB): domain Bacteria; phylum Pseudomonadota; class Gammaproteobacteria; order Enterobacterales; family Vibrionaceae; genus Vibrio; species Vibrio qingdaonensis. The sequence goes on along the minus strand of NZ_JAKRRY010000001.1, from coordinate 104,557 downwards.
TAGACTTGCGACGCGTAAGGCTCACACCTAAGCGGCGACGGCCATCGATATCTGGTTTACCAAACAAGCGAACTTGTGTTTGCGGTGCAGATACGGCTTCACTCACGCCTGTGAAACGAAGGTTCTCTGACGTACCTTGCCCCAAGATAACTGCGGATGCAGACGGTCCGTACTGTGCGATAGCATTAATTGGCATGCCGGTAAATGCACGGACGTGAAGAGCAAACTCAGACATTTCTTGGGAAATTAGCGTAACAAGACCCGTATCATGTGGGCGAGGGGAGACTTCGTTAAAGATGACCTTGTCGCCCTTAACGAACAATTCGACACCAAATAGACCATAACCACCGAGTGCGTTGACTACTTGCTCAGCACTATACTCAGCGGCTTTCTTCGCATTTTCTGACATCACTTGAGGCTGCCAAGATTCTCTATAGTCTCCATCTTCCTGACGGTGTCCGATTGGTGCGCAGAAGTGAACGCCATCGACAGCGCGAACAGTCAGTAGTGTTATTTCGTAATCAAAATCTATAAAGCCTTCAACAATGACACGTCCAGCACCTGTGCGACCGCCTTCTTGAGCATACTTCCACGCGTTATCAATATCTTCTTTAGTTTTGATAACACTTTGTCCTTTACCCGATGAACTCATTACAGGTTTTACGACACATGGTATGCCAACAAATTCAACGGCACTGACGAAATCGTCGTAGTTATCTGCAAAGCGATAAGGCGAAGTGTTTAAACCTAGCTCTTCCGCGGCAAGGCGACGGATCCCCTCACGATTCATTGTCAGCTTAGTCGCGTTAGCGGTTGGAACGACGTTTAGGCCTTGTTTTTCTAACTCAACGAGCTTATCTGTCGCAATCGCTTCAATCTCGGGTACGACGTAGTCTGGTTGTTCTTTCTGAATCAGAGCCTCTAGTGCATCACCGTCAAGCATGTCTAGTACGTAGCTACGGTGAGCAACCTGCATGGCTGGCGCATCTGGGTATCGATCGCAAGCGATGACTTCTAAGCCTAAACGTTGGCATTCGATGGCGACTTCTTTACCAAGTTCACCGGAGCCTAGCAATAACACACGGGTAGCACTTTCACGAGTTGCGGTACCAAACATATAAAATCCTTGCACATTCTTCAGGAAAATTTGGGTGAATCATACTGGATTTCACAAGAAAAGCAAACGTTTGCGCTGGTGTTTTTATTGGTGGAAGTAAGGAGGGTTTATTCGTAGAGAAGAAGGGGTGTCCGCGGCTGAAACCATGGACACCTATAGAGGAGCAAATACTAGGTTACTGAATATTTATTGATAAACACAAACTTAAATCGTCGCGTACTCAATTTGAATATCAGGGTTAATAGCCTCTAATGTGGCTTGAGTATCAGCAAGGTGGCTAATTTTACCGTTGGTGAGCTCTACTAACGCAGCGGTTTTAATGTCATTGATTGATTTACCTGCCAACAACAGTTGTCCAAGTGCAACTTGTAGCGGCGGTAGACTAGGGTTGAAAGCTGCATTTTCAGCATAGGCACCTTGAAAAGTGCTGCCATCGTTCAGCTCAACTGAGACACCGCTAAGGTTACTCGTATAAGGGGCGTGGCTACGATTCAGTGCAACCAGCGCTTTTTCCATTAGGGTGCTGACGTTATCAATAGAATTATTGTGTTTAACTGGTGTCATCAATCCTTCGGTGATCCCGAGATCTTTAGGGCCAAACGATTCAGGTAGGTATTCTTGTAATGTCTTTGCGTTACGTTCAGGCAATTGGATAACAAGATCTTGAGCGGTGGTAAGCTCGTTCATAAACTGACGACAGTGACCGCAAGGGCTGAAGTTAATGGTAATGTCTTTTACGCCTGTTTCGCCTTTCATCCATGCGTGGCTGATTGCAGACTGTTCGGCATGAACAGTCTGACCAAGTTGCGCGCCAAGAAACTCCATATTTGCACCAAAATAGAGTTTGCCTGATAATCCTCTCACGATGGCTCCAACATAAAAGTCGGAAATAGGTGCGTATGAGTACGCAGCTGCGAAAGGCAGCAATGCAACGCGTAATTCGTTATCGGCGAGCCCAGACACAGATAATAACGCCTCGAACTGTGCTGGAGTTAATGTAGCGTCGAAATTTTCGTGAGTGACGATAGGCTTTAGGTATCGACTAATAGCTTCTGGTGCTTCGGCTAACACTGAATCGAAACGATCCGTCATGCTTGTTCCTCTAATTTGGCTAATGTGTTTTTATTCATTCTATGTAACTTAGTGAAAAAATAGAGTGATGAAGATCACTCTATTTGATGTAACGATGGTTAACATTTCACAATTAGAGTGATATCACACCATTATTGGACTGAGGTTTACGATTTGAGCAACGGACATCTCGTCGATGAGCTGGCTTCACATTAATTGCCCTAGCCAAAGCGAAAATGCAAAAAATGAAGGTGCGAGCACTGAGGTTATGACACCGCAAATAACCAAAGCGAGAGAGCTGAATGCAGCATCTTTTGAATCTTTCTCTGCGCAAGTTGCGGTTCCTAATGCGTGAGAGACGGTTCCCATTGTTAACCCTTTGGCAATAGGGTGAGTGACACCGAGTAATTGATAGAGTGGGTAAGCTAAGATGGCACCAAATAGTCCAACGAGTAAGACGAGGATAGCAGCAATAGCCGGTTCTCCACCTAAATGGCTGGACACTTCCATCGCGATTGGGGTGGTGACAGATTTACCCAACAAGCTTGCGACTAATGTCATGTCGGCACCTAGCCACACTGCGATTAGCGAGGCGGTGAACATTGACCCAATACTACCCACGCTGCAGGCTAGAAGAATAATGCGCCAATTGGCTCGAATCTGAGGTATTTGTTCATACAGCGGATAGGCAAGGGCGACAACCGCGGGTTGCAGAAGAAAGCTTATCCATTCGTTGTCTTGATAATAAGTGTCAAATGGTACGTTAAAAGCAAGCAGTACCGGAATCAATATGACGATGCTGATAAGTAGCGGGTTGAACAATGGGTTCTTTACTTTCTGAGCGATAAAGCGAGCGAAAAAGAACACAATAATGGTCGCAAAAATCCACATTATTTATTCCCCTTCTTTAGAAAACGGTCAAGGAAGACAGAGAGCCCAATGAGGACGATCATCGTGCCACCAATTGCGCTGGCTAATATAGGCAATGCGTTGTTAATTAAGGTGTCGAAGTGGTTCATCAATCCGACACTGACGGGCACAAAAAGCAAAATCATATAGCGTATAAATGCATGGGCACCAGGCTGTACGACTTTGACTGGAATAACCCCGGCAGCCATCAGTATAAATAGTAACAACATGCCAAAGACGCTACCTGGGATAGACACATTGAGCAGGGTTTGAATGGTGTTTCCCGCGAACAGTGCAGCAAAAATCACAGTGAATGACAAAATATAATGAAGCGCAGTTTTGATCATGGCACCCTCATTTCGGTTTGGAACTAGTGACAGGTCAGTACTAGTTATCAGTAAAGTTAGTGATTGAATGACGTGCAGTCATAGATAATTCACGTATGGATGAGCTATGAAAGCCTCCATACGTGACGGTTGGGCAAGTTCTACGAGACTAGCTTTTCAACATAGCGGTAGACGGATTTCAATACCGTCATTTTTTGCTCGTCAGATTCGTTGTCTAGTACCAGGTTTTCAAGACCAAGCATGTAGTCTTCAATTCTGTTTTCAAATCGCTCTCTACAATGGTTTGCCCACTTCAATTGTTCATGTTCGTCGAGTGTCCAAGGATAGTGGCGAGCACGATATCTGAAAAGTAACGGCTCAATTCTTGAATCACTAAATGAGATGTCTAGCGCCGCCAGATTATTCGGTTCGGTTTCTAGAATAATATCCATTGCCGCGCGATCGGACGGTGAGAAGAACGCACTATAGAGTTGAGTATCTACATCGTTGTCGTTATCAAACTCACGTTCGATGTTGTATAGCCCGATAAGTTTTTCACGAATTTCAGGGTTCTGCTTAAGACGTGAGAGATTGGTAAGACATTGCTGGCGGTCTATTCCAATGATTTCAGCGTTTTCAGCGGTGAGTGTTTTGGCTGGAGCCAAAATTGGGCATTTATTTAAGTGAATCAGCTTCAGTGGCACGGGTAGCTCATTCGGCGCTAAGTCTTCGCGTTTGGTGTAGAGTCGAGCATGTAATTCTTCAACCGATAAATCCAAAATAGGTTGAGGGTCTTTCGCAAGGTCAGCAACAATGACCGCATTTTGGTTGGTAGGATGCCAAGCAATAGGCACTACCCAACTGGTATATTGACATTCTCTTCCAAGCATACCCGATACATGCATAAGGGGCGTCATGTTTACGATGTCGACGAGCTCATTGAGTTTGCGCTTATTCCGCATGGAGTAAAAGTAATCAAACAGCTTGGGTTGCGCGTTCTTAACTTTTTTTGCCAGTTCTATCGTGGCGATGACGTCAGCCATTGCGTCATGAGCGTTACTATGTTCAATGCCATTTGCTACCGATAAATGCTCCAGTTTGAAACTGGTAAAGCCATCTTCATTTTCAGGCCATTCAATGCCTTCTGGGCGCAACGCGTGGCAGGTTCGCATTAAGTCCAATAAATCCCAACGAGAGTTGCCATTCTTCCAACTCCAAGCGTATGGGTCGATAAAGTTACGATAGCAAGTATAACGCGTTACTTCGTCATCAAATCTTATGCTGTTATAGCCCAAGTTAGTGGTGTTTGGCGTCGCCAATTCATGGTGTATTTTTGCAATAAATTCTGGCTCTGGCAGCCCTTTTTCTATACACAACTGTGGGGTGATGCCCGTAATTAGAGCCGCTTCCGGAGAGGGTAAGTAGTCAGAGGGCGGCTGGCAGTAGATGACGAGGGGTTCGCCAATAATATTGAAATCCATATCTGTTCTAACACCAGCAAATTGACAGGGACGATCGTTTGCTGGGCTGATTCCCCAAGTTTCATAATCAAAAAAGAAATAACTGGGTTCTTGTTGCTGGGACATGGTCTTTCCTTAGTTCCTATCAGAGAGTGGCTGATGGAGGTCATAACTGAAGTTCACGCATCCAATCTGAGTGGTGGTTGGGTATTCTCCAATCTGTTGACGATGAGTGTCAGTGCGATGGAGTCTTACTCACGGTTTGCGCTCTCTAGCAGTTTGGTACAGAGATAATATCTATTAGACCACTGAGCTATGTTCATGGCAAACGAGATCACCGTTTATATCTAAGGCAAAAACGAAGATTCGATGGTGACGAATGTTTATTTGCTCGAATGTTGAGCAGTTTCTATTGCGTTGCCAGTTCATGTGGTTTTGCAATACAGCATATAACTCGAGGCGATGTTTATGCTAACGCACATTTATGGTCACTAAAGGTAGGAAAGGTCATAGGGTATGCCTATGACCTTTCGTTAACCATGCCGCTATTCAACAAAGGAAAAACAAAAAATTGTCTTTAGGTGTGCGCTAAGATGTTAACTTGCTTGTCGAGTTTTTCAATTAGTACGTCACGCTTGAATGGTTTGGGCAGGTAGTCATCCATGCCACAGTCAAAGCACTTTTGTATATCATCATCAAGAACCGAAGCGGTGAGCGCGATAATATGTTTTTTGGCAAGATTATGTGATCGCTCATAGGCTCGAATAGCTTCTGTGGCGTCAAAGCCATCCATTACCGGCATCATACAGTCCATGAGAATCAGTCCTATGTGCTGGTGCTGTTGTTGATAAATAGTCAGTGCTTCTTGTCCATCATTAGCAAGCAGGTAACTGATACCCAGTTTGTTTAAATTGATCGTCACAATTTGTTGGTTTACCTTATTGTCTTCAACAATCAGAATCTTAGAACCAGAACTAATGTTAGTTGTAGTTTTGCTTGTTATAGGCTCGGAAGTAGCTTCTTGCTCTAATACAGATTTAATTGTATTACTTAGCCTTGCCCCTAAAAGCGGATAAGTAATAAACGCCGATACCGCGAAGTCATGGTAGTGGTCGTGCGTTTGGTTGTCTTTTAAGAAGATGACACGATGCTGAGCAATTATCTTTTCGTACTGGTGGTAGGTGTCAGCATCGTCAATAATGATCACTGTCTGCTTAGAAATGGCTATGGATGACAGAGAATCAGGCGTTATTTGTTGTGATGGGAAGCCGTAACGATTCAACTCTTCAATTAAAAGTGGCTTTTCTTTCATTGATACATAGACAACCGTTGTTTCCGTTTGTTGGGTTAATTGTTGGTCATCTGTGTCAAACGATAAGATAAATGAGAATTCACTGCCTCGTCCTTTAAGTGAGTTGAGCGCAATTTCGCCACCCATCATAGTGATCATTTTAGATGAGATGGCCAAACCAAGTCCGGTTCCTCCGTATTGTTGAGATGTGGAAGTATCCTCTTGTTGAAATTCTTCAAAAATGTGCGCTTGTTTATTCGTGTCAATGCCAATCCCAGTATCTTTTACCGCTAGAAACACCGTGACGGAGTTTGCCTGTTGTTTAACAAGTGAGGCGATAAATGTGATTGTGCCAGCTTCAGTAAATTTGATGGCATTGGAGGCAAGGTTCATTAATACTTGTCTGACTTTTTGTTCATCGGCTTTAACATAATTGGGCAGAGTAGAATCAATCTCCATCGCCAACTCAATCCCTTTCTGCTGAGCTTTAGGGGCGATGAGTGCCGCTGTATCAAAGAATACTTCTTTAATAGCACAGGTATGTGGGCAAATCTCTAGATGGCCAGACTCTATTTTGGAGAGATCTAATATATCATTGATGAGCATAAGCAAGGTTTGGGAAGAGGAGCTAATGGTCGACAAATAGTCTTTTTGAAGCGCACTCAGCTTTGAGTCAGACAAAATTTCGGTCATGCCCAATATTCCATTGAGTGGGGTTCTTATCTCATGGGACATGTTGGCCAAAAATGCGCTTTTTGCTCTATTCGCTTGCCTTTCATGCTCTCTGGCGGTGATGAGTTCAGTTTCCAATATTGAAGTTTGTCGAATGACATACAGCAAGGTCAGGATAATCGCGACGATTAGCGCGATAGTGGCGAACATTCTGTAATTGTCGTAAATCGAAATCTTATTGGCAATTTGATTGGGGAGTACGTCGAACAAAGCATTGAGCTTAGTTTCTAATTGATGAACTGTTGCCCTAAGAGCGCCGTGGCGGCCTTCATTGTGTGTATAACCAAATTCTTCATACGCAGACTGCAGGCCATAGAAGGCAAACTTGAACTCTAAAAAGGCCCTAAATAGTGCAAAGGATTGAGGCTGTTTAGAAATGTCGCTTTCCATTTGTTTGAGAATGCGTTCAAGCCGAGGTAGGGTCTCAATGTCAAAATCAGAGAAAAACTGATACATCAGGTCCTGCATTGTCAACGCTGTGTAGTCTAATGTTGTGTTATTGGCCTTGATTAATTCATGGCCAAACTTTAACGACTGCTCTCTTAAATTATCAATGAGCCCGTTCTGGTGTTCATTCCCATGAATCATGACAACTAAGTCAGCCAGCGAGAAAAAGGACTGCACATAGTCGTCAATATACGCCAACGCATATTGATTTGAATAATCCGTCTCAATGCCAGATTGAATGATTTTGACATTGACGTCACCGAGTTGCCCAATCATCGCGTTATAGCTCGTTTGCATTTTTTCAATATATTCAGGATCAACTCGCGCGATAAAATCCTTTTCATGACGTCTCATCAATAACATGCCATTTGAAGCAGTAAGGATGTCGGACTTTAGCGTTGTTAACTGACTTTTTGCCTGCTCAACTTTGTATTCTGTATAAAAAAACAGGGTAAGGAAGAATAAAACGATGGCAGACCCTGCAATCAATGTTTTACGAATGTTATGAGCGTGATAATGGTTAGCCATCCACATGAGATCCAGGTCCTTTTGGTCGTACCGAAACGGTGAGTTCATGTACCGTCTGTTAAGAGTAACAAAAATGTCACAATCATGGAAAAGAGTCTGGCGTTACGCGAACATTTTGTGAGTATTTTATAGAATATTGGGATTTGCGTAGGAAAAAGTACCAATAAAACAAGGATATTGAGAACTATGTCGATAAAGATACATTTGGCGTTAAGCAAAGCCGTAGCATGTCGATACAGTACGGATGTTAGTTTATATATTGGAGATATACACAATGTGGTTTAATAATTTAAGCCTCAGAATCAAGGTAATGATACCGGTTATGTTGATGGCAATAATATTTGGTGGTTTGGTGATCTACAACGCGCTGCTTTTTAGCAAGCAGGCGGCGATTAATGACCGTCTCAACGATGAAATACAACCAGTGATGAATTCTCTGGAAGATGCGTACCGAGATTTCTACCAAGTATCGACAGCAGGTTATGCGTTTATTATTGCAACAGCTGATCCCCAAGAGGTAGAAAAGCAGCGTTTTGAATTTGAAGATAACGCTTATAATGCCGTACCACGTGTAAGTAAGGTGCAAGAGTTGATTGACTCTGGTGTATTAGATCGCCGTTTTTACCCGTATTTAAAACAGTTGATCTCTGATACTAAAGTGTTTGTTAATGAGTATGAAAAGCTGTTTGCTTCTCCGAGTAATGCGTATCAGACGTTTACTCAGAACGAAAAAATGATCACTGGTCTCTTTGTGGATATACGCAGTAACTTAAAGGTGATTCTTGACGAGATTGAGCGATTGCAAGAGCAAGCACGATTAGATAGTGATCAGGCAGTCAAAGAAGCTGAAATCGCCATTGAAGTGGGTACGGTTATTGCGATATTACTTGCACTGACAGTTGCAGCCTTTGTATCGAAACTGATTGTTGCTCCGGTGATCGTACTTGAAAAGTCGATGGCAGAAATCGCTTCTGGCGATGGTGATTTGACTCAGAGAGTGCAGGTTGAATCAACGGATGAAATCGGTCATTTAGCCGAATCATTCAACCAGTTTGTTGAACGGATTCAGGGCACCGTTTCTGAAGTCGTTGACTCAACGTCGGAAGTGAGAGAGCACACGTCGGTGTTGATCCAGTTAGCGGGACAAATTACTCATGCTTCCTTGTCCCAACAGCAAGAAAGCGAAATGGTTGCTACGGCCATTAATGAAATGAGAGCGACGAGCGACAACGTTAGTCAAAATGCACATGAAGCGGCTCAGGCGACGGACCGAAGTGCCGATGAAGCTCGTCACGCTAATGAGGGGATTGGTCTTACGGTATCTTCAATAGAAGGCTTGGCGCAAGAGCTGATTACCTCTGAGGAAAGTGTCCATAGATTAACCAGTGACGTGACGAATATCGCTTCTGTACTGGATGTGATACGCGGAATAGCAGAGCAAACCAACTTACTTGCCCTGAATGCCGCTATTGAGGCAGCTAGAGCCGGTGAGCAAGGACGGGGCTTTGCTGTCGTTGCGGATGAAGTTCGCTCTCTAGCGAGTAAGACTCAAGAAAGTACGGGTGATATTCAAACCATGATCGAGCGCTTACAGCAAGGGGCATCGGTTATGGTACAAGCGATGGAATCCAGTCGTGCTACCAGTAACGAAACCATCAGCTTAGTGCAAACAGCTTCAACCTCGCTGGCTGAAATTACTCATTCAATTACCATTATTAATGAAATGAATGCGCACATTGCTACTGCGGCAACGGAACAAACCGCGGTCAGTGAAGAGTTAAATGGCAGTATTCAAAAAATAGCGTCGGACAGCCATAAAATGTCCGATATTATCAAACAGGCAGAGCACGCATGCATCACTCTTGAGGCAAGATGTGAAAATCTTGATAGAGCTGTGGGTCAGTTTAAGGTCTGATCAATTCGTCCAAATTAGCGCTTACAAGACGCATTTAAAAATACGAGGTTAGAATAGAGTCGCATACCCCTTATGGGTTATGTGACTTTGATCGTATTTACGAATGCTCTATTGCACGGCAAAACATCTCCCTAAAACAGTGCAGAAAAATTAAAGAATGTAACAGAGTGCATCCTTTCGTAAACCAAATAAAATGCTTAGTCGTAATTCTCATATTATTCACATACTTACATTGTTAGATCTAATAGATGTAATAATTGAAACCGTTACTGTCAGATGTGCTATTTCTGACATGAAAATAACACTTTCAGTGCGACGTAATAACACATGGGTAAATGTTTATTCTTATCAATGGCTTAGTAGGTGTGTGATTTTGTGATTTAAATTGAAAATATGAGACTTGTCAATTTCATTCTGATGTGTGATGGCTAGCCACTAATTGTCTATCGACCACAATTAATTGCTGTATATATATTAAGTTTTTATTAACATTAAGTTGATTAGAAAAACTGTAATGTTTGCAATGTAAATTAAACGATAAATATAAATGGCATCCTGAATTATAGAGGAACTTAAGTTTAGGTAGCTATTAGGTTAGGTAAATTATTAGTTGGTTGTTAGGAATGGAGTCAGGAATGAAAAAGCTTGCGTTAATTACTGGGTCAAAGGGTGGTATAGGTTCAGCAATATCCTCCCGTCTGGTAGAAAACGATTATCGGTTGATCGCTACATATTATACAGGGAATTATGAGTGTGCTAAGGAATGGTTCGAATCTAAGGGATTTACCGATGACCAAGTACGTTTATTTGAACTGGATGTAACCAATACAAATGAATGTCAAAAAAAGCTTGAAGAAATTCAAGAAGAGGAAGGCACATTTGATTTAGTGGTTAATAATGCTGGCATTACTCGAGACGGACAATTCAAAAAAATGTCTGCTGAGGCGTGGTTTGACGTGATTAACACCAATTTAAATAGCGTCTTCAATGTGACCCAGCCTCTATTTGCTGCAATGTGCGAAAAGGGTGGCGGACGTGTCATCAATATATCCTCAGTAAACGGTCAAAAAGGTCAGTTCGGTCAAGCTAACTATTCTGCCGCAAAAGCAGGCATGATTGGTTTTACCAAAGCGTTAGCAGCAGAAGGTGCTCGCTCAGGTGTGACCGTCAATGTCATTGCTCCGGGTTACACTGGAACGCCAATGGTAGAGGCGATGCGTGAAGACGTACTTGATTCCATTAAAAGTACTATCCCACTTAAACGACTCGCTAAGCCTGAAGAAATAGCGGCAGCTGTTGCGTATTTAGCAAGTGATGAAGCTGCATACATTACTGGTGAAACACTGTCAGTCAATGGCGGCTTGTACATGGCATAAGGGAGAACACCGATAATGAAAAAAGTATACATCGTCGCAGCGAAACGCACACCAATTGGCAGTTTTGGTGGTAGTTTGAAAAATTGCTCGGCAGGTGACTTAGCCGCGCAAGCCATAAAAGGGGCGCTTGCATCTTGCGCTGTTAATGAAACAGACATTGATGAAGTCATTGTTGGAAATGTGATTAGCGCCAACCAAGGAATGGGTGTAGGACGACAGGCTGCAATTTTTGCGAATATCCCTGACTATGTTCCCGCATATTCTATCAATATGGTGTGTGGCAGCGGGATGAAATCAATTATGGACTCCGTCTCGCATATTAGAGCGGGGGAAGCTGATGTCGTCGTTGCTGCGGGCGTTGAAGTCATGTCGCAGATTCCTTTTGCTTTGCCAGCCAACGTTCGTTCCGGCAATAAAATGGGAGACATGTCAGCGAAAGATCTCCTTGTTTCTGATGGTTTAACGGACGTGTTTAATGGCTATCACATGGGAGTGACGGCTGAAAATGTCGCTCGTGAAGTCAACATTTCTCGTGAAGACCAAGATGCCTATGCACTGGAAAGTCAAATGAAGGCGGTTGCCGCGATTGAAGCAGGAAGATTCAGTGATGAAATCGTACCAGTTGATATTAAGATTAAGCGTCAACCTGCTCAGTTTACTACTGATGAGTATCCTAAATCTGATGCAACGCTAGTAGGGTTGGGTAAATTAAGACCTGCGTTTGACAAAGAAGGCACGGTGACGGCCGGCAATGCTTCAGGCATTAATGATGGAGCAAGCGCAGTCGTCATCGCTTCTGAAGATGCCGTTGAGCGCTTAGGATTAACCCCTCTTTGTGAAATAGTTTCAACGGCGCAAACAGGTCTAGATCCTAAAGTTATGGGGTTAGGACCAGTAAAGGCGGTACAAAAAGCGTTAGAGAAAGCGGAGCTTTCTGTAACAGATGTTGATACGTTTGAGTTTAATGAAGCATTTGCAGCCCAAGCGTTAGGCGTGATTAGACGTTTGGCTGATGAGTGTTCAGTATCGTCTGAATCCATTATTGAAAAATCCAACCCAAACGGTGGCGCGATTGCCCTTGGGCATCCGCTAGGTGCTTCAGGAAATCGTATTGTAGTCACATTAATTCATGAAATGATACGCGAACTTCACACTTATGGGGCAGCGACATTATGTGTGGGTGGTGGCATGGGTACAGCAGTTATTCTAAAACGCTGTTAACCTAGTTTATATATTACCAACATATAGTTTTATGACGTTATTAATTAAATGCTTAACTTATATTTTTTAGGAGAACGACTATGTACACGGATATTTTTAAAGTAATCAATGAACAGTCAGAAAAAACATTGGAACCATATGCGAAATTTAGCAAGTTAATGACAAAGAATGTGGAAACACTGACTGAGTTGCAACTTAATGCCATGAAAACTTATAGTGAATTAGGTTTGTCTCAAATGAAAGCGGTCGCGGAAGTAAAAGATATTTCTTCTTTGACGGTATTTAATACTCAGCAAGTGACGTCACTTACTCGCTTGTCTCAACAAATGATGGATGACAGCAACAAACTTCAACAGGTTGCTAAAGAATTTAAAGACGATATTGAAACATTGACTACCGAGACAATGAAAACTAATACGCCAGCTTAATCTGGCAGTAAGTATATGTTAGGGGTTTCGGGGTACATCGTATCTCGTGCCCCTTTTTTAATTTTTAGAAAAGGGTTTGAATTATGTTTCAAAACTTCTTTTCGGACTACCTTGTGACATTGCAGGAAAGTAACCAGCGATGGTGGAAAGATTTCGAGCAGGGCAAGGCAGCCGTTAATAATCCGCTTTCAAAAGCGATGCAAGAACTCAATATAGAGGATTCAGCAGAATTCATGGATAAAGCATCTAAGCAGCCTGCAGCGATGCTAGATGTTCAAATGAAATGGTGGATGCAACAGTTAGAAATTTGGCAGCGTGCTGCCCTTCATAATGATAAAACAGATGTAGTATCGGTGGAGAAAGGTGACCGTCGTTTTGAAGACGCAGCATGGAAAGATGAAGCCTTCTATAGCGTAATTAAGCAGTCTTACGTACTGTTTAGCCAAACTTACCTTGAGACCATAAATGCTGTTGAAGGTGTCGATGAGAAAGCGAAAGAAAGGTTGGCTTTCTTTTCTAGACAAACCTTGAACGCGTTGTCTCCAAGTAACTTCATCGCGACTAACCCTGAGTTACTTCAGTTGACCTTGGAGCAAAAGGGAGAGAATTTACTCGCGGGCATGCAGCAACTTCAAGAAGATATGGAAGCCAGTGCTGACGTGCTTAAGATTAGAATGACCAATACGAAGTCGTTTGATATTGGTAAGCACGTAGCCAATACAAAGGGTGATGTCGTTTTTAAGAACGAGCTCTTTGAGTTGATTCAGTATCGCCCGTTAACTGAAGCGGTTAATTCGACGCCGCTACTCATTGTTCCGCCTTTTATTAACAAATACTACATCCTCGATCTTCGAGAAAAAAATTCGATGGTGAAGTGGCTCTTAGAACAAGGTCATCCTGTTTTTATGATGTCGTGGCGTAACCCTAGCGCAGAGCAAGCAACAACAGAATTTGGTGACTATGTTACTGAAGGCGTTGTAAAAGCCGTGTCAGCCATTGAGGCGATCACAGGGCAAGAGCAAGTGAATGCTGCGGGTTATTGCATTGGCGGCACTGTGCTAGCGTCAACTGTTGCGTATTATGCGGCAAAACGAATGAAAAAACGCATAGCGTCGGCGTCATTTTTCACGACGCTTTTGGATTTTGAACAACCTGGTGAGGTGGGCGCGTACATCAATGACACTATTGTTAGTGCTATCGAGGCACAGAATAATGAACAGGGTTATATGGATGGTCGTTCTTTAAGTGTGACCTTTAGCTTGTTACGCGAGAACAGTTTGTATTGGAACTACTATATAGACAACTATCTAAAGGGAAACAGCCCGGTTGATTTTGATTTACTGTATTGGAACAGTGACAGCACCAACGTAGCGACAGCAACACATAATTTCTTGCTACGGAAATTATATTTAGAAAACCAATTAGTCCAGAATAAAGGCGTCAAGGTGGGAGGCGTGTGGATTGATTTGAATAAAATCCGTATTCCAAGTTATTTCGTCTCTACTAAAGAAGATCATATTGCTTTGTGGCAGGGGACCTATCGAGGTGCATTACAGGTAGGTGGAAACAAGACCTTTGTTCTGGGCGAATCTGGTCATATTGCTGGCATCGTTAATCACCCAGCAAAGGAGAAGTACGGTTTTTGGACTAACTCTACGCTAGAAGAATCTGCCGATGATTGGATGAACAACGCAGAGCATCAAAAAGGGTCTTGGTGGATTCATTGGGATCAATGGTTAAGCCAATTTAATGCGGATGAAAAGGTAGCCCCTTATCCTGTAGGTAATGACGCGTTTCCAGTGCTGTGTGATGCGCCGGGTCAATATGTGCTGCAAACGCTACCCGTTGAAAGCTCAAAACCAAACCCGGATGACAATCATTCAAGAGTTGAAGTTTCAGAAAGCACATGAAGCGGAACTCAAGCGTTGGTACCTATTGCCTCAAAAAATGAAATGAAGAGTTTTCAAAACAAGCAAGGCAAATGAAGTGAGTGTAGAAGTCCAAATATGGCTTCTACACTGCTACTACTGCTTACAGCCAAACTTCTCTAAGCCCAAATTCATGGCTTAGGGCTTCTTACGTCTTCTATTTTTGCCTTCCTAGATTCATCTGCAATGAGTAATGTTCAATACGTAACGCCTTAGCATGTATCCGTAAAATACTTTAAATGTTTTGATAATGGCATAAAATACGGACTGTATTTTCAAGTATTGAGGTTGTCATGGATATTGAAACGTTAGAACAAAAAGTCAGCTATATTTTGGGGCGAGAAGTGGCCGCAGAGTTAGCGAAAAAATCGTTTCCTAAAATGAACATCAAAATTATCCAAGAAGCTATTATGGACACGTTTTTGCAAAAAGAATGGCCTTTTGATCCTAACGATGCGGAATCGTTGAAAGTAGAACTTGAAGAACAAAGAAAGCAGGCGGAAACGACACTAGAACAACAAAAAGCCAATTATGAGCGTGAGTTTTTCACTAAAAATGGCCAGCGTGACACGGTATTGAGCCATAGCTCTGGGATTCAATATGAAATCCTAAATGAAGGAAGTCACCCCGCAGAAGTAACACCAAAGAGTCGTTTATCTGTGCGTCATAAAACTTGGTTATTGAATGGGCAGTTAGTGGATGGCTCTGCACATTTACCTGAACCAATGACCGTACAGCTACAGCAAGTACCATTAGCATGGATGGTGGCGTTGAAAGAAATGAATGTTGGTGCAACGTGGCGTTTGTATGTACCTAGTCATCTAGCTTACAAAGAGAATACTCATCAAACAGTTCCTGCTGATACTGCGGTCATCTTTGATTTGCACATAGAGCAAGTAACCTAATAGAGAGCAAGTTACTTAATAGAATGCGAATGGTTAAATCAAAATACCCAGTGTTTAGCACTGGGTATTTTTGTTTTTAGTAGCATGATTTTAAAAAACAGAATGATATTAATTTTTCTAATGTCATTATCAAAAGATAGTAATATATCAAATGTGATGATATGTGAAATTTTACGCTGAATTTTTATTATTGTTCGGGTGATTGTGTTAATGGCTTGTTGGTTGCGGGTCGTTTTTGTGTGAGCACGGTCACGATGCGGATTAGCGAAACAAATTTGTCATTCTAATTTGACGGGTCTTGCTGCTAATCTGCAGGCGCTTTTGATGACGCCATCAGTAAGCACTATAAAAATAAGGAGTAATTATGACTAATGCAAAGAAACCAATGTCACTCACGACACGAGTGATTATCGGTATGGTTGCTGGTATTTTAACGGGCTTCGCAATTCGAGGCTTATTTGCTGAAAATGGATTTGTCGACGCATACATTGTAAATGGTCTTTTTGAAGTTGGCGGTCAAATCTTTATTGCCAGCCTGAAAATGCTTGTTGTGCCACTGGTCTTTGTTTCTCTTGTTTGTGGTACTAGTTCACTAAAAGATGTGACAACACTCGGTCGATTGGGCGGAAAAACAGTTTTGTTTTATGTAGCGACAACCGCGGTTGCTATCACATTAGCCTTGACCATGGGAACATTATTCCAGCCAGGACAAGGCGCTGATTTAACCGCAGCCAGTACTTTTGCTTCCGCAGAGGCTCCGTCGCTAGGTCAAGTGATCATCGACATGTTCCCAACTAACCCGATCAGCGCAATGGCTGAAGGGAAAACACTTCAAGTTATCGTGTTTGCAGTACTGTTTGGTATTGCTATCAGTGCGGCTGGTGAGCCAGGTGAACGCATTGCAGCTATGTTTAGAGATTTGAACGATGTCATAATGAAGCTTGTTGCTTTACTGATGAACATCGCACCTTTTGGTGTCTTCTTCCTAATGGCTAAGTTATTTACCGGTTTGGGGCTGAGTGCCATCTTTAACTTGGCTGAATATTTCCTAGTATTGACTGCTACATTATTGCTACACGGCCTTGTTACTTATAGCGTGTTGTTAAAGTCATTCACGGGCCTGAGTCCACTGACATTTTTGAAAAAAATGGAAGATGCGATTATGTTTGCATTTTCAACGGCATCATCCAACGCAACCATTCCGGTTACAATGGAAACGGCGCAAAACCGTCTAGGGGTAGACAATAGAGTGTCGTCATTTACCATTCCGTTAGGGGCAACCATCAATATGGATGGTACTGCAATCATGCAAGGTGTCGCGACAGCATTTATTGCTCAAGCGTTTAACATCGACCTGACGATGGGAGACTACTTGACAGTGATTCTAACGGCGACCATTGCCTCAATCGGTACGGCTGGCGTTCCTGGTGTAGGTTTGATTATGCTAGCGATGGTTCTTAACCAAGTTGGCTTACCTCTTGAAGGCATTGCTTTAATTATGGGTGTCGATCGTCTGCTTGATATGATCCGTACGGCGGTCAATATTACCGGTGATAGTGCAGTAACATGTATTGTAGCCAAATCTGAGGGTTCGTTAGATATCGAGAAATTTAATGACCCGGCAGCAGGACAAAAAGAAGAAACCGTCGAACTAGTTCGAACGTAAAGTAGCATAATAACAGCGTTATTTTTCATAACGTTCGAATAGAGATAAAAACCAGTGAATAGACATTCACTGGTTTTTTTGTTTACATTAAACGGTTTTTAAATAAAAGTGGGCAACTCGTTGGAAGTACCAACGTTATGGCCAGTGGCAAGACGCGAAAGGTGATTGTAGTGTCTGCCAGTGGTTCACCATCTAAATTCGTTGGCATGATACTGTCTGACTCCCACTCAATGGTTTTAACTTGGTTACGTTTTACAAACTGACCAGAAAAGTGGTCTTCTTGCATCAACTCATCGAGAACGGTTGGAATATCAGAAGGCGCAAACTCTTCTAAAGAAACAACATCTAAATATCCATCATCAATATACGCCGTAGGGGCAAGAGCTTGTCCGCCCCCGGCCATACGACCATTGCACACAGCCCCAATAACAATATGACTCTCAACAGTGTGACCGTCATATTTCACGGTGCCCTGAAAGGGTTGAAAGTTGATCGCTTGCACGAGTCCGGCTAGTGTGTAGGCGCCACCACCTAAAAAATTCTTTAAAGGAATAGGGGTGTTTGCGGTCACTTGTGCACCAAAACCCGCCGTCGCGATATTAATAAAGTGTCGCTGATTCGCTTGAGCGGCGTCCACAGTGAACGCTTTTCCGGTGAGTGCGAGTTTTAACGCGTCATAGGGGTTGTCGGTTGGAATAGTGCAGGCGCTTGCAAAGTCATTAGCGGTTCCCAGCGGCAAAATCGCTAATTCTATGTTAGCAGCCTTGTTTCTCAGTAAAGCGTCGACCACTTCGTTGACGGTGCCGTCACCACCGCCCGCAATAATACGCTGAACCCCTTGTTCGTAAGCTTCTGTGACTAATCGGTTAATGTCACCAGCTTCCCAAGTCACGCGCACTTCAATACCATAACCTTCAGCACGAAGTTGGGTCACCGCTTGTCTAATATCATCTTGTGCGGCTTTTTTACCGTTCAGAAGTAGGCGTATCGTCATGATGGCTCCATCGTATTGTGTGATTGTGAAGTAGATGACAGTGCTGTATTGATGATAGCGTTATCCATTACAGCACTATTCTTGTTACGACAATTTAACTACCAGAATCTTTGTTACTAGAGTACAAAAGTTTCAATGGCTTTGGCGACACCGTCGTTGTCGTTACTATCGGTAATATAATCGGCTAAGGCTTTGGTTGCCTCCATAGCATTTGCCATTGCCACGCCTTTTCCAGCAAACTTAATCATATGGTGGTCGTTTTCAGCATCACCGAAACACATCACTTGATCGGCGGAAATACCCAGTTGTTTTGCGACAACACTAACGCCTTCTCCTTTATTGCTTAAAGGATTAAGAAACTCTAAGAAGAATGGTGCGCTTTGCACAATAGTATAGGTGTCTTTAAACGAACTCGGAATATGAGCAATGCCTTCAGTTAGTTGACTAGGTTCGCCTACAATCATTGCTTTGATGATGTGGTGGTCATCTTCTAATTGGTCAAAATCGTACACTGTGATATCGAGCTTGTTGATCTCGGCTTCATGATCGGTATAGGGATTTGACTCAGTTGTGATAAGGCCTAGCTTTTGGCTAAATGCATGGCAATATAAACCAAGTTGTTTGGCAAGAGAGGCGATCTCTTTTGCGCTGCGTCCATCGATGATTTGTTGGTGAAGAACCTCACCACTATGCGTTCTTTGCACAAATGCACCATTGAAGTGAATGATGTAGTCATCGGGTGAATTTAGCCCTAACTCATTGACTGAATCAAGCATCCCATTGATTGGACGACCGGATGCCAGTACGACAGTAACGCCTTTTTCTTTCGCAGATTGAATAGCGCGCTTAGTGCGCTCGGAGATTTTTTTATCAGACGTGAGGAGGGTGCCATCCATGTCAATGGCGATGAGTTTATACACAATAACTTACCTTAAAATAAAACAATGCCGCTAGAATAAAAAAACTCTAGGAGAACTACCAGACATTTAGCTGATGACTTTGTATTGAATTTCTAATACGCATACTTTAAGGTCTGCACATCGGTTATCAATAGTCATGATTAGCAGCGTTTAATGAATAATATGCAATACAAAATCAACGAAATGTTTGAAACCATTCAAGGTGAGGGTGTTTATACTGGTGTCCCCGCGGTGTTTGTTCGTTTACAGGGATGCAGTGTCGGTTGTGCTTGGTGCGATACTAAGCAGACCTGGCTGGCGGAGAAGGGTGATGAGCGAACATTTGGAGAAGTCATTGTAAAGCAAGGCGATGATCCTACTTGGTACTCTGCTTCCGCGAGCGATGTGATTGCTCAGTACAAAGCATTGGGTTACAACGCTAAACATATTGTTATCACCGGTGGCGAGCCATGTGAATTTGATCTTCTTCCATTAACTCAGGCCTTTGAGTCGATCGGCTGTCATTGTCAGATTGAAACCAGTGGTACATCCCCAGTTAGCGTCACCGAAAATACATGGGTGACAGTGTCACCAAAGATAGCGATGAAAGGCAAGTTACCAGTCCTACCATCAGCGCTAGAAAGAGCAAATGAAATCAAGCACCCAGTGGCAACGCAGAAAAATATAGACCAGCTTGATGAACTACTCGTAGGTGTGGCATTAAAGCCCAACGTTGAGATTGCCTTACAACCCATCAGCCAAAAATTACGGGCGACTGAGCTGTGTATTGAAACGTGTATTAAGCGTAATTGGCGTCTCTCAGTTCAAACACATAAATATCTCAGTATCGCGTAATAGGATTAGGAATAACTAGAATGAAAAAAGCCGTCGTCGTATTTAGTGGGGGGCAAGACTCCACTACGTGTTTAGTGAAAGCGTTGCAGGAGTACGATGAAGTACATGCCATTACGTTTGACTATGGGCAGCGTCATAAGTTAGAAATTGAAGTCGCACAAGCATTAGCCAAAAAGCTGGGTGTCGCCGCGCATAAGGTTATGGATGTAGGTTTGCTAAATGAACTCGCGATAAGCTCACTTACCCGCGATGATATTCCTGTGTCACATGAACTTGGTGAAAATGGCTTACCAAATTCATTTGTGCCAGGCCGTAACATTTTGTTTTTAACGCTTGCTGGAATATATGCATACCAAATTGGCGCACAGAGTGTGATTACAGGGGTCTGTGAAACGGATTTTTCTGGCTACCCTGACTGTCGTGATGAGTTTGTAAAGTCGATGAATACGGCTTTAATTCAAGGGATGGATAGAGCGTTTACTATTGAAACACCACTTATGTGGTTGGACAAAGCCGAAACGTGGGCGCTTGCTGACCAGTATCAAGCGTTAGCGTTAGTACGTGAAGAAACGCTCACTTGCTATAATGGCGTGATTGGAGATGGGTGTGGGGATTGTCCTGCGTGTGATCTTCGGAAAAATGGGCTACAGCACTACTTGGATAACAAACAAGCTGTGTCAGACTCTCTAACGAAAAAGCAAGCGGGATAAACGGTATTGTTTACAAAAGGTATTGTTTATAAACGGTATTGTTTAATAGGTATGTAATTTAGTATTGACATAAAAATAGAGGCAAAAGCCTCTATTTTTATATGTGTTATGAGTTACGCGTTCTATTTCAGGTACAGCTTAGCGAGATCAGATGGTTCTAATTCTTTACCATCTAACTGTGTGTTCCAGTTTGCACCAATTAAAACCCCATCTTCAGCAAGAGTTAGTAACCAATCTTCCACAAAGATATCTAACGGAATGTGTAACACTTCAAAATCGGCCCACTCTTCGACATTATGTAATTTTGCTTCTTCTTCTGAAGACCAAAATGGCATTACTTCAGAATTTTCGAATTCCGTTGAGTCACATGCCAGCCAACCTTCTTCGTTTCGTAAACCCCAAACTAGCTCAGTAGCTTTGGTTTCACGAATGAAAAGTTCTAGGTTTTGCGCGACATCTGAAGTCAATTTGCTCATGATTTTTATACTCTTAGTAATAACTGCGTTAAGAGTAGCACGAGTTGTAAAAGAACTAAATGAACGGCATTAAAAAGGGCAGTCGATTTGACTGCCTTTAAAGAAAATAGCGCCAAAATGGACGGCTACTTGTCAATTTTGGTGAATATGGTCCATTGTTTTTCTACTTCACCCTTGTAGCCGACGACAGATGCGACAACTTTTCGGTTCATTGCATGAGAGAACTCATTCGAACCAAGCTCTTCTGGCTTGGTGTCACCGAATCCGACAATAGTGAGCCTGTTAGGCGAGATACCATTATTGATGATCGCTTGCCTCACCGCATCGGCGCGGTTTTGAGATAACACTAAATTCTTTTCTGGATTACCAACAATGCTGGCATAGCCTTGAATTTCAATGGTGGTATCTGGGTAAGCTTTGAGGAAATCGGCCATTTGGCGAATTTGATTTTGAAAAACAGATTTGATTGTTGTCGAGTTATTGTCGAATAACACTCTAATCGCCATCGATTGGGTTGTATCTATGTGTTTCTCGCAGCCGTCGTTATCGATTACTGAACCATTAGGGGTAACGACACATAAGTCTCTGGCGTTAATCACACCATCACTATCATCGTCAATTAAATCTGCTTTTTGATCTGCTAAAGGGGTGGGGATGTAGTCGTACTCATCCTGAGCATGAGTGGTCGCGGTTGAGGTGGCAGAAAATGCCACTAGGCTACAAAGTAACAGTAAGTTTTGTAGTTTCATGATTTAGTACTCCACCTTTTCATTCCACTCTTGCGGGGTATCAATACGTAGCCCTTGTAATAAGTTACCAGTCGCATTCATGACGCGATATTTAGCCAATTGTTCGGCATACTTCGCGTCCAGATACCCTTTTCTCGCTTCGAATAGTTCATTTTCGGTATTGAGAACATCAAGAAGGGTTCGTTTACCTATTTTGTATTGTTTTTGATAGGCCACAACGGTATCGGATGCAGAATCGACGTGATCAGCTAAAAATTCCTTTTGTTGCACCGTGAATTCTAGTTCGGTCCATGACAGATTTAACCCTTCTTCAACCATACGAAACGTACGGTCACGGAAATCTTTGGCCTTGTTTAATTGATAAGCTGCGGCTTCTGTACGGTCGGAATCAGATCCTCCGTTATACAGATTGTAACGCATTCGAACCATGGCTCTGGTTTCGTTATCAGTGCCGATGTTACCGCCAGCGTCATCACGCCAGTTGTGACCCGCATCAATGTAGAAAGTCGGGTAGTTGACACCTTTGGTTTGTTGATATTGAAAGCGAGCTGAGTCGACATCGACCTGCGAAATTCGAATGACAGGGTGTTGCTCTATGGCGATTTTAAGGGCTTGATCGACGGTTGGTGGAATAGCGTTAAGGTCCGCTTGTGGATATTTCAGGCCAAGTGGGATTTGTCCAACGATGCGCTTAAATTGTGTATGGGTGTCAAATAAGTTATTTTGCGCGGCAAGCAAATTCCCGTGAGCTTTTGCAATACGTGCTTCAACTTGCGATAAATCGGCAGTAGACCCTATTCCGGAATCCACGCGTTTTTTAATGTCGGCAAAGATCTTTTTGTGTACTTCTAAGTTAGCTTCAGACAGCGAGAGTATTTCATAAGCTTTGGTTGCCTCTAGATAAATTTTAGAGACCTCTAGCGCGATATCAGACGCGTCAGCTAAAAGTTGATAGCGCACAGACTCGGCTTCCGCAGCCGTTCTGTCCATATCGTTTAACGTTTCGTTACCATCCCATAGTAACTGAGTAAGGCTAATGCCTACTTCCTTTCTGGTCAGGCTCTCATTTCTATTATTGAGCGAATCCGCACGATCAAAGTCAGTTCGCTCATAACCAATACCACCATCCAAGTCTACTTTGGGCCTGTAGGCGCCTACGGAGGCTTCGGCGTCATATCGCTTACTTACATACTCATTGTATGCGGCTTTGATCTCAGGGTTGGTCGCTAACGTGGTGGCAACGGCTTGCTCCAGCGTTTGGCTAGCCGCAGGTAAACTCGTCGCGATAAAACAAGCGATAGTCGAAATGGTTAACTTGTTCAATGTAATTCTCCTTAGCCCTTAAACAAAGTGTTTGCTTTGATAGGGTTCTTATAATGAACATGCATTAGTTAATCCCACAGTTTGATAATGTAAGTTAAGTCATTAGGTTACGGTATCTATAGATAAACTATAGTGACCAATGACATAATTTCAAATAGGAACTGCAATGTTAGTGTATCCAAATTAAGACTTTGAGTGTCTTTTTTGAATGCAGCATGAAAATACAAACATATTATTGAAAATAGTAGAGAAATTCGGTTGTTCAATGGTAAGTCTGCAAAAAAGTCTCAAAAATGAGACGGATAGGGCATAAAAAAACCACTCATGTGACAATGAGTGGTTTAATGGTTGTTCCAGAGTGTCGCGGTAGCAAGTTTTTCACTACAGTACTTTGCAGGCAAATCCTTTTAGGTAGAAGCCTTCTGGGTAAGCTGTGTCTGTAGGGTGATCCGCAGCTTGCTCAAATCGTTCAACGAATTTCACTGAACGGCCGGCGTCTAGTGCTGCGTCGGCGATGATTTTTTGGAATAGATTTTGATCCATTAAACCGGAGCAGGAATAAGTTAATAGCGTACCACCGGGTTTTAGAATTTGCATGGCGAGCATGTTGATATCTTTATAGCCTCGACAAGCTCCATTAAGTTGTGCTTTGGACTCTGCAAATTTAGGTGGGTCCATGATAACGACATCAAATTTGGTGCCTTGGTCACGGTACTCTCTTAGCAGTTTAAAGACATCGGCATTTAAGAATACGGCCTTTTTCTTTTCCGTGAAACCGTTGAGTTCCGCGTTGTGTTTGGCCGTGTCTAATGCGAGCTGTGACACATCCGCATTAATGACGCGAGTCGCACCACTTTTCAGCGCGTAAAGACCAAAGCCACCCGTATAGCTAAAGCAGTTTAGTACTTCTTTACCTTTAGTGTACTTCTGTGCTTGATAGCGGCTATCGCGTTGATCAAGATAAAACCCAGTTTTATGCCCTTTAATGATATCGACACTAATCTTTACCCCGTTTTCTTCGATTACGACAGGCTCCAGAGGCTCGTCTCCAAGCAAAACGCCAGTGCGCTCTTTAAGGCCTTCTTTTTTACGTACAGATACGTCTGAACGTTCGTAAATCGAACACTCTGGAAAGCAGATATGCAAAGCTTCAACAAGGGCGTCTTTTTGATATTCTGCGCCTGCACTGAGTAATTGACAGACGAGGTACTGGTTGTACTTATCAATGGTAATGCCTGGTAAACCATCTGACTCAGCCGCGATGAGGCGATAGCCAGTTAAGCCATCACGCTCAATAATGTCTTCTCTGAGTAGCTGAGCAGTTCGGATGCGAGATACGAAAAAGTCTACATCGATCGCTTGTTTTTCAAAGCTCCAAACGCGCGCGCGAATTTGTGAGTTTGGTGAAAATGCCGCTTTAGCGAGCCATTCTCCGTTGTCCGCAAAGACATCAACCGTTTCACCAAGAGAAGGTTGCCCATCGACGCGGGAGATACCGCGTGAAAAAATCCAAGGGTGTTTACGTCTTAGTGATTTGTCGCGACCTTTTACGAGATGTATTGCAGGAGCCATGAGATGCCTTACGTGTTAGTACAATAGAAAGGGTGGGCTATTTTGTGTGATGTCGCAGACAAATGCAATGATGTGGCCATAATGACTGTGTTTAAATACGGTTTAAGTTCAGATTAGGCCAATATATTCGCTATATTCTAAGAGTGGTAACATTAGGGATAATCTTATGCCGGATATTTGTAAGAAGTTTATTGTTGAGGGACACGTGCAAGGTGTGGGTTTTCGGTATCACACTTGCCATGAAGGATTGAAATTAAATACAACGGGATATGCAAAGAACCAACCTGATGGCACTGTGGAAGTGATGGTATGCGGTCGACCGACAGATGTTGATGCATTGGAGCGATGGTTGATGACAGGCCCAAGAACCGCACATGTTCAACGTGTGGTGCGAGAGCCATGCGAATATCAGCTATATCGAAGTTTCAAGATCCTCTAGCCGCATCTGAGGCTAGAGTGTAAACTCAGGAGCTGAATTTCTACCGCCTGAACGAACGTTAGTTGGGCATTATTGGTGAGTTAGATACATAGCTTAGCTAAACACATAGTCTAGCTAAATGCATAGTCTAGCTAGACATTCTCAGGTTAGTTGAAAATTATAGGCACTTCGCTGGCTTTGGTAGTCCGGCCAATTTCGTTGCTTGTTTTGCCGGTCCCTTTTTAAAGAGTTTAAATAGGTACTTGCTGTTACCTTTTTCCGGACCGTGCGCTTTTTCCATTGCTTTTACCAACATTCGAACCGCAGGGGAAGTATTGAACTCTTGGTAAAATTGACGAACAAACATCACGACTTCAATATGCGCGTCGGTGAGTTCAATGTTTTCTTCTTCAGCAAGAATAGCAATCATGCCTTCTTCCCACTCTTCAAAGTTCAGTAGGTAGCCTTCCGCATCTGTTTCAATGCTTTTATCTTGGTATTGGATCATAGTATTAATCAGTATGTTGGACTCGCTAGGATGTTAGCTCAAATTAAAACACAATTTCAAGCCAGTAATGAGTGTTGCCTAACGATTGAATGAGTGTTGCCGCTAGGCGGTAGGAAAAGTGAAGAGGTAAATAAAATGATAAGTAATAAAAAACCCGAGATAAACTCGGGCTTTACAATCAACGCATCGTCAACAAACTAGTCGTCGTTCATGATGCCAAGAATACTTAGCAGGCTGATGAAGATGTTGTAAATAGAGACAAAAAGCGTAACGGTTGCAGAGATGTAGTTAGTCTCGCCGCCACGGATAATGCCTTGTGTTGTCATCAAAATCGCCATCGTTGAGAACACGATAAACAAGCTACTAAGTGCTAAATGCATGATAGTGGATTGAATAAAGATGCTGGCAATCATACCTACAATTAGTACAACAAATAGTGACAACATTAAGCCGCCAAGCATTGACAGGTCGCGTTTAGTTGTCAGCGCATACGCAGATGCCGCTAAGAACGACAAGGCTGTACCACCGAGAGCGGTGACAATCACATCGCCCATGCCCGCGCCTATATACATATTTAGCAATGGACCAATGGTGTAGCCCATAAAGCCTGTAAATAGGAATGTGAACACCAACCCCATTGAGTTATCACGGTTTTTCTCAGTCAAGAAAAGTAGTCCGTAAAAGCCAACCAGAGTGATAATAATACCAGGGCGAGGTAATCCCATCGCCATAGAAACACCAGCGACTACCGCAGACCAAAGTAAAGTCATAGATAGTAGGGCATAGGTGTTGCGTAATACTTTGTTCGTTTGCAGAACGCTCGCTTCTGACGAAGTGCGAGATACCATAGGACCGTTCATAATCTTCCTCGTAGATGATTAACTTTCTTATATGACTAGTTATGGGGCCGATTGTTCAAAAAATCAAGCTTTACCATTATAAGTCACTTTACAAAATCATAATAAAAATAGTTGCTTAAGTATGTAGTAAGATGTAACACAATATGTCTGCATTGCAAATGCTTGAATCCACAAAAAAAGGCGACGTTTCCGTCGCCTTTTCGTTAATGAGGCTTTAATGGTGCAAAATTTGGCTCAAGAAGTTTTGCGTTCGGTCTGATTGCGGGTTTTCAAAGAAATCGATAGGGTTGTTCTCTTCGATAATTTCACCCGCGTCCATGAAGATAACTCTGTCGGCGACTTCTTTTGCAAACCCCATTTCGTGAGTAACACACAGCATGGTCATGCCCTCATCTGCAAGCTCCACCATGACGTCGAGTACTTCTCGAACCATTTCAGGATCGAGTGCTGAAGTGGGTTCGTCGAACAGCATAACCTGAGGACTCATGCATAGTGAGCGTGCAATGGCAACGCGCTGTTGTTGTCCGCCGGAGAGTTGACCAGGGTATTTGTCTGCTTGATCAGGGATCTTTACACGCTCTAAATACTTCATTGCTATTGACTCAGCTTCTTCTTTAGGCATTTTTTTAACCCAAATTGGCGCGAGTGTGCAGTTTTCTAACACAGTTAAGTGCGGGAAGAGGTTAAAGTGTTGGAAACACATGCCGACTTCTCGTCTTACTGCTTCGATATTTTTTAGATCTTCCGTCAATTCAGTGCCAGATACAAAAATGTTACCGGCTTGATGCTCTTCTAGGCGGTTAATGCAGCGAATCATGGTCGACTTACCAGAGCCAGAAGGGCCACAAATAACGATTTTCTCGCCTTTTTTTACTTCTAGGTTAATATTTTTCAGTACGTGAAACTCACCGTACCATTTGTTCATGTCCTTCAGTTGGATCATGTAATCTTCTTGTTGCGTCATAATACGTCCTTGAATTTCCGTTTTATCGTTTGTGACCGGTATGCAGTTTATTCTCTAGCCATATCGAATATCTCGACATGCCAAAGCAGAATACCCAGAACACTAACGCGACAAATACATAACTTTCGGTAGAAAAACCTAACCACTCAGGGTCGGTGTTTGCTGCCTGACCAATACCCAATACATCAAACATACCGATGATGAGTACCAAACTGGTGTCTTTGAAAAGACCGATAAACGTGTTCACAATTGAAGGGATAGTGATCTTCAATGCTTGGGGTAGTACGATTAACCCCATTTTTTTCCAATAGCTAAGACCTAGTGCGTCAGCGGCCTCGTATTGCCCTTTGGAAATCGCTTGTAACCCTCCTCGGACAACTTCGGCCATGTAGGCTGCACTAAATAGAACTACACCTATTAATGCACGAATCAGCTTATCTGTTTCGGTTCCTTCTGCTAAAAACAGCGGAAGCATAACGGAAGCCATAAATAGGACGGTGATGAGCGGTACACCACGCCAAACTTCGATATACACTGTACAGATACTGCGGATAATCGGCATTTCTGAGCGTCGCCCGAGAGCCAAAGCCACACCAATAGGTAGGGAGACGATAATCCCGACCAGTGCGATGATTAGCGTGACAAGTAAGCCTCCCCATTTATGGGTATCAACGACCTCTAGGCCAAATACGCCGCCATACAGTAGGGCGCCTGCGATAAACGGATAAATGTTTACAAAAAACAACCAAATCCACAAGCGCTTAGGCGTACCTTCGTAGGCAAGCAATGCGACGAAAATCGCGAGTGTTGCGTAAAAAAGCTGTGGTCTCCATAGCTCAGCTTCTGGGTAGAAACCGTACATGAACTGGTCCCAGCGTACACTGATGAATACCCAACAAGCCCCTTCTCGTGAGCATGCATCTCGAGTAGTGCCTACCCAATCGGCATTAATAAATGCCCAGTTAGCAACCTGCCAAAGCAATGTAATGCAGATGTAACTCACAATGATGGTCAGTATGGAATTGACTGGCCCATCAAACAAGTTTTTCCGGAGCCATCCGACAAGACCTACCGTATTGGCTGGTGGCGGGAGGTCGGGCTGAAATTGATGCTGCGACATATTATCTCTCCACCAAAGCGACTTTACGGTTATACAAATTCATCAACGCAGAAGTGACTAAACTTAAGGTCAGATAGACTGCCATCGTCATCGCGATAACTTCAATCGCTTGCCCCACTTGGTTCAGTGTCGTGCCAGCGAAAACAGACACCAGGTCTGGATAACCGATAGCCATCGCTAAAGATGAGTTTTTGGTTAAGTTAAGGTATTGACTCGTTAAAGGCGGAATGATGATTCTCATTGCTTGCGGGATCACGACGAGCTTCAATGTGCGAGTGCGAGGTAAACCAAGAGACATCGCAGCCTCAGTTTGACCATGATTGACAGCATTGATACCGGAACGAACGATCTCAGCGATGAAAGACGCAGTGTAGATACTAAGCGCAATGGTTAATGCCGCTAACTCTGGGATGATGCTAATTCCGCCACGGAAGTTAAACCCTTTTAATACGGGATATTCTGCAGAAATTGGCATGCCCATAATAAAGTAGGCGATGAGTGGTAATCCAACGAGTAACCCTAAGGCGATACGTAACATTGGAGTTTGTTGCCCAGTTAATCTTTGTTTGTTTTTGGCCCATATACTTACGCCAATTGTAGCGATTAGACCAATGATGAAAACACCAATGACAATACTACTTCCAGCTTCCATAACAGGGGCAGGGAAGTACAACCCACGAACGTTAAGGAAAATAGCTTCCCCTAGGCTCATACTTTGTCTTGGCGAAGGAAGCGCCTGAAGAACGGCAAAATACCAAAAGAAGATCTGCAGCAGTAGTGGGATATTTCGGAATATCTCAATGTAGACGGCGGCGAATCGGCTCACAAGCCAGTTAGAAGAAAGACGAGCAATACCAATAACAAAGCCCAATACTGTCGCGAAGAGTATACCAAGGACAGAGACAAGAGCCGTGTTCAGTAGCCCAACAAAAAAGGTGCGACCATAAGAAAACGTTTCATCGTATTCAATGAGTGTTAACCCAATACCAAAACCCGCTTCTTCAGAAAGAAAATCAAAACCAGTGGCGATGCCTCGAGCCGCAAGGTTGTCGAGAGCATTAGTGACAATAGTATAGAAAAAGGCTCCAAGCGCTACAATTGCAATAGCTTGGAAAACGACGGAACGAAAGGTAGGGTTGTACAGGAGATTTGCGCTTTTCGCAGGTTTTGCCTGCGTTGCGACTTGAGTATTAGTAGGTTTCATACAGCTATAACCTCAAATCCTTTGAGAAAGGGCGGATAAACCGCCCTTGTTTTGGAGCATTATGTATTTCAAAGCACTAATTGTAGTGCAAACAACTGACGGCGACGTTCGCTTTCAGCTATTTGATACGTTTAGCGGATTGGTGGCGCATACATGAAGCCACCAGCATTCCAAAGTGCGTTGACACCACGGTCAATTGCCAGTGGAGAGCCTGTACCGACAGTTCGCTCGAAGCTTTCACCGTAGTTACCTACTTGTTTGATAACTTGGTAACCCCAATCATCATTAATGCCTAGACCTTTACCTTTCGGTCCATCAACACCAAGAGAATACGCTTGATGTTTGGATCGGTCGATTTCAGCATTTCATCCGCATTTTTCGAGGTAATACCATATTCTTCAGCATTGATCATGGCGTTTAGTGTCCATTTAGCAATGTTGAACCATTGGTCATCGCCTTGGCGAACAACAGGACCTAGAGGCTCTTTAGAAATGATTTCTGGAAGTACGACGGCTGCGCTAGGATCTTTTAGGTTAAGTCTTAGAGCATATAGACCGGATTGGTCAGTCGTCAGTACGTCACAACGTCCGGCGTCAAAGCCTTTTGATGTTTGTGCCGCAGTATCAAATACCACTGGCTTGTATGACATACCGCTGTTACGGAAGTAATCGGCTAGGTTGAGTTCAGTCGTTGTACCTGATTGAACACAAACAGAAGCGCCATCGAGATCTTTAGCACTGGTCACACCCAGATCTTTCATGACCATGAAGCCTTGACCATCATAATAGTTAACGCCGACAAAGTTTAGACCCAGAGCAGTATCACGGTGTAGAGTCCACGTAGTATTACGTGACAGTACATCAATTTCCCCAGACTGAAGGGCAGTAAAACGCTCTTTTGCGGTTAGTGGGACATATTTTACTTTAGATTTATCACCAAGTACTGCCGCTGCAACAGCTTGACAGTATTCAACATCAATACCTTCCCATTCACCTTTTGAGTTAGGGTTGGAGAAGCCGGGAAGACCCGTACTCACACCACAAGTTAAAACGCCTGCTTTCGTGACCTTTTCTAGCGTGCTGTCAGCCGCGGAAGCTGACGTGCTTACCATAGCAGCTGAAGCAGCTACCAAAGATGCAATTAGAGTGAGGTTCTTTGCCATTGTGTATCCTTCCTGTAAGTTCCGTGTAAATCAGGTCCATCCTGAATACAATGTGCTAATCATTGTTTTGTGCTGGTCATGATTTTGGTGCATCCTAAGTTCTTAATATTCGAACTAATTTTCTACCAGTTGTAACAACCGTTTAAAGCGTAGATAATGTTTTATGATTTCTCAAATTATTAATTTAAAAGATGTTTTGAGTTGTCACACGACCTTAAACCATTGTTAGAATGACGAAGTGTAATAGTTTTGTAAATAGTGCAACTAAACACCAATCTAGTGCGATAGAAGTAGATTTGTTAAAAAAACGTTAATTTAAAATACTAACTTGTTTTTTAGGTCAAACGCTGGATATTGCGCTAATTATTGCTGAAAATTCAGTGAAAAATTGTTTTGTGACGAATGTCTCGGTGACAAAGCTGCACCATTCTGGTGAGTTTGAATGAATAGTTATTTCGTTTTGAAAGGGAAATTTATGCGTTACTTTCCACTGTTTATGGATCTACTTGAAAAGCCTGTACTCGTGATAGGCGGAGGGGAGGTTGCTTGTCGTAAAATTGATATGTTGTTACGTGCGGGTGCGCAGGTAACGGTTGTGTCGCCTAAGATAGAGCCTTATCTGGCTCAATTAGTAGGTAATGATAAGTGTCATTGGATACAGCGGTTTTATGAGCCAGAATTGATGACAAGCGATTACGTACAAGTTTGGGCGACAACCGATAATCCTAGCTTGAATCATCAAGTGCATAAAGATGCAAAAAAGTTACGTATTCTTGTTAATGTTGTTGATGATACGCCTTATTGTGACTTTATTACGCCCTCGATAATAAACCGAGGACGCATTCAAATAGCGATTTCGAGTGGTGGATCTTCTCCTGTTCTCATTCGAGGAATACGTGAAAAAATAGAAACCGTTTTGCCCATGAATACTGCGCAACTCGCAGATTTTGCCGCCAGTAAGCGAGCTGACATTAAGCAGCGTTTTCCTTCAGTTGATGAGCGCCGCAAGTTCTGGGAGCTGTTTTTTAGAAAACCAGACGTGATGTGCTGTGTTAATAATCAAGATATTGAACAGGTTTATCAGCGAATGGTTGAGCAACCGGTGACATTTTCCGAGTCATGTACGTGGATTGAGTTTGGTGATGACCCTGAACTTCTGCCGCTAAGAGCATTACGCTTGATGCAAGAGGCAGAAATCGTATTTTATGATAGAGCCTGCCCATTTGGTTTTGTTGATTTGGTAAGACGTGATGCAGAAAGGGTGTCTTTTCACGATATTACTGAGGCGGCAGAGCATATTCGCCAATGTAAAGTCGATGGACAGAGGGTGGTGGTATTTATCGACCCGGCTTCGTCAGCTTATCGTTTGCTTAAAGAAAGTGATAATGTGATTGAGTTGGGGCGCATAAAATAAAAAAGGGCACCTGCCCTTTTTATTTTGCCTGTTTGTCGCTCTAGAAAGGAGCAATAAACGGTGGTGGTCTACAGATTAGTCTCTGAAGTTATCGAACTGGAAAGGCTGTCCGAGCTCACCCGTTTTAACGAGTTGCATTGTCGCTTGTAAGTCATCACGTTTTTTACCCGTTACGCGAACTTTCTCGCCCTGGATCGAAACTTGTACTTTGATTTTTGCGTCTTTCACCGCTTTTACGATCTTTTTAGCAACGGCAGTTTCAATACCTTGTTTAAATTCAATGTTTTGGTGCCAAAGCTTACCAGACTGCTCTGCTGTTTTAGACTCCATTGAACCCACATCGACACCACGTTTGGTAAGATTGCCACGTAAAATGTCACGCATTTGTTTTAGTTGAAAGTCACTTTCGCAAGACAGTTTAACTACTTCACCGTTTAGTGTGAATGATGCTTCAACATTACGGAAGTCAAAGCGGGTAGTGATCTCTCTATTTGCGTTATCGACAGCATTACGCAATTCAACCGTCTCTATCTCAGAGATAATATCAAATGATGGCATGTTAAATTTCCTTACTATTACGTTGTTTTACCGCATCGGCGAGAATGTTAAGCATATCAACAGTGTCGCTCCAACTTAGACATGGGTCAGTGATTGACTTCCCATATTCGAGGTTATTGATGTCGCTC
This sequence comes from Vibrio qingdaonensis, assembly GCF_026191675.1. GTDB lineage: Bacteria > Pseudomonadota > Gammaproteobacteria > Enterobacterales > Vibrionaceae > Vibrio > Vibrio qingdaonensis. The sequence continues at coordinate 71,323 of NZ_JAKRRY010000001.1, read as the reverse complement.
ATGCTCTGATTACCTTCTTCAATGAAGCTTTCGGCCATGATACCCGCAACTTTATGAGAGCCTGCGATGATTTGACGACCGATTTCTTCTGCAACATCAAGTTGCTTGCGGTGCTGCTTTTCACAGTTCGCGTGGCTGAAGTCAACAACTAGGCGCTGAGGTAGGTCAAATGAAGCAAGCTGTTCACAAGCTAATGCGATAGCGCCCTCATCAAAGTTTGGACCTGTATCTCCACCACGTAAAATGATATGCCCATGCGGGTTACCGCTCGTGCGGTAGACCGTCATTCGACCATTTTTATCGGGTGAATAGAAATAATGTGAAGCACGTGCCGCTCGGATCGCGTCCATAGCTATTTTGACGCTGCCATTGGTGCCATTCTTAAACCCGACTGGGCAAGATAGAGCAGAGGCCATCTCTCTATGGATTTGAGATTCTGTTGTACGAGCACCGATCGCTCCCCAAGTGATAAGGTCAGCAATGTATTGCCCTGTTATCATGTCGAGAAATTCAGTTGCCGTCGCTAAACCCAATTTGTTGATGTCAAGTAACAGGCCACGGGCTTTGTTTAAGCCAGCTTCAAGGGCGTAAGAGCCATCTAGGTTTGGATCGGTAATCAAGCCTTTCCAACCAACAACCGTACGTGGTTTTTCAAAGTAGGTACGCATCACAATGAAAAGCTCATCGCGGTATTGGTCTTGAATCGCACTTAGGCGTTTAGCGTAATCAAGCGCAGCCTCTGTATCGTGGACAGAGCATGGACCAACAATGCAAAGAAGACGGCTATCTTCTCCGGATAGAATGTTTTCAATCTGACGGCGAGAATCGGCAATTCTTGTCGCGACATCATCTGTAATGGGATGAGTCGTACTCAATTCCAACGGAGTGGGCATTGGGCCTAGTGCCTGAGTTCTTAGTTCGTCTGTTTTTAATGGCATGGGGCAGCCTACGTATTAATTTCGAAGCGGTAAAGATAGCGGAAATGCCGAGTCAAATAAACTATTAATGGTAATCTCCTTAGCTGACGAGGGATTAGCGCTAAATATGGCCACATAATTGATTAAAAATAACACAATTGTCGGAATGTATGGACTGAGGCATAAATAGTTCATGATTATTGTTAATCATGCCTTGTATTCATATGGTTGAGTCGGTATTTTGCTTTTAGTTAGAGTTAAGAAAGCACGGAGCAGTCATGAGTTACGAAAGCGAGAAAGAAAGTCAAAACATTCCCTTAGCATCACTGAGTCTTGGTCATGTTTTTCCAAGTTATTCAGACACCGCTGAGGCAGATCATTTGTATGTATCAATTGCTGAACTTATTATGGAAAAAATATTTTTCCATCCTGACTATGCTCAACTTGGTAGTGAGCTCGATAACGTCGAATTGGATGCTATCAATGCATTGCTGGGCGGACGTGAAGCACCGGACTTTTTTGTTGAAACTCTTGTCGCCGAAATTGTCTCGGCAGTTCAACCTTCCCATAAAGTCGTTCGTATAGAGTTGAATGACGCGGATAGCTATGGCATGAGCGCCTTGCTTGGTGGCAAAGTTGAGTCTGAAGAAGTTAACCCCGCGCTTGGCGTGCGTGGTGTCTCTCGTTTCGCCTCAGCAGCCTATAGCGCAACGTTCGCGTTAGAGTGCCGAGTTCTAAAAGTGTTGCGAGAGCAGGGAATTAATGTCGAGATTATCGTGCCTTGCGTCAGAGCGTTGAGTGATGCAGCCAAAATCATTGATCAACTTGCCGAGCAAGGTTTACCACGTGGGCTTAACGGCTTAAAGATTTTGTTTGCTTGTGATACGCCATCTGCCGTTCTATTATCGGAGCGTCTATTGCAGTATTTTGACGGATTAGTGTTAAAAATTGACAATTTGACTCAGTTAACACTTGGCGTAGATCGCCACCAAGACGAGCTTGCTCACTTGTATGACCCACAGAGTGAGGCCGTATTAAAGCTGGTTAGAGATGCGGTGGTTACGGCAAAAGACGTAAAAAAACCTGCTATTGTGGTTATCGGTTCACTTAATGATTACCCCAATCTCGCCCTACAATTAGAAGAGTTAGGCCATATAGACGTCTATGTGACCGCGTAACCAATGACCGGTCTGCTTCCCTAATATTCTTATTTCTTAGTATTAATTTGGGACTCTTGAATATAACAAGGCTAATGGCTCGTATGCCTTAGCCTTTAACTTTCTAGGCGTTTCACCTTAACTTTCTAGACGTTTCACTTTAGCGTTCTGCTTTCACATCAGTGTTTATAAAAGCGGTCATGTCACTTCTGTTATCTTCTGTTATATAGTGATATCGTATTTTAACTCCCTTCATTTTCTTAACATTTCTTTGACATCCTTGGTGGTTTTTAGTTTACTGGTCGGATGAGCTTTCTCGTAAAGGACTAGGACATGTTATCACCGCTTCGTAAAGCTAACTTATATCTCACTACTTTCGGTTTATTAAAAGTGCCTTTTATTTGGTTATGCCGCCCTAAAATTATTCATTTAGACCAAAGTAAGGTAGAGATTAAAATTCCTTTAAAGCGACGGACAAAAAATCACTTGAATAGCATGTACTTTGGCGTGCTCGCCGTTGGCGCAGATGTTGCTGGTGGGTACATGGCAATGAACAAAGCACAGCAGAGAGGTGAAAGGGTGTCTCTTGCCTTTAAAGAGGTGGAAGGTAAGTTTTTTAAACGCCCAGAAGCAGACGTTCATTTCATTTGTGATGATGGGGTGTTGATTGATAGCATGCTAGACGAGACATTAGCAACTGGGGAGCGGGTGAATCAGCCAGTAAAAATTACCGCCATTTGTCCATCACTACACGGTGATGAACCTATGGCTGAATTTTCACTGGTGTTATCGTTGAAAAAAATCGTTAAGAAAACCGTCCATTAAAAAGGGTAGATGAACGCTAGTTGCCTCGTGGCTAGAGTGGTATCTGTTCAATATCGACAATCTTTGAACGATTGAGAATAATCTTCCACCGATAATACAGGGGTTCCGTATCGTAATTATTCTCCTTAATGATTAAATTAAGGAGATGGCGCTTTTCTAACGACTCTTTGACCACTTGGCCTTCTTGTAAGCGGAAGAAACGGTTATTACTTTTGTCCATAAGGCGAGTTAGCGTCCGAAAATTAATGTTAATCACTTCACGGGTTTGATCATAACCACTAGTAAACTTCGACGTTGCCATGGTGGTATGAGTACGATAGTGAAGAATCTTTTCCTCTCTCTGGACCACTCGTTTTTTTCGTATTGTTTTGATGCGATCAGGCAATCGGTCAAACGACACAAAATCCAACCATTCAATTTTTCGGCCCACTTCTTTTTTGGTTGTCGGGTCTATATAGCGTCTACGCCACTTTGGCTTACCTCGCTGGATCCAACGCCACAAAATGTCTCTTAAATCGTCCTTAAACACTTCACGAAGTGCGTAGATGACCGATAGGACTAAGATAAAGGAGGCGGTAATTTCACCAAGGTAATCCCTTGCCAAAATAACAGCAGTGGTGACGAATAGCATCACGAGCCCTGTTGCTGAGCCCTTGATGAAACGCTTAGTGTTGTTACCCATTGAGGTCAGCTTTTCTTGCAATACGATAGGGTGTTCAATCAAACGCCGTAGTAGTCGCATTTTATTACTTAGGCGAGTCGAGTCTTTACGAACTTGCTCGGAGTTATAATTATTGAGGTTTCGGTGTGCTTGTTCTTTCTCAACAATGGTGATGAGGCGCTCTTTGAGTGGTGTATAAGACTTACTGTTGGGTAAGGCAACGACAAGCGACAAAAATTTTTGACCAGTATACCAAGAAAGATAGTTGTCGATATTGGCATAATAGCGCTTAAGACTCTCTTCATAAGGGACTGCCCGACGCATTTTTCGTAAAATATCGATGGCTAATTCGATGACTTCATCAATTTCGTCTGCGGTGACTTCTTCTTTTGAAGAGTTGATAAGTGTAGATACCGCATTATCTAACGCGAACACATACTGATAGGCGAACAGGCTCAAACTCACTCGGTATTGAGTGTTGGATAAACGGCCACGCTTAGCGAGTCGAGAGTGAATAAGCGGTAGCAAGGTTTCTGTACTGAAATATGTGCGCTTTTGCGTGAACGAGTTGTGATAAAAGTCTGACTCGGAAACTTGGTGAGACTCTAAATCGAGCTCTCCAGGAATAAATAGAAAAACATCTAAGTCTAGGGTTTTAGTATTCGCCATCGCATGAGCGATTTTTAGCGTGATGGCATCTTGTTTATCGACAGAAATCAAACAACTTCTCCGTTTGTATTGATACGGTTAAGCATATCAGAACACGCAGAAACTAGCATCTTAAAGCGAGTCAGGTATAATCGCCCGAATAATCCCAATAGAGATAAAATAATGATAAATGTAGGTCAAATGAACCAGCTTGAAGTGATGAAAGAAGCAGACTTCGGGTGGTTTTTAGACGGCAAAGATTATGGATCAATTTTGCTAACAAAAAAATACGCTCCTGAAGGAGTTAAAGTTGGCGATAGCATTGATGTTTTTCTCTATTTTGATTCAGATAACCAGATCGCAGCAACCACGAGTAAGCCAGTAGCACAAGTTGGTGAGTGGGGAATGATGACAATCGAAGGCGTTAACAGCATTGGTGCGTTCGCAAGTTGGGGCATCAAAGAAAAAGATCTTCTGATTCCATTCAGTGAACAGCGTGGGCGCTTAGTCGTTGGTCAAAATATTTTGGTTTATGTTTATACCGACAAAGCGTCTGGTCGTATTGTTGGTACGACTAAATTTAACAAATGGTTAGATAACGTACCTGCTGTTTACACTACGAACCAGCAAGTCGATTTAATCATCGCTGAGCGCAGTGAACTTGGCTATAAAGCCATTGTTAACGGTGAGCATTGGGGAATGATCTTCCAATCGGATGTATTTGGTAAGCTATTTGTCGGTAAACGTCTTAAAGGCTTTGTTAAACAAGTTCGTGAAGATGGAAAAATCGATCTTAGATTACAGAAGATTGGTACGGCTAAGATGGACGATTTAAGCGAAAGCATTCTGAGTTTGCTTGAGAAGAAGGGCGGATTCTTACCTTTAAGTGATAAATCGACGCCAGAAGCGATCTTTACGGCGTTTAAAACCAGTAAAGGTACGTTCAAAAAAACCATTGGTGGTTTATTCAAACAAGGTAAAATCACGATTGATAAAGATGGCATTCGCTTGGTAAGCGAAGACGCATAAGTCATTCTCGGAGACAAAAAAGAGGCCCAAAACTGATCCTGATTTGGGCCTAGGGGAATGGCTCATGGAGAGCCTACGCTAACTGTTTCAGTCGAACTAATTAACTCGTTGTTAGTTCTTCTCGTTGCTAGTTACTGGTAGTTGGTTAGTCAGCACGTGTTACATACCATGAGTAACGCGCTACTTTACCTTTTCAGCCTATAACGTAATGTATAGTTTGAACGTTGTTCGCTTTACGGATGCCAAGTGTCCTAAGCAAGCGGTGAGTATGGTAACGATGTTGTTACGGAAAGCTAGCATACCGTTGCCAAAATATCATTGCTTAGGTCTATGTTGATAACCCCTAAAGTGTAGTACAAAACGGTAAAAAAGCGATATGCACAGCGGCTTTAACAGCATAAAATCGCTATGCCTCTGGCTTAGAACAGATTTTTATCTCTTACTAACTCTCGAGGTAAGCCATTTTTAATCCGATTCCCTACCCATTTCCCCAATCCAATGACGATATCGTTATAGCTAACAAAGACCTCGCCAGTTCCAGATAACCCTTCAGGGCGAATATCTCTGCCCATATACCATTCTCTGGCATCAGATTGACTCACCGCAACCGTATCGGCTTGGCTATTCGCGAGTGATGTCGCAACTTGATGTTGCCAGCGATACCCTTTTTTGTGCTGTTCCGCCACTTTAATACCCATGCGAGAAAAGCGAAATTCCCCAAGTAATGGCTCGAGCGCGGTCGGAAATAGCCATATGTCGTTATCACGTTTCCAGAGTTGACTCTGTCCCGGGAAGTCGATGGAGAATGCGGACTTAAGTGACAACGTAGCGTCTTGAGTTTCTTTAGTCGATAGCTTCTGGAATGGAAATTTGCCCAGTCGTTTCTTCACTACAGGCGGCGTTGTAGATGCTAGTTTTTTGACTTTGGCGATAAAAAAACCTTCACTATCAAATAATTGAGGGTAGACATGTAAGAAGCCTTCCGTCGTTGTCGCAAGTTTAGCATCTGGAAATAAGTGCTCAAGTGACTCAAACTCAACCGCGTGATCAAACGTATCTCGAAGGTGTTGCATGACTTGTTGGTTTTCTTCGCAGCTCAAAGCGCAGGTAGAGTAGACCAGTGTACCGCCCACTTTTAACGCGTGAAATGCACTTTCGATGAGATCTTTTTGTGTTTCTGCGATGTCATTGGTGGACTCTAGACTCCAGTTTTTCATTGCATCGGCATCTTTGCGAATCGTGCCTTCGCCGGAACATGGCGCGTCCAACAAAATGGCATCGAAACGCTCTGGGAGCCAACCACCAAACACTCGAGCATCATAATTACTTAACGCAACATTTCTAACGCCACAGCGTTCAATATTGGCGTGTAGCACTTTGACTCGACTAGAGGCAAACTCGTTCGCCACTAAAATGCCGTTATTATCCATGAGTGCGGCAATTTGCGTTGTCTTTGACCCGGGTGCCGCCGCCATGTCGAGTACTGCATCAAAGTTGGTTTTATTATTGAAGAGGGCGCTTGGAGGCAGCATAGAGCTCGCTTCTTGAATATAAAACAAGCCTGCCATGTGTTCTGCGGTATTCCCTAGCGGTACTTGGCTTTCATCGGCATCAATCCAAAAACCTTCATCACACCAAGGGATGGCGGAAAGCGACCAGTTATTTTCCTGCGCTCTCGCTAAGAAGTCATCGACGGTCAGCTTGAGGGTATTGACACGAATACTCTTTCGTAACGGTCTTTGGCATGCGGCCACAAAGTCATCCATGTTTAGATGCTCTGGCAGTTGAGATGCGATGTGTGTGAGAAAGTCGTCAGGGATATAGACGTTAGAGTGCAAAATAGAGCCTGCTAGTTGGAAAGTATTTTTTGAATTATAACCTGAACTCTGCTCAACAGAAAATGAAAGCCCGCGTTAGCGGGCTTATCTGTGTAATTTAACAGCGTTGGGCTTTGAATGTTATTTAAGGGGCAGGGATTGCAGTTCGCCATTCCTTCCACTTAGGATCGCCGGATTGATTTAGGTAAAAGCTTTGACCCTCACTTGCTCTGGGCTGAAGTTCAGTACCTTCTGGCGTTGAAAATGTCACACCACCGCGAATTAGACTATCCATCGTACCGGCTTTAATACTGGCACCAGAAAGACCGATTTGTACATCGACCCCAGATACATTCCAAAACACGCTGTTGGCACGAACTAAGTAGGCGAACTCTGGCTTAATTTGAAAGGTTGATATCACTCTATCAGCAAATGGACCGAGTTCGACGTCAGTGACGCGCCCAATTTCGATATCACGATATAAAATTGGGGTACCTTCTTTGACGGAACCTCGGTTTTCACTTTGCAGCGTAAACTCAATGCCATTCTCTACTTTAGGGAAATCAAATAGCTTAAATTGCTTTTGCGTTTTCCCATTACCAGGTTCGACGGCGATATATTGCGAAACGAGTGCATTCAAATTTTTCACACCACTCAAACCAAATTCAGGTTTAACAAGCCAAAAATAGGCGTCTGAATTGGCGATTTGCTCTACGTATTCGGGCAGAATTCGAGCCGTAATCTCAACTCGTTCATGGGTAAAGTCGGGGAGTGTTAACATGACTTCCCCCACTTTTACACCTTGATCCTTGATGGGCATGCCTTTTGTTACTTGTTGGTCTGTCGTTGTGGTGACTAATTGAACCGAAGCACCAAACTTTCTTGCGTCGTTAAAGTCTTGATACAACTTCCATTTTTTACCCGTTTTATTTTCTATTCCTGGCATGGAGTCAAAAGCAATACCACCGTCTATCAGTGTTTTTAGTGGTGCGGCTTTCACGCTAACACCAGATAACGACGCTTCAACTTCCACTCCAGAGCGATTCCAAAAAACAGTTTGTGGCGTAATTAAATGTTTGTAGCGATTGTCAATGGAGGTATTGATGTAGACGCCGCCATCGACTAATGAAAAATCCGTTACACTGCCGACCTGCATGTTGCGATAAAGAATGGGGCTGCCTTCTTGAATCGGAGGTAACTCGTTAGCAAACAGAACAAGCTTCATGGACCCTGACTGGTTGTGCTTGGCGAGTTCCGCCAGTGATTTAGTTTGGAATAGCGGGAACTCAACACGCTCGGTGGTTTTTCCCTCACTCACAAAGCTAATCGAACCGGTAAGCAATTGCTTAGCGGGTGGAACGGTTACATTAAGCCCTGCTTTAGTTAGCTCTGCAGTGGCACTCCCTGTCACATAGAATCGATTTTGGGTTCTAATTAGGTTTCGGTACTCAATATCAATGGCAATGTCCATCGCTACGTTATCATCAACGAGCTCAACAGACGTGAGGGAGCCCACCGGAATGCCGCGATATAATACGCTACTCCCTGGCTCTAAACCGAAAGAGTTCTCAGACAGCAAGCGAATAGAAATGGATTTGGCTTTTACTCGATCAAATTCGTCTTGTTTAATCGCATCGAATTGACGGGCTTTGCCACCAGTCCCCGGGACTAATGTTAAAAAATTACCCGTGATTAAATTCGATAGATTCTCAACACCAGACAAAGACACTTTCGCTTCTTCAAGCAAGAATAGCGTGCCTTCGTTTAACATATCACTAAAGGCGGGTTCAATAGACGCAGAAGCGATGATGGAATCCCGGTCATCATTGAGTGCGAGATTGTTTATTTGCCCAATTTCTAATCCTCGGTAAACGATAGGAGAACCGTTGGCTTTCAAATTGCTATTGTCTGGCAGTGTTATGGATATAGGGATACCACGACCAGCCGTTTTTAAATCGCGGTAGAGCTTAAAGGAAGTGCCTTTCTCGACAGGAGCACCACTATCTGGTGAGTCAACGGCAATGGCGCCTGCCAGTATTGCGCTTAAGCTTTCTAAACGAATATCGACGCCTTGAAACCCTACATTGGCACCGATGCCACTGACGTTCCAGAATCGGCTCTTGTCAGTAATAATATGACTAAATTGTTGTTCAATCGAGGCTTTAATGAGTACGCTTTCTGCGTCTTCATTTAGCTTAAAGCTATACACTTCACCTATAGGTATCTTCTTATAGACGATTTTTGAACCGACGGATATGCCACCGAGATCACGAGCTTTGAGTGTGACGGTTAGGCCGTCATTGGCTGCCAGCTCAGCCGGTGCAGTATCCAATGCTTGGAACTTTGTTTTGCTATTGCTGGTCTCTGTTGCCGGATAAATGGAAACATAGTTACCCGACACGAGCGCATCTAGACCAGAAATCCCTGATAACGAGGCTGAGGGTTTCACTAACCAAAACTTAGTGTCTTCGCCGAGTAACTTGGTCGCCTCAGGATAGATGTCCGCATCAACATAGATATTACTCAGGTCTTTAGACAGGTTGATGTCACGAATCATCCCAACTTCTAAACCTTGATACCTGATGGTCGTGCGTCCTGCGATAAGACCTTGGGCGTCGGAGAAATAAATTTGAACACGCTGACCTGCATCATGCACGGCTTTTGCCAATAACCAGCCAGCCAGTATGAGTGTCAAAATTGGCAGAATCCAAAGCGGTGAAATCCGACGATCTTTCTTCACTTCAGGGTTGAACGACATAGGTTGCTTAGTCTCGTTACTCATTACCGCTAATACTCGTCTTAGTGTCTAATACAGAAGAGGATGCTGTCTTTTTATCCCACAGTAACCGAGGGTCGAGGCTCTCGGCTGCAAACATGGTGAATATAACAACAATACCAAACGCTACCGCGCCGAAGCCCGGTGTAAAATTAAGAATTTGCCCTCGGTCTACCAAGGTCAACATAATGGATATCACAAAGAGATCGGTCATTGACCATTTACCGATCCATTTTATGATCCGAAAGATGGTCATCTCAAAACGGTGATTGTTCACTTTATCAAACTGTATACAAAAAAGCAGATACCCCAGCCCTAATATCTTCGCGACAGGAACCACGATACTGGCAACAAAAATAATGATGGCAATACCGATCATGTCATTATTGATTAACGAGGCTACGCCGGAGAAGATGGTGTCTTCTAATCGTTGACCATTGGTGATGAGGATTGATATCGGAATTAAGTTTGCCGGCAGAATCGCCACCGATGCGGCAATGAGGTAAGCCCAAGTTTTCTGCAATGAATAGGGTTTTCTATGATGAAGCTTCGCCTCACAACGTACGCAACGGTCTGCCTCTTTCTGAGAAAGGTGGCAACTGTGGCAATGAATCTCTTTCACTGAAGAACGATAAGCATTTTCCGGTTTCCATGCCTCCCAGTAGCGCCTAACACTGATGCGGCACACGAGTAACACGCTCAGCCCTTGCAGCAGCACTAAGCTATAGAGCGCATGGCCAATGTAGATGTCGGAATAGTCTTGCAGTTTGAAACATGAGATTGCAATACTAATAAGAAAGACATCTAACATCATCCAATGCTTACTGTGTGTCAGTATGCTTAAAGACCACTTGAGTGTTTTAAACCAGTGGTACCGAAGTGCGAGGTGGGTGGTAAGTACCGCAGTGCACATAGCGACCGGCGCTATGGTGTGACAAAAAAGAGTCAGCAACGCGAGACCCGGGTAGCCTTCTTGACTTAACGCTAACACGCCTTCAAATAGTGTGCCTTGAATCATCACGCCCACCAACCTGATGGTGATGAAATCAAAATAGTGAGAAGGAATAAAAAGCAAGAGGCAAGTAATGGCGATTGCCAAATTACCATTGATCGAGTGATGCTCACTGCGATAGAGCTGAGTCCCACAACGAGGGCAGTCGGCACTATACCCTTTATCCAATCCTACCACGGCTACCGGCAACTCACAGCACTGGCATAGCCGCACATTTTGGTTCTGGGGCAGGTCATTTGTTTGTGGAACTTGTGAATTAGAAACAACGCGCATCGTAAACTCCAAAATACGTGTACGATGCGTTCATTTCGTCACGATTAACTTGCGGATTGCACCGAACCATACAGGGTTTGATAAAGCCCCTGTTGTTCAACCAGTTCGATGTGAGTACCGGTTTGGGTAACTTGTCCATCTTCCAACACATAAATTAAATCCGCCTGTTTGACCGCAGACAACCTATGCGCAACGATTAGGGTTGTCCGGTTTTCCAAAAAAGCACTTAAAGCAATGTGCAAAGCTGCCTCTGTCGAGGTGTCGAGTGCCGATGTTGCTTCATCTAGGATGACAAACTGTGGATTGCTTAATATCATTCTAGCAATCGCGAGCCGTTGCCGCTGTCCTCCGGAAAGACGAATCCCATTTCGACCGATTTCGGTATCAAGGCCATCGACTAATTTGCTCGTGACATCTTGCAGTTGGGCAACGTCTAAAGCATTCCATATTTCACGGTCATCATAGTGACGTCCGAGCGTCAGATTATGCCTTATGCTGTCATTGAATAGTATAGGTTGCTGTAAAACAACAGCAATTTTATCTCGAATTATGTCAAAACCAATGTCACGGCTATCAGAACCATTATAATTGATGATGCCTCGTTGTTGTGTATAAACGCCAATCAGTAACTGTATGAGTGTGGACTTGCCACCACCACTCGCTCCAACCAGTGCCACTTTCTTTCCTGCGGGTATGTTGAGGGTTAAATTACGAAGCACGTCTTTGTCATCGTCATAACAAAAACTCACGTTTTGGATCGAGACATCCACCTGTTTTCCATCCTGGAATGGATTAATCTTACTGACGGTCTTTGCTTCTTCTTCCAGACCCAACAATGAGTTAATTCTTACCAAGGCAGCCTTGGCGCTGTACCAAGAAAATTGAATGCCTAACAGTTCTTGCACAGGGCCTAGCATGAACCATAGGTAGCCAAATACCGCAAAAATCTGCCCAATGGTTAAGTCACTAAATAAGACCATTACCATAGCAACCGCGCGAAACAATTCAAATCCGATGAGAAAGAGAAGAAACGAGACACGGCTGGCCGCTTCTGATTGCCAAGCGTATTTATCGGCATTGACACGGATTTGGTCGGCTTGAATTTTTAGTTGTTGTAAAAACTCTCGCTCGCGATTCGCCGCCCTTAGCTGATAGATACCATCAAGTGTTTCAACCAAGCGATTTTGAAAACCTTCAAAGGCTTGGTTTTCTTTCTTCTTAAGGTGCTTAACCATGCCGCCTAATTTACGAGAGAAATAGATAACGACTGGGTTGACCAATAAAATGAAGAGCCCAAGTCTCCAGTCAAGCCATAGTAGGACAATCGCGGTGCCGAAGACGGTAAGAAAGCTGACGATGAATTTACTAAGCGTTGAACCGATAAACTGGTCAATGGTTTCAATGTCAGTAATTAAATGCGCATTAATGCCACCACTGCCGCGTGTTTCGTACTGACGGATACTAATTCGACCTAGTTTATCAATCATTTTGCAACGGATTTGATAAGTGATGGTTTTCGACACCAGCGTGAACTGACGACTTTGCAAAATATTGAATGCTTGGCTGATCGCACGCATTAGAACAACAAGAATGAGCGTAAGACCGATGTAACCAATTGGTGTTTCGAAAGACTGAGGGAGAAGTGCATTCATGTAACTCAGCCCCAACCCCGGTTGATTCAACAATACCTCATCTACCATAAGCGGCATCAATAGTGGAATAGGGACGCTAATTAATGTGGCAATAATGGCGATTAAATTTGCGCCAATAAGTCGAGACTTGTGAGTTTTTACTTGTGTTATCAACCAAGAGCGGCTAATAGTGTCATTCGTACTGGTCATATTTATGATAATGAGTCCTATTTAGATTGTGGCATTGTACGTGGATTAGAACAAAATCAAAGCACTATATTAATGGAAATATCATGAATTTAGACAATTACGATCGCCTAGCTAAACAAGCAGTTGCACTGACTGAATCAGAAACGGATTTTATCGCTAACCTTTCTAATATTAGTGCACTTCTTAATATGGAGTTAGACGATCTTAACTGGGTCGGCTTTTACCTTATGAAAGAGGGTGAATTAGTATTAGGTCCTTTTCAGGGCAAACCTGCTTGTGTTCGAATTCCGATAGGCAGAGGTGTGTGCGGTACAGCGATTGCTTCGAATACGGTTCAGAGAATTTCAGACGTTCACGAATTTGAAGGGCACATTGCTTGCGATGCTGCGAGTAATTCTGAGATTGTGATTCCGTTTTCTGTGAATGGCGAAGTGGTCGGGGTATTGGACATAGATAGCCCAAGTATTAATCGATTTTCCGAAATTGACGAAATTGGACTGACAAACTTCATGAGATCTGTAGAAAAGGTGCTCAATTCCCATGCAAACGTGGTCTAAAATCACATTTGCTGGTGGTTTTTCTATAGCAGGTCACTATAATACCAAGAATATTTTTCTTAATGCTTCGCGGAAAACCGCATTAACCAGGAACCCACATGGAAAACACTGAGAAGTTGAAGAACAGCAAAGAAATTATCGCGTATGTTGCTGAATGTTTCCCTAAATGCTTTACTGTAGAAGGTGAAGCGAAACCGCTTAAAATTGGTATATTTCAAGATCTTGCTGAACGCTTGAAAGATGATGAGAAAGTAAGTAAAACTCAGCTACGTGCAGCGTTAAGACAATACACTTCTTCTTGGCGTTACCTGCACGGTGTTAAACCGGGCGCAGTACGAGTAGATTTAGATGGTAATGCTTGCGGAGAACTTGAAGCTGAACATGTAGAGCATGCTCAAGCGACACTAGCTGAAAGCAAAGCAAAAGTAGCGAATCGCCGCAAAGAGCAAGCTCAAAAAGCGCGTGAAGAAGCGAAAGCGAAACAGCCTAAAGCTAAAAAGCCGCAAGCTCGTAAACCACAAAGTAGTGCAAGCAAAAACGCAAAAGTAAGCAAGCCTGTTGAAACGCGTGCTTTGAACAACGATGAATTGATCGTAGGCAAAGACGTTAACGTAAACATGGGTAAAGGAAACATGGCTGCGACCATTGTTGAAATCAATAAGGAAGATGTGCGTGTTCAGCTAGTCAATGGCCTACAAATGGTTGTTAAAGCGGAGCATTTGCGCGCTTAAAGGAGAAACTCCTACGCATGAAGTGCCGTTCAAAAGTATCTTTGATTGCTGCTAGCCTTTGGCTAGCAGCATCTTCAGCTCACGCTTTAGAAGCTAAATATCAGAAAACTGATATTCCGACATTAGCTCCAGAAGCACAACATGAAACCGCGAGTAAACGAGTAACGTCTCGTTTTACACGATCTCACTATAAGCATTTCACTCTAGATGATGAGTTTTCCAAAGCGATGTTCAATCGTTATTTGGAAATGCTCGACTACAACCGTAATATTTTTACTCAGTCGGATATTGATGGCTTTAAGGCTTGGTCGACAGTGCTCGATGATCAATTGAAAGCGGGTAATAACCAGGTTGCGTTTGATGTCTATAACCTCTCAATGCAAAAGCGATATGATCGTTTTGTATACGCATTATCGTTACTCGATTCTGAGATGAAGTTTGATGTCGATGAAGGTATAGAGCTTGATCGTTCGGAAGCCAATTGGGCTAAAGACGAAGCTGAACTTAATGAGTTGTGGCGTAAACGCGTTAAATATGACGCGCTGAACCTGAAACTTGCAGGTAAAGACTGGGACGAGATAAAGGAAACGTTAGGCAAGCGTTACAACAACGCGATCAAGCGAATCACTCAATCTCATAACGAAGATGCTTTTCAGATTTACATGAACGCGTTTGCGCGTGAAGTTGATCCGCATACCAGTTATTTGTCGCCACGTTCTGCTGAGCAATTCCAGTCAGAGATGAATTTATCTCTTGAAGGGATTGGTGCGGTACTTCAAATGACCGATGATTACACCATTATTCGTTCTCTAGTTGCGGGTGGCCCTGCGTCAAAAAGTAAGCAATTAGGCGAAGGCGATAAAATCATTGGTGTTGGTCAAGACGGCAAAGAAATTGTTGATGTAATTGGATGGCGACTCGATGACGTCGTACAACTTATAAAAGGACCAAAAGGGACCAAAGTTAAGTTGCAAATTTTATCTGATAGTAAAGATGCCAAAGCGCAAGTGGTTGAAATTACAAGAGATAAAATTAGGTTAGAGGACCGGGCCGTTAAGTCTGAAATCTTTGAGAAGGATGGTAAGAAAATTGGTGTTCTCGAAGTTCCTAGCTATTACGTAGGACTTTCTAAAGATACCGACAAACTTATTACCGAACTTAAAGAGAAAGGCGTTGACGGTATTATTGTCGATTTGCGTAATAACGGTGGTGGTGCGTTAACAGAAGCAACCGCAATGACCGGATTGTTTATTGACAGTGGTCCAGCGGTACAAGTTCGTGACAGCTATGGTCGTGTTAACGTTAATAACGATACCGACGGAAAAGTGAGTTACGAAGGTCCGTTAACCATACTGGTAAATCGATATAGCGCCTCGGCATCTGAGATCTTTGCTGCTGCATTGCAAGATTATGGTCGTGCCATAGTTTTAGGTGAGAATTCATTTGGTAAGGGCACGGTACAACAGCACCGTTCACTAAATCACATCTATGACTTATTTGATAAAGAACTGGGTTACGTGCAATACACGATTCAGAAGTTTTATCGAATTAATGGCGGTAGTACGCAAAATAAAGGGGTAGTACCTGACATTGCGTTCCCAACACCAATCGATCCTGCGGAAACCGGGGAGAGCGTAGAAGACAACGCCCTACCTTGGGATAGCATTGACCCTGCAAAATATCAAGTGTTACAGCGTAACGATGAGATGATTGCAGCATTAACCAAGAAGCATGAAGCACGAATTGGCTCTGACATGGAGTTTGGATTTATCGCTGAAGACATTGCTAAGTACAACGCTGAAAAAGACGACAAAACATTGTCGTTAAATGAAGCAACAAGGCAAGCTGAAAGTGATAATCATGACGTGCGACGACTTGACCGTATCAATGCTCGTCAAAAAGCGGCGGGAGAAGATCTTTTTGCTACGCTAGATGACGTACCAAAAGATTACGAAGTGCCTGATGCGTATCTCGACGAATCTGTTGCCATTATGGTCGATATGATTAAGCAGTAGAAACAAAGTTGAATTTTAAAAGCGAGCGTGAGCTCGCTTTTTTTTGTCTAAAATTTGTGTTCTCAAAGCTGATACTAATAAAGGAAATTTGTGATTTAGATCAAAAAATTTAGCATTCTCGTAGTGAGCGCCTAAGCTTAAGTAAACAGCAAAGGGGAAGCATATGAGATGGATTACCGTGATTTTATGTGTGGTATCGTTTGGCGTATTATCTGATACACGTAAAGACAATAATGATTTGACCCAGTTTGATCAGCCTTTTTTACTGGGTGACTGGTATTTGATAAACCCGACTCCCGAAGAATCGCCTGATGCGTTTTTGGCGATTAAACTTTCCCTCGACTCGAACTACTCGTTCAATATCGATATTCAAAAACAAGACTACAGTATTGAACATTGGGAAGGTTTGTTTACCGCTAATGAAGATACCATAATTTTGGGACTCAACAGTGACGAACCGCAGGTCTATAATTACAGCGGTAATCACCATATGTTAAATCTAAATGGAGTGGTGTTTACTAAAGCGCTTCCCAATGCGCTTGCGGGAATTTGGTCATCGACTACAGTGACAGGTGATGACAAGCATGCCAATGACATCGCCAGAATGGATTTAGTGTTGCAACCCGATTTCGTTTTTACATTTCGCGTAAGTTCAAACGAAGGAAATGAAGCGATTCATAGTGGGGTGTATTACACAGAAGACGATCACATTGTTCTGCTTTATCCAGATGGTGAGCACGATGCCACTTACACTTTGAATCAAGATGAATTGACGCTAGAAGTCGAAGATGGGGATATGTTTGCGGTACTTAACCGGATCAGGTAATGCTAACTTATGCTCACAAAAAAAACGCCAATATTAATTGGCGTTTTTTGCGTTAAGGATCTGCAATCGGTTGATACATGGGGTTATAATTGTTTGGTATTTACAGCGACAATGCTAATTATAACAAATAAGGACTAAAGGATGACTGAGTCAGCACCTAAAGCCAAATACCGTAGCGATTATCAATCGCCTTCTCATTTTATCTCAGATGTAAACTTAACTTTCGATCTTCATGAACGTGACACTCACGTGACGGCCATCTCTACTGTTAAGCAAAATACCGACTCAACGACTTTACTTTTAGATGGTGAAGGTATTGAACTGGTTGCCGTGCATATCGACGGTCAAGTGTGGTCTGATTATAAGCAGTTAAAATCAGGTCTTGAGTTATCAAACTTACCTGCTGAGTTTGAGCTCAAAATTGAAAACAAGATTTCGCCAATTACCAATAGCGCACTTGAAGGCTTGTACTTATCTGACGGTGCGTACTGTACACAATGTGAAGCCGAAGGTTTTAGACGCATTACTTATTTTCTAGACCGGCCTGACGTACTCGCTACCTACACGACGAAAGTCATTGCCGATAAAGTGGCGTTCCCACACCTACTTAGTAATGGTAACAAAGTTGAAGAAGGTGAGGTGGATACGCAAAGACATTATGTCATTTGGCAAGATCCCCATCCTAAACCATGTTACCTATTTGCTTTAGTCGCTGGCGACTTTGATGTGCTGCGTGACCAGTATACAACACGATCTGGTCGTAAAGTGGCATTAGAAATTTTCGTTGATAAGGGCAATCTAGACCGAGCAAATCATGCCATGGTGTCATTGATTAATTCGATGAAGTGGGATGAAGAACGTTTTGGATTAGAATACGATCTCGATATTTATATGATTGTTGCCGTCGACTTTTTCAATATGGGGGCGATGGAGAATAAAGGCTTAAATGTTTTCAACTCCAAGTTCGTTCTAGCCAATGAAAAGACGGCGACAGACACTGACTATTTAGGGATTGAGGCGGTTATCGGTCATGAGTATTTTCATAACTGGACCGGTAACCGAGTCACTTGTCGAGACTGGTTCCAACTCAGTTTAAAAGAAGGGCTAACGGTATTTCGTGACCAGGAGTTTTCTTCAGACCTTGGCTCTCGTGCCGTCAACCGCATTAACAATGTTCGAATCATTCGTGGCCCTCAGTTTGCGGAAGACGCAAGCCCAATGTCTCATCCTATTCGCCCAGAAAAAGTTATTGAGATGAATAACTTTTATACTTTAACGGTATATGAGAAGGGTAGTGAAGTGATCCGAATGATGCATACTTTGCTAGGTGAGGGCAAATTCCAAGCGGGAATGAAGCTTTACTTTGATCGCCATGATGGAACTGCTGCTACGTGTGAAGATTTTGTCTGTGCCATGGAAGATGCATCTGGAATTGATCTTACGCAATTCCGTCGTTGGTATAGTCAATCAGGAACGCCAACGGTCAGTGTGAAAGCGAACTATGACGAAAACACGAAAACGTACGCGTTAACGCTTACTCAACGAACTAAACCGACACAAGATCAACAGGAAAAACAAGCACTACACATTCCATTTGACGTAGAACTGTATGATAGTGAAGGAAATGTTTTAGAGTTACAGTGTAACGGTGGTGCGGTCGGGAATGTCTTAAGTTTCACTCAACAAGAGCAAACATTCGTCTTTGAAAATGTTGATACCGAACCAACGCCATCAATGCTGAGAGAGTTTTCAGCACCAGTAAAACTGGAGTTTGACTACTCAGATGAACAGCTCGCATTTTTAATGATTCATGCTCGAAATGAATTTGCCAAATGGGATGCTGGGCAAATGTTGCTGGCAAAGTATGTTAAATCAAACGTTGAAGCAGTATTAAACCAACAAGCGATTACATTGCCCGAGCTTGTTATTGATGCGTTTAGAGGGGTGATCTTAAACGATCAGCTTGATCCTGCGTTTATTGCTGAAGTGCTTTCTTTGCCAAGCTTTAATGAGGTTGCAGGTTGGTATGATATTGTCTCAGTTGATGCGGTTTGTGATGTGCTTAAAGGCGTAAAACACATTATTGCCACTGAACTAAAAGATGAGTTATCAGCGACGTACCATTCTCTGGGTCAGCAAGATTATAGCGTTAACCATAGTGCGATAGCGAAACGAGCGCTACGGAACCTTTGCTTACAATACTTGGCGACAATGGAAGAATATGCATCTCTAGTGTCTAATCAGTTTGATGTTGCAAATAATATGACGGATACGATTGCCGCGATGGTTGCTGCTAATAGTAGTTCTTTGCCTATTCGACAAAACCTTATGGATCGCTATAGTGATGATTGGAGCCACGATGGCTTGGTTATGGATAAATGGTTTGCGTTACAGGGATCAAATCCAAGTGACAATGCACTTGAAAATGTTAAAGCGTGTATGTCACATACAGCGTTTAGCTTGAGTAACCCAAACCGAGTGAGAAGCTTGATAGGTTCATTTCTTAATATGAATCCGCGCCGTTTTCATGATAAGTCGGGCAGTGGTTACCAGTTTGCTGGTGAAATTCTGCGAAGTCTTAATGAATCGAACCCGCAAGTTGCATCACGATTGATCGATCCTCTACTCAAATTCAAGAAATACGATGCCAAGCGCCAAGCGCTGATCATTGTTGAGTTAGAAAAATTGAAAGCGATGGATAATCTCGCCAATGATCTGTATGAGAAAGTGACGAAGGCGTTAGACGCTTAGGTTGTAATACTTAAATCTTAATAAATAGGTCTTAAATATCTAAATCATTGAAATTTAAGACCTTGAATTATAGCCACTTGACCACAGCGGATACGCAAAAATTAGGTAAACCATCACTACTGTATATTTAAACAGTAGTGATGGTTTTTATCAGATAACAGCGTGTATTTGTCTAATGTTGGTGCATGTTTATACGGTTTACGTAGTAGAGAGTAGTGAAGGGTAGTCATTCACTTTTAATCGCGACAAATCGACGAATTAACAATGACTGTGTTTATATACAGTGTTTTTGGTAGGGCAAGTTTTCACATGACTCATTATCATTTTTCCGTGAATATTCGTTATCAGGCATTTATAGAGCATTACACTGGGCATGCTGCGAACATTTTGGTCGTTACAGAAAGTGGACTAAAGCTACAATTACCCGCGGCTCGTTTCCGGCCATATTTAACACAAATAGGTATAAAAGGTCGCTTCAGATTGACAACTGACCACAACAATAAATTTCTACGGTTAGATTCACTGTAATTTGTCGCTTTGCTAGCAAGATAAATAAGTACATTAGTCACACTATCAAACTTTTCTCTCCAACTTATTCCAAATTTCATTAACTCTTTATCAATAAAGCTTTTACAATAAAAGCAGCCTTATCCCCCAATAAAAATAGAAAGTGGAGCGTTACTATGACCACGCGCGAACCCGTTGTCCCGGTTCTTCTGGAGAAAGTTTACAAATTGATTGAGTCGAAGCTTGAGGGCTCGGCTCAGCCATTAGTAACCAAACTCGCCAAACATATCTTTAGCAATGTGTCCCCAGACGACTTGCTACAACGAAATGAATCTGATTTGTATGGTGCCGTTATCAGCCTATGGCACCATCTTAACGAAAAGAAACACGACGAAATCTCAGTCAGAGTCTTTAATCCTGCGGTGAGTAAGCATGGTTGGCAGTCGACACACACTATTGTAGAGATTGCGGTGCCAGATTCACCATTTCTTGTTGACTCCGTCAAGATGGCATTAAATCGACTAGATTTAACTTGTCATATTACGTTGCATGGTCCGACTCAGTTTGAACGAGATGAGAAAGGCCAAATCACTTCAGTTAATGAGAAGAAAGGGCATCTACAGTCTATTTTCCACATTGAAGTTGATCGCTTAAGCGATAAGCAAGAAATGACAGCATTAAAAGAAGAGTTAGTCACTATATTCGAAGATACGAGTTTAGTGGTTAACGGCTGGGAGCCAATGTCGAAGAAGCTTAAGGCGATCACTAAAGATCTTCTTAAAAATAAAGCGATGTTGCCTACAGAAGATGATCGTTTTGATGAAACTATGGCGTTTCTGCAGTGGCTTGGTGATCACAATTTCACCTTTATGGGCTATAAAGAGTTTGATTTAGTTCAGCTAGACGGTGATTCGATACTTAAACCGACCGAAGAAAAAGGTTTAGGACTGTTTTCAAGTGAACAACGTGTTCGTGCGGTTAAAATTTCTGACTTCTCAGATTCAGCCAGGTTAGAAGCGAAAAAGCCTTTCTTGTTGATTCTCACTAAAGGAAACAAAGCAAGCCGCATACACCGTCCAGCGTATACCGATTACATAGGTATTAAAAAGTTCGATAAACATGGCAAAGTCATTGGTGAGCATCGCTTCACTGGCCTATATACCTCAGCAGTCTATAACCAAAGCGTGTCAACGATTCCACTTATCCGTGAGAAGATGGAACGTATTCTGGCTTTAAGTGGCTATCGTAATGGATCGTACTCTTATAAGGCATTAAGAAATATTCTTGAAAACTACCCGCGAGACGAATTGCTTCAGGCGAAAGAAGAAGAATTGCTTGAAACAGGGATGGGTGTTGTACAAATGCAAGATCGTGATTTGATCCGTTTGTTTGTGCGTAGAGATCCATTTGGTCGCTTCTTTAGTTGCATGGTGTATGTGAGTAAAGATCGCTATAACACTCAACTTCGCAAGGATACGCAACGGATCTTAAAAAGCTACTTTGGCTGCGAGCAAGAAGTCGAATTCACCACCTATTTTTCTGAAAGTCCGTTAGCTCGAACGCACTATATAGTAAGGGTTGATAACAACAACATGGATGTCGATGTAAAAGCGATCGAACAAAACTTAATGGAAGTATCTGCCTCTTGGGATGATCGTTTATCAGAAGCGATTGTCGCTAACTTTGGTGAAAGTAAGGGACTACCGCTATCGAAAGTCTATTCACGTGCATTCCCTCGCTCGTATAAGGAAGACATGATGCCAACGTCTGCTGTTGCAGATATAGAGCGTCTAGAAGCGTTAAGTGAGAGTAATAAGTTAGGGATGTTGTTCTATCGCCCACAAGAAGCGGCGGCGGATTCTAAAGAAGTTAAATTGAAGCTTTATCATCGTGATGAGCCGATTCATCT
Source organism: Vibrio qingdaonensis (assembly GCF_026191675.1). Classification (GTDB taxonomy): domain Bacteria; phylum Pseudomonadota; class Gammaproteobacteria; order Enterobacterales; family Vibrionaceae; genus Vibrio; species Vibrio qingdaonensis. The sequence goes on along the minus strand of NZ_JAKRRY010000001.1, from coordinate 49,071 downwards.
TTCCGATGTTATGCCTATGCTAGAGAATCTTGGGCTTCGTGTTATTGGTGAATCACCTTATGAGGTGATTAAGAGCGATGGCGGCAGCTATTGGATTCTTGACTTTGCCATGCTTCATAAGAGTGAGACAGTAGTCGATCTTCGCGAAGCTCGTGACCGTTTCCAGCAAGCATTCGCTTCTATTTGGGCGGGTGACTTAGAAAGTGATGGCTTTAACCGTTTAGTCTTGGGTTCTGGACTAACAGGTCGAGAAGTTTCGATTCTGCGTGCCTATGCGCGTTATATGAGACAGGTAGGTTTTCCGTTTAGCCAACACTACATTGAAGATACGCTGAATCACTACCCAGAAATTGCAAGGGACTTAGTCGAGCTTTTCTCTCAACGATTTATGCCGTCGTTGAAAGGCAGTAAGAAAGGTCAACAGCGAATCATCGCTAAAATCGACGTGCAATTGGATAAGGTTGAAAGCCTGGATGATGACCGTATCATTCGTCGTTATGTAGAGATGATTTCTGCGACATTAAGAACCAACTATTATCAAAAAGATGAGCAAGGTCTTCATAAACCTTGGTTGTCTCTAAAACTACAGCCTTCAAAGATTCCAGATATTCCGGCACCAGTGCCCGCATTTGAAATATTCGTTTATGCCTCTGATATTGAAGGCGTGCACCTACGTGGCGGTAAAGTTGCCCGTGGTGGTTTACGCTGGTCAGACAGGCAGGAAGATTTTAGAACCGAGATCTTGGGCTTGGTTAAAGCGCAACAAGTTAAAAATACGGTGATTGTTCCAGTGGGCGCTAAAGGCGGTTTTGTTTGCAAGCGTCAACATCAACTCACATCTCGTGATGAAATCTTTGCTGAAGGGCAACGCTGTTATAAGCAGTTTATTCGCGCGTTGCTTGATGTTTCCGATAACATCATTGAAGGCGAGGTGGCTCCGCCTAAGAGTGTGGTACGTCACGATGAAGATGATCCATACTTGGTTGTTGCCGCGGATAAAGGCACGGCGACATTCTCTGATTTAGCGAATTCTGTCTCTGCCGAATATAACTTCTGGTTAGGCGATGCGTTTGCGTCGGGTGGCTCAAATGGCTACGACCACAAAGCGATGGGTATTACGGCAAAAGGTGGCTGGGAATCGGTTAAGCGTCATTTCCGTGAAATGGGCATCGATTGTCAAAGCGAAGACTTCACTGCTATCGGTGTAGGTGACATGGCTGGAGATGTATTTGGTAACGGTATGCTGTTATCGAAACATATTCGTATGCAAGCTGCGTTTAACCATATGCATATCTTCATTGATCCGAATCCAGATTCTGCAGCAAGTTGGATCGAGCGCAAGCGCCTGTTTGATCTGCCTCGTTCAAGTTGGGAAGATTACGATCCTAAATTGATCTCGGCGGGTGGTGGGATATTCCCTAGAAAAGCAAAATCGATCACGTTGACGCCAGAAATCCAAAAGATGATTGGCACCAAGAAGAGCTCTGTGACACCAAATGATCTCATTAAGATGCTGCTGTCTATGCAAGTGGATCTTTTGTGGAATGGTGGTATCGGCACGTACGTCAAGTCATCTTCAGAAACGCATACCGATGTTGGCGACCGTGCTAATGACGTATTACGTATTAATGGCAGTGATTTACGAGCAAAAGTGGTTGGCGAAGGCGGAAACCTTGGTATGACACAACTAGGTCGTGTGGAGTACGCATTAGCTGGTGGCCGTGTTAATACCGATTTTGTAGATAATGTCGGTGGAGTAGATTGTTCAGATAATGAAGTGAACATTAAAATCTTCCTGAATAGCTTAGTGTCAAGTGGCGATCTAACGATCAAACAGCGTAATGAAACACTTGAAGCGATGGAAGACGAAGTAGGTGAGATTGTTCTCGATGATGCTTATTGCCAAGCGGAATCTATCTCCGTGACAGAATACCAAGGTGTTCCATTGATGAAAGAGCAGATTCGCTTTATTCATACATTGGAGAAAGCCGGTTATCTAGATCGAGGGCTTGAATATATTCCTGCTGATGACGATTTACTGGAAAGAGAAAAGCAGGGTATCGGTATGACTCGCCCTGAACTTTCAGTATTAGTTGCGTACGGCAAGATGGTATTGAAAGAGCAGCTGGTGGTGGATGAAATTGCGAGTGATCCTTATCATAATCAACAGCTTACTCAGTATTTCCCATCACTGTTACGCCGTAACTACATCGATAGTATGCCGAATCATCCGCTCAAAGCAGAGATTATCGCTACTGGTCTAGCCAACCAAATGGTGAATGAAATGGGCTGCAATTTTGTGACTCGTTTGCAAGAAGAAACGGGAGCGACCGTTGTTGATATTGCGAATGCGTACGCCGCATCAAGAGAAATTTATGGTTTTGCGTTTACGTTTGAGCAAATACGTAAACTGGATAATGTTGCGACTTCTGAGGCGCAATACGAATTGCTCTTTATCGTGAGGCGTACGTTACGTCGCTTGGCGAGATGGATTTTACGTAATCGCCCTGGAAAACAGTCGGTTGAGCAATTAGTCGCACGTTATCGAGATAACGTCATTAAGATTGAACAGAAACTTGAATCATGTCTCGTCGATGAAGAAGTTGCAGAGCACAATGTTCAGGCTCAAGGTTGGATAGAAAGCGGAGTTGATAAAGATCTCGCGAACTATGTCTCAAGGTTATCGAGTCTATTATCTGCGGTGGATATCTCAGAGATAGCGGCAGAAGCCAACTATGATGTCGAACAAGCCTCGAAGTTGTATTTCCACCTCGGAGACCGTTTATCGTTGCATTGGTTCCTTAACCAAATTAATGGTCAGGCGGTAGACAATAACTGGCAAGCGCTCGCAAGAGCCGCATTTAGAGAAGACCTAGATTGGCAACAGCGTCAATTGACGGCGCAAGTTTTGAGATGTGGCTGTGGTGGGGAGGGTCAAGACGTGATCCTGTCACTTGATAACTGGATGGAGACAAACGAGGTTAGCTTGCAACGTTGGGACAATATTCTTAATGAGTTTAAAGTGGGTAGCGTTCATGAGTTTGCCAAGTTCTCTGTTGCGTTACGAGAGTTGAGTTTACTTAACCTTAATTGTGCCACAAGCCTCTAGATACAAATAGACGTGCTACTTTGTGTTTAAGCGCCCAAATAGGGCGCTTTTTTTATGCCGGCGTTCATTTCGTGACGTGGTCACCTAATAATTGCTTACTTATTCCGCTATACACTTGCTTTTGGTAAATAAAAGCGATTTCTCAATTGCAAGTTCAAACGTTTGCGTCAATAATACCTCCCCGTTTACACGGGTTATCTATCGGAGGCACAATGCTTTACCGTCTTGCCAGAACTGGCTTTTTTCAACTTGATGCCGAAAAGGCTCATGATCTCGCTATTCAAAATTTTAAGCGCTTTACCGGCACTCCTCTTGATTTAGCTTATCGTCAACATCTCCCAAATCGACCTGTCGAATGTATGGGCTTAACGTTTAAGAATCCAGTTGGCCTTGCTGCTGGCTTGGATAAGAACGGTGAGTGTATTGAAGCATTTGGTGCGATGGGGTTTGGTTTTGTCGAAGTAGGGACGGTAACACCTCGTCCACAATCTGGTAATGATAAACCGCGACTGTTCCGTCTTGTAGAAGCGGAAGGCATTATTAACCGAATGGGTTTCAACAATTTAGGTGTTGATAACTTAGTCGAGAACGTTAAGAAGGCAAAGTATGACGGCATTATCGGCATTAATATTGGTAAGAACAAAGACACGCCAATAGAAAAAGGTGCAGAAGACTACGTTATTTGTATGGAAAAAGTGTATGAGCACGCGGGTTACATCGCAGTGAACATCTCTTCGCCTAATACTCCAGGGCTACGTTCCCTACAATATGGCGAAGCACTTGATGATCTTCTTTGTGAATTAAAAGCGAAGCAAGCTGAGCTGGCTGAGAAGCACAGCAAGTACGTACCGCTGGCGTTAAAAATTGCCCCGGATCTTAGCGATGATGAATTGCAGCAAATCTGTGACTCATTGATTAAGAATAAGATTGATGGTGTTATTGCAACGAACACCACACTAGATCGCTCTATTGTTGAAGGTATGAAGCATGCGAATGAGGCTGGTGGCTTAAGTGGTCGTCCAGTTCAATCTCGTAGTACCGAAGTGGTTCGTTTGTTAGCTAAGTATCTTGACGGTCAATTGCCGATCATCGGTGTTGGTGGTATTGACTCTTATGTTTCCGCAAAAGAAAAGTTAATGGCTGGCGCTGAATTGGTTCAAGTATATTCTGGTTTTATTTACCATGGACCAAAGCTTGTCAAAGAGATCGTAAAAAACCTGTAGGGTAAATACTGACGATATCGTTTAGATATCCATCAATATGTTCATATATTGATAGTTCTGTCCAAGTTGCAACCATTGAGAGGGGAAATAGTTTTCCCCTTTTTTTTTGTTCAATCGTTTGTAGAATTAGAGTCAACTGACCAAAAAGGTAATTAAGCGTTTTACCTAACAGTCTGATTATTCTTTAATTATAAGAGACGGAACGATGCTTAAACCCAGCGATACATGGATCTGGTATATGGATGAGAATGAAAATTCTCTGATGCTGGATTTGGGAGATGAGATGGTTTTTAAAACCAATCTTTCCCGTAAACTCTTAGTTGAGTGCGCGATGGGTCAGAATAACTTCACAGTTGATGACGCGTCCGCGTTTCAAATCTATAAAGACCAAATTACGACCCTAGATCTCTCAGAGCCGCGACAAGCAGAGCTAGCGCTATACTGCGTTGCTGCTAAGCGCTTCCATAAGCCAGTACAGCCTAAGAGTTGGTTCTTTGACCATCAAGATGTTTCCTTTCAACCTGAAGAAGGTGAATTGGTCAGATTAACCAACCAATACTCTTCTGGTTTCTTTATTGTATTGGAAGTAGGGGAAAGCGCGAGTTTATGCGCCTTAGTTGATTTGGACCCCTTTAGTCTGACGTCAAATAAGGATGTTCAGTTCGGGCAAAGCATTAAGGTGATGCATGATAGAATGGCTTCGGCTCATTCCTACATGACGTCACTACAACCAATCGCACTGGTTGGTTAGACGGCGTAATAACGCCATAAGAGAAAGCAGTGGTGCTTGTCTCAAGAACATGACAGTGTTCAAGCGATAAAAGTCGGCCTACGGGTCGATTTTTTTTTGCCTACTTTTCCTCAGTATCAGCGTAATCTACATTATTCCCACTCGCTTTCTCCTATCTCTTAGAGCGTTGCTCTTACAAGATTTTGACTATCCACAAAAATTAACCAGAAATTTACGAGAAAAAATGAGCAAATATTGACCGAGGAAATGCCATTTTGCCACCATAAATTCCTCATTTTTGCACATATGTAAGTAACTTTCAGTCGTAAATTGTTCTTGGTATAGTCCAGATCCACGGTGAATAAGTAGTCACTATCGTTGGGTGGTATGTAATTAGGTTTAATTTAAGTTCCATGTATCACGTTCTGTTAAACGCATGGTGTTAGTTTTCAGTTGACTAAAGCTTGCGCAAATAAACGAGAATCCTAATGGAAGCGACTTGTTTGGTTAGTGGGATGGCACATTATCAGGTATAATTGGCACCATTTTTCCGCAGTCAGACATACACTATGAATCAATATCTTGCCGTTACTTCAAATGGGCTAGAAAACCTACTCGCTCGTGAACTTGAACAACTTGGGATTGAAAACGTTAATCCTGTTCAAGCTGGAGTGAAATTTAAAGCGACCAATGAGCAGATCTATCGTGTTTGCCTGTGGAGCCGATATGCTTCCCGCTTCGTCAAAGTCCTTGCAGAATTTACCTGCCAAGATGACATGGATTTGTACTTGTCTGCGTCTGCTGTGAATTGGGTTAATCATTTCCATAGTTCGAAGAAATTTATTGTCGACTTTAACGGTACTAACCAAGAAATTCGTAATAGCCAATATGGTGCGATGAAGGTGAAGGATGCGGTAGTGGACTGCTTTAATAAAAGAAGCCTTCCGCGCCCTAACATCAGCAAAGAAAGTCCTGATATTCGTGTCCACGTACGTCTGCATAAAGACAAAGCTATTCTCGGCCTTGATATGGTAGGGTCTGGATTACATCAGCGTGGTTACCGTACTGAAGCGGGTCGCGCACCTTTACGTGAAACCTTGGCCTCAGCAATCGTTGCTCGAAGTGGTTGGACCCAAGGTGATAACATGCTTGACCCTATGTGTGGTTCAGGTACGTTGCTTATTGAAGCGGCGATGTTAGCGGCGAATATGGCACCGAGTGTAAAGAGAAAAAGCTGGTGCTTTGAATCGCACGAAGACTTCGAACCAGAACTGTGGGCTGAGATAAAATCAGAAGCCAGTGTACAAGGTCGACGCGGTGTCAAAAAGACTGACAGCAGGTTTTGGGGCTTCGATAATGACCCTCGAGTACTACAGACAGCAAAAGATAACGCCCGTCGAGCCGGTGTCGATAGTTTGATTACGTTTGAGCTAGGCGACGCGAGCAAATTGACCAAGCCTGAGGGTTTCGGAGAAGGCGTTGTTATTTGTAACCCACCTTATGGTGAGCGTCTTGGTACTGAGCCTGGTCTGATCGCCCTTTACACTGAATTCGGTAACCAACTAAAAATCGAGTTTGGTGGAAGTAAAGCGTCTATCTTCTCTAGCTCGGATGACTTGTTAAGCTGCTTACGCATGCGTGCTGATAAGCAGTTTAAGCTAAATAACGGTGCGTTACCGTGTCACCAAAAGAACTACTCAATTTCGGGGCGTTCAGCGGAGCAGCTTGCAGAAAAGCGTACCGACCAAGTTGTCGCGCCTGACTTTACTAACCGATTGAAAAAGAACTTGGCCAAAATCGCCAAATGGGCCAAACGTGAAGAACTAGATTGCTATCGTATCTATGATGCGGATCTTCCGGAGTACAACGTGGCTATTGATGTCTATCAAGACCACCTTGTTATTCAAGAGTACGCCGCGCCAAAAGATATCCCTGAAGAAAAGACTAAGCGTCGTTTGACGGACATTATTCGTGCAAGCATTAATGTGACAGGTATTGAAACCAACAACGTTGTGATTAAAGTACGAGAGAAGAAGAAGGGTTCTTCACAATATAACAAGTTGGCGGCGAAATCTGATCGCATGGAAGTGAATGAATACGGTGTGAAATTAATCGTTAATCTTCATGACTATTTAGATACGGGTTTGTTCTTAGATCATAAAATCACTCGTCGTAAGCTTGGTCAAATGGCAGCGGGCAAGGATTTCCTAAACTTGTTTGCGTACACGGGCTCTGCTTCTGTTCACGCAGCAGTAGGTGGTGCGAAGTCCACAACGACAGTCGATATGTCTAATACCTACCTTGAGTGGGCAAAAGAGAACATGCAATTGAATAAACAGGTGGGGAATCAACATCAGTTTATCCAAGCCGATTGTCTACAGTGGCTAGAAAATGCCAATAGCGATTATGATTTAATTTTCATCGATCCACCGACATTCTCGAATTCAAAACGAATGGCGCAATCATTTGATGTACAGCGTGACCACGTTATGTTGATGGAAAACTTAAAGCGTTTGCTTAGAACGGATGGCACTATAGTCTTTTCCAACAACAAGCGTTTGTTCAAGATGGATCACGATGCATTGGCAGAAATCGGCTTAGAGGCGAAGAACATCTCAGATAAGACGTTGCCACTTGATTTCTCGCGTAACAAACACATTCATAACTGCTGGCTTATTACTCACCAGAATTAAGAGAAATAATGACAAAGGAATTGATCTTATACAGCACGGAAGGGTGCCATCTTTGTGAGATGGCATCCGAATTACTTCATCGCGTCGGGCTTTCTCAACAATTCGATATTATTGATATAGCATTTAACGATGAGCTCTTTAGCCGTTACGGGGTCACTATCCCAGTGATCTCAACGGGTTCTTCAGAACTCAATTGGCCCTTCGATATTCATCAATTAACACAATGGTTGAACCTTAATGGCATTACTTACCATTCATAATGGACAACTAGCATTCGGGGACCACCCGTTGCTAGACAAATCAGATTTTGCACTTCAAGAAAATGAACGTGTATGTTTAGTTGGCCGTAATGGTGCCGGTAAGTCGACGTTGATGAAAGTCATCGCTGGCGAAATCGTTATGGATGACGGAAAACTTCAAATCACTCAAGATGTCGTTGTTTCGCGTTTGGAGCAAGATCCACCGCGTAACCAAGAAGGAACAGTTGAAGATTATGTGGCTGAAGGGCTCGCAGAAGTGGGTCAGCAACTGAAAGCGTACCATGCATTATTGGATCTTGTCGCTCATGATCCAAGTGAAAAGAACATTAATAAGCTCGCGAAGATTCAAGACACGCTAGATGTATTAGGGGCGTGGCGTTTTGAAGACCGCATCAAAAATATTCTCGCGGCGCTAAAGCTCGATGGTGCAACATTGCTAACAGATTTATCTGGTGGGTGGCAGCGTAAAGCCGCACTTGCACGTGCATTGGTTTGTGACCCAGATGTATTACTTCTTGATGAACCGACCAACCACTTAGATGTTGCGACGATTGAGTGGCTTGAAACTTTTTTGAAAGATTTTCGTGGCTCTATCATCTTCATTTCTCACGACCGAGCGTTTATTAGCTCTATGGCGACGCGCATTGTCGATTTAGATCGCGGTCAGTTGGTCTCTTATCCTGGACGCTATGATCAGTACTTAATTGAGAAAGAAGAAGCACTGCGTGTAGAGGAAATGCAAAATGCTGAGTTTGACAAGAAGCTCGCGCAAGAAGAAGTGTGGATTCGTCAGGGGATAAAGGCGCGTCGTACACGTAATGAAGGTCGAGTCCGAGCTCTGAAGAAACTTCGCGAAGAAAGAAGCGACCGACGTGAAGTACAGGGCAAGGTGAACCTGAAAGTCGACGATGGTGTTCGTTCAGGTAAGATTGTCTTCGAAGCCGAAAATCTCAGCTATGATATCGAAGGTAAGACAATCGTTAAGGACTTCTCGTTTAATATCATGAGAGGTGACCGTATCGCGTTGATTGGCCCCAATGGCTGCGGTAAGAGTACATTAATTAAGTTGTTGCTTGATAAGCTGCAACCATCTTCAGGTAAATTGAAGTGTGGCACTAAACTGGAAGTGGCGTACTTCGACCAATACCGAGAATTGCTTGATCCAGAAAAAACAGTAATCGACAACTTAGCCGATGGTAAGCAAGAAGTAACGGTAGGTGGTCGTGAACGACATGCCCTGAGCTACTTGCAAGATTTCTTGTTTGCCCCTAAGCGTGCTCGCACTCCGGTAAAAGCCTTATCTGGTGGTGAGAAAAACCGTTTGTTATTAGCGCGTATTTTCTTAAAACCCAATAACCTGTTGATTCTGGATGAGCCAACTAACGATCTTGATATCGAAACGTTAGAGTTACTCGAAGATTTACTTGGTAACTACCAAGGTACGTTGCTTCTAGTGAGTCACGATCGTCAATTTGTTGATAATACTGTGACCACGAGCTGGATTTTTGAAGGTGAAGGGGTTATTGAAGAGTTTGTTGGCGGTTATCATGATGCGCAACAGCAGCGTTTACAGGTTAAAAATGCCAGACGTGAGTTAGAACCCGTAAAGACGGTCGAAAAAGCAGCGGTTGAACCTAAAAAGAGTACGAGTGCTGTGAACTCTAAACCGAAAAAGCTGTCGTATAAACTGCAAAGAGAGCTTGAAGCGCTGCCAGCGCTGCTCGAGCAGTTAGAAGAAGAGTTAGGTTCATTACAAGAAGTTGTGAATAGCGCCGAATTTTTCTCAAAACCCGTTGATGAGACTCAACCAATATTAGATAAACTCTCTGCTAAAGAGCAAGAGTTGGACGTTGCTTTCGAGCGATGGGAAGAGCTAGAAGCAATGCAACAGGAAAGTTAGCCTAAATGAGTTGTACAAAATTTAAAATTTCAATGGTGGCCGCAAGCGTTTTCGCTGCGACCACTGCTAATGCTGCTTTGTATCAGATTGTCGAGATAGACCCGACAGCGAGTGTTAGCAGTACGGGTATTTATGACGCGAAGTACACAGAGTTCTATGGCTCTGCGGTTCAAAAGACATCTCGAGATCTTACTGCGATGTCAATGGGGTGCTTTACCGAAAGTGACACATGCCCAGATTACATGCTTTACGGTGACTCTAGGAACGGTTCAGAAGGCTTCTCTTATCGTGATGAAGTACCGTTCAATATGGACGTCAGTTTTTATTACACAGATTGGGGACGAAATCGCGATTACTGTCGTTCTGAGTTAGGATATCAAACCTGTGATCCTGCGTGGACTGATAAAATGTGGCATAGCTTTAGTTCAATTGGCGGACTAAGGCGTGAGCGTGATGCATTTGTTGCTAGCGAATATAAATCAAATGCTCAACCGTTTAAAGGTGACACAGCAACCTCTGCTGCTATGTTAGATGTGAAACCAACATCTGCTGCATACACACCGGGCACTAATGCAACATTGGAAGATAACTCTGCAAATATTGTTGTTAACCAACCAGATGAAACAAAAGTAATTGGAACGACAAGCTCAGGTTACTACAAGCTTGACAGTGGTAATCTTGCTACCATTTATCGTCAGCGTGGTTATGTGTTTGATACGGTCTCTAAAGATACGACTATGCTTTTACCGTTAGCAAATAATTATGATAACTCTCAAGAAAAGCTGATCACAGAACAAATGGGTCGTACCATGGCATGGGACTCGTTTACTGATAGCTCTGGTACCTACTATGTGGGTAGCGCCGCAGTAGGTCCATTTGATTACAATGACGATAATAAAAATTGGGGTGGCGACCTAAATAATTGCTTGTCAGGTAATGACCCTGCGGCAAAGCGTGAATGTCAGAACTTTGCTTTCGCGTCAAAAGCGGCGGTTTGGAAAGTAGATGGTACGGCAATTACGGCTTCAGTTTGGACAGAGACAAACGGAAATCCATATAGTGCTCGTAACGTTGATAAAAAGGCGATGCAAGGTAGTGCCAGATCAGCAGTGATTAGTGCTGTTGATGGTAACTTAAAAGGTCTGCCAGTTCTGGTTGGATTGAATAGTTATAGAGATGGAAGTAATGTATTTAATCAAGCAACCGTCTTTAAACCGAATGGTACTGCGATTACTAGTGGTAACGCTTGGAGCCCAGTTGCAATTGAAAGAGCCAAAATAAAGGACGGCGATGATTATATCTACACCAACTCTGTAGCGACTGATATCAATGAACAACTCGTGTTGATTGGTGAAGCAAAACGACGTGGTGACAAACGTGAAAATGGCGCTGCAGCGAACCGAATGTTTTTGGCACAAGTTAATAGTAGTAGCGGTGGCGCATCAGCTCAATATTTTGATGAACTGAACGGTAACAGCGGTATTTTCTTCCGTGGTGTAGGTGGTAAGACGGGCGCAATTAACAATTTCAATGAAATTGTTGGTGCAGTTGATGCTGAGCAAGCTACCGAGTTCTATGGTAAAAAGCGTCGCCAGCGCGGGTTCATATACCCGTACACCGTTGTTGATGCTAATAACCCTGATATGGTTAAGAGAAGAGACGTGTTTCAAAATAAACCTTGGTTACTGGATGATTTAACCAATGGAGGCACATTTAGTGCCGAAAACAACAAATATCGTATTATCGATGCCGCTGATATTAACGATGATGGTGTCATCGCTGCCACCGCGATTAAGTGTCCAACGGCCCAAGGTTATGACACAACAGGCCACAACTCATACTGTGGCAATGGGCAGACTACTGAAAAAGTCGTCGCAGTTAAGTTGATCCCGATCTCAAATGCAAACGAACGTTCAATTACTCCGCGTACCATTGAAGCGCCACCGGTAGAACGTAAGGGCGGTAGCTTAGGTTGGATGGCTATGATTTTCTTAGGCTTCTTAGGGTTACGCCGTAACAAATAGTTCGCTATAAAGAAAAGCCCGAATTTATTAGCATGTATTCGGGCTTTTTTACGTCTTGAGTTCTGCTACAAATTGAGCAATTATTATTGAGGAGTCATAAAAACTCCATCAATCTTTAATATTAGAAGGCTGGCTAGCCGCCAGTTTTGTATAGCGAGGACCGCACTATGAAGAGACAAAAGCGTGACCGTTTAGATCGAGCTCAATCGCAAGGCTATAAAGCCGGATTGAACGGTAAATCTATGGAAACTTGCCCATACCAACAAATGGATGCTAAGTCCTATTGGCTTGGTGGTTGGCGTGATGCGAGAGATGACAGACAGTCAGGGCTTTTCAAGTAGTCGGGAGCAGTTAAGTAAGTTAAAAGAAGGATCTCACATGAGGTCCTTCTTTTAACTTACTTAACGCACTATAACTAATTAGTTTGATGAAAAATAAAACGGCAATGATGCCGTTTTAAATAAACTCTGACTTAAAAAGAAGAAGTGTCTTTAAACAATCCAACTTTAAGGTCTTTTGCTACGTAAATCTCTTTACCGTCCACAAGTACGCGGCCATCTGCGATACCCATGACGAGTTTACGGTTCACAACACGTTTTAGGTGCAGTTCGTACGTAACTTTTTTTGCAGTAGGAAGTACTTGGCCCTGAAATTTAAGTTCGCCAACACCTAAAGCACGGCCTTTGCCTTCGCCGCCGATCCAACCTAGGTAAAATCCAACTAGTTGCCACATTGCGTCTAAGCCTAGACAGCCAGGCATAACAGGGTCACCGATAAAGTGACAATCGAAAAACCAAAGATCTGGTGTGATATCTAGCTCAGCGACAACAAGACCTTTACCGAAATCACCTTCTGTTTCTGACATTCTGGTAACACGATCCATCATTAACATATTTGGAGCGGGTAGCTGAGGGTAGCCTTCACCAAATAGTTCACCACGGCTCGAAGCTAAAAGATCTTCACGAGTATACGAATCACGTCTGTTTTGCATTTTTAAAATCACTCCAATATTTGATATGAGCATATTAGTGAACACGTGTACGCCAAACAACTCCGACCACGACTAAACAAACCAGTTTCTTACCTTTTCTAACAAGGTTTCTGGTAGTTCAAGTTTTTCAAAGTTTTCAATGCGTTCTGCTATCTTACTTAACACGCTTTCTTCTGATTCACTTTTAAATGGTTTACCTAGCAGTAAAGGGATCACTTCCACGACATGAGACACTGCCCAGATGTGAAATTGGCCATTTTTAATGCTATTGACAACTTCTTTGCTCAACGCCAGGTGCTGAACATTTGTTTTTGGTAGAATAACGCCTTGCTTACCTGTAAAACCTTGATGTTTACAAACATTGTAAAATCCTTCGACCTTTTCATTCAGGCCGCCGACCGCCTGAACTCGGCCAAATTGATCGACCGCACCGGTGACGGCAATCTGTTGGTCAATTGGGTATCCAGAAAGGGCGCTGACTAAAGAACACAGCTCAGCTAATGAAGCACTGTCACCGTCTACTTCACAATATGATTGTTCAAAAACAATAGAAGCAGAATAGGGCAACGGAGCATCTAAATTTAGTTCTGTGCTGACGAACGCTTGCATGATCATCATACCTTTGGCGTGAATGTTACCCCCAAGTTCGACCTTTCGTTCGACATCAGAAATATCACCATCACCAAAGTGAACCACACAGGAGATACGCGCTGGCTCGCCATAAGAGAGTGGATGGCCTGGCATATCAATAACCGTTAAGCCGTTAACTTGTCCAATTTGCTTGCCTTGAGTCTCGATGACCACTTGGCCTTCTAAAATATCATCGACAGCTCGCGCCGGTAAATACGCCTCTCTGTAGCGTTTTGCCATTATCGCAGACTCGATATGGTCTTCGTTAATCACACCAGTATCACTATAAGAAGATGCTTCTCCTAGCAAAGCCAGGTGCCAATCTAATGATAATGGCACATACTGCTTATCTTCGGTTTCTCTCGCTCCAGCTTGTAGCAAGCGCAGGTAACCCGATGAGTCAAGTGTATGGTTTGGTAAGTTATCCACCATCAGTTGCTTAACAAAGCTTAGATACGGCGCAACTGATTCAATATTTAATTTATAGTCACTTTCTAGCTCAGTGTATTGCATGAATCCTGATCTAAACTCAGCCTCTAGATAATCAAACTCTGCGAGTTGCTCTCTATCACCGATAATAATCAGTTTGAATTCTGAGCTGTAGCTAGGTTGCTCAATATTGGCATTGACCTGACTCACTGGTGTCGCTTCTAATTGAGCTCCCTGTAGTAGGGCTTTGGTATTGGTCCAGCTCACTAACGTAGACAATACGGTGTTCGTTGATGTGATCAGAACACCAGAGTCAGCCTGATGAATGAGGCCCTTTTTGGACTCCACATTACCAGTGGTGACTTGATATTGGTCAAACAATGTTTCTGAGCGAACATCTGCACTAACCACAACATGCTTTCCAAGGCGGCGCAACTCGTTAGCGACAAGCTCGCGATAGGTAAGGCTGCCACCATCTTTGATCACTAGTACTTTAGAAAAACAAGCCGGAGAGACAAAGTACTGAAGCGTTTGTCGCAAACGAGGTTGTAAATCGAACAGGGATTTCCCTTCGCTGGTTGCAACGTTATCTAGAGTAGATTGAAAATCGGTGTAGAGCGGGCAGGCATCTTGCCAAAGGACTGGATTCATTATTTGAGAGCTTAGTTTAGATTTGCATGGAGTATACAACGATTTCACGACTAAAGTTAGTCAATAGCACGTAAATCAACGAGATTTGATTCTCACTTTGAATGGACAATTGTTGAGATTGTAAAGAAGGTGGGTTACGCTGTCACTCTGACCAATGTAGAGGCAATTTTTAATGAAATACCAACAACTTGAAAATCTAGAGTGTGGTTGGAAGTGGCAATACTTGTCAAAAAAACACCGAGATGGAGAAAACATCACTCGGTATGTCGATACGAGTGAGATAGAGCAGGCTATTTCACAACTAAAAGCCATTGAATACGAGCCTACATTGGTCTTAGATTGGATCAGTGAACATATGTCATTGGAAGTCGACAATAAACTCAAGCAAGCCATCCGCGCAAAAAGAAAACGTCATTATAACGCAGAACAGGTGCACACGAAGAAAAAGTCGATTGATTTGGACTATCGAGTCTGGGAGAAACTGTCATATCGAGCAAATGAATTGGGATGCACGCTATCAGAGGCGATTGAATATCTACTGAGTGAAGCGTCACGAAGTGAAAAAGCGACTAAAACGGTCAGTAGCTTAAAACAAGATTTGAGTAAACTGCTCGGTGATGATTAACAAGGAAGGAGACGTAAATGCTATATGTAATTTTGATCGGCGCTGTATTAGTATTTTGGTTAGTCGCGATTGATCGCCCAGTACTTACCGTGCAAGTTACTGATGGTAAAATAACGAATATTAAAGGGCATATTCCACCTTCATTTAGCCATAACCTTAAAGATATCGCTGAAAGGGATAATATTTCTGGTACTTTGAAGGTATATCAAACTCGTTCTGGAATGACGCTAAAATTCTCTAAAGAGATTAATAAGAAAAGCCAGCAAAAAATACGTAATGTATTCCCGTTCCAAAGTTTTAAATCTAAAGGGCGTAAGAAGTCTAGGTAGCAGCTAGGCTGCTACCATCTTTATTTCTGCATTAGCCTTGTGCTGCAATTTCTCTTTCATCCCATATCTTCATTAGGGTGCGGCGCGCATCTGAATCAAGCATTTGTATCCTTCTGCATGTCCAGTTTTCAGCTACATAGTCCGCCATTTCAAGCGAAATAGGGTTGTTTTCAGTTAGGTAGGTATCTAGCGCTGTCTCTGCTTCTAAGAGAGAAAGCCCCTCAGTATCCCATTTTTTAATACGGGTGTAACTTGTTTCAAACCACATTAAAGGCAGTGTCATAGAATGCTCCATTTCTATTTATTTAAATAGTGTTATTTCCTGTTAGTTAGAGTAATGAAATTTTAATTTGTGTAAAGGGGTAAGGTTAAAAATAGCGAATAAAAATTTATAAATAACAACCACCATTCTCACATTTAATTTATTTATTCTAAGGTATTGGTGTGGCCTATTGAATCATCATTGGTTCGCCAGTCTTACATTTATTTGATTTATATTAATCGCTTTGGCCTTATTTATGGGGCGTGAAAATAGTATTGATCTAGCTTCTTAATAGCACCTGTGTTTTAGTTGCATCTTATATTTACCTTGCAGATATATCTAGATGTCATTAATTAAATCGTTGGAATGTTGATTAGATAACGACCATCTGAGTAGATAAGTTAACACCCTAATGCACTATAACTATTTGTCTTTGGATAAAATAGTCCATCCGAATAAGGACTTTATATGAGAGCAATCACAACGTGGTAATCTTCAAACTCTTTCAATGAATAGCTGCTTGCCAAGATGTTGCCACACCATGTCGATTATGGACGTTGGTCGTTATTACTCAGAAAGTGATGTTCTTAAAGGGGGCCTACTGGTATGAGCAAACCTGGAACTCATTGAAACGAAAGTGAAGTTGGACAGCAAAGCAACAAAGTAGGATAGGGCGCGAGTCACTTAAACCTAGCTGTTAACGGTTTTCACACCAAGAATCACCGTCTAAGCTAATAGTATCCTTTGGCAACTTTTGCTTGCTACCTATGGGATAAAAACCGAACTCTTTGAGAGGGTTCGGCTTTTTTTGTAGTCGAGAAAAAAATGTATGTAAACTAGTGTATTATTGAAAATATTTGAACTTATATACCCGATTCAAGGTAATTCATTATGGATATTGATTGGCAAGCAATAGCTTCCGTTGCAGCTGTTTTAGCATTATTACTTTCTCAACTTCCCCCTATATCGAGCATGATTCGCAATGGCAATTTAATCATTGAAAGAGGCAGCTTTGTAAGTCTAACTACTGGTTTCGGTACACCAAATATGGCTATTTACGTAGTCCTTAAAAATGCTGGCGGTCGTCTTGTAAATATTCAAAAGCTGCGGATTAATGTAAAGACTGATCACAATAACAGCTTCTCTCTTGATGGGGCTGCATACTATTTAATGCCTACAGACACGACCAATGTTCACTTTAACCCTGTTGAAATTAAGTCTGGTGAAATTTGGAATTACAACGTGAATTTCTACGAATTATGGGGAAGAACTATGATGAGGGATGTCAGAAAGCTTAGTTCAACTATTCGTGAAGATATTCAATCTGATCTCATGAGAGCACATGCTGAAGAACGTCTTGGTTCGGCAAAGGCTAGTGATGTAGAACATTTACATCACATATTTGAAAAGAACTTTAAATGGCTTGCTGGTGAGTATGAAGCGACGATTGAAGCAATAGACCGAGATGATAACGTCTTAGCATTAACGACATTTGAATTTACTATTTTTGAATCTGAATCTGAAGAACTACTTAACCATAAGTCGGAATATAAGTATGGATATGGTGTCTGTCTACCTAACTCTTCAAAACAATCTCCATTAGTAATACAGTTAAAGAGTTAGACGCCTATAAGGCGTCATCATAATTACTATTTCAACTTTGTAGGCACCCAAGGTGCCGCACTCATGCGGCGTCCACCTCGAAACGGCAATACATTCTCTTTAGCCGGATAGAACGTCACATTGTCGATGTGACCGTGTAACTCAAACAATTGTTGATACTCATCACGCCAATGCCCAAAAGACTCTAGTTCCTTGGTACTGAATTCACGTCCGGTGGGCGTAATCAACACAGCGCGAGATTCATCAACCCGAAAACCACGCCAACGCATGTCATTAGGTAAATAGCCAAGCGATTTCACGATAAGCAGCTTTTCAGCCATAGGATTAATCGCAACAGTGCCATCAAGCCAGCGACGAACGGTAGCGACATTAACGTGAAAAAACTCAGCGCCTTGACGAACGGATGAAAACTCACGCCAGTAAAGCGTTTTGAATGACTCATAAAACATGATGTGCCTCACAAATTTGAAGGGAGACGAAATTATTTTTTTCGCCCAATTTGCGGCTGTTAGAAGTGTAATGTGCCGAACGCTGCATAATGCGCAGCAGTGATGTAAGCAAGCCATTGGGATTGTATGAGTCGCCAAGGGTGTGAAAAGATGAGTTTGGGGTTTTTTCGAGCGACATATCAACAACTTATAATCAGAGGTTGATAAGAATTCACGCTGGGATTGCAGATGTTAAATTTAGATACCGTAGTGCGTATTATCTATCTTATGTTAAATTGGGTCCCGAGATAGTAAGATTAACCTAGTGCTAAGTTGTTCCCTGCTACATTGGGTGCTGTGCTTTCTTTGTGTATTTAACAATAACGCTATTTACCATAAAATACCTAATAATCACATTAACTTAATCTACGTTTAAGTTAATGTGATTATTAGAAATCAAGAGATCCAAGCAATGGCTTAGTTCGAACTAAGCCATTGCTTTTGGATGACTAAACTAAATTGTCATCCACATCTGATTGTGTGCTTGTGCCTGAATTATCATCAGTGCCAAAGCTACCAGTATCATCGGTAAAGTCTACATCCACCTGTGTATTGTCACTCTGTGTCCAATCACCACCATTCGCTTGCTGTAATGATGACGTGTCTTGGTTTTGCTGACTTGAAGCTTGCATCGAATATTGTTCATCAATATCAAGGTCGAGCGTTGCTGTTGCACCTTCTACCGGAGCATCTAAATCATCAAACCCTTGGAACGAAAGATTCGCAGAGCCCTCATATTGATCGTCGAGTGCTAGTGTGACAGATTGACTTAAGTCACCTGATATTGTGTAACCACCTTCACCATCACTTAATGCGCCATTGATTTCTGCACCTTCGGGTAGATTTGTCACCGTGATGTAATCGACGCCATCGACGGATGTAACCTCGTCTGGAGCGCTAATTTCCACTTCATCACCAGGTGCTGCCGTTATATCAACAGAGCTTTCAATGCCTGAATCTACTTCGTCACTTACGCTCGCACTCTGTGTATCAACTGGCTGCACTTGCGCTTCCTCAGTCTCTACCGTCAAGCTTGTTGTATACGCTTGTTCCGCTCCAGCGCTATCTACAACTCCAGCACTAAGATCGATATTCCCTTCAAATCCGTCATCTGGCCAGAACGTCCACATATCGTTTCCATTTGAAATTAGGGCTCCTTGATCTCCAGTATAATCTAGATCAATTAATGTCGAGTCGTCTAAGCCTAAGTTAGCTAAAACGTTAGCTCCACTAATTTCAATTGATCCATCATCAGCTTGAGCAAGTGTTTGGCTCACGGCAACTTCATTATCAACACCAATATTAAAGTGACTTTGAACACTATTTTCTCCATCGCTAGCAACAAATCCAACCTGAGCTTGACCTGTGTAACCTTCTGCTGGAGTAAATTGATAATTACCCTGCCCGTTTGATTCAATCAGTCCTTCTCCCGCGAGTAAAGAAACGGATTCGATACTTAGATCGTGATTATCCTCAGAGCTAATCGTCGCTAGCATATCGTCGTCAGTAAACGTTAGGGGTTCACTTTCATTGATATCGGTATTAGCGATAGCGTCTATAGTTGGAGAGCTAGTAAGTGACTCACTAGAATCAAAGACACCGATATCACTTTGTTCATCGTATAGAATGCCCTCTTTTTCAATGACATAAGCCAAGTCAACGTTACCAGAAAAACCGGGTGCAGGGCTGAAGGTCCAAGTACCATCGTCATTGTCAATTAAGCTTCCTTGAGATGGGTCGACTAAGTGTACGAGTTGAACGTCATCACCCTGCTCTGCTTCGACATTTTGTGCCATGGCAATAAGGTCGTCATGACTAATAACCAGTTCTTCACCAGATACGACATTGAAGTCACCACCTACTGGCTGCTCAGGCTGGTCGTTAGATTCATCGCCATAATCGACGGTGGTTGCTGTCACGGTGACGAAGAAATTGCCATGAAAATCATCGGGAGGCGTCATTTGTAGATTATCAATATCCCAATTGGTAATATTGATTAATTGTCCTTCCTCAGTAATGTCAATGACGTTACTGCCGTCACTGAGCGTAAAGCCGACCGGATAACCCGTCATGACGAGGTTGCTCAGTTGCTCTGAATCATCAATAAGATTAACATCTAAGTTTAAGTAACCGGTTGTGTCTTCATCAAACACTAGTGGTCCATCATGTGCTGTTGTGATGACCGCGCCATCGGCAACCGGTCTTACATAAACAGGCACGTCTAAGGCGGTTTCAAACTCGCCGTCTGATGCGATCACTTGTAATTCCGATAATCCCGCAAAATCACTAGTAGGAGTAAATGTCCATGTCCCGTCGCCATTGTCAGTGACGCTACCGCCATCTTCATTATCCGCTACAATGACTCGAGAAATAACCAGCTCTGTTGTGTCGATATCTCCGAAGAGATCGAGCATATCAGAGGTGTCAAAGGTAAAGGCGTCGTCTTCATTGGTCGTCAAGAAGGCATTACCCACGGTAAATGGTTCATCATTTACTGGAATAACGTCCACATTCACCGAGCCTTGTGCACTCAGTTCTCCATCTGAAACAATGTAATCTAGCTCGACGAGTCCATTAAAATCTTGACTGGTCACTAAATGGTAAAGTCCGTCAGGCTGCTGTTGCAACGTTGCATTTTCCGGAGATCGCACAGTTAAGCTTTCTAGGGAAAGCGAGTCATTATCAATATCAGAAGCTTGAGAGAGGATAAATGCAGGATCGACCACCAATACTTGGTCTTCATCTGTCGAGTATGTGACCGTTGGAGCGTCAGGTGCATCATTTACCTCTGCTAGGTTAATGTTCCCCGAGACTTGAGTACCATCAACGCCATCGTTTACTTTAAAGGTAAATGGAACATCACCATTTAAGTTTTCTGCTGGCGTGAATGTCCACGTGCCGTTTTGATTATCAATTAAATCACCAAATGAAGGATCAATTTGAAGATCATTCGCAGTCAGGTCGTCATCCTCGATATCGACAGCGTGAACAAGCAAGTCCTCTTGCGATATTAGAATACTTTCGTCTTCAGTACCTACAAGCTCAACATTTTCTGATGTTGGTGCGTCATTGACGGCATTCACACTGAGGTTGAGGGTATTCTCCGTTGAAAATTCGCCATCACTGATGCTATAGGTCAGCGCGAGATCACCGTTAAAGTTGTCACTTGGAGTGATGGTATATGTGCCGTCATTATTATCAACAACTGAGGCATTAGGGTCGTTGCTTTGTACATTGCTCGCGGTCAATATATCGCCGTTAAGATCCGTGGCATTTTCTAACAGCATTTCTTGTGTTACTACCACACTTCCATCTTCATCAACCGATGAGAAAATTGGCGTAGACTCTGGAGCGTGCTCACGGGCATCAACATGGATTGATTGTGACGTTGTTTCTGCGTCGTTATTCGATAATTCTGTTGAGGTCGCGTCTATTTGGATATCAAATTCGCCGCTATAGTCAACCGGTAAGTCGATGGATATAGGTTCTAACAAAGCGACGGTGGGCAGAATAATAGCTTCGGATGTATCAACCGTCACTTCACCTTGATAGATGCTACTGTTTACTTCACCCAAATCAATGGTGAACAAGAAATCATCATAATCACGATCTCCCCCGTTATACATATCCTCGATACCATAAACCAATTCATCATTTTCGTTGAAGTAGGTTCTAGTATGATCAATACCATCTTGGTTAAGGTTAGGGCTCGTACCACCGTGGAACACGGCATCACCATTTTGGCTTTGAATCACGGTTTCATCGCCATTGGCGTTAACAAACACCAATTGAGGATCAGTTGAACTGGTGGTCGCTTGATTTCCGTCTGTATCCCTGAATTCAAACTGCCCCTCACCCAGTGCGTTAAAATCATTGTGGTTAAATCCATTTGGTATCACAAAGAGATTGAAGCTTTCGCCTTGTTCCAGGTCGAAACTAAACGATGACTGGCCTGGAATCAGCTCACCACCACCTCCAAGTTGTGAGGCATTTTCATACACGACTTCTACATCTTGTATCTGCCCATTTTCATCTACTTTATAGTAGCCGACCGTATTGAGGTATCCTGCTCCCTCTCCTTCAAATGTCACAGTTATTTCGCTATCTACATAACTTGTGAGACCATTACTTTGGTCGTTTAGAACCGTATCACTGTCATATCGAATCACTGATCCTTCAGGAATACCAGATGCCGATACGGATAGCATTTCAGAACCATCGAGATCAGTGACGGCCCCTGAAATATTGAGCTCTATCGTATCATCTGGGTCAATAACTATTCCGTCAGCTCCAATAGCTTGCCCATCGCCGTCGGTAATGGTCAACGTTGGTGCGTCCGCAACGGCATCAACGGTTAACGCTATATCTGAGGCTACAATAGTCTGCCCATCAGACACATTCATGTTGAACGTTATCTCACCGGAAAAATCGGCATCGGGCGTGAGCGTATATGAGCCATTTTCATTAGCGGTGACAGTAGCGTTGAGTGCAGAATCGACACTCGCAGTGAGTGCGTCTCCATCGACATCGGTGGAATTGGCTAACAATTGTGCTTGTGACAATGTGATTGCCCCATCTTCATCGACGCTGTAAGACAGCGGGCCACTTACAATTGGAGCATCATCGACCGCTGTCACTGCAATATCAATATTGCCAGTGGAGAGTTCGGTTCCATCTGTCACATCAAAGCTAAGATTGAGCGCACCATTAAAGTTTTCATTTGGCGTAAAGGTATGGGTCCCATCACCATGAGAGGTTAGCACGCCATCCGTGCCCTCATAATGAACACCGGCAACACTTAATATATCGCCATCGATATCAGTCGCGCCCACCAAGAGTTCGGCATCTGTAATGGTGAGCGTACCATCTTCATCCATGCTGTAACTTTGGTCATAAATTACGGCCGCATCATTAACGGCGGTGACGGTGACATCCAATTGTGCAGGCGATACCCCACCATTGCCATCATCAACGGTGTAGTTAATTTCAAATTCACCATTAAAGTTTTCATCCGGTGTGATGGTATACGTGCCATCGCCATTATCGGTGATGACACCATTTGGCATATTAATATCGCCAATGGTGACGTTGTCACCACTATCAGTGCCACCGCCTCCGTCTGTCCCTTCATCGACGTCAAACAGCGCAGCAATATCAACACCATTTTCAGCATTGGCCGCCTCTTCACTGGTCGGTAAGGTAAACGCGGTTTGCCCCCCAACCTCTTGACTTGGTACCACAATGCCATCTACGACGTCAAACACATGCCAGTGATCGCCACTGATGTTTTCTGGAAGCTCTGGAGCGAAGGTTTGAACCAATGTATCACCGACAAATACTTGTACTTGCACATCTTCTACACCATCCACATCCCAACTACGATTGGTGTAGTTGTGTACCGAGTAATGCATATTGGCATCTTGATAGTTCGGAATTGTGATGGTTTCAGGACCATGACCATTGGTGTCATCAACGTCTTGTTGAACCGTCCCCCCGCTCAAGTTATGGCTCATATCTTGATAGAAAATATGGTCTAGTTCGGCGCCTGTATCCGTATCATAAAGCCATAAGTGGTTGTCCATATCACGTGGCGACGCCCCCCATGTCACTACAATACGCATGTCTGTAGAATCGAGTACCTCCGACAGTGAAATCACGCCACTATCGGTGGTTTCACCGGCAGGCACCAGGAAGCTATTGGTGATAGCGCCTTCTTGTTCAATAGTAATGCTGCCTTGTTCAAAGACAGAGCCACTGACAGTATATTGACCTTGCGCGTCGGTTTGCACGGTTTGCGAATTACCCACAGCATCGCTTAACGTCACATCCGCCCCAACAACAGGCTGACCATCTTCTGCGTTAAGCACCGTACCAGATACGGTTGTCGCTTCACCTTGCTCACCAATGATGGCGGTCATGTCGTCATCTTCAATGTCAGTGGCAAATTGCAACAACTCTTGTTGAGTGACGGTATACGAGCCATCTTCTTCAATCGTAATCGGTACATCGGCTGAAATGATTGGCGCGTCGTTCACTGGGTCGACGGTGAGCGCCAAATTGCCCGCGACAGGTGTGCTGCCATCGCTGATGTCGTAAGACACATCAATTAGGCCGTTAAAGTTAGCATCCGGGGTGATGGTAAAGGTGCCATCGCCATTATCGGCAATGGTGGCGTTCATCGCGGATAAGTTGTCCGCGGTTAGTGCATCCCCTTCAATATCGGCCGCATTGGCGAGTAACTGTGCTTGGTTGACGATGATACTGTTGTCTTCATCGACGCTCGCAGTGACAGTGTCAGTGGTCGGTAAGTCATTAACAGGGTTAACGGTTAATCCACCCGTTGCTTGAACGGTGGCATCGCCATCAGAGATATCAAACGAGACATCAATATTGCCGTTAAAGTCGGCATCAGGGGTGATGGTAAACGAACCATCTTGGTTATCCAGTACCGTTGCATTGCCGGCAACCGTGACGTTGCTGGCGGTTAACTCATCCCCGTCTACATCACTGGCTTGAGACAAAAGTTGGTTTTGTGACAGGGTAATGTTGCCATCTTCGTCTAAGGTGTAAGCAATGTCACCGCTCACGGGCGCATCGTTGACCGCCAACACATTGACATCAAAAGTAGCGGCGACCTGAGCGCCGTCTTCATCCTCAATAACAATGTCCAGCGTCACTGTGCCATTGAAGTTTTCATTAGGAGCAAAGCTGCATGTGCCATCGTTATTAACGGTGAAAATCCCGTCGGTACCGTCATAGCTCACGCCAACCAATGATACATCGCCTTCAACATCTGAGGCGCTCGACAACAGTTGGTCTTCATTGAAGATCAGCGTGTTATCTTCGTCAACGGTATAGGACGCAGTCCCAAACACAGGCAGATCGTTGACGGATTCTACAGTTACGCCAATATTCGCTTGGCTCGATTCGGCGCCATCCGTGACAGAATAACTAAGGGTCAACTCTCCATGGAAGTTTTCATTGGGAATGAAGGTATAGTTGCCTTCCCCATTGTGAGTAAATACCCCTTCCGTACCTTCATAACCCACGCTCTCGACAGTCAGTTCATCACCATCAATATCAGATGTCGCTAACAGAATATCTGCGTTACTAAACAACAACGATCCATCTTCCTGAATAGTGAACGGTAAATCATTGGCGGTCGGTGCATCATTTACAGGTGTGACGTTAACAAAAACAGTGGCGGTATCGAATGAACCATTTCCATCAGTTACGGTATAGTCAAAAGACGTTTGCCCGTTAAAATCCGCTTCAGGAGTGAATTGAATTTGACCATTTTCATCTAAGGACACACTGCCATGAGTATCATCGCTGACCTCTACACTCACTAACGTGAGCTCGTCACCATCAATATCAGAGTCATTGACTAAAAGATCACTGGCTTGAAGTGTGAGCACGCCATCTTCTTCCACATCGATTGCTCTTGAGGTGATGGTGCCGTCAATTTCTACCAGTTGTTCAGTGACGTTTAAGGTATCGTTGGCAGTACTGTGGTTAAGATCAAGTTGCAGCGAATTTGTCACCTCACTGCCATCACCTTGGATGGTCGTCAGATGAATCTCTTCTGACATGGTTCTGGAAACCGTCATATTTTGGACCACATAGGTGCCATGACCACCAGTTGTCCCTAATTCAAACTGGTGAACCGGTACATCCGTGGTGAAGGAGTATGTGTCTTCATATTCGCCCGAATCCCGATAGCCTCCTTGTGTACTAATCAAGTTACCTTCAACGTCGAACGCGCGGATATTAACTTGGGTTGCCTGAGAGCTGCTTTCGTCAAAATACCCCCCTAATCCGTCGAGCTGGAAAGTAATTTGGTTAACGTCTTCACCTTCAACCGTTACCGTTAAAGTTTCATCTTCACTCAAACCACTGCTGGATTGGTTGCCAATTCCAGCCCCAATATGACTGTTAGGACCATTCCATGCTGCGAGAGAACCTTCGCTAACAACTGTGGTAATGACAACACCGTCTTCCGTGTAGATTGCAGTGTCACCTTGAACGTCACCCCAATCGCTCGTTGCTGCCGTACCATCAAAACCAGGGCTATTTTCATCACTATCAAAGCTACCGACACGAATATCCCTAGTGTCGGCTTGAATTTCTGTGGTATTTGGTACAAATTGAACTTCAGTGTCGGCTGGGTATTCCAAGCCAATCACCATATCAGCCCACTCCCCATTGTCATCTAGATATTGAACTGCGCCGTGTTCTGGCGCCACATCGAGGCGAATCATTGGGTCGGCACTGGATAAGTTAATATCATCTCGTGCGACAACCGGATCATTAACAGGATCAACAGTAAGGTTTATGGCCGTGGCGATCGTTTCGCTACCATCAGAGACATCAAAACTTAGTGATAGCGGTCCATTAAAGTTATCAGCAGGAGTGATGGTAAACGTACCATCTTCGTTGTCAGTGACACTGCCAAATGCTTCAATATACAAATTGTCCGCGATTAACTGATCGCCATCGATATCTGAAGCATGGATTAAGAGCTGCTGCTGTGACAGAGTGATTGAATTGTCTTCGTTAACTTGGTACGAGACAGGCCCTGTTACAACCGGTGTATCGTTAACAGCAATCACATCAATATTTGCAGTTGTCGTGGCAGTTGTACCAGATTCATCGATAACCACGACTTGCAGCTCTACCTCACCATCAAAGTTTTCATTTGGCGCAAAGTAATAAGTACCATTTTCGTGTACCGCAAAAATACCGTCACTGCCAGAGTATGTGACTGATTCTAGCGATACTTGCTCGCCATCGACATCACTTGAATTGGCAAGAAGCTGCTCAGCAGTAATATCAATAATGCCTTCTTCGTTAACAGAATAGGAGGTGGACCCAGCGATCGGTGCATCATTTACTGCGGCAACAGCAATCTCAATACTTGCACTAGAGAGTTCGGTTCCATCTGTCACATCAAAGCTAAGATTGAGCGCACCATTAAAGTTTTCATTTGGCGTAAAGGTATGGGTCCCATCACCATGAGAGGTTAGCACGCCATCCGTGCCCTCATAATGAACACCGGCAACACTTAATATATCGCCATCGATATCAGTCGCGCCCACCAAGAGTTCGGCATCTGTAATGGTGAGCGTACCATCTTCATCCATGCTGTAACTTTGGTCATAAATTACGGCCGCATCATTAACGGCGGTGACGGTGACATCCAATTGTGCAGGCGATACCCCACCATTGCCATCATCAACGGTGTAGTTAATTTCAAATTCACCATTAAAGTTTTCATCCGGTGTGATGGTATACGTGCCATCGCCATTATCGGTGATGACACCATTTGGCATATTAATATCGCCAATGGTGACGTTGTCACCACTATCAGTGCCACCGCCTCCGTCTGTCCCTTCATCGACGTCAAACAGCGCAGCAATATCAACACCATTTTCAGCATTGGCCGCCTCTTCACTGGTCGGTAAGGTAAACGCGGTTTGCCCCCCAACCTCTTGACTTGGTACCACAATGCCATCTACGACGTCAAACACATGCCAGTGATCGCCACTGATGTTTTCTGGAAGCTCTGGAGCGAAGGTTTGAACCAATGTATCACCGACAAATACTTGTACTTGCACATCTTCTACACCATCCACATCCCAACTACGATTGGTGTAGTTGTGTACCGAGTAATGCATATTGGCATCTTGATAG
Source organism: Vibrio qingdaonensis (assembly GCF_026191675.1). Lineage (GTDB taxonomy): Bacteria > Pseudomonadota > Gammaproteobacteria > Enterobacterales > Vibrionaceae > Vibrio > Vibrio qingdaonensis. Next base: position 21,411 of record NZ_JAKRRY010000001.1, on the reverse strand, counting down.
TTCGGAATTGTGATGGTTTCAGGACCATGACCATTGGTGTCATCAACGTCTTGTTGAACCGTCCCCCCGCTCAAGTTATGGCTCATATCTTGATAGAAAATATGGTCTAGTTCGGCGCCTGTATCCGTATCATAAAGCCATAAGTGGTTGTCCATATCACGTGGCGACGCCCCCCATGTCACTACAATACGCATGTCTGTAGAATCGAGTACCTCCGACAGTGAAATCACGCCACTATCGGTGGTTTCACCGGCAGGCACAAGGAAGCTATTGGTGATAGCGCCTTCTTGTTCAATAGTAATGCTGCCTTGTTCAAAGACAGAGCCACTGACAGTATATTGACCTTGCGCGTCGGTTTGCACGGTTTGCGAATTACCCACAGCATCGCTTAACGTCACATCCGCCCCAACAACAGGCTGACCATCTTCTGCGTTAAGCACCGTACCAGATACGGTTGTCGCTTCACCTTGCTCCCCAATGATGGCGGTCATGTCGTCATCTTCAATGTCAGTGGCAAATTGCAACAACTCTTGTTGAGTGACGGTATACGAGCCATCTTCTTCAATCGTAATCGGTACATCGGCTGAAATGATTGGCGCGTCGTTCACTGGGTCGACGGTGAGCGCCAAATTGCCCGCGACAGGTGTGCTGCCATCGCTGATGTCGTAAGACACATCAATTAGGCCGTTAAAGTTAGCCTCCGGGGTGATGGTAAAGGTGCCATCGCCATTATCGGCAATGGTGGCGTTCGTCGCGGATAAGTTGTCCGCGGTTAGTGCATCCCCTTCAATATCAGCCGCATTGGCGAGTAACTGTGCTTGGTTGACGATGATACTGTTGTCTTCATCGACGCTCGCAGTGACAGTGTCAGTGGTCGGTAAGTCATTAACAGGGTTAACGGTTAATCCACCCGTTGCTTGAACGGTGGCATCGCCATCAGAGATATCAAACGAGACATCAATATTGCCGTTAAAGTCGGCATCAGGGGTGATGGTAAACGAACCATCTTGGTTATCCAGTACCGTTGCATTGCCGGCAACCGTGACGTTGCTGGCGGTTAAATCATCCCCGTCTACATCACTGGCTTGAGACAAAAGTTGGTTTTGTGACAGGGTAATGTTGCCATCTTCGTCTAAGGTGTAAGCAATGTCCCCGCTCACGGGCGCATCGTTGACCGCCAACACATTGACATCAAAAGTAGCGGCGACCTGAGCACCGTCTTCATCTTCAATGACGATATCGAGTGTGACGGTGCCATTAAAGTTTTCATTAGGAGCAAAGCTGCATGTGCCATCGTTATTAACGGTGAAAATCCCGTCGGTACCGTCATAGCTCACGCCAACCAATGATACATCGCCTTCAACATCTGAGGCGCTCGACAACAGTTGGTCTTCATTGAAGATCAGCGTGTTATCTTCGTCAACGGTATAGGACGCAGTCCCAAACACAGGCAGATCGTTGACGGATTCAACAACGACGTCGATGGTACTATCAGTAACAACAGTACCATCTGAGACGCCGTAGCTTAATGAAATGCTGCCGTTAAAGTTTTCATTCGGGGCAAAGGTATAGGTACCACCACCTAAGTTGGTTAAGACACCGTCTGTTCCTCCGTAGCTAACATCAGATATTGAAAGTGAATCACCATCAATATCTGAAGCGCTCGCTAATAGATCGGCGGCTGTAAAACTTAATAGCCCGTCTTCTAATACGGTGTATTCCATACCTTCGACGACCGCTGCATCATTCACGTTGTCAATTTGAACCTCGAATGTGCTTTCTGTCGTTCTTGAATCAAAAGAGTCATCTTGCTGTGACTGTGCGAGAGACTGTTGATCTAAAACATTAACTTCAAATTCTTCACTGGACGTTTGAGTACTTGGTTCTGCTTGAGTGGAAGCGGATGGTGCTGCGCCATTAGTTTGGTTAAGAGGCTCCGTTTGGCCCTGAGCACTTTGACCACCAGCGGAGCCTGATTGCGTCGTATCTCCTCCGACTGACTGTGCACCGGCACCTACGGAATTAGACTCTGGAGCTTCTGTACCCGGGCTCGGTGTATTCGCTGCATCGCCTTCAATGACATTTGATGATTCCGGTTGTGTCGCGGTATTCGTGCTCTCAGTCCCTTCACCTTGTACAGCTTGCTGCTCTGATTCTTGTTCATTACCACCAGCGGCTGACGGATTCGCATTAAGCGCTTCATTTATTTCATCGGCGGCATCAGCGGTTTCAGCTCCGGTCGCGATGGTAGTAGCGATGGTACTTTGTTGGTTTTGTTGCCCTTGTTGTTGACCGACGTTTTCATCGCTAGTGTTAACTTGTTCTACCGCATCATTGAGTGGATTATTCTCGTTGCTATCTACCATCACAGCCTCCAAAGCATCACTATCTATTGCATATCAATTACTTCACTAAGACTAGTAAATGAAATTATGATTAGTAGAAAAGTTTACGAGTCATCCACTCTACGTTTGATATTTTTTTAAACAACAGCTTGTTTTTGTGACAAATGTAGGGAACCTCCCGAAATTATCTTTGAAAATTATCCAGTTATATCCTTAGCTAGTTATTAATAGTCGATGTGAAAACGGTACGTCACTTTGCGTATTTGCATAGCCTTTAGTTTATTGCTGATTCAAGGTAGATAATGTGAGCAAAAATAGCATAGAAAAACATATCCGCAGCGCTTTGATTCAAAACGCCTCCGTATCTGATAATGCCTACGTAGACGAAATTAAGATCAAAAGTGCCATGACGTCTGTTCATAAGACACTGCTGTTAACGTTCTTAATTGCTATCGTATTGTTGCTAATTGCATCTCAAGCGCGTATCGACATTGTTGTGTCATCTCGAGGGGAGCTACTTTTAGATTCTGATATTGAAAGAGTTCAACATCTAGAAGGAGGAATCCTTGACGAATTACTCGTTAAACCCGGGGATGTGGTTTATGAAGGTCAGCCTATCGCCAAATTGAAGTCGTTGGACAGAAACTCCCTGCTCTCAACAACCGATTCTGAAATTACTCAATTGGAAATGGATCGACTTCGCTATCAAGGTCTAATCACCAATATTCAACCTGACTTTTCAAGTTACTCCAGCTTTCCGAAGTTAGTCTCGTTAAATCAACAAGCTTGGCAGCAAGAAAGCAGTAAGAACCGCTCGAGTGAAACCTTGATCAAGCACGATATTGAGCATAAACAAAACCTAGTGCAGTCGATGAAGCGCCGTAAGCAAAGTTCTCTCAATCAACTTAAGCTCATTCGTAAGCAACTAACGATTAAACAAACGCTTTACAAAGAAGAGATGGGGTCATATGTCGACGTGCTAAATATGCAAGTGCAAGAGTCGAATATGGTCCGGGAAATAGAAAATCTCGACGAATCCATCATGACTGAAAGTTTTCAGTTAACGCGTTTAGACAAACAACTAAATGATTTAATCGTCAACCGAAATTCAGAATACCAAGCTCAGATTATTCAAGCCGAAAAAGAGCTAAGTATTAAACAGATCCAACGACCGCAACTTTCAGATAAGGTTGATCGATTGATCGTGTACGCCCCCGTTGATGGTGTGGTAGACAAAATTCACTTCAACTTTCGTTCTGCCGTGATTCCCCCAGGTGAAAGTATCGCTGATATATCGCCACTTGATAACCAATTGCACGGCGAAGCAAAAATTCCGAGAAAAGAAATGGGATTCGTCGAGGTTGGTCAGCAAGTGAAGCTAAAGTTTGATACCTACAACTTTTCTAAATATGGCTTCATTTCTGGAAAAATTGCCTCTATCAGTCGCTCTTCTTATGAAGAAGAAGATGCGGAGTATTATCTTGCCAAAATCATTATTGATGATGATTTCCTAGAAAAGTCAGGCACTAAATACAGCTTATCCCCTTACATGGAGTTCACAGCAGACATTAAAACGGGTGATCGTCGAGTCATTGAGTACGCAGCAAAACCGGTTATGTCTGCCATTGACGATGCATTTGATGAAAGATAATACGGATGATAAATAAACTATGAAGCCGAAATATCAAATTTATACTTTTCCCGTTATTAAGTTAGGGATCTTAGCTCTGATGATACTGACATCGGTCGGTATATGGCTAGGTGCCCGCTTCTATCTTTCCGCTCCCAACAAACAAGATTTTGAAACGCCACTTATTCAACAAAGTAAAGTATTAACACAGCAGTTAGAAGCAACCGTGATTTCACTCGATGTTTGTATTCAAGGGTCAAACTGCGATGAAGCTAAAAGCAGCCTTAATGGATTAATGAGTGCGCTAAATGAGTTTAAGTCACTTGCTTCCTCTGATAAATCTCAGCTGAGTTTAGTCGGCGCAGTCGAGTACAGTCAATTAGAACTGGCAGTGTTACGATTTTTGGCGAAAGAGGACCATTTGCCAAACGACTATCAACAACTACGAGAAGCCTTAAGCCGAGATTACGTCGAAATTCGTAATCGTTTTGATGATTTGTTTTATGTTGAACATGAACGTGTCGTCAATGAACTTCGCTCTAGTATTGATACGATGTTTCTCTTATCCCCTTTCATCGCTTTGATCGCCATTTTCGTTGTATTAGGTGGTTGGTATAGGCTCAAGAAAACGGCACGAAATAGACGTTCAATCAATGATAGCTTTCTGTCGTTATCAAACCGTCTTGATACACTAGACTCGAATCAAGTTGACAGCATTCTAAATAACGTGTCCCTAGACCCTATTGAGCGCAACATTTACTCCAAATTGCGCACGGTATTTGAAAAGGTTGATCGACAACAGCAAGATGCAGATTTAAATCAACAACTATATGGTTTAATCGGTTATGAAATACGCGGTATCACGAGCACGATAAAAGGCGGTATTCAATATCTTGTGCAAGATTCAGAAGACAGCCGTGCCGTATTAGCAAAAGACATTACTTCCGCGGCGGATACTCTCTCTGACCTTGCAGAGAACTATAATAGATTGTTATCGCAGGGACGTGATAAAAGCAGTAGTAGCTTTTCTTTTCTTGACGTTTTATCTGAATTGACCGTTCATCTTAAAAGTAAGCTGCACCGTGAAAGCCGATTGATCGAATGTGACTTTAACTCGAACCTACCGCTCCATGTAGTGGGTCATCAAACAAGCCTATTTTGGATATTGTTTCTAAAACTATCTAGTGCGATGCAAATTCAAAACGACAAGCACGTCTTGTTTCGAGTGACATCAGAAAGCGCTGAAAATGTAGATAAAACACGTATCACCTTATCCATTACCTTTTTAACTCATCTGAATGTAGATCAGAGAAAAATTGATTCTCTACATTGGTCTGAACGCAATGAAACCACCACGTCAAATGATGAGTGGACCCTCTCGATACTCAATAACATTAGTTATTTTGATTCTCATTGGTATGAATCAGGCCAACAGCGTCGGTATGAATTAGAGCTTGATATCGAGGCTCAAGATTTCCAAACATCCAAATCCCAGCAACTTAAACAGCGACATATCGTGGTTTGTAGCCAAGGGAAGCTGGCACTTGATCTATTGAGTACGCAGTTAACGAGCCATGGTGCCCAAGTAACCCTTTGCAACGACCCCAATGAGTTGTTTCGCATCACATCTGATTCATCGGATGTCGACGCGATCATTATCTCTGATCTAATAGAAGGCATTCAAATAGAATCCTTTAGTAAAACGTTAGGCGCTAGACTCAAGGCTGCTAAAACAAAGCTCTTTTTACTGGCAACGCATGCTGAAGATGTACATGGTGCGTTTGAATACGTAGATAAAGTATTCTTCACGCCGGCACTGCCTCATGAATTCATTCCTAACCTTACCGAAGCACTGGAAGCTGAATCTGTAGAAGAGACGCTTGAAAATAGCTCATTCTTAATTGTTGAGGACGATAAAGTTCAACAGTTCCTCTTAAAACGAATTCTAATGAAACAAGAGTATCAAGCCGATACGGTTGGCGATGGGTCTGACGCTGTAGATTGGGTTAGAAATCAACGGGCAGACATCATTTTCATGGACTGTATTATGCCGGGTATGGGCGGTATTGAAGCAACAAAACTTATTCGTAAGCATGAAAGTGACAGTAATTTAACGACCCCTTCTACTATTATTGGCGCGACAGCTTTAACCAGTGTGGCCGAGCATAAAGCGTGTATAGAGGCGGGTATGGATTACGTCATTAGCAAGCCCTATAAAAGCGATGAAATTATCAAGGTGATCAAGAAGTATGTGGCATTTCAAAAGCTTAATTAGCGTGATTTGTGGGTTGATATACTCATTCCCGGCGGCTTCTTCAACCGTGTTAGAAGCTGTGCAAGTGGGTTTGAACAATAATGTCTCGCTGATCGCCAGTCGCAAAGGGGTTGAAGAGAGCGCGTACAATATTGATGTGAGCCGCTCTAATTTTCTCCCCAAAATATCAGCGGACGTCAAGACAACATGGAACTCGTCGTCCACACGCTTGAGCGGCATTAGTGATAACGAGAGCGCTTATAATGATCATGGCTATGGTATTTCCTTGAGCCAAACCCTCTTCAATCTTTCTGATATTTATGCTTATGGTACAAGTAAGCTAGACCTCTCCATTGAAGAGGTAAAGAATGAAGCCAAAACCCAGGAGATAATCGAGCAAATCACGGCCCAGTACTTTGAATACTTAAAAAATGGTGCGAAAACGAGAGCAACAAAAGCAGAGCTGGAGTCTTCTATGAGCCGGTTAACACAAATGAATCGAAATGTGTCGTTGGGTAACGTTGCAGCAAGTGAATTGTATGAAGTGGTTGCTCAAAAAGAAGGTATCGCCAACCGATTAAGAAGCTTACACAAAGACAAAGAAGTCATTTTAAACCGCCTGTCTTTACTCACACAATACCCATTAATTCCATCTCAAGACCTGAAGAGCCAAGTCCTCTTAACCGAGATACCATTCGACAAACAAACCGACTTACTTGGTCAGGCAATGAAGTTCAACAACGACATTATCTTGTCTCAAAAAACGCTGGAGCGAAGCTTTCGTACATTAAAAGAAACGGGGTCAAACTTTACCCCTAACTTGTCAGCTAACGCTAGTTATCGACATGAAGACACAAATAACTTTGACCTTTCATCGAATCCAAATGCTACCGGCATCAGTGATGACCGCTCATTAGGGTTGGTGCTTACCGTGCCGATCACAACGGGCGGTTCAGACTATTACGCCTATCAAAAAAACAAGAAAACTATCGAACGTAACGATTTGCTGTTAACCGATAGCCAAAATACCGTTAAGAACGATGTTGAGACCTCCATTCTTAACATCAATGACTTTTCTCAATCTGTGTTTACCTACGAGACCATCATTAAAGCAAACTACTCTTCCTACAAAGGTATTAAGCGAGCACACAGCTTGGGAACACGGACTATCACTGACTTACTCTCCGCTGAGAGTAAGTTGTTTAACAGTATTCGCGATTATGAAAGTGCTAAGTATGACTATGTCATCGAATCCATCAAACTTGATCGGCTTGTTGGCAATCTATCACCACTTAGCGTGGAGAAAATCATGTTAATGATGGATAACGAGTCGACGATTCGTCACCAGGACATTATCCCTGAGCACCTTAAGAACTAAAGAAATCCCAGCCGGAAAATCGGCATGTTTTTAATGATGAGTAATTGAATCGTTCAAGATAGCAAAATGAACGAGGTGATTTGCTTTGGGGTATGAATGAATAGGAAAGAGCAATGAAGACAGAGTATTTTTCACAGCAAATTACATGGATAGATAAGCTTTATCTCGTGTTTTCTACGATTATGTCGACCTTGTTTGCACTTGTCCTTCCTTTTTCGATTCTTATTATTTTTGACCGAGTGCTGCCCAATCAAGCCAAGGACACATTATTTGTTTTGTTTGCGATTATCCTTATCGCTATCTATCTCGATTACTTATTAAAAAACCAAGAAGAAGTGATTACGACTTCTTTGATGAAAAACTTCGAGAGCCGGTTAACGAACAAAGTCTTTCAAGCCATTTGCCTCGCGCAGATCCCACAGTTTAACAAACTAGAACCAGGGCAATATTTGGAGCGTGTAGCGACTATTCCCGAGTTAAAAAGCTTTTTTGGCGGTGAAGTGGTTCGAGCATCGATAAATGCAATGGTCAGCGTTATTACTATCGTCATCATTAGCCTAATCAATGCGGGAGCTGGGTTAACACTTATTGCGGCGTCAATACTATTGTGGGGCGCATCATTGTCCATCTCTTCACGAAAAGTCACCGCGCTTAGAGAAAAGTCAGAAATTGAAGGGTTAACCAACTCTAAAATCATCGAAATTGTGTCTCGTCCATTAGACAATAAGAGCCGCACGATGGAGTACCGTTTAGAGAGTTTGATGACGGAGATGATTCGGACGCGTGAAAACAAAAATATTGCATACGAAAACTTAGAATCCCAATTCAACTTAACACTTACACTCATTCAGCAGTTATCTATCGCGGTTGTCGTTGTGCTCCTTGCTATTTCCGTCATTGAGCTCGAAGCAAGTCAGGGTGTGATGGCGGCGATTATTATGCTGACCAATCGATATTTTGGTCCTTATCAGCAGATGATGCGCACGCTAGGTCGCTGGAAGACCAATAAAATGCAGATTACCGACATTGCCGAAATTTTATCGCTTCAACATCATAGTAGTGATAATAGCAAGAACGTTGACGTATCCCCCCATACCGTTCAAAACAATGCACGTATGACGGATGGAGATAATCCTAATGAACTTAATAGTGAACAACACCAACCTGGTCACATTAGTCAGTCTCTTAACCTTCCCAATAACCCTGATCCTAAAAGCATTGAAGTTGAACTTGGCAGCAACCAGAGAATTATTTTCCAAAAAGGACAGCCAATCATCTTAAAAGGACGATCGGGTACTGGGAAAAGTCATCTAACGCGCTGTTTAACGCGCGATACTCAGTGCGAACATACGGTCATCCGAGTTGGGACGAAAGAGATAAACGCGTTACATTACCAATCTTGGCGAGATAGCGTACACCGAATAGATAAAAACAGCAGTTTTGTTGAAGGTTCTATTATTGACAATTTAACCTGCTTCCGTCCTATGCTAAATGGGGCAGCGTTTACCTTATGCAAAGGGCTTTCCGTCAAAAATGAAATCGATGCATTGGAGTCCGGGTTTTATACCCAGCTAAAAGGAAGTAATACCATCCCCCTATCAAGACAAGTGCAATATGCGCTACTTATCATTCGTGCCATGCTATGCCAGAAAAAAGTGTTAGTCCTTGATGATATTGATAGTGTTTACGACCAAGAGTTTGCCACTCGTGTTGTATCAATGCTCGTCCCTAAAGCAACATCACAGTTCCTCATTATTATCAGTAACAAAATCAATCATGAAGCCCATGGCGTGAAGTCCATTAAGTTGACAAAGGAGTTTGCAAGCTAATGACTATCCTTATCGATTTTAATAATGTCGGCCAACGCCTCAAAGACTTCGAATCTGAAGAGTTTGAGCATCGTTATGCAGAGTCTCCTCTGTTGCGTGGTCTTGCTTACACACTGATCTCTTTAGAGTGGGAGGGAACGCCAGAAATTTTATCCGATGCTTTTACACCTGGTGAAGTCGATCAAAACGGGTTCGAACTCACTCTTTCGAGGCTTGGGTATCAATGTCGGACAACTCATTATTCAAGTGCGTCAGATTTAGCCGATAAAGATATTCATTTTCCATGTTTTATTGAGTTAGAGAAATTCTCCGCTGTACTTATGTCTATAGACAATGGTGAAGGTGTACTCTTCGACTATCGAAACAATAATACCGTTACCGTATCACTTGTTGATGTACCGTTTGCGATCACCGTAGTATCGGAATACTCCAAGCTTTTTCGAGAGCCTCCGCCAGAGTCACAAGATAAATCCAACTGGATAAAATACGCATTTTATCGTTATAACAATGAGTTTAAGAGCTTAGTCTTCCTGTCTCTTGTGATTAATATACTGAGCGCATTACAGCCGTTCTTCATCATGGGGGTTTATAATTTCGCCCTATCTTCTAGCTCCATCCCCACCCTATACTGGCTCACATCGTTTGCGCTGTTTTTGGCATTTTCTGAGTATATCTTCCGAAGAGTGAGAATGAAGGTACTCGCAACTTCAGGTCAAGACCTCGCGGTTCATATATCACGTAATGTTATCGCTAAACTACTTTGGCTCCCTTATTCAATGACATCATCAGCCGGTGTATCCTCACAGATGGCACGACTCAAAGATATAGATCAATTTCGCAAGCTTGTAACCGCAGAATCCACACTTAGTTATTTTGACCTTCCGTTTGTCGTGCTATTTATTGTCGCAATTACCATTTTGTCTGGCTATGCCGCGTTGACGGTTTTAGTGGGCATTCTATTGATGATTGTATTTTGTCTCTACTCTCGATATCTCTATACTCAAGCGACATCGAAAAGCTCCAGAGCCAATGCCATGGTTTCTTATCAATGGAATGAGTTATTAAGGGGCATAACAACGCTACAAGGTTTGCCGTTACTTAGAATCATCCAATCTCGATTTAAAGCCGCCCACGAACAAAGCATCTTCTGATGCCGCCTTTGTTTCTACGACAAATAGCAAAATACAAGCGATGGGGGGTGGGCTCATTCAAGCTATCGGAACCGCCGCGATTGTGACAGCGGTTATCAGCGTAATGGATGGGACGACAAACGCAGGGGCGATGTTGGCGACCGTAATTCTAGTTTGGAAAGCGTTGGGGCCGATCATGGGGATCTATAACTCGTTAGCTAAATTTAAAACCATCCAATCTTCTACAGCTCAGATCAATGCACTCATGTCGCTAGACGATGATAAATCATCCATTGAGAAGAGCCCACCTATCCGGCAGTTTGATGGTCAGATATCAGTTAACGGGCTAGTACATCGCTACCCGGGTGCAGCGACTGGGTTGACTAATCTTAGTTTTAAGATAGCACCTGGGAGTAAAGTGGCTATATCTGGTCCGGCGGGAAGTGGTAAAACGACATTATTGATGTTGCTCACAGGGCTAGAACCTCGCTATCAAGGGTCCATCCTTCTTGATGGTCACAACATAAAGCAATTTAATAGCTTTAGATATCGCAAAGGGATCAACTACATCCCTTTTGATCTTCATCTTTATGAAGGGTCTATTGAATCGAACTACATTTTGCACAATGGTGTCATTTCAAGAGAGCAAATGTCTCAGTCCTTTGCACTTCTTGGCTTAGACAAGGTTTTTCCTGAAGGTTTGGGGACGATGATTGGCGCTGACTTTTTAGCCAACCTTCCCTCTGGTTTAATGCAACGGTTACGCCTTGCGATTGGGCTCGCTGATACCAGTCAAAACATCATCGTGATTGATGAGCCTTTAGTGGGCGTGGAGAGTGAACATGTGACATACATTAATCAACTGTTTGCTGGAACACTGCGCCATAAGACGGTCATTTTTACGACGGTCGATCCTGCTCTTATTTCTAGCTCTACGTTCTGCTTGCTACTGGAAAAAGACGGATCACAGAAGTATTTCGGTGCGCCTGACAAAGTGATGAATGCCATGGGACAGCATTGACATTAAAAATAGAGTTCCAATTATAAGAAAAAGGCAGTTGCAAGCTTAGCTAACATGAATAACACAGCGGAAGCTAGCAGCATAATTGGAGCGAATGACGTTAACTAGGGGTAAGTAAAAGTAAGATTCGGCTAGTCTAATACACCGTTATTTAGGCGATGTCGTTTGTTTTCCCGCTTGATATTGCGAGCTATTGTAGCTGTATTTTAACGGTATGTTCATCTTGGTCGGTGATAATAATATCCATTGGGATTTGTGTTTCGGCTATTTCACTTTTATCGGTTAGTAATACATCGTTTTTACCAACAATTGAGGCTTTAACTGTTAATTCTTCTGGTTTTGTGAGCATTAACGTATTTGTTGAATCTTGATACATAAAAACAACCAGTTTCTCTTGTAATTTCACCTCACATCCGGAAGAAAATTCGCAGACCTGCGTATTCGACACTTCGTACGTGACCGTTCTGTACGTAAATGCGGCAATTAACACCATCATCATGATGATAATTTGACCAAGCCTGCCTTTTGTTAATTTTTCAGCTGCCATTATGGGCGTTCTCCGTGTAACAAACTTCAAAGTTTTGAAATAAATGGACATAAACCAGACCAAGAGTAAGGTTACTGCCCTGTTCTTAAATTGTTAATTGCAGTATTATTGTCGCTTGAAAATGCTACTTTTTGTTAAAACCTACAAGGGAAGTAACGTTTTGAAAAAGCGTTAGTTCTATTGCGCGTTTGGGTAGCATTACGACATGAGTCGTGTTGGAAGTAAAGTATAGTTAATTATAAATTGGAAGCATGTTAATGAGCCAGGAAAAGCAGCTTGAACAAGTTTACAACTATACCGTAGTACGCCAGTTCACTTTAGTGACCATTCTCTGGGGTATTGTTGGTATGGCAGTAGGCGTTTTAATTGCCGCTCAATTAGTTTGGCCACAGCTCAACTTTGATACGCCGTGGTTGACGTATAGCCGTTTACGTCCGTTACATACTAATGCGGTAATTTTTGCATTTGGTACCAGTGCTCTGTTTGCAACGTCTTATTACGTTGTGCAGCGTACCTGTCAAACTAGATTATTTGGAGGACCTCTTGTCCCATTCACTTTTTGGGGATGGCAAGCAATCATTTTAGCTGCGGCTATTACTCTGCCTTTGGGTTACACCTCTGGTAAAGAATACGCAGAATTAGAGTGGCCTATCGATATCGCCATCGCTATTGTGTGGGTGTCTTACGCTATCGTCTTCTTTGGAACACTTATAAAGCGCAAAACTTCACATATTTACGTCGCTAACTGGTTCTTCGGTGCATTTATTATCACCGTTGCCGTCCTGCACATTGTGAATAGTTTGGCTGTACCCGTCTCATTAGGTAAGTCTTATTCCGCTTATTCCGGAGCCGTCGATGCCATGGTGCAATGGTGGTATGGACATAACGCAGTAGGTTTCCTTCTTACCGCTGGTTTCTTGGGAATGATGTACTACTTCGTCCCTAAGCAAGCAGAGCGTCCGGTTTACTCTTACCGTCTATCGATTGTTCACTTTTGGGCATTGGTTTCGTTGTATATCTGGGCTGGTCCTCACCACCTTCATTACACGGCGCTTCCAGACTGGACACAATCACTAGGTATGGTGATGTCATTGGTTCTATTCGCTCCATCTTGGGGTGGTATGATCAACGGTATTATGACGCTATCTGGTGCTTGGCATAAACTACGTTATGACCCAATTCTACGCTTCTTGGTTGTCTCACTATCATTTTATGGTATGTCGACATTCGAAGGCCCAATGATGGCAATCAAAACGGTTAACGCCCTATCGCATTACACAGACTGGACCATTGGTCACGTACACTCTGGCGCATTAGGTTGGGTTGCGATGGTTTCTATTGGTGCGGTATACCACTTGATTCCAAAGTTATTTGGTCAAGAACGTATGTACTCTGTAGGCCTTATTAACACTCACTTCTGGTTGGCCACAATCGGTACGGTTCTTTATATCGTTGCGATGTGGATTTCAGGTGTTATGCAAGGCCTAATGTGGCGTGCAGTTAACTCAGACGGCACATTGACGTACAGCTTCGTGGAATCTGTTCAAGCCTCTTACCCGTTCTACACAGTTCGTTTCATTGGCGGTTTGATTTTCCTTTCGGGTATGTTCTTGTTGGCTTACAACGCATACAAAACGATTACTGCAGAGAAAGGTAGCCTTAAAGCTATCCCTCAATCAGCATAAGGAGATTAGAGAATGAGCTCAAATTCGAAAAATCGCCATGAAATCGTTGAACGCAACGTAGGCTTACTGGCTATTTTGATTGTTTTCGCTATTAGTTTAGGGGCTCTCGTAGAGATTGTTCCGCTAATGTTCCAAAAGCAAACAACAGAACCTGTGAAGAACTTACGTGTTTACAGCGCATTAGAGATGGAAGGTCGCGATATTTACATCCGTGAAGGTTGTAATGTATGCCACAGTCAAATGATTCGCCCGTTCCGTTCAGAAACAGAGCGCTACGGTCACTACTCTGTTGCTGGTGAAAGCGTTTGGGAACACCCTTTCCTTTGGGGTTCAAAACGTACTGGACCTGATCTCGCTCGTGTTGGCGATCGTTATTCTGATGAATGGCATCGTGTTCACTTGATTGATCCACGTGAATTGGTTCCAGAATCCAATATGCCAGGCTTCCCTTGGTTGGCGGAAAACGAGTTGGACGGTAAATTGACACAGAAGAAACTTGAAATCTTCCGTAATCAATTTGGTGTTCCGTACACGGATGAGCAAATTGCGAGCGCTGAGAGCGATGTTAAAGGTAAGACAGAGATGGATGCCATCATTGCTTATCTTCAGTCTCTTGGCCACGCAATGAAATAAGGAGGAAATTATGGATATCGGTACTATTCACAGTATTTGGACCGTAGTTTTGTTTGGTTGTTTTATTGGTATTGTTTGGTGGGCTTACGGTAAAAATCGTAAAAGCCGGTTTGATGAAGCAGCAAACCTAGTATTTGCTGATGAACAACCAACTACCTCCGAAAAAGAAGGAGTGATTAAATAATGACTACATTTTGGAGTCTATTCATTATTGTCATCACTATCGGTACGTTGCTTGGTTGCGCCGCCCTACTCATTTGGTGTCTACGTGACAAAATGGGCGTAGAAGAAGGTGCAGACATGGGTCACGAATACGATGGTATTCGTGAGCTAAACAACCCGCTACCGAAATGGTGGACATACCTGTTCATTGGTACATTTGTTTTTTCTGCGATTTACTTGGCACTCTACCCAGGTCTAGGTAACTTCAAAGGTCTTTTAGGCTGGACAAGTTCAGACCAAACTGTGCAGTCAATTGAAGAATCGAGATCATCGGTTGCCGCATCAACAGCAAATAAGCAGTTGGATCAGTATGCGAAAGAGCTTGGTGATGCAGAAACCTACTTCGGTGAAGCATTTAACCGTTTAGCAAAAACATCTGATGGTGGTCTACGCCCTATTCCGGAGATTGCAGCAGATAGCGAAGCGATTAAGGTTGGTCAGCGTTTATACTTGCAAAACTGTTCTCAGTGTCATGGTTCTTCGGCTCGTGGTCAGAAAGGTTTCCCTAACCTAACCGACAACGCGTGGTTGTATGGCGGAGAGCCGCAGGCTATCGTTACCACCATAATGCATGGTCGTATTGGTCAGATGCCGGGCTGGAAAGACGCATTAGGCGAAGACGGTGTTCGCGAAGTAGTTAGCTATACTCTCAGCTTATCTGGGCGTAAAGTAAATGCTCGTGAAGCGGAAGCGGGTAAATCACGCTTTGTCGTCTGTGCAGCGTGTCATGGTACTGATGGTAAGGGTAACCCTGCTGTTGGTGCACCAGACTTAACCGACCAAGATTGGTTATTTGGTGACTCACGTGCAGACGTAACTGAAACTGTTATGAACGGTCGTTCAGGCGTAATGCCAGCGTGGAAAGACATTTTAGGTGAAGAAAAAGTTCAACTTGTTTCTGCCTATGTCTGGAGCCTAAGCAATTCTGAAAAATAAGTAACATTTCAATAACAGCCCCTTGTAAGGGGCTGTCTTTTCTAGATAATTTATAACCTCTTTCTTAGTCAGCTGTTGAGAACTTTTTTATGGTAAAGCCTTGGTATAAACAATTCTGGCCGTGGTTTCTAATCGCGCTGCCACTCTCTGTTGTTGTTGGTACGCTATACGTGGTACTGATTTTTTCCCAAAACTCTGTAGACCTAGTCGCTGAGGATTACTATAAGAAAGGCAAAGGGATAAATGTCGATATTACTAAAGTCAATGTCGCCCGCGACCTCAAACTAAACGCTTCAATCTCTTCTGATAAAAACGTCGTTATTATCGCTTTCGAAAAGGGGGAGTTGGACCACTTTCCTGCTTTAACCACCACGTTTACACATCGTACTTTACCCGACCAAGACTTTGAAAAACTATTAACGGCAGATGCTAAAGGTATCTACCGATTAACCTTAGATCATGATATGCAGGGCCCTTGGTTTGTTGAACTACAGCCACACGATAAAGCGTGGATGATTCAAGGCCGTGTTACCTTCCCTTCCTCTGAACCAGTATTAATAGACTAACTATGTGTAAATCGTGTTATCACTGCGGTGAAGAAGTACCAGTCAACACGAATTTTTGCGTACACATTCTCGAAGAAGACCGAGACATGTGCTGCCCCGGCTGTGAGAGTGTGGCGCAAACCATCGTTGATAGTGGCTTGGTGTCGTATTACCAATACCGTACCGCACCAGCGGAAAAAGCCGACTTGGTACCTGAACAATTAAAAGCGCTCATTCATTACGACAATGAAGACATACAGGGCGAGTTTGTTCGTAGCCAAGAAAATGAAAAAGAAGTCACCCTCTCTATCGAAGGTGTTTCATGTGCCGCGTGCGCGTGGCTTATAGAAAAACGAATGGCGACTGAACCTGGCATGATGTCCATTCGTGTCAACACCACCACCAATCGTGCACTTTTGAAATGGGATAGTACCCAATCCAAACTCAGTACGCTTTTATCTGCAATCCATGAATTAGGCTACAAAGCCGCGCCATTCGAGGCGGATAAACAAGAAGCCGCGTATCACCAAACAATGAAGCAGTACCTCTATCGTCTTGGCATCGCCGGATTAGCGACCATGCAAGTCATGATGTTGGCAGTGGCACTGTATTTAGAAGTATTCGGTAGTTTAGAGCCAGAGTTTAAAAGTTACTTCCGATGGGTGAGCTTAATATTTGCGACACCTGTTTTACTGTATTCAGCGTTACCTTTTTATTTGAATGCTTGGCGAAGCATAAAAGGAAGAACGCTGGGAATGGATGTTCCCGTTTCCATTGCGCTTATTTTTGCTTATGTCGCAAGTTTAGTCGCAACAGTAACCGAACAAGGCGAAGTGTTTTTTGAATCCATTTCAATGTTCACTTTCTTTTTGCTGGTTGGTCGCTACCTCGAGATGCGCGCACGACGCAAAGCCGCAGCAGCCAGTGGCAACCTTCTCAAACTCATTCCCGCTATTGCAATAAAGCTCGATGGCGAGCAAATCCCAGTTAAATCATTGCAAGTCGGTGACCAAGTCCGTGTTTTGCCAGGAGAGCATATTCCAGCCGATGGTCTTGTTTTGAAAGGTCGAATCCACGTCGATGAATCGATGCTTACAGGTGAATCTTTACCTGTTGTCAAACATCAGCACGATACGGTGTATGCAGGCACTTTAAACGGTGACGAAGCGTTTGATCTTGAAGTTCGCAGCAGCAAAGCAGATTCAATGATTTCAAGTATTGTGCGATTACAAGATGAAGCGCAGCTAAGCAAACCTAAAATTGCTGAAATAGCGGACATCGTCGCAAGATACTTTGTCGCGATTATTCTTGTTATTGCCGCGCTCACTTGGTTTTACTGGCATCAAAGTAAGCCTGACGATGCGTTCTGGATAATGTTGTCCGTTCTTGTCGCAACCTGCCCTTGTGCATTATCTCTTGCTACACCCACGGCAATTACGTGTTCAAGTTCTAGGATGGGCTCGCTAGGTATCTTGTCTCGCCGTGGCCATGTTTTTGAAACCTTGTGTAAAGTGAATCACCTAATTGTTGATAAAACAGGAACGCTTACGCATGGCGATATTGAAATTTCAAAGACCATCTTATTTGCAGACTATTCTGAAGCCGTTGTCCTTTCATTAGCGGCATCGTTGGAGAGCCATGCTAATCACCCCATTGCCCGCGCCTTTAAGGTTTATAACGACAAAGTACCTTCTTGTGGGACAGATACACAAGTAAGCCAAGTCGAAAATGTCATTGGATCAGGGCTGACGGGACAGTGGAATAACACGCAGATAAAAATCGGTAACGCTCAGTTTGTTTTAGGGCAAGCAGACGACGCCCAAAATACCGTTTACTTGTCGATAGATGGTCAACATATTGCCAGCTTTAATTACCGGGATCCGATCCGAAAAGAAGCCAAAGATTTCATTGAGAAAATGCATGTGGCGGGTATAAAAACCACGCTTCTTACCGGTGATACGTTAACTAATGCAGAGCCTGTTGCAGAAGAAATTGGTATCACTTCTATTGTGGCGAGTGCGTCCCCGAGTGACAAACTAGCGTTCTTAAATTCTGTGGATGCTAATGATGTTACCTTAATGATTGGTGATGGCATTAACGATGCCCCTACTCTTGCAGGCGCCCATCTCTCTGTTGCTATGGGTGGTGGTACCGATGTCGCTAAAGCGTCTGCTGATTTAGTGTTACTAAGCGATCGTTTAGACCGATTGTTAGCCGCGCGTAAGCTGGCGATTCAAACAAGAAAAATTATTAGAGAGAATTTGGCGTGGTCTTTGGGATATAATCTATTGATCCTTCCTCTTGCCGTAGCTGGACTGGTCGCGCCATATATTGCTGTTGTCGGTATGTCAGCAAGTTCGATTATCGTTGTCTCTAATTCGCTACGCTTACTAAAAGAAGACCAATAGTATGGAAAGTCTGTATATATTAATCCCTATCGCTATCGTACTTGTCTGTGTGGCGGTAGGCATTTTTCTTTGGGCAGTCAAAAGCGAACAGTTTGAAGACCTGGAGCGTCAAGGGCATAACATTCTGTTTGATGAAGACGTCACAACAGAAAAACAACCGAACAAAAAAGAAGAAGACCAGCGTGACACTTGATCTTTTAGGGGCTTTTACTATTGGGCTATTAGGTGCAGGCCACTGTATGGGAATGTGCGGTGGTATAGCGTCATTGTTATCTATTGGGCAACCGCATAAAACCCCTACCTTACTCATCATAAACTACAATCTTGGTCGATTGATTAGCTACGTAATGATAGGTAGTGTGGTAGGTGGAATGATTGCAGGGATTGCAACGTTATCTCAATTTAACCACGCGCTTTCATTTTTACGAATTCTCGCGGCACTATTCATGATCTTACTCGCGCTCTATGTTGGGCGTTGGTGGAATGGCTTGTTGAAAGTGGAAAAATTGGGACAACTATTATGGAAGAGTATTTCACCTCTAGCGAACAAGCTCCTTCCTCTTAAACATTCAAGCTACGCGATCCCGTTTGGTTTTCTTTGGGGATGGCTTCCATGTGGACTCGTTTATTCAACGCTTACCTGGGCTGCTGTCTCTGGAAGTGCCTTTGGGGGCGGTATGACTATGCTTGCATTTGGTTTGGGCACTCTGCCCGCCATGCTGCTAGTTGGCAGTAGCGCCGCTAAACTACAATCCCTGCAAAATTCAGTTAAATTTCGCAATATAGCCGCACTTTCTATACTGATATATGGTTTATATACAGGTTACGATGCGGTGACTATTTTTAACGCAAACTAATAGATGATTGTTTTATCATTGATTTTTTAGCTACCCTTTAGAGGTAAGGAATGATAAAATATTGATGTACATCAAATAGTGATAGGTTGTTATGATTTCTGAAAAACCTGCAGCAAAACGAATTCAGTCAGGTGGCTGTGCCATCCATTGTCAAGATTGTAGTATTAGTCAACTGTGCATCCCGTTCACTTTGAACGAAGCAGAGCTGGATCAACTTGATCAAATTATTGAACGTAAAAAACCCATCCAAAAGGGTCAAGAGCTGTTTAAAGCTGGCGATGAACTAAAGTCTCTTTACGCGATTCGCTCTGGAACCATTAAAAGTTACACCATTACAGAGCAAGGTGATGAACAGATTACTGCGTTTCATCTAGCAGGCGACCTCGTCGGATTTGATGCGATCACTGACGATGAGCATCCAAGTTTTGCTCAAGCACTAGAAACATCAATGGTATGTGAAATACCGTATGAAATCTTAGACGACCTTTCAGGCAAAATGCCGAAGTTGCGTCAACAAATCATGCGTTTGATGTCGAATGAAATTAAAGGTGACCAAGAGATGATTCTCTTGTTGTCAAAGAAAAATGCGGAAGAACGTCTAGCCGCGTTTCTTTATAATTTATCCACTCGCTTTTCTCAGCGCGGCTTCAGCCCACGAGAATTTCGCCTGACTATGACTCGTGGCGACATTGGTAATTATCTGGGATTAACAGTAGAAACGATCAGTCGTCTACTTGGTCGCTTTCAGAAATCAGAAGTCCTGAGTGTGAAAGGTAAGTACATCACCATTATCGACCATGATGCGTTGATGGAAATGGCCGGTGTATCTAAAGAGTAGTCTTTGGCTTACTTTATTGCTTACTTAGTGGCTCTTTGATGAGCCACTTCAAATTTCTCCCCCTAACCCCTTACTTTCTCTAAAAAGATTCTCCTAAGTGCGCTAAAGTTAAGTGAACGAAGTTACCATTTTGGTAAGGAGACTCTATGAGCATATACAATAACATTCTCGTCGTTGCTAATTTAAATAGCGAAGAGCAACCTGCTCTTGTTCGTGCTGTACAGCTTGCAAAGAAAAGCCGCTCAAGAAGTCGGATATCATTTTTTCTCTCCATTTATGATTTCTCTTATGACATGACATCAATGCTTTCTCATGATGAAAGAGACGCCATGCGCCGTGGTGTTATTCAACAGCGTGAAGAATGGATGAAAACACTTGCTGAACCGTTTACTGATGACAGTTTCGATTTGGAAATCAAAGTCGTTTGGCACAATCGCCCTTACGTCGCTATCATCGAAAAAGTATTTGAAGATAGCCACGACATTGTTATCAAGGCGACGCGTAAACATGACATATTAGAATCCGTCATTTTCACCCCTACCGATTGGCACCTTATTAGAAAATGCCCAGCCCCGGTGCTATTAGTGAAAAACTCAGATTGGCCAGCCAACGCTAATATTGTGGCTTCCGTTCATGTTGGTTCTGAAAATCCAACACACATTGATCTTAATGATTGCATGATTCAACAACTTGACAGCTTGACGGAGCGTTTAGGCGCAACAGGTTACCTTGTTAATTCCTATCCGGTAACACCCGCAAATATCACGATAGAATTGCCAGAGTTTGACCCTGCAACTTACACAGATGCAGTAAGAGGTCACCACCTCACTGCGATGAAAGCGCTGCGTCAGAAACATGGATATGCCGAAGAGCAAACCATTGTGGAGCAAGGGTTACCTGAAGATATCATTCCTGAAGTGGCAAAAAAACTCGACGCGGCAATGGTTATCTTGGGTACAACGGGGCGTACAGGGCTGTCTGCTGTTTTTATCGGCAATACTGCGGAACATGTCATCGATAAAATTAATAGTGACGTGCTCGCACTTAAACCTGATGGCTATATCAGTCCATTAGCACCAAATGAAGAGTAAGTACGCTATTGGGTTAAGAACCATAAATCCAGTAGGCCGTTAGCAAAAAGCCCCACGAGTGG